>CBDCYN010000010.1:0-74527 GCA_965224205.1 Phycisphaeraceae bacterium
AATGCCCCATCGCTCACGGAAAGCCCGGATAGGAGTTTGAACCCATCCACCGAACCCAACCAAAGTATTTGACCGACCCGGCTTCATAGGAGTGGACGGTCGGTTTCGTTTGTCAGGCGGTCTGTTGCTCGTAAGCCATGGGGCTTGTGTACCCCAAGGACGAGTTGGACTCCGAAGCGAACGACCTCTTGACCAAAACTATAGCGTTCCAACAAAATGTCGAAGCTTGGATTGCTAAACACCACTCCCAATATCAGCCCTAGCTGACACCCCTTTCTCAGCGTACCCGTCACCTTGACCCCCCTACCACTCCCACGGTCTCAAGCACGTCTTCGGCCGTAGACATCCCCGTCAGTGCCCCCCCTGCCCCATTCAAAGCGAGTGACCGCTCGAAATCAGCGTGATTGAGTTCAGCTAACGCTCGGTCATATCGCTCTCGGGTCCACTCCGGATGGTGGGGTTTAATAAGCCTAAACGGGTCAGTTATCCGCTTCGTGGCGGCGATTTGCCTTGCCGCTCGTGCTAGTTTTGCGTCCTCAGTCAACTCAACTTTGACGACTGTTCGCTCCGGACGAACAGCCGGTTTTCTTCTCTCATCTGGCCTGAAATAATCTCTGATACGGCTGATGGCCGCGTCCTCATCAGCCTGAGTGATGTAGGCCCATTTCTTGTCGTTGCGGTTTCGAATCATCGATGCGAAACATGCACAAGGGTTATCTACACCGATAACCCGACTGTGTTCAGCCGCCGAAACGAACAATAGCCGTTCATGAGGATGTTGATGGAACCAACCCCTTGCTACCGCCTGGTCGAAAAGCTCGAATAGCCTCGAAGTCCGATGAAGGTCCGCATCAACCACAAGGTTGAGCGTAGGCATCTTCACCTCTTTGAAAGATTTTTTAATCTCCATCGGACGACCGGAGGGCGGATGTGGGTTTTTTAGTTCTCTCGAAGAGAGAAGATGTTGGTTAAGACAAGGGGTAGAAGATTCTGTGCCGTTTTCAGCTTGAGGGGTAGAAGATTCCACACACGCACCCCCCTCCCCTACCGCCTTAGGATTTGAGTTATCCACAGCCCTGTCGGGTCGCTCCCAACGAAGGTTGATGCTGTAGCGACGACCGAAGCGGTTGAGGTGCCACTGCTCTTGCTCTTCTTCGATGAGCACACCGAGATGCACCAGGTGGCGGCGTTGCTCTTCTACGGCCCGGGTGGTGAGCCCGAAGACATCGGCAATCCAGGATGACTTGCAGTTGCCCGTGGGCACTATCTGGTACTGGCCGTTTATTTTCCTGTTGAACAGGCACCAGATGAATTGCCCGATGAGCGTGGCGATGAGTCCCTTCCGTGCCCCCCCTGCTGCGAGCAGCACGAGCCGACGAGGAATCTTGAGCTTCTTATCCCGCCTGCTCGCTGGAACCTTAGCGAGCATGGCCCAGAACGTCGAGAGGTCATCGACGAGTAGTTGGTCAGGCGAGATGGCGTGCTCAATCGAGGACTGGGAGCACTTCATCAAACCGACCGCTTCCAATTCTCGGAGGGCTTTTTTGATGATTCGCTCCGTCCCCCCTACCAAGGTCTGAAACTCCCTGATACGGAACTTCGGCGTCTGGTGGTCCTCGAGGTTAAGGCGGGTCTTTTTAAGCTCCCACGCGGCGAACCAGACGTGTAGAGCCTTAAGTGAGATGTGCTGCCTGAGGTAGGCCCAGTAGGCCATGAGAAGCTGTGGGACCGTGATTTCTAGGAACCCCCCTACCGCTTTCGTGTGTGCCCTGCTGTTTTTCCAGAGCGTTTCTGTGTTTTGTGACCGCATCCGTGCAACCTCGTGAGTAAGCGGACAATCCAAGGGCGTCCGCGTTGCCCGTGTATGAACACGCAGCGCTGATCTCAGGGCATAAAATCCCTGTCAGCCTCACAAGTTGGTCTTGACGACGGTTGGAAGTGCGGTTAGATTGGATTTACCAAAAACAAGCTATCCGCGTCGTTGTCGTCGTGTGACCAACTCGTGGACTCGAAATTGAGCGGCCCGGCAAGGTCGCTTTTTTCGTGCCCTGAGTTAGCGATACCTACTTAACTAATGCATAAATCCTCCTTCCATTACAGGCCCAGAGGGAAAACTCTGGCCCTGAGCTTCAATCTGATTAAAGCTTCCAATACCACACTGCATGAGCTTCAACCACGTACTTCGACGGCGCACTGACCGCGCTCGGGGCGTGGCCCGCCCTGATCGCGCAAGAGCTGATGGTGGTGTGGCGATCTCGCGTTTGAGCGATTCGTAGGTGCGTTGCGATGTCGTGCTGCGTTGTGTTCGTGTGGGCATCCGAACACTTTTGTATTCTTGTGGCTGAATAGCTTTGAGGGAGATGTGATGGTGCTTGTAGGCCCAGAAGGCCATCGGCAGCTGTGGCACCGAGATTTGAACGACCCCCCCTACCGCTTTCGTGTGTGCTCTACCATTTTCCCAGAGCGTTTCTGTGTTTTGTGACTGCATCCGTGCAACCTCGTGAATAGGCGGACAATCCAAGGGCGTGCGCGTTGCCCGTGTTTGAACACACAGCACCGCCTTCAGGGCACAAAATCCCTGTCAGCCTCATGAGATTGGTCTTGACGACAGCTGGAAGTGTGGTTAGATTGGATTTACTAGATTCAACCCATCCACAGAGAGAGACTATCTCGTGGACTCAAAATTAGCGGCCCATAAGGTCGCTTTTTTTGTGCCTGCTGTTCTGTGCTGCTACTCGATAACGGTCTCCTTACAATGACCCCGTGCCATCATGGATTCGTGGGACGGGATTAAGTCCATTAAAGTTACAATCCACAATACCGTGCTAAGTCATTGTGACAAGCAGATTTTTGCCTACGATAGGATTTCGAAATAAAAGTATGGGGGCATAGAGGCACAGTGTATGCAGGTATAGAGGCACACTCTAAAACCTGTGTTGTTTAGGTGATTTACATGCTTTATGACTTCGGTATTATTGTGGGGGTAATGTGGTATACCCCCACACTCTAAGTCAGCCGCATGGAGGTATAGAGGCACACTCATTAAGTACCGGCAATCTCAGTGTAAAACCGCCCATAAGCCCAAGAAAGACTATGCCGGTATAGTGGTATAGAGGTACACTTGAAATTTTTTTTGTTTTTCTGTTGTTTTCCACATCGTGGGGCACCCATGGGCTACGCTTTGGGTCGTTAAACGAACGAGAACGCCTCGTATGGGCAGTTCGATGATAGGGAGCCCTCCCGGGGCCACGCAAGACATCGACGCGTCTCAGAGGGCCTCTTGCGGGGATAGTTTCACACGTCGAGATTTAGGTCCCAGGAACTAAGATTGAGTGTGCCGGTATGGAGGCACACTTGTTCGATTGCCAATGCTTTAGTTTTTCGGAAGAGTGGGGGTATACAGGTATGACTCCGCACGTTGTGATGCAGCATCTTGCATGCTGTAAGTGGGAAGGTATGGTGGTATAGAGGCACACTAATTTTTGAAGGCTTCGAGCACGGCCATCCGAAGAAAACATCTGGCTGAGTATAGAGGCATAGTGGTATACAGGCACTGACAACCTCGCGTAACACGGACGATTTTTCAAATCCGGAAGGAGCCGCATGATGAAGCTCAAGCGTACACACATCATTTCGTTCGCCAATCAGAAGGGGGGCTGTGGTAAAACCACTGGGGCGGTCAGTATCGCAGCAGCGTTCAACCGTCTTGGATATTCATCGTGTGTCGTCGATACCGATGAGCAGTGCAACGCCACCGATACGTTTGGCGTGAATCGAGACGAGCTTCAGAAGGAAGGAAAATTTACTTTGGCGGATGTGTATCTCGCCAAGAAAGCCGCCCGGGATGTTCAGATTAACGTCGAGGGTGAAGAGGATGACACAAAGAACCGACCGATGCTGGTTCCTGGACATCGGGGCCTTGGCTCGGTTGAGAAAAGGCTTGAAGCCCAGCTTCAAGCAAAAATCGCCGAGCCAGAATCGTCGCCGCTTGATGCCGACGATATCCGACGCGACCATCGAAACCGACTCAAGAATTCGCTCGATACCCTTCGAGGACTACATGACTTCGTTGTCATCGACACGCCTCCGGACCTCGATTTCTTGATGACGACTGCTCTCATTGCTTCTGACTGGTATGTCATACCGGTGTTTCCTTCAGGCTACGACCTCAACGGTCTCGCTGCTCTAACACGCACGGTTGACAAGGTGCGTAAGCGTTACAACGCCAAGCTCCAACTCCTTGGCGTGTTGCTCGGCAATTATCATTCCGTAGCTAAGCTTGACCGGGATATCCGTGACATGTTGGCCCAGAAGTTCGGGGAGAACCATGTTTTCAAACACAATGTCGGAAGCAGCGTGCGTCACAGGGAGGCGACGGTATACAGCCGTACCATCTTTGAGCACGCACCGGGTCAACCTCAATCAGAGAATTACTTGCAGATAGCCCGAGAAATCGTTGAGCGAGTCGAACCCGCCAATGCATCCGAGACGAAGGTGGAAACAAATCAGGGTCAAAAACCAGTTGACCCTCCTCCGCAGCCAGAGCCTGTCGTCGTCGCCGATTCCATGCCAGAGCCAGCGTCCTTAGAGAAGGCGGTGAGCAATGGCTAGAGTTAAACAGAAAAGGGGGCTACCCGACTCGTATGGTCTGGATGTTCCGGAATCAGCAACCGAGGCTCCGATACAAATCGGGGATTACCTAGACGATGATGAATACACCCAGGTCCCCGTTGATTCGCCTCGTCAGACGATAGCGGACCGGGAAGATGAACCGACTGTGGTTGCCCCTCAGAAGGTCGTATCGATGCCCCAGACTGCGGAACAGCGACCGGTGATAGAGCCTCGGGTTGTCACAAAGCAACCGCCGCAGCCGGTGAGCCGCCGCGTTTCTAAGTCACCGCCTAAACGAAAACAAATCAACATGAAGCCCGAAACCCTCCGCAAGTCCGAGGAGCTTCTAGGCTACATCCAGACCTACAGTGGCCAGGCCGACGCCAAGGCGTCCGAGATGTTCGATGCGATTGTTTCACTCCTCCATGACGCGAAAGAACATCTTGACCTATCAAGCATCGCACCACGCGGTAAATGGGGTACTCCAACGGCCCGGGCGTTTCCCACCAACCTTAAAAATGCCTTCGAGCAGGCCGTGATTGTCAATTACCAAACCAAGCAAGAGTAGGGGAGGGACCTACTGTCCTAACCTCTAACAAAACCTCAGCCAACAAGATTAACGCACACCTTTCCTTGTTGATACTGGATCCCTGCATATCCATGCCTACTAAGATCATGGCGATCCTCCTTAAAAAAACCGTCGGTCGGCGTCAGACCATCTGACACCAGACCGTTGGTACGAAAAAGCGTTTCCACGTTAACACGTACCGGGGGATTGCCTTGTCATGACATTGCGGTAGGGGGGTAGGCCCCCATAATCGCGCCGCGACGGAATAGGAAGAGAAAGAGTCTGATCGATTGGCCCCTATTGTAGACCGGCAACCACTTGATTTAATTTCTCTTATGTGACATTGTCGAAGTATGATCACCATCGACGACTACCGAAGAGAATTAATTTATTGCAACCTAAATATTGGCAGTTTCTACAGGATAGACCATCCGACTCTTAACGTCTCCGGCACCGAACTCGCCTCACCGACGATTTACGGCGAGGTCCTTGAGCGAACGGGCGGTGATGAGTTCGTGGTTGTCAAAGCATACAGCCAAGCGTGTCCGGACGGAGAGAGAGGGCATATGAGTATGTTCAGGATCACCGCCTTACTTACCCGTGATGAATTCAATACAGCGCGTGAAGCTGGTTGGCCTCGGTGTGGTAACATGAATGATATCCGTGGGTAACATCAAAGATATACGCAATGCAGGGTGAGGAAATTATGACGGATCAAGCAACTCGGTACAACCCGGGCAAAATCTACATCACGCCCTTTGCCCACGAGCAGATCCCGCACGACGACCTCGTTGAGGGCCTGGAGCGACACGTATGCGGTGAGTGGGGAGATCACGGTGGACACGATTCGGTGCTTCCTACCAGCGCGTTCGGGGAAGGCAAACTTGTCATCTCAAAGCAGACGTACCATCCCAGAGCCCCAAAAATCTTGCTGCGCCAGGGCATCGAGGATTGGGACCCTCCAAAGGAGGAGTACCTCGTGATCACAAACGAATGTTCGACTTCCCACGAGACATACGTGTTGCTATCCCTCGATATGGGCAATCTGACGTTGCTGCCTCTTAGCATAGATCTGTAGCCGGCCCATCTCTCGGGTAACCACTGAGGACAGACCGACCCGCCCATCGTTTGCGGATACCCTCGGGGTCGCAACGCCGCAGGCACGCCCAACGCGCCTTCAGATTCCCGTTTTGGGGCTCTGCGGGATTCTTTGAGCCATCCGCCGGGTTTCCACGCAAGAAGAAAAGACCGCTCATCTACCGCGTTCTCTGTAATGAGGTGCCGCAAACGGCATTATCCCTACAGGGATAGGTCGTGCATGATGAGCCCCCGTCTCAAGAGCCCCTGTGGAGTACCCCGGGCATGCGGCGTCTTCTAGAACCAACAAAACATCAAGATGGGTTGACCATCCCCGACCTCATTTCGCCCCAAAGGCGAAGAGTCCTCCTCGCCATCGGCCTAGTCGCGCTACAGCTCATTGTCATGGCCGGGGTCCCCAGGTTCTTACCCCCCCGGGTCATTCTCAAAAATATACCTTCCTCGGGTGAGTTTGTCTGATCGGTAGAATAGGCTGACGTTAGCGGTTTGATTTTACTACGAAGTCACTGGACACAGGAGGCATGGATGCTTCAGATCACATTGACGGACGATGCGGTGGCGGCGTTGGATCGGGGGCGTTTTAGCGATCCAGATCCGCGGGTGCGGCGGAAGTTGCAGGTGGTTTGGCTCAAGAGCCATGGGTTGGCACATCGGCAGATCGCGGCCTTGGCAGGGGTCAGCAGCCGGACGGTGCAGCGTTATTTGAATACGTACCTCGACGGTGGGATCGAGGCGTTGAGGCAAAACGGCTACCGGGGTCAGCCCAGTCAATTGAACGCGCACGGCCCGAAGGTCAAGGCGTCTTTGGAACAACACCCGCCGTCGACGATCCACGAGGCGAGCCATCAGATCACGCAACTCACCGGTCTGCGTCGCGGCCCGACGCAAGTGCGAGCTTTTTTGAAACGGCTGGGTCTGCGTCGTCGCAAGCTCGGGGGTGTGCCGGGCAAGCTTGATCAGGCCAAGCATCAACAGCAGCGTGAATTCCTTGAACAGACCCTCGATCCGGCTTTGGACGAAGCCGAACGGGGTGATCGCAGGGTTTTTTTGTAGACGCCTGCCACTTCGTCCATGGCGCGTTTCTGTGCTACGTGTGGTGCGTGGTGAGGCTGTTCATCCGCACGCCCACCGGCCGCCGCCGGCTGAACGTGTTGGGGGCGTTGGATTTCGTGACCCGAGAGTTGGTGACCGTCACGAACACGACGTACATCACGGCCCAAACGGTCTGCGAATTACTCGAGACGCTCGCGGGGCGTTACCCCGGCCAAGCGATCACCCTGGTGCTGGACAACGCGCGGTATCAACGCTGCCGGTTGGTCCAAGATCGGGCCGTGGGGTTGGGCATCGAGTTGATGTTCCTGCCGTCCTACTCGCCGCACCTGAACCTGATCGAACGGATCTGGGGCCTGCTCAAGAAACGCTGCCTCAACGGCCGGTACTACGAAACGTTCGATCGATTTCAGCAAGCCATCCACGACGGCATCGCCAAGCTGGCCACCGACGACAAACCCAACGTCCAAACCCTCATCACCCGCAACTTCCAACACTTCAACAATCGGACAATCTTAGCCGCGTGAGGTATACCTCACCGAGTATGCCCGTGGGGTGGTACATCCGCGTCGGTGACGCCAGAAACCTCACGCACGGCTCCCTCATTGACTTCCCGCTACCTGTGGCGGCCCAGGACTACGTTTGGTCCCGATGGGGTGAAGTGGGGGGCTGGCACCTCCTAAAGCCCGTGGCAGCTCTAGAAGGCGACCACGTTTGCACCCTCGGCACGAAGCTCGTCATCAACGGGCATCAGATCGCACCTCTAATCGATCTCGATAGTGAGGGTAATCCCGTTCCAATCTGGCGGGATTGCAGAACACTTCGGTCAGGCGAGGTCTATGTCTGCTCAACCCGTATCCCACGCAGTTTCGATAGCCGTGTCTACGGCCCCGTCAACATGCCAACTATCACCGGCGTCTACTGTCCGTTGTGGGTTGATGATGACCAGCAGGCAGTGGTAGGGGAGGGGACGGAATCCCCTGTGCAGCATGCACCCAAGATTAAAGAGTCCACGGTAGCGCCGTTCTATCTCTCCGTATTCCAAGAACTTCGGGTGCCGCACATCAGTCCGAGTGCCGCAGATTGTGCCGCAGATTCTCCTAACCCCTTACCCAAGAGACAAAAGGAGTGCCGCAGATGGTTCAGAAGCGCATCGTAACGCTCAAACCGCAAACCGAACGCGGCGGGGACGAAGAGGAGAGTTTCAAGGTCAAGACCCGAAACCTTCCCATCAGGCGGGAGCCTCAAAATACACTTTCGGTGCCTCGCGGACGCTCATCGGTTTCGGCCCATCGCTTGGACAAATCAACCCGTGCGATATCCCGCCACCACCGTGGGGTCGGTGCGACAACCTTCGAGGGTCCCAAAAGCTCGCAATTGGTGACCGTCACGACCCGTATCCTAAACCACTCAAAACAAACCCAAGCGGCGCTTATCAAGGCAGCCAACTACCTAGAGCGCGAAGGTGCCGGTCAAAACGGTGTGCCCGGCAAAGCCTATTCCCAGGACCGAAACGAGGTCTCCCTAAAACAGGAACTACGTTCCTGGTCCAAAGACAGTTACCGATTTCATCTAACGATCTCGCCGGAGAACTCCGCCGACTTGCCCGACCTGACGCTCTATGTTCGTGACCTCATGCGCCAGGTGCAGCGCGACCTCAAGACGAAGATCGAGTGGTACGCCTCAAACCATTACAACACCCGCACGCCTCACGCCCACATCATGATGCGTGGGCGGAGTGGTCACCGTCCGCTGGTTATCAGAAAAGACTATCTCAACCACGGCATCCGTCACCGGGCCTCAGAACTCGCTACGGAACTACTCGGGCCAAGAACAGAAAGGCGACCCAAACAGCTTGGTATTGGGAGAGAAAAGGCTCCCGCTAACACGTCTTCTCGAAACGCATCGAAGGGTCAATCCCGAGGTCTGGGGGTTATCGAGCCAGCAGACCTTCGGGACACGTCGCGGCTTATGGTGCTCTATGGCCGAGCCGTGAAACGCGGGGTTATTGGGAAGAGCGACACCGACCGGCTGCGCTTTGTGACCGCAGCTGAGTACGCCGTGGCCAAATCAACGAAAAATCCACCGGGTCTCTTTTCGTGGATGATCAAGACCAAGAACTGGGACCGGATGCGGCAGGTGGACGAGGACCGGGCACAGGCGCGCATCAGGGGCTACGTCCACGGTGAGCGAACCCCCACGCCGAAAAAGCGACGGTTGAATTCTGTAGATCGAGTGAACTTCGACCTTTCCAAAGACGCGCAGCTGGTCATCTCTGTGACCCAATCACTTAAGACCATCGGCTACCGGGGAGACCCGTTTTTGGCTCTGAAACGGAAACAGCCCAGGTGGACCAGGGAGCGTTGGGATAAAGCACGGTTGGAGATCCTAACCGCCCAGCGCAAGGGGCGACGCCTTGCGTTTAGCATCGACGGGGTTGTCGCACAGGTCATGAAAGGCGTTGGACGCCACCACGACGGGAGGGGGGGCGATGGTTGATGACCCTTCCAATGAGGTCTTGTTCGAGTCGCGTACCACACCGCCCGCTCTTAGCCGATCGAACACCCACGGTTTTACCGCGCGAGGCAAATCGGTCCCGGTGGCCAGAGTAAAGAGTGCGTGGTCCAAAGACGATCTTCACTACCGACTCGAGTTCAACCTACCGGCATCTAAATTTACCGACCACGTGCGGGCGGTTCGGTCCGTCATGGCGTCGGTAAGTGAAGACCTCAGCCGGCCTCTTGAATGGATCGCGAGCTCGACGCAGCGGGCAGCTTCGTGGCGAGCGCAGGTGCTACTCCGAGGCAAGGACAAAGAAGGGATCGACCTTGAACCGGGCGACACCTATCGCCGAGACGGGCTCGCGTTCCGGGTGGGTTTAGAGCGTGAACGACTTGCCCCGAAACTTTCGGATAAGACGACGTCTACGGAATTCACGAATCCAGTTAGGTATCACAGCCCAGAGTTTACCTCGCTCAAGGAACCTCTTTTGGGGTTGCTCCACAATCGTTGGCAACAAGACACCCAAGGCCGATACTCGGTCGTCACGGTATCGGCCAATGAAGCGCTTCACCACGTGCAGGCCAGAACAGGTGAGTTTGCGGACGCTGCCCGTCAGTCAGGTGTGCTGATCTCGCCAAATGCCCGCCACGGCGCTGTGGTGCAATCGCTTGGTGCGCACCGCGCCACGGACCTCACGCGGGTCCGTGCGATGACGTGGCTCGATAGGCTCGTGACCAAGGATGACGCGGGAAAGGAGCTGTACATCAAAGGCGATAGGCTCATACGGTCGCTCATAAGCCAGCGTCGCCAGTGGCTTCTTAGAGAGGGATACGCGAAGGTGAGCCTTTACGGCGGCAGGCTCGCGTGGCGGCCTGGGGCCGTCGCGAAGCTGTTCGGAGCCGAAGCGAACGACTTTGGGCTCTCCAATCCTTCTCACCTCACCCGCAATCTGCTTGTTGAGGTCGCCCACGGACACCCGCCCACGATAAGCGGGTACCTGCTGGGAGAGGTCTCGATGTACAGCGGCCGCTACGCCATCATCAGAACCACGTCAGGTAATTTCGCGGCCCCCGTGAGGGCGATCACGTCAAACAACAAGGGCGTCGTCACCGCAGCCGTGCGGGAGACGGAATTGGTCCAGGCGATCCGTACCAGCGTAAGGCAGGCCCACGCCGTTCGATCGCGTAGCCGAGTGGGGGTGGAGCTTGGCTAGACGAAGCGTGATCTCGCTGGGCATCGCCGCATTGGTCAGCTTTTTGGTCGCCACTCAGTTTGTCGCCCACAAGCTCGGTTACCACGACGCACTCGGACGGGGGTTATTTACAGCGGGTTCAACTCGGGTTTACGCCCCATGGGCGGTCTTGGTCTGGTATTGGGCGTTTGGTGATCACTACGCGGACCTATTTGCCAGTGCGTCGGTGCTTGGCAGCGTAGCCGGTGGGGGGGTGGTCCTCCTAATTGCCTCGACCAATAAACCCGGGGTCAAGGCCGTGGGCCAGCACGCCTGGGGCACGCTGCGGGACGCCAAACGCGCAGCGCTTCTCGCCAAACGAGGCACGGTGATAGGGCGGTGGGGGAGGCGCATCCTGATGTACGACGGGCCATCTCACCAGCTTGTTGCGGGGGCAGCACGCTCCGGAAAAACAGCGGGCCACGCCATACCCACGCTCCTGACGTGGCCCGAAAGCGTCGTGGTCTACGATATCAAGGGTGAGCTGTGGCAGGAGACGGCGGGATTTCGGAGCACCTTCAGCCACACCGCGTTCTTCAACCCCACGACCACCGACAGTATCAAATTCAATCCGCTCCTTGAGGTGCGTCGCGGTGACAACGAGATCCGCGACGTTCAGAACATTGTCACGATTCTCGTCAACCCGACGGGCGAGAAGCGAACCCTCGACATCTGGGACCAGAACGCCTCTCAGTTCTTGGTCGCGCTGATCCTTCACGTGCTCTACACGGCTGATGACGGGGAGAAGAACCTGGGCACCGTCCGGGACATGCTCCTTGATTTCGATGGGACATGCAGGGCGATGGCCCACACCCCGCACCGCAAAAACCCTCGGAGCGGTCAACCCGAACCCCATCCCGAATGCCGAAAGGTCGCGGTGGGTCTTCTTAAGCAAGCGGACCGGTTCCGATCCAGTGTGCTCGGCACGGCCGAGAGCTACCTCACACTTTTTGCCGACCCCGTGGTGCGCGAGAACACGAGCCGATCTGACCTTGTCATCGGCGACCTGATGTGTGCCAAGCGCCCGGTGAGCTTGTATCTCCAGCCACCCCCGTCAGACGCCGACCGTGTCAAGCCGCTGACCCGTCTGCTCTTTAGCCAGTTCGCAAGAGCGCTCATGGAGAACCTTGATTGCGATACTCAGGGTCGCCCCAAGCTCCACCGACTGCTGTTCCTGATGGATGAATTCCCCACCCTGGGACGGCTTGCGTTCTTTGAGACCAACATGCGCCAGATGGCGGGCTACAAGCTCAAGGCGTCGCTCTTGGTTCAGTCGTTTAATGACATCGCTCAGGCGTACGGCCCGCACAACGCCATCATCGATAACTGCCACATCATCACGGCCTTTGCCTCGGCCGATACCACGACCCAGCAACGGGTCAGCCAGATGACCGGAACGGTGACGGAATACCGAGAGGGTTACAGCCAGCCGCGCCAAGCGCTTTCCGGCATCTCCTCACGCCGGACCGTCAGTTTTAACGAGCAGGTGCGACCGCTTCTTAACCCGGGTCAGGTGCGGATGCTCGGGGCCGATGAGCAACTGGTGTTCGTAACCGGGGTCCGGCCGCTTCGCACAAAAAAAGTCCGCTATTACCAGGACCGACGGTTCAAAGAACGATGTATGAAGCCACCGGATCAATCGGCAGGCGTAGATGTGCCGGTTGGCTACGCGAACCCCTGGCTTGGTGTGCGCTCGGCGGGACCACCGCCTCCGATTGAGCCGGGTGATGGATATGGGTTCGATGACATCCCGATGGATGGCATTGAGATGGATATTCCCCAAGAAGAACCAGGAGAAGTAGGTGACCCATACGGGATGTTATGAGCAGGAACGACAGAACTTCGAACCGAGTGACCGGAAACCTCGATGAGGACGTGGCGAAAGCGTTAAAGCAGTATTGCGAAAAGACTGGCAAATCCAAGTCCCTTATCGTAAACGACTCGCTTCGTGCAAGTCTGCTGATGCCCCAAACCCAGAGCGATCTCCGAAAGGAGATGGCACACGTCCTGGCGGCTATCCGTAAGCACGACGAGGCGACCCAAGAGGGTTTCGGGCTCATACGGGAGCTACTGGGTCTGTTCGTTCGCCTGTACCTAAACCACACGCCAGCGGTACGTGAAGCAGATCGCGCCGACGCGGCTGCCTCAGGTAAGAGGCGGTTCGACCACTACGTATTCAAACTCAATGAGGCGCTAGATAGCGGGCGGTCCATCTTTGATATGGACCCGATGAGTTCTTCGATCGGTCAAGAGGGCACCGGACATGACAACCCGTAACGCAGATGTTGAGCAACGCCAGGTCAGTGCGCTGCGTGCCGCGTTTGGCCCGCTCATACTCGCGTCGCTTAAGGACCCACAGGTGGTTGAGGTGAGGGTGAACCCCGATAGCCGTGTGTGGGTCGACCGCCACGGGCAAGGCCGCTCGCAGGTCGGCACGACCAGTGCCGAGGAGTCCGAAACCATCATCCGGCTCATGGCCAACTACGTGGGGAAGGTTGTCAACACCCATCAACCGCGTCTGTCCGCGACGCTCCCCGAGACCGGGGAGCGGTTTCAGGCGTTCATGCCTCCCATTGTCCATGCGCCATGCTACACGATACGTAAACGCCCCGACGTGGTGTTCAGCCTAGATTCCTATGTGGAGAGGGGTATCCTGACCCAGGCCCAATTGGAGGTGATACGCCACGGTGCAGAAGACCGGAAGAACTTCCTCATATGCGGGGGAACGGGTTCCGGGAAGACCACGCTGGCCAACGCCATCCTTGCTGAGCCAGCGTATCAGAACGCCAGGGTTCTGATCATAGAAGACACACGGGAACTGCAACCCTCATCCCTGGACCACATACAAACCTTAACCAAGGACGCGCCGCAACCCGTCACCATGACAGACCTGTTGCACGATGCGCTTCGGATGTCGCCCGACCGGATCGTGGTGGGGGAGGTACGAGGTGGGGAAGCTTTGGACATGATTAAAGCGGCCAACACAGGTCATCCTGGCGGCGTCGCGACCGTTCACGCTGACAGCGCCCGTCAGGCGTTGACCCGGATTGAACAGCTCGTGGGTGAGGTGGCCGTCAACGTCCCACACCATGCGATCGCCGAGGCCATAGACATCATCGTTGACATCCAACGCACACCAACAGGGCGTTCGGTGCGTTCCGTCTGCACGGTGGGGGGGTATACCGCTTCTGCGGGCTACCAGATCACGCCGTGTGATGCGTAATGTCGTCGTTTGGCGGGTATTAATCCATTGGTGGAGTTGGGTCTCATTACGGAGATGTTGATGATGAACCAAAAACACAGGTCTTGGTCGAGTATGTTCGCTGTGATCTTGGCGCTACCTGATGTTTGTGAGGCAAGTTCGTTTGGGTGCTTCCCCGGTCCAACGCCGGAGCAGGTGATGGACGAATTCCTGAGCCCCACGGGCCCCGCCGTTCGCTTTGCGGCGGCCGCTTCCATCATCGTCTTTGGGCTGCTCCTAGCAGTGGTAGACCTGAAACCACGGGCACGAAGGGTATGCGGAGTGATGTTGGGCATCATGATCGTGGTTTGTGCAATCAGTCTGGCGACTGACCTCCTATCGCCCACCTCTGGGGCAGCGTTCTGACCAGGAACTTTCTGAAAAAAACACCCCTCCGGTGTAATGCCACGGCCCTGGCCGCATTAACTCTAAAGAAGAGGCAATTGGCAGTCTCATAAGGAGTCATCGAATGACCGGAAAAAATATGCTCACGCTCCTCGCTGGGGTTGGGATCGTTTTGGTGTTTGGGGATACGGCCTTTGCGGGTGGGGGAGACCTCCCGTGGGAGTCTGTCCTGGACCGGATACTGCGGAGTCTAAGCGGTCCTGTCGTACGCTTCGCGGCGGCCGCTTCAATCATTGTGTTCGGGCTTCTGCTCGCGGTGATTGAGATGTCAGGCATAGCCAAAAGGGTGGTCTCCATTCTCCTGGGTTTATCGATCGCTGCCAGCGCTGTGAACCTAACAACGGATTTGTTTGGCCTTAGCAACGGAGCATCGTTTTGAACCTAGCCACGGTTAGCGCCGCTGAACTGCCATGGGAACCGGTGATTGCTCCGCTCTGCATTCACCCAGTTGTGGGGGTGATAGGTGTGCTCGTCTTTGGGAGCCTGTTGGTGTTTGTCAGGCAATCAGACCTTTTCCGCCGGGTCCTGATGTTTGGTTTTGGTCTATCGGTTGCCGCCGCATTGATTGGCATAGTGCAAATCACTGACGCCACTGCATTTGGAGCATCGTTTTGAGCCAGCCGAGCGACATCGAAGGCTTTGAAGTGCCGATTCATCAATCCCTGACCCAGCCGATCCTCGTGGTTGGCGTGCCTAGGTCGTTTGCGATCGCCAACTTCTCACTCAGCGCCGCGCTCACCCTGGGCCTGGGGGTGTGGTGGCTGGGCATCCCGATCGGGTTTGCGCTGCACGTCGTGGCCGCCGCGCTCACCAGGCACGACCCGCTCTGGTTCGAGGTTATCCGCCGACACGTTCGTCACGAGAGCTATCTGGAGGCGTAGCCATGTTCCGTATCGCTGAATACCGAAAACGCCCACGCACGCTCGCGGACCATCTCCCATATGCGGGCTTCATCGATGACGGCGTCTTGATGAACAAGGACGCGGCCTTTCAGACGACCCTCAGGTATCGGGGTATGGATGTCGATAGCACCACGCCCCGTGAACTTATTACCCTGCGGGCGCAGATCAATAACGCCTTGGCGCGAGCGGGCACGGGGTATTGCTTCCACTTTGAGGCGATGCGAAATGAGGTACGTGATTTTCCAGAAAGCACGTTCTCAAGACCCGTTCCCCGGCTCGTTGACCGTGAGCGGCGGGCGAATCTATTGGGTGAGGGGCGGTGCTACGACACGGATTACTATCTTACCGTGATGTACCTGCCCCCAGAAGAGCATATCGGGTGGGCCCGTGAACTCTTCATCGACGCGGACAAAAGCGGCGACGCCACACAATACCGGCGTCATTACGAAAAGTTCAAAGAGAAGGTCGAGACTATCGGCGGGCTGCTCAAACAGATACTGCCGCATGTCGAGCCGCTCAATACCGAAGAAACGCTTACGTATCTGCACGCCTGCGTATCCAATCGACACTTCCCTGTGAAAGCACCCGAGGTGCCGTTTTACATCGATACCCTCATCACGGATACCCCTTACTACGGTGGCCTCTCGCCACGTCTGGGCGACCTTTATCTAAAGACTGTTACCGTGGTGCAGTATGCGCTTACGTCTGTCCCGGCCATGTTCGACGGCCTGAATCAGCTGCCCTTTGCCTACCGGTGGAGCAACCGGTGGATACCGCTGGACCAGAAGGATTCCGCCGCCTTGATGAACAAGCGGCGACGACACTGGCAAAGCAAGGAGAAGGACGTCCGTGCGATCATTCACGAGCTTGCGACCAAACAGGAATCCCGGCTCAAGAACTCAGACGCGCTGAACAAGGCCCAAGACGCAGGCGCGGCGCTTGAAGAGCTCGGTGACGGCTTAACCTATGGCCTCATGACCCTTGCGATTACGGTCTCGGATACCGACGAGCAGGTCGCCATGGAACGGGCCAAGGCTGTCCAGCAGGTCTTAGACGGTGCCCGCATGACCTCTCAGATTGAACGCACCAACGCGACGGAAAGCTGGCTCGGAAGTCTCCCGGGTCATGCCTACGCCAATATACGCAGGGACCAGGTCTCCACGCTTAATCTCATTGACATGATGCCGCTCCACGCGCCTTGGGTCGGACCCAGGCAGAGCCCCCATCTAGGGGGACCGCCGCTGATGTGCACGAGAACAGAGGGTTCGACGGTGTTCTGGTTCGATCTCTACGACCACGGCGTGGGCCATACCGTGATCTTCGGACCCACCGGCACGGGCAAGTCGGTCTTGCTAAACGCGATCGCGATCCAGTTTGACCGTTACCCCAATAGCATGGTCCACATCTTCGACCGCGGCGGCAGTTGCCGGGCACTGACCCTCAGCGTTGGGGGCGACTATTACGACCTCGGTGCTCGTCGTAAAGAGAGCGAAAACACCGCCACGCTCGCGTTTCAGCCACTGGCCGACATCGACCAGCCGTCAGAAAAGCAATGGGCACACGAGTGGCTCATCGAGAGGGTTGAGGAGGAGGGACTGTCGGTGACACCGGAGATTAAGGAGGCGCTGTGGACCGCGCTGGGCACACTCGAGCAAAACGACCGATCACAACGCACCATGAGCGTCTTTGTCGGGCTGCTCCAGGACGCCTCGGCCAAAACAGCGTTGCGACCCCTGACCTTAGCCGGACCGTATGGATACCTGTTTGACGCCTCTAGTGACGGGTTGAGAGCGGGGCGCTTCCAGGCGTTTGAAACCGAACAGCTGATCGGCACCAAAGCCGCAGCCGCGGCGATTACCTATATCTGCCACCGCCTTGATGGTCAGTTCATCTCGGGCCATCCCGGGCTGCTTGTCTTCGATGAGGCGTGGTTGATGCTCACTCACCCGCTCTTCGTAAACAGGCTCCGGGGGTGGCTCAAGGAACTGCGTAAGAAAAACATCGCCGTGATCTTCGCCACCCAAAACATCAGCGATGTCCGAGATAGTCCGATCGCTTCTACGGTGTTTGAGAACTGTCCCACGAGACTCTT
Source organism: Phycisphaeraceae bacterium (assembly GCA_965224205.1). Taxonomy (GTDB): domain Bacteria; phylum Planctomycetota; class Phycisphaerae; order Phycisphaerales; family Phycisphaeraceae; genus CBDCYN01. The sequence goes on from CBDCYN010000010.1 coordinate 17,701, forward strand.
CTTGCCCAACGACAAGGCGACGAACGAGGAGGTGCGCGAACTCTACGAGCGATTCGGGTTGAACCAAACCCAGATTGAGCTGATCGCCACGGCCATACCGCAGCGCGATTACTACTTCCAGGCGGCTAGGGGGAATCGGCTCTTCGAGTTAGACCTGTCTGGCATGGAGCTAGCCATTCTGGGTGCGAGCGCACCCCAAGACCACGCGCTCATGGACAAGATCCTGGCCGAGCACGGCGAATCAGACTTCGCTTTCCACTGGCTGTGTGAGAAAGGGCTCCACGCCGCTGCCGAACGACTTGAAACACTTACCACAGGAGAATTAAATGAATGCATCGCTGCGACGGCATAGCCGATCCCTCATGTCCCTGGTCGCGATGGCGAGCCTGACGGTCTCTGCCGGACAGAGCTTGGGTATCGTCATCCCCGTTCGTGACGATGCCAACCTTATAGAGAACGCCCTCGCCGCGGCGCGGGCACTCGATCAGCTTGAGCGGCTCGCCACGCAGATAGAAAACCAGATCGAGATGCTTAGGTCGCTGGAGTTTGAAACACCCCAGGACGCTGCGGCCGCCGTATTGGCCCTCCAGGAAGCGACAAAAATGTCGCAGCGGCTTTTCGGCCAGTTCTCAGAGATCTACCGATTTTCAGAGATCTACCGCCGCGACTATTTCGATATCAACCCCGAGGACATCGATGGCGTTCAGGCAAGATGGAATCTAGAGCTTCGTCACGCCACGGAAGAAGCGCTACAGCTTCACAGCATCATGTCCAGGTCGACCGCCGATGTCTCGGAACGGTTAACCGCCATTGTGGATGCCTCGATGTCGTCGCCAGGGCAGAAGGCGGCCGTCCAAGCCAACACACGAGCGCTAGCACTCCTAAGCCTTCAGATTCAGCAGCTACACGCCTCACAGATGGGTGTTCACCGACTCACCGCCATGCAAGAGGCCGAGCGTGCGGCGGTGGGGGAGTACACGCGCCAACGGCTCGGAGAGCTAAGACGCCACAACGACCGTGTTCTACGCCGCCCACCCGTTCGTCTCCGTTGAGGAAGGGATCCCATGAATACCCCACCGATCGATGAAGGAACCGTGATTCATGAATTCCTGAACGATGTGCTATCTCGAATCGACAACGGTTTTGGGTTGATCGACGGGGACGTGAACCGGCTCTTTACTTCACTGACCGCGATCAGCCTCATTCTGGCGGGGATCTACTGGGCCTTCGGCAAGGACGACGCGATCCTGTCCCTGACCCGGCGGGTGTTGCTCATTGGTTTCTTTTCGTTCCTGATTAAGGAGTGGTCGCTTCTGACCTCGGTGGTCCAGAACTCGTTCATAGCGTTGGGGCTAAAAGCAGGCGGGACAAGTTTCACGTTGGAGGATTTCCTAGACCCCGGGGCGATCGCAGTCAAGGGCTGGCAGACAGGCCAGCTGCTGATCCTCGCGGCTGATCAACTTACGGGCGACTGGCGGTCAACCCTCGAGAACCTGACCGATATCGCGCTTCTGACGGTATCTGCGTTCGTGGTGATCGTCGCGTACTTTACGCTTGCTGCTCAGGTCTTTATCGCGTTGGTGGTGTTCAAGCTAGGAGCGTTGCTGACTTTCGTCCTCATCCCCTTTGCCGTGCTCACACAGACGAGTTTTATCGCCGAGCGACCCTTCGGATGGCTGGTGGGGTCAGGGGTCAGGATTATGGGGCTGGCGTTTGTTGTCTCGGTCGGATTTCGCTTGATGAATGAGAGGCTCATCGTTCCAAAAGAGGTCAGTGAGCGCGAGGCGGTCGCGCTCGCCTACGGTGCCGTGCTCCTGCTCGTCCTTGCCTGGGTGGTGCCCACGTTAGCCCGGGACGTGGTATCTGGAGGCCCAACCTTGGCACTGGGTGATGCCGTTTCCGTAGGCGTTAGCAGCGGCGCAGCAGGGGTAGCTGCCGGTGCTGTTGGACTCTCCGCCGCAAGACATGCTGCAGGGGGATCCATGGCCGCTCTCCGTGGCGCTGGCGCATTGGGGCGTTCGGCCAAGGCGACACCGGGGTTCGTGAAATCGAGTGCTTCTTCGGTCAAGACCCAAGCCCTCCGGATCGGGTCCAAGGTGTCCTCATTGCGAGGGTCAAGCAAGTAAGCCTTATGTGAAAGGAGATACCCGTGGCGTTGTTTAAGCGGGATTCGGTGAGCTATGCGGCTCCGACTGACTACGAAAGCCCCTACGCTCGCGCAGCGGGGGAGTGGGACAATCGCATCGGCACGGCGCGTGTGGCTGCCAAAAACTGGCGTGTGGTCGCGATGGCCGCGATGGCCACGGCCGTGGTGCTCAGTGGCGCTTTGACTGCTGTGGCGCTGCAGTCAAGCGTTAAGACGTATGTAGTGGATCTGAACGAGATCGGTGCGCCAGGCCGTGTGACGCTCTTGGAGGAGACCTATTCGCCTACGGGTGCACAGGTGGCGTATTTTCTCCGCCGCGTCGTCTCACTCGTCCGCACGATTCCAACGGACCAGGTCGTCATGCGCCAGAACTGGGAGGAGGCGTACGGCTTCCTTACCGGGAATGCTGTAACCCATATGACCGACTACGGACGCTCCGTGGAAGAGCTTCTCGCCACCAATGAGGACATCGCACGCAGCGTTGAGGTCACGAACGTGATTCAGTCCTCAGAGAGCACGTTTCAGATCCGGTGGACGGAGGTCTTGTACCGAAACGGCGCTAAGGAGGAGATCGCCGAATATACCGGGCTTTTCACCTACCAGCTGACGCCACCGCAGGATGAGGAGGGGCTTTTCCGGAATCCGCTAGGGATTTATGTCTCTGACGCAGTATGGAGTAAATCACACCATGACTAATCACCTAACCTCAAAAAGAATCATTGTCCTCATCAGCCTCGTGTGTGGGATCGGCGGTGTCTCCTGTAGCCACAACCACCACATGTACCATCATTCGCACGGGGCCGGGGGTGGAGACGGGCTCAAGGACGAAACCGTGCTAAGGCCCGCGTATCTCCTTGAGGAGATCCCGCCTTCTCAGCCGGAACCGCCCAAGCCGATCCTGATGGCGATGCCCGAGTCTCCAACCTCCACCGTGGAAACGGCTCCAGGGACCCCGGAGGACGCTCTGGTGGCGCTAGAGCAAGCGAACGAGAACGCAACTGAGAGGAGCGCAGAACCACAGTTCGTGAGCGCGACTCTTTTCTACGACTACTTTCCGGGAACGCGTTTTGAGGTCATTTGCAGCCCCGGTTACCTGACCACGCTCAAGTTCCGGTCTGGGGAGACCATCGTGTCAATCGCATCCGGAGACACCACCCGATGGCGAGTCGCCGCTTCGGCTGGGCCCAATGAGCAGACGTTGGTGCTCATCAAGCCGTTTAGGGATTGGCTTGAGACGAACCTCGTCGTCACAACCGACCAGCGCGTCTATCAGCTTCACCTCAAGAGTGTGCCGGGCGGGGTGTACAACTCGACGGTTGCATGGAACTATCCGTCAGATGACTTGGTTCAACCGGTTCCCAAGAGCGGCCCCGATGCGCTACGCGACGAGCTAAGCGGCCTTGCCGGGGTGGACCTTTCGAACCTATCCTTCTCGTACTCGATTGAGCCAAAGAACAGGAGACATCCACCTTCATGGACTCCGGAGCGTGTATTTAACGACGGTCAGAAAACCTATATCGCCTTTCCTCAGTCTTTAGGAGTCATGGAAGCGCCTGCGTTCTTTGTAACCAGTCGCAAAGGCGATCCCGAGTTGGCGAACTACCGCATCTGGCGAAACTACTTCGTGGTCGATCGGATCGTGCACGACGCTCAGCTTATTCTGGGCGACGCGCCGCAGGACATCGTCTGGATCCGACTCCAGCAACCCGTGCCTAAGAGCGCTCAGCGAGATTTTGATTGGGATTAGCTAAGGAAGGACGATCACTGAATAAGACTCCCTCAGAAGAATTTGTAGACCTCAATCCACGACCTGAGGCCATCTCTCGCCTCAACCCGCTCAAGGTGATCGTGGCGGTGGCCGTAGCGTTGCTCGTGGTCATGGGTGCTTATCTCTACGGGCTCCAGTCGGGCTCTCACGACGACGGAGGGGAACAAACCCCGATCCTTCACTATAAACGGGCGCCCGAGACGCTGGATCTGCCGAAATCGTATGAGCAGATCGAAGCAAAGAGGCCGGTGGTCGATCCTTCCATGGAGATCCCAGAACCGGTCATGCCGTCGCTAGAGGAGATGGCCGCCATGCAAGCGGCGGCGGAGGAGCGAGAAGGGGCGCTACGGTCTGAACTTTTTTTCATTGGGCCTGTTGGAACAGGGCGAGATGTTACTTCTGATAGCGGGTTTCTTGGGGAAGACGTATTCGAGAGCGGTAGGGGGGCTGGCACTAGTCTCAGGGCCGTCAGCAGCCTTGGTGGGGGGGATGACGCCATCACCATCAGCGGGCTTGAGCGTCCACGTTCGCCGTTTGAGGTGAAGGCGGGGACCGTGATCCCAGCGGTGTTGCTTACGGCTATCAATACGGACCTCCCGGGAGACATTATTGCCAGGGTTACCGAGAACGTTTTTGACACCGTGAGCGGACGGTATGTGCTTATCCCTCAGGGAAGTACGCTCGTGGGCAGATACTCGGTCACAATTGAATCTGGCCAAGATAGAGCCCTCGTTGTTTGGCACCGCATTATTAGACCGTCCGGCGACTCGATTGCTGTAGCGGGTATGCCCGGAACCGATACAGCTGGTCAGGCCGGTTTCAGCGACTCGGTGGATTTTCATGGAGGCCGGATCGCTGCAGGCATTGGTCTATCGACTCTGGTCTCATTCGTGGGAAATCTTGCAAGGAGCCCCGACAACGCCGACCGAGGACTCGGCGACGTTGTCGGGGATACCGTTGCACAAACGGGGGCCACAGTCGGTCAGCAGATTGCTCAGCGAGCGTTGAACGTCAAGCCAACCATCACGATTCGCGCTGGCTGGCCAATGCGCGTGCTTGTAAATCGTGATCTCGTTCTAACACCTTATGCAGAGTTGCCGTAGCCTGGGGTTTTGGTGCAGAGTTCAGCTTGCGATTCGACTTCCTACGTCTTCTGCGGCCAAAGGTAACGTTCCTGTATCCCTCGAGTTCAACTCTGAGATTTTTACAGGACCGACAGACGATTGTCGAGATGTGGCCGACCGTAAGACCGAAGCGCTTGGCCAGCTCCTCTAGGGAATAGTCCTCTATGTGATATAATCGAACAATTTTTCTGTGAAGTGGTGGCAGCATGCTAAGAGCGTCCTTGAGATCTGAAGCGAGACGGTTTCGCCACCGGTGTCCATCAGCTTCGTGCTCTTGGGCCATTACCAGATCGACGGGTTCCGGGGCATCTGATACACCGTGCCGGTGATGAGCATTCTGGGTCAACACCGACAGGTGCTTGCGGTACGTCTTCTTATCTCTGAAGTCTCGGAATCGCGCCCAATCTTGGTAGAGATAGATATACGCCCACGAATAACTTGGTGTTTCCTTTGAGGCTTGACTGTCTTTGTGTGCCTTCTTGAGAAAATTACACAAACCATCGTTGCAAACATCTTCTACGTCTTGAGGCTTAACGCCTTTACTAATGTGATACCGAGCAAAGCGTTGGCTGATTTCGCTCATATCCCAATCATTGAACACAAATGGTTTTCCATTTGCGTTGTTCGAATTACTCATATAGGACATCCTTTCTGATTCACACAGTTAATAACGTAATAATTTCGTAAAATAAACTGCTCTGTCAGAAGGAGCTTGTAGTAGTAGCGCCGTACGACCTTGTTCCTGGAAAAGAGCGGTTGAGACGTGACCATGTAGATTTCCCTGGCTACAATCCAAATACCTCAGTGGTAGTGTCTGCGCCTTCGGCTACGGCACCGCTACACCCCCTGTTGACCAGGTACATCTGGCTCGATGGGGGGGTTTTCATGTATCGACTGCACGCGGTGTCCAGCTGATTCGATTGATCCGGACCCGTAATGCGCAGACGATACCTAGAAGCTCCTTTTGTTTAAGAATGAAGCTGTTAAGCGTGCTAACTGGCCGCTTCGACGAGACGTGACCGCCTCAGTGGTAATGTCGCGCGTCCTCGGCCAATGGCACAACAATAAGCTCGCTAGCTCGGAGGAGCTCTAGGATTCAACAATATCTGGTGGTTAGAAAAAACGCAGCGGTTTAGGCGCTGGCACGATACGCTAATCGAGGATTCCGCATCTGCAGCACTTGTGATGTACTCTATCCGGTTAACTATGGTCGACCGGAGAGACGTATCATAGAATAATTGATGTGGACCTTCCGGATATACATTCCGGCAGCCAATGAGGGTAACTGAGCGACAGGATGGAGATGATGCATCCCACCAGTCACTTCTGCAGGCACAAACCAATACGACAGCTTTTGAAGATTTGGTTTCTGTCGACAAATAGGTTTGATTACCTACCGAGATCGTCACGTTGGAATTCCAACGGACCTCGATTGGATGAACTTAAGATGAGCCCAATTTATCATTGGGCGATGCAAGGTAAAAGTCAACTGTTAAGGATGAAAATGATACAACCCCCGACCAGTTTTGAAACCCTTGGTAACTGACCGCTGGTGTTTGGGGCCGAGTACAGTTCTTGACTTGTGTTCAAGTGCTGATTCTCGTTTTATGCGACACCATCGATGGCTATGCGGGATCTTCATGGTCGGGGGTTTTTTCTCTTTGGTGACAAGGGTGGCGGGTCGTTAGCATTTGTCTTAAACGATAGGTAGAAACCTCGTTAAGACCTCAGTAATCATGACACCACCCATTGGAACTTGGCCATAAAGACGGCTAGATCGCTATCTATCCGTTGTAGCCCGCCTCGCCCCAAATATGCAGCATCATAAACCTTCTGGATTAGCGCGACCCGCCATGTGACTGCGTAATAACATAGAGTCAATGCGGCATACAAACAATGGGAGAGTTGACAGGCGCCAGACGTTTCATTGAAAAAAAGAACCTCCGACCATTGATGGGAAACCCTTGGTAACTGACCGCTGGTGTTGGGCTACATCAAGTTCATCAGACCGAAGTCCAATTTACCTTATGCACACCATCGATCGCTGTGCTAGGTCTCCGCGATCGGAGGTTCTTTTACGTACTAAGTGTCAGGTTTGACAGAAAGTCACCGCGTAGGTTGGACCATTTCGCGAGTGCAATTCTGAAACAAGCGAGAAGACAGAATCGCGCTGACCCGTCGTGCAGATCCTGATAAATCGGATCCGAGGAATCGCGTCCGGAGTCAATAAGATCCGGTTGTCAGTTACCTTAATTAGTATGAGAGAATAGGTTCTCAGATTTAGCTGAGATATACCTACCGCGCGAAGAAAGAGGGTAAATCAAGTCAAATATAGACCTAATCTACAGTGGTAGTAAGAGATCAAAGACCTTTTTCTACCACGTACCAGAAAGAGATTATCCACGAATATCCGGCCTGTCAAGTCAGAGTTCAGATTTTTCGGCCTATCTCCTTGCTATTGCATTCTTCCCTCCAGAAAGTGCTATTGATCGGGGATTGTAGAAACCGATCAACGAGGTGGACATCGGCCTAAAGAGGCCCAGAACTGGCGAAGCTGTCATGAGGTGCCAGCTGCGAGGGAAATATTAGGGTGTTTTCGGCCGACTTTCCCGAAAATGATGCTTGGCGATGATTGGGTTTGGGTTATGGACTCCCGGTTTTTATGGACCATGTCTTCAATCTCTAGGGGATAGATTCCCCGCTGCTTGCAGCGAACCAGAGAAGCGATCTCCTTTGTTTTCATACCCCGTCCGCTTGCGGCGGGGTGATTGATTTCTCGATAACGACCGTTTTAGGGAATGTTCACAATCTGGGGCTCAGTTCAGCCGCTCATAGGCCCCTAAACGGCACTTGGTAACAGCTTCGCCAGTTCTGGGCCAAAGACTAGGCGATCCGGGAGAATGCGATAGCCATGGGTCCGTCACTGCCGAACGACCCGCCTTCCAGCATTTCATGACCCACGAAGTTCAAAGGGCTGATCATGGGCATGTAAGTGTCGTTGTAATCTCCCGCCTCTTTCGGCACTAGTCATAAAGAACAAGACAAGAGGTGCGGAGTAGCCACTGGGCATAAACGGTAACCATGCACGCCGTATCGCCGCTAACAGATCGATCATCATGAATACGGTAACTCAATTAGATGAAGTTTCTCTGGAAGCAGGTGTTCCTGAGGCGGGGCTCCCGACTCCAATGGCAGTTCTGCACTCGCTGATCGATCGCGGTCATGGATACGAATGTCTTGTCATAGACCCTCCTTGGAAATATGAAGACGAAGGTTGCCGAGGAGGAGCCGCGAAACATTATGACACGATGCTGATTGACGAGATCGCTGCACTTCCAATACCGAGTCTGCATTTCCCCCACAGTCACGTCCATTTATGGCTTTGGGTGACCAATCATATGGTGGATGCGGGCCATCAGCTGTTGCGTCATTGGTCTCTGCGACATATCGGGATGCTCACTTGGGTGAAGACTACCCGAGAAGGGGCTCCTGCTCTTGGCACGGGACGGTATCTTCGTGGCAGTACCGAACATCTGCTTTGTGCTACGGCTGGAAAAACTCAGTTTCGAAGACACGACATTCCCACCTGGTTTGCAGCGCCGGTCTTGGGCCATTCGATAAAACCAGAGTTTCCTTACCGAGTTGCTAGGGAGGTCGCGCCAATTGGAGCAATGTGCCTTGAGCTTTTCGCGAGGACACCTCGGCATGCGTGGACCACTTGGGGCGATGAAATCCCTGGTTATCTCTGTGAGGCAGATCCTTCGTCGTATCTGGATGTTATCGAGGGAGACCTCTCTCTTCAGACGCTATGGGATGCCCGTGCTCTAGGTGCTACGGACATTCACGTGCAGCCCGTGATGGCTGCGGCGAGCCAGATGAATGCGGCGAAGTTCTCGGCTTTCTTTTCATAGCGGGTGGCGACGCGGCGGCATTGTTTGATGCGGCGGAAGAAGCGTTCGATCACGTTGCGGTGTTTGTAGCGGCGACGGTCGTAACGCTTCCTGCGTTTGCGAGTGGGGTTGGGACGTATGCATGACTTGGCCTTTGCCTCACGGATGAGTTGGCGAAGCGCGTTGCTGTCGTAGGCGGCATCGGCGATGACATGTTTGGGCTTCAAGCCTGACAGCAGCACCGGGGCCTGGGGGGCGTCGCCACGCTGCCCGGCGGTGACCACCATCCGCAGCAACCGGCCATTCTGGTCTACTGCCGCGTGTAGCTTGGTCGTCAGCCCGCCGCGGGATCGGCCCAGGCATCGACGGGTGTCGGCGTCTTCTTTTTTTCGTGGAGCAACCTTCGGCCGGTCGAGGCGGTCGGGTGGGCCTTGACGCTGGTCGAGTCCAGTTGCAGTTCTTCGGGCGCGTCGTCGTCGACCAGATCCGGGTCACCCAACGCCTTGGCGACCCGTTGCCACACGCCCGACGCACACCAGCGGTCGTATCGCTTCCACACGCTGTTGGGCTTGCCGAAGCGTTCGGGCAGATCATCCCAAGGGATGCCGGTCTTGAGGACGTAGAGCACCGCGTTGACGAACAGGCGGTTGTCAGCGGCGGTGCGGCCGGGGTCGCCCGTCTTTCCGGGCAAGTGATCGCGGATGCGCTCCCATTGTTCATCGGTCAGTTCGTGGCGTCGTCGCATCGGGGTCCTCCATGACCTCAAATGCAATCATAGGCCAGAATCATGAATGTCCGTAGCACCTAGACGAACGCACGAGATCAGGGTAGGTAGGGAATTGCGCACTTAACGCGGTCCTTTACAGACTATCCCCGAGTAGTTCCGACACCAGGTTCCTGGCTTGCAATGACTACACGTCCTCGCACGCGAGACGCCGGTGGTGATACGGCAGAAAGTGAGGTTTTTATGGGACAGCCTCCCACCAAGGTGATACGACTTGGTCGAATCAAGGCTAGCTTATGGAAAAACACCACGAGCCAAGGCCCGAGACACAACACGACCATCGTTCGTACATACAAGGACGACGAAGGTAAGTGGCAAGATACGACCAGCTTCAACCTCGACGACCTTCTCTTGGTCGCCAAGGTGGCTGACCGAGCCCACACATGGATCTGTGAACAGATTCAATCCAAAGACAAAGGCGGTGATAGTTTATCGCCTGAGAACTGAACCCAAGGGTTCCATGAGCCAATTCACCACCGGCTCTCCTTTATCCGTAATCTGCACCTAAGAAAGCTTTTTTTCTCGCGAAACTGTAATGCACGCCCGAAGACCGCATTATCTCTATAGAGCACGGAGTATCGGCCATCGTTCGCCAACCAATGATTGCCCACCACGGGCGGAAAGGAGGTTCGTATCACCGACTGATAAGCAGATAGCAGAAGTGTAACCTTTCGGCCCTTGCTGGGTGAGAGCTCAGCAGGGGCTTTCCGAAGCGCCATTAATAAACACGAGGGAGCGGTCATGATTCAGTGCGATGAATCGATGCTAGGCGATGTGTATGTAACTCCGCGTGCCGCGGATCTACTCATGACTGAAACGATTACAGAAGCGGTACTGGCCCAGGGGCGATTCATTGCATACGCTCATCATCCGAAGGCAGGCTACAGCAAGCACGTTGGGCCTCGCCTTATACGGTCCTCATACGAGATCAACAGGCAAGGCCACGACATCCTTTTTGACGTGGTCACGGTTGAGATAGGCGAAAATAAAATCACGGTTGTTCACCTTTGCGAGCACGGACCTCTAGAACCCGGTGTTGACTACGGCTCAATGCCGCTTAGGCGCACAAGCTATGACTCGCAAGATGGTCTCACCCTGATCGAGTAGTCGTGCAGCTTAGAACAATTCTCCCTATAGATCGTTGTCCTCAAACGGTTCAATACATCGGGGGTCTACAAGTCGAGGATTCTTGACCGCGTCTCCGACACGATACGCCAGCATGTCGTCTTCGGGGTAGGTCGTAAGAAGCGGCGAGAGGGTAGGGGGGGTCGGAAATCGTCGGGTAAAGCCAGATATCGTATTGGTCTCGCTTGAGGATGACGGGCATACGAATGTGGATAGGGCGGACCAGGTCGTTTAAATTGGATGTTATCACCGTGAACGACCCCCGGTAGCATTCATCGCCATTACCTTGTTGCCCGGTCCAGCGGGTTGTGGCAAGTATTGGGTATGGCCATGCCAACAGTCGATACGGTAACGCTCAATACCATCCGTCGGGTGCTTGAAGGGACGGTCGAGGTCACCATGCTTCGATATGGCCCCGGAAAGTCTCAAGACGATATTCTGACCGAAGCCACGCAGAGACTCATGGGCGACCTGTCGCGGGTACTCGATGTGATGCTTCCCAGGACAATGACGGATGAGCACTACGAAGCACTTGATGACGTGGTGAGCAATGTCTTCAACCAACCGGTGGGAGATTTCGACGCTACTTCCATGAGGGGAGATAGGGGGCGGGAGAGGTTTGGAACCGGCGGTGAGCGGTGGTTCCAAGCTAAATCAAACTCCTAGCCATTAGATCTAGGCCCGGAACGGTCCTTCCGGACCTGGCGAATCTGCACCACAACCAATCAATCTCCAAGCCCCGCCATTCCCTTTGAAGATGGATTCTACGCGACCGTGCTCGGCGTCAAGGGGCCGTGTTGTCGCTTCGCTCCTGCCCGCACCAACCCCTTGACTCCTCCGCTCGTTCGCTGTTTTCGCTCCGCCATCAAAGGCAAAGGCGGGGTGTGGTCCCCGCTGCAAAGACACACCCAGAAAGGAGCGACACACCATGACCGACAAACTCACTCATCACGACCTTTCGCAGTTCACAGGCGACGTGGAGCGATACCAGCACGCATTGAATCGCCGGGTCATCTACACACCGGGAATCAAGTATCTCGCAGAGCGTGCGGGAGCCTACTGGTTAATTGACGCGGTTGCGTCTTACTTCGGCACCGCCCAGATGCGACGTGCCATCGCCGCAGACCCACGTCTTGAGACGCTTCAATTCTGGCGGCTGGACTTGTCCGGGGACAAGTCCGCCGTGCTCTCTGCAAGTGCGGACTCCGGGGTCACACCGTTCATCACTCAGGACATCCCGTTTACAGACTTCCCGCTCGATTACGTGGATGTGTGGGCTGGGTTCGACGGTACCCGCTGGACGCTGTATCTGCCGTCTGAGCATTGAATGCCGTGAGGTATCGAATAATCTCAATCTCAACGCAACCGGCCCATAGTGGCCGGTTTTTCCGTTGTCTGATATGAAAGTTTATCGGGCAAATCTGGGAGAAGCCGAGTGATATCTGGTGGTATGGAGCTAGAGTGCCCTTCGTAGGTCTAGACCGTCACGAATACCTTTTATTGCTATGTGTGAACGTCGGCCAGAAAATGTAGCGCCCGTCGGGGGGCTGACGGTCGGCCCAAAAATGTAGCGCCTTGCCTAGTCCTGAGACTGGGGCGGCAATGGAACAGTTTTTACTGTTTCACCCCCCCCAGTAAGGACGCAGACGAGGTGTATACGGATATGCAGTTTTGGACGGATGTGCGGCGTTATGTTCTAACCCAGGGCCACAGCAAGCGTTCGGCGTGTCGGAAGTTTGACATCCATTGGCAGACGCTTGAGAAGATCCTCGAATACCCTGAACCCCCGGGGTATCGACGGGTCAAACAGGTGGGCGAGAAGAAGATCGATCGGTTCCTGCCGATCCTCCACCAGATCCTCGAGGACGACCGGAAAGCTCCGCGCAAGCAACGTCACACGATCCGACGGATCTTCGAGGTGTTGTGTCAACATCACGGGTTCGACGGGAAGCTTACGGTCGTGGGCGACGCGGTTCGGGCGTGGAAACGGGTGCACGCCCAGACGTTTGTGCCGCTGAGTCATCCGTTGGGTGAGGCGCAAGTCGACTTCGGGGAGGCGACGATCTTTCTCAACGGCGAGGCGGTCAAGGTGGCGTTGTTCGTGATGAGCCTGCCGTATTCGGACGCGGTGTTCGTTCGGGCCTATCCCCGCGAGTGCACCGAGTCGTTCCAGGATGGTCATGTCCGAGCGTTTGAGTTCTTCGGAGCTGTGCCCACGCGGATTAGCTACGACAATAGCCGGATCGCGGTCAAGAAGTTCGTGGGATCCAGGAAACGGGAACTCACGGACGGGTTTCTTCGGCTTCAGAGTCATTATCTGTTCGACGAGCACTTCTGCCTAGTTCGCAAGGCTAACGAAAAGGGCCACGTCGAGAACCTGGTGGGATATACCCGCCGTAACTTCCTGGTGCCGATCCCCCAGGTGCGATCATTCGCTGAACTCAATGAACATCTCGAGCGATGTTGCCGTGCTGAGTTGACCCGGTCGTTACGAGGTAAAGAAACGACCAAGGGTCAGCGGTTGGACGAGGAACGCTCGGTCATGCTTCCTCTCAAAGAGGAGGCGTTTGAGGCCCGTCGGGTCATATTGGCTGGAGCCAACTCTCTGAGCCTGGTGCGGTTCGACCGCAACGACTATTCGGTGCCGGTGTCGTGGGCGCATCACCGCCTGACCCTCGTGGGCGACATCGAGACGGTGCGGGTCATGCAGGGGGACCAGGTGATCGCCGAACACCTGCGTGACTGGGGCCGTGAACAGGTCCACTTTGACCCGGTGCATTACCTGGCTCTGTTGGAGCGACGCCCCGGGGCCTTTGATGTGGCCCGTCCCTTGGAGCAATGGGATCTGCCGCCGTGCTTCGGGATCCTGCGTCGCAAACTCGAAGCCGACTGGGGCTCGAAGGGCACGGGCCAGTTCATCCAAGTGTTGCGGCTATTGGAACGGGCGAGCCTGGGTCAACTCAAGCAAGCGGTGCACAAGGCGTTGGAGTTGGGCACGGTCACCCCTGACGCCGTACGAGTGATCCTCGAGGGGCTCAAGGAACCCCCTGTGGCGTTATTCAGCCTCGACGGTCGACCGCATCTGAGCGGTGTCCACGTAGCCAAGCCCGATTTATCCGCCTATGGCTGTCTGCTTCCGCACCCGCTCCAAGAGACGGCGTCCAGCGATATTTGCGGAGGACTTCCGGGGGGTGCGGCATGAGCAAGAGCACCGTCCTACTGGAACACCACCTCAAGGCGTTGAAGCTGCCGACGATGCTACGCGAGTACGCCAAGATCGCCCGCCGCTGTGCCCAGCAGAACGTGGGTCACGTCGGGTTCCTTCTGCAACTGGTCGAGCTGGAGCTGATCGAACGTGAACGCCGCGCCGCAGAGCGTCGGCTCAAAGCCGCCAAGTTCCCATCGCCCAAGACGCTCGAAGGCTTCGACTTCGCCGCCCAACCGTCGATCAACAAAGCCCTGGTTACCGAGCTGATGCGGTGTGTGTATCTCGACCATCGCGAGAACATCCTGCTGGTCGGTAACCCCGGCACGGGCAAGACCCATGTCGCCACCGCCCTGGGCATGGAAGCGTGCCACCGTGGCAAGAAGGTGCGGTTCTACAAGGTCACCGAGCTGATGACCCAGATGATGGAAGCTCGCGAAGAGCAGGTCCTGGGTCGGCTCAAGAACCAATTGGCCAAGCTGGACCTGTTGATCCTCGATGAACTGGGCTACGTCCCAGCCAGCAAGCTGGGAGCCGAGTTGCTGTTCGATGTGATCTCGACCGCCTACGAACGAACCAGCGTGATCGTGACGACCAACCTCCCGTTTGAACGTTGGGTGGAGGTGCTTGGCAGCGAACGCCTCACCGGCGCGGCGCTCGACCGGCTCACCCACCGCTGCCACGTGCTCGAAGCCAACGGTCCTAGCTACCGACTCAAGGACGCCAAGCGGCGACGTAAACCCAAAGACAAATAATCACTCAGGAGATCAACCAAGAGGCTGGACCAACCCTCCAGCCAGAGATACAGTCATCCCCGGCGCCACATTTTTTACTCGACGGGCGCTACATTTTCTGGCCGACGTTCACACCCGTCGAGCAAGACAAGCAGATCAAATACATGAACCTCGTAGCCAATGCCGTGATGCTCCACAACGTGATCGACCTAACCGATGTGCTCAATGAGATGGCCGCCGAAGGCTACGAGATCACCCCCGAGTTGATCGCCAGGCTCAGTCCCTATCCCACGGACCACATCCGGCGATTTGGGCAATACTTCCTCGACATGGACACCCAGCCCCAGTCGCTTATCCTCAAACCCCTCGCCCTGAGCAACGATCACCCGCTGAAGTGACTACTTTTTACACGTATTCCGAACATACCCCAAAAACGTACACTTAGAGCTTGACCGCCTCCGTGGTTCCGGGTTAGATCTTCCCCTAGTTTTACTTCGCATAACCGCGTTTTTATGAAATAATTGAGATGAGTTTACTTTTTCCTTGCGTAACGCAACGACATCCTCTGCGGTCAATACGTCATCTACCGAAAACTCGTCTGCTGACCCAATCTCCTAGCGTGTAAATTTACACCAATCTGGGCAGTACCCGGCTATCTTGAGGCTCCTCTCGACGTAGTCCCGGGTAGGTAGGGATCAGTCACTTTTGCGGAACCTCTGTGTACCCATGCGGTCCTGTAGGTCCATCGACAGCGTGTTCTGCCTGCGGACTAGAATACCAACTAGTTCGCGAAATTGAATGATCCATCCCTCGTCTACTTGAATTTCAGCACGCTGCTCTCGCCACAACTTATCCAAAATATCGGCAATCATCCTCGTCAGTTCTTCGTCCCTCCACCAATACTCGTCCGCATCTCTGGCTACGGTGAGTATCCATTCCATGGCCTTCAATCTCAAGGGAGCGGCACATGGTTTTATCAACCAGTGCAAGAATGCTCTGGCGATCCGCTCATCATTGATGTTGGGTCGCAGCCATACTTCGAAACAGCCTGCCATCATATTGATGATGACGTTATCTTCATCCTGCCAGATGAATGCAACATTATGATCGATTCCGTGTAGATGTAGCCAGAAATCGTCCCAGTGAGGCCAGCATTTATCCCGTTCCGCCCAGATTGAGTTTCGGGCGTCGTCAAACATCGTTTTCCAGCGAACCACGAAATGATGTGCCTCACCCATCTGTGGACCATAAACCAACCAGCTTGACAGAAATGCTTCGATCCACTTGTGAGCTGGAGGTCCCCAGTTGAAAATCTCTCTCCAAATCCAGCCCGGATCTTCATCATCATTCAATTCACTTGCAAGTTGTGCAAATCGATCCGCGAACCAGTGATCATGCTTGTAAAGTCGTTGCGCCTCGCTATCAACGCTGACTACCAAGCTCCCGTCGGGCTCCCTCAAGCACTGCGATGACGCGATGCAGTGGACGGCTTGTCGCCAGAATGCCAACCATTTTTCACGCTCCTCTCTAGTTGCTGCTTCCTTCAAGCGCAAAATATTACTAAACGCGGCCGCAATGACTTGAAGGTCAATTGCCGGTCGGACTGCTTTGCCCCGGGCCTCAATCTTTCTCCTGCTAATGATTGAAGAGCAGACGTGGGCGTCATACTCCATGCCGGATGCCGAGGCGTCATGCCCCCATTCTCCCCATGTTTCACTGATTGATCCGTCTACAAACTGCTTTCCTTCAACTCTTTGCCATCCATTAACTACATCTTCTGGCCACTCTTCACCGAACCGGATAGTCTTGTTGATCTCATCTCGCTTCACGGCCCATTGGAGGATTAGTGTCACGAGCCTATCAAAATCTCTGCCGAGCCGTTTCCGCTGTTGATACGCTCGATGCATCAACAGAGTAACGGCCGAGTAGTGGCGAGCCGTTACTCGCTGAGCGATGGCGCAACGGAGATGGGCTTCGTTTGGTGAACTCGCCCAGAAGGGTACCACTGCCTCTGCAGCGAAATCTTCCCAGGAAAGGCCACTCTCGTCGTATTCGGTCCAGACATGACCATAGTCAGGAGGAAATTCGAGCAATTTCAAGAGGGTCTTACGACACCACCGCAGTCTCTCCGGCTTGATAGAAAGCCAATCCCAATGACGGTGTGCCAGGACCGCGATGCCCGCCAAGACGGCTGTTGGGAGTCGGTGATCTTCTGATTGTTTCAGATCATTGCCCGCTACAAGCTCTTGTACGCCCGCAAAGAACGTTCCTATGGCATCCCCTCTCAGCCGATCTTCGTTCCGGAGTAGACGCCGACTCTCCAATATCATGTGTACAGGCGCTACCGATCTCAATGATGCTTCGGCTTCTTGCACCTTTGCCGCTATCTCGGCCGGTGCACAGAATCTGAACGCCTTATTGCTCTGATCGTCCACGATCGGTTCCCAGTTCATGAAGTCGAATTGGGCACAGAGCAGGTCAAGGTTCTCACGATTAGGATGATCTTCTGACAGCACGCAACGTTCGCGATCCCAGTCCGACCTGAACACCTCGAATTCTTGGCGATGAGCCTCTTCCCCAAGGAATATCCTAAGCGCAATGTCGTGTACTGAGACCTTTCGGTGCGGCATCTCCTCCCAATCACGAATCTGTTTCTTTATGCTGTCTGGCAGGGGTATAAGGTTGGTCAGGTCGATTCGGAACAGGCTTGGCGCCAAAGCGTGCCGCTCCCATTGATATAGCTTTTCACAACTGAGTAAACATCTGAGCACACCTCTGAACAACGCAGGTTTGAAGCGGCCAATCTCCCAGAGCATTGCGATCAATGCCGCTGAGTTCGTTTGCTCGATGATCGAAAGCAGCAGATGTGAAACATCTTCGTCGGCCTCGAGTTGAGTGTAAAACCAGTTCTCCAACGCCATGAGAGCCACAACCACGGGGTCCGGTGCCCCCGTTCCGTGGTACCAGCCGCAAACCTGACCGTCACCGACATAATTACGCCACTGACCGCCCACCATCATACGAATAGCTGGCGGCGTTGTATTAGGTGAAGATACAGCTTCCACCCAGCGTGCCGTGGCAAAGTCGACGAGCCGGAGGATGCAGTCCACCGCTTCATCGGGCGCTATTTGCAGGAAAGCCCAAAACGGGCCTTTGCTGGGCATTGCTGGGTTGAACTGTGGCAGAAAATCAAGCCCAAAGTCCTCGTGGGTCATCCGATGGTTTATCCTTGACCCGTCATGGGGATTCCTGTGCCTGATCAGGCAGGCCAGGATGACCTCGGACGCTACCGCTGGTCTTGCTTTCATTAAGCTCATCATCGAAGTATTGAAGAGGCATGTTCTTTGGAACACCTCGTCAACTCGATAATGTGGACCATCAGGCCACGGATCGGGTTGTAGACGTTCGGTCTTGACGGAAATTGCCGAGTGTAGCTTCACGGGGGTACCGGGTGCCACGTAATCTCCAGCCTTGCCAGATTCGATATCGTCCGTCAACTTGCGAGCACATGCGCGTAGACATATGTCAGCCACCTCATCAGGCATCTCTTTCGCTGCTGCCAAAACAGCCTCGTAGCGTTTCCCATCGTCCTTGTCTTGGCGGTATCCGTGGTCCAGTCGATTCCGCCACACCTTTTCACCGACGGTCAAGGCTACTTCGGCGGCCTCGTTACGAAACGGCCAATGTTCTCCGCCGTAACGCAACCAAATCGTTGCGATCTCAGCCACTTCCAAGGACGTTATCCCGACGACTTCATCCTTATGAGTATGAAGAAAGGCCAACACACCGTACCAGTACGGCCACAGGGGTCTACGCAAATTGGCACGGAGCCAGCCCATGTTTTGCTGATTCGATCTCTCTCCGATTAACAAAGCTATGGGGTCTGGGTATGTGGCAACGTGCAGAAATCGTCGAAGTAGTCGTTTCAACGTGTTCCCTGTTGAAGCTAAGAGAGAGGTCCGAAGTCTTTCAAGCAGTACTTGGCTGTTCGCCGCCATAACAGCCGAGTCGAGCAGAAGATCGGCAATGAGTGGATGGTCGGCTCGAGCTTGCGACCAACGCTCAACCCCATTTTCACCCTCAATCAGCCGGAGCCCGTAGAGGCGGATGGCCTTATGCCATTGTGGATTCAAATGACGTGACTGTAAGAACTCATCCAGCTCCTGTTCACGGCTGAGTAAGACACGCTGTCTACACCAATCGCTAATAAGATCGTGATCGAACACAATCTGATCCGAGGATGATTGCTTGCATACGCCGTCATGTTGCAGTTGTCGAATCAATTTAGCCTTCGAAACGCCTAACTCCGTTAGTGGCGTCTCGTGCTTTCCATGATCTGCCTGTTGCTCCGCAAGCTGCTGTAGCATCGTCGCACGGGCTGGCCCGTCGACCGAAGCATTGACAACGGAATCCCAAAACCAATCGATCACATTCGATTCACCGACCCACGAAGCGCTGTTAGCAGAAGACATCGACCTTGAGTACGATGCAAGAAGATCCAGCACCTTAGGCCGCGTCACGACATCGCTTAGGTGCGGCCGTACAAGAACCTGGTGGAGATTTGGAAATGCTTCTCGCACCTTGGCTACGTCGTCACTTGAAAGAGGTGGGAGCTGAACCACACGTAGCAAGCCGGGGTCGATCCCGATGTGGGTTAGTCGAGCTTGGGCGAAATCCCATCGTTCTGATTGGCACGACATCAGCAAAAGCCAAGGGCTTGTTGGTCGACCCGCATTCATGGCGTCGAGCAGCTGTTTAACTCGGACAAATTCGTTGTCAGCCGTAATTCGCTCAATCCCATCCAACACGACAACCCCCGAAGCGGACGGCGAGTGGCGGATAACGTCAGCAAGTGAATGTTGCAGCTGTAAACGACTTGTAAGGCTGTCAAGACAGCCTGTGGTCGTAAATTCGTCCGAAGTGAACCAAATCACTGGTAGTCCATCCCCTGCACGGGTCGCCGCCAACTTGCAAACGACCGATTTACCACTACCAGAGGGACCGACGACGACACACGCCCTTTGCCCATGGAGTACCGCGACCACTCCATTCACATGATCTTTTCGAGCAAGGGTCACTTTGCCCCCGATCGTATCCACGATGCCTTGCAGAGATTCCTTACCCCAATGGGTCAACTTGCGGAAGTCCTCCGCAAAATCAGGTAACGCCGTCAGCGTAAACTTTCCTCTGACTGCACCAAGCAATTTGTCTCGATCTAGATATCCTCCCGCCTCGTTTTCTCGGCGGACCTCGCCAAGAATGGCTTGCCAGAGAAGTGCCGCGTCCTCAGCGTCCCCAGATGCTACTAAAAGCTGGAGCATCAATACGCTGTATGCTTCGTCACGCGAAGAGTGAAGGGCAAAATCAAGTTCTAACACCAATAGGTGCTTGAGCAGGCGTGCCGTCATCTCGTCTGTGGCCGAATACTTCTCTACCAACGGATCAGGGCATCTAAAGCTTTGGAACAGGTCCCGTACCACCTGCGACGTATAGCCCTTCACATCCTCGTCCGTACTCGTCAGTCTCCTGGCGAGTGCGGTTGGTTCTTGTCGAAACGCCTTGGGTAAAAGGTCACCGAGCAAGGGTGCTCTCGGTGGGTCTGGTAGAGAGGCCACCGTCAAGCCCAATACATCCTGGTCTACCTTGAATCGGTCAGTTCCTTCGCCAAGGAACATCTCCCATGCGGCTTGGACAAATTCTTTCGGGGCCGCCGATTGGCTGAACTGGGAGTTGCTCTTCACCGAAAGTGAACATTTCCACTGTTGGTCTCCGTCCTCGAACGTCAGCACAATGTCATCGAGATGGTAACCATCCACACGCTTCTGAAACTCGATCTTCACTACGCGACCGGTGCGAGGGAAAAGAGGTTGCCCTCCTAGCAACATCCACATGGCGAAATGAGCGCCCACTTTGTCTTCGAACCCAAAGCCGGCTCCACTCGTTTGTTTGGTTGTTGCGGTATGCTTCGCCAACCGACTTCCTAATCCGGATTAGTGCCATTGATTCATTAGTTCGATTATTTAGAGCGTGATCTGGTCCACCAAGTCCTGGGCCTCCTCATCCTCGGTATGACAGTAGAGACCAGTCGTGCGCGCATCTGCGTGGCCGAGGAACACCTGGATGAGCTTACGAGGTGTGCCTTTCTTATCGAGTTGCGTTGCTGTGGTCGCCCGAAAGGAGTGAGGAGTGAAGGTGTCGGCGGGCAACCCCGCATCTTTGAGGCGACGCTTAACGATCCGAAGGATCTCGTTGCCCGAAATCGTACCTTTGGCTTTGCGTTTGGCCTTGGGGTCCGGTGGCTCATACTCGGTAAGCTGCGGGATGTACGGCTTGACGCCTTTCGCACGTTTCATCACCGACCGGAAAATAGGCCAGTCATTCGGATCGTGGCCGATGCCTGCGGCGTCGATATACTCCTGGAGGTAAACCTGTAGCGTATGGTTGGCCTTGACCAGCTGTGCCTTACCGCCTTTCTCGCCGAAGTCCAGCCACCATCGCTCACCGTCGCAATAGTAGTCACTGAGTTTCAGATGAGCCACTGCACTGGCTCGCCGAGCCGACCAGTGGAGCACGGCTAGGATGGCCCGGTCGCGTTTACCGACAATTGTGGTTGCGTCGATCGACGCCAGCAGTTTCTTGACCTGACCCTCTAAGAACCGCGGGGTCTTACCCCGTCCAACCTTAACCTTGGGGCCTTCGACTGACAGGGTGGGGTTGAATGGCACCCCGTGGCGTCGTTCCTGGTGCTTGTAGAATTTTCGAAGGGCCGCGAGGTGTTGCTTCTTGGCCGTATCGGCAAGGGGCTGACCATTATCTTTATATAGATGGTGGTCAAAATACTCGGCAATCACCGGGGCCGAGACCTGTTGCCAGGTCAGGCCACGCTCGTCGCACCAACTCAGGAATCGGTCCACGTTACGACGGTAGGCGATCTTGGTGTTCGGGTTGCGGATCGTGGAGGCGAAAAACTCCGCGTAGGCGAAGCAGGCGTAAGGACCCGCATCCACCACGATCGGTGGCGGCTCGTACTTGACCAGCAAGGACTGGAGTTCGCTGTGGCTGACCGGGAGACTGGACTGGGCGGATACGGGCACGATTTCGGTGGTCATGGGCGACCTCTATATAAGGATGTTCATTCATCGGGCATACCCCCCTTCTAGCATGAATTTAACGCCGAATAAAAGGGGTTATTCGGCGTTAAAATGTGTCGGTAGGGGAGGCAATTACAATCGTTCCGTCGCGTTTATTTCGATACTACCGACTGGATAATCTGGCGCTGGATCGAATGCTCGGAGGAAGACCGTGGTAGCATCAGGGGGTAAACCTGTTCTTCTGCGTCGTGAATTGTCGGTACCTAAAGGATATGGCCCAGTTTCCAGCGAATTGTTGCCATACACCATCACATCCCCCCAGTTTTGATATGCTCCCATTGAACCGAGGGTCGCGATTCGGCAAACCATCTTTACGGTCTCAAGACAGCGAGAAGCTTTTCCAACGAGACGCTTGCGAATGCGGTGGCCTTGTCGCTCATGGCATAGGGCAGGATGAGTTCGTCGCGGTGGAGCAGTGAGCCGCAGCTATAGACGACGTTCGGCACGTAGCCATCGCGCTCGTTGCCTTCGGGAGAGAGGAGCGGTTCGCGGAGACGGCCGATGACCTGAGTGGGGTCATGCAGATCCAGAAGGGCGGCGCCGATGCAATATTTGCGCATGGGTCCCACCCCATGCGTGATGACCAGCCAACCGGCTTCCGTTTCGATAGGGGAACCACAATTTCCCACCTTGACTGACTCCCACGACTCCGCGGGGCGGAGAAGGATTTGCGGGTCGCTCCAATAACGCGGGTTGTCTGAAAACATGACGAAGAGGTTTTCATCATCCTGCCGGGAAAGCATAGCGTAACGACCATCAATACGCCGGGGGAAAAGCGCCATGCCTTTGTTCTGCACGGCGCTACCGTTGAGGGTGAGTACGCGGAAGTGCAGGAAGTCCTGGGTCTCAATGAGCATGGGAAGAATGTCGTGCCCGTTGTAGGCGGTGTAGGTCGCGTAATACGTGACCGTTCCGTCGTCATCCACGAAACGGACAAAACGGGCGTCTTCGATGCCGTTGCTTTCATTGGAGGAGACAGGAAAAATGATGCGCTCGCTCAGGGCGAGTCCGGAGGAGAAGCATAGTTCGTAGTTGGAATCGGCCAGCCATTTGATGCACTCGAGTGTGTGTTGCACATCGTGAGTGGTGGGCAGGCTATCGTGCCGGACGCGTGACACGCTGTTGCCCAGGTCGCTGCGGGTAAAATCATCCGCCAACGGGTCCAGAACCGCCGTGGCGCAGTCGTTGTCGAAGCCCATCTCATGAAGCTTGATAATGAAGCTTTTTTTCCGGTAGGTGGGGTTGGGAAGCACCTCCGGCACGGTGACAAAACGGGAGGCGGGGACGAGGCTGATGTTGCTGTCCGGTGAAATGATGCCTACGCGGAACTCGATGGAGGAGATGTGCCCTTCGCCAGTGGCCCGCAGGCTCATGATGAAACGCAGGCCGCCCTCAGGCACATCACTCTGATCGGGATGCGGCACGATGGATGGATTAAACAGGGCTGCGGACTCCAGCGCGTATTCACCGGAGAAAAGCGCGCCGATGAGCAACTGCCGTGCGGAAGAGAGCGGGCGTTGGGTGAACACATGGGGTTGCACTTTCGCGTAGTGCTCAAGAAGCAGGGATTCGATATCGAAATGCCGGGAGTCAAACTCTGCACGCACAGTCTCCAACTCCTGCTCGACCTCCTCCTGCGTCAGGGCAAGGGCACGGCCGATGATGGCGACAATGCGCTTTGGGCTGGCGGGGATGAAGGGGCGGATGATCACCCGTGCGCTATCAGGCAGAAGCGTGATCTCATGGCGACGAATTTGGAGGGTGTTCATCATGGAGAGGATAGCGGGTGCTCCGCGTAATTCATTTCAGCTAGAGAAAGGTGGAATGCCAGCGACGACTCCGCCCCCTGGTTCTCATTGACCCGGTCGCTATGCAATCCGTCGCCACAGCCACCGGTGCTGGGATCATAGATCGGCAGGCCCAGATCATTGCGGTCTAAGAACCACTCGAACGCGCGTCTGGCCTCACGCGACCATGCGGTATCCTCCGTGACACGGAAAGCCTCTAGGCACGCGGAAACCATGGCCTGGGCTTCCACCGGTTGCTGATCGAAGTCGGCGCGAGCACCGTCTCTGACATAGAAGCCGTTGCTGCCGATGGGCCTGAAGTGGCCTGCCTGCGTAGTTTGGATAGACGCCAGCCAGCGCAGAGATTTGAGCCCGATGTCCAAAGCTTCAGGGTGCGGCATCCATCGACCGCTGAGCACCATGGCCTGGCAGAGGCGGGCGTTGTCATAGGTGACGCTCGGTTCGAACCAGGGCCAGTTTTCCGTGGCGCAGTTCTTCCAGAGCTTCACCAGATTGCAGGTCAGCCCCTCGCGGGCAGCTTTCGCCTGGGCGCTGTCCGGAAACTCGCGTAGATACTCATGGATGCCCAGCAAAGTGAAAGCCCAGGCACGCGGTGAAGTGAAAGACTCCACGATGGCCAGCCCGCGCTCAAAGAGCTGGGTGGACAACCTGCGCCGTCCCCCATTGCGGGAACGCGCCGCTCCGGTGCCCAACGCCCAAAGCGCTCGGCCGTGGCTGTCCTCACTGCCCGCCTCCTCCAGCCACTGCCGTCCGTGGCTCATGAAGTTGCGAAAGCGTCCCGTGTCGCGATTCAACGCCGCCGCGAGGAACGCGAGATAACTGGTGGCCAGGCCATCAAGGTCTTTCCCGTCAGGTTTGCCGCCGAGTTCATCCAGCAGGTTGCATAGGATGAACGCCCTGGCGTTGTCATCCGTGCAGTAGCCATGGTGAAAATCCGGGACGTTGAATATCGCATGCTGAAGAATGCCCGTGGAATCACTCATGCGCACAATGTGATCCAGCCGCCGCAGCGGCAGGTCATAGGGGCGGCTGGCGAGCGTCCATCCGGCAAAAGCCGTGCGCGGGGTGGTTCTGCGGTCGGTGCGGGCATGTTCAAACGACTCCAGATAACGCTTCGCCACGGCGGGCCAGATCATTTCGCGTCCAAGCTTATAGGCTTCCCGACGCGTTTTCTCCATGTGTTGCGGATGGTCGAGAAACTCACACACACCCTCCGCGATGGCACCCGGGTTGCTAAAGGGCACTAAAATGCCGCGATCCTCGGCCAGTAATTCCTGCGCGTGCCAATACGGCGTGGAAACCACCGCTTTGCCCGAACCGAACATATAGGCCAGCGTACCAGAGGTGATCTGCTCCTCATTGAGATAAGGCGTCAAGTAGATGTCGGTCGCGCCGATAAACTCGGCTAGGTCATCGGGCGGCACAAAGCGGTTGTAAAAGATGACATGCTCTTTTACCCCTCGTTCCTCTGCCAATCGCTCCAGGCTCAGCCGGTAGCGCTCACCCTCACGGGCCACCAGCTGCGGGTGCGTCGCCCCCAGCACTAGGTAGACCACATTGGGATGCGCCCGCACGATCTGCGGCAGCGCTTCAATCACGTGTTCAATGGCCTTGCCGGGTCCCAACAGACCAAAGGTGAGCAGCACCGTGCGTCCCTCCACCCCGAATTGCGCTTTGGAGAAACGGGATTCGGTGAAAGGGATGTCCGGGATCCCGTGCGGGATCACATCCACCTTGGCGTCCGGCACCGCATACGTTTCGCGCAGGATCTCCGCTCCCTTGCGCGCCATCACCACCAGGCGGTCACTGCGCAGCACGAGTTCCTCCATCACCTTGCGCTGCGCTGCGTTCGGCTGGTGCAGAATTGTGTGCAGCGTGGTCACCACCGGCATACGCACCTCTTTGAGCAGTGCCAGCAAATGGCTTCCCGCTGGTCCGCCGTAGATCCCGAATTCATGCTGAACGCACAGCACCTCCGCGTTGGTGAAGTTCAGAAAATCCGCCGCCCGACGGTAGGAATCCAGATCCTTCTCGAGCAGTTCAAAACGCACGCGTAATGGATAGTCATAACCCTCCACGCGATCATTCACCGCGCCTGCATAGCATTGCGCCGCTGGAATCGACGCGCTGACCGCCTCACAAAGATCATGGGTAAAGGTCGCAATCCCGCACAGCCGTGGCAAGTAGTTGCCCAGGAAGGCGACGCGCTGGGGCAGGACGGATTCGCTCAATATAAATCTCTCATGCCAATCATGGTTAAAGCGCAAGCATGACTTACGGACGCGGCAGTAGGATTGACAACCAGTTATGTCGGTTGCGACGCGAGTGACAAATACGCAATATGTATCATACCCGACATGCGCCACCTAACGACCTGTGCAGGTGAGCGATACCTGCAACAAAGCCGGTCGTTCGATCCGATAGATTGGCTTACCAACCGGCGTTTAAACGAAATGGGGGCTACGCCCTGTCGAGCGCAGCCCCGTGTTGGTTGACTACATTTTTATCGCTTAGAAGCGGTTTCTACTACCGCCGTATCCACCCGTGGAACGCTGCTCCCGGGGCTTGGCCTCGTTCACCTTGATAGTGCGGCCGTCCTGGTCTTTACCGTCCAGCGCATCAATGGCTGACTGTGCTTCTTGAGATGACTCCATCTGTACGAAGCCGAAGCCCTTGCTGCGACCGGTGTCCCGGTCGGAGATAACCTCGGCACTCTCAACGGTGCCGTGTGGGGCGAAGATCCGCTCGAGATCTGTGGAGGAGGTTTCGAAGCTCAGATTACCAACATACAACTTGCTACCCATAGAATTGTTTCCTAAATGTGGGCCTAGACACCTGATTTTTACTTTCCGGGTCTTGTTTGAAAGAGGCCGACATTCCGGCCCAGAAGGTAGGAGGGGCGAGGGAGGTGTTGCAGTGCAAAAAGATACACTGAAAATAGCTCATTCGACAGACTTACCAACTTAAGGATAGAACCTCAGGCTGGAGAGTCAAGTTGACGGGATCATTTCCATTTTTCTCAATGGTTGCCAGGTTGGTTAACGTAGAATGGTTTGCTTCTGATATGACCCCTTGAATTTGATCCGTTCTGGATGCGGAGTTGCACCATGAAGACGTTTGTTGGGGTCGACTATCACAAGGCGTTTAGCTACGCCACGATCATGAACGAGCTCCAAGTCGCTGGGTTGATGGTTCGCTGAAATCAGTACGCAAGCTTCTTGCGCGGCGGGACGATATCGCGGGCAAGACCGACCAGGCCCAGAAGGCGGATCGTCCAGTATGTGATATCAAGTTCGAACCATCGCCTGCCATGCGAAGCAGCCCGCTGGTCGCCGTGATGGTTGTTGTGCCACCCCTCGCCAAACGAAAGCAGCGCAACCCACCACAGGTTCGTGGAGTTGTCGTCCGTCGAGTAGTTGCGGTAACCCCAGGTGTGCGCCGCGGAGTTGACGAACCACGTGCCGTGGTAGACGAACACGGTCCGCACGGCCACGCCCCAGATCAGCCAGGACAACCCACTCGTCTCCCAACCCAAGTAGGCGGCCCACCATCCGCCCCCATAGCACATCGCGATCACCAACAGCTGAGGCACGAGGAAATACCGATTGAGTAGGCGCATCCCCGGGTCGCGACAAAGATCCTGGGCGGCGCTGCATGCGGTCCAGGGCATCGCCCCCTGATTTTTTTGTAGGCACCAGAACACGTGGGACCAGGCGAAGCCGTGTGTGGGTGAGTGCGGGTCGTGGGTCTGATCCGAATGCTTATGGTGGAGCCGGTGTGTCCCGACCCACTGGATCGGGCCGCCCTGGCACGCTAGGCAACCTAGGGTCGTCAAGAGGTACTCAAACCATTTCGTGGTGCGGAAGCTGCGGTGGGTCAGCAAGCGGTGGAAACCGAGGGTGATCCCTATTCCCGCGGTCAGCCAGACGAGCACTGCGGCGACCACCAGCCCGCTCCAGGAGAAATAGAACGGGGCAAAAAGGCAGCCAATGTGCATCGCGGCTATTCCAATGACAACGGGCCAGTCGAGACGGCGTACGGTTAGCCGGCGGCGCTGCGGGGCATCACCCACGTTGAGATGATCATTCACCCGGAAATGACTCGCCACGTGCTGCGTCATGGTTAATTTGGATTCGTCCATTAGATCCATCCTCAACCGTACCGACCTCCAGACTATTTCAAAAGCAAAAAAAGCCGACGTGGCTGAACACCCTGAGGTATTCGACCACGTCGGCTTACTCGTCAACAAGCCTCCCAGCATACAGCCGGGCTGCCGTTCATCTAGTCATCCAACTTATATACATTAACAACTTTACGCTTACTTACTATGGTTATTATATCCGATTAACCGTATTGTGCAAACAAACTGGACGCTAAACCTAAACTGGTGAAGTCGGTTATAAAGTTTTTGATAGGCGTGGTGGTTTGGTCCTTGCTCATCAGAAATAGGGACGCTTTGGGGAGAGGGGTCAGTTGTTCCCGACAGGCTCAACCGCACGCACGGGTTGACCGCGTGCCGTGACCACGATTTCCGCCGCCGGCTGCAGCGAAGTCCTTCTCGGCAGCCTGGATGGCCACGAACTCGCCCACGTTGTCCATGGTTACCAATCCGACGAGTTCCCCACGCTGCAGTACGGGAACCGTGTGACATTGACAGCTTTGCAGACGGCGAAAGGCCGTCTCCAGCATCTCCGACGCATCGACGGTCTCAAACTCGCGCTGCATGGCATCGTCAACCAGTGTGTCCTGGCCGCGCTGCGTCAATCCGACAATCAAATCGTGACGCGTCAGGACGCCCACCACCTTCCCGTTGTCCACCACGGGAAAGTCCTGCTGCGAGCCAGCCAGGATCCGCTCGGTAGCACGGGCTAAAGGATCGTGCGGAGTCAGCTTTTGAAAATCGGTAATCATCGCTCGCGCGACGGGGATACCGGCGAGCGAAGATTTCATTTGAGTCATGCTCGCCTCCTGCGCCGCTCCGATCCAAACGAACAATGCAATGAACATCAGGAAGGGGTTGTAGAAGAATCCCAGGAATCCGAACACCAGAGCCATCGACTGCCCAATACTCGCGGCTATCTGCGTGGCTCGCGTGTACTCGAGTCTTGTCGCCAGCAGTGCTCGCAGAATGCGTCCGCCATCCATGGGAAAGGCTGGAAGCATATTGAAAACGACCAGTATCACGTTGACCACCATCAGCCGTTGGAGAAATGGACCACTTGCCACGCTCAGTTGTTCCAGCGGCGCCCATACGCTGGTGAACTGAAGCAAGACAAAGAGGGCCGCCGCGATGACCACATTGACGGCCGGTCCGGCTAGAGCCACCCACAGTTCCTGCAACGGTTTGTCTGGCATCCTTTCCAGGCGTGCCAGACCACCAATTGGCAACAGCGTGATGTCCCGTGTCTTGATACCGTATCGCGCCGCCATTAGCGCGTGGCCGAATTCGTGCAGCACTACGCACGCAAACAGCGCGAGGATGAATCCCACGCCTTCCAGCGTTTTTCCCACACTGGAGCCCGCCGACCAGTGACTCAGGACAATAAAGCCAATAAGGATCAGGAACGTGGCATGCATATACACGCCGATGCCTCGAAACTCGCCGATTTTCCAGGACCATTTCATGCGATAAGCCTTCTACTCGTGTTTGATCGTGTTGACCAGACGATCCTGGGCACGTTCGAGCTCGTTCAGCGGAACCACGTATTGGTCGGGAATTACCTTCGAGGACATCACCCCGATTGAGAAACAGATCTTCATCAGATCGTCAACCTTCATATCCACCTTCTGGACCGAGTCGGCGGCGGCGAAAACGACGAGGCCGGACATTGGCAACGGCGATGTCGGCACGTAGACGATTTGGCACGCTTGGCCATTGAAACGGTAGACCTGATCGGAGGCCAGCAGCCCGAGAAAGCCAGCGCCCGCCTCGCCTCCAAAAGCACAGTAGACGACCTTCATCCCCTGCAACTTGTCTGTTGAGTCGCGCTGGAGCATGTCGACGACCTGGGCCACCGGTCCATAGAGAACATTGACCAGCGGAATCCGTTCCATGGCCGCGTGAAACGCATTTTCAATCCTCTTTTTCCCGACCGATTTCAGCAGAGCGCCCAGAAGCCAGATGGCCAGCAGGACGACGATCCAGCTTAGAACGGACGCCACCGTGGGATCGGTGACAAAACGAAGTCCCAGTTGGGAAAGTACCCGCCCCACGAAGCTTTCCGGACCGAGCCATTCCTTGAGCAAGCCTCCGGCCCAGGCCATGATGCCGAGGGTGATCACGATCGGGAGCAAGGCGAACAGACCCGCGAGAAAAGTGGACAGGATTCCTCTCTGCCAAAACCACGTGAGGGATTGTCTCATCACATTCCTCTTTCGCCGCGTCGACCACGCCTTCTGCCGGATTCGCGATCACATGGCTGCCTACCAGTTCGCCGACCTGATCCGCCACGCGGGCGCCCGATTCGCCTCTGTATGTTCAGTTTTGTTTCTCATATCCGTTGCTCCTTTTGAAAAAAGGACGTGGTTGTCTAACCTTGCCCGCCAATATCAAACTCGAAAGCACTTGTTGGATCGAGGTGATCGATCAAGTCTTCTAAGCCTTCACTCCTTGCTTCGTGCGCGGCTTTAGCCTGGTCGAACATCGCTTTTAAGCCGTCTAGATCGAGCATGTGATTTGCCAGCATCGCGGC
This sequence comes from Phycisphaeraceae bacterium, assembly GCA_965224205.1. Lineage (GTDB taxonomy): Bacteria > Planctomycetota > Phycisphaerae > Phycisphaerales > Phycisphaeraceae > CBDCYN01. The sequence continues at coordinate 48,128 of CBDCYN010000010.1, forward strand.
TTGAACAAATCCGATCCACCGATGCAGTTTGGTCGCAGTCCCGTCTTCTGCATTTTTTTCAATCTGGTCCAACATCCAGAGAAGGTGTTTCGGATGAAGTGATTTCGGTAGGTCCAGGACAGGCTTATCCCATTTCTGGATCAGACTTCTGCACTTTGCGGTCATGGCTACAACTAAAAGGCTGGTGTTATCCATCTGGTTTCTCCTTTAAGCAATTGAAAGTGATCGTCCGTGTCTCGCCACGATATTCGGCTTCGTTTTCCGTGGTCATGTACATGCTTCATTTTCCTTCTTGCGAAGAACTCACCGTCGCGCTACGGCTGTGCAGAGCCCGGCCAGTTTGACTCCGTCGATAATCGCACAAAAAAAGCCGACGTGGCTGAACACCCTGAGGTATTCGACCACGTCGGCTTACTCGTCAACAAGCCTCCCAGCACACAGCCGGGCTGCCGTTCATCTAGTCATCCAACTCTCAGCGGAAATCAAATCCCGCTATCTTCATATAAACTATTATTGTCCGATGAGCGGTATTTTGCAAGCAAATTTGATGTTGAATAGGTCGAATCGTCGAAAAATAGCCCCTCAACATTCAGTTTGAAATGCTGGGATTGCAGGAGGTAACACCTTAATCCAGGTTCCCGTGCTACAACCTTGCGCAGATTTGTCCCGTGCACCCGCAATCTTTTTTTTTGCACCAAACAGACCCTATTTCTTTTTGACTTCACGGAATAGGGGGGAATCGACCAGGGTGAAGAGTAGGACCTCTTCACCGGTAACGGTGCTGATGTCGTGGTGCAGGCTCAGTACTTTGACGCCGGTGATGTCGTGGATCATGGTTTCCATCATCGGTCGGGCGGTCTCGATCAGGTGGGTTCGCACCTGCTTGAGCAGGTCACGGCCCTTCTCCGTAGGGAGGGTCTTGACCAGTTGCTGCTCGGCGGCAGTCAATACTCCATGAAGGCGAACCACGAGAATATCTTGAATCAGGTGAGTATGAATGTCTTTGGGCCCTCGCCCCATGTACTCCCGCTCGAAACGGTTGATTCCCTCACATACGGCGGCCTCGATTTCGCCTTGGGTTTTCATCGCTACCTCGAATCGGTCACAAATCGCGGGTGTAACACCAACGGAGCCAGTGAGGGTTCCTTGTCAATCAAACATCCGAACGCCCACATGGACCATGAAAAGATTCGATGTGGATAGCGATTTCTAAATTCAACTTGCTTTCCTGACCCAGTGGACTACAGTGTAAAGTAATCGGAGTGCGAAGGCAGTACAAATCGACTCCGGCGTCGGATGGCTAGATGAATAGCAGCCCAGCTATGTGCTGGGAGGCTTGTTGATGAGTAAGCCGACGTGGTCGAATACCTCAGGGTGTTCAGCCACGTCGGCTTTTTTTGTTTGGTGGTAGCTCTGGAGAGCGGCGTAGTCGAAGATGAATCCCATGGAAAAATCTCAATTAAGTATCGAGGATATGCGGGATCGACTCAAACAGGTTATGTCCGGTAGTGGCCCACGAGGAATCGTCGCTCTTGTCATCCTGGTTTTGATCGGCCTAGGCGTTTGGACGGCCTATTACACTGTACCGAGTGATTCTGTTGCGGTCGTACAACGTTTTGGTAATTATCTCAAGGACGTTCCGCCGGGGCTGCATTTCAAGCTGCCATTGGGCATAGATGCGGCGACAATCGTTCCTGTCAAACGGCAATTGAAGCAGGAATTCGGGTTCACGACCCCGGGCGCCAGCGATCCGTACCAGAGTCCTGGCCCTCGCGACGGAAGGCGCGAAACGCAGATGGTGACGGGTGACCTGAATGCCGCATTGGTGGAATGGGTGGTTCAGTACCGCATCTCGGATCCCGCCAAATTCCTTTTCGAGGTTCGGCAACCCAGTGAAACCCTTCGTTATGTTTCCGAATCCGTCATGCGGGAAGTCGTCGGCGATCGCACCGTAGACGAGGTGATTACCATCGGCCGACAGGAAATCGAAACTGAAGCGCTAGCCAAGATGCAGGCGCTCTCAACCAAATACGCGATGGGGCTCAGCATCGATCAAGTCCAATTGAAAAACATTAATCCGCCCAGACCGGTGCAGGAGTCGTTCAACGAGGTTAACCAGGCCCAGCAGGAGAAAGAGAAGCTGATCAACGAAGCCCGTCGCGATTACAACAAGGTGATCCCACTAGCCCAGGGGGAGAAGGATCAGCGGATCCGAGAGGCCGACGGCTACCGGCTCAAGAGGATCAATGAAGCAGAAGGTGATGCTGCTCGGTTCAGTGCATTATTGGCGGAATACAGCAAGGCCCCAGAGGTCACTCGCCGCCGCATCTATATCGAAACCCTGCAGGACGTCATACCGGGCATACGCTCCAAGATCATTATCGACGAGCAGTCGCGTGGCATCCTGCCATTGCTGAATCTCGATTCCCAGAATGGAGATCAGCCATGAATAAGTTAATAGCCCTTTTAGCGATTTTGGGCATCGGGGCGTACGTCTTGATGAGTTCGGTTTTTTATACGGTAAGTGAAGTTGAGCAAATGATCGTCACCCAGTTCGGCAAGCCTGTCGGAGACCCCGTGACTTCCGCCGGCCTGAAGGTCAAGGTGCCTTTTATCCAGGACGTCAATCCGATCGACAAGCGGGTTCTCGAGTGGGACGGCCGTCCGTCGGATATGCCAACCAAAGACAAGCTCTATATCTCCGTCGACCTCTTCGCCCGCTGGCGGATTACAGATCCCCTCCAGTACTTTCTGCGGCTACGCGATGAACGCAGTGCTCAGTCCCGCCTGGACGATATTCTAGGCAGCGAGACCCGTAACGCCGTCGCCAAGCATGAGCTGATCGAGATCATCCGCACCACCAAGGATCGTGTGCCGCTGCGCGACGCCCTGCTAACTGATGCGGAAAAGAAGCTGAATATGGGAACCCTGGTTCCGATCCAGAAGGGCCGCAAACTGGTCGAGCAGGAGATCTTTGCCGCCGCCGCCGAGAAGGTTCGAGTGTTTGGTATCGAATTACTCGATATCCGGTTCAAGCGGATCAACTACAACGAAAGTGTGCGCCCGAAGATCTACGATCGAATGATCAGCGAACGGCGGCAGATCGCGGAACGATTCCTGTCGGAGGGTAACGGTGAGGCTGCCAGAATCCGGGGCAATCGCGTGCGTGACCTCAACAAGATTCAGTCTGAGGCCTACCGCCAGGTTGAAGAAATCCGAGGCGTGGCGGACGCGAAAGCCACCGAAATCTACGCGAGGGCTTACAACCAGAGCCCTGAAGCGGTGGCGTTCTATGAATTCACACGGACCATGCAAGCCTATAGGTCCATCATTGCCAAGAACACGACCCTTATCCTTACCACAGACAGCGACCTCTTTAAATTTCTGAAGGGCATGACTCCGGATGGCGACGTTGTTCCAGCCCAACGTTCCAGAGAAAACGCTGAGAATTAAAGGGACACGCACGAATCAGGTGTGTCGTCTGATGAGTTTTATCTGGGGAACGTGAGATTTTATGACGGCTAATTGGATATGACATAAGTTAAATAATGGAGCGAGAAGTATGGTTCTCGCTCCCAATCGGATGACTAGATGAACGGCAGCCCGGCTGTGTGCTGGGAGGCTTGTTGACGAGTAAGCCGACGTGGTCGAATACCTCAGGGTGTTCAGCTACGTCGGTTTTTTTTGCCACTAGTAACGATGATGAACGGCAAGGAGGAGAAAGATTCGGGGCGGAAGGAGAAAAATAGCGCCGATGCGTAATCGGCCTGCCCCCGCGTTGTCTAGGGACAGCAGCGGCGCGAGGGGCTTTTAATACATTTGCTCATGAAAGAGGAACCATATGCCAGAGAACAAACAAACGATGACGCAGCAGATTGCAAAAGCGGCCAATGATTTTCAGCAGAAGAGGACGGGCCACACACCGAGAGCCGTGACGGTGGTTCTCGGCGGTAACACGGTGGTGATCACGCTGCATGACGCGTTGACACCCGCCGAGCAGGAGACGGCCAAGAGTCCCGCTGGCGCCGCGCAGGTGCAGGAGTTTCACCGCCAGCTTTTCGCCAGCAACGCCAAATCGTTGCGGGAGGAGATCAAACGCATCACCGGGGTGGCGGTGCGCGAAGCCACCGCGGAAGTTGAGCCAGCAACTGGAACCGTCATCCATGCCTTCACCACCGGTACGATGGTACAGGTATTTCAGTTGTCGCACGAGATCGCACCGGGGAGCTGGAGCGGTTGACCGGGGGCCCGGACCGAGAACGCGAACGGTACGGAGGTTTCATGACCCTGTCGCACGAACAAATGATCGGTCATCTGAATCGCTTGTTGGTTACCCAACGCTGTTCATTGGCCCGTTACCTCAGCAAATCACTTTTCTGGACGCATCGGGGGAACGAGGCACTGGTGAAAGCAATCCGTGGCATCTCTGATGACCAAAAACACTACGCTCATCGGCTGATCGAAGCGATTGGAGAACGGGACGGGCGCGTCGAGTCGACATCATTTCCGATGGCGTTCACGTCGCTCAATGATCTGGCATTGGACTACCTGCTGACCAGGCTGATTGAGTATCAGCGGCGCGACCTCCAAGTGATCCAACAATGCGCGGCGGAATCGGTCAAGGGCACGCTGGCACCGAGCTTGGGCGAGGAAATACTCAGAAGTGAGCGGGAGCACCTCGACATTCTGAAGAGTTTTTCACTCACCCAAAGCTTGCCTGATAAAACCCGACACAAGACCGGCCAGGGTGAGGCGCGAACAACATCGCCGAGCGGTGGAACGGCTTACGCTCGCTCCCGGCGGTCAGGTGCCGCCGAGGCACGGCAATGGGAATGAAAGGAAGGGTAGCCATGTCAAGTTATAGCGCGGCTGTCGGAATTTTTTCGGTCCACACGCACGCCAGGGCGGCGGTCCACAAACTCAAACTTGATGGGTTTGATATCCGGAGGGTGTCGGTCATCGGGAAGCACTGCCACGTCAACGACCGCATGAAGTATTGGGGTCAGCAGAGCGCCTTCTGGTCTGGGGTCTGGGGGCTGATGTTCAGCACCGGGATTTTTCAGGTGCGGGGGATCGGACGGTTGCTTGTGGCCGGACCGCTGTTGGCCACGATCATCGAGATGATCGAACGTACGACTGACCATGAGGATGACGCCGTGGGGACCGGGCTGCGCACGATAGGCATCTCTGCGGAAAGCATCACCCGGTATGAAGAGACCGTCAAGACCGGGAACTTCGTTTTGATCTTCCAGGGCGAGGACGAAGAGGCCCAGAAGACCAAACAGGTCTTCGAGCAGACCGGGTCGATCAGCACCACCCTCCATGTCGAGTGCGCAGATGCCCACGAGATCGATGACCTCAATCCCAATTGGAACAGGCAAGCCATGAAAAATCCCGTGACTCTATCGATAGAAACGCATGAAACCTCAACCCAATCTTCACACGGCGTGCCCCACAGCGCGTCCGTGGTGATCCCCGAAGCCTTCCTCGAAGATCTTCTCAGGCGGGCGGACGACCTGTGGACCAAGGCTGAGTTGGCACACGATCTTCACGTCGCGAAGATTCGACAGCGGCCCAATGTGAACAGGACCGACGGTGAGCCCGGGCAGGACTTGCATGGAAAAGCTGCGACGGTGCATCAATCACAACAACACGGCGGGGCACGATCGTTTCGAATCACCATGAGATCGAGTCGGGGCTCTGATACCGAATTTTTTCCCAGGACAGGCCGGCTGAGGAGACCGGCCTGTCCTGGGTTTATCTATCAGCTTTTCCGCCGCCGTGGTGTTCGCGGCAGCGATGATTCCAGAACCGATCACATTATTTAATGAGGAACGATTACATGCATATTGATCTTTCAAGGAACGATCGACGAGGTCGAGAACGCCCGCAAGGCTCTCGATCTCGCCAAACCCACGGAAACGGCGATGCATGTCCATGACCCAGTGTCTGGCGCCTAAACGTTGAATGCAGGGTTGGGTACCGGCCGTTCGGAGGAGAGCGGCCGGCACCCACCGCCTGCCAAGTATTTTGAAACATTGAAAGGATCTTACTATGGGATGGATTTTACTAATTGTCGTCGTCCTGCTTCTCATTGGCGTCCTGCCCACTTGGGGCCACAGCCGCACTTGGGGGTACGGGCCGAGCGGGGGTTTGGGGTTGGTGTTGGTCATCCTGCTGGTGATGGTGCTGATGGGGTACATCCCCCGCGGGTTCTAGACGGTCCGGCGATCGCTTGACGCCAAACATCTTTTACAGATTCATCTGGAATCCAAAATGAAATTCATACTGTTCATCATCATGTTATTCGTGGCCGTTTACATCGGCGGCTTGCGTCCTAGGAAGACGCATTCGCCCGCCATGACACGCGGCCGCAAATAGACACGGATGTGTGTAGGCAAGACGTGAAAGTAACGGAGGAGCGTCACGGTGAAATCCATGGCCCCGCAAAAGAACCTCGCGGACCCGCCGAAACCGGGACAAAGGGTGTCGCTCGTCCAACAGATCCCACACGGGGTGGATCACTGCTGGATGCACCGCGTCACCGGGACCGTTGTGCAAGTTGGTCAAAGAAAGACCGGCGCGTGGTATACGCACGCTCGGGACGGAACGCTGTGGCTGGATCGTATGTTGATCCGAAAGGACGATGGCGAACTGACCGAATGCATTCTCGATTCGTATTCACACATCCATGTTCTTGTCGATCCAGGGACAGTCAAGGCATGATCGAATTCAGACTGGAATCCATGATAACGACAGAAGGTCATTCAGATCAGATCTACTTGAGTTGTGCCCCCCTCCGCGGTGGTGTTTTATCACCGGAGTAGTGCGGCCTGTCGTTATCGAGTGTGTCTAGGAGAACTTCGTTACAAGATCGGATTAGCCGGATCGCAGATCAGGTCGTAGATATGTAGTATCCTCAGCTTCATTGAACCTGGATTTCACAGTGGTTTACACCTGTGGTGAGATGATCCCCAATAGACACGTGTATTTCCCAATTGCGGCGTCAGACACAATGCCCCGCTTTCCCATGGTTTCACTAGATCAGCTTCTGGATCGGCTGGTGAATTAGCGTTCCTCTCGATCGAACAACATTATGGTGAAAGGCGACAAAAAAGTGGCGGTGCTCTCACCGGTGGCCTGGAGGACGCCTCCCCGGCAATATGGCGCCTGGGAAACCGTGGCGAGCAACATCGCTGAAGGCCTCGTCGCTCGCGGTTGGGACGTGACTCTGTTCGCCACGGGGGATTCGGTAACGCGCGGTCACCTCCACGCCGTCGTGGACCGAGGGTACGAAGAAGACTCGACGGTCGATCCCAAGGTGGCCGAATACCTGCACATTTCGGAAGTTTTCGAACACGCCACCGAGTTTGACCTGATCCACAGCCACTACGACTTCATGGCCTTGACCTATACCCGGCTGGTCAAAACACCGGTCTTGACGACCATCCATGGGTTTTCTTCCGCCAAGATCATGCCCGTCTACCGGAAATATCAGGACGGCTACTTTGTTTCCATCAGCGACTCCGATCGCGACCCGACACTCAACTACCTGGCGACCGTTTACAATGGGATCGATCTGTCGTTGTACCCGCTTCAGGATCGTGGTGGTGACGACCTGGTTTTCCTGGGCCGGATCCACCCGGACAAGGGCGTTCACCTGGCCATTGAAGTGGCTCGCCTAAGCGGGCGGCGTTTGATTATCGCAGGCATTATCCAGGACGAGGCTTATTTCCGCGAACACGTTGAACCGCATCTCGATGACCAGAGCATCTGTTATGTCGGACCGGCGGGCATCGCGGGAAAAAACGAGTTGTTCGCCCGAGCCTACGCCCTGCTGCATCTGAACACCATCCCGGAACGGTTCGGACTGGTCCTGGCCGAAGCCAATGCCGCCGGCGTGCCCGTGGTCGCGATGGACCTGGGCTCCTGCCGCGAGGTGATCAAAGACGGGCAGACTGGATTCCTGGTCGATAATGTGAAACAAGCCGTTGCGGTCCTGGAACGTATTGCGGAAATCGATCGCCGTGCTTGCCGTCGCCGCGTTCAGAAATGCTTTTCCATCGAGACCATGGTGGAGGCGTATGAGCGTGTTTACACAACCATTTTTGAATTGGAAGCAAGCAAACAATGATGAACCCGGACCTCGTCAGGCGATACGCCCACAACCCGATCCTCACGAAGAACGACATCCCTTACTCTGTGGAGACCGTTCATAACGCTGCCGTGGTGAAGCATGAAGACCAATACGTGATGCTCTTCCGCTCCCACCTGCGCACCGGGAGGTCCATCATCGGCATAGCACGCAGTGGTGACGGATTCCATTTTACCGCTGATCCGCGACCCTTCCTGGTTCCCCAGCATAGTGACCCTTTCGCCGAATATGAAGCATTTGGCGTGGAGGACCCGCGTGTGACCCGGCTAGAAGACGAGTACGTCATCACCTATAGCGCCTATTCAAAAAACGGCGTACGTATCGCCCTGGCCAAAACCAAAGACTTCAACGAGGTGGAGAAGTTTTCTTTGATCACGGAGGCGGATTATCGCAACGTGGTCATCTTTCCCGAAAAGTTCAACGGGCTCTACGCGCGGCTTGATCGTCCTCATTCGGAAATCGCTCCTTGGTCGATGTGGATCTCCTATTCGCCGGATCTGAGATTCTGGGGTGAGTCTCAGTTGATCATGAAGCCCGAGCCGTATCACTGGGATGAAATGAAAATCGGCCCCGGCGCCCCGCCGATCAAGACCGAACAGGGGTGGCTATCGATCTACCACGGCGTCTTTCAAACGATGGATGGATCGGTTTATCGTCTAGGGGTCGCGCTGCACGACCTCAATAACCCAGCAAAGATTGTCGGCGTAGGCGATTCTTGGATTTTGCAACCCGAAGATCCCTGGGAAATCACCGGGTATGTTCACAACGTGGTCTTTACTTGTGGCGCCGTTGCGGAACCCGACGGGACCGTGAAGATTTACTGGGGCGGCGCCGATACCGTCATGTGCGTCGGTGAGGCGGATCTCTCGGATCTAGTTGCGATGTGTTTAGACCACGCCAGACCCGCGAAATGAGGACGACTCCTTGCCATCTGCAGGGATCGAGTTTCGCAATAAATTGTGCCTTTCACACTCTAGTACTACAGTCGCGTTTTGTCTGGAGCTCTGGGCGCGGTAATGGCATCGGCGTGCGATGGCTTGGTGGCGACGGCGCCAGAAAGACCAAGCTAGAGCTTGTTCGGTGTCGCTGAGTCGGGGCCAGACGATCACGAGCAGCAGTCGTCGTACTTCCGGCTCAGTCAGCGGCACCAAGTCAGCGCCCTTTTTTGTCTCGGTTCGTTCGCCTCGGCTCGCACCGCTGCTAGGAAGACCAACGCCAGCATCGATAGCGTGATGTCCCGGTACCAGCCGTGCCAAGATCGCACCTCATACTCGTCCAAGCCCGTTTCTTGTTTGGCCGTTTCGAAGCAGCATTCGATCCCCCAGCGTTGGCTCGCCGCCACCGCCAGGTCTTGGCCGGTCGACTCGGGCGGGACCAGGCACAGATAGTAAGCCCGTTGCATCGGGTCTTCGACGCTTCGACGCACCAGCAGCCAGCGGATCAACCCTCGCTCGGTCGGCACGCCCAATTTCCCCGCCGTCCAGTCGTACACCCGCGGCCCCTTGGACCCCTCGGCGACACTGAAACGAAACCAGTGCTCATCCGGCACGTCTCGAGTGATCGCGTCGATCCGACGCGGTTGGAGATCCACCCAAAGCCGCTGTTGACTCGATACCGCCAGCACATACGGCTGACCCTTGACCTCCAAAAAAGTAGCGGAACTTGCTGTCACTGCCGTACACCTCATCGGCCAGCACCCACCGGGGCGCCAACCCGGCGGCGAAGGCGTGTTCGAGCATCCCCATCGCTAATCGTGGCTTGGTCGCAAACACCACATCCTCCGGCACGTTCGCCTCACGGCGACGAGCCCCATCCTCGCACCAGCTCTTGGGCAGGTACAACGCCCGGTCGATCAACGCCCGGCCCCGCGATCCGACCAACGCCAAGAATACCCCGATCTGACAGTTCTCGATCCGACCCGCCGTGCCGCTGTATTGACGCTGCACCCCCGCCGACTTGTCGCCCTTCTTGAGGAATCCCGTCTCGTCGACGATCAGCACCCCGCCCTCATCATTGGCCAAGAGGTGCTCGCCCACGTAGCGGATCACCTCGTCTCGCACCGCGTGGGCGTCCCAGCGTGCAGGCCCCAGCAAGCGCTGGACCCCATGAGGGGTGGCGTCGCCGAGGTACTCGGCGAGTTGCCAACCGTTCTTACGTTTCACCGGTCCCAGCAACCCACGCACATACGCCTGGGCTCGCCCCCGAAAATCCCGACGACCGAAGCACATCGCGATTCGCTGGCACAACAACTCGAAATGTTGTCCCCACCCCACAACCGACAGAGCATCCATGCTCATCATTTGATCTCCACATCGAAGCAACACGCTCCGTGACGAAAATCATCGGCATTCAGAAAAGCGCGACTGTAGTACTAGGTGCTACGGACATTCACGTGCAGCCCGTGATGGCTGCGGCGAGCCAGATGAATGCGGCGAAGTTCTCGGCTTTCTTTTCATAGCGGGTGGCGACGCGGCGGCATTGTTTGATGCGGCGGAAGAAGCGTTCGATCACGTTGCGGTGTTTGTAGCGGCGACGGTCGTAACGCTTCCTGCGTTTGCGAGTGGGGTTGGGACGTATGCATGACTTGGCCTTTGCCTCACGGATGAGTTGGCGAAGCGCGTTGCTGTCGTAGGCGGCATCGGCGATGACATGTTTGGGCTTCAAGCCTGACAGCAGCACCGGGGCCTGGGGGGCGTCGCCACGCTGCCCGGCGGTGACCACCATCCGCAGCAACCGGCCATTCTGGTCTACTGCCGCGTGTAGCTTGGTCGTCAGCCCGCCGCGGGATCGGCCCAGGCATCGACGGGTGTCGGCGTCTTCTTTTTTTCGTGGAGCAACCTTCGGCCGGTCGAGGCGGTCGGGTGGGCCTTGACGCTGGTCGAGTCCAGTTGCAGTTCTTCGGGCGCGTCGTCGTCGACCAGATCCGGGTCACCCAACGCCTTGGCGACCCGTTGCCACACGCCCGACGCACACCAGCGGTCGTATCGCTTCCACACGCTGTTGGGCTTGCCGAAGCGTTCGGGCAGATCATCCCAAGGGATGCCGGTCTTGAGGACGTAGAGCACCGCGTTGACGAACAGGCGGTTGTCAGCGGCGGTGCGGCCGGGGTCGCCCGTCTTTCCGGGCAAGTGATCGCGGATGCGCTCCCATTGTTCATCGGTCAGTTCGTGGCGTCGTCGCATCGGGGTCCTCCATGACCTCAAATGCAATCATAGGCCAGAATCATGAATGTCCGTAGCACCTAGAGCATTTATCAGTTGGTTATACAGGCTGTCGATCACGCGTTGAGACCCGGGCAGCTGATACAACCGCCAGCCGATGAGTATCGACGATAGGTTGCACTATACATATGCGGGGCATATCGGACCTCGGCCTCCGTTTCTCTTGCGGTCCTTTATCCAGCGAAGCGTCTTACCCCCCTAGCGTTAGCGGCGTGAGCTGGCCGGGGAAGGTCAGCTCACGATCGTGTGCGGCTGCACTCGTCCCTCGGGTACCAAAGCCTCTTGGCCTACGATCTTCAGACCGTCTGACCTTACCCATCCTACAGTCTACAATCCTTAGGAAAGATCAACTGAAGGGAAGCCATGGATAAGGACCTCTTTGAGAAGATAGACCCGCTCGTCGATGACATCGCAGGCCAGATCAGCGAATTGATCGATGGCGACACCCTGAGCAAACTCAAGCAGAAACTTGCCGACGTGAGCCGTGAACTGAGCGGGTATTCTCTGACGCTCGAAATGAACGTGCAGCTCTTCGATCCCGAATACGAACGGAGCCTGCCGCTGCTTCAAACCGGTCTAGCCTCGTCCGATGGTGAGACGCCGTATCAGATCTGGGGCGATTCGACCCCTCATCGGTACATCGTCAACGGTGAAATGATGATCGTTCCTCACGACCACTGCCCTGAGTGCTGGGGACGCTGGGAAGCAAAGGGACTGCACCCGAATTGTCCGCAGTGTGGCGTGGCCATGGGCGACCAGATCAAGCTGTTGCTAGATTCCGACCGCTGCCCACATTGTGAAGACGGCACGGTGACCGTCAGCCAGCCCCGGTGCACCCAATGTGGCTTGACCGTCAATCCAGATCACGTCCAATGGGGATAAGCAGGATGACCTCAGAATACTTGAAACAAGAAGACTAGAGACCGGTGACTCTCGTTCACCCTTTCCCCCTCCCGTCCAGGATGCCACGCTTTTCCTACCCCCCTACCGCTCAGGAATTGCCTGACCTACGGCCTGGAGACGTCGAATTATTCATATCACCCGAGTAACGGATGTCGAACGAAACCCAAGTGATGGTCACATGTCATCTAATCGTTGCCATAGTCCGGTTCGTAGTCTGGTTCGACCTCTCGGGTATCTTCAAATTCGGTGGGCAAATCCCCGTCTGAGATTTCGTCGTTGCCGTGGAGAACCAGTCCGCACCCATTGCAATTGAACGATTCAGACGTAAACACTACATTTTCGAACTGCCATACACCCATCTCGTCGTACTCAATAGGGAGACGATGGCTCTCTGCCTCGTACCCGAACAGCCAACCCTTTGCCGTACAGGCTGGACAAAGAACCCGACAATGTGAATCGGATTCGAGGTAGGTATTCCGATGGGCGGCAGGAGTGTACGTCTGCTCAATGAATTCAAGTAAGGCCCGTCGTTCGTCAGATTCTGGGGGGTACCGCTCGTCGAATTCCTTGCGGCAACGAGCGATTCGAGCTTCGACAGCGGTTGCCCGAGTTCGTGAAGAGTCTGCGATCACTTCTCGAGCTCGGGCTGCGTCGTCAGCCCCAACCCAGTCATCCAACGACCGACCGGTGAGTCCAGATAGTAGGTCCGCAATAGTCCAAAACTGCGGTATCCAAGCGCGTTGATCGAGATCTATAGTGGGGCTCGACCCGGTATGAAGCTCTTCGTTACGGCGATTCGCCATCAGCAAGCAGAAGCGATTTGCACGATGGTCATACTCCCTAAAGACGGAGGCAAGTCGTTCATAGGTCGTCTTTGCAGCGATCGACCGCGTAGCATCGGTAACTGGACGTCCACACGCGACCAGAAGACTGCCTACCTTCGTTGGATCTGCGACCAACACAGGATGAACTGTTGCCAGGGCGGCCTTGCCTAGAAGTTCGAGAGCGAGAGCAGCCCAGGTATGGAAAGTCGATGGGTCTCCAGCATCTCGAGCAGCAATGCCGCGCTCGATGAAAATTTTAGACTTCGACCAAAGTGCTGTGGGATCAAACGGAGTTGTCATGTTGTCACCAGAGTACGAAGAAGACATCTATCATAGGAATGAGTAGCAGGTCGGGAGTGAAACATCTTCCAGTTATCGATGATCAATAGATCACCTTGCTTCCAGTGGTGAGGAGTTGGGCGAGCCTGTCGAAGCCGTAGGCGTAGGCGGGCGACAGCTTCTGATGCGTCGGATGATGCTGGCTCCATGCAGCCGGGGTCGAAGCGAAGGAAGTGTCTGGCGACGTCGAAAGCAGTGGAGAAGAAGCTATGTCGCCCACTTCGAATTCGAAAGACTGCCCTTCGGAGTATCACTTCATCATCGGGTGCAATATACCGCCGCCATTTCAATAACAGCGTTGGAGTGGTAGTGTCGGCCGATCTAGGTGCAGCGAGTAGCACGTAGCGGCAAGGCGTCGGCCAGTTAGCCGTATCCATATGCCAGGGTAGATCCGTAGAGCCGTAGATTGCGCTCAGTGATCGTGGATGCGCCGCAGCCATGGGCAACGGGCGCAACTGGTCAACGGTTGATCCACCGGGCCTCGAAGGCACGGGTCGGCCGAGGGAACGACTGAATGTCACGATTTCGCTCGCCCCATTGCGAATGCACGTTGATCCTTCGGAGTTGAGAATGTCCATCTGAACGCTGGTCAGACCCTGATGCATCATTTCATCATAATATGGCCAGGTCATTACCTAAATTCGATATCTCCTATCAGTCGCTTTTCGGAGTCTGTATCGTTGGATTTCAGGCCATCCGATTGCAGTCACATATATGGCGGTTGGTGACAGCTTCGCTAGCATTCGGCAGTACGTGATGAGAACGCGACTATCCCCGATCACGAGTCGCCTCGGACCAGCCGCAGAGAGTTCGGGTGCGATGCGGGACCGACCAACTCTTTCAATCGATCAATCGCCTGGTCATAACCGATGGCACTCAGCGGGACCCGGTTGAGCTGCCTCTGGAGTCGAGGCATGTCACAGCGGCTTAACCCCCCTTCTGCTTCGATGGAGACCCGACATTGGACCGCCAGGTCGTTCATGGACCCCAGGACGCTGCGGTTATTGGTTCGCGCGATCATGCACGAATCACGATCGATTCCTGGCAGGACCGCAACTGACAAGCCCTCGGAACGCAGCGCCTCGTCGACATGGCTGAGAAAAAAAAGTCTGAAATCGATCAGATCTGCCTTGCGTACGCGAGGCACAAGAAACGAAAACAGAGTCTGCGCATGGGTAAACACGATGCACTTATGCCGATCCAGCCGCAACAGGTTTCCAAACCAGGTATCAAGCTCACCACCCAGATCGTCCCCGTCAGTGACTGTCGTGAGCTTCATTCCCAGCTCTTTTAACAGCTTCGTTGTGCACCGTATGACCATACATAGGGTCCAAATCACCCTCGACTGGGCAGAGCGTATTGCCATCTGACGCCCTCTACTCCTTACCGCCTATTTTCTCACGAATCTTCGTAGTCCTCTGATCGGGTTGTATCACGCTCCTGGACTGCATGTGGGTTGATCACTTCAACCTTGCCGTTTCTCGAAATGACAAGCGATTGCCCATGCTTCTTGAGGGATGCAACCTCACGACGGATAGCCTCTTTTAAGCCATCGTGGATAGCCTTTCGCTCAAGCTCTTCAGTGCCGTGGTATTCGTTAGCTTTCATTGGCGATTCGTTCCATAAGCTCAAATCGGTCTTCGTCGAGTATCTTTGTCTTAATATCCTTTCCGCCCCAGGACACAACTTCAAGATCCTCATTAGAATTATCGCATACATCCCACCGGTCGGACAACGGCACGTAGAGCTGAAAGAAATTTTTCAGGCCCCGGATATATCGTCGTCGGATATCCACCTCAGGGACATTGTGACCACCACGCTCAACACGGGCTTTGACTCGAGCAACCGCCAGATCGGCGCTTCGCAACCACAGATAAATGACCGAGATACGATAGCCATTCTTCTGAGCGCCGCGCAGGAACGGAGCAAAAGTCCTCGACGCTAACGTGGTTTCAAAGGCAAAGCTTTCGCGACGGGACGCCAATCGATGAATCCGATCGAGCATGAGTCGTCCCGCCTGGATGGCTGTCGTCTGTGGGGCAAGTGGGGAGAGCCCCTGAGCGATCAGATCCGCGTTTACGAACTGATCGATGCCGATTGTCTCGGGCAGTAGGAATCGTGCCGCGGTCGTTTTCCCTGCCCCATTAGGGCCGCCAAGGACAATGATTTCTGGCTTTCGCCGTGTTGGATCATTTTTCATCCGGCCATGATCCCACGGAAGTGAAGCCACGTGCAAATTCAAAGATCTGCTCCCCCACCGCTGCCTGTCTCTTTACGGCTTCCGGGGGACCTCGTGGCGAAGCTACGAACCGTGGCCACGGATCGGCGAAACACGGGAAGCACCCCCTACACGCAAGGAGCGATCATCGAAGTGGCTCTACGGGAATGGCTTGAACGAAACAAGAGCTAAGGGGACTCGGACTCACCTTCATCTTCGTCTCACTCGTCTTCAGAAGGAACAAGGCGTTCCTACCGATCGAGGCTTTTGATCACGCTCAAGATGCTCGATAAAGTCGCCTAACTCAAAGGAGGGTATACAAACTCCCGCGATAATCGCGATGGTGATTGCGATACAATGAAAAAGCCCGCCGTGTTACCAGCGGGCTTCGCTCATCACTCGTTGGAATCGTGATCAGCTCGACCGGTCCTGGCCCGAACCGCTCTTGGATTCCGCAGATGCTTGCTGCGGGGTAGCGTTAGGGTCAGGATCTTTTTGCACCGCCGCCTTAGTCGGTCGGGTCGGCTGGTGGGTTTGTGGGGACTTGTCTTGAGGAGAATGACTACCGTTTGACATCTTGTTATTCCTTTTGGGTTCGTCGAGCAGCAATACGGCTCGTCGGTAATATCTGCTCAGAGCATCGCGCGATGCTCCAAAGAAACTGATCAGAATAATGATCAGTACAAGATCGACATGCCAAGGACCGGGCTGGCGGACCGCGAAGATGACGAGCAAGCCAACAAAGGTGCTGGAGTGAAATTGGTAATAGCGATAATTGTGCTCCACCAGCATTTCGAACGCCTGAAGATTCACCTGGAGCTTGGACTCGTCCCATACCGGTCGTTTGAGCCCGGTATGGTGATGAATCGTATCCACGACGGCCCATCGCACCGTGTTGAGGATCATCCCAACGGCGAGCGACATCAGGGTCTCGTGGAGAAAGCCGCCGATCGTCGTCTTTGATTCGGAGGGTGAGATCGTCCCTCCAGCTCCAGCCTGGAAAGGATTGTGTAAATCCAAAACGTTTACCACGTCGCCCAGGCCCCAAAGCAAGATGTACCCCGGTAAGAGGTAGGCAATCACCAACCCAAAGTTCTTGCTTGTCACATCTTTCAAGTGACCACTGCCTCCCTCTGAACCATGCCCGTGGCAGATCCACGGCGCAGAAGCGATCCAAGCACAAACGCACATGAAACGGAAGGAGTTTTTCTAGGCGAGGTGAGTGTTTTCGAGGCGTCACGGGCGTTCCCTGCTCAGCGCATTAAAGAGGCGGGGATCAGAGTCCGGTGGACTCCCCGTGTCGTTAGGCCCGCTAAAGCCCATTTCACCGGTTCATCCACCGGGCGTTGAGCCCCGCCTTGGAGGCGGAGAACGCCCGGCGAACTGTCCTGGTGAAATAATCACGGCCTAAAGACCGTGTAGCGGTTTAACGACACAGGACGATTCGCACACACGAATCGATATTCAGTTGTCGAGGGATATCGTATGTACGAACCGATCACACATCAACGGAGCTAGTGGCACACACTTTGAGGCTTTGATGATTAGCTCGAGGTTGATACAAGAATCAACGAATAGGGGTATGTTCGGAATCGACTATCGCTACCCCTGCCGCTTGCCAATCATACCCATTTTGGGTACAATCATACCCAGTATGGGCACGAAAAACACTTCTCCCGCTGCTCCCTCCATCGCAGGGGCTCTGTTTGGAGCTACCCGGCAGGCTGTGCTGCGGTTATTACTGGGAAACGCTGATAAGCGCTTCTACGTGCAGCAGATTATCCGAGAGTTAGGTCTCGGATCGGGTGCTGTGCAACGCGAACTCAAGCAACTCACTCAAAGCGGGATTCTCACCCGCTCGGTTGAAGGTCGACAGTCCTATTATCAGGCAAACCCACGGTGTCCGGTCTACGAAGAGTTGCGCGGGCTCGTCCGCAAGACCTTCGGCGTGGCGGATATCCTTCAATCGGGCCTCTCTGCTCTAAGAAACCAGATCCGTATCGCATTTATCTACGGCTCCATCGCCAAGGGAGAGGAGAGCGCCGAAAGCGACATCGATGTCATGGTGGTAGGAGATGAGATCTCACTGGGCCAGGTCGTGGACGCTTTAAGCAGCACTCAGAACGACCTTGGCCGGGAAGTAAACCCGAGCGTATACCACACCGAGGAGTTCTGCTATAAACTCGCCGAGAAGAACCATTTTATTTTAACCGTGGTAAAGGGTCCAAAAATATTTCTAATCGGCGACGACAGTGAGCTTAAAAAACTGGGAAAATACCGGGTTAATCAAACCTCATCAACCAAGTCAACAAGAGATCGAAAATCTATTCGCTCTCGCCGATCGTGACATCGAGGCTTGCCAAACCGAGGGCCTGGTCACCGATTGGAGATTCAATATTGCTTACAACGCCGCCCTAAAGGTCGCGACCGCGGCGCTCGCTGCCAGCGGTTATCAAGCGGTCAGGGGAGCCCATCACTATCGGGTGATCCAATCTCTGGCTCTCACCATCGGGGCTAAGACCGTTACCGTGAACAAATTCGATACCTTTCGCAAAAAACGAAACGTGGCGGACTATGAAATGGCAGGGATGATATCTGACACCGAGACCGAGGAAATGCTCAACTTGGCGATAGATCTTCGAAAAGAGGTCGAATCCTGGCTTGCCAATAACCACCCGCATCTAACGCTCTAGCTCGCGACTAAGGGCTTTAGCTTCTCGCACAATGGAGACGCCCATGAAAAGGGTCACCTATCACGACTTCTGCAACCGAACGGATGACTTTATGGATGAGGTCGAGTCAGGGGGCGTTCTCGTTCTCACCAACGCCGATGACCGACCACTCGCAAGGCTTTGCCCCCCTACCGACAAACCCGAGGATGACAAGCAGGTCACCCTTCTTTTCGATGAATACATGGACTTGTTTTACGATCGTGAGCACATCAAATTTCTCAAGATCTTCTTGAAAGCCATGATCGAGTTCGGGCAAAAAGCTGGTCTCTCTGCTGATAAGGCATATGAGCTTATCAGTCAGCGGTACTGTCAGCGTGACAAGGAGCACCTGCATCGAAGCCTTAAAGAAGCACTCGACTCCGGTCCTGGTCGTCCCGGTGAAGAGGCCATCGAAGAGATCAAGCAACAACTCAAACTCAACGCCCGAAAAGACCGTCGCCGAAGTACGCCTCGACCAACGACTGAGTTGCCCCACCGAGTGGTTTACCCGATCAACATCAAGGATGTCATTCGTGAGCTTCGGGCAGAGCTTGGAATTGATACGTAGTGCGATCCGGAGACGGGTGATGTGCGGGTTTGGCGGACTCGCTGCGGATTTCTGTAAAGAGCACTGCTCACATTAGGAAAGCTCCAACGCCTCATACCGTGCAGGTTCATGGCAACCGATCCACTATCCATCTATCGGGTTCGGGTTCTCTAAACGCTAGGTGGTCTACCGAGCCATTATTCAACCCCAGGCAGCCTGTACAGGCTGCCCTTTTCCATGTACCCAGAGTGATATTATGTTGACTAAATATAATAATATTCCTATAATTGAAAGTGTAGAAAGTGCCTGAATCCACGGTTTCGTTCTACCAGGAGCGAGATGGGGATGTACCCGTTCGCGATTGGCTTATGGAGCTTCAGGGGAAGGACCCGAAGGCGTTTGCGAAGTGCATCGCCAAAATCCGCCTCTTGGCTCTTTTCGGGCATGAACTTAGAAGACCGGATGCGGATTACTTACGTGATGGGATTTACGAACTCCGGGCCAAAAAAGGCCGGGTTAATTACCGCATCCTGTATTTCTTTCACGGTCGGAACGTGGCGATTCTTGCCCACGGGTTGACGAAAGAAAAGAAGGTGCCGAACGCTGATATCGATCGGGCTTTAGCCCGCAAGAAGCGGTTTGAAGAAGACCCAGCGGGCCATACGTACGACGAGGATATAAACTATGACTAAGAAGAAAAAGACCTCAAATGCCTTGGACATCATCGACGGGATGATTGGCGATGACGAGGGGCTCCGCGAGCTAGTGGAGTATGAGTCGCTTAATGCGTATGTAGCCCACCTCATTTACAACGCCCGCAAACGGGCTGGCTTAACCCAACAGCAACTCGCAGAACTCGCGGGAACCCATCAGCCCGTCATCGCTCAACTAGAAGACGCCGAGTATGAGGGTCACTCTCTATCGATGCTCCAACGCATCGCCAAAGCCCTTCACATGAAGCTGTACATCGATTTGCTACCCGAGGAGGAGCAGGAGGCCGCGTGATTGGCGGTTCATCAGCCAACGAGCTTTCGAGCCTCTCCTTGCCAGATGGCACGGGTTGTACAGGGCCTCACCCATCCCCGATACCAACGATCAAACTCGCAAAAACCAGCGTGTAAATCCTCAACATCGACTGCGAGAATTCGATGGTCGAGCTCCCACCGCGTGGGCGTCTCCTTGTCCTGCTCCAAACGCCGCAGATAAAGGTAGGTGTGCCACTCATCCTGAACCGCCGTTCGTGCATTGGCTTCGATGACTTCGAGGAGCGTTCCACCGCTCAGGCTATAGAACGGTCTCTTCGCACCCGGTGCAGCTGAGATTTCAGTCGGGATTTCTCTGATAAACTCCGGTCGCCACCTCACGGGGGAGTCGCTAGCCCAGGTCTCGAAAAAGGCACCAAACTCGTCCCAGCACTTAAAGAGGTCAGGCACATCCTTCATCCGCAACCGATATTCCTTATCCCATGCACTACGGCTGGGGTCCGTGGCACTCTTCTGCCAGCGAAACAAATGCACCTGGAGCCGAAACCAATCCACCAACCGGCTCTGCTTTGGTGGTCCCCAAGCCTCGAGATTCACTGAGCCGTGTTTGGTTTTAAACGCCGGGGGCGATCTTTTCATCTTCTGGTTGGCTCGCTCTTTTTGGCACGACTATCCATCCTACCCCCTATTTCTCACCCGTATAGCGCGGGCTTTCTCAAGTTCGCTCGCCTCCACCTCAAGGGGTGACGACCGACCCATGCAAATGGAGCATTGCTCGTAGATGTATTTTCGGCTGTACTTTTCCTCATCCGGCGGGGATGGTTTCTCCATAGCCACAAGGCCGTACTGTGAAACGCAATGTTCGCACACCTCGTATTTCATGCCCGGCTTACTCGCTTAGATTAAAGGCCACTTATGTGCTGCTTATGTAACTACACACCCCTAACAGGCTGTGCTCGAAAAACCAAAACGCACACATATTATTATTTTTCAAATACTTACATCATTTCACTTCTGGGCCCTTTATGTAACTCACGAGTGTTGCATAGGACCCGTGGCAGCTCCTTCTTCCACTTCGCCTTAGCTCGCGCTTTTTTCTTCTTACCCATTTGCCACCTTGTTGCCGGTTACAAGTGGGGCCTCCTATCGCTTAGCGGATTGGAGCGCCTTTCTTAGTTTCCTCTTATCTCCGTCTGAAAAGAGTAACCCGTCGCGGCTTAACTTCTGTAACAGTCCATCATAGGTGCCCTCCCAGACCTTAGCTTCCTCCAGGCATTCGGCGAGGCGGGCGTGAGCCCGCGCTCTGGCTTGAGCCCGTTTTTCAGAACGCTCAGCCTGGAGAGCCTTCTTCTCCTCCTGTCGCCTGTCAGCGAGCATATTCTTTAACACCTACGTCTTGTAAGAATCCGCCCGCTTGAGAGCTTCTGCGATCTCATCGCTGCTCTTTTTCCCATATTTTTGGAGCACGTGTTTTCGGCGTTTTACGCGGTGCTTTTCGAACGCCCCAAGAAGGCGTTTTCTTGTCGGGCGAGTAAGCACATACCCCTTGCTCTTTAGGTGATCGATTAGCCCCGTAAACGACCGGGTCCACTGCATGGCGATCAAATGGCAGGCGCCGTATTCTGGGTCTGTATGCGAAATCAGCCGCTCGCTTGGCCTTTTACGTTTCCCCATCCTGAAGGCTTATACGTTACGGACGGCTGAATCAATATCTATCACGCGGCTCGTCTCTCTTTGTCCTTCCATGCATCTCCCCTACCCTCTTCGCTGCTACAAACCACCCGTGGGCCACAAGCCACCCTTCTCCGACGTTTGACCTCGGAAAATGGGATCTGGCCCAATCGCGACCGCTTAAGGCGGTGGTTAACCAACCCAACGAGGCGGTAGAGCTGCGCCTGCACGCCTGGATACTGCTCGTAGAGAAATTCCCGCTCAAGGATCTTCTTTAGCCTGTCAGCTGGCACATACTTGGCAAGCTCAACCAGTGCGCCCTTCACGCGACTAAACTCATGTCGGTTCACCGTGATACGAACCGACCCACCGGGTGCCCGGATGGCATACCCACGAAACGAAATGGCTTGCTTCCGCACATCCTTCCACTGGGCGTGACCGGTCTTAGGCTCTGTATTCTCCTCAAAGAACATATTCCCAGCCGGGGCTGCGGTGGAGATCAACACCCAAAACCTCTCGTGGCGGATGAAGTGGATGCTCCCCTCCCCCGCCGCCCTTCTCCGTGCCCGTTCGTCACGGGTGATATTGAGACCAAACTTCTTGATCATCCTCACATCTAATTCCTGAGGCTTAAGACGATCGGGGACCACACCGGTCACGTAGAACAGGTGACCGTAGCTGATGTAGCTGTAGGCAAGCTGGTCAACAAACGCTTTCGGTGATACCGCCACGCACGGATACATGATTGCCTCCCTACGACTGCCCGGACTCTATTTTCACGCTGCGGGGTGCTCACCCTACAACGAAAGAACAACGGAGCGGATGATTGATCGTGGCTCAATCATCCAAAAGCCAAAACCCTTGTGTCGTAGGCCAACACCCCTTCCGTCACGCCGCATCGCGGCGACATACCAGTTTCCTGATTCCGCCGCGAGATCCAAGAAATCGCAAACGAAATCAGTCGGTTCGAGACCCGGGTGTCGGACCCCAACCTGATGCTGCTTGTGGCTTCTATTTACACGTTGTGTCCTCTAAGATGCTGCTTATCACCGATGAAAATCCGACCAAGGACTCTCATCGGTAACCGCATAACCGCATGAATGCACCCGGCGGGGGTTTCCCCCCGCCGGGACTTCTTTTATTGGGTCGATGCTTTCGCATCCCCGTCATCTCTTTCGTCAGTCATATAACGCCCAGGGTGTCACTGCCCTGAGCATGACACGGGCCACGACCGCCATAGCCGCAGAGATGGGACATCGTGTCCCACCCGCCTGAACCTTCGCCCAGACCACCGCTCGCTTGCCTTTGGGTTACCGGCCCAAAGGTGTTGCGATTCCTACTTGGGGGCATCACAAATCTTGGTGATACCCCCGACTCGAGACCCACTCCCAGTCTTCTGCCTTTGACTCCCTCATGACCATGAGGCACGCCGAGCACCACCCCGGCAGCAGAAGGACCTTCCCAGTTTAGAGATAATCGTTGCTCAATAAGTCTCAGCCGCTAGCCCGAACTTAATCGGGCGGGTTCATCGCTCTACCTGTAGGGAACCACCCCTACCGCACTCATCACGCGTCCTTGCGTGCTTTTCGGTCTAGAAACTGGAAGGAGACCTGAACGCGAGCGATAAATGGTTCACGGATACAACCCGAGGGTTGCATTTCTGGCACTAACTCTTATTGAACTAACCGGTAAGCAGTTTCCCGCCTTGTTTATCGTTGAGCTTTTCGTCCCGTGAAGTGTTGTCCCGTCATCCGTGGGCATTGTTTCACGTCCGGGCGTTGTCAATCCCCGTTCCGGAATATTCCGGGGGGGGCCGCCCGTTTGCCTACGTCACCGCAGACAAGCTCCCGACACCGGCAACCTAGGTCCGCTCCTAACGAGCCTTTCACCCGATTCGGTCTACTGAATAGACTTCGGCAGCGAACCGCGTTGGAGGATTCGGCACAAGAACCGTTGCTAAAACCTGCGTAGCAACCTTCAAAAATGGTGTGGTCGGAGGGCTACCCCCCTACCACGACCGGTGCCTCACCATCTTCGACTATCCCAGCCTTGATGTCCTGCGACCTACAACACACCAAGGTTTGTCACTGTCGCCCAGATTCGATTTTGCATGGGGAATACCGCCCCCCAAAAAACCATCGGATAGAATGACGGGATTACTCCCTCGCGTCAGGGCGAGGGGATTACGCCGTCAAGCCTCCGTCGAGAACAGCAAGCCACCTCTCGATGGACACTGAGCTCTACGGGGACATCGCGGAGACGGGTGGTGAAGTCCGTCCAAACCCTTATGCCTGGTGACACAGGTTTACCTGGGTGCGATGCCTGGCCCATAAAAGAAGTTAGCTACACGTTTGTGTTTCTAAAGCCGACAAGTTCTCCGACCAACCTGCCAGACGTGATGATTTCTAGGTCTCCGATGGGTTGCGTTCTACAGCCCCCGAGCACTGACTCATCACTACACACACGACACAAGGCCAGAGGCACCCGCGTGTGCGTGTGATTCCCGGGTACCGTACTGTGGGTTGTCCATACAAGCTTTTTTTCGCTAGCTCCGAAAGGACCGTTTCGGCCCTAGCTCCAATGGCTAAGAGCTAATGCTTAGGAACCCCCGCTCTCCGCCGGTTCCTAACCTCCCCCACCCCCTACTCTCCCCTCATGGCATTAAAGCCCTAAGCCCGGTTAGCCGTTAGGAGGGGTAAACCCCTTATTCGTACGAGGGGTGTTACCACCCCTACCTCTCTCTCGACCAGACACAATCGGAACCAAGGCTACAAAGACGAAGTTGGTTTCTGATGTAAGCCGGCCCTAGATATTTACGATAATAACGTACATTCTTACGTTATATGCGTAACTCACCGGCCAATTCCCTATTCCCCAAGACCCGCCAGATGGTGCTAGCTGCCACGCTGATGCACCCTGAGAAGTGGTGGTATCTCAGTGAACTAGCCAAGCATGTAGGTGTCACGCCTTCTAGCCTCCAAAAGGAATTAGCCACACTCACGGAGGCCGGGATTCTACACCGAAAACGCGACGGGAACCGGACGTATTACCAGCCAGACCCCCACTGCCCGTTTCTCTACGACCTCCAAGGGGTCATTGCCAAGACCACGGGGCTGCTCGACGTGGCGCGTGAACTCCTCGACCCCTTCAGAGCCGCGATTGAGGTCGCATTCATCTATGGGTCCGTAGCCAGGTCACTGGAACGCTCAGACAGCGACGTGGACCTACTGGTCGTCGGTACCGTAACACTCTCGGGATTGTCCGATGTGCTGGCAAGAGCCGAGGATCGCCTCAGCCGTCCAGTCAACGCTTCGGTGCTCACGGCCCCTGAACTTGTACAGAAGGTTAAGAAAGGTCACCATTTCATCCGCGAAGTCCTCGACAAAGAGAAGCTGTTCGTTGTGGGAACCAAGGATGACCTGGCAAGACTTATTGGCACGTGGTCGTGAGCTTCCCCAAGAAAAGAAACTATGAAAGCCGGGTCTCCCGGTGGGCGGTTTGACGGGATCATGTCCCAGTACGGGCTGATCGTGTGGATCGCCCAAGTGTAACGCTTCACACAAGGAGACCGGCATGAGGATTTTGGCTATCGATTTGGGCAAGTTCAAGAGCGTGGTGTGTGTCTATGACTCGGTGGACCGTGAGCATCGGTTCGAGACGGTGGCGACGACCCCGTCGGCGATCCACGACTTGGTGGTCCAGGAAAATCCTGATCGGATGGTAATCGAGATCGGTTCGCAGGCGGGTTGGGTGTGTGATCTGGCCCGGACGCGCGAGATCCAGATCCAGGTGGCTAACACGAACCACGAAGCTTGGCGGTGGAAGCACGTCAAACGCAAGACCGACCGTGACGACGCGTTGAAGCTGGCCCAGCTATCGGCGATGGATCAGCTGCCCACCGTGACAGTGCCCAAGACCCAAGTGCGTCAGTGGCGGAGCCTGATCGCTTACCGTCACACACTGGTGTCGCGACGCACGGCGATCAAGAATCACATCCGCTCGATCCTCGACCGTCAGGGCTTGACGATGCCCCGTGGTCACAAGGGCTGGAACCGTGAATCGATCGTCGCGTTGCGGCGGCAGGCCAAGCCGCTGTCGGACGCCGACTCGCAAGAACTGTGGCGATGCGAGCTGGACCTGGAATTGGCGGGCTTCGAGCACGTCAATCAGCTCATCGGGCAGGTCGAGGAGAAACTCGAAGCGTTAGCGGAACAGGACCAGCGGGTGCGGCAGCTACGGACCATCCCGGGGGTGGGGCCACGATTATCCGAGTTGATCGTGGCCACGATCGACGACCCGAAACGGTTCGCCAACGCCAAACAGGTCGGCGCCTACGCGGGGCTGGTGCCGAGGTTATTTGAGTCGGGCACGATGCATCGTCAAGGCCGGATCACCGGTCGCGGCAACAAGCTGCTGCGGGCGTTGCTCGTGGAGGTCAGTTGGTTGATGCAGCGATACAACCCCTGGCTCAAGGATGTGTACGAACGGGTCTGCCGCGGCAGCAAGAGCCGCCGCAAGATCGCGGTGATCGCCTGTGCGCGGCGGTTGCTGATCCGCTGTTGGGCGATGCTTCGCGACGGCACGGATTGGCGGGGCCTCGAACCGGTTGCTGTGACGTAACGGGATCAACCCTCTTCCCGTTCCCCCTTCCAGGGGGAAGCCCCCCAGAAGGGCTGGGCCTGGATTCAATGGTTGAGGATTCGGTCATGACTGGGCAAGACGATAGCCCGACCGTCCACTTGAGGCGTAAGAGCCCCGTGAGAAAGAATGGGCGTCGTCGTATGAAGTTGAATGGGCCCGTAGACGACGGGTGAATGCCCCATCGCTC
>CBDCYN010000011.1:0-191581 GCA_965224205.1 Phycisphaeraceae bacterium
GCCGATGTGCCAACCCATGGCTCTTGAGCCAAACCACCTGCAACTTCCGCCGCACCCGCGGATCTGGATCGCTAAAACGCCCCCGATCCAACGCCGCCACCGCATCGTCCGTCAATGTGATCTGAAGCATCCATGCCTCCTGTGTCCAGTGACTTCGTAGTAAAATCAAACCGCTAACGTCAGCCTATTCTACCGATCAGACAAACTCACCCGAGGAAGGTATAATTGAAATGAAGCCCGTGTGAGGCTTCGCAGTTCACTCGCCCGTAAGCCGGTCTCAACCGCTAGCCGGTAGAGCATGGCTCGCTCGGGTCCGGACATTCCCTTACGGGTCAACCCGCAGCGGGTTGCGTCCAGTAATCGGCGGAGTTCCTCGACGGATAAGACCCGGCGATCGTGGCGGCGGTCGGTCTTAACGTTTAATCCATCCAGGTGGGCGACGGGGGACTCAGTCACCCGTCGGTCCTTGACCATCCAGCGGCAGAACTGTTTTATCGCTTGGAGGTAGAAGTTGAACGTCTGGGCGCTGATCCCGCGTTGATCCTTGGTGTCGGCCCGCATCTCGTGCAGATAGTTCATCACCTTGCTGGCGGAGATGTCGCTAAAGAACCGGAAACCGCAGCCGTCGAGGATCCGCTTGGCTCGGTTGGTCACGAGTGTGACATGGCGACCCGTGCAGCCCTTGGCTTCCAGCGACTTTTTGAAATCCTCCAGGTGATCGTGAAGGGGCTTGCTGACCGCAACCCGTTCACGGTCCACCAATCCAATCTCAACGAGTTTGGCCAGCGTGCGGTGAGGCAACTCGGAGAGCCATCGTGTTAGCGATGGGTCGGACTGTCCGCCCGAGGCGCTGTGATAGCTGATGAGTTTGGTCAGGTTACGGGCCAGCTCGTCGGTGGCGGGTCTGCTGGTAAAGGCTGACAGGCGACGGAGCACGTCGTTGTGGTCGCGGAACTCGACATACCACTTGGTGGTTGGACGAGAGGATCCGTCGCGGGCTTTGTAGTTGGGCTTATAAATACGCATTAAGAATCTCCAAGGGGGCGGGACCATTCGATCGGATCATAGGCTCAATCGTTAGGGGCGTCGCATGGATTCCCAGCGGTCGCGTGGCGGACCACCGGCTTCGAGCCAGGCTTCGAGGGTCTTCTTGTCCCACCGCACGGACCGACCCAGCCGGACCGGTCGTGGGATGTTCCCACTGCTATGCAGGCGCCAGACGTGGGCACGGCTGATGCCCAGCACCTGAGCGACCTCCTCAACTGATAGTGCCAGTCTTGACATTTGCGGGGTAGATGGGCGTTGATGCGTTGGTTTGTTGTGTGTTTGTTGGCTCATCGTCTCAGGTAGTCGAAGCAAGACCATTTTGCTTTCTACGTTTGTCACGAAATCCATTGAAGTAATCCACGTAGGCCCCGCCCGAAGAAATGTCGAAGGTTCGGGATGTGAGTTGGCGCGGACTGGACGTGCTCTTTTGGACGTGTTTTCCCGGTCACGAATTCCCGCACATATTTTGTGCTGGTTGCAATCCTGTAGATACGTTACAGGGGTGATGGCGAGACCCCGCCAAGGTTGTGGGGTTTTATAGAAGGGGCCGATGCCCGGCATGGATGCTTGGCGACTCGGGGTTGAACTTCTTTTCGTGCACACAGCAACGCCATCCGAAAGGGTTACCAGCCTATAAGGACCTCGGTGAGATTCCGAGGGGTGTTGCTTCCCGGTAGAGCGTCGCGCAGCGAGAGTTGCTTACGGGGCTCGACGGAGTGCTCGGCCAATAAAACCGAAGGCGGTAGGTGGGAACCTGCATTTCAAATAGCCGCCTTCGACCAATCTGGTCGTTCGATCCGATGACTCAATTTGAGTGATCATGGGCGACGACGAAAAGTTGCGGTGTGCTCGCATAGACACCGTGGTTGTTGCGATTGAAGACGGTGAGGTCAGGACGACCAAATCCGCCGCACGGGATCAGGTGAATCCATAGTCGTTAACGTGCGCCAGCGTAGGGACCCCCAGTCTGATGGACTAGTCCGGACGCAACTGACCTGACGTTCGGGTATCCGCGTCAAAGGCGTGGAACGGGGAAGAGCTTAACTACAAAAGTGCCGGGGACGTTGATCCCCGTTATTGCTGGTTAGAGCGCTTGGCGTAATTAATCGCCGCTGGCCGATAAGAGAGATTTCTGGCAAGGAGGCCAAGGTCATGGCGTATTCGATGGATTTTCGTAAGCGGGTGGTATGGGCCGCCGAGTCGGGTCAGACGATCACGGGGGTATCACGACAGTTTCGGGTGGCGAGGTCGACGGTTCGCGACTGGTGTGATCGGCACCGCCGGGGCGTGTTGACGCCGGGGGTGCCGGGGCCCAAGGGGTCGGTCAAGCTTACGGCGGCCGATGAGCAACGGATGCGTGAGGCGGTGGCGGCCAAGCCGGGGATCACGGCCAAGCAGTTGAGGGCGATGCTGAACCTGGGCGTCGTGGAATCGACGGTGTGCCGGGCGTTGAAGCGGCTGGGGCTGTCGCTCAAAAGAAGTCGCTGATCGCCGCCGAGCAAGATCGCCCCGACGTGGCCCAACGCCGCCACAACTTCACGATCGCCCGGCGGTTCGTGGACCCGGCCCATCTGGTTTTCCTCGACGAATCTGGGGCCAAGACGGATATGACCCGGCTGTATGGCTGGTCGCCGATCGGGCAGCGTTGCGTGGACCGCACCCCGCACGGCCGCTGGAAGACGCTCACGATGCTCAGCGCGATCCGGCTCGACGGGGTGATCCAAGGTGCGACGGTCGTGGTCGATGGCCCGATGAACTCGGCGACGTTCCTGGCCTACACCCAGCAGTTCTTGGCCCCGTCGTTGCGCCCGGGTGACGTGGTCGTGATGGACAATCTCTCGAGTCACCAAGCCGCCGCGGTGCGCGAAGCGATCGAGGCCGTCGACGCCGACCTGGGGTACCTGCCCCCGTACAGCCCGGACCTGAACCCGATCGAGAAGCTGTGGAGCAAGGTCAAGGCGTGGCTACGCCGCGTCGCCGCCAAGACCTTCGGCACGCTCCAAGACGCCATCGCCGATGCCCTGACAGACGTCACGCCCACCGAGTGCCAAAACTACTTCACCTCTTGCGGATATGGCGATTATTGACGCAAAACGCTCTAGTCCGTAGGAAGACGGTGCCGAACTGGGAAACATCTTTTGTTGGCCCCGACAGGAAGTCGGGGCAGGGTAAGGGGCAACTCTGTGGTCCGGCCCCCGAAAGTACCCGCTGTAGCGGGTGGCAACTATGGCCCATTGGCGTGGGCACATACGACGAAAGACTGCGGGCAACCCCCGCTACCGACGTGAGCCGCGGACATAGAACAATCGTAACTTAGACCTTATCCGAATAACCCCTGATTAGCCGATATCGTGTTTGGCGATGTTGCCATAGCAAGGAGGCTGTCGATGACACGTTCGGCGATGAGCGGGGTGTTTCGGTTGACCGATGAGATGTGGGAGAAGTTCCGGCCGCTGATCCCACCGCGGGTCAACACGCACAAGTTTGGCGGGGGTCGCCCGCCTACGCCGGATCGGGATTGCTTGGACGCGATCTTCTTCCGGCTGCGCACCGGCTGCCAGTGGAAAGCCCTTAGCGCCACGGGGATCTGCCCGGGGTCGACGGCTCATGACCGTTTCCAACGTTGGGTCGAGCAAGGTGTATTCCTGAAGTTCTGGGAAGCGGGCTTGTTGGCCTATGACGGGTTGAAGGGTTTGGACTGGACGTGGCTGTCGGTGGATGGGGCGATGAACAAAGCCCCGTTGGGCGGGGGGAAAAACCGGTCCCAACCCCACGGATCGCGGGAAAAACGGGGTGAAACGGTCGGTGCTGTGTGAGGCGGCGGGCGTGCCGTTGGCGGTGGCGATCGACGGGGCCAACCGTCACGACGTCAAGCTCCTGGAGCCGACGCTCCAAGCGATCGCCGTTGCGTGTCCGCCGCCGAAGCGGGGCCGAGCCTACGGGGTGTGTCTGGACAAGGCTTACGATTCCAAGCAAGTGCGTGAGTCGCTTGGGGAGTTGGGCTTTGAAGCCCACATCCGTAGCCGGGGTGAAGAGGCCCACGACCTGCGGCGTCACCCCGGGGCCAAGGCCCGTCGTTGGGTGGTCGAACGCGATCATAGCTGGCTCAACCG
The DNA here is from genome assembly GCA_965224205.1 of Phycisphaeraceae bacterium. Lineage (GTDB taxonomy): Bacteria > Planctomycetota > Phycisphaerae > Phycisphaerales > Phycisphaeraceae > CBDCYN01. The sequence continues at coordinate 4,161 of CBDCYN010000011.1, forward strand.
CTACCGGGCGATCCTGGTGCGATGGTGCAAGAAACCGCAGAACTACCTCGCATCCCTGCATCTGGCCTGTGGATTCATCGCGTTTCAGCAAGCAGGGTTATTCGGATAGGGTCTTAGAGCGATTCACGTCAATAAACTCCATATCCATAGGAATCGAAGTAGTGTTCACATTCGGTGGGGTCGACGGATCTCAGGGCGTCGGCGATCGCCGAGATCAGGGCTTCGTAGGTGGTAGCCGACACTCGTCTCAGCCAAGCCTTGACTTTGCTCCACAGCTTTTCGATCGGATTCAAATCGGGACTGTAGGGTGGCAGGTAACACAGCTTCGCTCCCGCTGACTCGAACGCCTCCCGCACACCTTTGACGTGAATGGCTCTAGTGTGTCACTATTCAAGATCCGAGGCGGCTTCCTGAACGTTGCGGGAGCAGGGCTCAGGCAGCCTTGACATAAGGAGACATCATCATGGGCTAAAAGGTTAAGGCACGTAAGTACCATTATGACGACAGCACTATAGAGGACTGCAGTGGCGCGCGGGGGACTGCGACCGGAGAGTTTACGCTCCGCGTATCCTATCGTCCCCCGGAAGCCACAGATTGTGCGGTCGCTGGCTCGTGACGGACACGAGCCAGAACGTTTTTCGGTTGGCGAGAACATGAAGGATGGTTTAGAAGGTTATGAGGGGTTCTCGCCAACCCCTATTTTCAGTCGTGTTTCAATCGTGCGTTCATTGAGCATTGAGCATAGAGAGGTGAGGGGATCAAACGGATATCGCTGTGTGGCCACATCGACCTGTGCGGTGGCCCATCAGTGACGGACTCCGGGGTTCGTATAATACGCCACATTCAATACCGGGGCGTGATCGGCTTCGAAGGCCTCGGGGGAGACATATCCCAGGGCCTGGTGTAAACGGGTTGGGTTGTAGAACAGCTCGATGTATTGAAACACACTTCCACGGGCATCCGTCAGATCAGCGTACGACTGGTGGTTGGTCCACTCATGCTTGAGTGACCAGAAAAATCGTTCGCACACGGCGTTGTCATAACAGCAGCCCGTGCGGCTCATGCTCACCGTCACCTCCAGCCCACGCAGGATCGATGGATACCGGTCGCGGGTGTATTGGCAACCACGATCGGAGGTATAGATCAATCCCGCCCCCCGGAAGTTGGGCTGACGCGACTCGATCGTCTGTCGCAACGCCTCGGCGACCAGATCCGTGGCCAACGACGTGTCGATCGCCCAGCCGACGATCTTGCGGCTAAACAGGTCCAAGACCACCGCTAGATAGACCCAACCCGCAGACGTGGGCCGGTAGGTGATGTCCGTGACCCACTTCTGATCAGGGCCGTCGGCTTGGAAGTCTTAATCCAGCACGTTCGGGGCCGGGGCCTTATCGGGGTCGGCCTGGGTGGTCGTGGGTTTGAACGTCTTGGCCACGCGACTGCGTAGCCCCATCTCTCGCATGGCTTTCGTCACCGTGTGGCGGCAGGCCGATTCGAGTTGCTCGTGTTGCTCAAGGGCCTCGGCGATCTTGCGCGAGCCATAGATGCCTTGGCTTTGTTCGAACACCTCGCGGACATCCTCGCGGATCTTGGCGGTGCGATCCGCCCGTGGGCTGGGATCACGGCCTAGCCACGGGTAATAGCCCGAATCCGATACCTCCAGCACCCGGCACATGGCCGCGACAGGGAACGTGTCGCGGTGTTGTCGGATCCATGGGTATCTCATAACGACTCCTTGGCGAAACAGGCCGTCGCTTTTTTAAAAATCGCTCGTTCCAATTCGGCTTGTTTGAGTTGGCCACGCAGGCGGCGGTTCTCCTGCCGCAACTGCTCAAGGGTCGCATCGGGTCCACAAGGCGTCGGGGCGGGCACGAGCTGCTTATGCCATTCACGAAGGCTTTTTTCGGAAATACCGACTGAAAACGGTCGCCACGGTGTCGATGATTTGTCAAAAGGTGGTTGAGGGAGGCTTGGCTATGAGTTCTCCGATAGCGTGTCAGGGGTTAACCGCCATGATATCGTACAAGTATTTTGGTAATAATATCTTGCATGAAAAGAAAGGGAGCCTGGCACTGACACATCGGACAACATTAACAATCTCCTGGCCCACCTGGTAGGAGCCAAAACCGACCGTCGGAACACCTCCGACCAGCGGTCATATCAAACTCAGCCTATCGCGTAGGGGGTATTGCTGGCGCCCAATGGCCCATCTGGTAGCAGCCAAGACCGACCGTCGGAACACTCCCGACCGGTGGTCATATCGAACTGAACCTATCACGTAGGGGGTATTGGTGAGACACCCCGCAGGGTATGAGGAACGATGATTCCAAGCGACGACCGCCCCTTGAAGGGTCGCCATGCCGGTCAGTCCATGCCCGGATCACCGATGTCTGTCACCCCCCCCTCCTGTTCCCCCAGCAGGGCGCGGCTAGCTGGATTCTTCTAGATCGATAATCATCGTCAGCGGCACATCGAGGCGCTCCCACTGTCGTAGCTCCTGGTCGCCGTCCTGGGCGAGGGTCAACAGGTTCCTGCCCTTGTTGCCGACGCGGTATTGATGAGGCTCGGGCCCGTTGTGCTCCCGGTGGATGCTCAGCACCCCCTGGTCAGACAGCCGCCAAGCGAACTTGGTCCGCTCGAACAGGTGCGGCCCCACGAGCCGGTTTCTGCGCCGACCGCAATAATCGATGTCGATCAGATTCGGGTACACGTACCCGAACTGCTGCCCGCGGCCGCTAGGGGCGAGATGGGTGTAATAAACCACGACGGATCCGGATTGCAGCTCCCGGTGCTCTTGCCACAGCCCCGTGAGTGGATACAAGCCTGCTTCTTGCCCACATCCTCCCGCGACCGCCAAGAGTAGCCCACCCGTTAAACACACAACACCCCCGACCAGACACTTTATTCTTTGATTCGTTGCTTTCATGGACAAACCTCCGCGTATATTCCAGTTTTTTCTATTCTACAATGACCGGCCCAGAGCCATGTCGATAAGTCGTCGTCACGGTTCGGCTCTCATACCGCCGGCGGTGAGCCTTCTCGCGAAGGTTGAGCATCACGGTGACCACAATCCGGCTCCCCGGTCAGCCCACGAACAGTCGGGCAGCCAAACAAGGTCGAAAGGCACTAATCTAAGATGATCGCCGGACGGCTAAGACTGGCCGCTAGGCGTTCCATGACGTCCCGTGTTCAACGGCTCGACCGCTGCGCTTTCCCCTACTTCGCCCCGTTGAGGACCGGCTTGGCAACGAACCTTTCCTCCGTCTCAAGCAAAGCCCGTTGCCGCTTTCTTCCATTTATAGATACGTAAATTAAAGGCAATTCTTGGATAGACGAGAGAAAAATTAGCTCAAATGCGACAATCCTCGGGTATTTTAAGGCCAAACAAACAACAATACTAAACTTTTTTCGTAGTTTGTCATGACACCCCAAGATCGCGGGTTCCCTGCCATGACGCTATCCTGTACCGATGCGCTATCGGATGCTCGCGATTGACCTCGACGGCACCCTGCTGGGCCGCCACGGCCGGATCAGCGGGCCTAACATCGCCGCCGTCGCCGCTGCACGCCAGGCCGGGCTGATGGTGGTCCCGTGCACGGGGCGGGCATGGCGCGAGTCGTGCGCCGTGATCAAGCCGCTCGACGGCGTGGAGGTCGGGGTGTTTGTCACCGGCGCCGTGGTCAATGAGATCCCCACCGGCAAGTCGCTGGATATCGCCATGATCGAGCCGCACATGGCCATGGAGCTGGTGAGCCACCTCGAGCACCTGCCCGAAGCGGTTCTGGTCTTCCAAGAGGCCGAGCTGTGCGGCCATGATTACCTCGTCACCGGCCACGGCTCCCTGCCACCGGCGACCCAGTGGTGGTTCGAGGCCACCGAGTCGACGGTGCGGTACAAACAGCGGGTCACGCTCGAAGACCTTCACCACACCCTGCGCGTGGGGGTCGTCGCGGCCGCCTCGCGGGTCGTGCCCCTCACAAAGGAGCTGCGCGACACGTACAACGGCAAGGTCCTGGTGCAGAGCTTCGAGGCGATCCAGGGCCACGGCCCGGACCAGGAGGAGGTGCACATCCTCGAGATCTTCGCCGCCGGGGTCGACAAGTGGCGCGGCATCGACTGGGTCGCGTACCAGCGGGGGATCCAGCCCGACCAGGTCGTGGCGATCGGGGACCAGATCAACGACCTGGCGATGCTCGAGTCAGCCGGGTACTCGATCGCGATGGGCAACGCGGTCGACGCGGTCAAGCAGGCCGCCGACCAGGTCACCCTCGACTGCGACGAAGACGGCGTGGCCCACGCGATCCACCGGCTGCTCGACGGGCGATGGGGCTAACGACCCCCGATCCGACCCGCCCTACGCCCGACGCGCGACCTTGTTGGCCAGCACCGACAGCATCATCCCCAGTGTGACGTACCCCAGCATCACCTCCGTGGTGACCATCAGCTGGCCGATCTTGTTCTGCGGCGCCACGTCCCCGAACCCCAGTGTCGTGTACGTGACGATCGAGAAATAAAACGGCGTGAACCACCACCGCAGGGCCTCGTGATCGGGGTAGGCGAGCATCCCCCGGCCCTGGCAGGTCAGGTCCGACAGCAGGTAGATCGCCCCGAACCCCACCGCCACCAAGAACGCGATACCCGCCACCCGTGTCATGCTCCGCCCGTAATCGATCCACCCCCACGCCCGGAAGGCCATCGGCATCAGCCTCAGCTCGAACTGCCGCTCGATCTGCATGGCCTTGATCCTCAGGTACTTTAGCGACCGCTTCTTGTTAAGCAGGATCCGCCACCGGAACCGGCGGATCGGCCGCTTGCGTCCCTGCCGTTGTAGGTCGTCGACGATCTTCGCCCGGAACGTATCGATGAAGTCCTGGTCTTCGGCGTCGCGTTTGAACAGGGCGTTGCCGAAGCAGTTCGATACCCGGATCCCCCGGCACCGCCCGGTCATCTTCGACCGGTCGTACCGCACCCCGCCCAGGCGGGCGTCGGTGAGGTCGGCGTACGACAGCTCCGTGCCGATGATATTGGCGAAAGCCAGGTCGGCGCCGACCAGGTTGGCGTCTTCGAGGGACGCGAGGCTGAGGTTCGCCGATCGCAGCTTCGCCCCGGAGAGGTTCGCGGACGTGAGCTTCGCCCCGCTCAGATCGGCGCCCCACACCTGCGCTTGGGTGAGGTTCGCCCCCCACAGCTCCGCCCCGGCCATGGACGATTCGCTCACGTCCGCGCCGGTTAGATCGCCGCCGGTCAGGTTCGCGTTCGTCAGCCTCGCGGAGTTGAGCTTCGCCCCTTGCAGGTCGGTCCCGATCAGGAACGCGCCCTGGAGGTTCGTGTTCCATAGCTGCGCGCCGCGGAGATTGGCGTCGGTGAGGTCGGCGCCGGATAGGTCCGCCGAACCGAGGTTGGCCCCGGTGAGGTTGGCCCCGGCCAGATTGACGCGGCGCAGGTCGATCTGCTGGCCTTGCGGGCTGGCGGGCAGGGCCAGGCCCGAGAGATCGACGGGATCGGCGATGCTCGAAAGATCGGGGACCCACTGGGGGTGGTCGCGGCGGTACGCGTTCCATTCGTCGATCCGCTGCGGGTCGTCCCCCGCGCAGCGCAGCACGGCCAACGCTTCGGCACGGCCCCAGGTCGTCGCTTCAACGCTGCATGGCTGGGTCATGGAACGAGCCTCGACGGATGAGCGGCTCAACCGCGTGCAACCTAGCCGCAGACGATGCCTGCAGACCAATGCCCCCCGCCCGCCGCCTATCTCCCGCATGGACTCAGGCTTGGTAACGCGGATAACGGCGACAATCACAAAGCCCCGGGTCGGGTAGAACACGCCGCTTTGTCTACACCACTCCTATCGTGTCGAACCGTTTTGCACTTGACCCAGATATTTCTTCTGGGTGAGTTCAACATTTAGAGCGTATCCCGATTTCATGTACGACATAAGGTGGTCTGGTGATTCGGAAGAACCCGTGGCTCTACGGTCGCGGCTGGTCGGGGGCGTCATACGCCATTTCGGGAAACGCTCTAAACGCGATAGGGCTGAACACCGGTCTTGATAGGGGCACCGCAGTCCATCTATCTGTTGGGGAACACGCTCGAAGATCAACCATTGATTCACGATACCTAAGACACCTCTAGGAACACTCGCTTTCCCTGGTCTGCAACGAAGGCCATTTCGGTTTCGAAACCGTCTTGGTTGGACTACGACATGAAGCAAAAACATGAAACAAAAATAGATGCAGGGTCCCATCAAGAGGGGCGATCTTGTACAATAAATTTGGATCAGGTGATTCCGAGGGTATGCCTTCACATAGGGGTTAACCCGCACGCCACACACAAACTCCGGACCGGGGCTAGAGATGACTCGATCCAATCACGCCCCGGCCGAGGCGGCTTGGATCCGTTGTGGCCGCGTACGGGATCGGTCGTGCTGAAGGTTTGAGGCACGGCTGACGGCCTATTCAACAAGAGGCACCTCGCAAAGAGGCGTTTGAAAACCCCATCCATGCCCCCGAACTTCAGGGGTCGATTGGCAAACGCCGTAGGCTTTATATTTTTAGGATAGGAGCCAAGCATTCCTATGACGCACACGAGCAGCTACCGTCCGGCACGTCCGGCTAAGCAGAATCAATTTATTCTTTCAGAGGCGACGTGGCAGAGGCTCGCCGCGTCACTACGGATGTCCAACCGTGAGCTCGAAATCACGAAATACATCTTTGACGACCGCAAGGAATGCGCCATCGCCCGCGAGCTTGGCATTTCATCGCATACGGTGCACACTCATGTGGAGCGCCTCTACCGCAAACTGAATGTGGGCAGCCGGGTGGAACTTGTGGTGGCCGTGTTCACCGCCTATATCTCGATGCACCACAATCGAAACCACGTCCATGATCGCCCCACCGAGTCGGTGGGACAACCGGTGTAGGCTGTCCAGCCGACGGTTCAACAACTGACAGCTGCAAAAGGGACTGCCGTCACCCCCGCTGCGGTGGTAAAAATACATCTCGATCGAGATACTTTCTAACTTTCTACCACTTTGGGAGGTTGTTATGGGTACCACACTGTCTAATCTGCTAGGGAAGGTATGGTTTCGCAACCGCGGCGCGCAAGCTGTTGTTGGAGATCATTGGTCAGAGTTTGAGGAAGACGACCGGCCGGTGTTCCATCAGCTGGAAGACCGTATCCTACTGTCGGCGGGTGGCACGGAGCAATTGACCAATTTGTTTGGCTTCGAGTCCGACGTTGCCGTCGATCCCAACAATCCGCTGATTGTGGCGACCTCTCAGTTCCGTACAGTGGCGATCTCGACAGACGGGGGCCAAACGTTTCCAACCATCGTGAACGTGCCTCCGCCTAACGGCTACGCCGGCGGTGGGGGCGACCCGACGCTGTCATTTGATACCCAAGGGAATCTGTACTTCGGCTATCTCGCCATCAACCCTAATCCGGTCACGGCGAACCGCAACATCGGCGTCTTCGCCGCGGTCATCGATCCCGCCACGGGGAATATCCTGCAAAACGTGCAGATCGCAGCCGAATCAGCCACGGATCATCATGACAAAGAGTGGGTGGCGGTCGACTACTGGGAGGACAGTCCGTTTCGCGACAATGCCTACATGGTTTGGACCCAACTAGGGAACAACCCGTCACAGATTTTGTTTTCCAGCACGACCGACGGAGGCGTCAACTGGTCGGCGCCCATGCAACTGGACCCCGGCGGCCAGGGCTTCGTCTGGCCGTCTGAGGTTTCGGTGGGCCGCAATGGCGACGTATGGGTTGGCTGGCACACGAACACAGCCAACACCGCCGGGAACCTGGGCTCGATCGTGCTGCGTCGCTCCAGTGACGGGGGCGCTACGTTCCAGCCGCAGGTCACGCCCTTCCCCGCGGGCACCGCGGACATCACCGACAACAATTCGGCCAACAACCCCACCATGCCCGGAAACATCTCCTGGATGCAGGGCGCCGTCCAGCCACGGATCCTGCTGGACCCGATCCGTCCCAACAATATCTACGTGATCTCCGTCGACGACCCGGACAATAACTACGCCGCCGGCGACCCCGCCAACATCGTGATGGCTCGTTCCACCGACTACGGGGCATCCTGGACCCGAAGCACGATTAGCCACGCCCCCTTCGGCACGATCCAGACGATGCCCAGCGCGTCGATTGATCAGGACGGAAACATTACCGTTCTGTGGTACGACTCGCGCAACGGCGGCGCAAGCGTGGGCGTGGACCAGGTCCTGGGCACCGCGGATGACAACCTGTTGTTAGACCTCTACGCGACCGTCAGTCTCGACGGTGGGCTGACGTTCAGCAACGACTTCCAAGTGAATGAGGTTCCCTTCGATCCCGATCTCGGGGCGGGCGACCGGTTCCCTCCCAACAATGTATTGCGGATCGGCGAATACAACGGTCACGATGGTGACTCGGGGTATGCGTATGTGTCGTGGACCGCCAACAACGGCAACAACCAGGATATTTCCTTTGATGTGTTCAGTGCGCTGTCGGCATTCCCCGATCAGTTCGAGGAGAACGACACGGTCGACACCGTCACCGTGCTCGGATCAGCATCGGTTATCCAACACAATGAGCTTACCATTCATCCCGGCGACTCTGCCGACGACGAAGATTTCTTCCTCTATACCGCCCATAGCACCGGAAAACTGCTGGTCCATATCGACTTCATTAACCGCGCCGGCGACCTAGACCTGGAGATCCAGGATAGTGCGGGCAACCAGATCGCGCTAGCCAATTCAGTGACCGATGACGAGACGCTGGTGATACCCGTGGTGGGGGGCGAGGACTACGTGGTGCGCGTCTTCGGGATCGGGGGCAATACCAACCACTACGACCTAGAGATCGAAAACTTCCCCGCCCCCGTCCCGATCGCCCTTAGCCTGGGTGCCGGTGACGACACGGGGATGATGAACAACGACAACGTGACCTCCGAGGATGAAGCCACGATCACCATCCTGACGGATCTCTCGGACTTCGCCGCCATGGGCATCGACATCCTCACGCCGGACGAGGTCGCCGACAACGAACCCGGCGCCGCGGTCGAGGTCTTCGTGGGCGGTCAATCGATCGGGTTCGCCACCCCGGTCCTCGGATCCGACAACACACTGTTTACGTTCCAGTTCGGCGCGGGAGACCTATCGGAGAACCTCAACGTGGTCACCGCGGCGGTGCGGATCTTCGATGGGCAAGACCCCCAGGAGGACGGGCGCGGGTCCCTGTCACAACCCCTGCTGCTGACGCTGGACACCGCCGCCCCAGCCACGCCCGCAGCCCCCGACCTGCTCGCCTCCAGCGACACCGGCATGAGCGACGACGACAACGTGACCGCGAAGATGCAGCCGGCTTTCGCCGGCACCGCCGAGGCCAACGCCAAGGTCCGCGTGAAAGCCAACGGGGCCGTGGTCGGCCAAGGTGTAGCGACCTCCGCGGGCGACTGGGAGGTGACCGTCGAGCCTCTGGACGACGGCGTGTACGACATCACGGTGGAAGTCGAAGACCTCGCCGGCAACGTCAGCGAGATGTCCGCGGCCACCCAGATCGAGATCGACACCCTCCAGCCCAACACCCCCCTGCTCGACCTCGTCGAGGCCGACGACTCGGGTCGGCACAACGACGACAACATCACCAACGTCAACACCCCGCTGCTGTCGGCGACCACCCACGACCCCAACGCCGCCTCGCACCTGTTGGCCGACAACTTCAAGTACCGCATCTACAACCGGCTCGAAGAGAGCGTCGAGGTCCTGCTGTACGACTCGTTTGCCGAGACCGGCGACTTCACCGATCTCAATCAGGTCTTCACCACCGCGGACCTGCTTAACGGCGCCACGATCCTCGGCCCACTAGCCGACGGCGTGCACGACCTGAAGCTCGAGGTCGAGGACCGCGCCGGCAACATCAGCGAGGACTTCCTGCTAGCCGTCCTCATCGACACCGTCGCCCCCGACGGCACCCTGAACCTGCACCCCGACAGCGACAGCGGGATCTGGGGCTTCGCCGAGACCATGAACGACCTCGTGACCAACGACAAGACGCCGATGGTGTTCGGCGTCAGCGAAGCCGACGCCCTGGTGCGCGTCGACATCGACGGCGTCGCTGCGGGCACGACCGTCGCGGTCCCGCTCGACGGCGACGACGCCTTCCCCCCGCCGCCCGAGTTCGACGGCACCTACCAACTCCAGACAATCCTCAACCTCGCCGACGGCGAGCACACGCTCGAGGCGTTCTTCCGCGACGTCGCGGGCAACGAGAGCCCGGCGTCCGACGACGCGACCATCACCATCCTAGTCGACACCGCCGGCCCGCGTATTACCAACGTCACGAGAGGCCTGGTTAGTAACGACAATCTCTTTAGCTTTGACGGCGTCACCAGCGTGTTCGAGCCCAAGCCCAGCCCGACCGGGCCTGATCCACTGATCCACAGCGTCGTGGTCCACTTCAGCGACCTGCCGGACCGCACAGCCGCGTTCTCAGACGTGCACGCCCTGTTCGAAGCAGCGGCCGGTGAGGAGGGCAACTACCAGATCCTCGGGGACCACAACGGCAACATCACCATCGTGGAGGTCAACGTCACGTTCACGACAACCGCGGACGACGGCCTGCCCGAGACCGCACAGGTCGAGCTGGTCCTCGATGCGCCGCTGCCCGACGACCGCTTCACCATCTGGGTCTCCGACCGGATCACCGACCCGGCGGGCAACCCGCTCGATGGCGAGTCGGGCGCCCAGGCGCCGTTTGACGGCAACAACGTGCCCGACCCCACCGCGCCGATCTTCCCCACCGGGGACGGCGCGCACGGGGGTGATTTCCACGCCCGCTTCACCGTCGATAGCCGCCCGGAGATCGGCACCTTTGCCCTGGGCACCAGCTACATCGACATCAACGGCAACCTCGTGTTCGACCCCGAAGGCAAGGACCGCGATCAGACCAACCGCGACATCGTCTTTCTGTTCGGTAAACGAGACGACAAGGTGTTCGCTGGTAATTTCGCCCCTGACGACGCCCTGACCGCCACCGGTTACGACAAGCTCGGGTCCTACGGCGTCACTGACGGCAAGGGGCAACCGGCGTGGCAGTGGCGGCTGGACTTCGACCACGACGGGGTGATCGACTTCGAGGTCACCAGCGGTGTTCAGGGCGAAGGCGACCCGGTCGCGGGCGATTTCGACCCCACCCATCCCGGCGATGAGATCGGACTGTTCAACGCCGGCCGTTGGTTGCTGGATGCGAACGGCAACAACAATATCGGCGACCCCCTCGACCTCGACTTGAGAGGCGACCTGCGCGGCCTGCCGGTGGTCGGGGACTTCGACGGTGACGGCCTCGACGACCTGGGGGCATGGACCCCCGGCAATGAAGGCCTGCAAATCAAGGGGCGCTTCAGCTTTGACCTGGCGTTCAACGGCCTAACCGGCGACGCCGAACAGGTGATCGAGTTCGATCTGGCGGGTGTCTTCGAGCAGCCGGTGGCGGCTGACATGAACGAGGACGGCATCGACGACTTGGGCCTGTTCGTCACCCGCCGCGAGGGCGTCACGCCCGAAGAGTCCGCCGAGTGGTTCTTCCTGATCTCCGACGACCCGACGCCGACGCCGGGGCAGGTCACCGCGCTGGACCACCCGTTCACGCCCATCCCGTTCGGGACCGACTTTTTCGCTCAATTCGGAGACGAACAGGCGTTGCCGGTGGTGGGAAATTTCGATCCGCCCACCACGCCGCTGAGTCCACCGACCGACTCGACGACCGACTCAACCCTTCAGGCCCAGGACACAAGTATCGATGCGGCGACGCCGCACGACGGCCCCGCGGTGGCCGAGGCGCCTGTCGAGAACCCCGAAACGACCGGTCTGGAGCCGGGCGACTTCGCAAGCCAGTTCGATCCATCTGGCCATACGGGCCACACGCTGTCGTCCCAGCCGCCCGTGTCGTCGCAGCGTGGGTCTAGTTCCTTCGCCCACGAGGCGAACGACGCTGGGACCCGCGCTGTTGACGTGGGCGCCTCGACCACGCGTGAGGCCTCATATGTGTCGAGCCTGTCTGGTGTGAGCCTATCCGTTGTCCCAGAGACCGGCTCGCTGTCCTTGGGTACCGACCTGGGTAGCCCTGCTACGCCGTCGGCCATCTTGTTCGCCGGTGCGGACCATCATGGGATTGGCATGAACAGACCGCATCAACGTTCAGCAACACCGGGTTCGAGCCCAAGGGCCGGCGAAGTGCGGACACTCGACGCGGGCGATTGGGGACAACGGACCGGGGTTGCGCAGCCCGGGTGGGTTCGGGGTCATGGGGGCCAAGACATGGCGTCGGCTTCCATGCCGCGGACAGGATCCCAGGAGTTTGACGAGACGACCCTCTCCATGGCGTCGATGCCGACGATCGGCGCCATCGCGGTCAGTGGAATCGCTGCGTTGTTCACCTTCGGCGCCGAGTCGCCGGTGCGGAGAAGGAAGACCGGCCAACGGGCATCAACCTTCAATCCGGTAACCAAGAGTCAGCGGGGTGGCGTTGCCGAGGATCACACGGTACTTATGTCGCCGCAGCCTCAATTAGCCCTTGGGTCGGTGGCCAGCAGCAGCCCCGAAGACCATGGTTTACAACAGCTGATCGACGCCTGGCCGGATCTATCGGAAGTCGTGAAGGCCGGTATCGTGGCCATGGTGAAGGTGTCTAGTAAATAACCCACGGATGCTTGAGTGCTTTGCGACGTTTGAGATTTTGGGTCAACGGCTCGGCGAGACGCGCGCATCAACAAGCGGGTTCCTGATCGAACACCGGCAACGGCTCAAGAACCTGCTTCCTCACGGTCGCGGCTCGCTAGAGGACCAACCCGAAAGTTGGGCCGCGGCAGAGCACGGACAGATCTCGCTAGAGCATCTGGCATCAATGTTCTCCATAGCCACAGGCTTGAAAGTAGTTGGGGCATTCTGTGGGGTGAACGGCTCGCAGGGCATCGGCGATGGCGTCGTTCAAGGCGTCGAACGTCTTGGCGCTGACCCGACGTAGCCACGCTTTGACTTTGCTCCACAGCTTTTCGATCGGGTTGAGGTCGGGCGAGTAAGGCGGCAAGTACCAAAGGTCCGCGCCGGCCGCTTCGATCGCCTCACGGATCCCCGCGCCTTTGTGCGACGAGAGATTGTCCATCACCACGACATCCCCGGGCCGCAGCGACGGGGCCAAGAACTGCTGTGTATAAGCCAGGAACGTTGCCGCGTCCATCGGACCGTCGACCACCACCGTCGCGCCTTGGCTCACGCCGTCGAGCCGGATGGCACTGAGCATCGTCATGGTTTTCCAGTGGCCGTCCGGGGTGTGATCCACGCAGCGCTCGCCGATCGGCGACCGGCCGTACAGCCGGGTCATGTTGGTCTTGGCCCCGGATTCATCGAGGAAAACAAACGAACCCGGGTCCACGAACCGCCGGGCGATCATGAAGCTTCGCCGACGTCGAGCCACGTCCGGACGTTCTTGTTCGGCGGCGATCAGCGACTTCTTTTTAAGGATAGCCCCAGACGCTTCAACGCCCGGCACACCGTCGATTCGACCACCCGCACGCTCAGCAGAGGCATCAGCTGCTTGGCCGTGATCCCCGGCTGGGCCGCGACCCTCTCACGCAAGATCTGCTCATCAGCCGCCGTGAGCTTCACCGGCCCCTTGGGCCCCGGCACGCCCGGCGACAACTCCCCTCGTCGATGTCGACCCAGCCAGTCGCGCACCGTCGGCCGCGCCACGGAAAACCGCTTTGCCACCGAAGCGATCGGTTCACCCGACCCCGCCGCCACGACCACCCGCTGCCGCAAGTCCATCGAATAGGTCATGACCTTGGCCTCCATGCCAGAAATCACACTTATCGGTCAAAGAAGATTATTTACGCCAATGGCTATAGAGAAAGGCGGTTGAACCGATCGTTGATGGGTGTGGAAAAGGTGCGCGGTCCGTGGTGAAGCCATAAACCCCGCTTGCTTGCACGGGCGGTTTGTCGAGGCCGGTCGCGGGTTGACCCGGGCTCGGGCTACACCTCCTCGATCTCCTTGGTTTTGGCTTCAACCGCAGTGCTGGCCTGGCTTTCGTACTTTTTAAGCAAGTCCTGGATCTCGGTTTTGACGGACTCGGCTTCGTCTTCGCTGATGTGCTGGGTCTTGTCCTTGAGAACCTGGTCGACGTGCTTGTTGGCATCACGTCGGGCGTTGCGGATCGCGACCTTGGCCTGCTCGCCCATCTGTTTGCACGACGCGATGAGCTGCTGGCGACGATCGCCGGTTAGCGGAGGCATGTTCAGGCGGATCTGCTTCCCCTCGTTGAGCGGGTTGAGGCCCAGCCCCGAAGAGGTGATCCCTTTGAGGATGTCCTGCATCGCCGAGGCGTCGAACGGCTTGATCAAAAGCTGCGTCGGCTCGGGGACGCTGATCAGCGCCAGCTGCCGCAGATCGGTCTGCGAGCCGTAATAATCGATCTTGATGTACTCGACCAGCCCGGTGGACGCTCGGCCGGTGCGCACCCCGCGGAGTTCATTCTTGAGGTAGTCGACCGCTTTTTCCATCGCTTCCTCAGCGGTGAGTAGGATTTCGTCAAGGTCCATGCGTTTCCCCTGAGATCGAGATTCCAAGCCAACCGGGATGATCCGTGCATTATCTTAGTGTGGTGAGGGGATTCGTGCTGCAGTGGATCCCGGGCTGGGAGCACCCCATCCGAGCCATGGGTCAGCCGTGGGTGACGCGGGTCCCGTGCGGTTTGCCGCTGACGACCGCGGAGATATGGCCGGGGGTTTTCATGTTGAACACCACGATTGGGATGTCGTGGTCCATGCACATGGTGAACGCGGTGAGGTCCATGACCTGAAGCTTCTGATCGATCGCTTCGCGGAAGGACAGGGTCGTGTACCGCGTGGCGTCGGGGTGTTGGTTGGGGTCTTTGTCGTAGATCCCGTCGACCTTGGTCGCCTTGAGCAGGGCGTCGGCCGCGATCTCGGTGGCCCGTAGCGCCGCGGCGGTGTCGGTGGTAAAAAACGGGTTGCCGGTGCCGGCGGCGAAGATCACCACCCTGCCTTTTTCGAGGTGACGGATCGCCCGGCCGCGGATGAACGACTCGGCGACGGCGGTGAGGTTGATCGCGCTAAGCATCCTGGCCGGCTGGCCGATCTTCTCGAGGGTTTCCTTCAGGGCTAGGCCGTTGATCACCGTCCCGAGCATGCCCATGTAGTCGGCGGTGGCCTGGGGGATATGACCCTGTTTAGCCAGCGCCGCGCCGCGGATGATGTTGCCCCCACCGACCACGACCGCCAGCTGGGTGCCCAGCTGCGCAGCGGCGGCGATTTCCCGGGCGATGAGCTGCAACTCGTCGCCATCAATCCCGAACCCATCGGGCCGGCAGAAAGCCTCACCGCTGATCTTAAGCAGCACCCGGTGGTAATAGGGTTTAGGGTCCGACCCCTGGCTGGCTTGTCCGGGTTGTTGTCCTGCGATCGTGGTCATCTCGTAGGGGGCTCCGAGCGGGTAACATTACGCTATCACTTGTAACTATACCGCCGTCGCGTAACTTTGTCCGATCGGTCACCAAGCAGGAATCGATGGCGGTCACCTCAAAATAATCTGTGATAAGGACAAATTTTTCAGGGGATCTTGAGAGGCGGTTGGCCAATTTTAGGGTCCGGCTGATATGCCACGCGGTGTATTGGATCCGCGATGTGTACAACACATCAAAAACTTACCCACAGGGCCTAAACTCCATCCGTCAGCTCACCTACCCAACCCTAATCATCTACGAACACCAGATCGGCGTGTCGAAGCTTAAAGGGGGTCGAGATCGGATTCAAAGGGCACGAAGAGCAATGTTTTTTAGAAGTCACAATTACCTAATTTTACAGCATCTAAACAACCGCAACCGATAAACACATCACCGAATGGTCATTTATACCCAGTTTGCGATTGAGTCATATTGAATCATTTTGATTGTCTGGAACAATTATTTTCATCCAAAAGGATCGTTAACTTTAATCTATTGTAATAGATAGCTGTTTTTGCCTTGTACGATCCGAGTGTCGCCTCCTGGACTGAGGGACGGGTTTAACGCCTTGAAGCGGCAATGTCGAGATGGCTATCGCTAGGAGATGAGCGAAACAATCTGGAGAAATAAGAGATCGTAAGGTCTGAATGATTCACTGAGGGCAATGTTAAGGCATCGGGGCCATGTATCTGCCCCCTTTGCTCCGTAGGATTCATTCCATGATAACGACCGATCAGCGTCACGGACGACGGTTCCCGATCTCGCGCCCAGCCAAGCTCCGCTGCTTACAAACCGGTAAGTACATGGCCGGGCGGACGCGCAACATCTCCACCACCGGAGCGATGCTCGAGGTCGATCGCCCCACGCTCTTGGTCAGTGGCCAGCGCCTCGCGGTGGGGGTGGCCTGGACCCGCAAAGACAACCTCCTGCACACCGAACACCTCATCCACGCCACGGTCGTCCGCAGCCTCGCGCTAGACAAGATCCAGCACGTCGCGGTCCAGTTCGACCAGCCGTTATCACTGGCTCAAGCGTATTGGATCCGTCATCCCGGCCCTCCTCCGCGCGCAAGACAGACACGCGGACCGCCGCCTTCTAGAGCAGATTGCGACAATATTTGCCACGCGTTTCGCAGTGGTTTTATCGCGGGTCGTAGAAAAACAAGCCTTGATTCTGACCGTGAGTATGGATGAGGTGGCAGAAAATCACGCAATCTGCTCTAGCCGTTTAGTCCCAGGGTGTGGGCGGTGGATTATTTGTGGATTTACGCACCTGGCAGGCCCTATGGGAAAGGTAATCCACGACAAAGCCCCAACGGCGGCAGCGGTGGGTCGGGTGCGTCAACATAGTCGAGACAGCCTAGGGACGTTGGCCCGGCGGTATGACCTCCCCCCAGCCGAAGAAACGTGACCACGTACACGATGCCCCCATGAGGCCCACGTAGCTGGCGGTCCACGGTGCTCACCAGCCGGTGAATCAGCCCGCGGACACGCCTTCGCGTCGGGCCCACACCGCGGTACCATAGCAAGCTAAAACCTGAATCCCCTCTCGATCCAGAGCGGGGTGATAATCCAGCTATGACCACCCGTAACCATCGGTGGGTTAACAACCTGGAGGCGGATCAGGCGTGCTTTGGGCTCTCGATTCATCATTGGCGGGCGTATGGACCCTATCACTCAAGGTTTGCTCGGGGCCGCTGCGGCCCAGGCGGCGTGCGGCAAGTCGTTGGGGCGTCGCGCCGCGGTCGTTGGCTTCATCGGAGGCACATTGGCCGACGCTGACGTATTCCTTTCAGCGTGGTCCGACCCCGCCCACCCCCAGGAGCTTCACCGCCATTTCACGCACGCACTGGCGTTTATCCCGGTCGGGGGCCTGATCGCGGCGACACCTTTTTTTGTGAAGCGGTGGTACCGTGACCGCGCCAGGGCGGTGTTGTGGGCCGCGACGCTGGCGTACGCCACACACGGGCTGCTGGACTGCATGACCAGCTACGGTACGCACTGGCTGTGGCCGTTCACGGACGCCCGGTCGTCGTGGGACGTGATCTCGATCATCGATCCGGTGTTCACCGGGGTGCTGCTGGTCGCGCTGATGGCGGCGATGATACTCAAACGATCCAAGCCGGCAGCGGTCGGGTTGATGATGGTCTGCGCCTATTTGGGGTGGGGGGTGATTCAGCACGCCAGGGCGTCGGCTGCGATTGCACGGGTCGCGGCGTACCGGGGGCACGGGGTCGAGCGGATCCGGGCGATGCCGACCTTGGGGAACCTGATCGTGTGGCGGGGGTTGTACGTGTCGCACGGTTCTATCTACGTGGTAGCGGTGAGAACGCCGGTGTTCGCAGCCTCGACCGTACGAGAGGGCGGGGCGGCGGAGGTGTTTGTCCCCCGGTCTCTCCCGGCATCCACCCCGCAGCGACAACACGTGGTGGACGTACTCGAAAGGTTTAACCTATTTGCAGATGGTTACTTAACCAAGATATATTCGGGATCGAACCTGATCATCGCTGACCTTCGCTACTCGTTAGACTCTGCGGGTCTTACTCCGCTATGGGGCATCCGTCTCGATCCGGTTGACCCGGACGACCCTCTGGCGTGGGGCTCTTTCGGTGTTGACCGTCGCCGCGCGTTACGGCTGCTGCGAGATGAAGTCCTGGGGCGTCGTGAGGGCTTTCACCCCTTGCCCGCCCGGCTTCCGATCCCGCCGACAGATCCGCCGCCGCGCTGAGCCGATTTCTTATCCTTGTCACAGGAGGGCTATGATTGCATCCATGAGAGTTTTCGCTATCGGTGATATCCACGGCTGCCTGATCGCGTTCGAAACCCTTCTGGATGTGGTGGGGCCCAACAGCGACGATCTGATCGTGACCCTCGGGGATTACGTCGATCGCGGGCTCGATACCGCCGGCGTCCTGGACCGGCTGATCCGCCTTCAAGAAACGCACCAGCTCGTGGCGCTAAGGGGGAATCATGATTCGATGATGCTCAACGCGGCCGTGGATGTGGGCGAGCTGGAGGTGTGGTGCGCGATGGGCGGTCAATCCACGCTCGATTCGTACCCTGGGTCGCGGCTGCGGAACGTGCCCGAAGACCACTGGTGGTTCCTGCGGGATTATTGTATCGATTGGCACGAGACACAGACCCACCTGTTCGTGCACGGCCACGTCGAGCCGGACCTGGCGATGAAGCACCAATCGGTCGCCACGCTCCACTGGAAAAAGATCTACGACTGCCAGCCCCATAGCTCCGGCAAGACCGTGATCTGCGGCCACACCCGCCAGCGTGATGGGCTGCCGTTGGATCTGGGTCACACGATCTGTATCGATACCGGCCCAGCCAACGGGGGGTGGTTAACCTGTCTTGAGGTGGATACGGGCAAGATCTGGCAGACCGACGAAGCGGGGGGTTCTCGGGCGATGCACCGTGGGGATCTGGCCACTGGATCGGGGAGTTGACCTGTTTTTGACGTCTTGATGCTTCCCGTCCGTGACGGGGGTTCCACGTTCGGTCAATGTCTCAGCTGCCCGCCGTTAGAGCATATTGCGTGAATATTCTTGATAGCCACAGGATTCAAAGCAGTCGTCCCTGAAAAAGCCCTTTTTTATGCGGCGGCGAGGCGTTGGGTGGTGGGTGGGATCGGGTTGAGGGCGGTGCGGATCATTTCGAGCAACCAACGTCGCCAGGCGCATGGCAACAGCCGCAGGAGTTTGCGGAAGTTGGCCCCGGCGGCGGCGAGGATCACGTTCATCGCGTCTCCTACCAACCCCTTGAGATAGCAGCGGCCCATGCGGTGGTCATGTTTGGCGTGACCGATCTTCGGCTCAATGGCGCTTCGACGCTTTCGGCGTTTGCGTTGCGTCGAGGTCAGGCTCTTTGAGCGACTGCCTGCCAGGTGGACCGTGGTTGGTCCGCCATAATCATGGCCGCGGTAACCCCGGTCCACGTACGCGTCGCTCAGCGTCACGCCCGTGATCGATTCGACCTGATCCAAGGCCCGGCTCAATGTGTGCCCGTCGTAAGGGTTTGCTTCGCACAGCATCGCCCCGACAAACCAATCATGGCGATTCGTTGTCGCCAGCGAGACCTTCTGGCCAAACTCATATCGCTTGTGCGCTTTGCCCTTGCTGATGCACCGCACCTCCGGCTCGTGCAACGAATACAGCTTGTTGGAATCACCCTGACGCTGGTCCCGTAAACGTTGACACTGGGCCAGCAACGCCTTGAGTGGTTCGGTTAATGTCCCGGCTTTCCGCCGCACGTCGCGGATCAATCGGCCCGCCCATGTCCGCATCTTGCGCAGCTCTCGCCGCATCCGCTTGAACTGTCGAGCGTGGGCGTAACGACTAGCCTTGACCGACGCCCGCTTGGCCACACGCACGTACGACTGACGCAGCGCGATGCCGCTTGCTTTCGCCGCCCGGCCCAGCTTCACGATCGCTTTGTACAGCAGCTTCGAGTCCGTCGGATGCGTGATGTTTTTCTCCTGCACCGTCGTGTCCACGTTCACCTGCTTCATCTCGCGTTCGGGCAGGTGCTTTTGTTCGACCGCCACCGACACCGTCTGTTGGAGCAACACCTGTAGCTTCTCTTGACCCACACGCTGACGCCACTTGGTCATGCTCGTGGGGTGGATCGGGCACTTGTGCTGGAGATGCGTGTAGCCGCAGAAATATTGCCAATACGGGTTCTCGACCCACCGGGCCACGACCGACTCGTCCGACTCATTGAACGCGTGTTTGAGATAGTGCAGCCCCACCATCAGCCGGGTGGCCTTGGCTGGGACGCCCTGGTCGGGGCTGGAGCAATCCCGAAACGCCGCATCGAATGCATCCCAATCGATCTGCCCAGCGAGTTGGACCAGCGGATGCTTGGGGTTGAGCAGCTGATCGAAGTGGGCCTGGAACAACTCAAAGGCGTCACGCGGGCTGGGCTGGGGCGTCATCGGTGCTCCTCAAATTGCAAGGTTTCGGCTGATCCAATCGCCAATCCTTGCAATCTAACACACCACATCCACACCGAAAACCCCGTCAAAACCAGCCTCTCGAGGGTTATTCAGGGGCGTGAACGGCTCGCAGGGCGTCGGCGATGACCTCGGTCAGCGTGTCCAACGTCTTGGCCCCCACGCGACACAGCCACGCCTTGACCTTCGACCACAACTTCTCGATCGGGTTCAGGTCCGGCGAATACGGCGGCAGATACCACGCCTCAGCCCCCGCCGCCTCGATCGCCTCACGCACACCCTTGACCTTGTGGCTCGACAGGTTGTCCATCACCACGATGTCGCCGCGACGCAACGCCGGGGCCAGGCACTGTTGGGTGTAGGCCAGGAACGTCTCGCTGTTCATCGGCCCGTCGAGCACGATCGTCGCGTCTTGAACCACCCCCTCGAGTCGGATGACGCTAAGCATCGTCACCGTTTTCCAATGGCCGTGGGGCGTGTGATCGACGCAACGTTGACCCATCGACGACCAGCCATACCGACGCGTCATGTTCGTCTTGGCTCCGGATTCATCGAGAAACACCCGACTCCCCGGATCGATGAACCGACGGGCGATCGTGAAGTTTCGGCGACGATCGACCACGTCGGGTCGATCTTGCTCGGCGGCGATCAGCGACTTCTTTTTAAGGATAGCCCCAGCCGCTTCAACGCCCGACAGACGGTGGACTCCACCACGGGGACACTCAGCCTCGCCATCAATTGTTTGGCGGTGATGCCCGGCTGCGCCGCGACCGCTTGACGCATCCGCTGCTCATCGTCCGCCGTGAGCTTCACCGATCCCTTGGGCCCCGGTGTGCCCGCCATCAACTCGCCGCCACGGGCCCGATCTGGCCAATCACGCACCGTCGGCCACGTGACGGAAAACCGCCGTGCCACCGATGCGATCGAGTCCCCCGATTCCACCGCCGCCACCACACGCTGCCGCAAGTCCATCGAATACGCCATGACGAGGCCTCCTTGCCATAAATCATGCTTATCGACTATTCAAGATTAATTACGCCAGTTGCTCTAGTTGGTGACGGCCTGGGCCGGTTGTGGCCGCAGCCAGCGGTCGGTGATCTGGTCGCGCGGGGCGTCGGGGCAGGCACGACGGATGGCCGCCGCAACCACGCCCGCGAACAACGGCGCTGGCCGCATCGGCCGGCCGGTGAATTCCGGGTGGTACTGGGCGCCGAGGTAAAACGGGTGCTGCTTCTGGGGCAGCTCCAGGATCTGCATGATCGGCTGCTTGGGGTGGCGGCCCGAGAAGATCAACCCGTGTTGCTGGAGCTGATCGGTGTACCGGGGGTCGACCTCGTACCGGTGGCGGAACCGTTCGCGGACCGTTTCGGCTTCGCCGTAGAGGAACGACGCTAGGGTAGCGGGGGTGATCCGCACGTTTTTGCCGCCCAGGCGCATATTCCCGCCGAGCCCCTCGATCTTCTTCTGCTCGGGCAAAATGTCGATGACCGGGTGCGGGCAATCGGGGTGGAACTCGCTGCTGCCGGCTTGATTAAGGCCGCACACGTGGCGGGCAAACTCGATGACGGCCACCTGGAACCCGAGGCAGATCCCCAGGTACGGCAGGCGGTGGGTGCGGCAATATTGGGCGCACGTGATTTTGCCCTCGACCCCGCGGTGCCCGAACCCGCCGGGGACGATGACCGCGTGCACGTCTTGGAGCCAAGCGGTGACTTGATCCGCATCTACCTGGGTGGTATCGAGCCAGCGGGTGTCGATCTCAGCCGACAGGTGCGCCCCGGCATGCTCGAGGGCCTTGTCGATCGACGCATAGGCGTCCCGCAAAGCCGCGTACTTGCCGGTGATCCCGATCTTGACTTGGTACTTGGACGTGGCGTTCAGACGGGCGGTGAACTGCCGCCATTCTTCACGGCTGCGGTCTTCGTGGATCTGATCGACCCGGCCGTGTAGGTCGAGGATGCTAAGGATCTCCCGGTCGAGGCTCGCTTCGCGCATCGCGTCGGGGATGGTGTAGATCGAGGCACGGTCGTGCATCGAGAAGACCCGGCTCATGGGGACGTTGGAGAACATCGCGATCTTCTGCCTGGCCGATTCGCTCACGGGGTTGTGCGCCCGGCAGCTGACGATCTGCGGCTGGATTCCGGCTTCCATCAGCTTCTTGAGGCCCAGCTGTGCGGCTTTGGATTTCTGCTCGCCCAGGGCGTGGGGCTCGATCACGTAGGTCAGGGCCACGAAGCAGACGCTCGACGGGCCCTCTTCAAAAGCGAGCTCACGCAGGGCTTCGATGTAGAACCCGTTTTCGTAGTCCCCGGCGGTGCCGCCGACCTCGACGAATACGACGTCGGCCTGCTGCTTGACCGCCAGCTGGCGCAGCTGGTGCTTCACCTCGCCGGTGACGTGGGGGATCATCTGCACGTCGCGGCCCAGGTACTGGCCGAGGCGCTCCTTATCGAGGACGCGCCGGAAGATCTGCCCGCTGGTCACGAAATTGTCGCGGGTGAGGTCCTGGTCGAGCATGCGCTCGTACGTGCCCAGGTCCATGTCGGTTTCGAACCCATCGTCGAGGACGAACACCTCGCCGTGACGGTACGGGTTAAGCGTCCCGGAGTCGATGTTGAGGTACCCCTCCATCTTGATCGGGGCGACGGATAGCCCCTTGCCTTTAAGCAGTTTGGCCACCGAGCTGGAAAAGATGCCTTTGCCCAATCCGCTCATGACCGTGCCGATGACGACGACGTACTTGTGGCGGCCCCGCTCATAGCCGGGGGGAATCGGGTTATAGAATTCAGACTCCGCGGTCTGGTGGCCGGCGTCCGTGAGCAGCTGATGGGTCGTGGGGAATTGGCTGGGGGGTAGGGTGACGGGGGTGAGAACTTCGTCAGGCATAACTTACACTACCGCGGCTTCGTAGGGAGTTCAAGGCCGGGACGGGTCGATAGGCGCCGGGAGTCGGAGTGCCGTGTCTGGAGTGACCTTGCCCCTAGGAACGGCCCCGGGGTCTGTAGATTCACGCTGCCCTTTCATCTGGGATGGGTATATACGCATCGCGTATCGAAGTACCGCGTCGGGCACGCGCAGGACACCGAGAATTTCCCCTGCCGCGTACACGAGGGATGCCGCCATTTCATCCGGGAGGGGTATATCCTCGTCGAATCGACCCGATGATATAATAAGGAGCCAAGTGACGGTGCCTGCGTACCCAAAGGATTCACAACGCTTAGAGCGAGACCGTTCATGTTACGAAAAATGCTGCGCAGCAAGATACACCGGGCGACGGTGACGGGTTGCGACCCCGACTACGTGGGTTCGATCACGATCGATGCCGAGCTGCTTCGGGCGTCCGGGATCCGCCCCAACGAAGCGGTGCACGTGTTTGACATTGACAACGCGGCGAGGTTCGAGACGTACGTCATCCTCGGGCAAGCCGGCAGTGGGGTGATCGGGATCAACGGGGCCGCGGCGAAACTGGTCGATCCCGGGCACAAGATCATCATCGTGTGCTTCGGGTTGGTCGTTGAAGATGACCTCGACGACCACCGCGCCCGGGTGGTCGTTGTCGACGAAGACAACCGTGTGGCCGAGTCGCGTTGGTACAGCAGCATGATCGACGAACCGGTGTGGGCTAGCCAGATCAATGAGTGACGCGGCCAGCCCGTGGGTCGTGTGGCCAGGCCCCTATTTTTTCTTGTCACGCCCACCTGTTACGCATCGCGTATCAAAGGACCGCGTCGGAAACGTCTCGGACGCTGGAAAATTTTGTGCCGCATACACGAGTCGCGCCGCAGTTTCATCCGTGATGGGTATCTATCCATCGTGTATCCACCCGCGGCCCGCAAGAAAGTTTCCCCGATCAAGCTTTGAGCAACGCGAGATGGGGCGCGGATGGCGAAAAAGGTCTACATCAGCTTAGCGAATAAGTGCCAGCTGCTATTCGGTCTGGCGGTGGTGCTGATCCTCACCGCGGCGTTGGCGGTGGGCGGGCTACGGATGCGAACGCTGGTGCGCGAGGGCCAGCAGGAGGCGGCGCGGCGTTTGGCGGAGGCGTGGCTGGCGGGTGTGATCGAATTCGATCCCGAAGCTCTAACGAGCCGCGGCGATCCGTCTAAGAAGCTGACGGTTCGGCTCGTGAACCCAGAAGACTTCGAGACGGAGGCGCGGGGCGATCCGTTCCTCCGCGAAGCGGGCACGGTTTTTGAAAGTCACCACGACCGTGTCGAGTTGTTCCGTTCGGTACGGTTGGGGACCAACACGCGGTATCGGTATGCACGGGCGATCCGTCGCTCGGATTTTAGTTCACCCCGGGCCTTGCAGCAGAGGGCCGAGGCGGTTGAGCCGGTGGACGTGCCGGCTGCGGCTGACCCGTTGGAGAAGATCCTGCTGATCGACCTCGACGCGGCGTTGGCAGGGCGGCAGCTGCTGCTGAACCGAGTCTACCTCGTGGCGGCGGGGTTGTTCGCGGGGCTATTAGCGATTGGGGTGTTTTGGTTCATCACCCGACGGATCATCCTCTCGCCGGTGCGCGTGTTACGAGAAACCGCTGCGAAGGTGTCCGGCGGGGATATCCATATCCGTTCGGACATCAACACCGGCGACGAGTTCGAGCAGCTATCCGACGCATTCAACTCTATGCTCGAGAACCTCAAGGAAAACCAGGATGAGCTGCGCAGCGTCAACAAGAGCCTGGACCTGAAGCTAGGCGAGCTGGCGCAAACGAACCTGAGCCTTTACGAAGCCAACAAGATCAAGGGGGAGTTCCTAGCCAATGTCTCCCACGAGCTGCGCACGCCGTTGAACTCGATTATCGGGTTCGCGGAGGTCTTGGAAGAGGTGTTGAGCAAGCCATCGGGCCAGATCGAAGATAAACATCGCCGGTACGTGTCGAACATCATCATCTCCAGCAGGCGGCTGCTGGACTTGATCAATGATCTTCTCGACCTGGCCAAGATCGAGGCGGGGAGGATGGATCTGCGTGTCGCGGCGGTGAGTGTGGCCGACTCCGTCGAGGGGCTGATCACCCTGATGAAGCCTCAGGCCGAGAAGGGAGGGATCTCTCTCCAGGCCCGTATCGACACCGGTATCCCCTTGATCCAGACCGACGCGAGCAAGTTCCAGCAGATCCTGTTCAACCTGCTATCTAACGCGGTGAAATTCACGCCGCCGCAGGGCCGGGTAAGCGTCGAGGCCAAGCCGGTGCCCGGCCGTGACGCCGCCTCGCCACAGGCCGTGTGTATCAGCGTCACCGACACCGGCCCGGGGATCCCGATCGAACATCATGAGGAGATTTTCGAAAAATTTACTCAACTCGATTCGAGCGTGACACGTCGCCACAGCGGCACGGGTTTGGGCCTCGCAATCAGCCGTGAGCTGGCGGCGTTGCTACAGGGGCGGATCGAGTTAGCTAGTGATACCGGCCGCGGGGCGACGTTTAGTTTGATCCTTCCGATCTCGCTGGAAGATCCTAACCCACCGCTGATGCCTCCTAGCGATGTGTCTGTCGCCTATGAACCATAAGCCAGGGCCTAATCCGCGTATTCCCAGATCGTCACTGGCAGCCGCTGTTTGCCCCAGTGGCGGGCCTCTTCGTGGGTGGGAAAGAGCAGATCCAGGTGCAGGCCCTTGATCCCGCCGCCGCGATCGAGCACCGGCACCGGCCGGCCGTTGTTATACCCCGGCACCGAGACGACCGACCCGAACGGCAGCAGGTCCGTGTCTGCGGCGACGAGCTTCATCGCGTTGGTCTTGACACTGTAGCCCGACGCCGTGAACCCGTCAGCCCATTTCCCGCACGACCGTTCGTCCGGGCTGTAAGCGGTCACCAGCATCATGACCGTTCGTTTCGCACGCAGCGGGCGGCTGTCGAACGTCACCTCCGACGAAGCCCGGCGACCCCGTTGTCCGCTTCCGGTCTCCAGCCCCTCGGTAGCGTTGGCGGCGACCCAGATGATCTTCGGGTCGTGCGCGTCTGCGAAATCATCGGTCAAGTCCAGCGGGGTGTTGGCCCCGGTCGGGACATCGATCACCCGAGACGAGCCGCCCGCGGTTTGTTTCATCGTGTCGAGGCGTGCGGTCATGGTCACCTGCTCGGAACGGTCAGACATGAACGTGACCGTCCCGACATCGTCAACCCGTGGCGACAGAGTCAACACTGCTAACGCCCGACGCTCGATCCCGTTTCTCGGGTGTCGGACGTCGGGCGGAGCCAATCGCCAGGCCATCAAGAATACCGGCGCGCACAAGATCAGCGGTGCCACCGTAAACAGAGAAAAGATACCGATAGCATTAAAGGAACCGGGTCGGTCGCCGGGAGCCAGGAATGGGGTGGGTTGAGAGCTTCGAGACTGCATCAAGGCCGCTCTAAAGCATTGGCGCCGTTTGAGCCGTCCTGAGCGTCTCGGGCGTCCGTTGACCGCGGGGCCATCCATGCCCCGATCTAACGATCAAGCATGCCGTGCCGCGTCGCTACCGATCGAGAAGATCACGGCAAGGGACGCGCGGGCGTTACCTCAACTCTCCTGTCCATACAGTTCCCCAGCAGTATAGACGTAAAGTCGCCGGGCGTAAACGTTCTATTCGGATCGCGTATGAAAATACCGCATCGGTGATGTATGAGAGGCCGCAAATTTCCTCGCTGACTGCACGATTCATGCCGTGATTTCATTAGAGATCGGAATATCAGGGACATATCCAGCCGTTGATTCTGTAGTTTGACCCACCCTCGCACCCCTATGCGGAGATCGATGGAATCGGCCTATCTTGAGGTTTGCGCGCCTTCAAAACGCCCGACGTGTCGGGTTGATGATGAGGTTGTCGTGCCCGGGGATCAGGACGTCCGCGATCTCGATGGCTTCGAGGAAACTGTCACGAGCGGCAGCGGTGTCGTAGCAGCCCTTGAGGACCCGGCCCCCTTCGAGGTGCTCGACGGTCGCGACTGCGTCGCCAGCAATGAGAGTCGTCGAACTGGGGTGTTTGAGGATCAACCCGCAGGTCCCGGGGGTGAACCCGGGCAAGGGGAAAAGGTCCACCTGCGGGGCCAGCCGGTCGGCAGCAGGTTTGCACCGCTGCAACAGATCGATCTCTTTCTGGAGGACCCCACGTGCTTGATCGTTTTTTTCTCCCTTGAACTGTTCGATGAGCATGGGCCCGATCGACTCTCGCTCTGCGTCACCGACCCACCACTGGGCGTGCGAGAAAGCCTCCAGGCCCCAGCGGTGGGCGGGGCGGAAGTTGGTTAGGAACACATCGGTCACCGCGGTCGGTTCTAGGCCGGCCCGCTCGGTCAACCGGGCGGCGATAACCTGCGGGGGCAGGCCCGGGTCGATGACGATCACCCGGTCTTGGCTGCGTACCAGAGTAGTCGTGGCGTGAGCGGTGCGCACCGCGGTGCGTTCATGCCACAGGTCGTTGGCGCTAAGCGTCCCGATGCTGATGATCCGGTAGTCCATGATTTCACTTGATCGAAAATGCTTCTGACCCCGGGAAGGACCAGGCCGCATTCAGGAAGGTGCCGCTGTGCCCTCCGAAACAGGAACGAAACAGGAACATTATTCCTTAAACCCGTCGACACGGATGGAGCTGAACGCGGCCCCGAGCTGCTGTTTCTTCTTCTTGAGTTGCTCGAGCACTAGCGGGGGCAGCAACCGATGGAGGCGGTCGGCATCGCCACCTGCGGCGATCTGTTTGATCAGGCTAGAACTCGTAAAGGCGTAGGCCTCGCCGGTCATGATGAAGACAGTTTCGATCTCGGCGATGGCCCGGTTGGTCAGGGCCAATTGAAACTCGAAGTTCAGGTCGGTCACGTTGCGCAACCCACGCAGGATCGCGGTGGCGCCGACTTGCATCGCGTAATCGACCGTTAACCCACGGAACATGCGCACCTGCACGTTTTCTTGTCGCTCGGTCTCAAGCAGATGGGTGATCATCCCCAGACGCTCGTCCATGGAGAATAGCTCGTGTTTCGCGGGGTTGTGAGCAATGGCGACAATCAGCTGATCAAACAGCCGCCGGCCGCGGCGGATCACGTCCAGGTGCCCGTTGGTGATCGGGTCGAAGGTGCCGGGGAACAAGGCCGTGACCGGATGAGAGCTCATCGCCGGGGAGTATAAACCGATCGGGTGTGAAATTACAGCACGGCCCGTGGACCGATGCCGTTTACCCCATCCCAGATGAGATGGGGCACCCTTTTTCGGACGCGGCCCGATCTTTCCGGGGCTTGGCGGCATCACCGACGCGCCACTTGGATCCATGATGCATCTATCCCAGCGGTTGGTTCATTTTTCGGCTGCGTATGTTTCGAACCGGGTGGGTTACTCGAACCGGATAAGCCGGGGGGGGGTAATCGATACCGCCGCCCCAGCCGCGATAGGCCGAACCGCACCACAAAATCACACGTAATAACAGTGGTCTGGAACCCGGGTGAATGGGATACTTGGAGTGTTCCCCGCAACCGAAGACAACGGCTTCTTCCGGCGGGGGTTGGAATGTTTATCGATCAAAGAAGTCGCCCACAGCGGACTTACAGAAACCGCAGGTGGCTTTAAGCCAGACTATCTTTTGGCCCTGGATCGGGTCTCGCTCCGGTTTGCCTCCCCGGGCGAGGCCCTTTTTTTACTTTTCGATACCCATCCCGTACGACGCGACCCCAGCCATCATTCCGTACAGGAGAGCTAAGCCTCAGGCCGCCGTTCTTGCCGGGGCCCGGCTATAAAACAGCTAGCAGCTTGTTCAACGCAA
This sequence comes from Phycisphaeraceae bacterium, assembly GCA_965224205.1. Taxonomy (GTDB): domain Bacteria; phylum Planctomycetota; class Phycisphaerae; order Phycisphaerales; family Phycisphaeraceae; genus CBDCYN01. The sequence continues at coordinate 33,363 of CBDCYN010000011.1, forward strand.
CCCACAGGACCGTCACCGAACCGACAAAAAAATGAAGCAGGGCGAAATAACCGATCATGTCGCGGGCTTCGGGTGAAAGCATTGCCAGGGGACGGTTCAGAAACACGAAACAGCCCTTAACGGCCGTCACCAACCGGGACGGGGCTGCGCGTTTGACCAAGGGGTCGTTGGGTTCGTCTTGCGTCTGGGTTGCGTCGGGTGGGTCTTGAAGCGCCACACTGGCTTCGGGTTGTTCATCGAGCTCCTGGGCGACCGCTTGGGCATCCGCGGCCGCTTCGGGAGACACCGCGGCCGGTTCGGCATTCGATGAGCTTATGGCGGTGTCATCGGAACAACTCAGCTCACTGGCCAGCAGCTGAGCGATGTCCCCTTCGACTTCTTCGTGGTCCGGTTCATCGGCGACAGGTGGGAGAAGTTCCTCCTCGGCTAGGTTTTGGGAGGTATCGTAATCGTCAGCGATAGAATGGTCTGCTTGCTGGGCTAGAAGATGATCGATCTGATCGAGGCTCTCATCGTCGCTGGAATCTACAGTGGGTGGTGGTGCCGCTTCGGGCGACGTGTCCGGCGTCGCCTCTGCCCCCGGTGTTTGACCGAAGATAGAATCAATCTCTTTTTCTATAGAGCGATCCACTTCCGGTTCCTGCGCCGCCTGGGGCGATGAGGTTGTCGCTGGATCACCCTCTAGCGGCATCGAGTTTGCCTCGGCGTTGGCAGGGGCTACCGCCTGCGACGTCTGCCCGGTCATCAACGCATCGATCTGGTCTTGGAGTGATTCCTCAGCGGGCGAGTCGACCGACCCCGTAGCTCCAATATCCCCTGACGCGGCGGGCGATGCCTCCGGTGTGGCCGCGGCCTGACCCGTCATCAACGCATCGATCTGGTCTTGAAGTGATTCCTCAGCGGGCGGTTCGACCGACCCCGTAGCTCCAATATCCCCTGACGCGGCGGGCGATGCCTCCGGTGTGGCCGCGGCCTGCCCGGTCATCAACGCATCGATCTGGTCTTGGAGTGATTCCTCAGCGGGCGGTTCGACCGACCCCGTAGCTCCAATATCCCCTGACGCGGCGGGCGATGCCTCCGGTGTGGCCGCGGCCTGCCCGGTCATCAACGCATCGATCTGGTCTTGAAGTGATTCCTCAGCGGGCGAGTCGACCGACCCCGTAGCGGCAGCATCCCCTGACGCGGCGGGCGATGCCTCCGGTGCGGATGCGGCCTGCCCCGTCATCAACGCATCGATCTGGTCTTGAAGTGATTCCTCAGCGGACGAGTCAACCGATCCCGTGGCTCCAATATCCCCTGACGCGGTGGGCGATGCCTCCGGTGCGGATGCGGCCTGCCCCGTCATCAACGCATCGATCTGGTCTTGGAGCGATTCCTCAGCGGGCGAGTCGACCGACCCCGTAGCGGCAGCATCCCCTGACGCGGCGGGCGATGCCTCCGGTGTGGCCGCGGCCTGCCCGGTCATCAACGCATCGATCTGGTCTTGAAGTGATTCCTCAGCGGGCGAGTCGACCGACCCCGTAGCTCCAATATCCCCTGACGCGGAGGGCGATGCCTCCGGTGTGGCCGCGGCCTGCCCGGTCATCAACGCATCGATCTGGTCTTGGAGTGATTCCTCAGCGGGCGAGTCGACCGACCCCGTAGCTCCAATATCCCCTGACGCGGAGGGCGATGCCTCCGGTGTGGCCGCGGCCTGACCCGTCATCAACGCATCGATCTGGTCTTGAAGTGATTCCTCAGCGGGCGGTTCGATCGACCCCGTAGCTCCAATATCCCCTGACGCGGCGGGCGGAGCCTCCGGTGCGGATGCGGCCTGCCCGGTCATCAACGCATCGATCTGGTCTTGAAGTGATTCCTCAGCGGGCGAGTCAACCGATCCCGTGGCTCCAATATCCCCTAACGCGGCGGGCGATGCCTCCGGTGCGGATGCGGCCTGACCCGTCATCAACGCATCGATCTGGTCTTGAAGTGATTCCTCAGCGGGCGAGTCGACCGACCCTGTAGCTCCAATATCCCCTGACGCGGCGGGCGATGCCTCCGGTGTGGCCGCGGCCTGACCCGTCATCAACGCATCGATCTGGTCTTGAAGTGATTCCTCAGCGGACGGTTCGACCGACCCCGTAGCTCCAATATCCCCTGACGCGGCGGGCGATTCCTCCGGTACGGATGCGGCCTGACCCGTCATCAACGCATCGATCTGGTCTTGAAGTGATACCTCAGCGGGCGGTTCGATCGACCCCGTAGCTGCAGTATCCCCTGACGCGGAGGGCGATGCCTCCGGTGCGGATGCGGCCTGACCCGTCATCAACGCATCGATCTGGTCTTGAAGTGATTCCTCAGCGGGCGGTTCGATCGACCCCGTAGCTGCAGTATCCCCTGACGCGACGGGCGATTCCTCCGGTACGGACGCGGCCTGACCCGTCATCAACGCATCGATCTGGTCTTGGAGCGATTCCTCAGCGGGCGATACCGCTGGAGCTTCTGCTACGGGAGTATCTGACGTTTTGGCCTCGGTGGACGGTGCCGTTTGCGGCTCTTTTGAATGAGGGGTCGTTGGAGGTTCAGAACTTTGGGAAACATCCCTGTCCGACGCTGATTGGAATGCTTCGGCAATGGTTGACGCGATGGTCGAGGCGATCTGATCGATAGCAGATGGGTCATCCTGTTCAACAGGAGGAAGGCTGGCTTTAGCACCGGTTGCACCAGCCTCGGGAGCTTGGTGGTGATCGTCTTGTATCGTCGCTGACTCGAACGATTCTTCGTCTTGTAAGTTGGTGGTCGAGTCCGCGACCCCTGGCTTGTCCTCGACATCTTCGACGTACACCCCCGACGGCGACGCGGTTGGGTCAGGGAGGATATCAACGGTTGCATCATCAGGAGATGGTCCATCCAACTCACCGGGGGCGGATGATGGCGGGGTTTCCGATACCACTTCGTCGCCCAATTCCGGTATTCGTCGGGCAGACGCAACCGGTTCGACGGAATCCTCGGGGGCATCTTGCTTCTGATCTACGTCGTCGGTGGAGGTGGTGGCCACAGACTCATTGTGAGTTTCGACAGGGGCGTCGGGATTGTTCGCTGGTGTTACCACCGATGTTTCGGCGACATCTTGATCCCGCTCTGAGGTTTTAGATGCTGGTTCATGAACCGGCGTTGAGGCGACGGGAGGGTCTGTCGATGCCTGGGGCGGGTTGTCTTGCTCAACACTGCCCGGAACGGGACCCGCCGCTAAACCTTCTGCGGCTCTAGACGCGTCATCGGCTGCTTGCTGGGGAGCGGTGTTTTGGCCCAGTGGGTCGGACACGAATTCATCTTGGGTTTCACGCGGAGCGGGGGCCGCGTCATTGGCCGCTACCGGATCCGTGCCCGTCAGCGGTGATGCTGGGTCATCTGAGGCGACGGGAGGGCCTGTCGATGCCTGGGGCGGGCTGTCTTGCTCAACACTGCCCGGAACGGGACCCGCCGCTAAACCTTCTGCGGCTCTAGACGCGTCATCGGCTGCTTGCTGGGGAGCGGTGTCTTGGCCCAGTGGGTCGGACACGAATTCGTCTTGGGATTCACGCGGAGCGGGGGCCGCGGTGCTCGCTATCGTGGGGTTTTCGGTAACGATGGTTGGAGTGTCGTCGACCTGTAATGTTTCTGATCCACGGTCAACGGTGGGCGGCGGTGGCGACTGCGGATCGGCTAGGGGTTGCGACATCGGATCGGGTGGTTCGACGCCACTGGGAAGAGATTCTTGATCCGATGGAGCCTCGGCAGGCGAATCCATGAGGTGGGCTTGGGTGTCGAGCTTTGCGGGTTCATCCAGGCTATCTGAGGCCGAAGGCTGATCGGCGATCGACGGGTCGTTCGTCGTTGGCGCGATGACGACCGAGGGATCATCGTGTGGGGCAGGGGCTTGATCGGTGGGGGCGATCGGATCATCGGTGATCGACGGCGCCATCGAGTCTTGGGTCGGTTGTATCTCAAGGGTTGTTGGATCGTCCGTGACCCCAGCAGCAACCGGGGCGTTCGACGTGCCCGGCTCTTCGCGGCTGGCACCATCCCCGGCACCCTGGACGCTTGTTTCTTGGGGGGGCTGTGACCGCGAGGCGGGATCGGGATCGACGGCTGGCAAATCGCGATCGTCCTGATCGGAACCGGCCGGGTGGGACCGGGGGCTGTTGATGAAGGAATGCCGATCTGTGCCTGCCGTCTCGTCGTCTAGCTGCATCGAGGCTTGGGGTGGGTCATCCTCCTTCGGGTCCTCTTGGAGATCTTGATGCGCCTGATCGATGGCGTGAGAAACGAAACCGGGCTCGATCTCGTCTAGCTCAGCGAACACCGCGTCGAGCTGTGCATCGAGGTCAAGATCCGCAGGGCTTGGCTTTGTGTTAGACCGAGGGTTCGCCACCGCAGTGAGCTCCGTATCTACTCAACCGGTCCACGCGAAAACATCATTCAAGACATCAACTCTGTCCCCCGATGATGAGGCGCTGATCGGGTATGAATGTGCCGCGTCAAGGATCGGCTCACCCCCCTATAGAATTCCTAGCTGCGCCCATGAGTGATGTCGCAGACAATTTCTTCCGGGATAGGTATAGGCGGTAGACGGACCGCTTCATTGTCTTATTCGACCCGATCACGCCGCAACTCAAGAGCCTTGAGGCTCTTGAGTTCGGTGCGTTGCGTCTCTTTCGGTCCGCCGTCCGGTGATCGCGTCCGTGCACGCCCACCCAAGCCTTTATCAGGGGCGTCGATCCGTTCTCAATGAAATGACTGAACTTCGTTGCATGACTTACTTTGGCTAGGTTTCCTAACTAGTCTAGGGTATTAGCCATTGATGAATCAACCCTTTTCTTGTTTATAAGGCCACACCTGCCCAGCTAATATCCGCCAATTTTTTACATAAACTATTCAAAAATAAATGCTTGTGTATTTTTGAATGCGCGCAAATTGGTTGCGCCCGTAACTTTCAACCGTTATTTACCCTAAGGAGCGGCTGACATGCGATGGCCAGATCATCTTTTCACAACGGATACCTCTAAACGACAGTGTATGAGTCGAGCTAATCGGGCAGATCGAATTGACGTAAACCTGTAGAGGTAAGGATTTGGAGATACCCCTCCTCATCCTTACCTCTACAGGACGACGTCAGGTCGTATAGTCCGCGTTGATAGCCACGTAATCCCGCGATAAGTCACAACCCAGCCACTGACCACGGGCTTGGCCCACGCCCAAGTCAAGTGTGAATTCGATCTGTCGCCCCTTCATGACCCGCTCTAACCGGGCTGCCCCGGACTTATCAACCGGGGTCGCATGTCCCTGGTCATACACACATATATTTTTAGGGGAACGTGCCGTCGTTCGGCGTTGGGAACGCGACCCGTCGACCCGTCCCCCCTTTGAAGCCCGCGCCAGTGGACCGATCGTTAAGCTCAGCTTCTCGGGTTTGATCACAGCGCCGCTATATCCCGCAGCGGTGACGATCCGGCCCCAGTTTGGGTCACCGCCATGTACCGCTGTTTTAACCAACGGGCTATTCGCCACCGTCCGTCCCACCCGGTCGGCATCTTTGAGGCTCTTAGCCCCAATGACCGTCACCCGGAATATCTTTGTAGCCCCCTCCCCGTCGCCAACGATCTGATAGGCCAGGTCTCTGCACACATCGGTCAAGGCAGCGGTTAACTGATCTAGATCGGCCCCGCGGCCCTGTATCCGTGGATGCTTCGCCAGGCCGCTAGCTAAGACCAGCACCGTGTCGCTGGGGCTGGTGTGTTGGTCGATGCTGATGCGGTTGAAGCTCTCACCAACCGCCGTTCGCAACGCCTCGGCTAGGGCCCGCGGAGCGACCGCCGCATCGGTGGTGAGAAACGCCAGCATCGTGGCCATGTTCGGGGCGATCATCCCGCTGCCCTTGGCGACCGCCCCGATCCGCGCCAGTTTCCCGTGACGCCCCCCGATCCGCACCGCCGTGTACGCCTGCTTCGGGCTCAGATCCGTGGTCATGATCGCCCGCGCCACGGCGTCGTTCACGCCCGGCCCCCTCCCTAAACGACTCGCCAGATCCTCAATGCCGTGTTGGATCTTCCCCATCGGCAACCGCGGCCCGATCACCCCTGTCGAGCACGGCAAGACGTCTCGATACCGCCCGGCTACCGATCCGGCCTGTTGCGATACCGATCGACACATGGCCACTGCGTCTGCGTATCCCGCGTTGCCGGTGGCGGCGTTGGAGACCCCGCTGTTGCAGACGACCGCCTGAGCCGTGCCCGACCGGACGTGGCGCTTGGCCACCAGCACCGATGGCGACGGCACACGATTCGTGGTAAACACCCCAGCAGCAGAACACGGTTGGTCGGCCACGATCATCGCTAGGTCGGGCTTGCCCGAAGGCTTGATCCCGCAGCAGCCCGCCGCGGCGTGGAAGCCCTTCGGGGTGGTGATACCAGGTTTAGATAGACCCATCGGATGTCACCTTGCCGCGTTGGAAAATTTAGTTGGATCCTGTAAACAGACCCACCGTGTATAGCTAGCCAACCGATCTCATGTCCCGAACCGCTTCGAATGAAGGTTTTGCCGCCTCGATCGTCTTCTTGAGGCACGCCTCGTCGTGCTGCGTGCACACGAACCAGGTCTCGAACTGGCTCGGCGGCAGCACCACACCCCGATCGAGCATGTTGCGGAAGAATACGGGGTACGCCCGGGTGTCGCACCGCACCGCCTGCTCATAGTGGTCGATCGGGTGGTCCGTGAAGAAACAACAGGCCATCGACCCCGCCTCGACGCACTGCACCGCCACACCCACAGCGGCCGCGGCTTCCCGCAGCCCGGCCACCAACGTCGACGCGGCCCCGTTGAGCCGGTCGTACACCCCGGGTTTATTTAGGGCCTCGAGCGTCGCTAGTCCCGCGGTCATGGCTAGCGGGTTGCCGCTGAGTGTCCCCGCTTGATACACCGGGCCTTCGGGGGCGACCTGGCGCATCAGGTCTTCGCGACCTCCATACGCAGCACACGGCAGCCCCCCGCCGATGACCTTCCCCAAACACACCAGGTCCGCCTTGACCCCGTAGTGCGTCCCCACGTCCCCATACACAATGCGGAACCCGGTCATCACCTCGTCGAAGATCAGCACCGCGTCGTGCTTGTCACACAGGCCTCGTAGCCCTTGGAGGAACCCCGGCTTGGGCAAGACCGTGCCCATGTTCCCAGCGACCGGTTCGATGATCACCGCCGCGATCGTCTGGCTGTGTTTGCGGAATAGTTCTTCCACCGCGCCAAGATCGTTGTATGGGGCCAACAACGTTAGTTCGGTTGTGGCTAGCGGCACGCCGGGTGAGCTAGGGATCCCCAGTGTGGTGGCGCCGCTACCGGCTTGGACGAGCAGCCCGTCGCTGTGACCGTGGTAGCAGCCAGTAAACTTGATAATCTTCGTGCGGGCCGTGGCGGCACGGGCGAGGCGGATGGCGCTCATCGTCGCTTCGGTGCCACTATTCACGAATCGGACCACGTCGATCGGGTCCACGGCATTAATAATGACTTGGGCCAGACGGGATTCGGCCTCGGTGGGCATCCCAAAGCTGGTTCCTTGCTGGGCTGCGGTCTGGATCGCCTCGACCACCGGGCCGGGGCAGTGGCCAAGGATCAGAGGCCCGTAGCTGCCGACATAGTCGATGTATCGGTGGCCGTCGATGTCGGTCACACACGCGCCGCTGCCACTTTTGATCACAATCGGCGACCCGCCCACCGCTTTGTAGGCTCGCACCGGGGAGCTGACCCCGCCGGGCATCAGCTGCTGGGAGAGGGTAAAGGCGCGTTGAGAGGTCTGGTATCGGTCAAGATGAGTCGCTGTAGTGGCCATCAAGGGGGGCAGTGTACCACGAACCCACCTCGTGATCCGTCGCCAGCTTGACCAGCTGCATCACCCGATGACTACCCGTTAGACACGCTAGTCGTTAATTGCTATGGTGTGCCCGAATTATTGGTTGTGTAACTCCTTGAAGAACCCCGTGGAGGTGACCTTATGGCCGCAGACCAAGACGACACCAAAGACATCGGATCCGAAACCATCGAAACCATCAGCGCCGCTTCGAGCCAGCAGGCCCAGATGAAGATCGAGATCGACGACACTCAGGTCGCGTCCGACTATAGCTCGACCGTTCGCGTCTGGGGCTCGGCTGAGGAGATCAACCTCGACTTCGCCGGCCCGCTACGCCCCACCGGGCAAAACTCAGCCAAGCTCAAAATCGACCACCGGGTGATTATGAACCCATGGGCAGCCAAGCGTCTAGCGATTTCCCTGGGCCAGGCCATTGCCCGTTATGAGCAGACTTATGGCCCGTTGGAACTCGACGCCCGCAAGCGCATGATCACTACCCCTGCTCCCGCGGGGCAGGCGGGCGCGAAGCTGTCTTAAGCATGTGAATAGGAGCCCTTGTGACGAGCCGTGACCGTTGACCATGAGGGAACGGTCCCCTCGTCCCATACCGGCCCGCCCGCTTGCTCACACGCGCGACTCGTTAAAGGATCTCCATCACTGCGAACCGTTTCGTGCCTCGGGGCAGGTCGACTTTGATCACGTCCCCGACCCGGGCTTTGATCAACGCCTCGCCCATGGGGCTGCCGGCGGTGACCTCGATCTCGTCGGCGTCGAAATTCCCGCTGGCCTCGCCGACGACCTTGTACAGGTCTTCGCTGTCGTCACCCTGGTCGCGCAGCTTCACGACCGAGCCGAGGAAAACGATGTCCTTGGGGATGTCCGCGGCATCGGCGACCTTCGCGTTCTTGAGCCGTTCCTCGAGCCGGCGGATCTCGGCTTCATTGAGGCCCTGGTCGTCGCGCGCCGCGTGGTAATCGGCGTTTTCCTTCAGATCGCCCAGGGCACGCGCCTCGGCAATCCGTTTGCTGATCACCGGCCGCTTGGCGATGAGTTCGTCGAGTTTCTGCTCGAGGGTTTGCCGTTCGTCAGCGGTGATGAATTCCATGGCGTCGCTCCGTCGGTTGTCGATCTAATCCAGGACCCTCAAGGGCTACGATGGCGTGAACCCCCACCGTGCGTCAACTCACCTTCAATATACCGACCTGTTGTGTTTTTTCATATGCCCATCCCGGATGAAATGACGGCGTGACTCTTGTACGCGGCACGACCATTTCCGGGGTCAGATGGGTCTGCGACGCGGTATGTTTGATACGCGATGCGTATAGATCCATTTTCACTGGCGCCACGCGCAGCCTGCGAGCTATTTGGATCGTCCTGCGCGTGTGGATATGATGGCCGCCACGCCGTGTAGGGGTTGCGATGGAAAGGTTACCCCTCCGTGGTGCCGAAAGGAATGATATGAAGATCCATGAGTATCAAGCACGCGAGTTACTCTCCAAGTTCGGGATCCCCGTGCCCCCGGGGGTTGTGATCGAATCGGCTTCCCAAGCCGGTGACGCCTACGAACGCGTCGCTGAAGAAAGCGGTACCGATCTAGCGGTCGTCAAGGCCCAGGTCCACGCCGGCGGGCGCGGCAAGGGCGGGGGTGTGAAGCTGGTCCGCAGCGCCGACGAAGCCCAGGAAGTCGCCGAGGCGATCCTCAGCCAACCACTGATCACTCCCCAGACCGGGGCCGAGGGTGTGGCGGTGAAAAAATTGCTCGTGGCGGCGGGTGTCGATATCGAAAAGGAATTCTATGTGGCGATCACCGTCGACCGGGCCAATAACTGCCCGGTGCTGATCGCCTCGGCCGAAGGTGGCGTTGAGATCGAGCAGGTCGCCCAAGACAACCCCGACGCGATCATCCGCCAGGCGGTCAACCCGAACACCGGGCTGCTGGGGTTCCAGGCACGGAAGATCGCTTACCGTCTTGGGCTGTTGGGCCAGCACGTCCGCCAGGCGAGCCAGATCATGATCCAGCTGTGCGATCTGTTCATCCAAACCGACGCGAGCCTGGCGGAGATCAACCCGCTCGTGCTCACCTGCGCTGAGCCGGACAAGAACCAAGAAGGCCGCGTCCTGGCGATCGACGCGAAGATCAACTTCGACGACAACGCCTTGTTCCGCCACAGCGACATCCAGGCCATGGCCGACCCGGATGAAGAGGACCCCAGCGAGCGACTCGCCAAAGAATTCGGCCTTTCGTACATCAAGCTCGACGGCACCATCGGGTGCCTGGTCAATGGCGCCGGCCTGGCGATGGCGACCATGGACCTGATCAAGCTCCACGGCGCCGAGCCGGCGAACTTCCTCGACGTGGGCGGGTCAGCGTCGGAAGAGGCCGTCACCGAGGCGTTCAACATTATCCTCGAAGACCCCAACGTCCGCGGCGTGTTGGTGAACATCTTCGGGGGGATCATGAAGTGCGACATCATCGCCCGGGCGATCGTGACAGCCGCGAAGCTGGTCGGGTTCAAGGTCCCGCTGGTGGTCCGCCTCGAGGGGACCAACGTCGAGCCGGCCCGGGAGATCCTCGAACAGGCCAAGGGCGAGATCCCCACGATGATCGTCGGCACCGACCTGACCGACGCGGCCAAGAAAATCACCGAAGCGATCGCCGTGGCGGTGTAACGTTGTCCCAAAAATCATCCGTCACGAGCCGCGACCGTAAGACAGCGGACTCTTGATCTTCCCCGTATGCACCACGAATAACCGTTCAACCCACGTCATCTCTCCCCATGAAAATCGAACCCTTCCTTGCCGAGCTCAACCGCCTGCGTAGCGATCTTGAGAAAGACCCCACCGACATCGAGTGGCTGACCCTCCACCACGCGTTCTGTTTCATCAGCTACAAGATGGGCGAGTTCCAGCAATACCTCGACGAAGCCGAAGCCCGCGGCGAGTTCGATGAATACCAAGAAGTGGCCGACGAAGGGTAATACGCACCGCGTATATTTCTGATGCGACGTAGGTTTTGTAAGCCATGGTCAGCTCTACACCCGCATCCGCAGGATCCTACTCAGGATGAATCCGGATGGGTATAAACCCCCTCTGATAGGCCGTGCAACCCGTGTAGATAAAGCTATGGGCGACCCTCCGCGATGGGCATCCTCTTTTTTATGATGGGCCACCGCACGATCCTCTGTCGTTGAACATGCCGCCGGCTGGGCAGCTGGCCAGGTCGCCTCAAATACAGCGACTCGCCCATCAAACACAGATTACCCCGCGGCTCGGTTCCTCTTGCGTCGTTCCGGTGTGCCCGGGGGCGGGCCCACGTCCTTGCCGCGGCGTTCGATGTTGAACTTGCCCACGATGCCCATCAACGACTGGGTTGATTTCGATAACCCCTCGGCAGCCGAGGCGATGTGACGCACACCGGATGACGCCTGCTGGGTGACCTCCGCGATCGAGGTGACGCTTCGGCTGACCTCCCCGCTGGCCGCGGACTGCTGCTCGGCGGCGGCGGCGATCGACTGGACCATCGAGGCGACCTCACGGGCGCTGGCGACGATCTTCTTGAGGTTCGCATCGGCCTCGGCGGCGCGGGCGACGCCGGTTTCGACCTGCTGGGTGCCGTCGTTCATCTGCTGGACCGCCTGGGCGGTGTCTTCCTGGATCGCCTTGATCGAACCAGCGATCTCGTCGGTGGCTTTGGTGGTGCGGTCGGCGAGTTTGCGGACCTCGTCGGCGACCACCGCGAACCCGCGCCCGTGCTCGCCGGCTCGGGCGGCCTCGATCGCCGCGTTAAGCGCCAACAGGTTGGTCTGATCGGCGATGTCGTTGATCACGTCGATGATCTGGCCGATCTGTTTGCCCCGCTCGCCCAGCTCGCTGACGGTCGCGGCGCCCGATGACACGGTGTCGTTGATCGACCGCATGCTCTGGATCGTCTGCTCGACGACCTGCCCGCCATCCGAAGCGACTCGGCCAGATTCATCGGCGCTGTGGGCGGCCTCCATGGACTTTCGCGCCACCTCGGTGATCGAGGCGGACATCTCCTCTGCGGTGGCGGCGATCTGAGAGGTCTGTTCGTTTTGCTTGGCCATCCCGGCTGACATCTCTTCGCTATGAGAAACGATCTGTTGGGCGGCTTGAGCGACATCCTCGGCGGCGACGCCGACCTCGCTCATGATCCCCCGCAGGTAGTTGATGAACTTATCGACGCTGCGCGTAGCTTCGCCGATCTCGTCCTTGCGGTTGGTGAGCGTGCGGTCCGACAGATCGGTCTGGCCCTGCCCGACGCGGTTGATCCGGTCCACGAACCCTCGTAGCGGCTGGGTGATCCCTTTGCGGACGTACCAGACGGTGGCTAGAAGGCTCAGCGCCCCCGCGGCCACCATCCAGATCAAGGTCGTGGCCGCTGTGGCCGAGGCGATCGCCCCGGCTTCCTCGAGGTTCACGTCTACCGCCACGGCGCCCATCAGGTCGTTGAGCTGGAACTGATGGCCGGGCTCGACGCCATCTTTGCGGCGCAGAGCGATGATGTCGTCGCGGCCTTCGAGCGCGTTGTGACACGAAACACACGCGGCCCCCGCGGCGGGGTCGGCGGCCAAGAACCGCAGCGTCGGCTTGCCGTTGATTTCGGCGACCTCGGTATACGACTGCCAATCCTTGAACGGTTGACTAGCCGATAACTTGCCTTCGCTCTTGGCTTGCTTTTCTTGTTCGATAAGATTCTCGAACCCGCGCTGGAGGAAGTCATCCGATAACGCGTTGCCCGGGTTGATGTTCCAACGGCTGACCAGTTTGTATTGGTATTCGTCTTGGGAGGAGCTGACGTCTTCGGCCACGCCCATTACAAACGTCGCCGGCAGCGGCACGTGCGGTGATTCGTCCGTGAAGCCTTCCTTGGCGGCGAACTGGCTACCCTTCACTTTCTTGACCACGCGTTGGACGTAGTGGGCCCGGTCGGTGATGACCTGGTTGGCGACCGTCTGGGCCATCTTCCTGGCCTGGAGGTTGATGATCCGATTATTGCCACGCAGCGTGACCACGATCGAAAGTGTCACGAGCACGATGATCGGGAAGAACACTAACAGCAGCAGTTTAGTGGATAATTTGTTCATGCTGTGATGCCCTCCCCACGAGAACTTGTTGCGGTCTTTCTTTTGCCCAAGGATGACGTCTGTTCGTACTCATCGATAGGATTGTCTGGCGACTTGATAATCAAGCCTCAAATATCTTTTGATCCCGTCGGGGATTGGCCGTAGAGCAAAGTTGAAGCCGTTGCCTGCTGCGCATCTATATGAAGTGAACGCAGGGGCATCACCACTAGACCCTGAAAACACCGCACCATAAACTAGTGTCTTCGACGAGGACATAAGCGAACGGCCCTGTAGCCCAATTGGCAGAGGCACATGATTTAGGATCATGCAAGTGTGGGTTCGAGTCCCACCGGGGCCACTTTTGCTGGTTTCAAAAGGTCTCGAGGCAAGAGCTGAGCTTCCCCAGGAAAAGTGGACGGTCGGTTTCGTGAGTTAGGCGGCCTGCTGCTCGTAGACCAGGGGGCTGTTGTACCCCAAAGACGAGTGCAGCCGCACACGATTGTAAAACACCTCGATGTAATCAAACAACGTGGGGTCCACCTCGTTGAGATCACCCCAATCCGAGCCGTGGACCAGTTCGACTTTCAGCGTGCCCATGAAGCTCTCCATCATCGCGTTGTCGTAACAATTGCCCTTGCCGCTCATCGAGCAGGTGATCCCGTAGAACCCCAGCAGCTTTTGGTACTGCCCGCTGGCGTATTGGACCCCACGATCGCTGTGGTGAACCATACCCGTCAGAGGATGTTTTTTCCCTACTGCCCGACGCAACGCCTCGCACACCAGGTCCGCCCGCAGGTGATCGGACAGCGACCAGCCTACCACCGTCCGAGAAAACACATCCAGCATCACCGCTAGGTACACCCACCCCATCCGCGTGGGCAGATACGTGATGTCGGCCACCCACTTCTGGTTTGGCCCCATGGCCGTGAAGTCGCGTTGCAACAAGTTCGCGGCGATCGGATGATCGTGCTTCGAATCGGTGGTCACCGGTTTGAACCGCTTAGAACCTTTGGCTTGCAAGCCCTCCTCCTGCATGATCTTGGCCACGGTGTTCACGCTACAGCGTTCACCATCGGCTTGGAGTTGTTCGTGGACCCGTGGGCTGCCGTAGACCCGACGGCCATCGTCAAAAACCTGGTGGGCCTTCTCCGCCAGCTGCCCGCGACGGTTCGCCCGCTCGTACACAGGCCTCGCACGCCAGGCGTAGAACCCGCTGGGGCTCACACGCAAGACCCGGCACATCACGCACACCGGCCAGTGGTCACGGGGCTCGTCGATGAAGCGGTATCTCATCGGCTTTCGCCCGCGAAGAAGGTCCACTTCCGGGGGCGGCTTTTTTTAGGATCTCTCGCTCCATCTTCAGCCGACGGTTCTCTTGTTCCAGTGCCCGCAGCTTGGTGAGCATCTCTTGATCGGTCAGCCGACCGTTCGACACCAGCTGCCGCACCCACCCACACACCGTCGTGCCCGCGACCCCCAACCGCCGCGCGACCTCGCACTGGGACAGCCCCTCTTCGGTCACCATCCACACCGCCCCGGCCTTGAACGGGTCATCATACCGACCGTTCTTCTTGCCATTACCCGTTGACTTCGCCATCAAGTAGACTCCTTTCGCCAGGCATCCTACCTAGCAGTTAGGACCGTCCACTCCTATGAAGCCGGGTCGGTCAAATACTTTGGTTGGGTTCGGTGGATGGGTTCAAACTCCTATCCGGGCTTTCCGTGAGCGATGGGGCATTCACCCGTCGTCTACGGGCCCATTCAACTTCATACGACGACGCCCATTCTTTCTCACGGGGCTCTTACGCCTCAAGTGGACGGTCGGGCTATCGTCTTGCCCAGTCATGACCGAATCCTCAACCATTGAATCCAGGCCCAGCCCTTCTGGGGGGCTTCCCCCTGGAAGGGGGAACGGGAAGAGGGTTGATCCCGTTACGTCACAGCAACCGGTTCGAGGCCCCGCCAATCCGTGCCGTCGCGAAGCATCGCCCAACAGCGGATCAGCAACCGCCGCGCACAGGCGATCACCGCGATCTTGCGGCGGCTCTTGCTGCCGCGGCAGACCCGTTCGTACACATCCTTGAGCCAGGGGTTGTATCGCTGCATCAACCAACTGACCTCCACGAGCAACGCCCGCAGCAGCTTGTTGCCGCGACCGGTGATCCGGCCTTGACGATGCATCGTGCCCGACTCAAATAACCTCGGCACCAGCCCCGCGTAGGCGCCGACCTGTTTGGCGTTGGCGAACCGTTTCGGGTCGTCGATCGTGGCCACGATCAACTCGGATAATCGTGGCCCCACCCCCGGGATGGTCCGTAGCTGCCGCACCCGCTGGTCCTGTTCCGCTAACGCTTCGAGTTTCTCCTCGACCTGCCCGATGAGCTGATTGACGTGCTCGAAGCCCGCCAATTCCAGGTCCAGCTCGCATCGCCACAGTTCTTGCGAGTCGGCGTCCGACAGCGGCTTGGCCTGCCGCCGCAACGCGACGATCGATTCACGGTTCCAGCCCTTGTGACCACGGGGCATCGTCAAGCCCTGACGGTCGAGGATCGAGCGGATGTGATTCTTGATCGCCGTGCGTCGCGACACCAGTGTGTGACGGTAAGCGATCAGGCTCCGCCACTGACGCACTTGGGTCTTGGGCACTGTCACGGTGGGCAGCTGATCCATCGCCGATAGCTGGGCCAGCTTCAACGCGTCGTCACGGTCGGTCTTGCGTTTGACGTGCTTCCACCGCCAAGCTTCGTGGTTCGTGTTAGCCACCTGGATCTGGATCTCGCGCGTCCGGGCCAGATCACACACCCAACCCGCCTGCGAACCGATCTCGATTACCATCCGATCAGGATTTTCCTGGACCACCAAGTCGTGGATCGCCGACGGGGTCGTCGCCACCGTCTCGAACCGATGCTCACGGTCCACCGAGTCATAGACACACACCACGCTCTTGAACTTGCCCAAATCGATAGCCAAAATCCTCATGCCGGTCTCCTTGTGTGAAGCGTTACACTTGGGCGATCCACACGATCAGCCCGTACTGGGACATGATCCCGTCAAACCGCCCACCGGGAGACCCGGCTTTCATAGTTTCTTCCCTTGGGGAAGCTCAGTTTACTCCTGCGAGGATCTCTAACAGGTAATCGTGATCCAAGGCCCCGGGGGCAAGGCACGGGTCTTGTCGATCCCGATGCGCATGGACCGGGCCCTGCAGCGCGTCGCCCTGACCAAGCTAGCCCCCGCTCTGGACCAATTCTTCGAAGAGTCGTCCCTGGCCTATCGGCGCGGCCTGGGCCGCAAGCGGGCGGCGCGTCGCCTGCGCCGCGCGTTCCAAGAGGGTTACCGTATCGCACTGCGTTCCGACTTTGCCCAATTCTTTGATACCATCGACCACGCCCTGCTCCGCGACCGCCTCGAGGCCCACCTAGCCGACGGACCCACGGTCGAACTGATCATGCGCTGGGTGCAAACAGGCGCCCCGTTCGACCACCGCGGCGTGCCGACCGGGGCCCCGCTGTCGCCCCTGTTGGCCAACCTATTCCTGGATCGTTTCGACAAGGAAACCGCCCGCGCCGGCACCTGCCTGGTCCGTTACGCCGATGACTTTATGATCCTTTTCAAAGACCCGGCGCACGCTCAACGCGTCTACGAGGAAGCCCGGGCATCCGCCCAAGCCCTGTTGCTCTCCCTCAACGAACACAAAACCCGCCGCGTCGACCTGCGGGCCGGGTTCGAGTTCCTCGGGTTCAGCTTCCAAAAAACCGACCGGTGGACCATGACCGCCACCGACGAACCCCGCCCCGTCGAAGATCTCGGCTGGCAGCAGGCCCGCAAGCACCCCGACGCCCCGACCCCGATCCCCCTGCCCGGTCAGACCACCGCGGCCATCCCCGAAACACGACAATGGGTCGTCTTCGGGCCCGGGGCCGTTTCGGTGCGGACCAAAGACGGGCAGCTACGCTGCGCATACCGCGACGGCGAGGCCGAAACTTCCGTTCCTCTGATGCAGATACGCGAGGCCATCGTCCTGGGCCACGCCACGGTGACCGCCCCGGCTCTAAGAGATTTAACGCAGCACAACATCCGGGTCATCCTCGCCGACGACTCGGGCCGGCTCCGGGGTGAATTGTCCCAAGGCGGGGTCGAGGCCCAGCCCGACGCGATCCGCGCCCAGCTGGCCATCAGGTCCGACCCGGCTTGGCGGCTGGCCATCGCCCGCCGGCTTATCGTCGCCAAGATCACCAACTACGCCACCCTCGCCGAGGCGATGGTCGACGTGGGCGATCGATCGGTCGTAACGGCATTAAGGGGATCCGCCTCTAAAGCACGCAACGCGGATTCGGTGCAACGCCTGCTGGGTTTTGAAGGCGCCGCCGCTGCCCGGTGGTACCGGTTTTTCGCCATGCGTCTGCCGCACTGGTGCAGGTTCGAGCGTCGCGTCGCGCCCGACGCCGAAGACCCGGCCAACATCTTGCTGAACCTGGCCCACACCATCCTCCACCGTCAAGCCACGCTGGCGGTGCGGCTAGAGCGCTTGGCGTAATTAATCGCCGCTGGCCGATAAGAGAGATTTCTGGCAAGGAGGCCAAGGTCATGGCGTATTCGATGGATCTACGTAAGCGGGTGGTATGGGCCGCCGAGTCGGGTCAGACGATCACGGGGGTATCACGACAGTTTCGGGTGGCGAGGTCGACGGTTCGCGACTGGTGTGATCGGCACCGCCGGGGCGTGTTGACGCCGGGGGTGCCGGGGCCCAAGGGGTCGGTCAAGCTTACGGCGGCCGATGAGCAACGGATGCGTGAGGCGGTGGCGGCCAAGCCGGGGATCACGGCCAAGCAGTTGAGGGCGATGCTGAACCTGGGCGTCGTGGAATCGACGGTGTGCCGGGCGTTGAAGCGGCTGGGGCTGTCGCTCAAAAGAAGTCGCTGATCGCCGCCGAGCAAGATCGCCCCGACGTGGCCCAACGCCGCCACAACTTCACGATCGCCCGGCGGTTCGTGGACCCGGCCCATCTGGTTTTCCTCGACGAATCTGGGGCCAAGACGGATATGACCCGGCTGTATGGCTGGTCGCCGATCGGGCAGCGTTGCGTGGACCGCACCCCGCACGGCCGCTGGAAGACGCTCACGATGCTCAGCGCGATCCGGCTCGACGGGGTGATCCAAGGTGCGACGGTCGTGGTCGATGGCCCGATGAACTCGGCGACGTTCCTGGCCTACACCCAGCAGTTCTTGGCCCCGTCGTTGCGCCCGGGTGACGTGGTCGTGATGGACAATCTCTCGAGTCACCAAGCCGCCGCGGTGCGCGAAGCGATCGAGGCCGTCGACGCCGACCTGTGGTACCTGCCCCCGTACAGCCCGGACCTGAACCTGATCGAGAAGCTGTGGAGCAAGGTCAAGGCGTGGCTACGCCGCGTCGCCGCCAAGACCTTCGGCACGCTCCAAGACGCCATCGCCGATGCCCTGACAGACGTCACGCCCACCGAGTGCCAAAACTACTTCACCTCTTGCGGATATGGCGATTATTGACGCAAAACGCTCTAGCCGGGCTGATCCCGGCCGAGGGGATCCTCCACGACGCCCGCCCCGGCCACGCGGCCCTAGCCTCGGACCTCCAGGAGCCGTTGCGCCACCTGATGGATCGTGTCGTTTTAGAATTGCTGCCGACCCTCAAGCCGTCGGACTTCCGCCCCGCCGATCACGGGCCCTATCTGGTGAACCTCAACCCCAACGCCGCGCGGCGGGCCGTGGCCGCGATCCACGCCGTGTTCGCCCAGCCCTGCGCCGCGGGCGACCGGGGCGACGCGTATTCCTTTCTCACCCACCTCCACTACAGCGCCCGGCACCTGCGTCGCCACCTGATCGACCGTTCGTTCGTGTTCCAACCCTTCGTCCACCCACCGCCAACAACAAAATCATGAGCTTATACCTGGTGACCTACGACATCTCCAGCAACCCGCGACGCAAACAGGTCGCCGACGTGCTCGCCCGCTACGGGCTGCGCATCCAGGCGTCGGTCTTTGAGTTGCGGTTGGACCCCGACGACCTGGTCGAGCTACGCCGCCTCGTGGGCCCGCTCTTGGACACCACCGACGCGTTCGACATCCTGCCCATCGACGAGCGCGGGTCACGCCGCCGGTATGCCTGGCAACGAACCCCACAAACCTGGCAGCCGGTCCTGCTGCGGTAACCCGCTCCACCCAAGCGTGCTGCCTACGAGCCGCGCCCGTGAGAAAGCGGTTTCTCCACCCCTGCGGATGGAATAAAAAAAAACGCGCCTTTAGGGCGCGCAAAGATAATCATCCCAAACCACGTAGCGACAGATCCCTCACAGGGACTCGTCGTCTCCGTCAAGCCCATGGATTGCAATCCATGGGCTCAGGGCTACTTACCAATGGTCCCTTATAGGGACTCGCTGTAGCACCCCTTGCATGTGCTATCTATGTGACCCCCTCGGGATTTTTGTACCAGTGTTTATGAGAGAATCGGTGTGTGTTGATCCGCCTGGTGGGTCGGAGGGAGGGGCGCAGCCCCGACCGGAGAGCCACCAGGCGACGCGGCCGGGAACGCCCCGGCCAATGGTTCTTCTAAACTCGCCGCAAACGCGGCGGGGGTTTGCCAATCCAGTGACGAGTGCGGGCGGCGGTGGTTGTAATCGAGTCGCCACTCATCGAGTACGTACCTGGCTTCGGCCAAGCTCAAGAACAACTCGCCGTTGAGCAGTTCGTCTCGTAGCTTGCCGTTGAATGACTCCACGTAGGCGTTCTCCCAAGGGCTGGCTTTGTTGATATACAAGGTACGCACCACCGCTCGTTCCAGCCAGCGTCGGACTTCTTTGGCGATGAACTCGGGGCCATTGTCACTTCGGATGTGGCCCGGTGCCCCACGCACCGCGAACAAGTACTGCAGCGTCAAGATCACGTCCTTGGCTGTGAATGATCGGCCCGCTTCGATGGCCAAACACTCGCGGGTGTACTCATCGATCACCACCAACAGCTTCAGCTGCTTGCCGTCTTCGGTCCGTTCGGTCACGAAGTCGTACGACCAGACGTGATTGCGGTGGGTGGGGCGATAACGGATACAGCCGTTGCCGCTGTGGCCCGGTAAACGTCGGCGTTTTCGCTGTTTCTTAGGCACCTGCATGTGTTCTTGTTTCCATAACCGGTGGACACGGCCCAAGCCCACCGACCCATCCGATGCGTTAAGCATCGGCTGCACCCGCTTGCAGCCGAACCGTGGACGCTCGTCGGCGATCCGCCGCATCGCCTCGATCAACGCCCGATCTTTCTCCGGTTGCTTAGGTAGGTAACGCTGCGTGCTACGGGGTTGGCCCAACGCCTTACAGGCACGACGCTGCGAGATCTTGTCACGCCCCAAACGACGACGCACCGAGTCCACGGCTCGACGCCGACGCTCGGGGTCTACAAGTTTGGGCGGGCTGCCTCCTTGAGGATCGCCATGTCCAACGCTTGGTCGGCGACGAGCTTCTTGAGCCGGGTGTTCTCCTTCTCAAGGGCTCTGAGCTGCTTGGCCATCTGCGGGTCCATCCCGCCGTATTTCGTCCGCCAACGATAGTACGTCTGCTGGCTGATGCCCAGCTGTTTGCACACCTGGGGCACCTTCTGGCCTTTGCCAAGTTCCACGTCCGCCGCACGCAACTTCGCCACGATCTGTTCCGGCATCAATCGCTTCTTCATGAGGAATCCTTTCCGGCCAAAGGCCGGTTGGATTCTCTCACAAAACCTGGATCAATTTTCTAGGAGGGGGTCAGGTCGCCCATGCATGGCTGAGAATAAAAAGATACTTAAAGTATGATGAATTGTCCTCCAGCCGGCCACAAGCGTTTGCCCGCCATCTTCCCTCACCCACCGCACCGACCACGAACGATGACGTTCGGCTGTAGTAGTCGCTCGTTGGGTGACTTAGCCACAGACACCCGAGCTACCCCCATCCGCGGCTTGATCTGGCCCCGTGCGTGATGGATACGCGTCGTGTATAACAGTGTCCCGAGATAGTTAGCCCGTGGTGTAATGGTAACACACCAGTTTTTGGTACTGGGATTCCTGGTTCGAGTCCAGGCGGGCTAGTGATGGCAGCAGAGGCGTGGCGGGGTTCATCCGGGGTTTACAGGCGTTCATAAGGAATATGATGAACGATCTTGTTCCGTAAGCGTGGTTGGCTGCGACGAACGAAAACACCCATGAACCAGGATCCTGATACCTCCATATCGGGGGGGCCGGGAGGCCCGGGGGGCGCGGCGACCGGTGGCGGCGCCCCCCACGCGATCATCCTCGCCGCGGGCAAGGGCACCCGGATGGGCGGGGACCTGCCGAAGGTGTTGTACCCCGTGGCCGACCTGCCGTTGGTGTGGTGGGTCGTCCGGGCGTGTAAGCAAGCGGGGGTGAGCCGATGCGTGGTCGTCGTCGGTTACAAGGGCAAGGACGTCGAAGCCGCATTACAAGACGAACCCGGCTGTGAGTTTGTCGAGCAACGCGAACAACTCGGCACCGGCCACGCCACGCAGATGGCCCAGCCCTGTTTCGAGGGTCAACCCCCGGTCGACGTGCTGGTCATGGCCGGCGACGCACCACTGATTCAACCCGCGACCCTGCAGCAGCTGATCGAAGTGCACCGATCGACTCAAGCCTCGGTCACTTTGGCCACGTCACGGCTCGACGACCCGACAGGCTACGGCCGGGTCATCCGCGAGCCCGACGGCTCGTTCGCCGCCATCGTGGAGCACAAGGACGCCACCGCCCAGCAGCGAGAAGTCAAAGAAATCAACCCCAGCTACTATTGCTTCCGCAGTGACCAACTGTTTGAGACACTTGGTGAGGTCAAAAACACCAACGCCCAGCGGGAATTTTACCTCACCGACGCCCCGGGGCTGTTGAAAGAGAAGGGGCAATCCGTGCAGCTTGTTGACGCGGTATCAGCCAAGGAGGTCATCGGTGTGAACACACCCCAACAGTTGGCCGAGGTGGACCAGATTTTACGTGACCGGTTAGCCCAAACGACCGGCGGCAAGGTCAACTCGGAGCAACCGCTGTGAACCGAGTCAACCCGGATAAGCTCAAGGTCTTCTGCGGCCGTGCTAGCCGAGAGTTGGGCGAGCGGATCTGCCGTTACCTCGAGGTGCCGGTTGGCCAGGCCCACATCGATATGTTCCCCGACGGGGAGATCATCGTAAAACTCGAAGAAGACGTGCGCGGCAGGGACTGCTTTGTCATCCAGTCGACGTACCACCCGGTCAACGCTCACCTGATGGAGCTATTGATCTATATCGACTGCCTGAGGCGGGCCAGTGCTAAAAGGATCACCGCCGTGCTGCCGTATTTCGGATACGCCCGTCAGGACCGCAAGGACGAGGGGCGGGTGCCGATCACCGCCAAGCTCGTGGCCAACCTGATCTCCACCGCCGGGGCCGATCGTGTTTTGAGCCTGGACATGCACGCCGAGCAGATCCAGGGGTTCTTCGATATCCCGGTCGATCACCTGCACGCCGCCCCGGTCTTGTGCGATTATTTTGATAGCGTACGCGACGAATTGGGCAAGATTACGCTCGTGAGCCCGGACGTGGGCAACATGAAGATCGCCGCCACGTACGCCAGCTGGCTGGGTGGGGATTTAGCGATTATTGACAAGCGTCGCACCAGCGGTTCGGAGGTGAAATCCGCGAACATCATCGGTGACGTTGACGACTCGACCGTGGTCATGATCGACGACATGATTTCGACCGGCGGGACCATGTGCGAGGCGGCTAGGCTGGTGATGAAAAACGGGGCCAAGCGGGTCATCGCAGGCTGCACCCACCCGGTACTCGTGGGCCTGGCCATGGAACGGCTCAAGGACGCACCGATCGACCGGGTCGTCGTGACCGATTCGATTCCTAGCGGCTCCCGATGCGAACCGCTGCGAGAGAAACTCGTGGAGCTAAGCGTCGCGGACCTGCTGGGCGAGGCGATCCGCCGGATTCACAACGATATGTCGGTCTCGAGCCTGTTCCGCAAAAACGGCGGGTGAGGCAAGCGGTCGTGAGTTCGCTACAATACCGGGCTGTATCGAAATGAGCCGTTGGTGACGCGCCGACTTGACCCGATCGGCCTGGAGTGCGACTGATGACGACGACCGACATTCCCCGGATCCAAAGCCAGACACGCCAACAACTTGGCAGCCGTGACGCCGGCAAGCTCCGCGAGGCGGGCAGGCTGCCAGCGGTGATCTATGGCCACAAGCAGGACCCCGAGCACCTGTCCCTGGACCGCAAAGAGATCACGAACCTGCTGCACCACAACGCGCACCTGATCGAGGTTGAGACCGGCTCCAAGACCGAGCCGTGCCTGATCAAGGATGTGCAGTGGGACCACCTCGGCTCGCAGATCATCCACGTGGACCTAACCCGGGTCGATCTTACGGAGCGGGTCACGCTCGACGTGGAGATCGAGCTCACCGGCGAGGCGGTGGGGCTCAAAGAGGCCGGGGCGTACCTAGAGCACCCGGTCACCCAGCTGTCGATCCAGTGCCTGGCTTCGCAGATCCCCGAGAGTATCAAGGTCGACGTCAGCGAGCTGGGGGTCGGAGAGTCGATTGCCGTCGCGGACCTGAAGTTGCCCGAGGGCGTAACCGTCGAGGACGCGCCCGAGTCCGTGGTGGCGGTGATCCACAAGGCTGCCGAGGAAGAAGAACCTGAGGAGATCACCGCCACTGGAGAAGCCGAGCCAGAACTAATCCGCAAGAAAGAGAAGGCCGAAGGCGAAGACGAGTAGTACGGTTCTTTGCATCCGGTGAGGCCGGGGCATCCCTCCATGTTGGATACCGCGCGCTGAACCCTACTTGAATCTCTAACACCAGAAACCATGAAACTGATCGTCGGCTTGGGCAATCCCGGTGGGGGTTACACGCACACCCGCCACAACGCCGGGTTCATGGCGATCGAGCGCCTAGCGGGCCGCCTGGGGCTAACCAACCCCAAGGCGAAGTTCCATGCACGGGTGTTCGAAGCGAACATCGCCGCTAACGCCTGCTGGTTGCTTGAACCTATGACCTACATGAACCGCAGCGGTCTAACGGTCGGCGAGGCGGTGCGGTTCTTCAAGGCCGACCCTCAGCAAGAGCTGCTGATCATTGTCGATGACGTCGCCCTGCCGGTCGGTCGCATCCGGCTACGCGCCGAGGGGGGCAGCGGGGGTCACAACGGGCTAAAAGATATCGAGCGGGTGCTAGGTACCGACCAATACCCCCGGCTACGCATCGGGATCGACCCGCCGCCGGTGGGGGTGATCCAATCGGATTATGTTTTGGGGCGGTTCACCGCCGAGCAGGCCCGTGAGATCGACCCGGTGCTCGACCGCGCCTGCGACGCGATCGAATGCTGGGTGTCGGAAGGGATCGAGCAGGCCATGACACGGTTTAATCCGCAATCGTGACCGGCGCTTGTGACGATTCGGCCAGTCGCTTGTTGGCACGCGTGGCTTGGCGCAGCCGGTCTTTGCCCAAGGCCAGATTCAGGACCTGGTCGATGTTCTCCACGAACTCGATCTTGAGTTTTTTCCGCACACGGGGGTCGATTTCTTCTAAGTCACGGCGGTTTTGATCTGGTAGCAGGACCGTGCGGATCCCCACGCGCGAGGCGGCCAGCGTTTTCTCTTTTACGCCCCCAATCGGCAAGACCAACCCCCGCAGGGTGATCTCCCCGGTCATCGCCAGCTTGGGTTTGAGCGGGATATCCAGCCAAAGCGAGGCGATCGCGGTGTACATCGCGATCCCGGCGCTGGGGCCGTCTTTGGGCACCGCCCCGGCGGGCACGTGGATGTGGATATCGCGTGACGCGAGCATCTCGGGGCTTATGTGGAAAGACTGGGCCCGCGTTTTGAACAGGCTCATCGCCGCCGAGGCGGACTCTTTCATCACGTCGCCGATCTGGCCCGTGAGGGTCACGTTGCCCTTGCCGGGGTACGCAGCGGCTTCGATGAATAAGACCTCCCCGCCGACCGGGGTGTACGCCAAACCCACGACCACGCCGGGGGTCTTGACGCGTGCCTCGAGGTCGCGGACGTACTTCTCGGGCCCAAGCAGCTCGCGGACCAGCTCGGCGTTGACGGTCCAGGCCTGCTTGGCGCGGCGTTTCTTAGCCGCCACCTTGGCCGCGATGCCCCGGCACACCGCCCCGATCTGGCGCTCTAGCTCGCGCACCCCCGCCTCGCGCGTGTAGTCATTGATCGCTTTGCGGATTCCGGTCGGCTGCCATTTACATAGATCGCGTGTCAAGCCATTCTCTTTAAGTTGCCTCGGGACCAGGTAGCGCCGGGCGATCTGGGCCTTGTCGTAGTCGGTGTAGCCGGGGATGTCGATGACCTCCATCCGGTCGCGCAGGGCGGGCGGGACGGCGTCGAGGTAGTTGGCTGTGGCGATAAAGATAACCTGGGACAGGTCGAACGGGACGTCGAGGTAGCGGTCGACAAACGCGTCGTTCTGGCGCGGGTCGAGCACCTCTAACAAAGCGCTGGACGGGTCGCCGCGGAAATCGGACCCGAGCTTGTCGACCTCGTCGAGCATCATCACGGGGTTGCGGGTCCCGGCGCGGCGCAGCTCCTGGATGATCCGGCCGGGCATGGCGCCAATGTAGGTCCGCCGGTGGCCGCGGACCTCGGCCTCGTCGCGGATCCCGCCAAGGCTGAGCCGGGCGAACTGCCTGCCCAGGGCGTCGGCGATCGACTGTCCGAGGCTCGTTTTGCCCACACCCGGGGGGCCGGCCAGGCACAAGATCGGCCCGCGCCCCTCGGGGTTGAGCTTGCGTACAGCCAGGTACTCGATCAGGCGTCGCTTGACTTTATCGAGGTCGAAGTGGTCGCGGTCGAGGATCTTGCGGGCGCGGTCGAGGTCGAGGTTGTCTTCGCTGACCTTCACCCACGGCAGCTCAGCCAGCAGCTCTAGGTACGAAAGCAGCAGGGAGTATTCCGGGCTGGCGGGGGGGATGGTCCCGAGGCGCTTGAGGTCGCGCTGGGCTTCGGTCATGACCTCCTCGGGTGGGGAGGCCTCGACCAACCGCTGATGGAGTTCTTCGAGGACCTGCTCGGTGGCATCGGCGTCTTCGCCCAGTTCTTTCTGGATGGCTTTGATCTGCTCGCGTAGCAGGAACTTCCGCTGGCCCTCACCGATCGAGGACCGCACGTCGTCTTGGATCTTCTGCTGGAGCTTGACGATCTCGAGCTGGTTGGACACGTGCCCCAACACCGAGCGGATACGCTTGGCGACGTCGGGTTCCTCGAGCAGGTCTTGTTTCTGCTGGATGTCCAGGTTCAGGTTGGCTGCGAGGAAATCGGCGAGGTTGCCGGGGTCGTCGATGTTCATCAGCACGGTCAGGGCCTGCTCGGGGGCGTTGGGCATGAGCTCGAGGAGTTGCTGGGATTGATCCCGCAACTGCTTGACCGCGGCGTTGAAGGGCTTGCCGGTGCCGGGGCGGTCTGCGAGGCGCTCGATCTGGGCCATGTAGAACGGCTTGCGGCGGATCAGGGATTTGACGCGGAACCGGCTGATCCCGTGGACGATGACCGAGACGGTCTCGTCGGGCTGGCGGATGAGCTTGAGCACCATCACGATCGTGCCCACGTCGTAGAGGCCGTCGGGGGCGGGGTCTTCTTCGTCTTCGTCACGCTGGGTGACCAGGGCGATGATCTTGGACTTGGGCAGGGAGTCATCGAGCAACCGACGGCTGCTGGGCCGACCCACGCCCATGGGCATGATCGTGTTGGGGAACATGACCGTGCCGCGGATCGGCAACACGGGGAGGATCGAGGGGATCTTGACCCGGTTGGAACGCCTGGGGGATTTTTTTGCGGCCTTGGGGCGGGGGGTTGGTGTTACGGGCGTTTCCTGGGGTGGGTTGTCGGGTTGCGGTGGATCGACGGGCAGTGGATCCTCGTCGTGATCCGTGTCTTGGTTGTCTGTTGGAGGTGGGTCCGGGGGTGGGTCAGAAGGGTTTTCTCGTTGTTGATCATCCTCGGGTTCAACCGGTGAGGCGTACAACCCATGCGACCATAGATGTGTTTGCCCGGGCCGTACCAATGGGATATTCATCAAGAGGCGTGTCTCCCGAAGTCGTCGTGCTACAATACACATCTGGAAAATCTGTCGATGATGGGCATCTTACATATAGGTAGAACCCGCTCATTTCACGTGTCACGTGTGGTCCCGCTGGCGACCACGCCGGGGCGGCTAACCTTGATCGCGTAGGGGTAAGTGGATCCACAACAGCCCGTTGCGGTATTGGGTCTTGACGCGGGCCAGATCGATATTGTCTGGCAGGTTCACGGTGCGGCAGAACGGGCCATGGTTGATCTCCATGGCGATGATCTGCATGTTGGCCTTGCCCTGGCCCGTAGGCTCAGGCGCGGCGCGGAAGCCGCGGATCACCAACCGGCCGGGCTCGACCCTCACGTCGATCGAACGCCCGTCGACCCCCGCCAGGTCGGCGCAGACCTCTAGGCGCCGCTCGAACCGGTAGAGATTGATCGGGGGCGCCCAGGCATCGGAGGGGCAGAAGTCTTGAAAATGACGCTGCCACAAGCGGTTGACAATCGAGTCCAACTGGTCGGACAATTCCTCAAACTCTTCTCGTCTGGCTGTCTGGATCATGTATCACCTTCAGGAGTCAGAAAACTTTTCTAGCGGCAAGACCAACGGTGGGTCTCGGATGACATTTCTAGCGATTATAGGCTTGGCTGGGGTGGTTGTTCGGTCACCAGATTATCCTGGACAGTGATCCTGCCACACATCCCGCCGTCAATCCCGCCACAGAGTGGCGGGCTATTGATCGGGAAACATAATACTCCCACTGAGATCGCTGTGGATCGTGCAGAGATCCTCGGTGCCTCACGTGTCTATTCTACCGTCCTACCGACAAAACCGCGGTGGTCATCCCCGGGTCAATAGCCTACGGGTGGGACGGTTTTGGATCGATAGGCTTGCCTGGCGGGTCTATGCAGCATTATTAGGCTTCCACGTCTACATGATGGTACAGACCGGGGGGCTGGGGCGGCGTAGCAGGTGAGGGGGCTTGCGATGACGGGGCGTCTTGAGGAGCCTGGGCCTGGGGCGTGGCCTGCTTGTGTGACTGCTGATCGTCGGGTTGGGGTTGGCTCTGCTGGGGGTTGCGTTGATCGGGCTGTTGTTCGTGGATCGACAGCTGGGCGGTGTCGTCGTGGGCGGGGTCTTCGACCGTACTCAGCAGGGCGTCCCTGATCTCTCGCGAACGGGTAGCGGTGCGGGCTGACTCGTTGACCGATTTGTCGCGACGCTGGGCGACGTCCTGAGCCTGGACCGTGGTCTGCGCGACCGAGGCGGCGGCGTTGGACCCGATCACGCTCATGGTGGCTATCCTTCAACAATGGCTAGGCTAACAGGGGAGCAATCTATTTTCAGGATCGGTGAATCAGGGGGACGGGCTTAAATCACTATCCCCCGGATGAACGGCCAGGGGGCGAAACCCGTGGGGCTGATCCGGCTAGCCTGATTTTACCGCTGGCGCAAGGTCTACTCCTCGGCCTTTTCGATCATCCAATACTCGAGTTCCAGGGGGGTAGCGCGGCCGAAGATGGTCACGATCACGCGGACCTTGCCCTGTGCGGGCAGCAGCTCGTCGACGGTGCCCTCCATGTTTTCGAATGGGCCCTCGCGGACCTTGATGGCGTCACCCTTGGCGAATTCCATCTTGACCTCGGGGGTCTCCTCGGGGGCTTTGGAGGCGGCGAGCATCTTCTCGATCTCCTGGATGCTCATCGGGCTGGGCCGGCCGGCGGTGCCGATAAAGTCACCTACGCCCGTGGTCTCTTTGATTAAGAAGAACACGTCCTGGGGGATGCGGCCGTCTTCTTCGAGCTTCATCTCCACGAAGACGTAACCGGGGTAGAGGTTCTTGAGGGTGATCCGCTGCTTGCCGGCCTTGATGGTCTTGACCTTCTCGGTGGGGACCAGGATCCGGTTGACCATCTCGGTGAACCCTTCGATCTTGATCTTGCGAAGCAGGGTGCGGCGGACCTGTTCTTCTTTGTTCGAGGCCACCCGCAGGACGAACCAGTTCATCCCCGGGGTGATCATCGGTTCTTCTTCGATGACCTGCTCGGTGTTGGCGACTTCCTCTTCAGGCATGGGTTGATCCAATATGATACGATTTTTTTCTAGAGACGCCCGGTTCCCAGAGCCGGAATCTGGCCCCGGAATCTGCCCCGGCCCCCGGGTAGAGCCGAGCCATTACTCCCCCCCCGACAAGATCCCGATCGCCTGGAACAGGGTCGCGAACACCAGGTCGACGACAAACAGCAGCAGGGCCATCAGCAGGGTCCCGCAGATGACGATCCAGGTCGAGCCGACCACTTCGCTGCGCGTGGGCCAGTTGACCTTGCGCATCTCCGACTCGGTGGCGATCATGAAGTCGACGATCCGCGGTTTATTGAAGATCCACCACAGCAGGCCCCCGAAGAAGATGACCACCCCCGCCGCCACGCCGGCCCGCATGTAGATCCCGTAGTCGCTGCGCACCACCTCTAGTTCGGTCCACAACCACGCCACACCTGCCAGGACCAACGTCCCGGCACCGACGGCGCTGAGCATCCGCGTCCAATAACCTTGACCAGGTTTATAAAGGGTTAGGGACAAATTCTATTGACCTATCATTTTATACTCAAGCGACGATCACTGACTTTAATATCATCGCCGATCGTCAAAACGATACGCCCCTAGTGGGGATACCAACAGGCCGTTCACGACGTTCCCCTGTTCCAGGTAATTCTATCCTGTATCGTCTTATCACAAAGTATAACCACAGCTTCCGTCACGCACACGCCAGGAGGGAATCGAACCCCCAACCTGCCGCTTTGGAGACGGCTGCTCTGCCAATTGAGCTACTGGCGTAGATCGGGTTTATCGTTGGTCAGGACAGCTGCCAACACTGATCTGGCCTGAGTTTACCAAAACAAAGTCACAACCGGCCGACGCCGTCGCTATTTGCGCTTGATCTTGTGCACGGTATGTTTACGCAAACGTGGGCTGTACTTTTTCAACCCCGCTTTAAGCTTCTCGGGGATGCCGCCCTTAACGTTCACGGGGGTGCGGTAATTAAGGTCACCGCTCTCCGTGCACTGAAGCCAAACATATTCAACCGCAGCAGCTTTCTTTGCCATGGGCTGTGCCTTTGTTCAACCGACGCGACGGGTTCATTGGTGCGTTGTTCTTGCACCGACCCGGGTCACGCGGTGTCTATGTCCCTATTCTAAGATCTTCGTGACCACGCCGGCGCCGACGGTCCTGCCGCCTTCACGCACCGCGAACCGCAAGCCCTCTTCCATGGCCATCGGCTTGCCCATCAGGTCGATCTCCATCTGGATGTTATCGCCGGGCATGCACATCTCGGCCCCGCCCAGGAGCTTGATCTGGCCGGTGATGTCGCAGGTCCTAAAATAGAACTGCGGCTTGTACCCAGAGAAGAACGGCGAGTGCCGCCCGCCCTCTTCCTTGGTCAGCACGTAGACCTCGCCCTGGAACTTCGTGTGCGGGGTGATCGACTTGGGCTTGGCCAAGACCTGCCCGCGCTGGAGGTCGCTTTTTTCAACCCCACGAAGCAACGCCCCGACGTTGTCGCCGGCCTGGCCTTCTTCGAGCGTCTTGTTGAACATCTCCACCCCGGTGACCGTGGTCTTCTTGCTTTCCTCGGTCAAACCGACGATCTCGACCTCGTCGCCGACGTGGACCACGCCACGCTCGATCCGGCCGGTCCCCACCGTGCCGCGGCCTTTGATCGAGAACACGTCCTCGATGCTCATCAAGAACGGCTTATCGACCTCACGCTCCGGATCAGGCACGAACGTATCGATCGCCTCCATCAGCTCGCCGATGCATTTGTTCTTCTCAGCATCGTCGGGGGCTTGGAGGGCGGGGAAGGCGGCGCCCTTAATGATCGGCGTGTCGTCACCGGGGAAGTCGTACTTGCTAAGCAGCTCGCGGACCTCCAGCTCGACCAGCTCCAAAAGCTCTTCATCGTCGACCAGGTCGACCTTGTTGAGGAACACCACGATCGACGGGACGTTCACCTGCCGTGCCAGCAGCACGTGCTCCTTGGTCTGGGGCATGGGCCCGTCGGCGGCCGAGACCACGAGGATCGCCCCGTCCATCTGCGCAGCACCGGTGATCATGTTCTTGACATAATCGGCGTGGCCGGGGCAGTCGACGTGGGCGTAGTGACGCTTTTCGGACTCGTACTCCACGTGGCTGGTGGCGATCGTGAGGATCTTGGTCGGGTCGCGCCGCCCGTCGGATTCCGAAGCCTTGGCCACCTCGTCGTAAGCCTTAAAGGTCGCCAGGCCCTTGGCCGCCTGCACCGCGGTGATCGCGGCGGTGAGCGTGGTCTTGCCGTGGTCGACGTGGCCGATCGTCCCTACG
Organism: Phycisphaeraceae bacterium; assembly: GCA_965224205.1. Taxonomy (GTDB): domain Bacteria; phylum Planctomycetota; class Phycisphaerae; order Phycisphaerales; family Phycisphaeraceae; genus CBDCYN01. Next base: position 64,730 of record CBDCYN010000011.1, read on the forward strand.
TTTACGTGCGGTTTCGTTCGCTCAAATACACCTTTTGCCATCGGATGCTAACCTCTATTTCGCTGTTGTTTTTCAAACAACCCTCGCTCCACACGAAGGCTATCACCATATTAACTGTTTAGCCTATCTCTTACCGGAACCTATACATAACCGATACGACGTATCTAGTCCAAACGGTACGCCGTTATCCTAACTCATCGGGGCGGATCATTACAACCCGGTTGGCCAACGCCTCGGAGCCGATCGCCACGTCTATCCAAAGCCACCCATGGGATTTGAACCCACGACCTCTCCCTTACCAAGGGAGTGCTCTACCACTGAGCTAGGGTGGCAAACCGACCAGCCCGATCAAAACCGAAGCCATTATAAGGATCTTTGAGATTGTGGCACGTCACGCCTCAATGGGTCGTTAGCATCCGGCTTTGCCGGGGGCTAACCCTCATCAAGCGTTTGCTGGAAATCCTTTAACACCTCGAACGCTTCGAGGGGGGTCATCCGGTTCAGGTCCACCGCCCGCAACCGCTCGACCACCGGGTGATCCAGATACTCTTTAAACAAAGCCAGCTGACCATCCGCCGAGGGGGATCGACCTTGAGGTGCACGGTCCGATGCCTGTGAACCACGACCAGACGGCGTCGTATCCCCCACCGCCGCGGGCATCGTGTCATGGCTCACCGATAGCTGCCCCAAAAGCTGGTTCGCCCGATCCACCACCACGGACGGCAGCCCAGCGATCTTCGCGACGTGGATCCCGTAGCTGCGGTCGGTCGCGCCGGGCACGATCCGGTGCAGGAACACGATCTGGTCCTGCCACTCGCGCACCGTCACGTTCAGGTTCGCTACGTTCTCGAACCGCTGGGCCAGGCCCGTCAATTCGTGATAATGCGTGGCGAACAGCGTACGCGCCCCACAGCCGGCCAGGTGCTCAGCGATCGCCCACGCCAGGCTAAGCCCGTCGAGCGTGCTGGTGCCGCGGCCGATCTCATCGAGGATCACCAAACTCTTTCCGGTCGCGTGGTGACAGATATTGGCCGTCTCGGTCATCTCAACCATAAACGTTGATCGGCCCGCGTGCAGCTCGTCACTGGCCCCGATCCGGGTAAAGATGCGGTCACACAACCCAATCGTCGCTGAATCCGCCGGCACAAAGCTGCCGGTATGGGCTAACAAAGTCATCAACGCCGCCTGCCGGATATAGGTCGACTTGCCCGCCATGTTCGGGCCGGTGATCAAGCCAAGGGTGGCCTTGGAAGGCATTTCACCTGATTCGGCTTCTGGGGCTTCGTCGCTGTCAACGACGCGGTTGCTGCCCAGATGCACATCATTAGGAACAAACCGATCCCCCAATAGCTCGTCAAGCACCGGGTGCCGCCCACCGCGGATCTCCAGTACCGGTTCGTCCACGATCTCGGGTCGGACGTACCGCCAACGCACCGCTCGATTCGCGAAGCACGCCAGCACGTCCAGCTCCGCGACGACCTGGGCGAATTGGTTTAGCGCCGACAACTGCTGCGTCGCCGTTTCGCACAGCTGTGTAAATAAAACCTGCTCCCGGGCGATCGCCCGCTCCCGGGCAGACAGCACCTTGCCCTCGAACTCTTTAAGCGGGGGGGTGATGTACCGCTCAGCGTTTTTAAGGGTCTGCTTGCGCGACCAGTGGTCCGGGGCCTTGTCCTTGTTAGCCGCGGTCACCTCGATGTAGTAACCGAAGACCTTGTTGAACCCCACCTTCAGGTTGTTGATCCCGGTCTCCTCGACCAGCGATTTCTGATACTGCCCCAGCCAGGTGTGGCTGTCGTGCTGAAGCGACCGGGCCTCGTCGAGGTCAGCGTCAAACCCGTCACGGATCAACCCCCCCTCGCGCAGGTGCGCCGGCGGCGCTTCGACGCACGCCTCGGTTAGCGTCGCCGCCAACGCCTGTAAAGGATCCGACACAGCAACCAACCGCTGGAGATACCCCTCAACCGCCGGACGATCCCCTAATAACCGCCCCAACGCCCGCGCCTGTCCACTGCTTTTGCCTAACCCCATCAGATCGCGTGGCGTCGCCCGCCCCACCGCCACCCGGCCCGCGATCCGCTGCACGTCCTGGACATTTTCAAGAAGACCCGTCAGCTCGTCACGGAACCGTTCGTCTTCCACCATCGCCGCCACCACGCGCTGCCGCTGCTCGATGGGTCCACGGCTACAGCACGGGTAACACAGCCACGACCGCAACGCCCGCTTGCCCATCGCGGTCACGCACCCCTGCAACACTGCCAACAAACTGCCCTCGACTTCACCGGACCGGGCGGTCCGCTCGATCTCCAAGCTCCGCAGCGACGTATGGTCGATCACCAGGTAATCGTGGCGAGCGAACTTGCAGGGCGGCTGAAGATGACCCAGCGACCGCCCGCCATAAACGCCATCCCCAATATTGCCCCCCTGAGCACTTCCTGGGGTACTTCCGGGGACACTTCCGGGGGCGGGGGGGGATTGGGTTTCTCGTAGGTAATGGATAACCCCCGACGCCGCCCCCAGTGCGGGGTCTTGGGGCGAGAGCCCAAACCCTTCAAGCGTGGTCACCCCGTATTGTTTGCACAATGTCTCGACCGCCTCGGCCTGGCGAAACTGCCACGCCGGCCGCGCCGCCGAGGCGCAACCCAATAGCTCAATCACCGACCGCACCCGCTCATCCACGACGCCCTGATCCGGTTCCGGATAAAGAAGCTCTCGCGGCGCGATCCTCGCCAACTCATCGGGCAGCTCACCTTCATTGATCGTGGTCAACCGGAACGCCCCCGTGCTCAGCTCCGCCCAAGCGACACTCACGACCGACCCGTCGTGGACCACCACCGCCGCCAGCGGGTTCTCGGTTTCTTCTTCGAGCAGGGACTCATCGGTAAGCGTGCCGGGGGTGATCACGCGCGTCACCTCCCGACGGACGATCCCCTTGGCTTGGGCGGCGTCTTCGACCTGGTCGCACACCGCCACCCGGTACCCCGCCTGGATCATCCGCCGCAGGTACCCCTCGACGCTGTGGTACGGCACCCCCGCCATGGCGATGCCCTTGGTCCGCTGCGTGAGGGTGACCCCCAAAACCTTGTGCGCTAGCTTGGCGTCGTCGTAGAACGTCTCGTAAAAATCCCCCATCCGGAAAAACAACACGCAATCCGGGTACCGCTCCTTGAAGCTGCGGAACTGCCGCATCGCCGGCGTGTCATGAACATTGCCGCCACCTGCCATGGGCGTAGATCCTAGCGTAGGACCCCGTCTCGAGACCACCCACGGCTATCATAGCGGTGATGCCCAACCTCTTTGCCCCCCCATCCCCGCCGCCCGTGGGTTACGCCTGCGTCGCGTTAGAGCGAGGCATCGACCTGGCGCTCAACGGGCTGACCTACGCGATCCCCTCTACGCTGCCCGATCTGCAAGTCGGCCAACGTGTCCTGGTGCCGCTTGGAAAAAACGACCGCACCGTCGCGGGGATCGTCACCGAAATCTACCCGCCTCGCTCAGAGGGTGGTTCATCACCGAACCCGTCGGTACCCCAAACCCCGGACGACGCCGACATCAAACCGATCTATTCACGTGACCCCGGTCAGCTATCACTGACCGAAGACCTGGTACACCTAGCCCGCTGGATGTCGCAGTATTACTGCTGCCCGCTGGGCATGGTGTTCGTGACCATGATCCCCTCCGCGGTCAAGAAGGGCACCGGCACCATCGAGCAGACCATGGTCGGGCTGCCCCAACCCGCGACCGACCAGCACGGACCCTCACCGCCCGAAGCCGACGCATCTGCGCCGTCACTGACCAAGCTCCAACAAGCCGTCCTCGATCGTGTACGCGAGCTTGCCGATCAAGGCGAACCCTGGATCGAGATCCACCGTTTGGCCGACCTCGCCGGCGCCCGCACCGTCGGCCCGGTCAAAACACTCGTCAAGAAAGGCCTGCTCACGATCCAGCACCAGCAGGCGGTCCGGGCAATGTCTCGGGAACCGACAAACGAACCCGCACCGGAACCAGACCAAGGCCCCCTCCCCGGTGACAGCACGCCTTTGCAACTGAGTCGGGATCAGCAACACGCCGTCGACACGCTGATCCATGGGGCCACAAACGGCTTCGGCGTCCACCTGCTCCACGGCGTCACCGGCAGCGGCAAGACCGAGGTCTATATGCGGCTGATCGAGCACGTGCTCTCCCAGAAAATGCCTGGCAACGAGTGTGCCACTGGACATATACCGACTGAGAACGATCAACATCAACTCCCGGGGGCGGGGGCAATTCCGGGGGCGGGGGAGCTTCCGGGGGGGGCGATTGTGTTGGTGCCGGAGATCGCGTTAACGCCTCAGACGGTGTCACGATTCGAAGAACGGTTCGATGCCGTAGCGGTGCTCCACTCGGGCCTCACCCCCGCTGCTCGTCACGAGCAGTGGCGGCGGATCCGCACCGGTCAGGCCCGGGTCGTGGTCGGGGCGCGCTCAGCGGTGTTCGCCCCGCTGCCGCGTGTGGGCGTGATCATCGTCGACGAAGAACACGACGCCAGCTACAAGCAAGACCAGCTGCCCCGCTACCACGGCCGGGACGTGGCCATTAAACGCGCCCAGTTATTGGATATCCCCGTCGTGCTCGGCTCAGCCACGCCCAGCCTCGAGAGCTACCACAACGCAGCCAAAAAGAAGACGTACCACCTGGTCAAACTCCCCCAGCGCGTCACCGGCCTAACCCTGCCCAAAGTCCAGATCGTCGACATGACCCAGGAACGGCAGCGACGCAAGGGCGTCCACCTGCTAAGCCACCGCCTCGAAGACGCCCTACGAAAGACGTTCTCGGAAAAAGGCCAGGCCTTGGTGCTGCTCAACCGCCGCGGCTGGGCCCACTACATTGCCTGCCCCGACCCCGGCTGCGGCTGGCTGATGAATTGCCACTACTGCGACGCGATGATGGTCTACCACAAAGACCAAACATTACCCACGGGTGGCCTATTGCGGTGTCACCACTGCCGCGCCGAGCAGATCTTGCCGCGTCGCTGCCCGCTGTGTGACAAGCGCGTGACCGTCTTCGGTGGCGGCACCCAAAGGCTCGAAGACGAGGTCGCCGATAAATTCCCGGGCCTGCGCATGCTGCGCATGGACTCGGACACGATGCGCACGGGGAAAGACTATTACGAGACTCTACTAGCGTTTGGCCGCGGCGAGTTGGACCTATTGGTGGGCACCCAGATCATCGCCAAGGGGCTGGATTTCCCCAACGTCCGGCTCGTGGGGGTGATCAGCGCTGACGTCGCCCTGCACATGCCCGACTTTCGGGCCTCGGAGCGGACCTTCCAGCTCATCGCCCAGGTCGCCGGCCGGGCAGGGCGCGGCCAACACCCGGGCCTGGTGGTCGTCCAGTGCTACCAACCCGACGACCCCGCCGTGACTTTGGCGTGTGCCCACGACTACGACGCGTTCGCCGCCCGTGAGATCGAGATCCGCAAACAAGCCGGCCTGCCGCCTTACGCGAGGATGGCCCGGATCGTCGTGCGCGACCAAAACCCCGAAAAGGTCGGCCAACACGCCCAGCGGCTGACCGACCAGCTCCAATCGTTTAATAAGCACCTCGACGGTCCGGTCGCGGTCCATGGCCCGCTGCCGTGCTCGATCGCCCGGATCGCCGGCTACCACCGCCGCCAGATCGAGTTAATAGCCACCGGCCCCCACGCAGCGGGGCAGATCCAGAACCTGCTATCGGCCATGCGACAAGCGAAGCTATTGGTATCCGATATCCACACCGCGATCGACGTCGACCCGGTGGCGCTGATGTGAACCGGGCGACGCTTTAGTCGATACACTTGAAAAAGAAGGCCCGTGGATTTCCGGCGATGTGTCACTGAAGCAAAAAAGGGGCCGATAAAAACCTCAACCCGGCAATCGTTAGCCCGTTCATGCCGATCTACTTCGACCATCCTCACTTCCTCTGGCTGCTGCTGCTGGCAGTAGTGATCGTCTGGCTAGGGGTACGCAGCCTCGCCACGCTCGAGCCCACCCGCCGCTGGACCGCCATCGCGCTGCGGCTGGTGGTGCTGGCGATTCTCGTCGTGATCCTCGCGGGGCCGGCGGCTCAACGGTGGAGCGACGACCTGACCGTCATCACCGTGGTCGACCATTCCGAATCCGTGCGCCGCTTCGCCCAACCGCTGGATAACTCAAGCAGCGATCAAGGCGGGGTCGTGGACCCTGACCAACCCGTCACGATCGACGATTGGCTGCGGGATTGGGTCAAACAGTCATCGAAAGACCACGAGCAAGACGATCGGCTGGGCTTGGTGACCTTCGACGGCCGGCCCATCGTGCGGGCGTTGCCGTCCGGCGACTTCGAGCTGGGCCCCGGGACGGTCGATCGACCCACCCAGGGCACGGACCTAGCCGCGGCGGTGCGGTTGGGCATGGCGATGTTCCCGCCCGATAGCGGCAAGCGCTTGGTCCTGATCAGCGACGGCAACGACACCGCCTCCGGCGACGGGGCCGATATCCTCGCCGCCGCCGCCGAGGCACGCGCCGCTGGGGTCCCGATCGACGTATTACCGGTCGACTACCGCGTGACGAACGAGGTCCTCGTCGAAGGCCTCTACGCCCCGTCCGAATCGCGGGAGGGCCAGACCGTGGCGCTGCGCGCGGTGCTCCGCGCTACCCGGCCCGCCGAGGGCACGCTCTACCTCGAACACGACGACCAGCTCGTCGATCTCACCGCCGGCGATGGCCGGGGCATCCTAGTCCAGCCGCATCAATGGACGCTTGAAAACATGCAGGATGACCCAACCGGCGGACCCGGCAACGCGGCTGAGTCACAAAATACTACTCAAACCCCTGCTGAAACCACGAACCCATCGTCACCCCCGGATAAAGACGGGCAGATGTACGTCTGGATGAAAAAGATCGACCTGCCCCTGGCCCTGGTGGGCACCAACCGGTACGAGCTGATCTTTGAGCCGTTAGAGGGCAACGACACTCTGGTGGCCAACAACCGCGCCGAGGCGTTTACCCTCGTCCACGGCAAGGGCCGGGTGTTGTTCGTCGACCACCTGGGTCCGCCCAGCGGGCAGATCTTGCCCAAGGCGCTGGCCGAGCACGGGATCGATCTCGACCTCGTCCCCGCTGGCGGGATCCCCCGACGCCTCGACGCCCTCCAACGCTACGACGCGGTGATCCTCCAGAACGTCCCGGCCGAGACGGTCTCGACCAAGCAGCAGAAGATGCTCGCCCGGTATGTCAACGACCTGGGCGGGGGCCTGGTCATGATCGGCGGCACCGACAGCTTCGCGGCCGGGGGGTGGACGAACTCCCCGATCGACCAGGTCCTGCCGGTGTCGTGTCAGATCCCTAGCCAGACGGTATTGCCGTCCGGGGCGCTGGTGCTGGTACTCGACCGGTCGGGGTCGATGGGCGCCTCGGTGAGTGGGTCGCACTACACCCAGCAGGAGCTCGCCAACGAGGCGGCGGTCCTGGCCCTTGGCACGCTCTACCCGCAGGACCTCATCGGCGTCATCGCCTTTGACAATAGCGCGAAATGGATCGTCGATATCCAGCCCAATTCTGATCCCGCCGCGGTCGCTAAAAAGATCCGCTCAATCCACCCCGGCGGGGGCACGAATATCTTCCCGGCTTTAGAAAGCGCCTACATAGCCTTGGGGCCGCTGACGACCCAAGACGCCGCCGTGAAACACGTGATCCTCCTCACCGACGGTCAGAGTCAGCAGGGCGAGTTTTACCGCGTCGTGGGGCAGATGGTCCAAGCGGGGATCACCGTCTCGACCGTCGGCGTCGGCGACGGGGTGAATAGCACACTACTGGCACAGCTGGCCCAGATGAGCGGCGGCCAGTACCACCCGATCTCTGACCCCAACAATCTGCCGCAGGTGTTTATCAAAGAAGCCCGCACGATCCGCAAGAACGTGATCAAGGAGCAACCATTTACCCCCAAGCTCGTGGCGACCGGGTCCCCGATCGTCAGTGATTTTGACGGCTGGCCGCTACTGCAAGGGTTCGTGCTCACCGGCATGAAGAACGGGGCCTACACGCCGCTGCTGGGGCCCGAAGACGAGCCGATCTTCGCCCACTGGCAGGTCGGGCTAGGCCGCAGCGCCGCGTTCACCTCCGACGCCACCAACCGCTGGGCCAAGGCGTGGTTGAACTGGGGTGGGTACTCCGACTTTTGGGCACGGACCGTCCGAGCCGTGGCCCGGCCGTCAGCTAGCCGTGAGTTCGACCTCACCACCACGATTGAAGATGAAACACTGCGGATCCGCCTCGACGCCGCGTCGATGGATCAAAGCGGTGGGGGGCGGTCGACGTCCGCGTCGTTCGTGAACTTTTTAAACGTCGCCGGCACGGTGCTCGACCCGAACGGGGATGCCCAGCAAGTCATGCTTCAACAAACCGGCCCGGGGATCTACGAAGCCCAAGTTCCCGCAGAAAGGACAGGCAACTACGTGGTGAGTTTGTTTGTGGATAACCCGCAAGGATCGCGGCAAGGCAGCGACGGGCGGCGGTTCATCTTCGGCGGGGCCAGCCGCCCGCCCGGCGAGGAGTTGCGGCGGTTTCGCTCTAACCGGGCGGTGCTCGAACAGGTCGCTGCGATCACCGGGGGGCGCGTACTCGACCCGTTGCGCCAAGACCCGGGCACGCTATTCAACCGCCAGTCGGTGTCGCCCACGCGATCGATCCGCCCGCTGTGGCGGCCGTTGATGATGGTCTTGCTGGTGGTGTTTCTGCTGGATGTCGCGGCGAGGCGGATCGCCTGGGATTTTGCGGCCATGGGGCGATGGGCGGCCGATCGCTACGCGGTGATGGGGCAGTGGCTCAAGCCAAGGCAGGTCGAAGCCGCGGCCACGCTCGAAACGCTCAAGAAACGGGCCAGCGAGGTCGAAGAGCGCCTCGTCGCCTCGGCGGTGGATCAGGCCGCCCCGGTGACCCCCTGGGCGGATCAGAAGTTCGAAGCGGCCCCGGACGCAGTCGCGGAAAATGACCTTGCTTCGGCGATCGGGGCGGCCACCGAGACCCAAGGCCAAACACCGCAACCCCAAGAAAGTCGTGATCGGGCCGATGAAGACGAGGGGCCCACGACCGGCAGGCTGCTCGACGCCAAGCGACGCGCCCGCCAACGCATGGACACGAGCCCGGAACCATAACCGGCGTAACCGAGAATGGATTGCTTGTAAGGATTGAATCGTTCAATGGCTAATGCTTTGTTCAATCTGTTAGATGAAGGTTTATGGTAGATCGCACCTTTAGCCCCGCGTGATTCACGCGGGGCTAAGACGGCAGGATCACCCTCAAAGGAGTCTTAGCGATGGCATCCGACCAGACCGATGACCAGCAGGTCCTTGAAGAAGCCGAAAAGTTTAAACAAACCTACCACGCCGTACGCGAGCAGATCGGCAAGGTGATCGTGGGTCAAGACGAGATCGTCGACGGGGTGCTCACGTGCCTGTTCGTGGGCGGCCACGTGTTGCTCGAAGGTGTGCCCGGTCTGGGTAAGACGCTTTTGATCCGGTCGCTGAGCGAAGCGTTGTCGCTGAAATTTTCCCGCGTCCAGTTCACCCCCGATCTGATGCCGGCCGACATCACCGGGACCACGATCGTGGTCGAGTCCGAGACCGGCGGGGGACGGCAGTTCAAGTTCCAACCCGGGCCGATCTTCGCTCAGATTGTGCTTGCCGATGAGATCAACCGCGCCACGCCCAAGACGCAGTCCGCCCTGCTCGAAGCGATGCAGGAGCGCAGCGTCACCGTCGCCGGGACCACGCACGCGATGGACAAGCCGTTTTTCGTCATGGCCACGCAGAACCCGATCGAGCAAGAGGGCACGTACCCCCTGCCCGAAGCCCAGCTCGACCGGTTCTTATTTAAACTCCTGGTGACCTACGCCAGCCGCGACGAGCTGCACACGATCCTCGACCGCACCACCGCCGGCCAACAACCACAGATCGATCCGATCCTCGACGGGCAGGGCATCGTGGGGTTCCAGCAATTGGTGCGGCGTGTGCTGATCGCCCCGCATGTGCAGGACTACGCGATCCGCTGTGTCTTGGCGACCCACCCCGAGGGCGAGTTCGCCTCTTCGATGACCAAGCAGTTTGTGCGGTTCGGGGCCTCGCCACGCGCCGCCCAGGCGCTGGTGCTGGCCGCGAAGGTCCAAGCCCTGCTCGACGACCGAGCGCACGTGAGCATCGACGACGTCAAGCGGGTGACCCTGCCGGCGATGCGCCACCGCATCCTGCTCAATTTTGAAGGCCAAGCCGAGGCGATCACCACCGACATGGTGCTCGAGGATATCAAGGAGAACCTGCCGTTAGAGGAAGCGGCCGCGAGGTCATGACCTCAAAGCTTTTTGATCACGAACCATGACCCAAGCCCCATCGCCAACCCGCGCCCGTGAGATCGACGAGCTGCTGTCGGCTGACTTCATGCACAAGCTCGATCGGCTCGACGTGCTGTCGCGTAAGATCCTCGCCGGCAAGCTCCAGGGCGAGCGACGCAGCAAGCGGCGGGGCCAGTCGGTCGAGTTCGCCGACTACCGGCCATACGTCGCCGGCGACGACCTGCGGTTTATCGATTGGAACCTCTACGCCCGGCTCGACCGGCTGTTCCTGCGGTTGTTCATGGAAGAAGAGGATCTCTCGGTATCGGTCCTGCTCGATGTGAGCGGCTCGATGGACTGGGGCGACCCGAACAAGCTGCGCTACGCCAAGCGGCTGGCCGCGGCGTTGGGGTACATCGGCTTAGCGAATTACAACCGGGTGCACCTGTTTAGCTTCGCCGACACCCTGGTCGATCGGCTGCCCAACCTGCGCGGCAGGCGGCCGATCCCGCAGCTGCTTGAGTTTTTGAGAAACCAATATGTCCGCGAAGCCGGGCACCTGACCGCGGTCTGCAAGCGGTTTGCCCTGATGCAGCGGAACAAGGGCGTGGTGATCCTGCTTAGTGATTTTCTAGATAAGGGTGACCTAAGCGAAGCGTTGCGTTACCTCGCGGGCGATCGCTACGACGTGTACGTGATCCAGCTGTTGGCCCCGCAGGAGGTCGACCCCACGAAAGGCGACCTCGGGGGCGACCTGCGGCTGACCGACTGCGAAGACGGCCAGGTCACGGAGATCTCGGTCAGCCCGGCCCTGATCAAGCGGTACCAAGCGAACCTCCAGGCGTTCTGTCAGCACGTGAAACAGCAGTGCCAGCGACGCGGGATCGCGTACATGCTCAGCGATACCTCGATCCCATTCGAGACGCTGGTGCTCCAGTACCTAAGGCAGAAGGGATTGCTGGGCTGATGGGTTTTCTCGCGCCTACCGCCGCATTGATCGCCGCCGGGGTCACCGTCCCGCTGCTGACGCTGTTGTATTTCCTGAAGCTGCGGCGGCGGCAGGTGACGGTCAGCTCGACCCTTCTATGGCACAAGGCGATCTCCGACCTTCAGGTCAACGCCCCGTTCCAGAAGCTGCGTAAGAACCTGCTGCTGTTCCTGCAACTGTTGCTGCTAGCGGGGTTGCTGCTGGCGTTCGCCCGCCCGACGGTGCGGGGCACGACCCACCCCGGGGACCGGGTCGTGATCGTGATCGACCATTCGGCGTCGATGAACGCGACCGACGTGTCTCCGACGCGGCTTGATAAGGCCAAGGAATTAGCCTTGGACTTGATCGACAACCTCGGCGCCGAAGAAGCGGCGACCGGGACCAGCGGCGGGGCGATGGTGATCAGCTTCGCCCACCGTGCCCAGGTCGTTCAGCCATTGACCGGGGACCTGAGCCTGCTGCGCAAAGCGGTCGATTCGATCCGCCCCACGGATCAACCCAGCCGGCTCGAAACAGCGTTGCAGCTGGTTGAGCCGTTCTCGATGGGGGCGGCGACCGGTGACTCGGCCGCGGCTGGGGGGTTGGTGGTGTACGTGATCAGTGACGGGCGTGTGCTCGATACCACGCCGCTGGCGTTGAGCGGGGCGGACCTGCGGTTCGTGAAGATCGGTCAGGCGGCCGACAACCTCGCGATCGTATCGCTGTCAGCCCGTCGCGATCTAGAAAAGCCGCAACGCGTGCAGGTGTTTAGCCGGGTCGCTAACTATAGCCCTGTTGAGGTCGAGACCCAGCTGACCCTCACGCTCGATGACCGGGCCTTGAGCGTGTTGCCCGTGACGGTGCCAGCTATGACCGGGGATCAACCCGGGGTCAAGCCGGTACAGTTCGATTTCACGCTGTACGCGACCGGGCTGCTGGAACTGCGTCACGCCCATGAAGATGCGTTAGCCGCCGACGATGCGACGTGGTCGGTCGTGTCACCGCCGCAGACCCTGCGGGTGTTGCTGGTCACCGAAGGGAATGCTTTTCTGGAGCGGGTGATCGAGTCGGTAGGCATCGAGAAGCTCGTGGCGATGCACCCGAAGAAATACGAGGACCAATCCCCGCAATACCTTCGCCGGGGGCGCGTCGGCAGCGAGGAACTTGGTTTCGATGTGATCATCTTTGATGGTTATAGCCCTAAAGAACCGCCCGTGGTCAATAGCCTGTATTTTTCAGTCGCCCCGCCATTGGACGGGTTGAAGTTGGTCCCGTGGCAGGAGGGCTCGGCCCAGACCCAGGTGATCTTGCAATGGAAGCGGGACCACCCGGTGCTGCGGTACGTTGCCCTTGATGATGTGCTGCTGGTCAAGCCGGGTCGGCTGGTGGTGCCGGATACCGCCGAGGTCCTAGCGACGGGTCAAACCGGGCCGGTGATCGCGGCAGTCACGGCCCAGGGGGTCCACCACGTGGTCGTGAGTTTTGGGCTTATGCAAAGCAATTGGCCGTTGCAGATCAGTTTCCCGGTGTGGGTGAGCAACGCGGTCCACTGGCTGGGCCTGGGCGGGCAGACCGAGGCCGGCACGAGCTACCAACCGGGTCAGGTCGCGGTTGTGCCCACAGGGGGACAGACCCAAGTGTTGAGCTACGAAGGGCCGCTTACTCTAGTGGCGAACGCGATCGGCCCGACGAAACCCAGTTCCCGATGGGTATTGCCGGTCTTCGAAAAGGTCGGGGTGTATCAAGCCACGCAGGAGTTACCCCAGCCGTGGGATCGGCTGGCGGTGAACCTCACCGACCCGGTCGAGAGCGACCTACGGCCCGCGGATCAGCTCCAGGTGGGCACCTCCCCGGTCGACGCCGATAGCGAGGCCGCTACGATCCGCCGCGAGATCTGGCCCTGGTTCGCCGCTGCGGCGCTGGCCATGCTCATGCTCGAGTGGCTGGTGTACACGCGGAGGATGCACTTGTAGCGGTTTGAATTGTACGGACACAGAAAATTTCACGCGTGATACAAGCTTGAGAAAAAACTGCTTCCTCACGGTCGAGGCTCGCTGTGAGTACACACGGATTAATCTGGATGCGTATTACAGTGATGATGCTGGATCAATTTTCGTATCTGTTTAGCGTCTAGCCAGGCACGGGAGGGCGTTGGATTTTGAAATTCTGATCTGCTGATCGCGGTCTATAATCGGCCATCGATATAAAGGGATAAGATGGCGTTCGAAGGGCTGGGGTGCCCGCTTCACCATCGGTCAGGACGACACGACAGGAACAGCCAGGATGGCTCGACCCACCTACGATCAACTGCTTGAAATCATCGCCGAGAAAGACCGGCAGATCCTGCGACTCGAGAAGCGTGTGGCTCAACTCGAAGCTCGGGCCGGCCAACTCGAACAACGCCTCGAACAAGCCACGCGTTCGACCCAACGCCAAGCCGCGCCGTTCTCCAAGGGATCGCCCAAAACCCAGCCCAAGAAGCCCGGCCGCAAGGCGGGCAAGGCGTACGGCCCCAAAGCCCATCGGCCCCCACCCCCGCAACCCCCCGACGAGGTCATCGACGTGCCGTTGACCCCGCGGTGTCCCGGCTGCGGCGGCGAGGCCCAAGAAGATCACGTGACCCATCAGTTCCAGGTCGAGATCCCCCGCCGGCCGGTGGTGCGACGTTTCGACCTGCACGTGGGTTCATGCACGCGGTGTGGTCGACGCCTTCACCCCCGCCACCCGTTGCAGACCTCAGATGCCACGGGGGCGGCGGCCTCCCAGCTGGGGCCGGACCTTCAAGCCATGATCGTCCTGATGAAGGACAAGTACGGGCTGAGTTATGGCGACATCCAAGGCTTGCTCAAGCAGGTCTTCGGGATCTCGATCACCCGTGGCGGTGCGACGCACGTCGTGCTACGTACGGCCCGACGCGGTCAATCTGTTTACGACGGCCTGCGTGACGTGGTGCGTCACAGCGACACGGTTTACCCCGATGAAACCGGCTGGAAAGTCGGCGGATGGCTGCAGTGGATGTGGGTGTTCGTGACGAAGAAAGTCACGCTGTATGTCATCCGCCCCAGCCGCGGCGGCGAGGTGGTGCGGGACGTGTTGGGCAAGGACTATGCCGGGCGGATGATCCACGACGGCTGGTCGCCTTACGATTCTTTGGAACAGGCCACGCATCAGCAATGCTTGGCGCATCTGCTTCGGCGGACGGGCATGTTGCTGGAGCAAGCCACGCGTGGGGCGGTGCGTTTCCCGCGGAAGGTCAAGGCGTTGTTGCTCGATGCGCTGCGTCTTCGTGATCGACGCGACGCGGGAACGATCAGCGAGCATGGCTTGGCCTGTGCCCGCGGGCGATTGCGTAAGCGGTTGGACCGCTTGCTGGCTTGGCGTCTATCGCATCGTGGCAACCGAACGTTTCGCAATCACCTGGCTCGCCACGCCGATGAGATCCTCACGTTTCTGTATGAACCGGGGATCGAAGCGACCAACTGGCCCGCCGAGCAGGCGATCCGCCCGGCGGTGGTCAACCGCAAGGTCTTCGGCGGCAACCGTACGGCTGCGGGTGCTCGTGCTCAGGAAATTCTGGGCAGCGTCCTGACGACTTGTGATCAACACGCCCACGACGCGTTGGCTTTTCTGTCCCACCTCCTGCGTGCTGCCTCCGATCAGCACCCCGATCACCTGAGACGACTCATCTCAACCGCCCAGATTCAACCGGCTAACCGCTAAACAGATACCAATTTTCTAGGAGGGGGTCAGATAAATGCGTGCTTTCCGCGCCTTCCAGCTGGGCGATAGACAACGGCGAACTGGTGCAAAGCAGCAACATCCACTCCGCACCGGTCACAGCCGCTCAACCGGAAAAAGAGGGAACCTATTCCCATGCCGGTGCCGTGAACTGGCGCGATGTCATCCTGCAGGTCGACCTGCAATCCGATGACGATGACGCGATCGGCGTGATGTTCCGCTATGTCGACGATAACAATTATTATCGCTTCTCGATAGATCGTGAGCGCGGCTATCGCCGCCTTGTCAGCAAAGAAGGCGGCGTGTTCCACGTCTTGTGGGAAGATAATCAGAAATATTAAACCGGCCAGAGATACCGCCTAACGGTCATCGCCGAGGGTGGGCGTCTATCCGGCCATCTCAACGGTATGCTGATGTTCGATGTGCGCGACTACACCCATGCCGCGGGCAAGATCGCACTGTATTGTTGGGCGGTGGAAGGTGCGCGCTTCAGCCATGTGCGCGTATTCCCTATCGAGATGCGTTATCAGGATTTTCTGATGGAAGACGACTTTCCTGTGCTGCGAACTTCCCGCTGGGCATTCGTCGATGAAGGCGACCAAAACGCGCCATCGGCCTGGGATGTCGTGACGGGCAAGCTGGTGCAAACCAGCGCCATCTCGCATAGCGATGCCGTTAAGGCCTTCGGCACGCTCGCGGTCGTGAAGGATCAGGATTGGGAGGATTTCCGCTACACTGCCGTGATGCGCGCCACCGCCAATGGCAGCATTGGCGGTGTGTTCCGCCATCAGGACGCCACGCATTATTACCGCTTTTCTCTTATCTCAGGCGGCAATAAGAAGCTCATCCGCCGCAACGGCAACCGGATACAGCAGCTCTGGCAACAAGCGGGCGGGTTGCTATTGAACCGCGATTATGCCATCACTGTCGACTGCATCGGTGCGCGAATCATCATTTATATCAATGGGGTGCAGGTGGCGAATGTACTCGATCCCGATGGTTATGGCCGTGGGACCGTGGGACTGTATTGCTGCAATTAGACCGGCGCGGAGTTTGATAGCGTTAGCGTCGGCGCGCCGCAATGGGAGCTTTATTATCGCTTCCACCAGGAGCACGTGCTAATGGCGGGCACGCGCCTGCGGATCCGCTCGGGGAGCCAGGCGGAGGCTTTCGTTGCGACGCTGCTGGAAGAAAACCGCTTTACTACCGCCACCTTCACCAAAGGTGATATTCGCTTCACAGATCCGTCAGTGGAATTGCGGGTGATCGCACCGCAGGAAGGGGTGCAGCACGGCATCCGCTTCTTGCCCAAAGATGATTTCGCCTACGTCAATTGCCGCCTGCTCCGTAAAGCTGACGGTACGACCTTCGTGATCCTGCCGCAAGGCAACGCGTCCTTCGCGGATGGAACTTATCAACTCAAGCTTACCTACCGACGTGACAATTCCGCCACCGATGCCGGAGCGCCTGTCTTTTCTGAGCGCGGAATAACGGACGATGAAACTACAGTGATTGTCATTCCATACAAGAAGGAATAACAAATGGTTTTTTCTTTCAGCCTGTTTCTGCAGACCAACCCGCTCCCGCAGCGATGATCTACCATTCACTGCTGACACCCGCAGTCAGGTGATCGGAGTTGTCATGAGCCTATTGCCCGAATCTGGCCAATGGGTTCTAACGAGGGGCGTAACTACGTAGAGATAAGAAAAAGTTTCTCAGAAAATATACAATGTATATATTAAAAAATATTTGCGTCAATATCCTCCTCCCAAAAATGACGGCTGTTTCACACCTACAGTATTAGTATGTTAGGCAGAGAATCTCATGGGCTACGAAAGAATCTATCGCGTGGTCAATCCAGGTAAGAAAGAACAAGGCTCACAAAATAACTTCATCGGCAAAGTACTGCTTGAGAAGCTGACGCGAGGACCTAAGTCGCCTCAGATGAGAGCGGTGTTTGTTGAGTTCGGGCCAGGTGCTTACACGAAACTCCATCACCACACCGGAGATCAGGTTCTCTACGTCACTGAAGGAGAGGGCTTCATTGAATCCGCCGATGGCAAAAAGCAGACTCTGCGCCCCGGTGTACGTGTGGTTATTCCCGCAGGTCAGCTGCACCGCCACGGCGCGACTGCGAATAACAAGCTCGTGCATCTGGCCGTGACTATTGGACGGACATGTTGGTGGACCGCTGATGCGGAGCCATCTCATTCATAGCGGATGGCCAGTGCTTAATCCTGAACTTGGCCGCCCCCCTTCCAGCGGTTTTAACGCCGAATAACCCCTTTTATTCGGCGTTAAATTCATGATAGAAGGGGGGGTATGCCCGATGAATGAACATCTTTATATAGAGGCCGCCCATGACCACCGAAATCGTGCCCGTATCCGGGGTATCTGGCCAGCCCAGTCTCCCGGTCAGCCACAGCGAACTCCAATCATTGCTCGTCAAGTACGAGCCGCCACCGATTGTGGTGGATGCAGGGAATTACGCCTGCTTCGCCTACGCGGAGTTTTTCGCGTCCACGATCCGCAACCCGAACACGAAGATCGCCTACCGGCGTAACGTGGACCGGTTTCTGGGCTGGTGCGACGAGCGCGGTCTGGCTTGGCAGCAGATCTCGGCACCGGTGATCGCCGAGTATTTTGACCACCATCTCTATAAGGATAACGGTCAGTCCCTCGCCGATACGGCCAAGAAGCAACACCTCGCGGCCCTTCGAAAATTCTACAAGCACCAGGAACGACGCCACGGGGTGCCATTCAACCCCACCCTGTCGGTCGAAGGCCCCAAGGTTAAGGTTGGCCGGGGCAAGACCCCGCGGTTCTTAGAGGGTCAGGTGAAGAAGCTGCTGGCGTCGATCGACGCGACCACAATTGTCGGTAAACGAGACCGTGCGATCCTGGCCGTGTTGCACTGGTCGGCTCGGCGGGCCAGCGCGGTCGCTCATCTCAAGCTCGGTGATTACTACTGCGACGGTGAGCGATGGTGGCTGGATTTTGGCGAGAAAGGCGGCAAGGCACAGCTGGTCAAGGCGAATCACACACTCCAGGTCTACCTGCAGGACTATATTGATTCAGCGGGCATCGGCCATGATCCGAATGACTGGCCGATTTTCCGGTCCGTGAAGAAACGAGAGAAAGGCGTCAAGCCTTACATCCCTCAGCTTACCGAGTATGTGCCACCGGACCCCAAGGTCAAGCGTAAGGCCAAGGGAACCATCTCGGGTAACGAGATCCTGAGGATCGTCAAGCGTCGCCTCAAAGACGCAGGGTTGCCTGCGAACACCTTCACTCCTCACTCCTTTCGGGCGACCACGGCAACGCAACTCGATAAGAAAGGCACACCCCGCAAGCTCATCCAGGTATTTCTCGGCCATGCGGATGCACGCACAACCGGCCTCTACTGTCACACCGAAGATGAGGAAGCGCAGGACTTGGTGGACCAGATCACGCTATGACGAGGTATCATGGCACAGAGGGTTTTATGCCGGGTGCCTGTTGGGGCGACGATTGTTAGGGGATTTGCAAAAACCCACGTAAATTTATGTTGACTTTGTATATCAATATTGATATTATTAAGAGGTAGCCTAGGTGCCCGAAACGATCGTTTATTTCTACAAAGATAGTGACGGTCGGGTTCCGGTGCTGGACTGGCTCAAGGAGATCAGACGAAAAGACCGCAGAGCTTATGCGCTATGTAACAAGGCGATCGGGTTGCTTGAGATGCTCGGCCATGAGCTACGTCGACCGCGAGCGGATTACCTCCGCGAGGGGATCTATGAGCTGCGGGTCCGGTGTGGCAACGTCCAATATCGCCTGCTCTACTTTTTTGACGGCAAAGAGGCTGTCGTGTTGGCTCATGGACTGACGAAGGAGAAAACCGTCCCCCCTGCGGACATCGAACGGGCTATCGCACGAAAACAGATTTACAAGCAGAACCCTCAAGACCATCAGGCAGACGAGCACGACCAAGATGACTAAACGAACGAAGAAAACCGCGACCAAAATTCTTGAAGAATGGGACCGTGATGACCCCGAGATGCAAGAGCTTCTTGAAGAGGCTTCTGTCAACCTCTGCGTGGCCCAGCTGATTTATGATGCCCGCACCGCCGCCGGGTTGACCCAGAAACAGCTGGCGGAGCTTGTAGGAACATCGCAACCCAACATCGCCCGCCTTGAAGACGCCGATTACGAGGGTCACTCACTATCGATGCTCCAACGTATCGCCAAAGCGCTTCATCTAAAACTCCGTATCGATTTGGCGCCTGAAGAGGAACAAGAAGCCGCGTGAAGGTTCAATACGTATGTAAGCGTTTCACGAACTCCGTATTCCTATTTTCTTGGGGATCGGCGAATCTTTTTGGATGCGACAGTCACCAAGATCAAGCATCAACACATCGTCGGTGAAGAGGGATCGTCCAGGTCGGTTGGGGGAGGATCGTTGGCGTGAGTTGATCGAAGGGTATCGCTGTAGCGGGCAGCGTGTGGCGGCGTTCTGTGCGGAGCATGGGGTGTCGGTGTCGAGCTTTTATGGGTGGCGTCGTCGGCTTGGAGCTGCGGCATCGAAGGACAAGCTCGGCCCGAAGGATCGGGGTACGGGTCGTTCGAACCCTACTTCAAAAGGTCACCGCCAAGACCACTCGAAGGATCCTTCAAAGCCGCGATCTCGGGGCAAGGGCCGATTCGTTCGGGTTCAGGCGTCGGGGACATTGACCGATCGCGTCGAAGTGGTGTTGCCCCGGGGTGTGATCATCCGCGTACCGGTATCGTGCTTGGAGCAGTTGGTGCGGCTGGTGGATCGGGATGCGTCATGTTGAGCCTGGGATCGGCAACGCCGATTTATCTCTACACGTTGCCCGCGGACATGACCCCGAGGGGGTCAGAATCGCTCGAAGCGGGCCTCGCGCAGCCGTGAGTGGATTCCGACAGCCGGCCTCCCCCCAATTAATCGGATGCATATTTCTCCTGAGTGCGTGTAGATGCATCGCCTGTCAAGATACCGCGTCGGGGTTGTGTTTATCCCTCAACATTTCCTGACCGTGCCTGCATATCGTGCCGCATTTTCATCCGGGCCGGGTATAGTATCACGCGATGCCTTCGGGTTCTGAATCATCTCTTTGGGTGGCTTGTCTGGTCGTCGTCGTGCCCAGCGTGGTGGGCTGGTGCGTGTGGGTCCTAGCCCAGAAAAGATCCATCGCCGTGAAGCTTCAAGAGATGCAGACTCATCGGGACACCCTTCAAGACGAGTTAACCCAAGCCCGCACCCAGACCGAGACCTACCGGAAAGAGATCGACCAGCTCCGTGGTGACATCCACGAAGCCGAGAAGCAGCTAGCCGTCGCCACGCAGACCCAACGCAACATCCAACAGCAGTTTGACAAGGCCCAGGCTCAACTGCGCGACGCGTTCAAGTCGTTAGCCGGCGATGCGCTCAAGCAGTCGACCGAACAGTTCCTGGAGCTGGCCAAGAAGAGCTTCGAGAGCGGCCAGAAAGACGCCACCGCTCAGCTCGAGCAGCGCAAGGCCGCGATCGAGGCGATGATCAAACCCATCCGCGAGAGCCTGGGGCGGTACGACACCTCCATGAAGGCCGTCGAGGAGGCGCGGCGGCAAGCCTATGGCCAGCTCACCAAACAGGTCGAGCTCATGACCGCCGATCAGCGCCGTCTGCGGCAGGAGACCGGCAACCTCGTGCGCGCCCTGCGCAAGCCGAACGTCCGCGGCCGGTGGGGGCAGGTGCAGCTGCGACGGGTCGTAGAGCTGGCGGGGATGATCCCGCATTGTGACTTCGAGGAAGAACACACCGTGCGCGACGGCGACCAGGCGCTGCGCCCCGACCTCGTCGTGAACCTGCCCAACGGAAGGACGATCGTCATCGACGCCAAGACCCCGCTCGACGCGTACCTCGAAGCGCTAGAGTGCCAAGAGGAGACCGATCAGCACCAACACCTGCTACGACACGCCAACCAGCTGGCCACCAAGGTCAAGGACCTGTCCGCCAAGCAGTACCACGCCCAATTCGAGCGGTCGCCCCAGTTTGTGGTGCTGTTCATCCCCGGCGAGAGCTTCCTCTACGCAGCCCTGGAGCACCGCCCGGAGTTGTCTGAAGCCGCCATGGCCCAGGGCGTGGTGATCGCCACCCCTAGCACGCTGATGTCACTGCTCAAGACAGTGGCGCTGGGCTGGCAAGAAGAAAGCATCGCGGAAAACGCTAAAAGAATCAGTGAATTGGGCCGGGAGCTGCACCACCGGCTGGCCACCGCGGTCGGTCACGTTGAAAAGCTTGGCCAGCAGCTGAAGAGGGCGGTGGATGCGTACAACCAGTTCAAAGGGTCTCTTGAAGGAAGAGTGCTGCCCCAAGCTAGGAAGTTCGAGAAAATGGGCATCCAGGTCAGGAAGGAACTTCCCGGCAGTTTGGCTGATATCGAAACGCTGCCGCAACCCGCCAATAAATTGAGCCACGATCAACCCAGCGAGTCGAGCCCAGCGATTGGGTAGGCTTGGGTGCGTGTCTGGTTTCTCGTTTACCACACGATCGACTCGGCCTCGAAGACCGGGCCGTCGGTGCAGTCCAATCGGTACCGCCAAGGCCTGCCGGATTTAGTATGGGCGTGAGGGTGGTCATGTTCCTCGATGCGCACCACACACGATTGGCACGTGCCCATCCCGCAGGCCATCTCTTGTTCCATGCAGACCTGGCAGTCGATGCCACGGTCGAGGGCCAGGGTCGCGACGGCGCGCATCATCAGGGTGGGGCCGCAGGTGTAAACGACGGTCCTTTGTGCATCGGCTGCGGCTTGAGACGCCAGGAACCGCTCGAGGCCCTGGGTGATCAGGCCGTGGAGCCCGATCGAGCCGTCATCGGTGGTGATCACGGTCGGGTAGCCGTGCCGGGAAAATTCCTGCACACAGAGGGTGGGATCGCCCACCGGGTCGGGGCTGCGATCCGCGTGTCGTGTGACGGCTAATAGATCTTCGGTCTGAGCCCCGATGAAGCCGACCGCGTCCCAACCGGCTGTCTTCATCGCCTCGGCCAGATAGAACATCGGCGGCAACCCCACCCCCCCACCGACCAGCAGGCCAAGCGATTTATCTTTAGGAAGCTCGAAGCTGTTACCGAGCGGCCCGATCAGGTCCACCGCGTCGCCGATCTTTCGTTGCGCCAACCAAGCGGTGCCGACCCCGACGACGCGATGGATGACCTCGATCCAGGCGCCGTGATCATCGTCGCCCCTGCCCGCGAGGCTGAACGGGCGGCGAAGCAGGGCCAGTTCAGCGCTCAGCTCAGGGCTGGTGATCGGTAGGGGGCGTTGAGGGTTCCATTCCTTTACCGGATCCAAATATATTTCAGCTTCCATGCTTGACCCCGGCGGTCGGCACCCGAGCTGAACGAACTGCCCCGGCAGCGTGGGCGGGAACGGGCCCTCGACCCGTAACCGAAGCAGGTAATGCTCCCGGCACAACTCACGGTTGGCCTCCACCCGGGTATCAAAACGGTGGCGAGTGACGCCCGTGGGGCAGGAACTATAAAATGACTCCTCGTCTTGACGCTGGTGTGATTTCACTGCGACCAGTATAACCAAAGGGCCTGGCAAGCCGTCTGGACGGGGAGAAAAAACATGACGATCACACGCTTGGAGACGAAGCTGCGCCGTGCGGCCCACAACGCCTTGGAGGAGCTATTCCCCAACGTTCTCCATACAGCGGTGCGACAAGCCAAGGACCAGGGCTGGCGGATCGACGCGTCAAACCAGTATTGCCGCCGGTGCGGGTCGAGCGTCGGCCCCGGGTGCTCGACTTTGACAAGCTGCCCCCGGTGTTTGGGCCATACGATCCCTTGGGATCGGATCGTACGCCTCAACGCGTACACCCCACCGCTTAGTCAATGGATCGTCTCAATGAAATACGCCCGGGCCTGGACATGGGGCCCGTGGCTGGGGCGTCAGCTCGCTCAGGTCGTTCACGAACGGCGTGGCCATACGGACCGCCCGATCGTCTGCCCCGTGCCGATGCACTGGGTGCGCCGTCTGTATCGAGGGTACAACCAAGCCCAGCTGATCGCCGCCGCCTTGGCCCGTCAGCTCGGGTGGCCCACGGGCTCATGGCTTCGACGGGTCCGTTACACCCGGCCACAGGTCGGGGTCCCGCCCTCACAGCGGTCCGCCAATATCCGCCGGTCGATCGCAGTTGCAAAAATTGACCTCACCGGCTGGGACGTGTGGCTCGTAGATGATGTGAAAACGACCGGCTCGACCCTAGCGGCCTGCGCCCGGTTATTGCGGCGGGCAGGGGCCAGAAATATCCATGTCGCGGTCGCCGCGGTGGCGGATCCACAGGGCGGGGATTTCAAGTTCCTATCGTCACCTCCGCGAGCAGCCGCGAAACGGCGAGAAGGAACTAATGGCTAACCGCGCGTCAACGCATGAATCCCAAGAATCCGGTCACCAGCTTGACCCATACGGTGTTAGGCCCCCGTCAATGAACGAGGGCTAAGTGGGTACAAACAACGACCCACGACCCGCCAATCAACGCCTACAGTTGAGCCCACGACAACCTGCCCAGCACCCTCACAAGAGAGATTTCCAGATGGGTTTGCATCAATCTAGGCCATCCGGTGCGGTAGCCCGCCTTGACCCGGCCGTGTCGGGGCTTGATACTTGCGTACCGAGCATCACGATACACAATCAACCAGCACCTGTAAGTCGATAGGGACCAAGAATGCGAAGGATATTATTTTTAGCATCATTGCTGGTCTGGGCCGTCGTCTCGGGGGCGTGTCAACACGACCACCGGCCCGAGGGCACCCCCCAACAGCCACAGGATACCCAAGCCCAAACCCCGGAACCCTCGGAAACCGCGGTCGAGACCTGGACCGGTGATCTGTTGATCGATACCGTCCAGGCCAAAAACCTCGGTTACGCCGTGCGGTGGGCGACCGACATCAAGCTGCCGCCCGGCGGCCGGTTGGACCACGTGCGGATCCTCGGCGACCTGGTCGTCTGCGCCGAGTCCCCATCGAATGTCGTCACCGCGATCTCGTACGACGACGGGGCACTGGTCTGGTCGCGGGCGATCGGCCAGACCCACGACCGGCTGTTCGCTCCGGCACGCAGCGGTCGGCGGGTGATCGTCAATACCGAATCGCAGCTGTTTACCCTCGATGCGGCGACGGGCCAGACCCTGAACGTAAGCCCGCTCGACACCATCGTGACCAACAGCCCGGCGGTCGTCGAGGGCTACGCTATCTTTGGCGGGATGAACCACCGTGTGTTTGCCCACGGCATCGTCGAGGGCTACACCAAATGGGCGTACCAGCTGACCGAACGGATTTTTATTGAACCCGTGATCTCTGGCCCGAACGTGTTCGTGGTCGACGCCAACGGGGTCTACGCGATGCTCACCGCGGTGACCGGGAAGTTACAGTGGAAAAGCCGGATCTTCGGCCGGGTCGCCGCCCAGCCGGTCGTGAGCCCCGCCGGGGTTTTCGTCGCTTGTGAAGACAATGCCCTGTACGCCATGAACCGGGCCACCGGCAGGGACCTGTGGATCCACCGTACGACCCAGCCGCTGACGCGGGACCTTAGCCTTGTGGGCGGGATGCTCTTCCTGCCTCTGCCCGGACAGGGATTGGTAGCCCTGGCCGAGCGGACCGGCAAGGAGTTGTGGCACCTGCCATATGAAGCTCAGCCATTGGTCCAGATCAAGGATTCACTGCTGTTCAATGACCACACCCGTCTGCTCAACGTCGAGGCGAAGACCGGGGAGGTGGTCGGTGAGGCGCCTGTCCAGCCGTTGATGGTTGTCTTAACGGGCAAAGACAATCAGCTGGTCCTGGTTTCTAAGACAGGCCGCCTTCTGCGGATGGACCCTGGCTCATAAAGTTCTGTACCGCTGGTCACTGAGATTGTTCTGTAGAGGCCCTGGGGGTGTCTCTCACGATCGGCGGGCGTGGTACTCGATTAGCAGGATAGCTCTACGATGGCACAGCTGGTATTTGTCCGACGGGCCCTGATCTCGGTCAGCGATAAGACGGACATCGTCCCTTTTGCTCAACGATTAGCCCATTACGGCGTCGTCATTGTCTCAACCGGCGGCACGGCCAGGGCGCTAAGCGAGGCCGGGATCGACGTGGTCCCGATCGACCAGGTCACCGGATTCCCCGAGATGATGGACGGTCGGGTCAAGACCCTTCACCCCCGGGTCCACGGCGGGCTGCTGGGGTTGCGTGACCAACCCCAGCACGTCGAGGCAATGGCCGAACACGGGATCGAGCCGATCGACCTGGTGTGTGTCAATCTTTATCCATTCGAAAAGACCGTCACCCGCGAAGGTGTGGCCGACGAAGAGGCGATCGAGCAGATCGATATCGGCGGGCCAAGCATGATCCGCAGCGCCGCGAAGAACCATCGTTTCGTCACCGTGGTGACCGACCCTGGCCAGTACGACGGGGTCTGCAACGAACTCGACAAGCACGGCGGGGCGACCGATCTGCAGCTCCGCGCCCGCCTGGCCGCCACCGCGTTCGCCCGCACCTCCACCTATGACACCGCGATCGCCACTTGGATGACTCAGCGGCAACAACGCAGCTCGGATGAAGGGCTATTCCCAGAAACGCTGATCCTGAAACTCGACCGCCTCGACCTGTTGCGGTACGGGGAAAACCCGCACCAGTCCGCGGCCCTGTACGCCGCCTCGGGTTCGTCGGAAGCCAACGTTGCCTCCGCCCAGCAGCTGCACGGCAAGCAGCTGAGCTACAACAACCTTAACGACGCTGCCGCTGCGCTCGAATTGGTCAAAGAGTTTGACGAACCTGCCGCTGCGGTGATCAAGCACACCAACCCGTGTGGCTGCGCGCTGGGTGATACACTTGCCGAAGCGTTTGAAAAAGCATACGCCGGCGATCCGTTGGCCGCGTTCGGGGGGATCGTAGCCCTTAACCGTGAGGTGGACTTAGCGACCGCTGAGGCGATCACCGGGCAACAGCGCGGCGGCGGAGGGGCCAGGTTCCTCGAGGTCATCCTGGCTCCTTCTTACGAACACGACGCCCTTGAGCTGCTGCGAGAACGCTGGAAGAACGTGCGGTTGCTGGCTGTTGGGGAGTTGCCTGGTGCTTCTCATAGGGACCCGAGGCAAGTGGATATCAAGAGCATCGCCGGTGGCATCTTAGCTCAACAACGTGACCTGGCGGAGATGACCCCAGATGAATGGCAACACGCAGCGGGTCCGCCAGCAGAAGCGGGTGTTCTTTCGTCCTTGCACGTAGCGTGGGTGGCGGTTAAACACGTCAAGTCCAACGCGATCGTGATCGCCAAACTGGGGGCGTTGGTCGGCGTAGGGGCCGGTCAGATGGACCGGGTCGAATCGTGCAAGATCGCCGTAGCCAAAGCGAACTCAGGTGGCAAGGACCGCAGCCAGGGAGCGGTGGCCGCGTCCGACGCGTTTTTCCCGTTTCGTGACGGGCCGGACGTGCTGATCCAAGCCGGGGTCCGCGCGATCGTTCAACCGGGCGGGTCCAAACGCGATCAGGACACCATCGACGCGTGTAACGAAGCCGAGGTCACCCTGTTGCTCACCGGCCGGCGCCATTTTCGCCACTAGTCGGGGTTAGCCATCACTTTTTCGATGGTGTCGAAACGATCGTGGTTTATCGCCACGGACGGCCGACGCATGTCAGCCCCAAGTTTCGCAGATCATCGTGATTTGCTAGACTCCCGTCGCCGATCGGTCGATCTTTAGCGTTCAACCTGAATCACGATCAATCCTAAGAAATGAAAAGGTGTATCCATGAGTTTTGAGATCGAGATGATTCATGGCCGGCAGGTGATCGATAGCCGGGGCAACCCCACGGTCGAGGTGGAGGTGTACCTGCCCGACGGGACCACCGGGCGGGGGATGGTTCCCAGCGGTGCCAGCACGGGCGAGCACGAAGCGGTCGAGCTGCGCGATGGGGACGACGGGACCTACGGCGGCAAAGGGGTCCTCAACGCGGTGCAGATGGTTAACGACGTGATCGCCCCGGAGCTGATCGGGTTTGACTGTCGGGATCAGGAGCATATCGACGCGACCATGATCGAGCTCGATGGCACGCCCAACAAGGCCAAACTCGGGGCCAACGCGGTCCTGGGGGTATCGATCGCGGTAGCTCGGGCTGCGGCGGAGGCGTACGGCCTGCCCCTGTATCGGTATCTGGGGGGCACCGGGGCGAAGGTGCTGCCCGTGCCTATGATGAACATCCTCAACGGGGGTAAGCACGCGGACAACAACGTCGATTTCCAGGAGTTCATGGTCCAGCCTTGGGGCTTCGACCGGTTCGACGATGCGCTGCGCTGCGGGGTGGAGATCTACCATACCCTCAAGGAAGTCCTCAAGAAACGAGGTCTGTCGACGGCCGTCGGCGACGAGGGCGGGTTCGCCCCTAGCCTCGAGGACAACGAAGACGCATTGAAAGTGATCGCCGAGGCTGTCCACCAAGCGGGGTACACCCTCGGGACGCAGGTCTTCATTGCGCTCGACCCGGCGACCAGCGAGATGTACGACGCTAACAAGGGCGGGTACGTCTTCTTCAAGAGCGACCCGAGCAAGGTCTGGTCCAGCGAAGAGATGATCGATTACTGGGCGCGGTGGTGCGAACAGTACCCGATCCGGTCGATCGAGGACGGTCTGGCCGAAAACGACTGGGACGGCTGGAAGAAACTCACCCAAAAGCTGGGCGATCGTGTCCAGCTCGTGGGCGACGATCTGTTTGTGACCAACCCCGAATTCCTCAAACGCGGGATCGACAACGACACGGGCAACGCGATCCTGGTGAAGGTCAATCAGATCGGCACGCTCAGCGAGACGTTCGACGCGGTGAACCTAGCGATGCGCAGCGGTTACCACGCGGTGCTTAGCCACCGGTCGGGGGAAACGGAGGACGCCACCATCGCCGATATCGCCGTGGCGACCAACTGCGGGCAGATCAAGACCGGCGCCCCGTGCCGCAGCGACCGCAACGCGAAGTACAACCAGCTGATCCGCATCGCCGAGGAGCTGGGGGCTAACGCGGTGTACGGCGGGCGGTTCTGGGATAAATAAAGGTCAGAGGCCGGGGGTGGTTCGGGCGCGTCGCCTGGACGGGCCCGTGGCCTATGAGCGGTGCGTAACGCCTTCACACCGCCATGTCATGCACCAAATTCGTCTCCTCAACCGTCCTGTGTACGCATCGCATATCCAGTGATACGTCGGGGCGGCTTTGACCCCGGAAGTTTCCGTGTCGTGTCATGGGTGGTGCCACTTTTGATCCTGGACCGGGGTATAATATTCCTAGATACGGTCCTCCCCGGACGAGAAAAACCTGACCAGAAAGGACGGTTATGGCGGCTCTATTTGGTCCAGCGATCGCTCCGGTGAGGTACCCCGTGTCCAAAAGACCGTGTGTTAGAGTCGCTGCATGCATATGGCCAACCGATCCGCTAGTGAGAAGTCGCGCGTAGGTAGGTATATCGCGTCGCGGTTCACGAATGCGGTCATCCTGCTTCAGGCAGCGATGCTATTGACCCTGTGGGTGACGCCGACTTGGACGCCGCCGCGTGTGGCGTTCATTGAGTTGATCTGGGCGTGGATGCACCAGCCGACGTTCTACCCGTTCACGGCGCTGATCATCGGCGGGCCGCTGCTGACGATTCTGGCGTCGTGCTGCCGCGGGATGCACCGGCTGTGGCTGGCACTGAGCTGGACCGCGTTTGCCCTGATCATCATGAGCCAGTTCAACGACCGAGTCATGGCCATGGCCCGGGTGCTGTGGTGGCAGGTGTCGAGTTGACCCCGCGAAGGGCAGGGGCCACGTGCACGGGGTTAGGGGGAGTGCTTTCTAGGCGATGCCCCTTGTTCCCGAAACATGGCCGCTTGTAGCGGTTTAGTCGCGGCCAACGGGCAGGGTCTTACTGATGTGAAACGGCATTTCTAGGAACGGCCGTGGGACGCATGAAC
This sequence comes from Phycisphaeraceae bacterium, assembly GCA_965224205.1. Taxonomy (GTDB): domain Bacteria; phylum Planctomycetota; class Phycisphaerae; order Phycisphaerales; family Phycisphaeraceae; genus CBDCYN01. Next base: position 93,726 of record CBDCYN010000011.1, read on the forward strand.
GCTGATCCCACCCCCTTGCTCAATGATGGAGAAACGTAGATGGATCGCTGCTGGCTAGGGGTTGGTGCGGGGGCGGGTTTCTTGGCGGTGATCGCCGGTACGTTCGCGGCCCATGGGCTGGACCAACGCCTAACACCAGAGATGTTAGAGGTCTTCGAGACCGGGGTGCGGTATCACATGTACCATGCGTTGGCGATCGTCCTGTCGGCGGTGATCCGTGACAAGGTCACAGGTGGGTTACCAACGGTCGCTGCAGCGGCGTTTCTGGTAGGGATCCTCTTTTTTAGCGGCAGCCTGTACCTGCTGGCCGTGACGGAAGCCCGGTGGCTGGGGATGGTTGCACCGGTTGGGGGTGTGAGCTTTCTTGTGGGCTGGGGGGTGCTGGTGGTTGCGGCGGTGAAGTCTTATCGGGGGTGAGATATGTGTGTAGGCCCCCTGTTGAGTATGTGGCGAAACTAGTGATCCCGGCAGCCCGCCACTTTGTAGCGGGCTTTCTGTGTAATCAGGCTTCGATCGCGGTGATCTTGACCTTGAGATAGTCTTGACGATGCCCCTTGCGGCGGACGTAGTTCTTGCGACGTTTAAACTTTACCACCGGAACACGCGGGGTCTTTTCCTGGGCCAACAAGCTAGCGGTCACCTTTGCTCCGGCGATCAAAGGCAGGCCGACCTGTGTCTTGGATTCGTCCTGTGGATCGCTGACCATCAGTACCTTGTCGAACGTCACCGTCTCGGCGCCCTCGGGTAGTTGCCGCAGCGCTACCTTGATTACGTCCCCTTGTTCAACCCGGATCTGCGTTCCGCTATCTTCGATAATGGCGTACATGGCAATGACTCTTAAATCGTGAGCGAATATCTAGCGACCTGTCTGTCACAGACTCTCGAATGTACCTCAAAAAGCGTCCCTTGCCAATGGCCCTGGTAGAACGGTGGGCAGGCGCCGAAGCAGGGGTGATCCGAGCAGGGCTCTGTACCCGCCTTGGTAGGGTCGCCCCGGGATCTCAGGAACAACACTAATCGTTGCTGCGGCCACTGACCAAGGACGCGTAATAGAGCAGTTGCATGACCGCGGTGATGGTCGCGGCCACATAAGTCATCGCCGCGGCGTTGAGTACCTTGGCGACCACCCGGTCTTCATCCGCGGTCACGAGGTTTTGGTTAAGCAGGATCTGCCGAGCCCGGCTCGATGCGTTGAACTCCACCGGCAGGTTGATTAGCTGGAACACGACCACCACCCCGAACAGGATCAGACCCACCACCGCCATCTGCGTGACCTGAAGCACCAAGCCGATGATCACCAGCAGCACCGACAGGTTGCTGCCGAGGCTGGCTAGCGGGACCAGGCCGTTGCGAAGCGCTAAGGGCATATACCCCGTGGCGTGCTGGATCGCGTGGCCGACTTCGTGAGCGGCGATCCCCACCGAGGCCAGAGACCGGCCCTGATAGACCCCGGGGCTTAGCCGCAGCACTTTGTGACGCGGGTCGTAGTGGTCGCCTAGGAACGACTGCACCGGCTCGATCTTGACGTCATCGATCCCAAACGCTCCTAAGATCGCCGAGGCGGTCTGAGCGCCGCTCAACCCGCTACGAGCGGGGTGCTTGCCCGCCGCCGCGTAAGCGGATTTGACCTTGAACTGAGCCCACATCGCCAGCAGGATCGCCGGGCCCACGTAAAGAAAGTACACGGGATCGAACATGAAAAAGCCCAGAGTGGTCATGGCTTGCATCAACTCCTTGAATTAAAGCGGTTTTTTAGCATGGCGCATAGCCGTCTGCACCAATGGTAATCTAAGTCACATTTTGTTAGCAGCAGCCACATCCTATACTCAACCAAAACTATTGTACCGCGCCGCGGATTCAGCGGACCCTAAGAATTTTATTGCCCGGTTCTCAAGATACCTCTTCAACGCGTTCGTGCTGGGCGTGACCGCTGCCTCGACCGAAACAACCCTTATCCGTCGAAGGGCAAGTCCGCGACGGTATTACGATCGCAAACCGTCTTAGGTTCACATGCTTAAACACCGATACAGTATCGGCATGTGACACGTTTGATGTACGATGTGGCTGATCAGGGGTTGCAAAACGCCACGACCCCCACTAGAAGATTCCTGGCGTGCACGGAGTACGCTTTTTATCCGCGTGGGACAAGTATTTCGTTTTGTAGATTATTTAAGCATGGCAATGACCCGACAGAAATGTGTCGCCGCGTTAACCCGACGGTACCCGTTTTATAGCGGGTGCGGCTCATTCGCCAACGGGTCGCTCGTCCGCGGGCTGGCCGGTTCATGTGACGAGGTCGTGTGGACCCGCGTTCGGGGCGGGCAGTTGTTAGTCCCGCTTAATGATTACATTGGGCGGGCTGCGTATTTCGTGGGGGACCTGGACCGGAAGATCTCGTGGATCTGCCAGCAGATGGTCCGGCCGGGCGATACCGTCCTCGATATCGGCGCGAACCTTGGGCTGGTCACGGTCTTGCTGTCCCGGCTCGTCGGGCCCCAAGGCCAAGTGCACTCCTTTGAACCCAACCCGGATATCGTCGATCTCTTGCAGCAATCGATCCAGCGGTCCGGGGCTACAAACGTGACCCTCCACCCGTGCGCGTTGGGTCAACAAGAAGAGGTTCTGGAATTGTCCCTGCCTCCAAAGAACAAGGGCGCCGCATCGCTGCGTGCGCCCAACCACCGGGCCGGTCACGAGTCGGTTTCCGTCCCCGTTCGCCCCCTATCGACGCTGCTCGAGGAAGCCGGCGTGGAGAAGATCCAGTTCGTCAAGATGGACGTCGAGGGTTTTGAGCCCGAGGTCCTCGAGGGCGCCCGTGGCGTGCTAGAGCAGATCCGGCCCGAAGCGATTGTCTTTGAATGCAACGACTTCGAGTCGCACCCCTCGCAGCACAAGACGTTCCAGCTGCTGGATGAGTACGACTACGGGTTTTTTTCGATCCCCCGGTGCCTGATGCGGATGAGGGTCGAGCGATTGGACCTCAACGCCAAAGAAGCCGTGGGCTCGCACGATTTTATCGCCGTGCCGCGCGGCCCGTTGTATGAAGAAGCGGCTAAGTTGCTGCGCGCTGGGCCATGACGACGGCGGGGGAGGGTCACCCCTGTGCACGCGTGAGTGGCGAGGATTTCTGAGCGTGGCGGACCCCGACGTACAGCAACCCGCCCAGCCCCGCCGCTAGGGCCATCGGCACCGCGAGCATGAAGAGGATCGAGTAGTAAAAACCGGCCGCTAGATTCCCACCCCCGCGGCGTACGACCGATCCGACTGGGTCCTCCACGCCGCCATCGGTAGCAGCGGAGCCGGCTGTGGTGGGTTCGGTTCCCGTCGGCAGCGCATCGCTGCACCGGGGACAAGCACCGGCTAGGGCCGGCCACAACGTGACCACGCCGAGGAGGCCGATAAGTAGCATGGGTTTGCGTCGCAAAAGTCGGGTCATGGGTCTGGCTCCATCCGTCGAGACACCTTTTCCGCTCATCGCCCCGGATCGGGCATCGTTTGAGAATCGTTCGGTGCGGAGGTCGTCGGGTCCGACCCCGCCGGCTTTGGCTGGGCGGGTGGGCGACCGATCGATGCCTGTATGGTCATTTTATCCCGGAACGCCAGCCACTGATTAAGAAAAGGCTGACGCAGCTGCCGGTTGCTCGCCTGGTACATCTGGCTGAGCAACTCCACCGTGGCCAGGCGGAAGGTCAGCAGCAGGGTTTCTCCGTTGCGCCAAACCGCGAAACGGACCTCGTCGCCCGCGTCGTAGCTTTGGATCTTGGCAATAAACTGTTGGCTGGGTTGATCGGCTTGGTCTGCGTCAGGGATGGGTTCATCGTCCACCGATAAGATCAGGTCCCCCGGTTGAAAATACGCGTAACCGGGGAACCCCGGGAACGTGTCGATCACCCGGATGGCGGGCCGGCCCAGCTCGGGCAGCTGCCGGCTGGTCATCGCCCGCGGGGTGATCCCGATCGATCCCTTCGCTTTTTGAGGTTCGGCGGCTTCTCGCGCTTGGCGAATGAAGTGGTGACGAGCGACCATCAATAAGCGGTGGCGCTGCTCGGGGGTGTGAGCCTGGGCGTAGAGGTCGGCGATGTCCTGAAGGATGAGCTGATCGTCGATCAGCAGCAGCCCGGTGGCGTTGTGGCGGACCCGGTAATCGTCGCTAGCCAGATCGTCGAGCACCCCGGCGGGGATCTGCGCCCCGACCGGCTGCGACAGGGCCAGCCACACGATCCCTAACGCTAGGTGGGCCGCGTTGGGCAGCAGGGTAGGTCTAAAATAATGAGAACAGGTCATGAGCGGTCCGTGACGGGGTCGAACCGGATCAGTCGTCTAAGATGTTGGCCAGGCGGTCGGCGTTTTCTTGGAGCCAGCGGACCTTGCGTTCGACCATTTTCAGGAAGCTTCCCCCGTCCATATTCGCAAAGGTCCCGGTGGCCGCGATCGGGATCACACTCTCGGCGATCAGGGCCTCGGTCATCAGCCATGGCAGGGCCCGCAGCTCGGACCGGGCCAGCATGCAGTTGGGGACCGAGTCGTAGCCCATCAGGAACCGGCGGTACCGGGATTCGTCAAGGTAATCGGGCCACTGGGACGGGTCGTCGCCGCCGCCGATGATCGAGAACTGCAACGCCCCGTTGGCCACATCCTGCACGCGCTGCTGGATCCTCGCCGCGTCGTAGTCGATCACCGCCACCACGCGCGAGCCGCGGAACAGCATGTTGCCCGGGTGCCAGTCGCTGTGGACGATCTGGGTGGGCCAATCGGATATCCCCAGCTCCTGGACCCGCGTGGCAGCCGCATAGTAAGAATCCCGCAGGAATTCGAGTGTGCCGGCGACCTGGCTTTCTGCGTTCTCGCCCTGGCCGTTGGACTGGGCCCGGGTCAGGGATTCGGGGATCAGCTCGACCGAGCGGTTGACGCAGTTCGACGCGTGGTACGACCCGTTGGGGGGCTCGTACCCGGACTGGTAGTCCTTGAGCAACTTATGGAAAAGCGCCAGGATCCGGCCCGAATCCCCGGTGGCCTCGAGCGATTGGTCGTAGTTCATCCCGCGGATGTACTCGAACAGCTCGTACGTGCGGTCCTTCCACTGGAGCATCGAGTTGTTGCCCTTGCGCGTGCCTATGAGGTGGGGCAGGGGGAACTTCTGGCTCGACAGGTACAGCTGAAGCTCGTGGCAGAACGCGACCTTAAATGGGTCGTCTTTCCCGCGGGCGCGTCGCTTAAGCAGGTACAGGCCGGTGTCTGACTTCAGCAACAGCTTCGGGGCCTTGCGCGAACCACGGGGGAAGATCTGGATCGCGTCGATGATCCCGATGTCAAAATGGCTAAGCACGATCGCCAGCTCGTCAGCCGCGAACCGCTCACGGTTGACCTGATTGATCCGCCCGGTCCCCGAGCTGACCGACGAGGCGGCCTCGCCGGGCGCCGGCGCGGCTGGGGGGGTTCCCTGCTGTTGCGATACGCTGGTCATGATAAATCTTCAGACACTGTCGCGGGGCGGATGCTCGTGGCGCCAACGCTTTTCATCGTTGGCGAAGGAGGGTCTTTGCCTTGTTCGCCTCAGCGGGTCTTCCTTGACTGAGACGACCGTACCGCCCGATGGTTCACCCACGGTCCGTCGGGGGACATCGCATCCGAGATCTTGTGGGCCCGATACTTCGCGTGGTATCAGACGCCGTGCCTGCCCCTCACTGAACGTTCTGCACCTGCTCCTTGATCCGATCGATCGACCCCTTAACTTCCACGATCGCGCGGCTGATCTGGCTGTCGTTCGATTTACTGGCGATCGTGTTGGCCTCACGCAGCATCTCCTGAGCCAGGAAGTCGAGCGTGCGTCCGGCGGGCTGGCCGTTCGAGTCGGCGATCACCTTCTCGAAGTGGTCCAGGTGGCTGGCCAACCGGGACGCTTCTTCGGAAATATCGGCTTTTTCAGCAAATACCGCCACTTCGTGGATCAGTTCCTTTTCTTCGACCTTCAGCTGAGCCCTCGCCAGCAGTTCGTCGATGCGTGACTTTAACCTTACATGATAGTCTTCTACCACGGCCGGGGCACGCTCGATGATCTCATTTAGTCGCCGTCTGATAATTTGGCGTTGTTGGGCGAGGTCTTTTTCGATGGCCTGGCCCTCGGCTTGGCGCATCGCCGTGAGCTTATCACAGGCCTCCTCGAGCAATCGGCCGATAATCGGCTGGGCCTTTTCGAGAAAAGCCTGATCGTCCTGGGCCGACTGGAGCACCCCCGGCAGGGCCAGCAGCGCCGTAAGGTCGATGTTGATCCGCTGATCCGGGTTCGAGAACTTGGAATGCAGGGTCTCGAGGTGGTCCATATAAGCTAGTAGGGCGTTGTCGTTGACGCGGTGAACCGACTGGGCATCGGGGAAGCGGACCCGGACGGTCGCTATAATCGACCCGCGGTTGAGCTTCTTGCGCAGCTGCTGCTCGGTCTCGGCTTCGAGGCCGGCGAGTTCTTCCGGTAACCGCAGGACGGCTTTAAAGAACCGGTTGTTGAGGCTGTGTAGCTCGACGGTGTAGTGCACCCCGTCGACCTGGGTGGACACGTCCCCATAACCGGTCATCGAACAGATCAAGGGTTCGGGGTCTCCGGGTTGTCTAAAGCGTCATCTTGCGCGGCGGCGGGGTCGTCACCCGGCGCTAACTCAACCCCGGGTGATCCGGGTTCGGTATCAGGATTCTCGTCCTGTGGCGGCGCCATGCTTCCTGGGTCGGAACCGCTGGGGGTGGGATCCCCGCCCGTTGGTTCTTGCGTGGCGGGGTCAGCCGGTTCTTGCTGCGGCGTGGTTGTATCCGCCGGCGGGGCGGCCTCGAGCATGGGCGCGGAGCTGCTGTGGTCATACTGGATCGTCCAGGTCAGCCCCATCGCCAGCAGCAAAAACGCCGCGAAGCAGACCACCGTGAACCAGGTGAGCACATCACCCGTCTTGGCCCCGAACACCGCCTGGGATCCTCCACCCACCCCGCCGAACGCCCCAGCCAGCCCCCCACCGCGCGGCCGCTGGATGAGGATCACCAGGATCATGAAAATACACACGAAGAAGAACAATACCGCTAGTACATTCACGTACCATACGCCTAGGGTCAGCATGTCTGTTTCCTTAACGCATCACCCTTACGGGAAGGGGATTCCAAATCATCATCACTTCAAATCAATACCCGGATTTGTTTTGATATCTACCGCAATCCGTTGACTCATCCGCCCCTTCTTCCGCAGCCGCTCTTAGGGTCGACCTCAACTCACCGCTGCGGTTACCGTCGCGGCGGCGGCTTCGAGGATCGACACGAATTCGTCGGCTTTCAACGACGCGCCGCCGATCAACCCGCCGTCGACGTCACGCTGGCCAAACAGCTCGGCGGCGTTCGAGGCCTTGACCGACCCGCCGTATTGGATCCGGGTGGCGTCGGCGATCTCTTGGCCAAACATCGCCGCGAGGGTCTGGCGGATGGCCTGGTGGGCTTGCTGCGCGTCGGCGGGTTGAGCAGTCTTGCCGGTGCCGATCGCCCACACCGGCTCGTAGGCGATGGTGACCTTGGGCATCTGCTTCGGGTCGACCCCGGCTAGCCCGTACGATACCTGAGCGGCGTTGATCGCGTCGGTCTGACCCCGTTCACGCTGATCGATCTTCTCGCCCACGCAGAGGATGACCTCGAACCCTCCGTCTAACGCGGCCCGGACCTTGTGGTTGATCAAAACGTCCGACTCACCGATCACGTGCCGCCGCTCACTGTGGCCCACGAGCACCACGCTAGCCCCCACGTCCCGCAGCATCGCCAGGCTCACCTCGCCGGTGTAGGCGCCGTCTGGCTCAAAATAAAAATCCTGGGCCCCGAGTTTGATCCCGTCCGCGTTCCCTGATGAAAGCGCTTCGGCGACTTCACACAGATAAGGAAAAGCCGGGAACACCGCCACGTCAACGCGATCGGTCTCACCGAACCGCTCGACGAGGTCACGGGCCAGCCCCGCCGCCTGGGCGCGGTGCAGGTTCATCTTCCAATTCCCGCCGACAAATGGCTTGCGATACGTCATGACTTGCTTTCCTCAAACCCTTCATGTGTTCAATCACCCGGAGACAGCCAAACAAACCTCTACTATAACAGTATTTAGACTAGGATTCCATCCACATGATTTTTTCATCGTTCTGCAGCGTTTGGCACAATGAACGTGACGGCCTCTTTAAATGAATCTCAAGCAATTAATATTTATGAATTCACAATAATTTCTTGGCCCATTTCGCTCCCCCCGCAGGCGAAAAACCCGAACCTAGTGCCCCGTTTGGGGAAAACCGTAGGGTGGGATAAACGAAGTGCCTCCCACCACGGCCACCGACGACGGGGCCCCCACGCCCCGAGTTACCCGAGGCCCCACGATGTTTCATTGGTGGGGTGCGCCCGCTAGCAGCGTGCTTATCCCAACCCTACCAGGTGACATTTTTTCTTAAGCGATTTGCTAAAAGCATGCCACGCCATGGGTCAAGGCACCTTAGGGACATCGTTGGCCGAGCGTGGAGTGGTCTTGAGTAGCTGAAGATCCAAAGACTTGCGGACAATCGCGGCGGTCAGCCGTTGCTCGAGGTACGGGTCGGTGCCGATCGGCTGCCAGTAATCGCTTTCGGTGATGCCGCGGTCGAACCATTCAACGGGTACCCCCGTTAGTGACGACGTGACGGCGTGACCCTGTGTGGAGCCGTTGAGGTGTCGGGTGGGTTCTTGGCGTCGCTCGACGACGACCTCGACGTGCATCAAGTATGCTCTTTCTGGGGGGGCGGGGTCTGAGGTTGTGGGGTTATCCGACGATGGGTTGACCCGCGGGATCGACTCCCACCGAACCGTCACGATGCGCCGCTGCTGATTGATCGTGGCCTCGAATGCCTGACCGGCGGTGGTGTTGGTTGGCCGCCAGGGTTCAAAAAGGGTAGGGCACGCCAACGGATAGGTCGAGACGGTCGCGAAGCGATAGTCCTGTCGGTTGAGCCTAAAGCCCTGCTCTCGCAGGATCAGGACCGCGGCGTTGTACATCCGCCGGTACTCGCGGGCATCGATCTCGAACGGGTTGGGCGTGGGCTGGAACGGCTGGGAGCAACCGGTCGCCAGCAAGACAAGAAACAGCCACGACGCGATCCATGGATGAGTGAAAATTCGAGCGAGGTGACTCGATGCGAAAATATGACCAGTGACCCGCGTTTTCATATTCGTGTCAGTTTAACACGCTGAGGATCGGGTACTCCCAACATGACAGCGCGGGGAAAACTCAAGATGAGGGTGGGGTTGTTATAGCGTGTTTGGAAACCATTCTCACGAGCCATGCGCGTAAACAAGTGTCCCGGCTGACATCGCGTTAACCGCTGTTTAGAGCATTTTCTGGATTGCTGTAGATGTTCGTAGCCAGCCGCGCCCGTGTGGAAGCGGGTTCTTCGTGACGCCTGGCTGTGCCGTGGGATCTATACCAACCCTGAAAATGCTGAAACGGTCGCGGCTCGCTGTTCGACCGGGCTTCCAATCATGCTATAAAGATGAGCAGTCCAGGGAAATACTTTTTGAAAGATAAAGATGTCGATGAAAATGATGCGTTTGGGTTGAAGGGTGCGCAGACCGCCCCGCTTGGAAAGTCGCCGCATGCAGGGTCCCGTTGCGACAGCGTCGTCCACTAAATTTCGACTGCTCCCCGCACGAGCCCCGATTCATTATCCATGCACGATTGGCTTTGGTTGACGCTGTCGGGGGTGTACGGGGCGTGTGTCGGTAGCTTCCTGAACGTGGTGATCTACCGACTGCCCGAGGGTCAGAGCCTGATCCACCCCGGCTCGCGGTGCCCGCGCTGCGGCCATGGGCTAGCGGTTTATGACAATGTCCCGGTGCTGGGTTGGCTGTGGCTGCGCGGCCGATGCCGGTACTGCAAGACCTCGATCAGCGTCCAGTACCCGTTGATCGAGGCGTTGTGCGCCGTGCTGTTCCTGGGGATGTACTGGGTGGACTACCGAAGCGAGTGGCAGTCGGGTTTTCAATACTGGGGGTTGGCCGAGACCTGGCCGGCCTTGCTGGTGCAGCTGACCTTGTTAGCAGGGCTGGTAGCGGCCACCGCGATCGACGCTCGGTATTACATCATCCCGTTAGGGGTCACCCACCTCACCACCGCGGTGGCCATGTTGGTTCTACCGGTCGCTAGCATCTGGTTGCCGGCGATGAGCAGCACGGTCACGATTGTGGAACCCGACGCGGTAGGCGCGGCCATCGGCGGGGCCGGCGGGCTGATGCTGGGTTTAGTTCTCTTGTGGTTGGGTGTCTTGCCGCGCAGCTTCGACGAAGAACACGATCCCACGGCGCCCGAGGGGGGGCATGAACCCGCCGCCGATAGCGACGACGAAGCGGACACCCATGGCCTGCTAGCGGGTCTGCTGATGATCCTGCCGCTGGTCGGGGCGGTCCTGGGGTACCTGTCGTGGTGGGGCGTCGGCGTTGAATCCGGGCACGGGAACGATGGGATGTCGCTGCTGACCTACGTATTCGTCGGGGCGACGGTCGGTTACTTCTTCGTAGGGTTGCTATACGGGAGGGTCCGCGGGCCCGAGGACGCCAGGCGACGTGATCGGGTCGTACCCGGACCCGAGGCGGGAGGTGCTCAAGGAATGTCTATTCGTGGCGTTACCGGTGGTCGGGGCGGTGTGCGGGTACGCAGCCAGCCCGGCACCTCAACACGGCGGGGGTTGACGCTGGGGCCACAGCCTGCCGTGGCGGGTGCTGGGTGGGGTGGTGATCGGGTACCTGGTCGGGGGTGGGGTGATCTGGGGGGGTGCGGATCCTCGGGACGTTAGCGTTCGGGAAAGAAGCGATGGGGCTGGGCGACGTCCACCTGTTAGCGGCGATCGGCGCGGTGGTGGGGCCCCAGCACGCGGTGTGGGTGTTCTTCGTCGCCCCGTTTTTCGGCTTGGCCAGCGCGGCGGGCATGATGGTCATGAGCCGGGTTAGCCAAGCGACCGGGCGGGTGATCCCGTACGGGCCGTACTTGGCGGGGGCGGCGGTCGTGGCGATGGCGTTGCGCGGGCCGATCGAGCGGGTTTTTGGTATATTTTTTCTGTAGTCGTGTTCTTCCCTTAGTAGCAACACAGGGCAACAAGAAAAGTGCTTCTTCCCCGATCCATAGAAAGGTGACAGCGATGGCGAGCAAGGGAATGCAGAGGCTCGGCGGTCTGATCCTGGCGGTGGTGCTGGCGTCGCAGCTGGGCTGCCAGGAGAAGCTGATGCGCGAGCGGGACGCGTTGTGGACCCAGAACCAGGAGCTCCAAGAAGCCTTATCGCATCAGCAGCAAGCGCTCGAGGCGTGTGAGACCGACCGCGACCGGCTAGGGTCTCAGATCGATCGGCTCCAGGCTCAGGGCTATCAGCAGGCCGCGGCGGTCGCGACCCCGCCGCCCCCGGTGATGGCGGATACCGCGTTTAGCGAGATCGAAGGCGTCGAAACCGAGCAGACCGCCGAGGCGATCACCGTGCGTGTCCCGGGGGATGTCCTGTTCTCGCCGGGGCGGGTAGACCTTAAAGGCAGTGCCCAGAAAACACTCGACAAGATCGCCAACGTGATCAAGACCGACTACGCCTCTAAGACGGTCCGGGTCGAGGGTTATACCGATACCGACCCGATCCGAAAAAGCAAATGGGCTGACAACCTCGAGCTAAGCCTCCAGCGGGCGGCGACGGTCCACCGGTACCTTCAAAAACTCGGGGTCGACCCCAGCCAGATGGAGGCGGTCGGGCTGGGGCAGTGGTCGCCGCGACAGAGCAAAGCCAAGAGCCGCCGCGTCGAGATTGTCGTGCTTCAGTAATAAAGCCTATCATCACCCCAACGTCTGCTGACCCGTTCCCGCACCCCGAGGGAAGCTGCGGCCGCGGTGAGGCTGGAACGCGCTGCGGCGGGGTTGCCGCTCGAGGGGACAACCACCACGAAGGGCGTGGAGGCTCATATACCCATCCCGGATCAAATGACGGCGTGACTCTTGTACGCGGCACGACCATTCCCAGGGTCAAATGGGTCTGCGACGCGGTATTTTGATACGCGATGCGTATACTTTTACATGATCACGGCCGAGGAAGATCGGTCTCGGCCCATCCGGGAGGTGCTTGTCATGCAAGACGGTGGCCACAGGATCCAAACCGTTCTCGTCGCTTTACTGGCGTTCACATGTTGCAATTCAGCCCTCGAAGCCGCTGAAGAGACAGCCTCTAACCCGAAGCTCACCCCCGAAGAGCACCTCCGCGCGGTGCTCGAAGACAAAGACCCGCACTCGCTTTGGCTGCTCATGGCCCGTGGGTCGATCTCGCGGATCAAGACCGGTGGCTCGGGCTGGCTGGACGTCAACATCGCCACGACCCGGCACCTGGTCGACCAGTGGTCCCGGTCCGACGACTACCGGTCAGCTGCCGAGCGGTTCTTGGAAAACATGGGCCTGCCTCGCGATCGGGGCCAGGCCAACACCAAACACATTAAAGAACTACAAGAAAAATTCCCTGATTCCATCGTTCTCGAGACCAAGCACTACCACATCTTCTCGCGCGCAGACCAACGCACGACCAAGAACCTCGCGAAACTGATGGACGCGATCTTCGAGCTCTATGATTCGATGTTCGGCTTCGAAGAGAAGATCCCGTACAAGAGCCTGATCGTCTTCTGGAAGGACCGCAACGAGTACTTCGACAACGGCGGGCTGGTCAACTCCGCGGCGTACTACTCCCCGTCGACCAAGATGCTGGTGGGGTACAACACCAAAGCGATGCCCGCCACGCAGCACATGGACCCGTACAAAGTGATGTTCCACGAGGGCTGGCACCAGTACTTCGACTTCTACATCCCCAACGCCCCGCTATGGTACAACGAGGGTTTCGCGGAGGTGTTCTCACCCACGAACGTCAAGGGCCGCAAAGCCAAGCTGCGTCGCAACGCCTACCAGGCCCGGGTCGCCCACGAGTTGCTTCTCAACAACAAGCTGATGCCGCTAAGCCGGCTATTCCAGCTCGACCACAGCGATTTCCGCGATCCCGAAACCCAGCGGGCGGCCTACGCCGAGAGCTACTCGTTCATCACGTTCCTGATGAACTTCCGCAGCGGCGACCGCAAACTCGAAAAGCAGCTACGCAGCTTCTACAAGGACTACTTCTGGGAGCTGCGCAAAGGGACCGACCCGGTGAAGGCGGTCGACATCGTTTTCGGCGACGTGAAGATCGACGTCCTTGAGGAACTCTGGAAAAAGAGCATCCAACGGCATCGGTAAGGTGATCAAGCTGCGGGCTACCAGCCCGCAGCTAAGAAAGTGTGTGAGAAGCATAATTAGATCTCAAAATCGGAGGCCACTGGCTGCTGGTCAGCCAGTGTTTTAGCCTCTGCTCATCACACTGGCGGGCCAGCCGCCAGTGGCACACTCTCTTCTCACACCCACTGTCTCTAAGCGCCCGCCTCGATCATCCGGGTCATTGTGTATACGGCAGGGGCATTGCGGTTAGAATGGGTTTATGAAGCTATCTTTGACGACGAATACACGATCGCCGACCTTCTGGCGGTTGCTCCTTGGTGTCGTGATCTTTTCCCAAGCCGGATCCGTTGCCCGCGCGCAGGACCCGGGTGATGTGGAAGCCGACCCCGCGATGCGGTCGGCGATCCAGTTGTTGCGCTCCAGCACCCGGCTGCGTCGCGACGGCGGCCACGTGCTGATGATGCGGTCGCTACGCCAGATGGACGACCCGGCACTGGTGCCGGTCTTCAAGTCTTGGGCGGATTCGGGTCAGCCCGCGTTGCAGGTCCACGGGATCCTCGGCCTCGCCCAGAACGCCCCCCAGCACCGCCTGGATGTGGACCGGGTGTTGGCGATCGACAACCCCGCGGTCCAGGCCCAGCTGATGGTCGCGGCGATCGACGGGGATCTGCTGGGAACCGATCAGGCGCGTGCCTTTCTCCACCACCCCGACCTCAACCCCGGCGTCAAGCTCCTGCCCGCTTTATACCTGGTCCAAGAGGAACAGCCGGTCGAGCCGGCGGTGCTCGACGAGATCGCCGCGGCGCCCGTCGAAGACCACCTGGTCTTGGTCCCGATGATCGCGTTAAAAAAGCAACGATGGACGGTGGACCAGGTCACGGGTTTAGAGCTCGAGGTCCGCCGGGCGTTGGTGTCGCTCATCAAGCTTCAGCTGGGGGACGCCCAGGCGGTGGATCAACTCAACGCGTTGGACCAGCACCTGCCCCCGCCCGTTCACGACCCGGTGTTGCAGCTTCTGTTAGCGACCGTGGTCCGCAGCGAGCTGGCCCGGACCGAGGCGTGGGCCGGTCGGTTTATGACCGCCCCGACGGTCAACGAGGCGATCAAGATGCTTTCGTTGCAGGCGGGGCTTCGGTTCGATTGGCCCGGTGCCCCCGGGGCGTGGCAGCGGTGGTACGATTCGCCGCCCGACGCGACGGACCCCAGCGGGCTGCTGGCACACCGCCTGCGGCTAGCGCTCGTCGCATTGCGTACCGCCCGGTGGCAGAACCCGGGCCTGTTTGAGACGCTGATGAACGAACAAGACCCACTGCTGCGTTCGATCGGGTACGCGGGCCGGGCGATCGCGTCCCGAGAGGGCGTGGGCGAAGCGGTGCGGCAGCTGACCACGTTTAACCACCCGACGATCAACCCGTGGGCGATCGCGTTCGCGAAAAACCGGTGCCAGCCCGAAGACGCCCGCGTGATCCTCTCGGGGCTGATCACCGCCCGGGACCCAAGCAAGCAGTCCGCCTCGCAGTGGCTCAACCAGGTCGCCGCCGCGACCGAAGGTTTGTGTGACCTCGACCCGGACGCGGCGGTAGAGCAGCTACGCCCGATCCTCCAATCACCCCAGACCGATGATCGGCTGATCCAGGGCGTACTGTACGGCTTGGTGCGCAGCTCGAGGGACAGCCAGCCACACCGCGTGATCGAGTCACTGGGGCCGTTCGCCGACCCAGACGCGGCCCAGCTGGCCCTGGTGGTGACCGCCAAATCCGGGCAATCTCTCAGCGCCCAGCAGCAGGCGGATCTGAAGCTGATTGTCCGAGGCGGCGGGGGGATGCAAGACCCGCTGCGGATCCAAGCGGCGTGGGCTTATCTGCGGCTGACCGATCGCACCGGGTTGGCGATCGAGCGGGCCCTGGGTGGGTAGATCAGAATTATTTGTCACAAACCGTTACCCTTGACTTGTCAAGCGGATGTAACCGGCGCGATTCATTACCCATTGGCGATCCGTCCATAACATGAGTGTTATCCCCTTAAGTCATCCCGACATTACGGAGTCAGAGATCCAGGCGGTGGTGGACGTGCTGCGTTGCGGGCGGCTGAGCATCGGCCCCAGACAGGCACGGTTCGAAGAGATGGTCGCCGACCGCGCCAACCGCCGCCACGGGATTGCGGTCAGCAGCGGCACCGCCGGCCTGCACCTGGTCTTGCAGAGCCTGGGGATCGGCCCCGGCGATGAGGTGATCACCACCCCGTTTAGTTTTATCGCCTCAGCCAACAGCATCCTGTTCGTCGGGGCCAGCCCGGTGTTTGTCGATATCGACCCGGTTAGCCTCAATATGGACCCCGACCGGGTCGAAGCCGCGATCACCGCCCGCACCAAAGCGATCCTGGCGGTCGACGTGTTCGGCAACCCGACCCATATCGACCGGCTAGCCCGGATCGCCCAGGCCCACGAGATCACGCTCATCGAAGACGCCTGCGAGGCCCTGGGCGGCCGGTGCGCTGGCCAGCCGGTGGGGTCGTTTGGCCGCGCCGCGGTGTTCGGGTTCTACCCCAACAAGCAGATCACCACCGGCGAGGGGGGCATGATCGTCACCGACGACGATCAATTGGCCAAGGCGTGCCGGTCGCTGCGCAACCAGGGGCGGGTCGTCGAGACCGATGAAGACGACCTCTCGTTAGCGTCCTCATCGCGCGGGTCGTGGCTCGAGCACGAAGGCCTGGGGTACAACTACCGGCTAAGCGAGATCGCCTGCGCGTTGGGGATGACGCAGATGGAGCGGCTGGATCAGATCCTCGAGGCCCGTCGCCAGGTCGCGGGGATGTACATGCAGAGGCTACTGGATTGGGAAGACCTGATCCTGCCCACGGTCGGGCCCGAGATCGCCGGGGACATGAGCTGGTTCGTGTTCGTCGTAAGGCTAAGTGACCTTTATAGTCACACCGAGCGCGACCGGATCATCGCGGGCATGAGCCGCCACGAGATCGGCGTGGGCAACTACTTCCCGTGCATCCACCTCCAGCCGCTGTACCGCCAGCGGTTCGGGTACAAAAAAGGCACGTTCCCGGTGGCTGAGTCGGTGAGCCAACGCACGATCGCCCTGCCGTTCTACAACCGCCTCGACGAGCCACAGATCGACCTGATCGTCCACACGCTGTCGGTGATGATCCAGCGTGAACGGCTGCTGAAGCGCGACTAAGCCCCCGGCTTGGCCGGGGGGTTCGCGATGGGGCCAGGCTCAACCGGGGCCATCCCCCGGCAAAGCCAGGGGCTATGGTCGGGCGGACCCGGGACGCCCCCGATTCTATTGCACAGCGGGTAGGTATTGCATATCTCAGATATTATTGACATAATATCGCGTCGACCGAATAAACATAACAATGCTGCCGTCACAGGGTGTCCGCGCCCGTATCCGGCATCGATAGCAAGGCACTTGGGATATGACGATCACCGCTGAACGCAAGACCGAGCTGGTTCAAGACTACCGCCGCGATGAAAAAGACTCTGGCTCGCCCGAGGTCCAGGTCGCGGTGCTCACCGAACGCATCTCCGGCCTCACCGAGCACCTACGCTCCCACAAGCACGATTTTGCCTCACGGCGAGGGCTTCTGACCATGGTCAGCAAGAGGAACCGCCTGCTGCGGTACCTTTCTCGAACCAACCACCAAGCCTACCAGCAATTAATCGCCCGGCTGGGCCTGCGTAAATAAATAGGGATACCACGGCGGGTGTCGCCGTTGGCCATTAAAGCGGAATCGTGTTCAGATCCTCCCGGAGTCCAGCAGCAGACGACAGAAAGCCTACTCGACGGCCTGGGACCACCGATCGATCGGTTAAGGTTCGCTAGACTTCCTGTCCTCTGCTTCTGCTTCCGCACACGATCTGAACTTGGAGATGGATCGACCATGAAGGGGTCAGCCGCGTTATCTAGCGGTGGATCGAGGGTCTATCCGTACATCTATAGTTCTACTTTTAGGTAAGGAATCACAAAATGGCAGCCACACGCGTTGAAATGACCCTCGGGGGCCGGACACTGAGCATCGAAACCGGGAAACTAGCCAAGCAGGCCGACGGGGCGGCAGTCGTTCAGTTTGGTGAAACGGTGGTTTTAGGCACAGCCGTCCGGTCGAACCCGCGCGAGGGGATCGACTTCTTCCCCCTGACCGTCGACTACCGCGAAAAACTCAACGCCGCCGGCAAGTTCCCAGGCGGGTTCCGCAAGCGGGAAGGGGCGCCCAACCAGAAAGAGATCCTCACGATGCGGAACATCGACCGCCCGATCCGCCCGCTATTCCCCAAGGGCTTTTTCGATGAGGTGCAGATCCAGTGCTGGGTCTTGGCCGCCGACGGGCAAAACGAGCCTGATGTGCTGGCGGGGATCGCTGCATCCGCCGCCTTGTCGCTTAGCTCGGTTCCGTTCCAGGGCCCTGTCGGGAACGTGCGTGTGGGCCGGGTCGACGGCAAGTTTGTGATCATGCCCACCGCTGCGGAGGTGGAGTACAGTGACCTGGACATGCTCCTGTGCGGCCACCGAGACGGCCTGAACATGATCGAGGTCGGCGCCCAGGAGCTGCCCGAATCCGTCGTGCTCGAGGCGATCGAGTTCGGCCGCACCCAGGTCCTCCAGATCGTCGATATGCTTGATGAGCTGGTCCAGAAGGTGGGCAAGGAGAAAGTCACGAACCTCATCGTCCCCGCTCAGGAGATCATCGACCGCGTCAACCAAGACCTCGCCGGCCCCCTCGAAGCGGCCAAGACGAAGGACGGCAACAAGCTCGAACGCCAGGAAGCCGTCTCAGCCGCGATCGAAAACTTCCTCACCACCGCGTATCCCCAGCCCGATGAGAACGCCAGCTTCACCCAGTTCAAGCAGTGGGAGGTCAACGTCTCCCAGGCCAAGCAGGCGATCCACGACCTGGAAGAAGAGATTACTTGCAAGGTGATCCGCACCGGTCGGCGCACCGACGGCCGGTCGTTCGATGAGCTACGACCGATCTCGTGTGAAACAGCCATCTTGCCAAGGGTGCACGGATCCGGCCTCTTTACCCGCGGCGAGACCCAAGCCCTCGTGACCGCGACACTGGGCACCGGCAAGGATGAGCAGATCGTGGATGGTTTAGGTGAAGAATACGCCGAAAAATTCTACCTCCACTACAACTTCCCCCCGTTCTCGGTCGGTGAAGCCAAGCGGATCACCGGCCCCAGCCGCCGCGATATCGGTCACGGCAAACTCGCCGAGAAGTCGCTCCAGCCGGTGCTGCCCCCGGTCGACAAATTCCCGTACACCGTCCGGCTGGTCAGCGATATCCTCGAGTCGAACGGCTCGTCGTCGATGGCTTCGGTCTGTGGCGGCAGCCTCGCCCTGCTCGACGCCGGCGTGCCGATCCGAGCGACGGTCGCGGGGATCAGTATCGGGATGATCTCTAAAGACCCCAACGACCCCGCGGGTCAGGATCTCTACCTCACCGACATCCAGGGCGAAGAAGACCACTTCGGCGATATGGATTTCAAGGTTGCCGGCACCCGCGACGGGATCACCGGCATCCAGCTCGACCTCAAGATCCGTGGCCTGAACATGGACCAGATCAAGCACACGTTCGAGTTGGCCCGCAAGAACCGGGTCCAGATCATCGAGATGATCGAGGCCGAGCTGCCCAAGCCACGCGAGACCATCAGCAAGCACGCCCCGCGGTTGCTGTCGACCACGATCCACCCCGACAAGATCGGCCGACTCATCGGGCCCAGCGGCAAAACCATCCGCGGCATCCAGGAAGCCACCGGCGCCACGATCGAGGTCGAAGACGACGGCACCGTCCTGATCTCCGCCACCGGTGCCGGCAAGGCCGAGAAGGCCCTCGAAGAGGTCGAGAGGCTCTGCGCCGAAGTCAAAGTCGGGCAGGTTTACACCGGCCGCGTCACCTCCGTCAAAGACTTCGGTGCCTTCATCGAGGTCATCCCCGGCCAAGACGGCTTGTGCCACATCTCCGAGCTTTCGGACGGGTACGTCGAGAAAGTCACCGACGTGGTGAAGATGGGCCAGCAGGTGCGCGTCAAAGTATTGCAGATCGACGAGCAGGGCAGGGTGAAGCTGTCGCGCAAAGCGGCGCTGCAAGAAGAAGACGAAGCGTCCGTCCCGGTCGAAAAATAAACGTACGACCGTGCCGCGCCATGAAAGTCATCTAACGCCGGTGCAGCCAAGGGCAGGGATGAAGCTACACGCTGCGGCGCGTCTGGTATCTTCACGGTCCTGATGACCTGGTTCTTCGCGGGTTTAGGCGTCGGTCTGGCGTTAACCATCCCTGTGGCGGTGGTGGTGGTCCGCCATGAGATCAAGCGTATCCGTCGCTTGGAACAGCGGGCCCGCGCCGCTGAACGCCTCGCGGAGCTGGGCCGCCTCACCGGCGGGTTGGCCCACGAGATCAAAAATCCCCTCTCGACCGTCGGGCTCAACATCCAGCTGCTCCAAGAGGACCTCGGTGACTGGGTGGCTCAGCCCGGCACGAGCCCGCTAGCCCAAGATCAGGTCCGTCGGATCCAGACCCGGTTCACCACCCTCGCCAACGAAGTACGACGCCTGCGCGAGATCCTCGAAGACTTCCTCCAATACGCCGGCCGGGTCAAGCTCCACCGCGAACCCACCGACGTCAACGCCCTGGTTGCCGAGTTGGCAGATTTTTATAGCCCCCAGGCCCACACCGCTTCGGTCCACCTGCGCACCCAGCTATCCGCCGACCCGGCCCAGGCGCATGTCGATGTCAGCCTCCTGAAGCAGGCCCTATTGAACCTGCTGATCAACGCCACCCAGGCGATGACCGACGCCCGGGAATCGGACGAGCCCTCCGGCGGCAGCGACGAGCTGATCCTCCGCACGCAGCGTGTCAAGACCCTGGGGCAAGATGAGATCCACATCCACGTCACCGATACCGGCCCGGGGATCCCCGTCGAAACCGCGGACAAGATCTTTCAGCCGTACTTTTCGACGAAGCGCGGCGGCACCGGCCTGGGCCTGCCCACGGCGAGGCGGATCATCGAAGAACACGACGGCACCCTCACCGTCCACGCCGAGCCCGGCCGTGGTAGTGACTTCGTCGTCGCCCTGCCGGTGTCGCCACCCGCCCAGCATGACTGACGCGTTGATCCCATACTCGTCGAAAACACACGGCAACGATCACAAGAGTGACGTGGTATGCTGAGGTGAACTGGGTTGTGGATTGGGTTGAATCCGTGAACGCCCGCAACGAGCCGCGACCGTCAGGGAGCGGGTTCCTAGGCCCTGTCGGGAAACTCGTTTTGGAGGTCCATGGGTGTGCCACTGGCGGCTGGCCCGCCAGTGCAGACGCCAACGACACAGGTATTCGCACTGGCGGACAAGCAGCCCGTGGCACCCGATCAAAGTTTTCCGACAGAGCCTAAGTTTTTACGCCGGTAAGGATCGTCCCACACACGCAAGGTCGGCGCCAAGGTCACAGGATCGAGAATGGAACAAGAAACCCTCCAGACCAAAACCTGGGAGCAGATGGAGCAGCTCGTCGACGCCGGTGACGCGGCCCAGCTCCAGGCGTTCGTCGCGTCCCTGCCGCCCGGGGAGACCGCACGCACGCTGGCGCGCATGGACGCCGATAAGCAGCAGAACCTGTTGCAGCTGCTACCCGCCGAGGTCGCCGCCGACCTGGTCGAAGCCCTGTCCCACACCCAGGCCGCCGACCTGATCGAGGAGCTGCCCGCCCAAGAGGCCGCCCGGATCGTCGACCACATGGCCAGCGACGAGCAGGCCGACCTGCTCGCGGAGCTGCACACCGACGACGCCGAAGCGATCCTCGAGCAGATGTCCCCGGAAGAAGCCGAGGACATCCGCCGCCTTACCCAATACGGGCCGGACACCGCCGGCGGGATCATGATCACCGAGTACCTGGCGTATTCCGATCAGCTGCGCGTCGACGACGTGCTGCGCGACCTGCGCAGCAACACCCAGCGGTACACTGAGTACGACGTCCAGTACGTCTACGTGGTCAGCGAGGACACCGGTCGGCTCGTGGGGATCTTGCGCCTGCGCGACCTGGTGTTGACCCCGGGGTCGGTGATGATCACGTCGGTGATGCGGACCGATGCTCATAGCGTGCCCGTCGAGGCCGACCTGGATCAGCTGGCGGATTTCTTCGATCGCCACTACTTCTTCGGGGTCCCGGTGGTCGACGCCCATGGGAAGATGCTCGGGGTGGTGCGCCGCGCCGCGGTCGAAGAAGCCCAGGCCGAGCGGGCCGACAAGGCGATGATGCGGATCGGGGGGATCATCGCCGGCGAGGAGATTCGCACGATGCCGGTGGGGTCGCGGGCGTTGCGGCGGCTGGCGTTCCTGGGTCCTAACATCGGGCTCAACTTCATCTCCGCGAGTGTGATCGCGTTTTTTCTGCCCACGCTTACAGAGGTCGCGGCGCTGATGATCTTCCTGCCGATCCTCTCGGACATGAGCGGCTGCTCGGGCAGCCAGGCGTTCGCGGTGAGCATGCGCGAGCTGTCGCTGGGGCTGGTGAAACCTTATGAGCTGTTTCGTGTGATGGTCAAGGAGGTGTCCGTGGGGCTGATCAACGGGGTTGTCCTCGGGGCGCTGCTGGGGCTGGCGGCGTGGGCGATGCGGGGCAACCCGTACCTGGGGCTGGTTGTCGGGGGGGCGCTAGCGATCAACAGCGTCGTAGCCGTGTCGATCGGGGGCACGATCCCGCTGATCCTCAAGAGTTTTAAGGTCGACCCGGCCCTGGCCTCGGGCCCGATCCTCACGACCGTCACGGACCTGTGCGGGTTCTTCTTTGCGTTGGGGTTCGCGTCATTGATGCTGCCGCTGTTGAGGGGGGCGTGACCGATGACGCAAAATGAATCCCCATCACATAGATGATGGGCGATAACTACATATAAAAAAAGTCTTTAGATTATATTTGGGTGACATGAGACGGATGCCTGTCGTCAACATGAAGGACGGATCTGATATCGACTCGTACCCGTTAATTGGCGACAGGCGGTAGAGGGTCTATGATCGCATCCAATAATATTCGGAAGACGTTGCGACGTACCCGCTTACCACCGGACAAGGAGCTGACGCGGATGGCTGTCACCAAAGAGCAAATCATAGACCAGCTTCGTAAGGTCAACGATCCAGAGCTTCACCGCGACCTGGTGACGCTCAACATGGTCAAGAACGTGGCGGTCTGCGAAGGGAACGTCTCTGTGACCGTGGAGTTGACCACCCCCGCGTGCCCCTTGAAAGAAAAGATCGAGCACGATATTCAAGCCGCGATCGGTCTGCTGGACGGCGTCCAAGAAGTGAGCGTGGATTTCACCGCCGACGTCGCAGCGGCCAGCCCCCAACAGCGGGCCGGGGCGAATAACCCTTTGCCGCGGGTCAAACACGTCGTGGCGGTGGGCGCCGGCAAGGGGGGGGTGGGCAAGAGCACCGTCGCGGTCAACCTCGCGGTCGGTTTGGCTCGATCGGGAGCGGCGGTGGGGCTGATGGACGGGGACATCTATGGCCCATCGCTGCCGACGTTGCTGGGCCTCGACCGCTTGTCGCCGCAAACCACTGGGGGCAACATGATCGTACCGTTCGAGGTCCACGGGATCCGGGCGATGACGATCGGTCGCCTGGTCGAGCCCGACAAACCGCTGATCTGGCGCGGCCCGATGGCCCACGGGGCGTTCCGGCAGCTGGCCACGCAGACCGATTGGGGCGCCCTGGACTACCTGTTCATCGATCTGCCACCAGGGACCGGGGACGTGCCGTTGACCATGGCCCAGCTGCTGCCGCTGACCGGGGCGGTGGTGGTGTGCACCCCGCAGAAGGTCGCTCAGGACGATGCACGTCGGGCGATCGGGATGTTCCGCCAGCTCGATATCGCGGTACTCGGGGTCGTGGAGAACATGAGCTACTTTATCGGTGACGACGGGAAGGAATACGATATTTTTGGCCGCGGTGGTGCGCAGGCCATGGCTCTGCAAATGGGTGTGCCCTTCCTGGGCACCGTGCCGATCAACATGGCCCTACGGGCCAACAGCGATGCCGGAGACCCCACCGCGAATTTCACCCAAGACGACCAGCTAACCGCCGCGTTGACAGCGGTCGTGAAGCAATTGGCGGGGCAGATCAGCGTCCACGCGATGAGCGGGCAGTTCACGCAGCCAACGATCAGCGTGACCTAGCCAAACGCCTATAGATACTTGGCTGATGACATCCTTCTTACGCACGTCGTAGGAATGTCTGCGGTCTAGGGTGTCACCGACGCGGTAATTTCATACGCGACGCGTCGTTCCATCGGCAGGGGGTAGGAGAAAGCACGCCATGGCTGTCGAGCCGCCGCTGCCCGTGGGCCGGGCGACCCCCGCGAACAGCCCGATGGTTCGGCTGGCGGTGTGCTGGCTGGCGGGGGCGTGGCTGGGCTGGCTGGGGAGGGGGTGGGCTGACGTGTGGTTGACGATCGCGTCAGCGTCAGCGATCCCGATGGTTTGGCAGCTGACACGTGGCCGGTGGCGGGCGGCTCGATGCTGGGGCGTGATCACCGCGATTACGGTATCAGGGGCGTGGACGGATCTATCGATTCATCGCGTCGCTGACGATGACATCGCGGGACACATCACCAAGACCCCTCAGCTGGCGTTGATCACGGGCGTGGTGGAGGGGCCTTTGAATCCACGGGATGGGCCGAGGGGTGAGTTTGGGCGGTTCGGGTATCGACCGGCGTCGCTATCGTTTGTGCTGCGCGTGGAATCCATGGTGGTCGACCGCGTCGATCAATCCGCTAGCGGCCGGGTGCTGATTTACTTTGTCCAAGAGGATCATCGGATCAACATCGGGGATCGGATCCGTGTCACGGGCTGGCTGGGACCGCTTCGGGATCCGTTGAATCCAGGGGGATATGACTTCAACGGCTACATGGCGCGTCGGGGCGTTAGCGGCACGGTCCGGGTGCCGACGCGTCGAAACTGGCAGCCGGTGGGGAGAGCGGTTTGGGGTTACCCGATACGGATGTTGCGTCGATGGGTCGCCGGTGCGGTTACCGAGTCATTACATGTCGGCCTTGCTTACGATCCGATCCGGGTGGGATTCCTGGACAGGCTCCTATTAGGGCGGCGAAGCGGCCCGATCGGAGACCTCGAGACGGGTTTCCGGCGCGTGGGTTTGGCGCACTTGCTGTCGATCAGTGGGGCGCACCTTGGGATCCTGTTGGGCCTGATGTGGCTGTTGGGGCGGGCGGCGTTGCTGACGCCCCAACAGGCAGCGGTGTTGGTTCTATTGACGCTGGGGGCGTATCTGTTGGCGGTCCCGCTGAAAGTGCCGGTTATTCGTGCCGGGGTCATGGCCGGGTTTCTTTGTATCGGCTACGCGGCCGGCCGGCCGATCCGGACCCTGGACCTGATGGCTTTGGCGGCGGTCGCCCTGGTGATCTGGCAACCCGCGGAGCTGTTCACCGCGGGGTTCCAGCTGAGCTTTGGGGTGGTGCTGGCGTTGCTGGTGTTAACCCAACCGGTCAGCCACCGGCTATGGCCCGATCCACCGGTGATCCTAGACGCAGATCGTCTGCGGGTGAAGGTCGTCCGTGCGGCGGTGAATTTGGTGGCGGCTCATCTGGTGGCGTTCGCGACGGCGATGCCGTTGGTCGCGTTCCACTTCGGGTGGGTGAGCCCGTTGGCCTTGGTGCTGTCGCTTTTGGCTTTTCCTTGGGTGATCGCGGTGATGGGGCTGGGGTATCTAAAGATTTTGGTAGGGCTGATATTACCGTCGTTAGGACTGGTGCTGGCCGGGCCGTTAGAGTTCGCGGCTGATTCGATGATCGCCCTGGTCCGACACGCGGCGACGTGGCCGGCGGCGGTGGTCGAGCTGTCGCGACCGCCGACCCTGGCGTGGACGGTGGCTTCGTTGGGGGTCGTCGTCGCGGCGTTGGGGGGATGGTTCACACGCCGGCCCCTAGCGATGGGGATGTCCTTGGGGGTGTGCGGGTTGTGGCTGATTGGATCGAACCCGGTGGCGCCGCTGGCGGGGTGGGGCGTCGAACCCCGAGGCGCGGCTGCCTTAAAGCTGAATATGTTCGCGGTCGGGGATGGGTCGTGTTACGTGGTGAGGATCGGTGCCATGGGGGACGGTCCACGGTCCGGGCATGGTGATGTCGTTCGGAATCGTACCCCTCGTGAGGTGGTCGCCCAAGAGATACGAGGACCAGGACACACGCTGATGTATGACTGTGGTTCTCAGGGCTTTTTTGATGTGGGAGCCAAGACCATCGTGCCGGCGCTTCGTCACCTGGGGATACGTTCCATCGATACGTTGATTGTGTCACACGCGGACCTGGATCACTACAACGGCGCTCTGGCTGTGGTTGAAGGGGTGGCGGTGGGCCGCGTGCTCGTGTCTCACCAGATGGCCGACGAAGCGATCGGTCGCCCCGACGGGCCGGTTGCTTTTCTCATGGATAAGTTAATGGAAAAGGGCGTAGCGGTTGAGGCGATCGGTAGGGGGTTTGTCGAGAAACATGGGTGCGGGGTGATCGAGGCCCTGTGGCCGCCAGCGGGGTATGAAACCAAGCAGGCCAACAACGCGTCGTTGGTGGTGTCGATCCGTGCATCGGGGCGGCGGCTGCTGTTGGGCGGGGATATCCAGACTCAAGCGATCGAGGCGTTGCTCAAAGAGGCGGGCGGGTTATCAGCGGACATCTGCGACCTACCCCACCACGGGGGGTTTGTGAAGGGGTCCTCACAGTGGTTGGAGTCGGTTTCGCCCGCCTTGGTGCTTCAATCAAGCGGGCCGCAACGGCTTGAGCGTGACCCGTGGCAGCCTTGGCTCAAACGCGGGTCGATCCGTCGCTTGGCGACGGCCCGGGTGGGGATGGTCGAGGTCATGATCGGGTACGACGGGGCGGTGAAGTGGAAATGTTTCCGCGGACCGTCTGGTCAGCTCCGTTAGAGAAGGACACGGCAATAGGGTGTATCGAGACCTCTGAAAAAAACCGCCGACGATCCCAAACCCCGGATTGCTGAGCTGCAAGCACCTGTATCACACTGCTCGAGATGGATTTTGCAGGGGTCTCTGCGGTGCGTATTGGCGAGAATTAGGTCATAATAGAAGTACCTTAATTACCGAAAATGGGAGATCCGCTCATGAGCATCAGTGATCTAGAACAAACCACCGCGACGATCCCGGACCGATCCGTCCTCGCCGACGCCGATCCCGAGGTGTGGCGGATGATCCGCGCCGAGCAGGAGCGACAGGAGCACACGCTCGAGCTGATCGCCAGTGAAAACCACGCCAGCGCCTCGGTCATGGCTGCGATGGGTACGTGCCTAACCAACAAGTACGCCGAAGGGTACCCCGGGGCCCGGTACTACGGCGGCTGTCAGTTCGTCGATGGGGTCGAGGACCTGGCCCGCGACCGTGCCAAGAAGCTGTTCGGCTGCTCGTTTGTCAATGTCCAGCCCCACTCCGGGGCCCAGGCCAACGCCGCGGTGTTCTTCGCCCTGGTCAACCCCGGTGACACGTTCGCCAGCCTCGTCTTGGCAGACGGCGGGCACCTCAGCCACGGGATGAAGATCAACATCTCCGGTAAGTACTACAAGCCGGTCCACTACCCGCTGATCTATGACCGAGACGACCCGAACTATGAGCAGATCGATTACGACGCGGCACGGCAGGTCTGCCTCGAACACAAGCCGAAGATGATCCTCTGCGGGTACTCAGCCTATCCGCGCGTGATCGATTTCGAACGGTTCCGCAAGATTGCTGATGAATGCGGCGCCCTGCTCATGGCCGACATCGCCCACATCGCCGGGCTGGTCGCCACTGGGGCCCACCCCTCCCCGTTCCCGCACTGCCACATCGTCACCACCACAACACACAAGACCCTGCGCGGCCCGCGTGGGGGGATGATCATGACCAACGACGAAGAGATCGCCAAAAAGATCAACCGGGCGGTCTTCCCCGGCACCCAGGGCGGCCCGCTGATGCACGTGATCGCCGCCAAGGCTGTCGCGTTTCATGAAGCATTGCAGCCCGCGTTCAAGCAGTACGCCCAGCAGGTCGTCGCCAACGCCAAGGCCCTGGCCGCGGCACTGACCGACAAGGGCTACCGCCTCACCAGCGGCGGAACCGACAACCACCTGATGCTCGTCGACCTCCAGCCCAAGGACGCGGACCTCACCGGAGCCGACGCTGAAAAATGGCTCGAATCGGCCGCGATCATCACCAACAAGAACGGCATCCCTCAAGACCCTCGCCCGCCGCGCGTCACCAGCGGCCTGCGGCTGGGCACCCCGGCCACGACCACCCGCGGGCTCAAAGAACCCCACATGGCACAGATCGCCGACTGGATCGACCGGGTCTTGACCGGCAAGGGCGACAACGCGACCGCGCGCAGCGTCCGAGAGGAAGTCGTTGACCTGTGCAAAGAGTTCCCGTTGCCGCACTAACTCAAGCCCGACCGACCTTGCCCCGATCGATCCGATAGCGACAGTTATTTTTTCCGGAAACAGGTCCGACATGATCGCCGATTTACAATTTGGGTCCGTGGGGGGACAATTTTCTCAAGCAGAAGCGTTTCTGACGCGGAGTCTTGAGACGTGATACGTGTATTCATACGGATCCAGAGGGGAGATGGGTAGAGGACCGGTTCATGCGGTGGATGGCGTGGGATACGGCCTTGGCGTTCACGACCGTCGTGGCTCTATGGGGTTGCGGGGGTGAAGGATCCACTTATCCTCAACAGCAAGCGGCCATCGAAGGCACGACCAGCACCCACGGGGAACAGAAAAAGGACCCAAAGATGGACCCCAATACCGTCCATAAGACCGACGAGCAGTGGAGGAAGCAGCTCACCCCTGAGCAGTACCGGATCACCCGTGAGAAAGGCACCGAACGGGCATTCACCGGCGAATACTGGGACACCAAGACCCCGGGGATGTATCACTGCGTCGCGTGTGAACAAAAGCTTTATAGCTCGAAGACCAAGTTCGATTCGGGCACCGGCTGGCCCAGCTTTTGGGGACCGGTCGACTCTCAGGCGGTGGCCACCGAGACCGACAACTCGCACGGCATGGTCCGCACCGAGGTGCTGTGCAGCCGCTGCGGCGCTCACTTGGGGCACGTATTCAACGATGGTCCGCAACCGACCGGGCAGCGCCACTGCATCAACTCCGCGGCGTTAAAGCTGGTCGAGACCGATCAGACGCCCGACTGACTTTCCATACCGATTTTCTCGACAAGGCCACGGACCGTGGTGTCATGTACGCGTCGTGTATCAAAAATACCGCGGCAGGTACGCGTCGCAACCCGAAAAGTGATCTGCCGCGTACGTGGATCGTGTCGCAATTTCATCCAGGATGGGTATAAGATGCGTCCATGGGCTCTTCATTGTCACTGCTAAGCCGATCGTGTGGCGTTCTGTTGCACCTCACGAGCCTGCCGGGGGGCTACGGGATAGGGACGATCGGGAGGGCTTCGGAACAGTTCGTCAGCTTTCTGTCTCGATCAGGTCAGCGGTGGTGGCAGGTGCTGCCGATCCACCCGGCCGGGCCGGGAGATTCGCCGTATAGCGCCCCGTCCGCGTTCGCGGGCAACCCGCTGCTGATCGACCTCGATCGGCTTGTGCAGAAAGGGCTGCTGGATCGCGGTGACCTGACAAGCCCTCGCGGTGTCTCGCTGGGGCGGGTGTGCTACCCCGCGGTGACGCGTTACTACGAAAAGTCATTGCGGAAAGCGCATGACCGCTTCAAGGCGGTGCGGCGGGGGCGATCGGCTTTTGAGCGTTTTGTCGCTGAGCACGAGGATTGGCTAGAGGATTACACGCTGTACCGGGCTTTGAAGCTTGCCCACCAGGGCGCCGTGTGGACCGTATGGGACCAAGGCAGCCGCCGGCGACGAGCCGGCACACTAAACGAAGCACGCGCGGCGTTGAAAGATCAGATCGATTACGAGCGGTTTGTCCAGTACGTGTTCTTTCACCAGTGGAGGGAATTCAAACAGTTCGCCAACGCGCACGGCGTGGGGCTGATCGGGGATATCCCGATGTTCGTGGGCCTTGATAGCTGCGACGTGTGGTCCCAGCGGCGGCTGTTCCGGGTCGATCTCGATGGCCGGCCGAAGGTGGTATCGGGTGCTCCGCCTGATCCGTTTATCGCCACGGGCCAGAAGTGGGGTCACCCCCTTTACCGGTGGGCGCAGCATCGAACGACCGGTTTCGGGTGGTGGTTAGCTCGGTTCAAGCACATGCTTGGCATGTTCGACGCGGTGCGGATCGATCATTTCTTGGGGTTTCATCGCTGCTGGGCGGTGGAGGCTGATGCCCCGACGGCCCGGCATGGCCGGTGGTCCTCCAGCCCTGGTGAAGAGTTATTCACCGTGGTTCAAGACAAGCTCGGTCCATTACCGGTGATCGCCGAGGACCTCGGGGCGGTAACGCCGGGGGCGATCCAGCTGCGTGACCAGGTTGGGTTCTTGGGGATGCGGATCCTCCAGCACGGGTTCGGAGAAGGCGGGCGGTATGATCAACCCCACAACTACCCCAAACGGTGTGCCGCGTATACCGGGACACACGATAACGACACGACCATTGGCTGGTTCCGGTCACTGCGATCGGCCGGCCGCCGCGACCGGGGTAGCGATGGGTTGACGACCCGCCAACGCGTCATCCGCTATACCGGCACCGATGGCCGCGAGATCCATTGGGACCTGATCCGGCTGCTGTATCAATCCCACGCCGACGTGGTGATCGTGCCGATGCAGGATTTTGTGGGGTTGGGCAGCCGGTACCGGATGAACCGACCGGGGACGCCCACGGGCAATTGGGATTGGCGGGTGAAGTCGGCAGCGATCACCGAGGCGTTGGCTGTCTGTCTGCGTGGCTTGGCAGAGACTTATGAACGAACGGGAACGTGATGAGACTCGTTTGATTTGGCTGTCCGTCCATGACGGGGCGATAGAGCGTTTTCTTCAACAGCGTATCACGGCTTCTATACGGAACCCGCTACTCAAGCGGCGGGTTTGAGCGGGTGGGCGAGCAGACGCGGGTGAGACATCCGTGACCAAAACGCTCCAACGCTCGAAAGATTAGGCCGCTTCTTGTGTCTAGGTTTCTGGGGTCTGGGTGTCGGGTGTTTCGGGCTCTTGGGGTTCTGTTTCGGGGGTGGTTGGGGTGTCGCCTTCTTCGCTGGAGATCTTGGCGTCGTCGAGGATTTTGCTGAGTGTTTTCTGCTCGCGGATCATGATGTAGAGCGCTTCGATCTCGCCGTTGCGACGCATGTCTTGACGCAGCTTCTCGGGGCGACGGCCCTGCTGCATCGCGATGAAGGCGATCCGGCCGTTGAGTTCGGCTTCGGTGACGTCGACATCGAGTTCTTTGGCGGCTTTGTCGATGATGAAAAACTTCTTGAGCTCGCTGCGGGCTTGGCTTTCGGACCCCAGCCGTAGCTCGGCGAGTTTCTGTTCGATCTCGTGGCGTTCCATGCCCTGGTAGGCCAGCTCCATGGCTTGGCGACGCAGGATGCGAGCGGTCTGGATCGTGGTCAACCCTTCGGGCAGTTCGAGGTCGACGTTTTTCATGAGGTAATCACGGACCTGCTGGTGCATCGCCGCGGTCTGCTGCTGTTTGGCGCGTTCGGAGAGGATCTCGCGCAGCTTGTCCCGCAGCTCGTCGACCGTTTCGAGCCCCCAAATATTGACGACATCGTCGACCGGGCACAGCTCGAGCTCCTTGATCGAGTTGATCGTAAGCTTGAGGGTGATCGGCTGGTCTTTGATCTTTTCGTTTTCATGGCTGGGCGGCCCGGTCATGGAGATGGTGATGGTCTGACCGATTTTCTGGCCGATGAGCTGCTTGCCCAGATCGTCGATCAGGATCCCAGCGACCTGTCCCTTGAACTCGCCTTTCTCGCCCGCAACGAGGACGGTGACCTCGGGCTGCTCATCGATCACCTCGGCGTCATCGTCGGCGTCCTGCCCGGCGAGGATGCGCAGCTGGGCCGTGACGACTTGGTCCGCTTCGACCTGGGCGTCGGGTGCTTCGATCGTGTTGATCTTGCCCATGCGCTTCTGTTGTCGTTCGATTTCGTTGTCGATGTCTTCGTCGGTGACCTCGGCTTCGGGTTTTTCGACCTCGATCCCGGTCAGGTCCGGGAGGGTGACCTCGGGGGAGACCTCGACCTCGACCTCGAACGTCAGGGCCCCGTCGTCGGGCAGCTTGATCTCGGCAAGGTCCTTGACCTCGGGCTCGCCGACGACGTCGAGGCTCTGGTCCTCGATCGCCTGGCTGTAGGATTCTGTGATCAGCTGCATGCGCACGTCGTCACGGACCGAGGAGGCGAATCGTTTTTCCAATAGCCGCATCGGCACGCGCCCGCGGCGGAACCCTGGCACGACCGCGTCGGTTTTGAGACGGTCGAAGCTCGAGGAGACTTTCTCCGTGATACGGTCCTGGGGCACCTCGATCCGCAGCCGCTTGCGGGCCGGGCCGACGTCCTCGACCGTGACGGTCTGCTGGGGGCGCTCGGTTTGATCTTTCTCTTGGGTGTCCTCGTTGGCCATGGCCCTTGGCTCCTGACTTGTGGTGCTGTTATCGACGATCTTGACTCGCTCGGCTCGCCGCGATGCCTCTATAAGTAGTATCGTCCATCGAGACCGATGACGAAGCCGAGGCATTATCACGGTGGTGGCGTGGTGCGTCAAACCTCAGGCTAGACCCGGGGTTGTCGAGACCGATCACCTCTTAAAATCCTGTTGACCACACTCGCCCGTGATATCGGTGGATGGCCTGTCGGTGTAATTGGCGTACTTAACTTTTCGTATCCCTAGCCACACGAGGTACTCAAAACTCATGATGCTGCCACCCCAGACCAGGGCAAGCACGAACAATCGGGTCCGCAGGTCCCAGGGGCCCCAGCCGGCGGGCCAGTACCGGGCCAAGGTGCCGGTTTGATCTAAGAGATACACGGCCTCAAAGATGACCACCGCCGGCACCCACCCTACCACGCAATAACAGCCCACACGCTCCGCCAAAGCCAGCGGGACCCGCCAGCCCCGCTTCTTGCTGAAATACGCGACGCCGATGACCTCGACGTACGTCATCATGATTACCATCCCTGCCACCAGCAGGCCCCACTGCCACACCAGGCCCAGCCCCGCCAGCCGCCAGGTCACCGTCCACAACAGCCCGATCCCGGCCGCGATGGTAATCATGAATAATCGGTCGGATCGATTTTGGTTGCGGTCTGGCCGGTCCACCCGCAACAACCGGAAGCTATCACGGGGGCGGAACACGATCATCTGCAAGGTTTCAAGCCACGGCAGGAGACCGATCCTGGCCTGCCATGGCAGCCCGCACCGGTGGGTGGGGTCCGATTCGCCGATGGAACGCCCGCATTCGGGGCATCGCTGGTCGACGCGGCAGCCCCGCAGGGGGTATCCACAGTTCTCGCAAAGTGAATGCTCCCCGGGGAAGCCGGCGACTGGGGGGGGATCGGGCGGGTTTTCGTGATCGAGATCAGCGCCTGTCATCACAGCTCGAACCGGTGGGGCGCATTACACTATGCGCATGGTCAGTTGCTTGCTGGTGATGATCGTTGGGGGGATCGGTCTTGTCCAGGCCGTTAGCGATCCTAAACAGGTGACGCTGGGGTGGCTTCGGCTGGGGGGGCTGATCTCGGTTGCGTTGCTCACTGTGGTGTGGGGGGTGGCGGGTTGGACTTCTAGCGAAGCGGGGGATCGGTGGATGCAGTTTATGCTGGCGTTGACCACGCTCGCGTTTGTTGTTCAGTTGATCACGGTTCAACGAGGCCGGGGTAGCGCCCAGCGGCTCGCTGCCGCTTGGGGATATGGGCTGGCTGCGCTGTATGTGGCGATGCGGCTGACGGCCACGTTGGGTGCGACGGGCGGTTTGCCCTTCGATGAACAAGCAGCTGATCCTTACAGCGGGCAGCGGGTATTGAGTATTGCATGGATGGTGTTGGTTTCGCAGGGTTTGCTGGGCGGGTTCTTGATGACGATGCTGCTGGGTCACGCTTACCTCACCGCGGGTGGGCAGATGACCCAAGCGCCGTTGCGGCGCCTGGTGGTGCTGCTTGGGGCGTTGATGGCGTTGCGGGTATTGGGCAGCGGGGTTTGGTCTCTGTGGCCGTATCTCACGGCTGAGAATTTCACCAGCGGACGTGGTAGCCGGGTTTGGGATACGGTGATGATCACCGCCCGTTGGCTGGTGGGGCTGGTGGTGCCGGCATTGTTCGTGGCCATGATCTACGACTGCGTCAAGCGACGGGCGAACCAGTCCGCGACCGGGATCCTTTACGTCGCGACGGTGCTGGTGGTGTTGGGCGAAGGCATGGCCCTGGCGCTGGCGAACACGACCGGCTACCTATTCTAAAGAACGTGGATGAATACACGGGGCCTCGAAAAGACTCCCATGGTGTTCCACAGGATCGGCGTTGGTGACCATTGGGCTTGGCGGCGGGTATTTTTAGGTGGCCCACACGTTCAGGCGGGTGCATCGCGGGTGCGAGAAAAGATCTAGGGTGGCCCTTGCGGCTAATCTTTCAGTCGGCGATTCTAGCACAGGGCCAGGAAGACCAGGACGGTCAGCAGAGAAACTTTCTTGGAGCTGGCGAACTTTCCGGTGGTGATGCTTTCGAAGGCCTTGATCATTTTGTTTCCCCTTGTTTGCATGACGTAAAGGGGATATTCAATGACCGTTCCAGGGCCGTGCCAAACTCAGCTTGAAAAACATAAACTATTTTTATTAAGCAATTTATGTTGAATAACCGCGTGCCGGCCATGGGTAAGCCGCGCATGGGGATATGCAGGATGTTGCACCAAAACAACAACGCCCGGCGACTTAAGCCGTCGTGTGGTCAATGAGCCCGGCGTGCCAATGGGGGATTAATGGCCAAGCGGGCTATGAAATTGTCGATCCGCGGGCGGGAGAATCGTCACCATCCGTGGTGCTGTTGTCATGCGAAGAAACCGACCTAAACCAACCTATCAAGTCACGAAAAGTCTTGTATCGCTTCGTTTGTCACCGAGTCTCGCTGGGGTGACCGAGCGTTCTTATTCTGAAAATCTAGCACAGAGCCAGGAAGACCAGGACGGTCAGCAGTGAAACCTTCTTGGAGCTGGCGAACTTCCCGGAGGTGATGTTTTCGATGGCCTTGGTCATTTTGTTTCCCCTTGTTTGCATGACGTAAAGAGGATATTCAATGACCGTTCCAGGGCCGTGCCAAACTCGATTTTAAAATCATAAGATTAATATTTAAAGAAATTTACG
Organism: Phycisphaeraceae bacterium; assembly: GCA_965224205.1. Lineage (GTDB taxonomy): Bacteria > Planctomycetota > Phycisphaerae > Phycisphaerales > Phycisphaeraceae > CBDCYN01. The sequence continues at coordinate 128,240 of CBDCYN010000011.1, forward strand.
TCTGAATATGGGATGTCCACGATGATTGGTTCCCGCGTGCGGATATGCAGGATGTTGTTTTGAAACAACAAGCCACGCCGACTGAATTCGTCGTGTGGTCGAAGACCCAGCCGTGCCAGAGGTGGGTAAATGGCGAGATAGGCCGTAATATTGTCGATCCGCAGGCGGCAGAATCGTCACCATGCGTAATACTGAGCTTTACGCCCTCAAACGATCTGAACCCTGCTCACCGAGATCTCGTAGACTGAAGTATGGTCAGCCGCTATGATTTGAACGACAGTAAAGAGGTGGAGTCTATGCGCCGATATTGCCCAGGAGATATATTGCCCCGCTTGCTCCAAGAGAATCGTCTCTAAGGCCAGCGACATACGCTCGTTGAAAGCGTCATCCAATCTTTATCGTATCGAAATCTCAACCTAACTATACGGGTCGAAAGTAATAAGTAATGAAACAAGGCTATCTTATAGACATGGACGGTGTCATTTATCGTGGCAGTCAGCTCATCCCTGGTGCTGACCGGTTTATCCGTACGCTGCGAGACCGTGACATTGATTTTTTATTTTTAACCAACAACAGCCAGCGGACCCGCCGCGACGTGGCCATGAAGCTCCAACGCATGGGGATCGATGCTGAACAGCGGCACATTTTTACATGCGCCATGGCCACGGCCCGGTTCCTGGCCCACCAGAAACCCGAGGGCACCGCGTTCGTCATCGGTGAAGGCGGTCTGCTTAGCGCGCTGAATTCGAACCGCTACGCCATCGTGGACCACGACCCGGATTACGTCGTGGTCGGCGAGGGCCGCACCGTCACGTTTGAGATGGTTGAAAAAGCGGTGCGCATGATCGAAAACGGCGCCAAGCTGATCGCCACGAACCTCGACCCCAACTGCCCCACGGAGTACGGCCCCCGGCCCGGGTGCGGGGCGATCGTGGCGATGCTCGAGAAGGCCACCGGCACCCAGGCGTTCAGCGTCGGCAAGCCTAGCCCCGTGATGATGCGCATGGCCCGCAAGGAGCTGGACCTGCGCACCGCCGAGGTCACCATCGTCGGCGACACCATGGAGACCGACATCCTCGGCGGGGTGCAGATGGGCTACCGCACCGTCTTGGTCTTGTCGGGTGGGACGAAGCGGGAAGACCTGCACCGATTTGCCTATCAGCCCGACCTCGTGGTCGACTCGATCGCGGACCTGTGCCAAGAGGTCGAACAGGTTCAGGATCAAGAACAAGAAGAGGCTTTGTGCGCGGTGACCGCTTGATCGGGTTCGGGTCGAGTACAAGAATAAGGAACGAACACCGTGGCTGCGATCCTTGTGCGGACGATTTGTCTAGGGGTGCTAGCCCTCATGAATGTCAGCTGCAACGGCCAAGACAGTTCAACCCCGCCCGCCGCGGCGGCGACCACCCAGCCGGTTGATCTTTCCGGGCTGTCGGTGGCCACGTTCGGCGGGGGGTGCTTCTGGTGCATGCAACCGCCGTACGACCAGCTGCCGGGCGTGGCGGCCACCACGGTCGGCTATACCGGCGGCCGCACCGAAAACCCGACATACGAACAGGTCTGCTCCGGGACCACCGGCCACGCCGAAGCCGTGCAGATCTACTACGACCCCGATCAGGTCACGTACGACCAGCTGCTGGACGTCTTCTGGCGCAACATCGACCCGACCACGCTCAATCAGCAGTTCGCCGATTACGGCAACCAGTACCGCACCGCGATCTTTTACCATACCGACGAGCAGAAGCGGGCGGCTCTAGAGTCCAAGGCCAAGCTCGAACAATCGGGCCGATTCGATAGGCCCATCGCCACCGAGATTACCCCCGCCTCTACGTTCTATCCCGCCGAGGAAAACCACCAGAAGTATTACGTCAAGTGCCCGCTGCGGTACCAGTCTTACAAGAAGGGCTCGGGCCGCCAAGATTACCTCCGCCAGACCTGGGGCGAGGAATCACACTAATCCCACCCCCACCTAAAAAAAGAAGATAACGCCCTCACCGCGTACAATGGTCGTGCCGTCGTTCCATCCCAGGCCGGTACAAGACCCATGCGGACGATCCGCCGAACCGATCTATCGCCCCGCGTCGAGATGATCCCCCTCATCGACGTGATCTTCCTGCTGCTAACGTTCTTCATCTATAGCCTCATGGTGATGGTCCACGCCCAAATCTTACCCGTTTCGCTGACCACCCTTGGCAGCGGCGAGCGGGCGACGCAACCCGCGGTCCACGCGATCACCCTCGACGATCAGGGTCGGCTGTACTTCAATCGTCAGCCCATCACCCTCGGTGACCTTGAACGTGAACTCAAGGCGTTAGCGGATCAGCCGGATACGGCCACCCTCTACCTAGCGATGCAAGAAGAAGGCACCACCGACCGTGGCCCGGCCCTGATCCGTCTGATCGAGGTCGTGCGTCGAGCCGGGCTGACCGATTTTGTGATCGTCGGCCAACCGGATCGTTGATCACGGGTGCCCTGTCCTCAACACCGGGCTAGGTCGCCGCGACAGCGGCCACCTAGCGGTCACAGCAGCACGACCATCACGTCATAGATCGCGTGGGTGCCCACCGCGATACCGAAGCCCCGTAGCAGATACACCGCGGCAAAATACACCCCCGCCGCGGCGTAAAACAAGCACTTGCCCAGCTCAAACGGGTTGTGACTCGAAAAGTGATAAACCGCGAATGCAACCGAGGACAGACCGATCGCGATCACCGCACCGGCGGTCGGCTTGAGCGAAAGAACGTCAACGAACAGCAGGTGCAGCACCGCGATCCCGATCAACCGAAACAATAGCTCTTCATAGATCCCCGCTCCCACGCTAAACACCAGCTGCGCGTGGAGGCTCAGATGACTGACCTGCTGAGGGCCGTCATCTCCGAGGGATCCCACCGCTTGAGACAGCTGCGGGGACCGGAACAGGATCAACGCGAACACGAACAGCGGCACCGCCCAGGCCAACGATTCGACCCACATCGACCCGTACAGCCCCGGCTCGACCCGCCACGGATCGTCGCGCACCCAGTGCCACGATAGCAGCACCGTGATGACGATCAGCCCCGGCAGGTAGTACCCGTTGATCCCGAACCAATCGAAGAACTGGAACAGCAACGACCGGGCGTGGATGTCACGGCTGATCCCGCGGACCTCATCGGTCCCGAACAACCACAGCCCCAACTCGTAGAGCCCGATCAGCGGCAGCAGGAACACCAACGCCGCCAGAGGTTGTTGGGATCGATGCCAGTACGACATCTCGTCCACGTCCGGGGCTTCTAGGGCGGCGGGCTTGGGGGCCGGTTTGCTCATCCGTTCTATGCTGCGATACCGCGATCGACGCCCCCCGGCGTTCATTTGACCCAGCCACGCGGGGTCAACCCTTCGTGGCTGGGGTGTTCTCTACAGACGCTTTGTGTCTCAAGGCCCCGGGTCGGCGATGCTTTGGGCCCCGAGAACGGCCGTGCCGCGTCAACCCATCACGAGGCTATTTCTCCACTAGGATGGATCAATCATCTGTTGTGTTGATCTTTGTTGACCTTATTTAAACACGGTGTTCATCTGCTGCTGCGTGACCGGGTCGACCCCCGCGTCGCGGATCGTCTCGAGCAGCTGATCGATCAGGTCATCGGGCCCCACCCCGTCCGCCTCGGCACTGAAGTTCGTAATCAGCCGGTGGCGGAGAACCGGGTGGGCCACCGCGCGGATATCGTCGATCGTCACGTGGCCCCGGCCATGGAGGATCGCCCTGGCCTTGCCGGCTAAAATCAGGTTCTGGCTTGCGCGTGGCCCCGCACCCCAGGACAGGTACTGGCGGATGAACTCGGGGCGGGGGTCTTGTTCGTGAGGCGTCCCCCGCTGCGGCCGACGGGTGGCCCGCACCAGCCGAAGGGTGTAGCGGATCACGTGATCGGCGACCGGCACGTCACGGACCCATCCCTGGATTTTCTGCACCCCGGCCGCATCAAGGACCTGACGGACCTCGGCCTCGTGACCGGCGGTCGTACGCTTGACCACCTCCAGCTCCTCGTCTTGAGTGGGGTAGTGGACGCGGATCATGAACATGAACCGATCCAGCTGGGCTTCGGGCAGGGGGTAGGTGCCCTCCTGCTCGATCGGGTTCTGCGTCGCGAGCACGAAGAACGGCTCGGGTAAGGCGTGCTGCTGGCCGCTGATCGTCACGTGGTGCTCCTGCATCGATTCGAGCAGGGCTGACTGGGTCTTGGGCGGGGTGCGGTTGATCTCGTCAGCGAGGATGACATTGCCGAACACCGGCCCCTTCACAAAGCGCAGCTCCCGCTTGCCGGTCGACCGGTCTTCCTCGAAGACCTCGGTGCCCGTGATGTCGCTGGGCATCAGATCGGGCGTGAACTGGATGCGGCTAAACGCCAGGTTCAGCGCCCGGGCGATCGTCGAGATCAACAAGGTTTTAGCCAGCCCCGGCACGCCCACCAGCAGGGCGTGGCCGCGGCAGAACATGCACATCAGCAGCTGGTCGATCACACCCTGCTGGCCAACCACCACCGCGCCGATCTGGTCGCACATCTGCTCATAACAACGGCGCACCTCGGCGATCAATTCCTGTCCCGGGTGCGGGCCCGACGGGGGGGGCGAACCCTCGCCGGCGTGGCCTGTTTCTTCGTGTGCCGGTTGGTCTCGATTAGGCATAGCGCTTCCTATCGGCGTTTCGGATAAACCCTCAGTATACCCATCATGGATGAAATTGCGGCAGGACTCGCGTTCGTGGCGGGGAGGTTTCCAGGGTGAGCCCCCCTCAAAAGCGCCCGGCGTATGGGCAGTACCTCAGGGTTACGACCCACGATCTGAAGGAGCTGGCCTTGCCTCCGAATTTATCGCCGGAGGTCTCGCATCGGATAACCCTGATCCTTGACGACGAGTTGGGCAACCGGGTCGCGATTGGATTGGGGTTGAGGGCTTTCGAGTGGGCAGATCATCGTCTATCTTGCTTAGGATGGTAACGCGTGTTCAAGCCTGCTGGGCCGCGATGGTTTTGCTCGTGGCGTTGGGCTGCGAATCTAAGGGGCGACCCCCGGTGGTGGCGGTCCCACCCCCGCAGTCTCAGACAAGCTCAATCATACCGCGGGTATGGACCCCCCGTCCGATTCGGATGCGTGTATACCCGGCGACACGATTCGTGAAGGGCCAGGGCCGGCTCATCCTCGACGCGATGATCGAACTAAGCGATGAGATGGGCGATCCGGTGAAGGGCGCAGGGGAGTTTCGGTTGCAGCTGATCGATCAGCAGCGGGCGTCGGAATCGCCGATCGGCAAGACGCTATACGCTTGGCAGATCGCGGTATCCTCCATCGAGGACCAGAAACGGACCTACGATCGGATCACGCGTACCTATCGTTTCCGCCTTCAACTCGAAGAACGAACTGTCCCTTCGCGACGTTGTTTGTTAAGAGCCCAGCTATTGGGTTCTGATAATAGCCTGCTCGAAGCCGAGTTGGTTTTGAATACGGCGCAGCGTCAATCATTCACCGGCTCAGCGCAGCGCGACTATACCCAAACAGAGTCGGACCGATGAGTCAGCCGACCCATTGCCATTGGATTCAGCAACGCGGGATCGCCTCTCGGGTAAATCCATAAGCCCGATTCCGATGCAGATCACTGGATGGATCAATCCTGCAATCTCCCATCCCCAATGATTAGAGACGATGAGGTTCGTCGCAGACAGATGATTTGGATCAACCCCATGCCATAAGCGTTCATCCTGGAAAGACCCTCGAGTAAGCGGCAGACTGCTTGACCCTGTTTATCAACTCTAGTATTCTTCGTTAAGAACGATAAGATTGCGGGGTAGAGCAGTCTGGTAGCTCGTCGGGCTCATAACCCGGAGGTCGTGGGTTCGAATCCCACCCCCGCTATTTTTTGACTCAACAGAGTCGGGTAAAGGCCGATGTGGACCGTTTGCTGGTCCGGATCGGCCTTTATCTTTTTGACGTAACAGTCGATAAAGCTGCGTTGCTCCTCAGGCGTCCCCGACGTGAATACCCGCTGGACGTTCTCAAACTCCGCAGTGATCCGACGACGCAGTTCATCGGTGGCCGGTAGAGCGATCTGTGGGACGGATCGACTCAACGGGGCTTCCACCTCCTTCCGTTCGTCGGTTAGCCGCTGAGCCTGTTCATAGAAACCGAAGGATTCAGCAATTTGCGGGTCGAGAGCCAACAGGTGATCGCGGAGCTTGGCTAGCTGTTGGTCGAGTTGGGCCAGCCGACGTTGAAGCTGCTCGTGAGCGTCCTGGCGACCACCTTGAAGTCTCCTGTAATCCCCCCCGAAGTCTGAGCGCTTAGAGCGTTTCCCGATTTCGTGTACGACATCAAGAGAAACCCGTTGCCTCACGGTCGCGGCTTGCTGGGGGCGTCGTACACCATTTCGGGATACGCTCTAAAAGTAGAGGCTTTGGGGTTCCATATCACGGATCACATTCTTTGGTCGCAGGTGTTCTTGAGCCATGAGGCTCGCTCACAGACACCGGCGAGGCTCGCGGCTTAAGAACACCGGTCGCCGTCGCATGGGCCTGGCTCTGCTCTCCGTGGCGGACACACGCGGCGATCGAGTCCTTCATCCAACCCCGCGCCATACGCTACGACCCGTTCCATCGCGACACCTCCTTGAGAAAAAGGTTGGTGCCCTCGCCGAAGGGTGTCGAACGTAAAAACAGTCTGCTCCGCGTGCTGGGCTTTGGTCATCGAACGATGACCACGACCGTGGGCAACCCTCCGGGGTGCGTGGCGATATCCGGGCCAAACTTTTTTGCGGGCTCAACACAAGCACCCAAGCCACACGGCCTCGTCCGGCGATGACCCACACATATCCTACCGATGGAACGGCATACCCCTTTTCATCCCACGCGGGGAGCGATCGCTCATGGCTAACTTTTTTATCATCTCCAATATCCAAAAAAGACAAAACGTCCCTTCTCGCCGCCTTGTCTAGGCAACAAGAAGAAACGTTTTGTCACGCTACACAACTGCGCTCAGCTGTGCCGTTTTCAAATAAAGTTATCTCAGGCCGATCGACGCCATGAGTGAGATAACAGCACCAAAGCAATGCCACCTAGCAGAGTAGCCGACGCTGGCTCTGGAATTGCGGCTGTAGGGGAGGTTGTAAAATCGATATTGTCCAGTGCTAGCCCGCGGTCCCGACGTGTGAATTCCAAGTCAACGAGCACGATTGGATTGGTCTCGTCACCAGCGACTGCAAGATTAGTCACGCCATCGCTCGTGGTAAATGACACGGTATCCGTATCGACCACGATCGTACGAGCGGCATCGCCATAAGCAGTGATCGTCACGTCGTTGTCTATACCGGCGACAACCTCATTGTATTCAACCACGTCGATATTCAAGCCAACAATCTCTACGTCGAAAGCAAGCGACCATGTCGTTGTCCCGACTAAAAAAGAAGAATTGTTCGCTTCATCCGTTAAAATGTATTGGCCGAGGGAACCCAAAGGTACATTAACAAAACCCGCGTGAGGCCCTGTATTATCGATCACCGTCGGGGTCACAGGGGTGCCCTGATCATCACCTGTTATGGTCACGGTGTTTGTGGCCGTTGGCACTGACGACGCCGTGTCTCCATCGGAATACCCGGATTCAAAATCAATAATATCCGCCATCGTTCCCGAAGTTAAGCCCAAGGCGACCACCGCACTCGTAATCGAAGACCATTTTTTGACACAATGCAACATCACTAACTCCTTTTCTGTATCGAAACTTATGAGACTGAACGATTTCCTCTTTCTGCCAAATATAGAGGAATTTAAAACACAAAAACCTATTTGTGTTTTGGGAGCCATCACCGGCGCAAGACTAAATCATCAGCACCAATCACACTAAAACTCAATAGCCCTGATCCGACGAACTTCAGCATCTTAGCAATACGGTGTTGGCTTTGCAATACATTTTCCCTCATTAGACAAAAATAATCGAATTCCTTCTTGCAGCGTGATACCAATCCTGACTAAAGTCGAGTCGGGTCCTGCGGATGTGGGTGTAGAGATGACAAAGCCTTACAGCGCCTACGCTGCATCAGAAATATACGCGGTGCGTATGATTCACGCAGACCACCCCGCCGGCGATATCGAGGGCAACACGGGCCTAGTTCTTCGTGATGCTTTCGCGTTCCTTGGCCCGCCGGGTGAGCTCGGCATCAATAAAGCCCTGGAGGTCGCCGTCGAGCACACGTTGGGGGTTGCCCTGTTCGTAGCCGGTGCGGTGGTCCTTGACCCGGTTGTCGTAGAACACGTAACTGCGGATTTGGGTGCCCCAGCCCATGTCGAGCTTACCACCCGTGGCGGAGTTGAGTTTTTCCTGCCGTTTCTGCTCCTCGAGCAGCTCGAGCTTGCCTTTGAGGATCGACATCGCCCGCTTTTTGTTCTGCTCGAGCTTGCGTTCGACCGAGCAGACCACGGTGATGCCGGTGGGCTTGTGGACCAGGCGCACCGCGGTGGCGAGCTTGTTGACGTTCTGGCCTCCCGGGCCCGATGACCGGGCGAACGGGGTGATCTCCAGCTCGTTTTCGTCGATCTCGAGCTGCCCTTCTTCATCGAACTCCGGGATCACGTCCACGGCCGCGAAGCTGGTCTGCCGCTTGCCTTGGGCGTTGAACGGCGAGACCCGTGCCAGGCGGTGGGTGCCGCGCTCAGCCGAGAGGTAGCCGTACGCCATCGGGCCCTTGACGTAGAGCGTCACGTCCTTGAGGCCAGCTTCTTCGCCGATGGTCTTGTCCATCTCCGAGACGTCCCAGCCCATGGACTCGAAGTAGCACAGGTACATGCGCAAGAGCATCTCGGTCCAGTCCTGGGCTTCGGTGCCGCCCTCGCGGGAGTAGATCGACAGGTAGCAGTTGCGGTGGTCGTAGTCGCCCGACAACAAGGACGCGGTCTCGAGACGGGTCAGCGCCGCTTCGAGGGGGTCGAGCTGGCGGTCGACCTCGAGCTTGGAGTCGTGGTCGTCGGCTTCGGCGGCCATCTCCCACAGCACCGCGGCGTCTTCGATCTTGGCGGTTAGATCGCGTACCGGGTCGAGCTGGGCTTTGAGGCGTTTAAGCTCCGCGACCACTTCGTTGGCTTGGGAAGGATCAGACCAAAAATCGGTCGCGCCCATCTTAGCCTCGAGCTCTTGGAGGCGAGCGGTCTTCTGGTCCCAGTTAAAGAGAGTCGCGGATGTTTAAAATCCGCGCCTGGAGGTCTTCAAGGATCGCTGGGATGTTCTCGTGCATCAACGTGTTCGTGGTCATAGGGGCATGATAACGTTTTGAGCTCAAAGGGGGTGGGCCAGCGCGTATCTTTTCGACGGGAGGGGTGTCGTGCGGCATTGGAGCAGGGATATGAGAATGGGTCGGGTATGCATGGGGACTACGATGCGGGGAGGTGGTCGTACACCGGTCAGGAGGGATTTCTTCCCCACGCGGCTTTATACCCATCCCGGATGAAATGACGGCGTGACTCTTGTACGCGGCACGATCATTTCCGGGGTCAGATGGGTCACCGACGCGGTATTTTGATACGCGATGCGTATAACTGCGGGCTGCCAGCCCGCAGCTGGGGATTGCGTTGGACAGAGCCCCCCTCATCAGTAGCTCTATTAGAGCGCTTGGCGTAATTAATCGCCGCTGGCCGATAAGAGAGATTTCTGGCAAGGAGGCCAAGGTCATGGCGTATTCGATGGATCTACGTAAGCGGGTGGTATGGGCCGCCGAGTCGGGTCAGACGATCACGGGGGTATCACGACAGTTTCGGGTGGCGAGGTCGACGGTTCGCGACTGGTGTGATCGGCACCGCCGGGGCGTGTTGACGCCGGGGGTGCCGGGGCCCAAGGGGTCGGTCAAGCTTACGGCGGCCGATGAGCAACGGATGCGTGAGGCGGTGGCGGCCAAGCCGGGGATCACGGCCAAGCAGTTGAGGGCGATGCTGAACCTGGGCGTCGTGGAATCGACGGTGTGCCGGGCGTTGAAGCGGCTGGGGCTGTCGCTCAAAAGAAGTCGCTGATCGCCGCCGAGCAAGATCGCCCCGACGTGGCCCAACGCCGCCATAACTTCACGATCGCCCGGCGGTTCGTGGACCCGGCCCATCTGGTTTTCCTCGACGAATCTGGGGCCAAGACGGATATGACCCGGCTGTATGGCTGGTCGCCGATCGGGCAGCGTTGCGTGGACCGCACCCCGCACGGCCGCTGGAAGACGCTCACGATGCTCAGCGCGATCCGGCTCGACGGGGTGATCCAAGGTGCGACGGTCGTGGTCGATGGCCCGATGAACTCGGCGACGTTCCTGGCCTACACCCAGCAGTTCTTGGCCCCGTCGTTGCGCCCGGGTGACGTGGTCGTGATGGACAATCTCTCGAGTCACCAAGCCGCCGCGGTGCGCGAAGCGATCGAGGCCGTCGACGCCGACCTGGGGTACCTGCCCCCGTACAGCCCGGACCTGAACCCGATCGAGAAGCTGTGGAGCAAGGTCAAGGCGTGGCTACGCCGCGTCGCCGCCAAGACCTTCGGCACGCTCCAAGACGCCATCGCCGATGCCCTGACAGACGTCACGCCCACCGAGTGCCAAAACTACTTCACCTCTTGCGGATATGGCGATTATTGACGCAAAACGCTCTAGGACAACGCCGGATGAAATTACCACACGATCTTTGAGGAGGGGGGCACGATTTTCTACGAGGCCCAACGACCCTGCGACGCAGTCATTGAATAGGGGGGAATAGGGCGACAGTGGACGATGCGCATAAAATGGCACGACCCGTGCAGGGGTTACAACGGGTCGCGCTCAATCAGGGCTGACAAATTAAGTAGGCTAACTATTGATCGATTAATGGGTGCTGGCTACGAGCTTGCGTGGCCTGGCTTCCTCCCTCTTTGGTTTCTGGGGGATATTCGGCATCGGCGCGCCTTTGGGCGTAACGCGGGGAGCGGGTTTACCCAGCTGGGGCCTGGGCAAGAAAATCATTCTCGGATAAACCATCCGGTGCTTATTGGCTCGATAGACCCGGCCATAAGTCGACGTCACCTTCCCTCGGGTTATGGCTTCGTGCCGTTGCAACGCCGCGGTGAGGTAGTTTGGTTGCGTCATATGAGCGTAACGGTGCTGACGGGTCGGATCGGTCGATGGATCTAGAAAAATCGTCGTATGCCCGACTTGAACCTCGACAAGGTGCGGGTGCACGGGCTGACGGCTAAGCGTCGCCTTAACAACCGCTGCCGGCGCGACCGTGTCACGCTGCGTGACCGTGACCAACCCGGAGCCGTTGGAGCTGAGCGCGTGCGAAGTGACCTGCGGCTTGCGTACCGTGTCACGAGTGACGGTGATTACCGTGTTGTGCCCCGCGGCCGCGATGCTTGATGCCGCTAGCAGGGGCAAGATGGACAAGTAATATGCACGCCTTAACATAACACACTGCTCCGGAGAGCCCCGTACGCCAAACAACAAATTCGTACTAGGAATTCTCTCCCCTCAACAATCCCTTGGCAGGATCATCGCTCTCTCTTTTTCGTAACCTCCGCTATGATGTTCTGCAATAGCAGAATCGAAGATATGCTATGCAACGTTTGTGCCACTGATATCGAATAAAACCGAGGCATACGTAATATTGTTTATGATAGGACGTTATAGAGAGGTGGAAGAATGGGAAATTTCGTATTTGGGCCACGTGCGTTGATTGGATACATCATACACTGAGACTTTTTTTCAACGTTTATCTAATTTGAATTGTATTGTGGCTTCACTGCCACGCCGCGACTAAAACTATATATATCAGTATATTATATTTTATATGACTGCTTTCAGGATCCGAATGGCTTCGATTTAGAGTTCCGCTGGGCTTGGAATTGTTCTCAACGTGCCGACCAGCCCGAGCCTAAAATTATTTTTTATTGAATCCTGGGATGGGCATCGATTCGCGATGGGTATATTTAAATCCGCGTTTAATAAAATCCGAGCCGGGCTGACCAAAACCCGAAGCGGGTTCGTCAACCAGGTCAGGTCGATCCTTACCGGCAAGCGGCTTAGTGCTGAGCTGCTCCAAGAGCTGGAAGTTAAGATGATCCAGGCTGATATCGGCGTCGCGACCAGCGTCGAGATGGTCCGCCGGATCCGCGAGGCGTGGCAGAACGGCGAACTTGATTCAGGCGACCAAGCACTTGAATACCTCAAAACCCAGTTCATCGCCTTTTGGCCAGTGTCGGATCGGCAGCTGCGTTGGGCACCCGCTGATCAGGGACCGACCGTGATCCTGATTGCGGGGATCAACGGCGCCGGCAAGACGACGAGCATCGCCAAGATCGCCAAGAGCCTGCGCGACGAGGGGCGATCGGTCATGCTCGCCGCCTGTGACACGTTCCGGGCCGCGGCGGTCGAACAATTAGAAATCTGGTCGGGCCGTTTAGATGTGTCGGTCATCAAGGGCCAACAAGGCGGCGACCCAGCCGCGGTCGCGTTCGACGCCTGTGAAGCCGCCCTAGCAAGGGGCGTTGACGTCCTGCTGGTCGACACCGCTGGCCGTTTGCACACCCAGGGCCACCTCATGCGCCAGCTGACCAAGATCCGCAACGTGTGTGCCAAGAAGATCCCCGGCGCCCCGCACGAGGTGCTTCTGGTCTTAGACGCGACCATCGGCCAAAACGCGATCCAGCAGGCTAAGCTGTTCACCGAGGCGATCGACGTGACCGGCTTATTCTTGGCTAAGCTTGATGGCACCGCCAAGGGGGGCATGGTCGTAGCGATCCGTGAACAGCTCAATATCCCGGTCAAGTTCATTGGGGTCGGAGAGACCCCCGACGATGTTGAACCGTTCGACCCCGAAGGATTCGTCGAAGCCCTGTTTGCCCAATGACGCCTCCATACCGGTGGCGTCACGAATCGTGGCGGCCCGTAACGGCACAATTAGACAACACTTAGTCAAGATGCTGTTTGGATGGGACCCACAGGATCACTCCCCGGTCTCCAATACCGCCATGAACGCTTCTTGAGGGATGTCAACGGTGCCGATGCGTTTCATGCGCTTCTTGCCCTCTTTTTGTTTTTCTAGAAGCTTGCGCTTGCGGGTCACGTCGCCGCCGTAGCACTTGGCGGTCACGTTTTTACGCATCGATTTGATCGTTTCTCGAGCGATGATCTTGCCGCCGATCGCCGCTTGGAGCGGGATCTCGAACATGTGCTTATCGATCACTTTCTTGAGCCGCATCAGCAGCGCCCGGCCGCGCAGCTCAGCCTTGTCGCGGTGGGCGATCATAGACAGGGCGTCGACCCGGCTGCCGTTGATGAGGATGTCGACCTTGTCTAGGCGGTCCGCCCGGAAGCCCAGGACGGTGTAGTCCATCGTCCCGTAGCCGCGCGTGATCGACTTGAGCTTGTCGTAGAAGTCGTAAATGATCTCGGCCAGGGGCAGCTCATAGTCGAGGATCTGGCGGGTGTCGGAGAGGTACTGCTGCTTCTTATAGATCCCGCGTCGCGTCTCGCACAACCGCATCAGGTCCCCGATCGCGTCGTTGGGGGTGATGATCTCGACGCTGACGATCGGCTCGCGGATCTCCTTGACCAGCGACATATCGGGCAGGTCCGCGGGGTTGGTGATCTGCTGAACTTCGCCGTTGTTGAGGGCGATCTCGTACGTCACGGTCGGGGCGGTCTGGACGATCTGGACCTTACCCTCGCGCTCGAGCCGCTCCTGGATAATGTCCATATGCAGCATCCCCAGGAACCCGCACCGGAACCCGAACCCTAACGCATCGCTGGTCTGAGGCGCGAAGGTGAAGCTGGCGTCGTTGATGTGCAGCCGATCGATTGCGTCGCGAAGTTCATCGAATTGCGTGTCCCCAGCCGGATAAAAATCGCAAAACACCATCTGTTGCGGGGGTTGATAGCCCGGCAAGGGTTTATCGGCGGGGTAGAGGTCGAGGGTGATCGTATCGCCGATGTGCACGTCCTCTAGGGTCTTAATCGAAGCGACAAAGTACCCGACCTCGCCCGCGGCCAGGGGCTGCTTCATCGCGGTCATCTTCGGGGTGAACTTGCCCAGCTCGGTGATCGTGTAGGTCCGCCCGGTGCGCATCATGCGGATCTTGTCCCCCGCTGTGAGCTTGCCGTTAAAGACACGGAAGTACACGATCACCCCGCGGTAGTCGTCGTACTCGCTATCGAAGATCAGCGCCTGGGTCTTGGCTTCGGGGTCGCCCACGGGGCCCGGCAGCCGGTCGCAGATCGCGGCTAGCAATTCATCCACCCCCACGCCCGACTTCGCCGAGCAGTACAGGCAATCCTCCGCAGCCAGGCCCAGCACCTGCTCGACCTGCATCGCGATCTCCTCGGGCCGCGCCGACGGCAGGTCGATCTTGTTGATGACGGGGATGATCTCCAGATCCGCTTCGACCGCCGCGTAAGCGTTGGCGACGGTCTGGGCCTCCACGCCCTGGGTCGCGTCGACGACTAAGATTGCCCCTTCGCAGGCGGTCAGGGCGCGGTTGACCTCGTAATGGAAATCGACGTGCCCGGGGGTATCGATGAAATTCAGCAGGAAGTCCTGGCCGTTGTGCTTGTAACGCACGCTCACCGCCGAGGCCTTGATCGTGATCCCCCGTTCACGCTCCAGGTCCATCCCGTCGAGCAGCTGGTCGCGCATCTCCCGGTCGCTGATCGCCCCGGTGGCTTGGAGCATCCGATCCGCGAGCGTGCTCTTGCCGTGGTCGATGTGCGCGATGATGCAGAAGTTGCGGGTATTCATCTTGACGGCTGGGCATCATACAGCGGAATGGTTCTAACCGCATCGCGTATCGAAATACCAGGGTTGGAGACCCCTTGCCCCAAGAATCACCGTGCCGAGTACAAGAATCGCCTCGCGATTCATCCGGGACCGGGATCACCGCGATGGAACGTAGGGGGATACCCGAACCGGCGGTTGAGCCGGCCCGCGACCAGCCCAAAGACCGCCAGCTGCCGGGCGTTGAGTTCCCGCTTCCACCGCTCGTCCACGAACGAACCGGGATCGGTCTTGCGGTAATGGTCCAGGTCCCACTGCACGTTCGGGGCGTGCGTGGTCGCGGGCATCACCTCGGGTTTGACGCCCCCTTCGCGTTTATTCCTCATCGCGAACAGGGTCCCGTGGTTGCCCCAGAGGAAGTGGTGGTCCCGGTGCCAATACTCGACCATCCCGGGATCAAACGGCAGCCCGATCGCCTCGCACACGCGCCGCAACTCGCCCTGCGTATCAGCTTTGAGCTTTTCGTAGATCACGGTGACCTGTTTACCGTTAGCGTGTTCCTCTAGAGCGGCAAGATCGCGGCAGATCCCTTTCCGCCACGACCTAGCCGCCCGGTACACCGAACGCCCGGGCATCTTCCGCCGGGCGCTGGCGACCACCGCCCGTCCGTCACGCACGAGGTGGATGAAGCGCGAAGCGATCCGTTCATCCTTCTGATCCGCCAACGAGGACCCGGGGTTGGTCACGACGAGGTACCGCTTGCCGCTGAGGCGGGCGAGCTGGACAAAAAGGTTCTCGCCGCTGCCGGGGTCGAAGCGGGGCCAGAAGTCACAACCCTCACCGTGGACCATGCACTGGGCCTGCTGATCGGCATAAAGCGGTTCGATCTCCCCGACGCTAAACGCCTGGGGGTGGGAACCGAAAAGCAGGTTCACCCACGTGCTGCCCGAGTAGCTATACGAAAATATATTGACCACCACCAGCGGGGCGTCGTCGGTCGCCCGGGCCTGCGATCGCGGGGTGGTGAGGGTAGCAGTCATAAACACGCATCGCGTATCCAAACACCGCGCCGAGGATGCGTTGGCCCCCGAAACGATCCTGGCCGCGACCATGGGTCATGCCGCGTGGTCATCCGGGATCGGTCGATCCGCCCCGGATCAGGTGGTGTTGCGCCTTGTGTGCCTTGTGGGCTCAGCCTCGGTCTGACCTCATCGTGGCAGATTCAGCTTCGGCGTGCAACGGCGACCGCGGCAAGCCGGTGATGAACCCGCTCTAGTAAGGTTACAGATCTAATCTTCGCTGCGGTACTCGATCGTGTAATTCGGGCTTTCCTTGGTGATCGTCAGGTCGTGGGGGTGGGACTCGACCATGCTCGCGGCTGAGACCCGGCAGAACCGCGCGTCGCGGCGCAGGGCGGTGATGTCAGCCGTCCCGCAGTACCCCATCCCGGCCCGCAGCCCACCGACCAGCTGGTACACGAACTCGGAAAGCGGCCCACGGTACGGCACCCGGCCCTCGACCCCTTCGGGCACCAGCTTGCCGCTAGAAGCGATCCCCTTCTGCCCGTAACGATCCGCCGAGCCGGCCATCATCGCCCCCTGCGAGCCCATCCCCCGGTACGCCTTGTACCGCCGGCCCATGTGGATCACCATCTCCCCCGGGGCTTCATCGAGCCCCGCGAACAGCGAACCGATCATCACGCACGACGCCCCCGACGCGATCGCCTTGGTGATGTCCCCGCTGTGGCGGATCCCACCATCGGCGATAACAGGTATTCTCGAGTTGTCTGTGTCTGCATCGGTGTCGCCATTGGACGAGCCACAAGCCTGGCAAGCATTGGTAATCGCCGTGATCTGCGGCACACCCACCCCGCTAACAATCCGTGTCGTGCAGATCGAGCCCGGGCCCAGCCCGACCTTGATCGCGTCGGCCCCGGCTCGAATCAGATCCCGCGCCCCGGCTTCGCTAGCCACGTTCCCAGCGATCAATTCAATCTCGAACCGGTCTTTGATCGCTTTAACCGTCTCGATCACGTTACGGCTGTGCCCGTGGGCGCTGTCGACGACTAGCACGTCGACCTCTGCATTGATCAACGCCTCGGCCCGGTCCAACTGGTTCACCCCTACCGCCGCCCCGACACGCAGCCGCCCACGGTCGTCGCGGCAGGCGTTGGGGAACTGGGCGAGCTTATCGATATCCCGCATGGTGATCAGCCCGGTTAGCCGCATCTGAGGATCGACCAGCAGCAGCTTCTCGACCTTGGCTTGGTAGAGGATCTTCTCGGCTTGCTGGAGATCGGTATCCGGGGGCGCGGTGATCAGCCGGTCATGGGTCATCACCTGGCGGATCGGCTGGTCGAGGTCGGGCAGGAACTTCATGTCACGCCGGGTGAGGATCCCGACGACCTTGCCGTCGTTCGAGCCGGTATCGGTGATCGGCACGCCGGAGATATTCTGCTCGGTCATGAGGCGCTGGGCCTCGCTGACGGGGGCGTCGGGTGGGAGGGTGACCGGGTCGGTAATGATCCCGTTGGCCGAGCGCTTGACCTTGAGCACCTCGCGGACCTGGGCTTCGATCGACAGGTTTTTGTGGATCACCCCCAGGCCGCCCTCCTGGGCCAGGGCGATCGCCAGCGACGATTCGGTGACCGTGTCCATCGGGGCTGACAGCAGCGGGGTGTTGAGCCGGATGTTGCGGGTTAAACGCGTCGACACGTCGATGTTGGCCGGGATCAGCTCGCTATAAGCCGGCAGCAGCAGGACGTCGTCAAACGTGATCCCTTCGGTGATGATCTTGCCATCCATATAGCACAGTTATCCGACGCCTGTCGCTACGTCAAGCCCGTACGCTAACCCGAGGACGCCCCCCCGGATGTGCCCGGACGCCCCTTTTCGGGAAACAGGGGGTGAAAATAATGATGTTTTGCTCGTATAATCTTATATAGGGCCGAGACGAGGTGAAGGGGGTGGCGACAATACGTGGCCGATTGGAAGCAACTTTCCTTGGGATTTGATTAGCCCCGCGTCATCGGCGTGAGGCTGAATGTGCAAAGAACCCTAAAGAATCGTCACCTTAAACGGTGACGATGCCTAAGCGGAATGTTCCCCGAGCCATAGGAGATAAACGATGCGGCCATGGTTGTGCGCTGTGTTAAGCCTTGTATTATGCGTCACCGTATCCCCTTGCCAAGCGGTGGATGACGCCCACTGGGCCAAAGCCGATGAAGCGATGAAGCGGGGGATCGCTTACTTGCGGGGTACGCAGAACGATGACGGCAGCTGGTCGCCCCAAGCAGGCCCGGCGGTCACGGCGATGGTCTTAACCGTCCTGCTCGACCACCCCGACACACCCACCGCCGACCCGATGGTGCAAAAAGCCCTCGAGTATGTCCTCAGTAAACGCCAGCCCGACGGGGGTATCTACGATGAGATCTTAGCTAACTACAACACGTCGATCTGCCTCGCGGCGCTATCCCGTGTGAACGACATCCCCGAAGCGGCCGAGGCGATCACCAAGGCCCAGCAGTTCCTCCGTGGGTTACAGTGGAGCGATCAATCTGGCCCCAAGGGCGACCCGGTCGACCGGGCCCACGCGTTCTACGGCGGGGCGGGTTACGGCAAGCATGGAAGGCCGGACATGTCTAACACTCAAATCATGCTCGACGGGCTCTACGAATCCGGGATGGACTGCAACGACCCGATCTTCAAGCGGGCGATGGTGTTTATCACCCGTTGTCAGGGCACCGCGGCCAACACCGCGTTCGGCGACCAGATCGTCCAAGACGGCGGGTTCATCTACGCCACGAGCGTGAATAAAGACCTCGTAGGCGTGCCGCAATCCATGGCCAACCCGGAGATGATCGATGAGGCCAAGGCGGGCCGACCCGTCAGCGGGCTGCGCACATATGGCTCGATGACCTACGCGGGGTTCAAGAGCTACCTCTACGCGCAATTGGATCGGGATGACCCGCGCGTCGTCGAGGCCTACCAATGGATCCGCCGCAACTACACGGTCGACCACAACCCCGGGCTGCCCGGATCGATGAAGTTACAGGGGTACTACTACTACCTCATGACCTTCTCCAAAGCCCTCAACGCCTGGGGAGCGGACACGATCCAGACCACCGACGGGCAGAAACGGATCTGGGCGCATGATTTGATCGACCAGCTATCGACGCGGCAGAACCAGGACGGGTCATGGGTCAATGAAGCCGACCGTTGGATGGAAAGCGATCCAGGGCTCGTCACCGCCTACGCCTTGATCGCGCTGACCCACGCGGTGCGGTAACCCCGGCTAGGCGGTGCGCCGGAGTCAGGGCCCGGCTTGGATGATTAAGGCGACCGATCAGACCATCATCAGGGGAAGAGAAAGGCCGTTACGCCCTATGCGCATCAACGGTGTCATCATCCAGGACGTCTATGCCGAAGCATTCTCGATGTGGGCGGTCCGGTTGATCGTAACCGCTGTCGACCGACGGTGGGTCGAGATCGGGGTCCAACACGCGACCGGTTACGGCACCTCGATCATCGGCTGTGACGCCGAAGCCGGTCTGGAGCGAACACTCGATCAAGACAAATCCCCCGACGGACGCCCCGCAGCGGCGATCCTTATATTCGCCCGATCGCTCGATGCGTTAACCGTCGCCGTGCGCCAGCGGGTGGGCCAGTGCTTGCTGACGTGCCCCACGGTCGCGGTTTACGACGGCCAACCCGCCGGTGGGGAGGGTCACGAAACGATCGAACTGGGCCGGCACCTCAGCTACTTCGGTGATGGGTATCAGTTCAGAACGATGGTCAATGGCCGCACGTGCTGGCAGATCCCGGTGATGGACGGGGCGTTCACGGTCGAGCACACCGTGACCGCCGTGCCCGCGATCGGGGGGGGAAACTTCTTGGTCTGCGGGTCGCAGCCTGCGGACACGTTGAAAGCTGCGATGCGATCGGTCGAGGCGATCCAGCCGTTAGCTGGTGTGATCACCCCATTCCCGGGCGGGGTGTGCCGCAGCGGGTCCAAGGTCGGCTCGCGGTACAAGAACCTCATCGCGTCGACGAACCAGGCGTATTGCCCGACCCTGCGCGACAGCGGGGAGTCGAAGCTGCCCGAGGGGGTAAACTGTGTCTATGAGATCGTCATCGACGCGCTGACCCGGCCAGCGGTCGGCGGCGCCATGCGGGCGGGGATCCGCGCAGCGTGCCAGGGCCATGGTGACGGGGCGGCCGGGATCCAATCCATCAGCGCCGGCAGTTATGGCGGGCAACTCGGTAAAATCCATCTAAGGCTGCATGACGTGATGGAAACCTAGGCTCTGTCTCAAAACCCATCGGGTGCCACTGGTGGACAACCCGCCAGTGGCGTGCCCAACGCCCTCAAACAATGGGTTTTGAGACAAGGCCTAGTGCTTGGTCATAGTTGAGATTTTGGGTCTGAGTTTACGGGTGAACCCCTCAGCAGGTGAACCGTGCGTATCCTGGTCTTCGAACACATCTGCGGGGGGGGACTCGCCCGCGAGCCGTTGCCCGAAGATCTTGCCACGGCAGGGGCGGGTATGTTGCAAGCCGCGGTAGCGGATTTCGTCACGGCCGGGATCGAGACCTGTACCACGCGGGACCCGCGGGTTGACTTAGACCTGCCTTTTGAAAATGTTGAGGTGCGTGACGTCCGACCGTCTCGGGGCGTCGAAGACGTGTTCAACGATTTAGCCAGGTCCGCGGATCGGGCGTTGATCATCGCCCCCGAGTCTGATGGGGCCCTGGGGCGGTGGTTGGGCAGGCTCGCTCGGTGTCGAACGCCGCACCTGGGCTGCGGGCCGGCCGCCGTTTCACTATGCGCTGATAAGCTCGCTGTATTTCGATGCCTAACCGATGCGGGCGTCCCCACCCCGGTGACACAACCGCTTGCCGCGCACCCGGGCCTAAGTTTCCCGTGCGTGATTAAACCTCGGTACGGCGCGGGGTGCGAGCAGACGTTTCTCTGCCGCGACCTCGGGGACATGCCCGCGGCACTCCGCCGTGGACGTTGGATCGTTCAGCCTTTTATCGAAGGGGTGGCCGCGAGTGTTTCTTTCTTGGTGCATCCGTCCGGGATCCGCTCCCTCTTGACGGGGCGTCAAGTGATCACAACCCGTGGGCAAACCCGGTTGGTGTATCAAGGCGGGCAGATCCCGCTAGAACGGGATCTGCAACAGCGGGCGGTCCGGCTGGGGCTTGGGGCGTTGTGGGCTGTCCAAAGCGCCCTGGACCATGGGAACACCCGACCCGATCACCGCCAAGACCCTGCGATCGGTCCCGGTGGGTTGCACGGTTTTGTCGGTGTCGACATGATCTTGGGCCACGACCCTAAACACGACATGGTGATCGAGATCAACCCGAGGCTGACCGTTTCTTACGTGGCCCTGCGGCGGCTCTGTGCCACCAGCTTGGCCGCGGCGATGCTCGACCCCCGCGCACCGATCCGTTGGTTGAACCAAAGTGTTGCCTTTGACGCGGCCGGGATGGGCGGGCGCCAAACGGCATGAAGACCGTCGGCCTAGACATCGGCGGGGCCAACCTCAAAGCAGCGTACCGCGATGCTGAGGTGGGGTCGGTCCCGTTCGCTTTGTGGCGGTCCCCGCAGCGATTAACGGAACAACTCACCCGGCTGATGCAACCGCTGCCCGGATGGGATCAGCTGGCGGTGACCATGACCGCTGAACTGTGCGATTGTTTCGAGACACGCCAAGAAGGGGTGGGACAGATCCTCGACGCGGTTTGGCGTTGCGCCGCGGGTAAGCCGGTGTACGTGTGGCAGACCACGGGTCGGTTCGTGGATGTCCATCAAGCCCGTCTTCACCCGATACAGACCGCCTCAGCCAACTGGTACGCCGCCGCCTGCTACCTGGCCCGGCAGTACCCGACCGGTCAGACCCTGTGGATCGATACCGGCTCGACCACGACCGACATCGTCCGCCTCGTCGACGGCTCACCGGCGCCGCGTGGGATGACCGATCTCGACCGGCTAGCCACCGGTGAGCTGGTGTATCTAGGCGCCGACCGCACCCCCCTGATGGCGCTTGGCCCGGTGATCGATTGGCGCGGCGGCTGGTATCGGCTCATGGCTGAGCTGTTCGCGACCACGGGGGACGTCCATCTGCTCACCCACCACGCCGACGAAGACCCCAACCGCAGCGACACCGCCGACGGCAAACCCCGCACCCGCAGGCACGCGGCGACCCGTGTGTTACGCATGGTCGGGGCGGACCTGGCTATGGCTACGCAAGAGGAGGCGGTCATCCTGGCTACCCGCTTCGCCGAGACCCTGCGGCGGCGCATCGCCGAAGCGGTTTGGCAGGTTGTGGACGGCGCGGAGATCGACCGCGTCGTCGTGACGGGCAGCGGTGATTCCATCGCGGCCGCGGCGGCACAGGTGGCGTTGCCCCAGACCCCGCGGGTGGTCCTGGCTGATCGGATCGGGGCTCAACGATCGGCTGCGATCTGCGCGTTAGCGATGGTTCAGCTCATGGATGCATCAATCTCATGATTACAGCAGTTTCTATGTTGGTGAAGAGTTCCGAAGGCAGCCGCGACCGTGAGGCAGCGGGTTCTTTCGACAGATCACCATACTTCAGGCTCTACAGTGAACCTGAAAACGCTTTAGGCCTTGAGGCTTGGCCCGGTGAGGGTCGCTGGGCCGCCACCACCGCCGCCAGCTGGCGGACGCGAGCGGCCTGGACGCGTTGCCGTCGGTCCCAGTTGCCGCAGGCGGCCCCGCGGACCGCCACGAGGTCCGGCTCCAGCGCCAGCGCTCGCGGCAGCGTGTCAGCCCGTAAGGACCCCGCTAGTGCGATCATGACCCCTGCACGGCGGCAGGCGGTGATCCACCGTTTGAGTGATACGGGGCTGCACCAATCGAATAACCCGTTGGCGTCCTTGACCGCGGTGTCGATCAGGACGCCGGCCAGGCGGGAGCGGGTCGCCCACCGCACGACCGCCTCGATCGGTGGGCTGGCCACGCGATGGTAATCGGCATAGGCCGCGACGACCGGCTTAGCGGGACGCAGCTGCGCGAATTGAACGGCTAGCCGTCGGGGCCAGTGGGAAGGGGCGTGGGCCAACCCGATCTTGACGTAAGCGACTGCGTCGGGCAGGGGCTGCATCGGGTCGGACCATTCACCCATCGCGATGCTCACGGGGCGTCGCCCGGCGACCGTTTTTAGAATCGACCCGACCGTAGCGGCGCTGGCCCTGCCCAGGGGGCCGTGGTCGGGTTCTTTGATGTCGATCACGTGGGCCCCGCCGTCGACCGCGGCTTGGGCTTCGCGGGGGTCGCGGACACTGACCAGCAAGGCAGGGGCGACGGGGGTCACAGGGGGTATCACGGGTTCGACTCCCACGGCTTGAGCGGCGGCTTCATGATCTCGCGCAGCACCACGGTGGCGAACGCCCCGGGGGGCAGGCCGAACGTGACCTGGAGGTACGGGCCGTGTTCATCGGCGCCTTCGCAGACCCGCGGGTCTGCGACGATTGCGCGCATCGATCGCCGCCGGCCCTCGGCGGCGGCTTGGGGCCCGCCCACGAGGTCGGTTTCGGCGAGGCCTTGTTCGATCAGCAGGTTTTTCTCCCAGTGCTGGACCCGCCCGGTGGGCTGGGGCATGGTGGTGCCCCACATCGGCCCGGTGGGGGAGACCTCCAGTTTCCCGACCCTACCGCCGGGGGCGTTTTCGATCTCGGCGGTGTTGTGGTCGACGGCGAAGACGGCCCCGTTGTCGTGTTTGAGGGCGATGTCCCCGTCGATGAGGCGGTGGAACAGCCCCTGGGCGATCCGCTGGTGCAGGGCCCGATTGAACATGATGCTCTGGAGGCCGCTGACGAGGAAGACCCTCTGCTGGCGATCGATGGACATGACCGCTTCCTGGGCGGACTTGCCCTGGCGCAGGGCGTCGAGGGCTTGGCGGTCGTGCCGCAGGTGGCGGGGCCAGCACTCGAGGGCGGCGTGGTAGTCGCCGGATTCGTAGGCTTGACGCCCGGCGCGTGTGGCGGGGCCGTCGGTGGGGCGTGGGTCGCCGAGCATCAGGTCGAGCATCTCCTGCCAGCGGCCCTGTAGGAGCAGCTTGCCGAGTTGGTGGTTGGTGGCGCGGTACCCGAACCGCTGGGGCCCGACGAAATTCGCGACCCCGCTGGCGGCCAGGCGGTCGATGACGTGCCGGGCCAGCGGCAGCGCGCCGGGCTTGGGGTGGCGGACCCGGATGACGAAACGGTTGCCCTTGAGGTGGCCCCGCTTGAGCTTGTTGACATGACGGCTGGCCCACAGGACGCGCAGGCCGGTGTATTGG
Organism: Phycisphaeraceae bacterium; assembly: GCA_965224205.1. Classification (GTDB taxonomy): domain Bacteria; phylum Planctomycetota; class Phycisphaerae; order Phycisphaerales; family Phycisphaeraceae; genus CBDCYN01. The sequence continues at coordinate 152,266 of CBDCYN010000011.1, forward strand.
ACCTTGGAGATCAGCTCCTGGTCGTGCCGGTGGTTGGGCATGGTGATGCTAAACAACTGTCGGGTGACGGCGTATTTGTCTTTGAGGCCGGCGTAGCCGACGTCGCCTCGGCCGACGCGGAATAGCTTGGCTAGGCGGCGGATGGCGTCGGTGGTGGTTCGCCCTTGTTTCTGGATATAGAGCCACACGTGCTGGCCGTGGCCCGCGGGGTGGTAAAGGGGTTGTTCCTCGACGAAGAAGTCCTGGGGGCGCTGCTTGATGACCCCGTCGGTGCCGGGCAGGTCTTGGGTGAGGTAGCTAAGCATCGGGCGTATGGTTCGACCCTGTGAGCGGTTGAAAGCCTCTATGCGATACAGCCCCGGGTATGCGCACCACGTAACGGTATGCCGCCCCGGAGGTGGCGCGGATCATGGATGGGCCTGCTTCCACGGTATGGCCCATCGGACGGGCCTAGACGATGGAGGCATCGGCATATCCATGGGGCATCATTTTACCGTGTCGTCGGGCGATCCCGATCCCGGAGGGGAGGAATCGGGGCCAAGGATCACGTGGCCCGTTGGCTCGGGATCGGAAGACACCTCAAGAATGTTTCATGACACACCGGCTTCATTGTATACAGATCGTGTCTGCGGGGAGCGCGTCGCGGATCCGGTCGACATGGGCAGGGGGCGCCGGGGGGCGAGACATCGGCGGGCGAGTGGGGGTTTAATCTTCGGGTGCGTCGGTGGCGACCATATCGTGGAAGGCTTTCATAAGCCGCCGGGTGACGGGGCCTGGCTGTCCGGAGCCGATCGGGCGGGCGTCGACGTGGGTGACGGGGATGATCTCCGCGGCGGTGCCGGTGAGGAACATTTCATGGGCGGTGTACAGGTCGTGGCGGGTCATGTTGACGCGGTCGACCGCGATGCCCACTTGTGAGGCGAGGCGGATGACCTCGTTCATCGTCACGCCTTCGAGCACGCCCGCGGCCAGGGGGGGGGTCTTCAAGATCGCGTGGTTTTCTAGATCACCCTGATCGGGGGCGCTGGGGGGTTGGCGGTGGGTATACCGGATGATGAACAGATTGTCGCCGGTGCACTCGGCGACGTACCCCTGGTGGTTGAGCATGACCGCTTCGATCAGGCCGGCGTCGAGTGCTTCGAGCTTGGCCAAGATGTTGTTGAGGTAGTTCATGCTCTTGATGCGTGGCGACAGCGCCGCGGGGTGGTTGCGGATCGTCGAAGCGGTGATGACCGACAGGCCCTTCTCGTAGAGCTCTTGGGGATAAAGCGTGATGGTGTCGGCGATGATAAAGACGGACGGGTGTTTGCACACCAGCGGGTTCAAGCCCAGGGTCCCCACGCCGCGGGTGACGCACAAGCGGACATAGCCGTTGACGCAATCGTTGGCGTCGACGGTCTGCTTCACCGCCGCTTGGAGCTCCTCGAAAGTGTACGGGATCTGTAGGCGGATCGCCTTGGCGGATTCCCACAGCCGGTGGAGGTGGGTGGCGAGCTTGAAGACCCTGCCGTTGTAGCTGCGGATGCCCTCGAAGACACCATCGCCGTAGAGCAGGCCGTGGTCGAAGACACTGACAGTCGCTTGATCGGGTGGAACGAGGTTGCCGTTGAGCCAGATCGTTTGGGGCATTAGCGTGGTCCCGGTCGTGGTCCGTTGGGGTGGGGAGGATTATATACGCATCGCGTATCAAAGTGTCGCGTGGGCTTGGAGCCGCTGATCCGTGATATTCCGACACCAATGACCACGGGGGGCTAGGGTCTGTCGGAAAACCCTGTTGGGGTGGCACGGGTTGCTGGTCAACCTGTGTTCAGGCACGTGGCTTGCCACGTTTACCACTGGTTACGAGCAACCAGTGCCACCCAGATCAATGCATCATCCGAGTTTTCCGACAGAGCCTAGTCGACCATTTGAGGAAAAACGTCGTACTAGGCGGCGTCTGCCGAATGGGGTGAGCTATCTTCGTGGGAGGTAGCGTGAGTTGGCAGCGTGAAGAGAAAAGTCGCTCCTGTGCCCGGTTGGGACTCTACGCGGATCTGCCCGCGGTGCTGACCGACGATCTTTTTGCACGTGGCTAGCCCCAACCCGCTGCCCTCGTATTCGCTGTGACGGTGCAGACGCTTGAACGGCTCGAAGATTGTTTCGATATATTGGGGATCGATCCCGATCCCGTTGTCCTCGACACTTATTTCCCATCCGTCTGTGAGTTGCTTGGCGGCTATCCGTACACGGGGGGGGGTGTGCCCGCTTTGAAATTTCAACCCGTTGGCCACGAGGTTCTGGATGAGTTGGCCCAACGCGATCGGGTCGCCGAACACTTCGGGCAGGTCCCCGATCTCAACCTCGGCCGCTAGATCTTTGATCATGGATTCAAGTGAGGAAACGACCTCCGTGGTTACTTCCTTGAGGCCCACCTTTTCGAAAGATTGATGATTCCGGCCTACTCGCGCGTACTCAAGGAGCCTGTCAATCAGCTGGTTCATACGGTTGGCCGCGTTGATCGATCGTTGGCAGTAGTCGAGCACCTTATCTGTTCTTGATGCGATCGTGTCTTCTTTGATGAAGCTCACCAGCGCCTTGATCGTACGGAGCGGGGCTCTTAGATCGTGCGACGCGATGGACGCGAACATCTCGAGATCTTGTTGCTGCTCACGGACTTTCCGCTCGAGCAGGGCGTGGTTGATCGCCTTCTCGATCGCGCCCTTGAGGGAAACGTCTGTGAGGGCGTTCTTGACGAGGTAGTCGCAGGCCCCTTGCTTCAAAGCACGGACCGCGGTGCGTTCGTTGCCCTGGGCGGTCATCATCACCACGGGGATCTGTGCCTCAACCAGCTTCGGAAGCACCTGCAACCCATCGAAGTCCGGCAGCTGGTAGTCGAGCAACACGCAGTGGACCTCTTGCGAACCGACCCGGCCCAGTGCTTCGCGGCCTGTCGCCGCGTCGATGACCGTGAAGGCGTCCCCGATGAGCCGGTGGACGTCCTCGCGGTGCACCTCGTCGTCTTCGACGATGAGCACGATGTGCCTCTTGTCTGTCATAACGCCGCCGTTTCCTGCGGCAACTCGACGATCCGCCAGTAGTGGTCGAGCATCTCGATGAGCTTGTGGAAATCGTCCCCGGCTTTCGATTTGGCCACGTACCCCGCGACGTGATGATCGTAGGCGGCCAGCTTGTCTTTTTCGGCCTGGGAGGTCGTGAGCATGAAGACCACGAGGTGGTGTAGATCCTTATCTTTACGAACATTTTTCAGGAGCTCGATGCCGTTCATCCGGGGCATGTTGAGATCGAGCAGGACTAGACGCGGGTGGGGGATCGGTTCGTGGCCGTTGGCGCCCCGCAACATGTCCAGGGCCTCGATCCCGTCTCGTGCCCGGTAGATCGGGTTGAGGATCTTGGCCGTTTTCAAAGCCCGCTCTAGCCCTTCAGCATCCACATCGTCATCGTCTACCACCAAGATGTTCACTGTTTGCAAATCCATCTCTTATGCGTCTCCTTGCATCATTTTGGGCCAGGTGAAACGAAATGTGGTGCCTTTGTTGATATCGGAATGAACGGTAATCTTTCCTCCATATCTTTCGACCAGTTTCTTGATGATGGCCAGCCCCATCCCGCTGCCTTCGACCTCGTCGCGGGGTTTGAGCGTCGTGAACATCTTGAAGATCTGGTCATGAAACTGCGGGTCGATCCCCGGCCCGTCGTCGCTGACCTCAAACTCGACCAGCTTCCCGTTGGGGTGACACGAGACCTTCACGGTGCCGTCGGGGCGGTCGTGGTGTTTGATGGCGTTGGAGATGAGATTCCGCAGGACCTGTTCGAGTGGGGTCTTAGCCGTCACCAGGGTCGGCATGTCTGGGGCGATCGATACGGTGAATCCCTTGCAGTGGCCGCTCAACTCGGCCACGTCGCGTGCGAGCTGGCCCGTATCGACCGATCTGACGTGGTATTCTCGGCGACGAGCCCGTGAGTATTGAAGCAGGTCATCCAAGAGGTTCGCCAGCCGCCCGATCCGCCGCTGCATCTGCTCTAAGTGCCGCTTGGATTTGTCGGGAAGGTCCGCGTTGTCTTCATGGATCCACTTGGCGAGCTTGTTGATCCCCTCTAGGGGAGACCGCAGGTCGTGCGAGGCGACGTAGGCGAATTCGTCGAGGTCTTTGTTGGTCTGGGTAAGCTCCTGCATCTGGAGATGCAACAGTTGTTCGTGGTGCTTGCGTTCGGTGATATCCATGATGGTCGCGAGCACCTGTAGGCCGTCAGGCGTCTCTAGGGGAGTGAGGCCGACCTCTATGGGGAATTCCGATCCATCCTTACGGTGGCCGGCCAGGTCCCGGCTTTGGCCCATCGTACGCATATGGGGGGCCTCAAAGAACGCCGAGCGGAACCCCACATGGGCGTCTCGAAGTTCAGGCGGGACCAACTGCTCAAGCTTTTGTCCCAGCAGTTCATCGCGGGTGTACCCGAACATCGACTCGGTCTGTTTATTCACCAGCGTGATGACCCCGTGACGGTTCACCGTGATCATGCCGGTGGGCGAAGCCTCGATCGTGGCCCGGAATCTCTCTTCGGCCTGGGTCCGCTGGGCGATTTGCAGGTCCAGGTCTTTATTGATTATCTCCAGGTGCTTGGTTTTAACCCGCAGATCCTCCGTCAACTGATCGGCGTAAGACACCGCCCGGCGGTTGGCTCTGGACAGCAGGATAAACAGGGCCAGCAGCAACGAGTCGATGATGATCCCGCCCGCTAGGATCATGTAGGGCTGGTTGCTCGCAGTCGCGGCTCGGAAGTCGAGATCGGACCAGACGTCGAATTTCCAGTTACGGCCGTACATGTCGATTTCAATTGATTTGCGGTAAAGCGGGTGTTGATCGATATCGATATCGCTGTCGTTGCCGCCGTCATGGTCATCGTAAAGGATGTCCTGCCCATCGCTTATCCTCAGCCCGACGTGTCGGTTGGATTGTGCCAAGGTCCCTTGCATGAGCTTGGTCATGATAAAAGGGGCGTAGGCCACCCCGACGATGTGCTCACGACGCTCCTGGGCCGTGTCCGGTTTCCGGCCGCCTTTGTAGAAAGGCGCGTAGAACAGGAACCCGGGGGTTTTTTTGGCGTCTTGAATGAGGGTGATCGGTCCGGTGACCTGTGCCAGCCCGGTGTCCCGCGCCTTCTGGACGGCGGTGTACCGGTTCGTCTCGAAGGCCATGTCGAGGCCGACCGCTTTCTTGTTCGGCTCGGCGGGCTCGATAAACGTGATCGGCCAGTACTCTGATTCGTCGTGCTGGGGGTGGATGTCGTAACCGGGACGCCACCGTCTTTCTCTGGTGAGATAGCCCTCAAGTTCAGGCGGCTGGATGTTGAAGATGACCCCGATCCCGTTGATCCCGGGGTATCTTTTGTCCATCCGCAAGCTGTTGGCGTAGGTCATCCACTCGGGGTACGTCACTTCTTCGGAGGCGTCAAAAAGCCCCACCCCTCCCCACAGCGCGTTCTCGTACAGCTCCATCCTCTCCTTGACCAGCTCCACGACCTGGTCGGCTTCCCGTTGGAACCGCCCAACGACCTTTTCCTCGACCTGTCTTTTTGAAAAATACCAGGCAGTGACGGTCAGCAAGAGGGAAAAAGCCACGACCGCCCAGTGCACCCAGTGCATGGTCCCGGCCCGCACCATCCGCTGCCGCTGCGCGATGCTTTTTGAGACGTCTCGATTTGGATGTATCATCCCTAGCTTCCGCATAAGCCATCATCGGCCATCGTAGTGCCGTTGTTTAGAAGTGATACTGAAACCCGAACCCGACGCCCACGTCCTTATTGGACCCAAGGAATTCGTTGAAACGGAACTCGGCTAAGAGATGCAGCCCATCGATCAGGCGGTACCGAAACTGCGTATCCGAGACGATCTCCACCTTGTCCTTGCCCGGCCCGTTGTCGAAGTTCGCGTCGAAGAATCCCCCCACCGAGAACCGCCCATCGAGGACGTCCGGGAATTTCTTATCCCACGAGAAGCTGATCTGATAGCCCCTGCCGTCGCTTTCAAGAGGGAAGATCTTGACGAAGAAGAACAGTTCGTGGTCTTCGAGAAACTGGCCCTGCGGAGCCCAGAAGACCCCAAGCCGGCTCAGGGCGTTATCGGTCCCGTGCATGTCATTGACTTCAACGATCGCCCCGAGATCTTCCCAGACCTTGCGCTTAACATCGATCTCGAAAAAGTACTCGGAATGGTCGTACCGTGAATCGTCAGGCCCCCCGTCAGGTGACTCGAAGTCGACAAACCCCCAGATGTTGAACCCCGCCGGCAGCGGGGCCGAGCCGGTAAAATTCAACGTGTTGAACCCCCGCGTATCGAACTGATACTCGACGCTCAGTTTCGCCTTGCCGAATGTTTTGCTTTCATCGACAAGCCGTTCGATCTGTTCCCACGGGTGATGGAGGTCAGCAGAGTCATCGGGTGCGTCATGGTCCACGGACCCCACAGCTGTATCAGAGGTGTGTTGGGCATCAACGTCTGCATCAACTGGACGGTCAACAGCGGCGATCTGGCTCGTAGCGATAAAAATGATCCACATCTCAGCGACGGCATGAATGAGTCGTCGGGAAAATCGAGATCTGGGATCGACCATGCCGTGTCTCCTGAGTGAACGAGTGACACCCCAGGTATCGGGACATTTCGATCCGTGGATAATCGAGATCGGTCAAGTTATGGGTCGGTGGCCTACATCATGCCGGTTACCCGGCCGCTCTCGCCCGGCCCATGTGCTGGCGGATAACGCTGAATATTTCTCCACACCTCAAGGCGCCCCAACCCCGATCGAGGTCGGCGCGTTGTGTCTCTACACCCCGCCCGCTGTGACCCGTTGGTAGACCCGGGCGTACTGTTGGGCGACGCGGGCCCAGTCGAGGGTCTCGGCCAGCTGGTGGTTGGCGTGCGCGTACGCCCTTAGCTTCGCGTTGTCCCCCAGCAGCTGGTCGATGGCGTCGGCCCACGCCACGGGATCGCCCGGGTCAACGGTCTGGCCGTTTTCACCGGGTCGGACTACTACCCGGCTAAACGGGATATCGCTGGCGACGATGGGCTTCTCGGCGGCGACCGCTTCGACCAACACGATCGGGTACGCCTCCGGCGCCGCGGGTTGAGAGGGGAAAGCGACCAAGGTGGCAGCCTTGAATAGCTGCCTTTTTTCATCACCACTGACGTAACCCTGCAAGCAGACCGCTCCCGAATCGGTCGGGTCAAGATCTGCCATGCGGTGGCATAAGCGTAGTTTGAGGTCCTGGGCCAGCCGGCACAACGGGTCACGTTGCGAGCCCTCACCGGCGATCGCCAGGGCCACCGATGTGCCGCGGTCTCGCAGGATCTTCATCGCCTGGATCAGGACGTCGAAGCCCTTGTAAGGCTCTAATCGGCCCAGGGCCAACACATACGGGACCGGCACGGAGGATCGGGCCGGCTGCCTCCACCACGCCAGATCGACCCCGTTGGGGACCACTTCGCTTTTGTCTCGCACATCGAGCAATCCGTAGGCGAACTGGGCCATGACTTCGCTGTTGTGGGTCACCGCCGCCGCGTCGCGCAGGACCGCGCAGCAGCGACGACGGAACGACCGCTTGGCCCGGCGGCGGGCGCTGGTGATGTCCCCGTGGCTGGTGACCACGTATGGCAGGCCCGTGCGGCGGGCCACCATGCGCGCCGCCAACCCGGGATAGTGAAGCCCGTGGCAGTGGATCAGCGTCACGCCACGGTCCGTGCAGGCACGGATCAGTTCATGCAGCGCCCGGCGGGTCCCCCACCGGCCCGGACGGGGCATCGGCCCATGAACGAAGTGGTCGGGGTCGTCCCGCCCAGCCTCGATCGCCGATGGGTCGCTGCTATAGACACAGGCGTGGATGCCCAGGGGCTTAAGGTTCTTGACGAGGCTGCGCACGATCTCAGCGACGCCGAAACGATCGATCCCGTGTTTGGTGAGGAACAAGACGTTCATCGAGATACAAGGTTACGGGACATCACCGCCGGCCGCATGTGTACGGTCGGTGGGCCAGCGGTTTGAGCTGTGTTAGATGATCTGAGATCCCCATAGGTAGATCCATGTTTCACACGGTCCCTGGATCCGTGGTGCGTATATGATCATGCTAATGATACCCGTCCCCAACGAATGCACGGGTGGCTTGTGTGTCAAGAGAGAACTCTCGGGGTTCAATGCATCAGCGACGCGACAACCCGGCGACGGTCTGCGGCTTTAGCTTCGGCCGCAACCTTACGAAGCTCAACTACCCGGTCGAGGCGTCCGTGCGCAGCGTCCTGCCGCTGTGCGACCGGTTTGTTTTTGTTGTGGGTGATAGCCAAGACGACACGCGCGACCGGGTAGCCTCGATCGACCCGAAGGTTGAGATCATCGACAGCACCTGGCCGGACGTGAAGGTCGACGGCACCGTCCTGGCCATCGAGGCCAACAAGGCCATGGCCGCCGCCCAGGCGACCGGTTGCACCTGGGGCTTCTATATCCAGGCGGACGAAGTGGTCCATGAACACGACCTGCCCGCGGTCCGCGCAGCCGCCGACCACTGGGCGGGGGATCCGCGGGTCAAGGCCCTGTTGTTCCGGTACCTGCACTTCGTATTGGACTACCGCACGCTCGACCCGTGGATGTACCACAAAGCCTCGCGCGTGGTCCGCCTGGATGGTTCGTGCCACATCGTCGGCGATGCCTGCGGCCCGGCGATCCGAGACTACCGCGGCAGGGTCAACCGCGACAACGGCTACCTCGACAAGCACCACCTCGGTGGGCATGTGCGATGGGCTTGCGACCCCACCGCCCCGTTTAGGCGCCGCCAGCGGGCGAGGATCTTCCATTATGGTTGGGTCAAGACCCGCCAAGAACTCGACGCCAAGTTCGAGATGGTCGAGCGGCTGTGGTGGGGCACACTTGATGAGCACGAGAAGCAACGCCGCAAGGGCCACAAGTTCGGCAGCTTCCTTGACCGGTACCCGATCCTCAAGAACTACGCCGGGTCCCACCCCGCGGTCATGGCCGACCGGGTCGCGTCCCACCGCCCGTACCAGCCGCGGCGCAACCGGTGGCTGCACCCGCGGTTTTACCTCCACGTCGCCCGGCATGGGTTCCACGGTTAAGGACAAAACGCCGCGGCCCGACCGAAGCTGCTACGCCTGATCCGGCGCCAAGCCGTAACCGCCCCAATAAATTAGCGGAGGGATCCATCGACGCGACAGGAACGTCACCGAGGTGAGCATCAATATTTTTGAATATTTTTGTCTACGAGCACAATTTTGAGCACCTCTTACGTATACATTACAGTGATCGCCATCTTGTTTCCGGGAACCCGCCGCGATGAATCAACCCGTGCCTGACTCAGCACGGACACCGCATCAAACGACTAAATAACACGGAGCTGAACATGAACTCTTTTTTTGCAAAAAAGCCTCACGTGTCGTGCGCGCTTGATCAGGGGGATCGGCCATTACGCGCAATGGGTGATCCGAACAACACCGACCCCGCAGGCGCCTGGTTCGAAACCCTCGAGCCGCGGGTGCTGCTTTCATCGAGTGGTTGGTTGCCGTTCGACCCCGCGGCGATGAGCTCGGCTGACCCCGCGGTTGTCGCCCACCCCACTCGGTCAGCGGATCCGCGATCGGCGACCTCCAACCCAGACGCCCGAGCGGTGTGGGTCTCGTCACCAGAAACCCACGATATGATTTTTAACACCAACGGCGAACGCGACGCGTACCTGGACTTCATGCAGGCCAAGGGCATCACCACGGTATACCTATTTGTCGGGAATCAGAACCCCGTGGGCAACCCGGCCGAGCCGCTGTCTTTTTTCGCCGACCAGTACGCCCAGATCGTCTCTGACATCCACAGCCGCGCCATGGAGGTGTTCGCGCTCATCGGCCATTCCTACGATCCCAACGCCCCCTCGGCTTGGCAGGACGCGGCGTCGACCTCGGGCCCGTCGGCGACCCATTTCCAAAACGTCTTGAGTTATAACGACAGCCGGTCGGCGTCTGAACAGTTCGACGGCGTCAACCTCGACCTCGAGCCCTGGACGTTTCCCGAATGGGATACCGGTGACCGGGCCGTCATCCTAAGCCAGTATCTCGATCTATCCCAGCACCTGATGCAGCAGAAGCAAATCCAGGGCCCCGGCTTACAAGTAGGCCCGGCTGCGCCGTTCTGGTTCGACGAACACGCCGTCACGTGGAACGGCCAGGAGAAGCCGACCAATGAACACGTCCAAGACATCTACGATTACATCGCGATCCAGGACTACCGCGACACCGCGTTGGCCGGCAGCTTCGGCAGCATCACTAGCCTGGCTCAAGAAGAAATGGCCTACGCGGACACCCTCGCTGCCCAGAACATCCACAAACCCGTCGTGATCGGGGTCGAGACCAAAGCCTCTTCCGAGGGTCAGTACGTGACCTTCTTTGAAGAAGGTGAGCACGTCATGGAGCACGAACTGGCCTTGGCCAAGGACCATTTCTTAGCCAATCATGAGGGGTTCGGCGGCTTCGCCATCCACGATTTCGGGAACTATCTCCAGTGGACCCAACGGCCCTTGACGGGTCTGAACACCGTCGCCCATGGGGACTTCAACAACGACGGGTACGACGACCTGGCCATCGGCGTGCCCGGCGAGGACATCGGCACCGCCATCGACGCCGGGGCCGTGAACGTGCTCTACGGTTCCGACAACGGGCTGACCGCCGCGGGCGACCAGTTCTGGCACCAGAACATTGGCACGGTCTGGGGCCACGCCGAACCCGGCGATCGGTTCGGGGCGGCGCTGGCCGTGGGTGACTTCAACAACGACGGGTACGACGACCTGGCCATCGGCGTGCCCGGCGAAGACCTCGGCAACAACACCATCGCCGACGCAGGGATGGTCCACGTCCTCTACGGTAGCGACGGGGTCGGCTTAACCGCGAACGGCGATCAGGACTGGCACCAGAACAAACCCGGGGTTGATAGCTCGGTCGAAGAAGGCGACGCGTTCGGGGCTACTCTAGCGACCGGAGACCTCAACAACGATGGGATCGATGACCTGGCCATCGGCGTGCCCGGAGAGGACATCGGCACCGCCATCGACGCAGGGGCCGTGAACGTGCTCTACGGCGGATCCCCCGACGGGTTGAGCGCCACGGGCGACCAGTTTTGGCACCAGAACATTGGCACGGTCTGGGGCGATGCCGAACCCGGCGATCGGTTCGGGGCGACGCTGGCTGTGGGCGATTTCAACAACGATGGGAGCGGCGACCTGGCCATCGGCGTGCCCGGCGAAGACCTCGGCAACAACACCATCGCCGACGCAGGGATGGTCCACGTCCTCTACGGTAGCGACGGGGTCGGCTTAACCGCGAACGGCGATCAGGACTGGCACCAGAACAAACCCGGGATTGATAGCTCGGTCGAAGAAGGCGACGCGTTCGGGGCTTCTCTAGCGACCGGAGACCTCAACAACGATGGGATCGATGACCTGGCCATCGGCGTGCCCGGGGAGGACATCGCCGCCGCCATCGACGCCGGGGCCGTGAACGTGCTCTACGGCGGGTCCCCCGACGGGCTGTCCGCTACCGGCGACCAGTTCTGGCACCAGAACATTGGCACGGTCTGGGGCGATGCCGAACCCGGCGATCGGTTCGGTAGCGTTCTGGCCATAGGCGATTTTAACAATGACGGGAACGGCGATTTAGCCATCGGCGTGCCCGGTGAAGACCTCGGCAACAACACCATCGTCGACGTGGGGATGGTCCACGTCCTCTACGGAAGCGACGGGGTCGGCTTGACCGCTAACGGCGATCAAGACTGGCACCAGAATAAGGGCGGGGTCAAAGACACCGCCGAACTCGGCGACGGGTTCGGGGCTTCCCTGACAGCGGGTGACTTCAATGGCGATGGTAAAGACGACCTGGCCATCGGGGCGCCCGGAGAGGATCTCGCGAACAATACCATCCTCAACGCTGGGGTGGTCCACGTCCTCTACGGTAGCGGCGGGGTCGGCTTAACGGCTAACGGCGATCAGAACTGGCACCAGAACAGGGGCGGGGTCAAGGACACCGCCGAAGAGGGTGACGGGTTCGGGGGCTGGCTCCATGCATTCCAAGACTTCAGGCTAACCCTGCTTCTGGTCGGATAGATCAACGGCTGTGCCCGTCCTGAACATGTGCACAGCGACACGCCCCACGGTCGCAGCCCTTGGATACGCGACGCGTCACGCATGGAACCCTCCATGGACAGGGCCCGGCGATCTTCGCCTGCATCGCTAGATAACGCGGGATACCTCGGGTTCTTCCGCTGCTTTTCTCCAATACGCAACGTCCGGGGCGGTGAGCTTCGCGAGGCTATAACGCGGGCTATGCCAGCACGCCACCCAGTGCCCGGGCGTGACCTGCGATAAACCTGGGGTCTTGAGTCGGCACTTGGTATCGAGGTCCCACTCGGGGCAACGCGGATGGAACGCACAACCCGACGGGATCGAAGCCGGGTTGGGGACCGAGCCCGGAATGGTCTTTAGCCGCTGCTGGGGTTTACCCAGTGTCGGCATCGACGCGAACAGCCCCTGGGTGTACGGGTGCAACGGGTTGGCGAAGATCTCATCGACCGCGGCGTACTCTACGACCCGCCCGGCGTACATCACCGCCACCACGTCAGCGTTTTCCGCCACGACGCCCAGGTCGTGGGTGATGAGCATGACCGACATCCCCCGCTCGTGCTGGAGGCGGCGTAACAATTCGAGGATCTGGGCCTGGATCGTCACGTCCAGCGCGGTCGTCGGTTCGTCGGCAATCAGCAGACGCGGCTGACACGCCAGCGCCATCGCGATCATCACACGCTGCCGCATCCCGCCCGAGAGCTGGTGGGGGTATTCATGGAGCCGCGACCTTGGGGCGGAGATCCCCACCTCCGCCAGGGCGTCGACGGCGATCTGCGTCGCCTTCTGCCGGTCGATCTTCTGGTGCAAAAGGATCGCTTCAAGGATCTGCTCGCCGATCGTGTAAACCGGGTTGAGGCTGGTCATCGGTTCCTGGAAGATCATCGTGATCTGGTTGCCGCGGATGCGACGCATCTCTTTCTCAGAGAGGGTCAGAAGGTCGATCGCTTCGCCGCCATCGTTCTCACGCCACCAGATATGCCCGCTGTCGTATCGGCCCGGTGGCGTAGGCACGAGTTGGAGCGTCGACATCGCCGAGACCGATTTGCCGCACCCCGATTCACCGACCACCGCCAACGTCTGTTTGGGGTAGATCGACAGGTCGACATCGTTGACTGCCCGCACCCGCCGCCGCCTGGGCCCGGCAAAACTCACCGCCAAGTTCTCGATCTTTAGCAACGGCTGAGGACCGGGATCGGGAGCGTCGCTGGCCGCAATCGCTTCCGGGGATGTTTCCAGGGTTTCCGGGGCTTCCGGGGGGGGGGTGTCCATGGGTTACGCTATCGGCTGTTGGAGGCGGGGGTCAATCGCGTCGCGTAGCGCCTCGCCCAACAGGTTATAAGAAAATACCGTTAGAAAAATCGCGAGTCCGGGGAACACCACGACCCACCAATGAAACCCCCCGACCACCTCGCGGGATTGATTGAGCAGCTGCCCCCAGCTCGGCTCCTCGACCAAGCCTAGCCCCAGGAAGCTGAGCGTCGATTCCGCGAGGATCGCCGACGCGACCCCGAAGCTGGCATTAACCAACACCGGGGTCACCCCGTTGGGCAGCATGTGCCGGAACAAAACCGACCACAGCGGCAGCCCGCACGCCCGGGCCGCGACCACGAAATCCTGATCCCGCAGCTTCAAGAACTCCGCCCGCACGAACAGCGCATACCCCACCCAGCTCGTGAGCCCGATGATGACCATGATCAGGTACAGGTTCCGCCCGTAGAACGCCACGAACGCGATGAGCAGGAAGATCGTCGGAATCGAGCTGAAGATCTCCACGAGCCGCATCCCCAGCAGATCCACCCAGCCCGAGAAGTACCCCATCAGCCCCCCGATGATCACCCCGATCACCACCGCGATCCCGGTGGCGATGAACCCGATCGCCAGCGCGATCCGCGACGCGTGGATCATCCGGCTTAGCATGTCCTCGCCCTCGGTGGTCGTGCCCATCCAGTGCTCTCGGCTGGGGGCTTGGAGGCGGGTATCGGTTTGATGGTCGCGCAGCCGGTCGTTTGGGGAGTACGGGATCAGGGTCCTGTAGACGGACTGCACCTGCCCCGCCGCCTCGGCTTCGCGGTATTGGGAATAGATAATCACCTCCGGCGGGCTGATCAAAATCAGCGAGGCGATACACGTCACCCCTACCGCCGCTGCCCAGATCCGCAACCGCACCGACAGCGACAGTTTCCACAACACCCCTAGCCCCACCGCGTAGAAGGCTGCCGCGATCAGCGTCACATCCACCGCCGTCAGGTGTGCGAGCATCGGGCTCGACCACTTCCCTTTAGAAAGCACCAAAACCGGGTGGCTGCTTGCGATCAGCGGCGAGAACACCGCCAGCACCAACAGCACGACCAGCCACGCCCCTCCGAGGCGCGCCCCCCATCGCCCCAGGACCTGCCGCCCGATCCGGCCCAGCACGCTGCGTTGTCGCCGCGGGGCTACCTTCATAGTCGATCCGTTTCCTGTACTAACCGCATCAAACCACGCTACTCGTAACTCACTCTCGGGTCAGCGATCGCGTAGCACACGTCGCGGACCAGCTCACTGACCAACCCGATCGCCCCGCCGATCAGGATCGTGCCCATGAACAGCTGCTGGTCCCTCATATATGCCGCTTCGATCGCCAGCTTCCCCATCCCCTGGATGCTGAAGATGCTCTCGACCACCACCGCCCCGGCGATCAGCGACGGGATGATCGACGCAGCCACGGTGATCAGCGGCAGGATGCTGTTGCGGAGCACGTGGCGGAACAAGATATCCCGCTCGTTGACGCCCTTGGCCCGGGCGGTGCGCACAAAATCCGCCCAGAGGTTTTCCAAGATCGCCCCGCGCGTGAGTTTCGACAGCACCGCGAACCCCCCGTACGTAAGGCAAAACACCGGCAATGCCAGGTGCCAGCACGCGTCGAGCAGCCAACCCCGCTCGAACCCCTGCTGGCCCCAGCTCGGCAGGAACGCCATCCGGTCCGCCTGTAGGTCGTGCAGCCCCCCCGTCGGGAACAGCTTGATGTTCTGTTCGTTGGCCAGGTACCCGATCAGCATCACCCCCGCCCAGATCACCGGCACCGACCACAACGCCAGGAACACGAAACCCGACCCCACGTCGATCATCTTCCCCCGGTGCCGGGCCGCGAAGATCCCGGTAAGGATCGCCACGCCGTAGATGATCGGGATCGTGATCGCGTTGAGCAGCAGGGTCACCGGCACACGCTCGCCCAATAGCTGCGACACCCGCCGCCCCCGCAGGCTCTTGCCCAGGTCGGGCCACTTGATCGCTGGGCGTTTGAAGTGGATCTTCTTGCGACCGTTAAACTCCCAGCTGAGCTTCGTGATCAGCTGCCGTCGGGCTTGAAGCGGGTCTGACTCGGATAAACCCGTGACCTTTTGCTTGAACCCTTCGTCGGGCTCGGCGTCGATCGAGCTAAGCAGCTCTAACCCTGTTGCCGGGTCCCGCATGGCTTCGATGACCTGACGGGCCGCTTCCGGGGGCTCGGTATCGTGATACGCCGCGATCGAGAGGGTGATATCCGTGACCGTGTCGAGCGTGCCTTGAGGCCAATCGATCTGCGTTTGCTCTAAAGCTTCTCGCGTCTGGGCGATCTGGACCGGATCGTTAGCAAGCCTCTCCTTAACATCCGCGGAGGTCAGGAACCCGATCGGCGAGACCTGGTTGAGCCACCGCCCGTACTGGACGACCAGCGGCTGGTCTAGGCCGTACCGCCGCAGCGTGTCCCTGCGGATCTGTTCCGTGTCCTGATCCTCAGCCATCCCCCCGAACTGATTCAGGACAACCCCGGTGAACCCGCCGGGAGAAAAAGCCATGACCAGGAACACAACCACCGTCACCCCGATCAGCGTGGGGAACATCAGCAGGATCCGGCGTAGGAGATACGTCGTCATACCAGCTCAGCGGGGTCCTTGGCTTCATCCCTCCGTCACTGCGTCCACCGCTGCAATGGCGCGGGCACGTACCACTCGACTTTCGGGTTTAGCCCAAGCTTGGTCCGCAGGACGTGGTGGATCCGTTTATCGACGAAATTCACCCTCCGCATCGTGAACAAAAAGGTATAGGGTTGATCTTCATGAAAGATCTCATGGCAGCGGTGCCACAGCTGCATCCGTTCCTCTTCATCGAGCGTGACCCGGGCCTGCTCAATGAGCCGGTCGAGCTCCTCGTTCTTGTAGTGGATAAAATTGTGGCCCCGCCCCGCCATCTGGTCGGAGTGGAAGATCTGGTACGGGTCGCTCTCGATCGTCCCCGACCAGCCCAGCGTGATCGCGTCTAGGTCGCGCTCGTCGAGCCGCTGGAGCATGATCGTCCACTCGAGCCGGTCGAGCTCCATCGCAATCCCAGCCCGGGCGAACGCATCCTTCAGGTACAACGCCATCTGGTGGTAGTTCTCGTCTCCCGTGCGGTAGGTGAACTTGAACCGGAACGGCCGGCCGTCTTGCGATTCGATCACCCCGTCCCCGTCACGGTCCTCGAACCCGGCCTCTTTGAGTAGTGCGATCGCCCTGGGCGGGTCATACGGCCACGGCTCGACCGATGGCGAGAACTGATTACCCAGCCGGTGGAACGGCCCCGTCGCGATCGTCGCCAGCCCCGACATCAGCCGCTGGCACATCTGCTGGCGGTCGATGAGCATCGTCATCGCCCGGCGCACCCGCGCATCGGCGAAGAAGGTCGGCTTGCCGTCGCGTTGCTGGTTCCACCCGATGTACCGGTACCCGCTTAGGATCGTGTCGTACTCGTGGCGGTGGGCACGCTTGTTGATCGTGGGGTCGTCCTTGAGCGTCGGGTACTGCTCGGGGGTGGGGCTAAACCAGTCGATCTCACCATTGATAAACGAAGCCAGCCGGGCGGTGTCCTCCTCGATCTCCCGGAAGACGATCCGGTTGAACGCCGGCGCCAATCCCCAATACCGGTCGTTGCGTACCAGTTCGACCTGCCCCAGCCCCGGCCGCCACGTCTCCGGGGCGACCGACAGCTGGTAGGGACCCGACCCGAACAACAACCCGGGGGTTTCGTTGAACTGCTGGGGGGTAAACCGCGAATAGAATTTTTTCGACAGGATCGACAAACCGGCACAGATCTCGAACCCTTTGAAATAAGGCTCGTTGAGATGAAACACCACCCGGTGGTCGCCGTCTTTATCGACCCGATCGATCTTGGCGTAATAAGACCGCACGTGGGGGGTGTCGATCTTCGGGTCCATGATCTGCTCGTACGTAAACACGACGTCGTCCGCGGTCACCGGCGAACCATCCGCAAACCGCGCGTCGGCGCGCAGATCGAACGTGATCGTCAGCCCGTCGTCGCTGATACGCCAGCCGGTTGCCAGGATCGGCACCCATTCCAGCGTGTCTGGGTCGCGTTCTGCTAGCGATTGGAGCACCAGGTTCTCGATAATCCTGGCATAGATATCGGTCGATACCAACGGGGTGAGCTTCCCCACCGCTACGCCGAACGCCTCGACGAGCCAATCCCCAGCGGCGTAGTCGGGCTCATGGTGAGCGCGGCGGATACGGTAGAACGGGTCTTGCGCGTCGACATCAGCATGGCCGTGGGGGTTCGTGGCCCCGTTCGTGGCTGAAGAAACGCTAATCCCCCGCTCGAGCTGGTCCCCGATCCGGTGCAGCGCCTGGGTCTGGTCGTCGAGACGGGCCTTGACCTGTTGGAGCAGTTCCCACTGCCGGTCGTCCTGCTTCATGCTCAACCAGATGCTCACGAGGATGCCCAGCAGCAACACGGTCAAAAGCAGATCACGAAAACCAAACCGGCTTTCCATAGCGTGGGTTCCCTCGTTTATTAGCCCGGCACCACCCGCGACGAACCGCGCGTCGACGAGCACAAGAACAGGATGACGATCCTCTGCGACGTGTTGTGATGATACCCGAACGAAATCCCCGCCGCAGGCGAGCGGGCCTTCTCGATGCTCATCCTCGTCGCGGTTGCGCCGCTTGTTCGAGCACCGCTTCGAGGTGGTCGACGTGCCGCCGCATGGATAGCGTTTCGGACAACCCGTCCATTGCCGCCACACACGCCCGCCTCGCGTCCTCGTCCGCCAGCTGGGTCATCGCGCTCGCCAGGGCGTCCACGTCCGCGGGGTCCTCAATCACGCGCCCCCGCACGCCGCTACCCTCAGCGTTGAGGATGAACTCACTGGCCCCGTTGTATGACGTGCTGATCGCGGGCGTGCCCATCATCAGCGATTCGATCACGACCTTGCTCGAAGGGTCGTAAAACGTGGGCAGCACCGTCACGTCCGCGGCCACGTAAAGCGGCGCCACCTGGTCCGTGATCCCGATCAGTCTAAAGTGGTCACGGATCCCCAACTCCGCGACCCGTCTTTGGTAGCCGTACCCGATCGGTCCCGAGATCATCACGACGGGCTTGAGACCAGCTTGGACCAGCCGTTGAGTCGCGTCCGTGAGGGGTCCGATCCCCTTAAGTCGAGGATTGAACGCTGAGAACAGGTACACCACCGCGTCGCGGGGGATGTTGAACCCCTCGCGGATCATGGATCGCCACTTTTGACGAGTCGATGCATCCACCTCGGGCATCTGGGCGGCGTTGGGGATGACCTCGACCCGCGCATCGTCGAGGCCGTAGTGCCGTTTCCACTGATCCGCAACGTACCCGCTGACCGCGACCACTTTCTTGACCGACGGGTCAGCCGCCGAACGCCGCTCCAGGGCCAGGCAGGTCTGGTGCTTGAACGAGGTCGCCACCAGCGCCTGTTTCGACCAGCGTGACCACCGGCCGGTGCGCAGCTGGATGTTGCGGGCGAGCGTCTCGCGGATCGCCCCGCCCCGCGGTTGGATCACGTCGGCGGGCACGGTCGTGGTCATGGATAGACTCACATCGAACGACTCAGCCCGCAGTTGCCGCTTCGCCCACCGGATAAACCGCAGCCAGTGCAGAGGTTTTAGCAGCAGAGGATCATTGAGCTGGCGCACCTCGACCCCCGGGGCGTGGCCATCGGTGGCGCCCTGACCAGTCATCACCACCACCCGGTGGCCGCGCCCCACCAGTTCGTGGACGATCTGCGCGGTGGAGCGTTCACACCCACCCCGCCCGTCGAACCGCTCAACCACCACGGCGATTTTCATGGGCGGTGGGCCGGATCCAGGGGGGGCGATGGGTCATCGAGTGGGCGGGCGGGCAGATCCGTTGCCTCAAAGCCCGGGCCGTCTGCAACGGGGGCGTTCGAGGGGGGCTCCAGCAGCGCCGCGGCCTCATGGAAGACCGCGTCGGGGTGGATCTGGGTCATGCAGCGGTGGTCGAGCGGGCATTTCTTCTTCTGGCAAGGCCCGCAGAAGACGTCGACCCGCACCTGGCGTTCACGAACGAAATGATTCTCAGACCAGGCCGGGTCCGTGGGGCCGAAGATGGTCACGACCGGCACGTTCATCGCCGTGGCGATGTGGCGAGGGCCTGTGTCGTTGGTGATCATCAGCGCCGTACGCTTCACAACGCTTTTGAGCAGGGTCAGGTCGACCCCCAGGCGGGGCAGGTCCAGCATCGGCTGCCTGGCCGCGGCGAGCACTCGGTCTAAAATCGCCCGCTCGTTGGGGGCGCCGGTCACCGCGGTGACCGCGCCCAGCCGCTCGACGCACATGTCCGCGACCGCGGCGAACCGATCGGGATACCACATCTTGGCGTCCCCGTAATTGGCGCCGGGGTTGATCAGCACCAGCGGCTGGGCTTGGGACGGATCGAACCCCGCGGCCCCAAGGGCCTCATCGGCTTTGGCGTCATGCTCGGGGCGGGTGAACAGCTGCATCGCCGGGTCGGGGTCTCGGGCCCCCAGGTACCGGGCGATCCCGAGGTAGTAATCCCGAGCCGAGACCGGCACGAACCGGCCCCGCGCCCGGCGGGGCAGCAAGCGATCGGTCAGCAAGAACCCCCGCCCGTCGCGGTCGTACCCGACCCGCCGGGGGATCCCCGCCATCCTCGTCAATAACGCCGTGCGGAAGCTGTTGGGTAGCAGCACCGCGGTGTCGAACCGGCCCGCGGCCAGCCGACGCGCCAGCTGAAACGGGCCGGTGCGGCGGGCATCGGGTTTATGCTTGGGGCGGCGTCGAACCTTCACCAACCGGTCGATCCAGGGGCAGGCCTCGAGCACCGGGCGGACGGTGTCTCGAACCAAAACCGAGATGTGGGCGTCGGGGTATAGCCCACGCAGGGCGCGGAGCGTGGGTGTGGCCATGACGATATCCCCGACCCAGGTCGGGGCAACGACCAACAACCGCTGAGCACGATGATCGTGGGCACGGTGGTTCATCTGACGCTATGGGAGTATATACGCATCACGTCTCAAAGTGCCGTGTCGAGTCGGTATCGGGCCCAGAACATGTCCCTGTTGGGTATCGGAACGGCACCGGGTTTTCATCGGGGGATCAGGATAGGATCGACCGATTCCGAAGTCGACCCAGGGTCGCGGTGGCCGCCCGCAGCTGTCGGTTTCGATGGGCCCGTGCGTTGTGACGCATCCTTACCTTACTTCTTTAGGACGATCCGGGATCGAGGGCCTTTAGCACCGATGGCAGAGGCGAAGGCGTGGATCATACGGACCATAGCCCGGCTGTCTTTCGAGGCAACCGCACGGACGCGCGGCCCTGGGTGATCGTCACGGGCGGGACGTCGGGGGTGTGGCTGTGGAGGGTGCGGCCCTCTAGGTGCTCGATGACCCGCGGGGGGACGTTGGTGTTGGCGGCGATATCGATCGTCAGGGGCGCGGCCATGGCGTGGTGTGTATTGTGGACGACGATCAGGACCGCGTCGTCGCGGAACGCTCGCAGGTAGGCGTACACCCCGGCGTCTGACCATAGCGTCAGGAGGTAGCCGTAACGCAGCGCGGGGTGATCGGCCCGCAGCTGCACCAAAGCGGTGATGTGATCGAACATCTGGCGGGCGTGGGGGTGGCTGGGCAGGGGGCGGTGGTCGGGGCCGATGAGGTCCCACGGCATGTCGCGCCGGTTGTCGGGGTCGGCGGCGCCTTCGAGGCCGATCTCGGTGCCGTAGTAGAGCTTGGGGATGCCGCGGGTGGTGAACAGGACGGTCAGGCACAACGCCACGAGCCGCGACGCTTCTTGGCGGTCGCCGCTGGTGCGTCGCAGGGCCTCGGTCATGACCCGCTCGTTGAGGTCGTGGTTGTCGAGCAGGGTGATCAGACGGTTGGCGTTGGTGTACCGCTTGTCGCGGTCTAAGACGCCACGGGGTTCGCGGGGGTCGAGCCGGGGGCGGGCTAGCTCGGTCATCGGGCGGTCCCAGATCAGGCAGCCCCGCAGCTGCCCGGAGAGCGGGAAATCAAACACCGTGTCGAAATCGTGTTCTTGCTGATACCGGCCTAGCTTGTCGGGGTCGAAGGACAGGACCTCGCCGATCAGGGTCACGCCCGGGTGGCGGGTGCGGACGGTGGCTTTGAAGTGGTACCAGAACGCGTCCTCGACGTGCTTGACGGTGTCCATGCGGATCGCGTCGATGCCGGTGTGTTCGATCCAGTCGAGGATGTTTTCAATGAAATAGTCGACGACGTAGGGCTGGTCGTGGTCGAGGTCGGGCAGGCCGCTGAGCTGGGCGTCGACCTCGCTGGAGGGATCGTGTGCGTTGAAGTGTTGGGGGCCGAAAGGCTTGTCCGGGTAGGCCTGGTAGGTTGGATTGTGGTAACCGGTGTGGTTGACCACCATGTCGAGGATGATCTTCAAGCCCGCGTCGTGGAACGCTTCGACGAGTTGGGCTACGTAGGCGCGGCTGCCGTCGGCGAGCTGGGGGCGGGGGGTATAAAGGTGCGGGTCGACCTTCGTGAAGTCCAACGCCCAATACCCGTGGTACCCATCGGCGTCGAAATGGCGGCCGATACTCAGGTACACGGGGGTGATCCAGATCGCGGTCACGCCCAGGGCTTTGAAGTACGGGATCTTGGAGACCAGCCCGGCGAAGTCCCCGCCGTGCCAGGCACGGGGGTCGTTCTTGTCCACGTTGAGGTTGTTCTGGGCGTCGCCATCGGCGAAGCGGTCGGTGAGCACAAAGTAGATGACGTCGTCTTGGGTGATCATGATGGTCGCCTTTAGGGCTTGAGTATCTGAAACACATCTTTTGAACTGGCCCACAGGCCCCGTCAGTGGATGTTCTCATGCGGCTGACTCAACGAGAGACAAGGACTTGTGAGCAGTCAACGATTGTTTTTTCAAGTTGTGTAGACATACCGATCCCGGATGAAAATACGGCGTGATTCATGTACGCGGCAGGGGGATTTTCGGTATCCAACGCATACTCGACGCGGTACTTTGATACGCGATGCGTATACCTAAGCTTTTCGGGGGTTGTGCGAAAAAACCCTTGCTATGAAATCCCTAGACCGCGGCGACGCCGAGATACCAGCACCGGGAACAGAACGGCCAAGGCCGACAGGGACGCCGGTTCGAGGATCGTCGCATCGAATAGGTACGCCGCGCCGGCATTAAGGCCCAGAACATCGTCCTCGTATGCCCCAGCCAGAGTGGCATGCCCGTCGATTGTAACGGAGATTCCAAAACCGTCCGAAGCCGACATGTCGTCGTTGGTCAGTTTGGCCAACTGCTGGCCCGTGGTCACATCAAAGAGGTAGGCCGGGCCGTGGTGTTTACCCACGATCGCCCTGTTTCCGGATTGAGCAACCTGAGGTCTGTAAATTCGGGATTGAAGTAGCGGGTCACGGACTCTCCGAGGTGAGGTAACGCTTGTCGGTGGCGGCCCATTGATCGTCGATCTCGATTAGGACGGTCGCGGCTCGGTGCGGGGCTTTCCCCGAAGATTAAACGTTGGCCGAGCACCAGAAGCGTACCCGACGCGGCACTTTGACACGCGATTTCTATAGCCTTTTTTAATATAAATGCTTTAAATTAAGCAATTTATAAAATAAAAATTGCCTTATGGTGACATCAAAATGTAATCGAGAGGCGTGCGGATAGGCGTTTCTCGATTTCGTGTACGACGTCAAGTGGTCGGGATATGCCGAGAAGCCCGCTGTCTCACGGTTGCGGCTCGCTGGGGGCATCGTACACCATTCGGGATACGCTCTAAGCGTTGGAGGGGATGATTTTTATATACGCAATGCGTATAAGCCTGCGCGCGTCTGGTGTGATGTAAGCTATTGATAAACATGATATTGAACTGTTAAGAATCGGCAAATTTAGCTGGGCAAGATAGACACATCACGTATCAAAGTACCGCATCGGGTACGCGCTGGATACTGGAAATTAGTCAGCTGCGCACACGGATCGTGCCGCCATTCCATCCGGGATGGGTATAGATTCGGTCCCGTCTGGGCACGGCTAGTGTTTTGGCAATCAGAAGGGGGATGTCCGGGCGGACCCGGATCTATACAGCTTTATTTTTCGTCTAGGTCGCCAGCCTAGGGTTCTTCAAGAATTCTTGGTGTTTGATCGGGAACCTGCTTCCTTATCCTTACGGTCGCGGCTCGCGGTGAAGCTGTTCATTAACTTCGAAGCCACTCTAGGAGACATTTTTCATGGATCCGCGAACCTGACATGAGAGCCCCGCTTTTGTACCTCGTCTTGTTTTCGGGTTAGTCTCCCTCCTGAACGGGTCAAAAATGAGGGCAAAAAAACGTTTTTTAATAGGAAACCCCACAATTTGACGCATTTCGGCAGTAGAATAGGGACATTCTGAAGGCAATCAATGTGACACCGATGAGATATGACCTGGATTTGTGACCTCTATACAACCGTGTGCGTGTCGATGTTCCACGTGGAACATCGTCCGATCCAGCCGCCATTGTGGATCTGAAAAAACATCGTTGACACTCATGATAAAAGGACCATGCTTTGACTGATGCCACTAAAGGACAACCAAGAAAAAAAAGCAGGTTGGGCAAAGGGTTAAGCAGTCTCATGGGGCAGCCCGTGACAATCTCGCCCCCAGTCCATGAAATAGATGAGCGTCAAGCGGGTTCATCACGTTCGGATGATAAAACGAATCGTTCGGGCTCTATCCCTGCTATCCTTGAACAAAATTCCGTCTCTCATCCCACGAAGCAGGATCAAAACCCTGATGCAGATCCTTCTACCTTTACGGACATGCACATCTATCAGGTCCCGGTCGCTTCGTTGAGGCCCAGTCGCCACCAACCCAGACAAGATTTTGATCAAGCTGCTTTGGAAAGTCTAGCGGATTCGATCCGTGCTGATGGCCTGATTCAGCCTTTGATTGTCCGACCAACGAGGCATCCTCAGGATCACTCGAGTGGAGACTCATCGGCTGATCCCCAATACGAGCTGATCGCTGGTGAACGTCGATGGCGAGCTGCTCAACGGGCTGGGATGACGCACGTCCCAGTGGTTGTCAAGGATCTGGATGACCGTCAGACCGCAGAATGGTCTTTGATCGAAAACCTTCAGCGAGAAGACCTTAACCCGATCGAAAGAGCAGAAGCGTTCGAGCATTTGATCCATCAATTTGGCCTCAGCCACGATCAGATCGCTCAAAGAATCGGGATCGACAGATCGTCTGTATCTAATCTATTGAGATTATTATCTTTAAGCGATAAAGCGAGGGCATGGGTACGAGACGATAAGCTCTCCTTGGGCCACGCCAAAGTCTTAGCAGGCCTCGAGGACGATCAGCAAATCGCCTTGGGTTCTAAAGTGATCTCGAACGACCTGTCGGTTCGGGAAGCTGAAAAAATAGCGTCTCAGATCAAGCAACAGGGTCGATTACCAGCTGTCGCGACAGACTTCACGTCAAAGAAGAACAAACCCGCCTTCCTGTCCGACCTGGAAGAAGCGATCGGCCAACAGCTGGGAACCAAAGTCAAGGTCCGCAAAGGAAGAAAAAAAGGATCTGGAACCCTGCTAATCGATTTCTATTCTTTGGACGAATTTGACGCGCTGTTAGCCCGGCTGGGCGTCGCGGCTGAACTAGGATAAACGAAGGGCAGCCCATCATGTCGCCGAATCAAAAATGAATGTATGTTGATTATATATATCTCTTTATATTTCTGCAATCGCCCTGAATTGCCCTTCAGCCATGGTGTTGTTTACTCCAAGGTACTCCCTTTAGCCAATCCGCAACCCCTCTTGAAGAGCCAGGGTCCTGATGTCTTGATAATACGCCTTGAGAGCTTTGTCCGGATCGCGCCCGTACATATGGTGGAACCACTCACCGCAGACATACCGATCGAAGCCCAAACGCTCTAGAGCACGCATCATCGCCACGATCGGCAGCTCGCCGTGCCCAAACGGTTTGATCACCACTTGATCCGGTTGATTCAGCCCGTCGTGGAAGTGTACGTAGTCCACCAACTCGCTGATCGCAGCGATCGTTAGATCCAGCGGCTCGCCGCGTCGGAACGGGTGGAGGTTGTCATAAACCAGACCGATCGAAGGGTGCCCCGCCATGCGCACCGCTGCCGCCGCATCCGAGCCCCGGCTAAGCGTGTCGTGCGTCTCGATCCAGATCTTCACCCCAATATGCATCGCAAATTCAGCCGCGTCGCGGAGATGCTGCCCCACCTTTTCGATCACAAACGGCATCGGCATGTCTTCGGGAACCTTCCCGCAAAGCACACGGATCGCCGGGCAACCGAGTTCCGCTGCCAGCTCCAACCGAGACTTCGATTCCTCCACCGCCCAGTCGCTAGCGAACTGCAAGCCGGTCGCCAAGCAGCACGGCTCGATCCCCGAATCCGTCAGACGCGTCTCGATCTCCCGGCGGGCGTCTGGGTTCAGAGACGGTTCGATCCCGTGCCCATGGCCCGCATCACAACGGAACTCCACCCCGTGGTACCCATACCGCACCGCTGCGGTGAGGATCGATTCCAAGCTCCAATCGGGGCATACAAACGTAGAGAAACCGATTTTCAACGCAGCGGGGTCCTACCTAAAACGGTGTATAAATAAAACCAGCAGCAACAGGGCCCGGCGGTCACCAGCGGATCGTCAGCGAGTCCTAACGACACATACCAATCACGCCCCGTCCCAACCCGCCAGCCGCCCTGTCCCCAAGAAGGATACCTATTTCCCATTTCGAGACCTATCGTCCGTTGGCCGTACGTGAGGTTAATGGATCTTCATCAACACGATTGCTCTAGCTTTGTCAGGCCCAAGATTTCAGGTCAGCTTCTTGGCACCCCGCGACGAAACACCTGACGATGGATCGCTACACCAGCCGTTATCACGGCGAGCAGTCTCCAGCGTTTGAGACGCTGCCGGTCCTATCCACGTCAAACCGTAAGAACATCCAAGCAACCGGCACGATTGGCGCAGATCCAACCCCTCAAAACTTAGCGTGCCACTTGTCGCAAAAGCGTGGGCCGCATGAGCCTAGAGCGCTTGGCGTAATTAATCGCCGCTGGCCGATAAGAGAGATTTCTGGCAAGGAGGCCAAGGTCATGGCGTATTCGATGGATCTACGTAAGCGGGTGGTATGGGCCGCCGAGTCGGGTCAGACGATCACGGGGGTATCACGACAGTTTCGGGTGGCGAGGTCGACGGTTCGCGACTGGTGTGATCGGCACCGCCGGGGCGTGTTGACGCCGGGGGTGCCGGGGCCCAAGGGGTCGGTCAAGCTTACGGCGGCCGATGAGCAACGGATGCGTGAGGCGGTGGCGGCCAAGCCGGGGATCACGGCCAAGCAGTTGAGGGCGATGCTGAACCTGGGCGTCGTGGAATCGACGGTGTGCCGGGCGTTGAAGCGGCTGGGGCTGTCGCTCAAAAGAAGTCGCTGATCGCCGCCGAGCAAGATCGCCCCGACGTGGCCCAACGCCGCCATAACTTCACGATCGCCCGGCGGTTCGTGGACCCGGCCCATCTGGTTTTCCTCGACGAATCTGGGGCCAAGACGGATATGACCCGGCTGTATGGCTGGTCGCCGATCGGGCAGCGTTGCGTGGACCGCACCCCGCACGGCCGCTGGAAGACGCTCACGATGCTCAGCGCGATCCGGCTCGACGGGGTGATCCAAGGTGCGACGGTCGTGGTCGATGGCCCGATGAACTCGGCGACGTTCCTGGCCTACACCCAGCAGTTCTTGGCCCCGTCGTTGCGCCCGGGTGACGTGGTCGTGATGGACAATCTCTCGAGTCACCAAGCCGCCGCGGTGCGCGAAGCGATCGAGGCCGTCGACGCCGACCTGGGGTACCTGCCCCCGTACAGCCCGGACCTGAACCCGATCGAGAAGCTGTGGAGCAAGGTCAAGGCGTGGCTACGCCGCGTCGCCGCCAAGACCTTCGGCACGCTCCAAGACGCCATCGCCGATGCCCTGACAGACGTCACGCCCACCGAGTGCCAAAACTACTTCACCTCTTGCGGATATGGCGATTATTGACGCAAAACGCTCTAATCGAGACTCTGGTATACTGAAACACGATAAAATTGATAGATCGTCGGGCGACTCTAAGACCCGAGAAAACAAGGATTTTCCCGAGTATTCCAGGGTAAAATCAACTTCTCGGTGGGGTGGCAGAGCGGTTGAATGCACCGGTCTTGAAAACCGATGCAATATTTTACCAACCAATTGCAATTACACGACTTGCAGATATGGCAATTTTGACTTGGCGCGCTGCTTGTCGTTTCTCAAGAACGAATCCCCACGACTGGCATTGCTCATCGAAAAATGGGACCGCCTGCCTGACGCCATCAAGGCGGGGATAGAGGCGATGGTTCGAGCATCGATCCCCGACGATTCCGAGTAGCTATATCCTTTATTCACCTGCGGCAACAGGTGCCCTATTCCCATCTTGTTTCCCGGCCTGCTGAATCCGCAGCTGTTGGATCAGCAGTCCTCGCATGGTTTTCGATCGAGCGTCCGTGTTCCTGAAGAACGTTCGAATGTTGGGCACTCGCACTAGCAATTCTTGCTTGAGTAGGTCAAGATCTCTGTCGCTCATAGCGTCCAGTTCGTGGCCGAGTTGTTCCTTGTGCAGCACATGGGCGACAATACGGCGACACGCTGCCTGATCAGTAGCAATCACGGCGGTCACATTCTGCGGTTCGCCCAGCGCCTCCAGGCCCCGCCTGAGAAGCTCGTCACGGCGGCTGGCAGGCAGTTCGTCGATTCCGGATACCCCTGATGAGGGTAGTCGGTCGATCACCGCCCTCGCCTTCACTGAGAGCCTTCTGCGGCGGATCTTGTCCGCCCGTCGATCAGCCTCCAGAAGTTCGACCGCCTCCCGGATATGGCTGCGGAGATGGCAAACCCGTAGACCCGGCCCACAGTCCGGCGTCCATTCTCGCAGACTCACGGCCTTCTCGATGAGCTTGACCGCTTCGTGAGGCCGCTGGATCAGCTCTGGGATGGATGATTCTTTGGCCGGGTCCAGCAGGTAGCTCGGATCGCTGATCCCCCAGCGCCGCAGGGCTCCAACGATTTCCTCTCTGAAATCATCGACATTTCCACCACCAACCAAAGGCGAAGCCTCTTGCTGCTTGGTTTGTTTCTTTATTGGATCTTTGGGGTGCGCAGGCGCACCTACCCCCGCGGCGCCTGCGCACCTACCCGTAGGTGCGCCCACGCGCCTACCCCCCTGCGAAAAGGTAGGTGCGCCTACGCACCTACCTTCTTCGGATGGCGTCTGCGTCTTCACTAGCTTGTGGATCGCGGCATGGCATCGCTTGGCGACCTCCGGGTTACGCAGGTCGGCGAGTTCATACCTGGTCGTGTCGGCGTCGCCGGCATCCGTTTCGCTGCGGTGGCGTGTGATGAGCCCGATTGATTCGAGGATGGTCAATACCCGGATGACCGTGCCGCGGCTCACACCGACGTCTGACGCCAGCCGGGTTAAGCCGGGGCGGACGTTGGGCAGACGTCGGATCAGGGCCGTGTAGAGCGCCTGACAGGCCGGGCCGTAACGAATATTCCGCAGGGCCGCGAAGACGCCGCTGTCGAACGCCGCCCACAAGGCGTTGTCCGTGGCGAGTTTGGCTTGATGGTTTGTATTTCCCGGAAACGGGATGACCTTTTCGGTCGGCTCATGGGTTTGGTTCATGGGAGATGGCTGTGCGTTCATCCCTTGCCTCGTCATGACACGCAGAATCCGCGTCCACGTGTGGATTGATCAACACGCGGCACCAAAGTCGGGGCACAAACGGACGGTCAGCCTCGCGATATTTGTCTTGACGAGAATGAATCCACGCTGATAGGGTGGGACTTGTCATAGGCCCCGCAGCATGTGTCAAGACAGAACTCGCGGACTCGAAAGAAGCGACCCTAGCCGGTCGCTTTTTTGTTGCCCTAAATTCAGTGTCGCTACTCGATAAGCACCTCCGTGCTTAGGAAACCCAGGCGATCCGCTGTTCGGACTGGCCCGGGCTTCAACCGTTTTAAACCCAGGTCTAGCACACCCCAGGCTTTTCAATCCATCACCTTTTGAGATCCATCCTCAGCAAGCGTTCAGTGCGGTCTGAACGACTGTCCCCATTACCAGGCGTTCAACCTTGGCCTAATGAACGCTTGCAAGCATGATGGTTGTCGGCACGCATGCTCTAGGCTTGCAAGCCAGCCGTGCGTAAGCCATCTTTTTGCATTCCTTCATGCTTGCATGCTGGCTTGCATGCCGTCTTGTCGAAAAAAAGCTTGCACGATTGCTCGTGGGCATGGCACGGTCGGGCCATGATGAAGGTGATCGCCGTACTGAATCGCAAGGGAGGGGTGGGCAAGAGCACACTGGCCGTGCACTTGGCGGTGTTCTTTGCGGAACAAGGCTTGCGGGTATGCCTGCTCGATGCCGACGGTCAGCGGTCCTCGTCGAAGTGGGTAAGCGCCGCCAGCCCAGAGGTGCACGTCGTAACTCTGGAACGACACGATCAGATATTCGAGTTCATCGACCGCTCCCAGGCGGAGAAGCGGTTTGATCTCATTGTGGCCGACGCCCCCGGTGACATCTTGGACGGCACGCGGGGATTGATGTTCGGAGCCGACCTCGTGGTCGTGCCGTGTGGACCATCGGTGATGGATCTGGAATCGACCCGCGAAGCGATCGACCTGTTCGAAGCCGCTCAGTCGTTACGGGGAACACCGTCACGGTGCCCAGCCCTGGTCATATTGAACCAGATGCGGCCTCGCCGCAACCGGGTGACCCGGCAGGTCCTTGAGGCAGCCACCGTGCTCGGGCTACCGGTGTGCAGCCAGACGATCGGAAACCGAGACGCCTTCATCGACGCACGCACTCAAGAGACGGTTGTGTGGCGGCTGGGAGCCGAAGCCAAGCTCGCCGCCGAGGAGATGCTTAACGTGATGATGGAGATATGACCTTCCCCAGAGAAAGAAACTATGAAAGCCGGGTCTCCCGGTGGGCGGTTTGACGGGATCATGTCCCAGTACGGGCTGATCGTGTGGATCGCCCAAGTGTAACGCTTCACACAAGGAGACCGGCATGAGGATTTTGGCTATCGATTTGGGCAAGTTCAAGAGCGTGGTGTGTGTCTATGACTCGGTGGACCGTGAGCATCGGTTCGAGACGGTGGCGACGACCCCGTCGGCGATCCACGACTTGGTGGTCCAGGAAAATCCTGATCGGATGGTAATCGAGATCGGTTCGCAGGCGGGTTGGGTGTGTGATCTGGCCCGGACGCGCGAGATCCAGATCCAGGTGGCTAACACGAACCACGAAGCTTGGCGGTGGAAGCACGTCAAACGCAAGACCGACCGTGACGACGCGTTGAAGCTGGCCCAGCTATCGGCGATGGATCAGCTGCCCACCGTGACAGTGCCCAAGACCCAAGTGCGTCAGTGGCGGAGCCTGATCGCTTACCGTCACACACTGGTGTCGCGACGCACGGCGATCAAGAATCACATCCGCTCGATCCTCGACCGTCAGGGCTTGACGATGCCCCGTGGTCACAAGGGCTGGAACCGTGAATCGATCGTCGCGTTGCGGCGGCAGGCCAAGCCGCTGTCGGACGCCGACTCGCAAGAACTGTGGCGATGCGAGCTGGACCTGGAATTGGCGGGCTTCGAGCACGTCAATCAGCTCATCGGGCAGGTCGAGGAGAAACTCGAAGCGTTAGCGGAACAGGACCAGCGGGTGCGGCAGCTACGGACCATCCCGGGGGTGGGGCCACGATTATCCGAGTTGATCGTGGCCACGATCGACGACCCGAAACGGTTCGCCAACGCCAAACAGGTCGGCGCCTACGCGGGGCTGGTGCCGAGGTTATTTGAGTCGGGCACGATGCATCGTCAAGGCCGGATCACCGGTCGCGGCAACAAGCTGCTGCGGGCGTTGCTCGTGGAGGTCAGTTGGTTGATGCAGCGATACAACCCCTGGCTCAAGGATGTGTACGAACGGGTCTGCCGCGGCAGCAAGAGCCGCCGCAAGATCGCGGTGATCGCCTGTGCGCGGCGGTTGCTGATCCGCTGTTGGGCGATGCTTCGCGACGGCACGGATTGGCGGGGCCTCGAACCGGTTGCTGTGACGTAACGGGATCAACCCTCTTCCCGTTCCCCCTTCCAGGGGGAAGCCCCCCAGAAGGGCTGGGCCTGGATTCAATGGTTGAGGATTCGGTCATGACTGGGCAAGACGATAGCCCGACCGTCCACTTGAGGCGTAAGAGCCCCGTGAGAAAGAATGGGCGTCGTCGTATGAAGTTGAATGGGCCCGTAGACGACGGGTGAATGCCCCATCGCTCACGGAAAGCCCGGATAGGAGTTTGAACCCATCCACCGAACCCAACCAAAGTATTTGACCGACCCGGCTTCATAGGAGTGGACGGTCCTAACTGCTAGGTAGGATGCCTGGCGAAAGGAGTCCACCAGATGTCAAAGTCGATGGGCAACGGGAAATCGAGCAAGCGGTATGACGATCAGTTCAAGGCCGGGGCGGTGCGGATGGTCACCGAGGAAGGGTTGTCCCAGTCCGAGGTCGCCCGGCGCTTAGGGGTCGCGGGCACGACGGTGTGTGCTTGGGTTCGGCAGTTAGCCCCTAACGGTCGGCTCACTGATCAAGAGATTCGGATCAAGCTGCGGGAGTTGGAACAAGAGAACCGTCGGCTGAAGATGGAACGGGAAATCCTAAAAAAAGCCGCGACCTTCTTCGCGAGCGAAAGCCGATGAGGTACCGCTTCATCGACGAGCACCGCGACCACTGGCCGGTCCGCGTGATGTGCCGGGTCCTGTGCGTGAGCCCCAGCGGGTTCTACGCCTGGCGAGCCCGTCCCGTGTGCGAGCAGGCGACCCGTCGCGGGCAACTGGCGGAGAAGGTCCACCGGGTTTTTGAAGATCATCGTCGGGTCTACGGCAGCCCACGGGTTCATGAACAACTCCAAGCCGACGGTGAGCGTTGCAGCGTGAACACGGTGGCCAAGATCATGCAAGAAGAAGGCTTGCAAGCCAAAGGGCCTAAACGGTTCAAGCCGGTGACGACCGATTCGAAACACGATCAGCCGATCGCCGAGAATCTCTTGCAACGTGACTTCACGGCCACGGGTCCCAACCAGAAATGGGTGGCCGATATCACGTATCTGCCCACGCGGATGGGCTGGGTGTATCTGGCGGTGGTGTTGGATGTGTTCTCGCGCATGGTGGTGGGCTGGTCGGTCGCCGATCACCTGCGGGCCGACCTGGTGTGCGAGGCGTTGCGTCGGGCGGCAGGGAAAAGAAATCCTCTGACGGGGGTGATTCATCACAGCGATCGTGGGGTCCAATACGCCAGCGGGGTGTACCAGGATCTGCTGGGGTTTTATGGGATCTCCTGCTCGATGAGCGGCAAGGGCAACTGTTACGACAACGCGATGATGGAGAGTTTTATGGGCACGTTGAAGATCGAGCTGGTTCACGGATCGGATTGGGTCGACCTCGATGAGGTGGCCACGGCGTTGTTTGATTACATCGAGGTGTTTTACAATCGTGTGCGGCTGCACTCGTCTTTGGGGTACAACAGCCCCCTGGCCTACGAGCTGCAGACCGCATAACTCACGAAACCGACCGTCCACTTTCCCTGGGGAAGATCAATACTCAGTTATGGGCAGACGCAAATCGATGATGGACACGATGGCCCCACAACAACGGCTGCTAGCCGAGGCGTTCCTGCGGACGGGTCAACCCCCGGCATCCCCGGAGCCATCGCAAGCGAATCCGGCCTCAGAACCGGCGACATCGAACGTCGTCCAGATGGACAGCCATTCGCCAACACAACGCGAACCCGTGATCACGCCCACACCGTCCTTTAGCGAAGACGAAGGACCAGCAGGGATAGATATCTCTTATGACCGGCAGCCCGCCACATCGTCACACCTAGCGGAGAACCCGGTGAAGCCAGTCCTCCCTCAGCGAATGTTCGTCAGCCGGACCTACCGCCTAGCGCCTCACCTCGTTGGGACTCTCGACGCCGCTGCTCGCGACAGAGCACAGCAACGAGCCTACCCCTATACGCGAGAGGACATCATCCACGAGGCATTATCTGAGTGGTTCAAAGCACAAGGTTACGCCGATGCGTGAGCCTCGACGTGATCGTCGAAAAACGATCATTTCTGGGCCATATGACCCATGCGGCACTCGAAGTCCATAAATCGCCTGCACTTAGCGTGCCGCGCACGGTGCGCCCTGCAAAATACGGTGCGCTAGGCTCTTGCAAAACCATCACTTACAACGTCCACGCCGTGCCTCTTTTATCTTGCTAAGGATAAAACCCCAAGTCTCGCTTGGATCGTCCGCCGTTTACAGACTACATGTCCACCGTTCATCCCCTAGAAATCGTCTGGTCTCAAATCTGCGTTAACTCAGCCTTTCTTTGGAAGTAGCGTGGCTATGGAGGGGGTGATGATCACTAAGTAATAGACCGATTAATAGCACGTTGCAGACGCTATTGCGTCCCGTCTGTTATTGCGGCTTTTGACTCAACAGGAGGCTACTACGATGATGACTCCCGTTTCGGTGCTTCGGCAGCTTGCGCCGCCATTGTCTGTCGACGCACGCCAGCCAAGGCATCCAAGATCTACCATCGGATTTCTGTCCGTCTTCTTATTTACGACGGCATTGGGTGCCACGATCGGCCCCTCAGCCGCCTCTGCCCAGACGGCATCGGTTGACCCATCCGCCCCAGATCGGGTGTCGCGGCTGGAGGCGCAGGTCAAACAGTTACAGGCCGAACTGGACTCTCTTCGAAGGTCCTCTCCGGGTTCCGATCAAAGCTAGCTCGACCAGCGGCGTAGGGAAGAATATCAAGCGATGATCCGCGACGTTCTGGCTGATGCGGAGTCTCGTGCGAGCCTGCTCGACACGGGGCTGACCGCCGGTTATGACGGGGGCTTTTTCCTGGGCACCGAAGGGGGAGATATCCTCCTGAAGATCAACGGGCACGCTCAGGTGCGGTATATCTTCAACCACAATAACGACGACAGCGAGGACAACAACGAGGGCGGCTTCCACTCCGCCGCGTCAAGCTCGCTTTCTCCGGTCATGTCGGTGACCCGGGCATCGAATACAAAATCCAGGGCGCTTTCTCACGCAAGGACGGCGATTTTCAGATCGATACCGCGCTCGTCGGTCACTCACTGGGCGGAGGGTGGAAACTGCTGGCCGGTGTCGACAAAGCCCCGTTCCTGCGGGAAGAATGGGTCAGCAGCAAGCGTCAGCAAGCGACGGAGCGGTCGTTCGTGAACAAATACTTCACGGTCGACAAGACCGAAGGGATTATCCTAACTCATCGATCGGACAATTGGCAGGCCACGGTGATGTTTCACGACGGGACCGGGCAACTCGCAAGCGATTTCAGCAAGGATACGACCGAGTGGGGGGTCGCGGGCCGTGCCGAGGTGACCCTCGTTGGCAAACAGAAGCAATTCAAGGATTTCGCGAGTTGGTCGGGCGAAGCCTTCGGGCTGATGATCGCGGCGGGGGTCGATTATGAGGACGGAGAAGCCGGCGGGGACGACGATTTCGCTGACCTGATCAAGTATACCGTCGATCTATCGGTGGAGGGGGGCGGGTGCAATGCCTTCGTGGCCTTCATCGGACAGCACGTGGACGGCGATAGTTCACCAGACATCATGGAAGCGGACCAGTTGGGTCTGGTCGCTCAGATCGGTGTGTTTGTGGTCCCGGACAAAGTGGACGTGTTTGGCCGCTATGAATACATCGACTTTGACGGGGCATTCGTGGCAGAAGGGCAAACCGACAGCACCACCGACGACATCGTCTCGCTGGTAACCGTCGGTTTCAATTACTACGTGAGCAAGCACCAGGCGAAGTTCACCTGTGACGTCGTTCACGTGTTCGACCCGCTGGTGGAAGGCTCCTCGGGGCTGGGCCTAGTCACGTCAACCGGGAATCAGACGGTTGTCCGCAGCCAGTTTCAGCTGGCGTTCTAACGGCTACGGAGCTGATGTTGCTCCGGTGAGATCGTTCTTGGGGCCGCCATCTGACAGTGAGGAAACTCACGAGATGCTTAGAAAGGAGAAGATCCGGATGGGCAAAATAAACATGTTTGTAGCGGTTGTTATCGGTACTTTGATGATCATCTTGACCGCTTGCGATGACTCGCCCCGGCCGTCTGAGGCGACCCCGGTCAGGACGGACACCGCCGACCGGGCGCAGGCCGAACCGTCCGCCCAGCCATCGCCCGTTGCCCACCCGCAGCGTCAACCCGGCGAATTTCTCGAGTTGGTTCCGCCCACGCGAGACCCGCAGCAGATGATTCTGGTCTGCTCCCCGACGGATCACCCCCCCACCGTTGATGGCAAGCCCGATGACGCGGCGTGGCAGCGAGCACCGGCGATCACCACACTCGACTACTCCTCACAACGACCGATCACGGTTCAGGCGGTGCACACCGCCGACGAGATCTTCATGATGGTGACTTTCCCGGACGCGGCGCCCTCCGAGACCCACAAAAGCTGGGTCTGGGACCCGCACGAGCGGGTCTACAAGATGGGCGATGACCGTGAAGATGTGCTGGTCCTCAAGTGGAGCATGGTAGGGAATGATGTGGATCTCTCATTCCACGACGCGGAACCGCACACCGCGGACATATGGTTTTGGAAAGCTTGTCGCACCAACCCCGCGGGGTACTTGGACGACAAGTCTCACGTCGTGGTCAGTGATCCGTCCGAAGAGAAAAAACTGCCCATCCCTTCCAAGCGTTACGGGCAGTTGTATCTGCAACGCAACGGCGACGCGGGTGAGCCGGCAT
Organism: Phycisphaeraceae bacterium; assembly: GCA_965224205.1. GTDB lineage: Bacteria > Planctomycetota > Phycisphaerae > Phycisphaerales > Phycisphaeraceae > CBDCYN01. The sequence goes on from CBDCYN010000011.1 coordinate 188,549, forward strand.
ACATCGAGGAAGTTCCGTCTGAGTATCTTGGGGACGTGTTGGGCAAATACCGGCCTCGGCCGCCCGAGGGCAGCCGGGCCGACGTGCGGGGCAAGGGCGTCTGGGACGACGGCCGGTGGGTCATCGAGATCCGGCGGAAGCTGGACACCGGGCACGAGGACGACCTGTCCATGAAGGTGGGGGGTGAATACCTGTTCGCGGTGTGCTGTTACGAGATGGCCGCGACCGGAATCAACCATGATTGGACGCAACCCCTCTATCGAACCGGAGATGCCTTCGACCGCCTGTTGTTAAAGATTGAGTAGCCCATCGGAGTGAACTGTATTGCGATTGTCGTTTACCCGTGTACGCCAGATATCGGTGATGGTGCTGCTGGGGGTCTTGACCACGGCATCACTGATGTCGTTGCACACGGTGTGGACGCTCCATGACGCGATACACTACGAGTTGGCGGTTGAGGGAGAGGTGAGACGCCAATTTTACGAAATCGCATTGGAATTCCATCAAGCGGGGACTCTTTTCTTTCAGGATCGCGACGAAGACAGTCTTGAGTTGACTCAACCCATCGCCCATCTGGATCGTGTTCGTCATCTGCTTCAAGCATTACCGGAGATGGTTATTAACGACCCCGATCTCCTAAGCCGCATCGAAGAGGCGGCCCAGCGTATCGAAAGAGAAGAGATGCGTTTTCGTTCCGTCTTGTATGCGTACGCCTCGGCTAACCTAGAAGACCCCAACCGCGATTATGTCAGCCAAGAGCTGGACCGGCTCGAACACGTGATCCAAATAGTGGTCGATGAATCGCGCGTTCAATGTGAGGTCATGGACCAAGCTTCCAAGCAAACCACCCACAAGATCGTCGCTTCACTAGACCGCTCGATGCAGTTGCTGGTCGTTAGTCTGATCGGCGGCATCATCATGGCCGTCCTGGTCAGCTGGTGGATGGGCCGCTGTCTGGGCCGGTTGTTGGGGGAGATCAGCGAGGCGAATGCCCAGCTGGCCCTGGGGAACCTGTCTTACCGCATCCAATCCCCGTTTCAGGACGCGCTAGGGATGGTAGCGAGAGGCATCGACGGTATGGCGGAGGTCCTGGAAGGCAGCAACCGGAAACTACTCGCATCAATCGAAGAAGCCCAAGCCGCCAGCCGAGCCAAGAGCGAGTTCCTCGCGACCATGAGCCATGAGATCCGCACGCCCATGAACGGGGTGATCGGGATGATCGATCTGATGATGAAGGACGCGGACCTAGACCCGAAACAGCAGCGCCGTATGCGGGTCGTGAAGACATCCGCCGACTCGTTGCTGACGGTGATCAACGACATCCTCGATTTTTCCAAGATCGAAGCCGGGAAGATCGAGCTCGAGAAGGTTGATTTCGACCTGGCCCAGACCATCGAAGACGCGGTTCAGCTATTTGCGAACAAGGCCGCGGAGAAACAAATTGAACTGCTGTGCCACATCGATCGCCAAGTGCCTCGATTCGTGAACGGCGACCCGACCCGGCTGCGTCAAGTCGTCACCAACCTTCTCAACAACGCGGTCAAGTTCACGGATGGCGGCGAAGTGGTCGTGAGGGTGACGCTCCACGAGCAGGCCCCCGACGGCAGTCACGCCACGATCCGGGTCGAGGTCAACGATTCAGGACCGGGCATCGCCCCTCACAAAAAAGACCGTCTCTTCAAGTCGTTCTCTCAGGTGGACTCGTCCACCACACGCCGTTTCGGCGGCACCGGACTGGGGCTGGCGATCTGCAAACGCCTTGTTGAGCTGATGGGCGGGAGCATTGACGTGAAGAGCGAGGTAGGACGCGGGTCAACATTCTGGTTTACAGCAAAGCTTGAGAAAGCGGAATCGTCCGTCAAGCCGATACGGGACGACCGTCGGATGGACGACCTGCGAGGTCTGCGTGTCCTCGTCATTGACGACAACGAGACCAACCGCGAGATCTTGCGGGAACAGATGCGGGACTATGTGTCTGCCGTGGTGTTAGCAGACGGGGGGGAGAAGGGCCTGGCCATCTTGCACCAAGCCGCGGCAACAGAGTCACCGTTCGATCTGGTGATCCTGGACATGTGCATGCCCGTCATGAACGGGCTGGATGTTGCTGACGCGATCAAGCGGGTCTCGGCGTTACGACACACAACGCTGATTCTCCTGACCTCCGTCGCTGAGACCATCACCGCGGCAGATACGGCCGCCCATGGTCTGACGGCGTGTGTCAGTAAACCGGTGCGGCAGTCCGAATTACTCGATCTTATTGCGGCTTCTCTCACGCACACTCCCGCACCGAGCGGCTCCGGCGGCCAGGGGGATGGGGCGTCTGCCCAAGCGCCGCCCAACGGCGATATGGTTCCCAAGGGGGTAAAGATTCTCCTGGCCGAAGACAACGAGATCAATCAGATGGTGGCCGGCGAAACCCTGCGTCAAGCCGGCTACAAATTCGATACCGTGCCCGATGGCAGGCAAGCGGTCGAAGCCGTCGCGAGGGGGAATTATGGCCTGGTCTTGATGGATTGTCAGATGCCGCATATGGATGGCTTCGAGGCCACTGCGGCGATCCGGAAACTTGAGCAGTCGGATGACGGACCACCCTCGCGGCAGGACCACCTACCCATCATCGCACTGACCGCCAATGCGGTGAAGGGCGACAAGGATCACTGCCTCTCAGCAGGCATGGATGACTACCTAACCAAACCCTTGAATCCCGAGGAGCTGGTCCGAACGATCGATAGGCATTTGAAGGCGTCTGGCAATGGGCGGGCGGAACCTCCCCTGCCCAGTGGGGATTATTCTGGTCCTTCTTCCTCATCACGACCTGGGACCATCTCTCTACCTTTTGACATGGACGACGTTTTCGAGCGGTGCTTTGGAGACTTGGAACAGCTTGACCAGATGCTCGACCGATTCAGAGATCGCTCGACCCAGGATCTTGATCGAATGGTTCTTTTGCTAAAGAAGGGCGATGCACAGGGGATCGCCGCGGCGGCACGTGCGTTTCAGGACTTGGCGATGGAACTGTCAGCCAGCGATCTT
>CBDCYN010000012.1:0-22438 GCA_965224205.1 Phycisphaeraceae bacterium
ATCGGCGGCTACCAAGCAGAACGACCAGCTCATGAACTCAATGATCGGCCCGCAGGCCATACATCGCCGCCCCGATCCCCAGCCCGGAAAACCCCGTCTCGCTGATCGGGGTATCGACCACGCGTCGGGGGCCGAACTGGTCGAGCATCCCCTGGCTGACCTTATACGCCCCGTTGTACTGAGCGACCTCTTCGCCCATCAGGAACACGCGCTCGTCGCGTTCCATCTCCTCGGTCATCGCTTCGCGTAGCGCCTCGCGGTATTGGATCTGTCTTGGCATGGATTCTATTTTCAGTTTCTGACGAGCCGCGACCGTGAGGCAGCGGGTTCCGGCAAGATCGATCAAACCCGCTCCCTTACGGTCGCGGCTGGCTGTGGGCGGCGGTGGTCATTCTTCTTCCCGCAGCATGACCGGAAGGTCGCCTTTTATGAACGGGCCGTACGGCTGGTTGTAGACATCGGTGTAGAGTTCATCGGCGCCCAGGTCCGGAGCGTCGTTGGCGTAGCGCACCGCGTCGAGCGCCGCTTGCTTGGCTTGTTTGTCGAGGTCGTCGATCTCTTCCTGCGTCGCTAGATCATGGTCGATCAGGTGGTTGACCAGGTTATGGATCGGGTCCTGCTGCTCATATTCGTTGACCTCGTCCTTGGACCGGTACTTCTGGGGGTCGGACATCGAGTGGCCTTTGTACCGGTACGTCTGGCACTCGACCAGCGCCGGGCCGCCGGGGCTGCCGGGTTCGGGCGCCTCACCGGTCTCTAGATCGTGTGGGTTGGCGCGGATCTCGTCAGCGAGCTTTTTGAAGCAACCATAAACCGCGGTCACGTCCATCCCGTCGCATCGCTCAAACTTCATGCCATACGCCGCGGCCTTGACCGATAGGTCGTGGCCCATCGAGGTGCCGCGCTCGACTTGTGTGCCCATGGCGTACGCGTTGTTCTCGATCGCGAAGATGATTGGCAGCTTCCAGATCGCTGCTAGGTTCATCGATTCGTGGAACGCGCCCTGGTTCAACGCCCCGTCGCCGAGGTAGCACACACAGACCTTCGATTCACGGTTGTATTGGATCGCAAATGCCAGGCCCACCCCTAGCGGGCACTGGCCGGCGACGATCGCGTGCCCGCCGTACATATGGTGAGGTTTGTCGAAGTAGTGCATCGACCCGCCCTTGCCCTTGCAGCAGCCGGTGACCTTGCCGAAAAGCTCCGCCATCGCGTATCGGGGATGCATCCCCCGTGCCAGCGCGTGGCCGTGGTCGCGGTAGGCGGTGATCACCGGGTCGTCGGGTTGCAGCGCCGCGATCGAGCCAACTGCCACCGCCTCTTGGCCGATGTACAGGTGGCAGAATCCCCCGATCTTGGCCTGCTGGTAGCTCTGAGCGGTGCGCTCCTCAAACCGGCGGACGAGCATCATCTGCGCCAGCATCGTCTTGAGCGTATCGGTTTCCAGCGGCAGCCCCGCCGGGGTTTCCTTGGCGCTGGGGGTGACGTGTTGGGGGTCGGTCTTGGCGTTGGCCACAGGGGTCATGGTCATTTGAGGTTAATGGGATCTATCAGGCTTCGAGGTCGATGAATGTCTCCAACGGGTGAGAGCCCGGCCATCGAGTGACAGCCGTTCACCCTCAGATACGCTTCTAGTATATACCTATCGGGCGTAGGGGGTAGTTTGGTGAAGAGGGCTATACGCATTGTGTGTCGAAGCGCCGCGTCGGATAAGCGGTGGACCCTGAAAATTTCGTTGCCGCGTACACGAACCCTGCTGTATTGTCATCCGGGAGGGGTATCGATCAGCTCCAATCCGCTACAAGGCTTTCGCGGCGGGCGGGCTGCTCGCCGCGAGGCAGGGGCTTGGGGCCATGTCGTTGTCGCAGACCATCCAAGATTCCAAGACCCCTTTTAGGTCTACGCGCGGTGCAAGTACCGGGTTGGTGACGCTGTTGATCACGATCATGATCGTGGCGGGCCAAAGATTCATACGGCCATTTCGTCTGCGATCGGTGTCTCACGTAACCTCCGATCTGGGAGGTAATTATTTGTCATTACGGTTAACGACACCATCTCCACAGGTTTTCCCCTATTAAGGGAATCGATGGTGGATATCGGGTTCTCATCAAAAAAATTATGACGGGGAGATGAGTCGCTTTCCACCGACATCCCCATCGGGCTGAAACCCAGTTAAGTGGATACAAAATTAGCGTTTATTATCGGCCTTGTTTTATCGCTCAATTTGAACGGTTCCAATGAAAGTATGTAGCACACGAAAAATCGGTCCCATGGAAACCCAAGTTGTGTTGCATTGTGGGGTATAGTGGGGTAGTATCCCATGTGTTGGTTAACCCGGAGCTCAATAGTGTGGTCTTCACTGGTACATACGAGCATACGATCGACGCGAAAAACCGGTTGGCCATCCCTTCTGATATCCGGGCGATGCTTCATGACCGTGGAGATTCGTCAGGTCAGAAAGCCAGTTACCTGTATGTCACGCTCGGGGAGGGCAACGCATTGTGCCTTTATACCGAGCAGGGTTTTGAATTAAGGGCGGTCGAGCTCGACCGCAGCGAGCTGGAATCGGATCAGCTGTTGGCGTATGAACGGGTGTTTTTCAGCCTGGCCAAACGCGTCGAGATCGACAAGCAAGGCCGGATCCGATTGCCAGAAAGCTTATTAAAGATGACAAATTTCAGTTCCGAGGTTGTGCTCATCGGGGTTAAGGATCACTTAGAGATCCATGATCGGCAAACATGGCAGGATCATATCAAGCAAATTTTAACTGCCCAGCCGCAGATCCTGATGAACCCTCGACGAGCCATGAAACGTTCTGTTCCAGGGATGTGAACAGACTCGCTGCAGGTGAAAGAAGATCGGGATCAGGGACGCTTGTTTTGGCGAGAGCTCTTATGACCGTCTTCGAGTAGCACCAATGTGTGAACAGGTATCAGCGAAGGCAGAACGGACTCTGTCGTAAGGTCGCATGGCCGCATCCGCTCCGCCGTTGCAAGGATGTGGTGGCGGTGATCGGTGGCCAGGTAAACCATCAGTGGCCGGGTGTTTTGCCCTTTTGTATATCGCTGGCTAAAGCTGTGCGATCCGAGCGACGCCTTCGCTGATAAAAATGTAGAGCTGGGTTGACGTGGCGTCTGGAAAGTTTTACTATATTACCAAAGTAGAAGATCAACCTTAGCTATTCGTGTTCTCTTTCTCCTCCGCCATGCCCCCGGCTTCACGCTAGGGGCATGGTTTTTTAGATGCATCGCCCGCGTACGAGCAAACGTACCGCTCACGGAGAAGGTCCACGTCCGGGAGCAGGTTTTTGAAGATGGCTGTCGGGTCTACGGTATCCCTCGCGTGCATGAGCAGCTGCTGGCCGAGCGTGAGCGTTGCAACGTGAACACGGTGGCCCAGATCATGCAAGAAGAAGGCTTGCGAGCCAAAGGGCCTAAACGGTTCAAGCCGATGGCGACGGATTCGAGGCACGATCAGCCGATCGCCGCGAACCTATTGCAACGCGATTTCACAGCGACCGGGCCGAATCAAGACGCAATAGTCAATACTTCATCTGACGTTTTTGTTGATCTTTGTTTGTTTTACAGGGAGACCGTCAGATGACGACAGATCAGAAGATCATTGCCAACAAAGTGGGGTGACTCAAGCTCGCCCAGACGCTGGGCAGTGTCTCGCAGGCGTGCATGGTGATGGGGTATTCGCGGGACAGCTTCTACCGGTTCAAGCAGCTCTGCGATCAGGGCGGGCAGCTGGCCCTTGCGGAGATCAGCCGCAAGAAGCCGATCCTCGCCAACCGGGTCGATCCCGAGATCGAGCAAGCCATGGTCGCGTTTGCAATCGAGCAACCCGCTTACGGCCATGTGCGGGGGGCCAACGAACTCAAGAAAAAAGACAAGTTCAATACTCTTGCGGATTAGATGCCGATAGCAACGATAAATGGATTGCCATGACCCAAGATAGCCCAAGCGGTGGTGCGCGGCTGGTGCGCGTGCAGTGTGCATGCGTGGACTATGCTCTATGTTGCTGTAGGCGGTGTAACGCGGTACAACAAAAACTTAGATATAGACACCCTTATACTCAGAAGTTCAATGCGAGGACCTCACGATGCCAGCGAATTACAGTAATGGGCGGCACCTGTTCACCAGTGAGTCGGTGTCGATGGGTCACCCGGATAAGGTCTCTGACCAGGTCTCGGACGCGGTGCTCGACAGCCTCCTGGCGGTCGACCCGATGGCCCGTTGCGCCTGTGAGACGCTGTGCACTACTGGGTTGGTGATGGTCGCCGGGGAGGTGACCGTCACGAATGATGAGGGGATCAAAGCTTTAGAAAACGTTGAGAACACGGTCCGCCAGACCCTGCGGGAGATCGGCTACACCGACCCGGCGATGAAATTTGATGCCGAGAGCTGCGCCGTGATCCGCACGATCCACGGCCAGTCTGCGGATATCGCCATGGGCGTCGACCGGGAGGGAGCCGGCGACCAGGGCCTGATGTTCGGCTACGCGTGCCGAGAGACGTCCGAATTGATGCCGCTGCCCATCCACCTCTCGCACCGGCTCGTCGAGCGCCACGCCGAGGTCCGCCAGCAGAACGTCATCCCGGGCCTGCGCCCCGACGCCAAGAGCCAAGTGACGATCGAGTACGACGGCGATAGCCCGCGTGGCGTCCACACCGTCGTACTCTCGACCCAGCACACCGCGGATTGGAACGGCCAAGCCAAGCAAAACGAGCTCAAACAGCAGGTCGTCACCCATATCATCGAGCCCTGCATGCCCGAAGGCCTCTACGACTCCCAGCAGGTGATTATCCACGTCAACCCTACAGGCCAGTTCGAGATCGGCGGCCCGCACGGCGATACCGGGTTGACTGGCCGCAAGATCATCGTCGACACCTACGGCGGCCGCGGCTGCCACGGCGGTGGGGCGTTCTCGGGCAAGGACCCGACCAAAGTCGATCGCTCGGCCAGCTATATGGCCCGTTACATCGCTAAGAATATCGTCGCCGCTGGTCTGGCGGACGTGTGTGAGGTCCAGCTGGCGTACGCGATCGGCGTGGCCGAGCCGATTAGTGTCCTGGTCGATACCCAGGGCACGGGCAAGATTGATGAACAGAAGATTAGCGATCTGGTCCGCGAGCACTTCCCACTTACGCCCCGGGGGATCATCGAGCACCTGGACCTGCGGCGGCCAATCTACCGAGACACCGCCCGCCATGGTCATTTCGGCCGGTCGGCGTTCTCGTGGGAGAAAACCGGCATCGCCGCGGCGCTGTCCGAAGCCGCTGGGGTGTCGGCGGCGGTATGATTCGGCCGTACCGGTGCTTCTGGGTGACTGAGCAACAGGAATCTGGATCGTTGTCGACGTCGGCTCGGGATTGAAGGTATCCCGGTCCTGGATGAAAATACGGCACGACTCGTGTGCGCGGCCACGAAAATGTTGGTGTCGATGGCCTACTCGACGCGGTGCTTGGATACGCGATGCGTATAGACGCGGGCAGGTTGGGTAATCAGAGTCTGTCCTGACGGTGTACCAGGGTCATGCGGACGAAGCGAGGTATCCCGGTTTCGCCAGGCGTAGCGATCAGTCGCGCCGTGGTGCTTGATGCCGCCGACCAGCCGATCCCCCGGCGGATCATCGACGCGGCGAACGTCCAAGCGGAGCTGGACCGACTCGACCACGCCCTCGCCGACAGCTGCGCGGACATCGACAAGCTGCGGGACAAGGCGGTCCTGACCGTTGGCTCCGAATTGGCGGCCATCTTCACCTTCCACCTGGGGATGCTCCGCGACCCCCACCTGATCGGGCAGTTCAAGCAGCTGATCGAAGCCGACCATACCACCGCAGAATATGCGGTGTACGCGGTGATGCGCAAACTCGCGGGCGTGTTCCAGCAGCAGAAGAATCAAGTCTACCGCCAGCGGGTTAGCGATATCTGGGACCTAGAGCGGCGGATCCTTAGCCACCTGATCGGCCACACCCGCCAGGAGCTTGGCAACCTCCCCGAGGAAGCGGTCGTGGTCGCCCGGGACCTCACGCCCAGCCAGACCGCTTCGCTGGACACGACGAAAATCAAGGCCCTGGCTACCGACGCCGGCGGCCGCACCAGCCACACTGCGATCCTCGCCCACGCGCTGGGGCTGCCGGCGGTCGTCGGCCTTGAGGACCTCACCGCGTTCGTCAATACCGGCGACACGGTGATCATCGACGGCAATCGCGGCCTGGCCATTATTAACCCCGACGCCCAGACCCTGCTCGAGTACCGCCAATCGATCAAGCGGTTTGAAGCGTTCGAGACCGAGCTCGACGAGCTGGCGGATCTGCCCGCGGTGACCCGTGACGGGACCCACATCACGCTGCTTGCCAATATCGAGTTCCCCGACGAGATCGCCCCGGCGCTCAAGAAGGGCGCGATGGGGATCGGCCTGTACCGCACCGAGTTTTTGTACCTGGCGACCCAGAACGAGCCCACGGAGCAACAGCAATACGAAACCTACCGCGCCGCGATCGACGCGCTCAACGGGCTGCCGTTGACGATCCGCACCGTCGATCTTGGGGCCGACAAGTTCGCGAACATCAACGCCGGCTTGGCCACCGAGCGTAACCCGTTTCTCGGCTGCCGGTCGATCCGCTTCTGTCTCCAGAACCTGCCGCTATTCAAGACGCAGCTGCGTGCCATTTTAAGAGCCAGCGTCGGGGGCAGCCCGGTGCGTATTATGTTCCCGTTTATCACCAACATCATGGAACTGCGTCAGGCCAAGATGATCTACCGCGATGTCATCGAAGACCTTGAGGACCAAGGCATCGAGTACCGATCGGACGTGCCGCTGGGCATCATGGTCGAGGTGCCTTCGACTGCGCTCCAGTCGCAGAGTTTTACCAAAGAAGTCGATTTTTTTAGCCTCGGGACCAATGACCTGATCCAATACACCCTAGCCGTTGACCGGGGCAACGAACGTGTAGCGAACCTTTATTCCGGGGCCCACCCCGCAGTGATCCAGCTTTTACGCGACGTCATCCGCAACGCCAACCGGGCGGGCATCGATATCAGCTTATGCGGGGAGATGGCGGGCGAAGCGGAATATGTCATGTTGTTGATCGGTCTTGGCTTACGGTCATTTTCAATTACTCCCCCCGCGGTCCCGGAGGTCAAGCGGATCATCCGATCGGTAAGCATTGATCAATGTCGACGCGTGGCGCGAAAGGTTCGTGATTTCGATTCCGATGGTGAAGCCCACCATTACCTTAGAGAAGAAGTCACCAAAGTGATCCCGCGGAGTTACCTTTGAACCATCGCTGTCTATTTTTGTTGTAAACCATTATATGAAAGAAAGTAGACATGATCTGCATTCAAGATTAACCTTGGACACGATTTGAGGCTTACCGGGCGGGGCTTCGATTCGATACCGTTCCCAGTGGGACCGATCGTCGAGCCAAACGGTTTTCCCTTACAATAGATTAAGCAAATGTTTCTTGGTGGCTGTGATGAACAGCCGACGTAGCAACAAATGGAAGGTTAATCCCCGCGGGCGCGATGGGCTGCTCGATTCGGTGAGCTTGATCCTGCCAGCGACATGGTCGACCATTCTCGATGAAATCTATCATGCCGTTGACAATGGATTTAAAGAACTTGTCCCCCTCTAAGCACGTAATCAAGGATCGAACCGCAGCGCTGCGCAAGAACCGGCGGCTGATCGACGTCTGATCGATCATGATAATGTAGAGGGTGATCCAACCAATCCACCAAGTGCCCGTCAGACGGTAGAGAGATGCGTATCCACCATGGCTGATCAAGAAATGCTGATCAACTACGTCCCCGGCGAAGAATGCCGCATTGTGATCGTCGAGGGCGGACGCTTAGAAGAATATTACCAGGAGCGTGCCGGCGCAGAGCTGCATGTGGGCAACATCTATAAAGGACGGGTCGTCGGGGTCGAACCTTCGATTCAGGCGGTGTTTATCGATTTTGGTCTCGACCGCAACGGCTTCCTGCACATCACCGATCTGCACCCGATGTACTTCCCGGGCCAGTGGAAAGAAGAAAGCGAGCGCGTCGGGCAGAAGACCCCTCACCGCGACCGGCCGCCGATCCAGAACTGCCTGCGCCGCGGTCAGGAGATCCTTGTCCAGGTCCTCAAGGAGGGCATCGGCACCAAGGGTCCCACGCTCACCAGCTACCTGTCGATCCCCGGCCGGTTCTTAGTGATGATGCCCCACATGCACCGCCTGGGCGTATCGCGCAAGGTCGAGGACGAGGAAACCCGCCGGGAGATGCGCAAGATCCTCGATGAGCTCAAGCCCCCCGACGGGTTCGGTTTTATCATCCGCACCGCCGGCATGGGCCACCCCAAGACCGAGCTGAAGCGCGATCTGGCGTACCTCCAACGGCTATGGAAAGCGATCGAGACCCGACGCAAGAAAACTCCCGACGTCGGCGAACTCTACACCGAGTCAGACCTGATCATCCGCACCATCCGTGACGTGTTCACGTCACAGATCAAGCGGATCGTCGTCGACCACGTCGAGGCCGCGCGGCGAGCACGCAACTTCCTTGCCGTGGCCAATCCCCGCGCCGCGTGCAAGATCTCGATCTACCAAGACCCGATCCCGATCTTCCACCGGTACGGCATCGAGCCGCAGATCGACCATATCAACGCCCGGCAGGTGCCGCTGCCGTCGGGCGGGTCGCTGGTGATCGACTCGGCCGAGGCCATGGTCGCGATCGACGTCAACAGCGGTAAAAACCGCGAGAACCGCGACGCCGAGACCACCGCCTACAAAACCAACATCGAAGCCGCTAAGGAAGTTTGCCGACAGCTGCGCCTACGTGACCTGGGTGGCGTGGTCGCGATCGACCTGATCGACATGCGCCTCAACAAGCACCGGCGTGACATCGAGCAGCGCTTCCGCCAGCACCTCCGCGACGACCGCGCCCGCACCCGGGTGGGCACGATCAGTCAGTTCGGGGTCCTGGAGATGACCCGTCAGCGCATGCGCCCGTCGCTCAAGAAATCGATCTACATCGACTGCCCGGCATGCCAAGGGTCCGGACAGGTCAAGAGCCCTGAATCGGTCGTGCTCGACGTGATGCGTCGCCTGGCGTTGACACTCCATCAGCAGCAGGTCGCGAAGGTGGAGCTGACCATCAGCCCGGACGTGGCGTTCGTGCTCCTCAATGAGAAACGCGCTCAGGTGGTGGCCCTAGAAAACCACTACCATAAACAGGTGACGGTCCGCGTCGGCGGTCAGGCGGTCGACTACATCCAGATCACCGCGTTCAATACCCAAGGCGTCGCCATCGACGCCCAGCTGCCCGAGACCTACCAGAAACCCAAATTGGTGACCGTGGACGACTGGGTCGACGAATCCGCATCCGGGGAGCAAGACCCATCAACACCGCCTCTACCCGACGAACCATCACCGTTGTCCAGCGACGACGGATCAGTCCAAGACGATCCCTCGAACGAAACTGCCACCGACGATGAATCTCGTTCGGCCTCGTCGCCTCGACGCCGTCGCCGTCGCCGTGGCGGCCGGCGTCGGGGCAAAAAGTCCGCCTCGACCGAACCGATCGCGGACGCCGCGACAGGTGACCCGATCGATCAAGGCCCGCCAGCCCCAACGGATCCCGTACCCGCAACAGCGTCGGATACCCCGGCGTTTCCCGAGTCATCAGATCACGAGTCAGATCCGTCCGGCGTTCCTGTAGCGGTGGGATCGGTCGATCGTCGCGATGACGCCCAGCAAACCCCCAGTTCGACTTCGCGGCCCAAACGTCGCCGCCGCCGCTCGGGTTCCAACCGTAAAAAGAAAGAAACGGTCACCGACCCAGCGGTTGCAGGTGACCAGGATCCGTCCCCGGCAGCGTCCACCTCCGTGGGCGACGAAACCGCCGCGTTGGCCACCGAGGGGTCGCAGCCGCAGGCGACGAAAAAGAAATCCCGGTCTCGTCGCCGCCCACGCAGGAAACCAGCCAACCGCTCGCCCGCCACCAACCCGCAAGAGCCCGGGTCACAAGACGCGTCGCCGATCGCGGTCAAGGTCGCCGCCCAGGAGCCTGCCGTCCCCGTGGCCTCCGAGGCCGTGGGCGGCTGATTAGCGCAAACATCAGTATTTCTTGCATTTTTGCCCGGACCGCGGACAATCCCCTTAAGGAAAGGTTCCATCGCCGACTCGCTGGAGACCGCATGGTAGACCGGAGATTGATTGTGCTGGGCTCGACGGGCAGTATTGGGGTCAATACCCTCAACGTGGTAGAGCACCTCAACGCTAGGGTATCCGAGAGCATCGATCGTGGAGGCTCGTGCGTCAACGGTCAAGAGATCCGGGTGGTCGGCTTGGCGGCGGGGCGCGGGGTCAAGGGGTTGATCGATCAGGCACGGCGGTTCAAGGTGCCCGCGGTGGCGATCGCGGATGATACCCGGGCCCTGGACGTTCAGCAGGCGTTGCCGGGCGTGAAGGTCTACAACGGACCCGACGCGGCTCAAGCATTGGTCGAAGCGACCGAAGCGACCGATCTGTCGGCGGCGATCGTGGGCAGCGCCGGCCTGGGCGCGACCCTGGCCGGGGTGAGCAAGGGCATGCGGATCGGGCTAGCGAACAAGGAAACACTCGTCGCGGCCGGGGCCTTGGTCACGCCTCTGGTCGCCCGCCACGACGCGACCTTGATCCCTGTCGATAGCGAACACTCGGCGATATTCCAGTGCGTACAGGGCAAGGCTGATGCCGGCGGATCCGCAGCGATTAAGCGGATCGTCCTGACCGCTTCGGGCGGGCCTTTCCGTGCGGTCGAGAAAGAGAAGATGAGCAACGCGACCGTAGATGAAGCGCTCGACCACCCCACGTGGGAGATGGGCCCGAAGATCACGATCGACTCGGCGACGATGATGAACAAAGCCCTAGAGATTATCGAGGCCCATTGGCTGTTTGGCCTGCCCGGGGACAAGATCGAGGTGATCATCCACCCGCAATCGATCGTCCACAGCTTCGTGGAGTTTGTGGACCACTCGATCCTCGCCCAGCTGGGCCCGCCGGATATGAGGACGCCGATCCAATACGCCCTGGAGCACCCCGCGCGCAGCCCAGGCTGTAGCCGGGCGATGGATTGGTCGACGTTAAGCAAGTTAGAGTTTGAGCAGCCTGACCGGGATAAATTCAGGTCCCTTGATCTGGCCTACCGGGTGATCGAGTCCGGCGGCACGGCCGGGGCGGTGCTCAACGCGGCCAATGAAGCGGCGGTCGAGGCGTTCTTGAACGGCCGGATCCGCTTTGGGAAAATCGTTGAGCTGGTTGAACAAGCGTTGGACTGCATCGTGCCTCAGCCCGTCGAGGTGCTCGAAAACATCTTCGATGCCGATCAGCACGCTCGGGCGTTCGTCGGTGAACGGATCGGACAATGACGATCCCTCCTACAGCCGATACAATGAGGGTCCCATTGACTTGAACTTTCGCGGCTTCTCCTGCGTAGCCTTAGGAAAGTCAAGGATTTATTATGCAGAATATTATCAATAACTTTGGGTCGGTGTGGGCGTTCCTGGGGCTGGTGGTGGGTTTCGGTTTCCTGATCTTCGTCCACGAATTGGGGCATTTCCTCGTAGCCAAGTGGGTGGGGATCAAGGTCACCCAATTCGCGATCGGGTTTGGGCACTGCCTGGTCTCGTGGCGGCGCGGGGTGGGGTGGCGACGCGGGTCTAGTGAGCGGGAGTATGAAAAGCTGCTGACCAGCGGGGCCGATGAAGACTCGATCGGGGAGACCGAGTACCGTTTAAACTGGATGCCACTGGGTGGTTACGTCAAGATGGTTGGGCAGGACGACCTGGATCCGACCGCTACCAGCGACGACCCCCGGTCGTTCAACCGTAAGCCGGTCTGGGCCCGCGCTTGCGTGATCAGCGCCGGGGTGGTGATGAACCTGATCTTCGCGGTGGTGCTGTTTGTGGTCGCGTTCATGGCAGGGGTGAAGTTCCCCTCGCCCACGGTCGGATCGGTGATCCCCGGAAGCCCTGCCTCTCAAGCGGTCGCCAAGGGTTCTTATGCACCGCAGGTCGCCGGGATCCAGCCCGGGGATCGCATCTTGGAAATCGACGGGCACGAGGTGCACGATTTTCTCGATGTCCGGGTCAACACCGCCCTGGCCAGCGGTGACAAACCGATCCACCTCGTCGTCCAACGTGAGGGACTGCCCCACGCGTTGGAGTACGAGATCACGCCCGAGCACAGCCCCAACGAAGAGATCCTCTGGCTAGGGCTCACCCCGGCCTCATCGCTGACCGTAGGCCGCCCCGAGAACATCGAAGACCTGCCCGCGGTCTTGGCCCAAGCGGGGATCACACCCGGGATGCGTATCGCTGCGGTCGCGGAGTTGAGCCGGTTACGCATCACCACGGCTTTGCTCAGCGGCTTAAAGAATCGCAAGGCCGACCCGTGGAGGTCACGTTCGTCGATGATGCGGCAGGCGGCCAAACCATCACGGTGCCGCTCAAAGCAGAACCGTCGCTAAATTTTTCAGACGACCAAACCCCGCAACCTTCTGGGTATGGTCCCCAGCTACCTTTGTGTCACGGGTCGCTCCCGGGTCGCCGGCCGAAGGCTGTGGTATGAAAGCTGGTGATCTGATCGCCCGTGTCGATAGCGTGGAATGGCCCCGATGTAGGGGACCGTGTCGGACACGGTCCAGGCGGCCAAGGGGGCGGGCGGTGGCGGTGTCCGTATGGCGTGATGGGCGGCGGGTGGACCTTGACCCGGCCATCCCCGGTCACCACGGCCGTTTGGGAATCTCCATCATGGCCGCATTAGAGTCACCGATGGTCAGCAGGACTCTGCCTGGCAGCCCAGCTTCGCAGTTGAACCTCGTCCCGGGCTCACGGATTTTAAGCCTCAACGGTCAAGCAGTGGACGGCTTCGGTGATATGCAGCGGATCCTCGTCGCGGCGGTTTGCTGAGGCTTACCCTCAACGTGTGGCGACGGATCAGCCAACAACTACAGAACCGCGGGGCACCGGCGCTACAGGATCAACCCAAACCATCGAGCCGGGTTTGACCGTCGAGATCGGCTACGAGTTAGCCATTGCAAGCAGTCCCAGAGAGACGTCTCGGTTGACCGTCGATGCGCCAACCGCGGACCGATTGAATCGCACCCAGTGGCTCCAACCACTAGCCGGTATTTTTGATCCGTTGGAGATCCCGGTGGCGGCCGACAACCCGATCGAGGCGGTGAAACTGGGCCCTGATCCGTACGCACATGTACATGATGCAGACCTACGAGACCCCTCGCGGCATTGTTCCGGGGCACGGTCCCGCTCAAGGGGCTGCGCGGTCCGGTTGGGATCGCGGATATCGGCACGCAGATCGCTACGACCAAGGGTTGGACCTGGTTGATCTTCTTCTTGGGCATGATCAGCGTGAACCTGGTCGTGATCAATTTTCTGCCGATCCCGATTGTCGACGGCGGGCTGATGGTGTTCCTGCTGGTCGAAAAGATTAAGGGCTCACCGGTCCACCCGAGGTTCTTGGCCGCGGCCAATGTGGTCGGCCTTGCCCTGATCGGCAGTGTCTTCGTGTTTACCCTCTATCACGACATCACCCGTTTGCCGTTGTTCAACAACTGAGCATGGCCTTCAGCGGCTACGCGGGATCGTATAGCCAAAATTTGACCCTGACTTCAAGGAGATCTAAATTAATACCTGATTTGACTTAAGCCGATGACCGTCCCTAGTCGGGGGTGTAGCTCAGCTGGGAGAGCGCTTGCATGGCATGCAAGAGGTCAGGGGTTCGAATCCCCTCACCTCCATTCGACTTGCGATACCACTACATAAGCTTGGCTTGTGCCAGATGCATGGATTTGTTCGCACATCGGCATCATAAAGAGAGAGTGCTTTACTGTAGTAGTCAGTATTCGACCCCTCGGGCGCTGTAAGGAGCTATCACAACTACCTCAGATTCGAGAGTCGGCTCAAGACACCTCGGGATCATCCGCAACACCAAGAACGTGATCGCCCTGCGGCTTTCTCAATACCACGTCCTCTGGGCGTGGTGGATCATTCACGCCATCCTCAACCGGTTCGCATACCGGCGGGCGATTGCGCCAAGGACGATTGACGGGAACGACCATGCCCGTCGAAGGCTATCCGTTTGTGTTCGGAAAAGACACAGGATCATTCGATGCGGTTGGCATGGCTGGGAATTCGATATCGAGTTAGGGAAAGTGTTGGTCGATATCGACGTCCTTGTGTGAAAATACCAAGTTGTCTGCGAAGATGAGGAAGTCTACGTTTATCTGTGGCTATCCGCGATCTATCGACTAGCGATTTAGGCATCACATAAGAAAAAAGCTGCGGACGGTAGCCCGCAGCCTGCTCCTTCTCCCATAGTGGGCCATCGCTGATCTCGACCCAAGGGGCGTGCGTGGTCACGCATCGCCCAGCGAAGCACCCCGCCGCGCTTGAGACGCGTTGACCTCTGGGACCTGCGGGAAACTTCCGGGGGACTTCCGGTGGGTCATGGTGGTGGGTCCAAGTTGCTCTGGGTCGATTGATCGGGCATACGTAGCATGGATTTAGATCGTCACGGACCGGCCGGCCGATGGTCCCCGATGGACGTTTAGCTCGGTGACCAGCGCGTAGGCACAGTGGTTCTCGGTCCAGATCCGCACTTCGTGGCGGGATTGAGCCGGGTCCAGTGCCTTGATCAGCTGTTGCCTGGGCAGATCGCTGGGCAGATCAAACTGAGCGGCACAGAACTGATACAGCGAGTACTCCCGGCCACGGTACCGCCACCGCGACAGCACCACCGGGTAACCCCCGAGGTTCACTGGCGCCGCGCCGATCAGCTCGAACCCCTCGGCCAGCGCGGGGATCACCACCGGCTCGGGCAGGTACCCGCCCAGTTCTTGTTCAACCCGCTGGGGTCGGGTCGTCTCGATAGTCAGCGTCGGCCGGTGCGCGTGCATCGATACCGCCAGCGACGCCAACCGGTCCTTGGCTTGATCGGTGAATGATGCCCGCCAAGTGGTCCACCCCCACACCCCCAGCCAGATGGTCAGCCCCAAGATCACCACCGCGGCGATCGCCCCGCTCCACGGCCTCATCGACCGCAACCAAGACGAACGGCCCAGCGGTGACTGATCCGGGATGGTCGCTAGGCGCTGATACAGGTCCCCGGGGGGCTTGACTCGTCGAAGGGCTAATCGGATGAGCTCGTCGTCCCGCTGACGGGCGGATACGGATCGCAGGTGACCAGCGCGACGCGGGCCGACGCCTCCCCCGCCCCTGAGCCCCCGGCCCCCTGCCCGCCCCCGGCCACCGGGCGCCCCACGACCTACCAGCTCGCCAGGGCGTGGGGGAGCACGACCTTGACCGCCTCTCCCTCCACGGCGCCCGGCGATCCCGCCTCACGGCGGATCAGCACGTCGGCCCTGGCGTAGCTGATGTGGTCGGCGCTGCCATTCCACGACCGCATCCGCACCCGGGTCACCCCGTCGTCGCCTCGCAGCAGATCCCCGGGCTGAAACGTGGTCCGCCCCTTCGACGGCGGCACCGTCCCCACCAGGGGCAGCTCCAGGGTCCAGTTGTGGTGCTGGGGCCGCCGGCCCAAACGCGCAGGGCCGGGCTCATGAACGTCACCGCCGTCACGAACGCGCTGACGGGGTTGCCCGGCAGGCCAAACACCAGGCCGCCGTCGTGCTCGCCGAAGAGGATGGGCTTGCCCGGCTTCATGCGCACCTTGTGAAAGACCTGCTCGGACCCCCTCGTCGGCCAGGGCCTGGGCCACCAGGTCATAGACCCCCGCGCTCACCCCGCCGCTGAGGACCAGGACGTCGCTGTCCAGGCCCTGGCGGATGGCCTCCCGGGTCGCCACCGGGTCGTCAGCGACGATGCCCCCGTCCACCACCCGGCACAGCTCGCGCTCGAGCAGAGACATGAGGGTGCGCCGGTTGCTGTCCCGGATCTGAGACGGCCCCGGGGTCTCCTCGAGGGCGACCAGCTCATCGCCGGTGGTGAGCACGGTGACCCGTGGGCGCCGATAGACCTTCACCCGAGAGGCGCCGACCGAGCCCAACACCCCGGCGGTCAAGCTCTCGATGACCCGGCCCGCCTCAGCGACGACGCTGCCAGCGCGCGCGTCTTCACCCTTCTGCCCCACGTTCTGCCCGGGCCGCAGGTCCCCGCTGAGCACAACGGCCCCGTCGGGCCCCGGCGCCGTGCGCTCGACCATCATCACCGCGTCGGCCCCCGCGGGCATGGGGGCGCCCGTCATGATCTGCACCGCCTCGCCCGGCCCCACGGTCCCGTCGAACGACGCGCCCGCCGCGACCTCGCCCACCACCTTCAGGGTAGTCGACGGGCCCACCACGTCGGCGCTGCGCACGGCGAAGCCGTCCATCATGGCCTTGTGAAACGGCGGCAGGTCTCGGTCGCAGTACACGTCCTCGGCCAGCACCAGCCCCGACGCGTCCCACAGGCCGACCTCCCGCACCTCGCGCGGGCGCCTCTCCACCAGGGCCTTAGCCCTCGCGATCACCGTGTCCAGGGCCTCGTCTACGGGTAGCAGCGCGCTCAGATCAGCCATCACGCCTCCGGCGGTGTGTCTCGGGCGGCCTCAGCCTCGGCCGCGAGGGTGTCGTACTTGGCGGCCCGCCCGCGGGCGGAGGCCACCGGATAACGCTGCCCCGTTGATGGCCAGCTTGTCCTGGGCGGCGGCCATGAGGTCGATGTCCAGGCGCCGGGCCAGGTTGACCAGGCAGATGAAGACGTCACCCAGCTCCTGCGCACCGCCCCGCGGTCCAGGGGGCCGCCCTCACCGCGGCCGTCGCCGTCTCGCCACAGGAACTGCTCGAGGACCTCGGCGGCCTCGATGGACAAGGCGGTCGCCAGGTCCTTCGGAGCGTGAAACCGCCCCCAGTCGCGGGCCCCGTTGAACGCGGCCAAGGCGTCCGCCAGGGTCGACAGGGGCGTCTGTCCCTCCGACCAGGCCGCGCCGCCCTGGCTCGGCCCATCCGGGCAGCCCAGGTCGCCCTCGCTCACGCGTCCTCTCGACGCATCAAGAGGGTGATGTGTTCGTCCTTGGCCCGCTGCCTGCCGCCGCCGACGCGGAACGTGGGGCGCCCCTGGCTCACCGTAGCGACGCGCACGAACCCGGCCCGGGCGGCGGCGTCGTCCACGAGGGGGAGCACGTGAATGGGCCCGTTGAGCCCCTGGCCGTCGCCGATGACCCAGGCGACCATGCCCCCAGGGACCAGCACGCGCTCCCAGGCGCTCAGCACGTCGGCCAGGCCCTCGGCGTAGCGCGCGTTGGCGTGGCGCTCGCCGGCCGCCCGCTGCTCGCGGCGCGCCCCGAGCTCGGCGCGCTGGGCCAGGGTCCCATCGAGCCCAAGGAGCTGGTAGCGCCGCTGGTGGTGGGCGGCGTAGTCGTACACGCCCGGGTAAGGGGGCGAGCTGACGATGCCCGCCACGGGGGGACGTCCTCGGACGCCAGGCTCCCCCACGGGGTGCGGGCGTCCTCTTGGGCGATGAGCGGCGGACACAGGGCCGCGCCCTCAGCCTCTCGCCGCGTCAGGCCGTCATACAGGTCAGCCAGGTTGCGGGCGTGCTCCTCCGCCCGGGCGACGAACCACTGATCCACGCGCTTGTCGGTGATCCACTTGTGGTCCCGATCGGCGACCACCACCGAGTCGCTGGCCTGCTTGGAGGCCTTGACCAAGATCGACGACAAGCACACGCGCAGCATCCGCCGCACCGACGTGGGCCATCGCCCCGCGCCCTCGTGGAGGACCTTGGCCAGGCTCCACACCGCCAGCAGCGCCGGCGGGTCGAACCAGGGGCCGTCATGCTCAAAGGTCGCCCGATCCACGCGGCCGCCCGCCCGCAGAGGCTTGGCCTTGGCCACCACCTCCGCCGCGGCGCTGACCAAGGCCGCGCGCTTGGGGCGACTCCAGCGGCGGGTGCGGGCCCAGGCGACCTCGACCCCCACGGCGTTGATGTCGGTCCCGATCCCCAGCCGCCCGGCCAGCATGGCCTCCAGCATCACGGTGCCGCCCCCCATGAAGGGGTCGGCCACGGGGCCGGGGGGCATCACCTCGATGAGGCGCCCAGCGGTGAACGGGTGCATGCGGCCAGGCCAGGTGTGGAAGCCATGGGTGAGCGCCCGAGGGTCGTGGTCGGGCCCCGGACGCGCCGCGTCGGCCAAGGCGGCGGTCAGGCCCTCGGGCCCATCGCGTCGGACGGCGCCGCCGACGTTCGTCAGGGCGCGCCGACCAGGCTGGGGTCGCTGGGGGTTCTTTGATGACACCCGCCATCTTTCTTACTATCGGCCCCCCTTAGTCAAGGATCACCGCCGCCCCGGAGCGCCCATGTCCTCGCCCTCGCCCTCCCCCGAGCGCCTGCGCCTCGACCGCCACCTCGCCGACGCCCTCAACGTCACCCGCAAGGAGGCCGCTGGCATGATCCGCAAGGGCTGCGTGACCGTGGACGGGTGGTCGTCACCAAAAAAAACGCCCAGATCACCCCCGCTAGCCAGACGGTCCACGCCTTCGAGGCCCTGGTCCCCTGGCGCGCCCACTGGGTCGTCGCCCTCAACAAGCCCGCCGGCCTCATCTGCGCCACCCGCGACGCGGCGCAGCCGACGATCATGAGCCTCATCGACGACGACCTCTGGCGTAAGGGCCTCGCGCCCGTCGGCCGGCTGGACAAGGACACCACCGGCCTGCTCCTGCTGACCAACGACGGCGCCCTCAGCCACCGCCTCACCCACCCCAAGCGCCACGTCGCCAAGCGCTATCGCGTGTGGTGGGAGGGCGCCTTGGAGCGGCCCGTCGAGCGCCTGGCCCAGGGCATCACCCTTAAGGACGGCGCGGCCTGTCGCCCCGCAGCGCTGGCCATCGTCCAAGCCTCCGACGTCGGCGGCGAGGGCCTGCTGACCCTGCGCGAAGGCAAGTACCACCAGGTCAAGCGCATGATCGCCGCGTGCGGCGGCCACGTGACCCGCCTTCACCGCGAGGCCATCGGCGGCCTGGACCTGCCAGCGGACCTGGCCGGCGGGCAGGCGCGCCTCCTCGAGGAGGCCGAGCTCCAGGCGATCTTCGGGGCCGAGGCCTGACCGCCCACCCCGGCGCCGCCCCCTCGAAGGTCGCGGCCGTGACCGCGCGGCCGCGGCGGCCAGGTCGCTAACCCGGACCTCTCAGCGCGCCACGACCGGTTCGCCGTCGGCGCCTGGAACCCTCGCCCGCTGAGGTCCGGAGGTGGCCCCGTTCGTCACTTCGAACGGCGCCCTGGGCGCCGAGCCTTGCCGCCGGCGGGCCCCCCCTCTACCGTCGAACCGTCTTAGATTGAGGAGATCTGCGTTGCACACCCCTCGCCCAGCAGGGCCCACGAGGACCCGCCCCGGGGCCTGGGCCGCCTCGTCGAGGCTGCTGGCCGCCGCGGCGCTGACCGGCCTGACGGCCTGCGGCCCCCAAGGTTCGGACGCGCCGCCGGACCCCGCCCCCTACGAGACCCCGGCCCTGGTCCACACCGACTGGCCCGCCGGCCTCACGGTGGACCGCCGCGGCGTCTTGCTCCTGGACGAGGGGATCAAGCCCGCCATCCCCCGGGCGCGCACCTTCCCGGTGGCGGCAAGGCCGACGCGGCCGACAGCGTGCGCTACCTGGCCCCACAGAACTACGCCATCACCGCGCCGCCTGCGGCCGAGCGCGCCTTCCGCCCCATGACGCAGTGGGAGCCCATGCGGGCGCTGATGCTGTCTCTGGACGCCTACTCCCTGCAAGACAGCGCGCTGGCCGACACCTTCACCGGGATCGCCCTGGCCGCCGCCGAGGGCGGAGAGGTCTGGGTCTTCGCCGGCTCCGAGCAGGTCAAGACCACCCTCCAGTCGGGGCTGCTCGACGCCGGCATGAGCCAGCAGACCTTGGCCGACGCGGTGAAGTTCAAGCTCGAGCGGGTCGACAGCATCTGGTTCGTCGACTCCTCCCCCCTGCCCATCATCGACGAGGCCGACGGCACCTTCGCCTTCGCCGATTTCCGCTACTACCACGACCGCCCCCTGGACGACGGCCTCGGCACCATCTTGGGCGCAGCCTGCCAGACTTCGGCTACGACGCCACGGCGACCGTCTACCGGGCGCCGCTGAACGTGGAGGGCGGCACCTTGCTGGCCACCGGCGACGGGATCTGCATCACCGGCAGCCGCCAGCTGGTCCACATGAGCTGCACCGCCAGCGGCTGCGACCACGGCATCGACAACCTGTCCCTCGAGGCCCTCCAGACCCACCCCCTGGCGGTGGAGATGCGGGCGCTGGCCGCTGAGTACGCCGGCTGCAAGGACCTCATCGTCACCCTCAGCGTCAACGGCGACGCCACGGGCCACGCGGACATGTACCTCAAGCCCATCAGCGACGACGTCATCTTAGTCGGCGAGTACGCAGCGCCCTTCGGCCACAGCCTCGAGGCCGACAACGCCCCGCGCCTGGACGCCAACGCCGACTTCTTGGCCGCCTACGTGCGCCCGGACGGCTCGAGCTACACCGTCGAGCGCCTCCCCATGCCCGGGGTGCGCCTGTCCAGCTGGGGGCCGACCCCCCTACACCTGGATCAACAGCAACCTCTTCAACGGCATCAACATCTGGCCGACCTACGACATCGCCGGGTGGGCGAGCGCCCAGGACGCGGCCCTGGCCCGCTGGCAGGAGGTCCTGCCCGAGACGACCCACGTGGGCGTGGAGGCGACCCTGCTGGCGAGCTACTACGGGGCGATCCACTGCGTGACCCGCACCCTCCCCGCGGCCCCCGCCGGGGACTGGGTCGCCGACGGGGTCTGCGGAGCGGACGACGCGTGTGTGGCCGCGTCGCCTCCGAGGACACCAACGGACGGGCCTGGACGCCAACGCGACCACCGCAGCGGGGCCGGACCCCTACGCCGAGCCAGGCTACGCCGGCGCCTGCACCGTGGGGGGACCCCGCCGAGGCCGTCTGCTGGGGGCCCGCCTGGCTGTGCGGCTGCAACGACTGCGACAGCGGCTGCGGCCCGCCGCCTCCCGACCCCTGCAAGGGGATCGGCTTCATCGGCTGCTGCACCGGGACGGTCACCAAGTGGTGCGAGCAGGGGACCTACCGCGAGGAGGACTGCGCCGGCCAGGGCTGCGGCTGGCTGCCTGGCGAGCAATACTACGGCTGCGGCACGACCCTCAGCGACCCCAGCGGCGTCAACCCTCGCGAGTGCCCGTGCGTGCCCCAGTGCGACGGCAGAGCCTGCGGCGATGACGGCTGCGGCGGCTCCTGCGGGACCTGCGAGGGCGGCGCCTGCGACGAGGGCCAGGGGCAGTGCGTGGCCTGCGACGCGTGCGAACTCGGCGACCTCCGCTGCGAAGGCGACGCGGTCGTGCGCTGCCTGCCTCAGCGCGCCGCCAGCGGGCAGCCCTTGGCCGGGTGCGGGCGCCGTGAGGCGGTCGACTGCGCCGCCGACGGGCTGGTCTGCGACGAGGGCCTGTGCGTCGAGCCACCGGTGGTCGAGGACGTGACCGAGCCCGGGCCCGACGTGGCCGGCGACGACGCGGTGAGGTCGGACGCCGGGAGGCGCCGGTGAAGCCGGTGGCGCCCCCGGACGACGGCTGCGCCGGGGGCTCAGGGCCCGCGGCGTGGCCCCTGGCGCTGCTGTGGCTGCTGGCCCTGGCCCGTCGTCGTCGGCGGCGCCCTAAACCGGCTGTCGCGTCCCCACCGCGGGCATGAGATCCTCCGGCGGCGCGTTCACGGGGAGCCTAGTCGCCGGCCCCAACGGCCGCGTGCCCGCGGCTTCTCTTGTCCGGGGTCCAACTGGTGGGTAGGTTCGGACCCTCAGCTCAGGCAGCGTTCAGCTAGGGCGTCGCCTCGGCCCGCCCCCCTTCGCATCCCCTCGCCCCCTGGAGCGCCTCCGCCCCATGACCCCCTCCGGACCCTGGCCGCGCCGCCTGCTGGTGCTGCTCATCGCCGCCGGCGTGCAGCTGCCCCTGTGGTGGTCTATGGAGGGGCTGACGGGGGGCCACCGGGACGGCGCGAGCGTGTGCGATCAATCGTCCATGCGGACGGTGCGCTTGCACCCGTCGAGCCTGTCGGCGGCGCTCTTGTCGCGCTACCAGGCCGAGCGCTGCCCCAAGCGGCCTCGGCCCGTGCGCGGGATGGCGGTGCGCCTGCCCAAGGAAAAACCCGAACAGGTCGAGCCCCCCTTGCCCGACGACAGCAAGATCGTCGAGACCCCTGACCAGCCAGAGCCGGAGCGCCCAAGCCCGTCGACACCAAGCTGGTGAGCGATAAGACCACGCGCACGGACAGCCGACCAAGCGGCGGCGAGACCGGACCGCCAACTCCAAGACCCAGGGGGACGCCACCGTGAAGCAGCCCTCGAAGGTCCAGGCCACCGAGAGCAAGAGCACCGATCCCACGGTCACCAGCGAGGCCCGCGAGGACATGCGGGTCGCC
>CBDCYN010000013.1:0-216803 GCA_965224205.1 Phycisphaeraceae bacterium
GGGGAAGGTCACCCGTTCAGCCAGCCGCAGCAGATAGGTGGGGTAATCACAACGCTCTTTCGTGCATGACGCGGCCACCGAGGCATACTCCCGCAGCATGGTCGGTAGTTTTAACGCCTTGAGGTGATGCTCCAGTAACACCGTGGGTTTCTTGGGCCGGCTCATCGGTCACCTCCTATGCTCAACAGGCTGCGGTAATCCTGGACATCCGTGGACGCGACGCTCACGTGACGCAGGTGATCGCGGCCATCGAGGCGGAACGTGGTCAGGCCCCAGGGTTCAGGCGACGGGATGTACTGGGCGATGCCGTCGCGGCTGTGCGTACGCATGGCCAAGCCTTGGCGGACCGCCCGCTCCAGTTCCCTCATCGGGTGCAGTTCCAACAACCGCAGCACGCGGATGTACTCACGCGTGCCTTCGTGGTCTTGCGCGTCTTCGAGGCGACGACGCAACACCCCAAAGCACGAAGGCAAGACCCAGCCCTCCAGCGGACGGGCGTGATCCAAGGACCCGGGCTTGCGTTCCAAGAGGGGCAGGTAGTGCTTCGGCTCGAAACGCACCTGCTGGCGATCCCAGCAGCGACGGTGCGTGGCGATCACCTTCTGCTGGTAGCCGATCTCGACCCGGTCGTAGTAGCCCCGCACCGTCACCGGGCGATGGGCATACTCCACCGGGACCGAGTAGTCGTTGTCGTCGAAACGCACCAACGACTCGCTGTTGGCCCGGCCGGGCCGCACCCGGCACGCGGCGAACGGGGCAGCCGGCAGCGGCCGAAACAATGCCCGTTCCTCGGCTAGCAACTGCCCCTTGCTCACGGATTGACCCCGCAGTCGACGCGTTAGATCTGACCGGCACGCTTCCAACAGATAGGCGTTGAGTTCATCCAGGTCTCGCACCTGTGGAACCGGCACGAAGAAGTTGAGACGCGCGAACTTAACCACCCCCTCGACCACACCCTTCTCGTTAGCCCGACGCACCAGACAGAAGTGATGCTCGAACAAGTAGTGGCTCACAAGCTGAGCAAACCCCTGGGTGATCTGTCGCTGGCGGCAACCCACGATCTTGCTCACCGCCACCTTGGAATTGTCGTAGCTGATCCGTTGGGGCACGCCCCCAAAGAACTCGAATGCCCGCACGTGGCCTTCCCAGAACGTCTCTGTGCACTCCCGATCGAACGCCATCACAAACATCGCATTCGAATACGGCAAGACCATCACGAAGAACGCCACCAGACGCAGCACGCCGTTGATGTTGGCCAACGCGAACCCGAAATCCACCTGAGCCTCACCCGGGCGGTGCACCAGCGGCATGAACACCTCTCGGTGACGGGCTCGATGTTCACGCACCGCGTCCTTGACCGTCGTGTAACCGCCCTCGAAGCTGTCTTCAGCCACCAGCCGCTGCCAGATCCGCTTGGCCGTGTGACGCTGCTTCTTCGGTAACGATTGGTCCGATTTCAAGATCGCCTTGATCTTCGGCAGGTGGGGGCCAATCGTCGGCTTCTTCGGCGGCTCGCTACGCCGATACCCAGGCGGTTGGCTGTGCTGTAGGATCTTCTCAAGCGTCTTCCAGTGCATCCCCGTCTCTCGAAGGATTTGACGCTTGCTCACCCCCTCGACCAATACGCGGCGGCGGATATCAAT
The DNA here is from genome assembly GCA_965224205.1 of Phycisphaeraceae bacterium. Classification (GTDB taxonomy): domain Bacteria; phylum Planctomycetota; class Phycisphaerae; order Phycisphaerales; family Phycisphaeraceae; genus CBDCYN01. Next base: position 1,644 of record CBDCYN010000013.1, read on the forward strand.
CCACTGGTCCATGTTGCGGTACACTCCTGGGCCTCCTGCCTAATGGTGATCCCGGCCGCCACCTCGGCCGCCGTAAGACCCACATTCTCAGAAGACCTCTCATGGGGTACCGCACTTTTGCTCCGCCCCGCCACCCGCCGCACTTTTGGTAATTTGAAACCCGGGCGTGCAATCCGTCGGGCGCGAAGGTCGGCCTTCCCGCCGGAGGTGATTTTAGGCCTTCGGCCATGGCACCGCCGACGGGAAGGCCGACAAAAATGGCTCGGTCCTTGTGGATCATGGGATCAATCAATATTCCAACACAAGGAGCCCAGCGATGAATCACTTAGGATTGGACGTGCACAGTGCCAAATTCGTCCTGGCACACTTAAACACCACGGGGAAGCTGTGCCGCCAGTACGAACGGCCCACGACAGCGGCTGAATTGATCGAAGTGGTGGGTCGGGTGCCCGGGCCCAAGCGTTTGGTGGTCGAGGAGTCGCATTTGGCTCAGTGGGTCAAACATGTGCTCGATCCCCACGTGGATGAGTTGATCGTCTGTGATCCGAAGCGCAACCGTTGGATTGCCGCCGACCAGTTCGCCGACGATCGCAGCAGCGCCCAGAAGCTGGCCAAACTGCTGCACGGCGGATTCATCAAGGCGATCCGACACCCCGATGACTTGGGTGCTGAATTACGTTCGTTGTTCCTGCACTACTACAACCTGACGCGTCAGGTCGTGCGGTTCAAGAACATGCTCAAGGCGACGTTCCGGCAGGTGGCGATGACCACGCCCGGCCAGGCGATCTACGACACGCAAGCGCGTGGTGTGTGGTTGGATAAGCTCAACGGGTTCCCGGCGCTGCGGCACCGGGCCAGCGACTATTTTGATCTGCTCGAAGCGTTGGCCCAAACCAAGCAGCAAGCCTACCGCCGGATGGTTCGGCACGCCCGCCGGTCCTCGACGCACCAACTGCTCGAAACGTTGCCCGGGGTGGGTCCGGTGATCGCCACGGGTTATATGGCGTTAATCGATACCCCTCATCGATTCTCTCGCAAGAACAAGCTGTGGGCCTACGCGTGCCTGGGCAACCGGATGCACGAATCGGACCACCGTGTCTACGACACGCGCCATAGCAAGGTAGGCTGTCGCCCGTTGAAGTGGCGGGTGATGCAACAGTTCACCAGTGGGGTGTCACGGACGAAGCAAGCCAACCGATTCAAGCGTCAGTATGAACGGCTGCGACGTTCGGGATTGAATTATAAGACGGCTCGGCGACAGGTGTGCCGGAACATGCTGTCCGTGACGCGAGCAATCTGGATGAAAGGACAAGCTTATCGGGACGACGCGTGATCCTCAGTTCCGCCGCTGAGGGTGATCGACGCGGAGGACCCGTCCCGTGGCCCTGTTGACCAACGATCGAATCGGCTCGAAGGAAGGTGGCGATCGGCAGCAGTCTCCAGCGGAGTATGGCCGTGGTAGGCCCGACTTTTGGTTAGACCTGCCGATCTTCTAAGCCCGTAGATTAGATGGACCGTCCCACGACGCAGTCCCGAAGAGATGCCTGGCTCCGTCGCCTTCACCGTTCATACACAGGAGCCGCTGAATCTGATCCGAGACCGTAGACCCCGATCGATCAGGAGACCCTAGCCACGAGGACCCAGCCCGCCCGATCACCACGAACGCTCAAACCGCCCTGCAAAGCCAAGAGCCTTGTCGGTCGGGGAATGTATGTCTTGACTTTGGGTTTCAGAGATGCTCCGCCGTTTACACGCGCTAATTCCGGGAAAACCCCGAGACGAGCCGCGACCGTGAGGCAGCGGGTTCTTGAGCTATTGCCGGTGTTCGATCAGGAACTCGCTTACTGGCGTACGCGGCTCGTTGACGTTCACAACCTTAACTCACGGAGTCGCGCTGCCATGCGTGACGCGAACGGGGGCCGGGGGGGACACGGGTGTGGGAGTGTCCGTTCTACAGCCCCAAAGCACGCTGCATCGACGCGCCGATGTCAGCGGGGCTATCAGCGATATGACAACCCGCGTCGCGTAGAGCGGTGATCTTGGATTCGGCCCCGCCTTCGCCGCCGGAGATGATCGCACCGGCGTGGCCCATGCGTCGGCCCGGCGGGGCGGTGCGCCCGGCGATGAACGCCGTAACCGGTTTCTTGACGTGTTCCTTGATATACGCCGCGGCCCGTTCCTCATCGCTGCCGCCGATCTCCCCGATGAGGATGATCCCATCGGTGTCTGGGTCGTCACTGAAAAGCTCGAGGCAATCGACGAAATCCATCCCACGCACCGGGTCGCCGCCGATGCCGATGCACGTGGTCTGGCCGATCTCCCGCTCGGTCAGCTGCCACACCGCCTCGTACGTCAGTGTCCCCGACCGGCTGATCACGCCCACAGCCTTGCCGGATCCAGCTTGGTCAGCGGGCAGGTGGATGTACCCGGGCATGATCCCGATCTTGCACCCGCTGTCGTTTAAACCGGGGGTGATCACGCCGGGGCAGTTGGGGCCGATCAGGCGGACTTTGTGACGTGTGTTTTTGCCCTGACCCTTGTAAACGGTATCGAGTTCGCGGCGGACGCGTGTCATGTCGATTACGGGGATCCCCTCGGTAATGCACACGACCAGCTCGATGCCGGCGTCGGCGGCTTCGAGGATCGCATCGGCGGCGAACGGGGGGGGCACGAAGATCATGGTCGCGTTGGCCCCGGTCGCCTCGACCGCCTCAAAGCAGGTGTTGAACACCGGCAGGCCGTTGGCGTCCTTGGTGCCGCCCTTGTTGGGGGTCACCCCACCGACCATTGCCGTGCCGTAATCAAGGCAGCCTTTGGTGTGGAACGCCCCCGCCGAGCCGGTGATGCCCTGGCAGATCACTTTCGTATCGTCTTGAACAAGAATACTCATAGTGGCGATAGGATACCGGCCTAAAGGGGAAGCGACAAAGTCACGTTTGATTCACAGACTCGCGGGCCCAAACCGCAGCCACAACCCGATACTGATCGAGGCCAGCACCAGCCCGCTGATGTACGCCCACCAGAACCCCAGCCCGAGTCGACCCGCCGCCGCCAGGGGCAGGAAAAATGGCAACCCGATCAGCACCAGCACGACGGTCTCTCGCGACAGGCGTGAGATCACCGAGATCTCATGGTGCTTGGTCCAGGTCGCCACGAACGCGATCAGGCTCACCACCGGCAGCGACAACACGAACCCACCCATCCGGGGGTACCGATCGGCCAGTTCGGTGACGATGATGACAACAACAGCGGCGATGAGGCCGCGGATCAGGGTCCAGGTCATGGTCAGGGTCCTGTCAAGGTATTGACGTCAAGTATCTGCCGGGTCATCCCCGGCTTGGCCTGGAGCTTGACCGATCTCCACACCGACGCGTGAGCGGATCCCGCCGCGGCCGCGCCAGTTGGTTTCTATGATCATCCATCGCGGGCTCATCGCCGTGGCCAGGTCGTCGGCGATCCGGTTGGTGGCCGCTTCGTAAAAGATCCCCTCGTTGCGGAACCCCTGGAGGTACAGCTTAAGGCTTTTAAGCTCCACACACACGCGATCAGCGACATAACGCACGGTCACCGTCCCGTAGTCGGGGTGGCCGGTTTTCGGGCAGACGCTGGTGAACTCCTCTGCGACGTGCTCGATCACGTAATCGCGGGCCGGTTGGGGGTTGTCGAAGGTTTCTAAAATTTTGGCGTCGATCATCGGATTGACCCCTCGGATAAGAAGTTTGTTCGGGATTGTTATCTGCCTAGGATACGGCGGTGGCGACCGCGTGGCCAGTTGGTCCGTTGGGGTGTGACCGTATTGGCGATCGCCGAGGGTTTGTCCCGTAGGAGCGGATGAAGAGGGTGTCCCGTCCTCGATACCCTCCGCTAAGGGGTAGGCTGCCCACAGCTGGATCGCCCAGGGTGATTGTTGATCCTTACCCGTGCAGGGCGACTTGCCCATGAGATTCCGGATCGGTGTTTCTAGTCCATGGCGGGGCGTGATCGGAAAAATTATCGACCGTCTAGTCAATCGTCGCTGTCACGGTCTCACCGGCACAAACTCGGTGATCGACAACCCGAAACCGTCCAGCGCGGTGGGGTGGATCGGGTGGTTCGTGATCAGCCGCAGCTGGCGGATCCCTAGATCGCGGAGGATCTGCGAGCCGATCCCGTAATCGCGTTTGATCACCGGCGCGGGTTCGGGGCTAAAGCCGGCGTGTCCGGGGTAGGTGTCTGAATAATCGACGGGTGCGTGTCGGGTCTGAAGCCGCTTGAGCAAGCCCTGTCCCATCGCCTCGTGTCGCAGGTATACCACGGCGCCGCAGCCGGCGTCTTGGATCATCCGCATGGATTGTTTTAGTGTTTGCCCCGAAGGCTGATCCGTCGCGGCGAAAACGTCGCCCAGCAGGTTCTGGCTGTGCATCCGCACCAGCACCGGCTCGTCGATCACCACCGGGGCATCGTTGGCATCGAGCCGGCCCACGTCGCCGCAGACCAACGCCACATGGGGCAGCAGGTCCACCGCGCTGCGGTACGCGATCAGGGTGAACCGGCCCAGCTCGCTATCGAATGGCACGGTCTCGACGCGCTCAACGAGGTGCTCGCGTTCGAGGCGGTGATGGATGATATCCGCGACCGAGCAGATCTTCAGATGATGTTCGTGGCATAGTTTCGTTAAGTCGTCGATCCGGGCCATGGACCCGTCTTCGTTCATGACCTCGATGATCCCCGCGGCGGGTTTGAGCCCGGCCAGGCGGCAGAGGTCGACCGAGCCCTCGGTCTGGCCGGCGCGGACCAGGACGCCGCCGTCGCGGGCGCGCAGGGGGTGGATGTGCCCGGGGCGGCGCAGATCGGCGGGGCGGGTGGTGTCGTCGATCGCCACGCGGATCGTCGCAGCGCGGTCAGAAGCGCTGACCCCGGTGGTGACCCCGAACCGGGCGTCGGCGTCGATGCTGACGGTAAACGCGGTGCCGTGTAGCGCGGTATTGATCATGCTCTGGGGCGATAGCTCCAGCCTGTCGCATATTGACCCAGCCAGCGCTAGGCACAGCAACCCCCGGCCTTGGCGCACCATAAAATTGATCGTTTCGGGGGTGACGTGCTCGGCAGCGGCGACCAGGTCGCCCTCGTTTTCGCGTTTTTCATCGTCGATAAGGACGATCAGCCGTCCGGCCCGCAGGTCGTCGAGGATATCTGGGATCGGGTCCATGAAGGCTTGTTATACCCGTGGGGACAATAGTCGCTTGGATTTGATCATGGTTGGGTGTGGGTGGCTTTATCCACCGTCACAAACGGGGCCAAAGGTGTCCCGGTGACGTGTATTGGGCCATGGTCACACCCCGCCGTTGCACGACCGACCGACTGCCTCAGCCACCTTTTTAAGACTCCCCATCAGCTCGGTTAGGGCCTGGGGGGTGATGGATTGAGCACCGTCGGTCCAGGCTTTTTCGGGATCGGGGTGCATCTCGATCAGCAGCCCATCGGCACCCGCGGCCATAGCGGCGCGGCTCATGTCGGCGACCAGCCGGGTATACCCCGTGCCGTGAGACGGGTCGGCCACCACCGGCAGATGGGTGCGGTGGTGCAGCTCCGGCACGGCTGAGAGGCTTAGCGTGTTGCGGGTGTGGTCCTCGAACGTGCGGATCCCGCGTTCGCAGAGGATGACGTTGGAGTTGCCCTGGGCGAGGATGTATTCACAGGCCTGGAGGTATTCGTCGATTGTGGTCGACAGCCCGCGTTTGAAGAGCACCGGCTTGGGCTGCTTGCCGACAGCTTCGAGGAGCTTGAAGTTCTGACAGTTCCGCGCCCCGATCTGCAAACAATCGGCATAACTCGACACCAGGTCGACCTCGGTGGGGGTTAGCACCTCGGTGATGATGGCCAAACCGGTCTCCTGGCGGGCTTCGTCGAGGTATTTCAACCCCTCTTCGCCCAGCCCTTGGAATGAATAAGGGTTCGTACGCGGCTTGAACGCCCCGCCACGAAGGCCATGCCCCCCCGCTGCTTTGACCGCACGGGCGGACTCGAGGATCTGCTCACGGCTCTCGACGCTGCACGGCCCGGCGATCACGGGCACGTGCGAACCCCCGATCACACATGAGTCGCCGATCTTGACCTGGGTGCGGTCCTTCTTGGTCTCACGGGCAGCGATCTTGTAAGGGTGGAGGATCGGCACGACGCGGTCGACCCCGGGTGCCTGTTCGAGCCGGCCCTTGTCCTTTCTGCGGTCATCGCCGATCACCGCGACCACGGTCAGGTCCGTGCCGACGATGACGTGATCCTTAAGGCCCATATCCTTAACTAGTTGTGCTACGTGGTCCACCTGCTGCTTCGTAGCATCGGCTTGCATGACGACGATCATGGTTGGCTCCTTAAGTCGCTATTCGTTCCCTACCAAGATAGAAAAAAACCCCAACGCTTGCCGCGTCGGGGTCTGTCTTTTCATGTTCTTTCAATGAATACCCTACGCGGCTAGGTTCGGCAGCCTCCAAAAAAGTAAAAGAAAAACCAAGCCGTATAGGTCATATCCAAATCCTTCATCTATAAAGTATGCCACGCGGGGGGGCGATGTCAAGCTACAAAATGGATTGAAGCGTGACAGCCCCCGGCTGGGTCGGGGATTCCTCCGGTTGCTGCCCGGCACAGCTGGGGGCTTTCAATGGATCGAAGTGACCACACCGTTGGAAGACGGCACCTCGCGGATGCGTCGCAGCATCGGCAGCAGGCCTTCTTCGATCACCTGGTCCCAGCCCATCTTGGCCACCAGCTCTTGGCCAGACTTGATCAGCTTCTGGCGGCGGTCGTTGGTCGTGGGCAGCCGACGCATCAGCTCGTGGGCGACCCGGGCCGATTCCTGTTGCTCGACCGCGTCGCGCTGCCCGCGTGTCATGGCTTTGAGCTGTTCGATGGAGTCGTAGCCGTCGATCTGGGTGAAGTCAGCCACAAGCACGCCGTGCGTGCCGTGGCCGTGGGTGACGTGGTTGACGAAGCCTTGACAGCCACAGACATTGGAGATGACGCAGATCGCCCCGCTGCCTAACGGTTCGAGCGGGCTAATCCCGAACGGCTCGTACGTGGCCATGCCGAACTCGACATCCGCGGCTCGGCGCAGGTCCGCGATCGTCATCTCCTTGGGCAGGCGTCGCCCGATCCGGTCGGCGGACCACCCGAACTGGTTGACCAAGACCACCTGGACATTGCGGTGGGCCGCGTTGAACGCTTCGATGTCTCGGTTGATGTCTTCTTCGGGGCCGACGAGGTCGGGGTAACCCGGTTTGTGGTGTCGCGGCCAGCCGTAGTGGTCCTCCATCCTGGCGATGTCTTGAGGCCGACGAACCCCGCCAGCGGAAGTGAGGATAAACAGCACCGCGGTTTGGCCCTTGTCTTCGAGCAGGGGGTCGAGCTCGTGGCAGACGCTTAGGTCACGCCACAACCCCTTGCTGATGACCGGGCGGGTCACATGCGTCATCAGCACGTCGGGCTTGTTGCCGATCAGGGCATGGGCGTACGCTTCGAGCATCGCCCGGCTGCGGAGTTTATCGTCGAGGGTAACTTTCATCGCGGGGATGCCGTTGTACACCAGCTCGATCGGGTGGTCGTCGAAGTGGTCGTTGAGGAACTTCAGCTCGTCACGGGTGCGATCGCCGACCGCGATCACCCCGTCGCAGAGGTGGGCGCGGCTCACCAGGGCGTGACGCAGGAAATGGTCAAGCGGGCCGAAGACGTCTTCGACGTACTGCCCCTGCTTCCGGGCACAGTCGAGGACGTTGTAGAACATCGTGTCGTGGCCGGGGTGGTCTTCGACGAGCCGACGGGCGGTGGCGCACTCGTGGGCGTGGAACACCGTGCGGAACTGGCGGTGGCCCTCGAGGATCGCCTGTAGCGCCGCGGGCATGCCCATGAACTCGTGGCTAAACAACACGCACGGCAGGTCCTCGGGCGGCAGCAGCGCCAACAGGGCATAGAACGCGGGCTCGGCGAGGCGGACGTATTCCTCGTAGTCCCACGCCCCCTCGTACTTGGAGCTATCGATCCCGAACGTTTCCCACAGCCGCAGCTTGAACATGTTCAGCCGGTCGTGGTTGACGCGGAACACGTCGATCAGCAACACCTCGGCCTCGCCGCTGCGGCCCTCGCCGGGGTTGTCGTATTGGCGCTGGCCGTAGACGATCGCGACGTTGAACGCCCACTCGACCGGGCGGAATTTCCCGGCTAGGCCCACGCGGTCGATGTTGTCGATCGAGCTATAGAGCACCTGCCCGTGCTCGCCGATGCGGTCTTCGGGGTCGGTGCTCATGTGCGTGGCGATCGGGCCCACGAGGATCGACCGCTTGACGTGCTTCTGGTAGACGGGCGAGATCATCAGCCCTTCGAGGACGGTGCCGATCCCGCCCAGTTGCTCGACCGCTTCGTGGGTCACGTGCGCGAGGGTAAGCCGATCGTTATTAGTAGGCATGTGACTGAGTATCGGCTAGTGTGCCGGGTAGCGCTAAATCAAACCGGGCGTCGCCAGCGGGTTCGGGTGTGGCAGCAGCAGTAGGTCCGGGCCTGCCCAGACACGGCTAACCCTACTTTTTACCATCAAAAATAGGATTGTCCGGGCGGGCCCGGGCCTACAAAACGTTAGCCGTTATTCCGGGAGTAATCCGAAAATCAACCCGGGGGTAGGTTCGTGTGATCCGTCGGGGCCGAGGCGTCCGCCCCACCGCCCGAGACAGCCCCGGCGGCTTGGCGGCGCGTGCGGGTTCGGCCGCGGCGCATGGCAATGATCCCGGTACGGGCTAGTTCCACGACCCCGAATGGCTTGATTAATTCGATGAACGCTTCGATCTTGTCCTCCGCGCCGGACAACTCGATCATGAGCTGGTCCGTGCTCACGTCGACGATCCGGGCGCGGAAGAGGTTGGCCAACTCGATCAATTCCCGGCGGCGGTGTTGAGCACCCAACGACGCGTCGCCCGATTCCTCGTCCGGCTCGCTTGAGGTCGCCACCTGCACCAGCATCAAATCCCGCTCGACGTAATCGACGTCTTTGTAGTCCACGACCTTCACAACCGGCACGAGCTTCTGGAGCTGCTTGCGGACCTGCTCGAGCACCGCGTCGTCGCCGTTGACCACGATCGTCATGCGTGAGAACTCGGGGTTCTCGGTGCGCCCGACCACCAGGCTGTCGATGTTAAACCCCCGCGCCGCGAACATCCCCGCGACCTGGGCCAGGACGCCGGGCTCGTTGGTAACCAGGGCCGCGATGATATGCCGCATCGGGTTGGGGTTCGTTGGACTCATGGTGGTTGCGATCAGTTAAACGTAATAGGGCCACAGCAGGCAGCGGTCTAGGCTGGGTAATCCGGCTTCTGCTGCCAGTCGAGCTCCGTGGTGCCGGGGATCCCGTGGTATTCACGGGGGAACGCGTAATCTTTACGCAGCGGGTAGCCGACCCAGTCTTCGGGCAGCAAGATCCGCCGCAGGTCGGTGTGGCCCTCGAACACGATGCCCATCATGTCATACGCTTCGCGCTCGTGCCAGTCGGCGGCGGGCCACAGGTCCATCACCGACGCGACCTTGGGCTCGTTGCGGTCCATCAGCACCTTCACCGCGAACCACTGCTTGTACTGGGTCGTGTACAGGTCGTAGACCGCGGCTAGCTGGTCATCGGCCACATAATCCACGGCGCTGATGCACCCCAGCCAATCGAACGCCAAGCCGGGGTCTGTTCTCAGGAATTCCGCGATCGGTCGCCAGTGCTGGGGCGTCGTGTGCACGCGCGGGTGCGGGTCCTGGGGCAGGGATTCCTCGATCGCTTCGGCGAAGCGGGCGGTCAACCGTTCGGCGATCTGTGCCGGGTCCATCGTTACCCTTTCAAGCGAGGCTCGATCCATAAAAATTTCAATCTGGTTATCATCTTATCGTGTTGGGCAGTCACCTCAAATATACGCACCGCGTATCAGCGTACCGCGACGGGTACGGTTTGGCCCCTGAGAATTTCTCTGCCGCGTACACGAGTCACGCCATAATTTCATCCGAGATCGGTATAAATAAACCCGATGGTTGAAGATTTCTGTCCAAGAGGCATGGCTGACGTATGATCGAAGCGTCTCAAGACAACGATAACGGTGCGCCGCTGCTGAAGGTAGAAGACCTGCGGACATACTTCCCGGTCAAACGCGGCTTGCTCCAGTCGACCGTCGGGTACGTGCGCGCGGTCGATGGCGTGTCCCTAACGGTGCACCGTGGGGAGACCCTGGGCCTGGTCGGCGAGTCGGGGTGCGGGAAGTCAACGGTGGGCAGGACGATCCTGCGGCTGATCCCGGCGACTTCTGGACGGGTGATCTTTGATGAGGAAGACGTGTTTGAGTCCGACCCGGCTCGGCTCAAAGCGATGCGCCGCCAGATGCAGATCATCTTCCAGGACCCGGTGGGGTCGCTCAACCCGAGGATGCGGATCGGGCGGATGATCAGCGAGCCGATCCTGGTCCACGACCTGGCCACGAAGAAGGACGTGGGCGACCGCGTCGCGTCGCTGCTGCAACGGGTGGGTCTAAGCCCCGAGCACGCTGACCGGTACCCGCACGAGTTTTCCGGCGGCCAGCGCCAGCGGATCGGCATCGCCCGGGCGTTGGCGTTGGAGCCGCGGTTCATCGTCTGCGACGAGCCGGTTAGCGCCCTGGACGTGTCGATCCAGTCGCAGATCCTCAACCTGTTATCAGACCTCAAGGACGAGCTGGGGTTGGCGTACCTCTTTATCGCTCACAACCTGGCGGTGGTCGAGCATTTCTGCGACCGGGTGGCGGTGATGTACCTCGGAAAGATCGTGGAGGTCGCCCGCGGCAAGCAGCTCTATGAATCCCCCAAGCATCCGTACACCCGCGCCCTGCTCAGCGCCGCGCCGAGGGCCGAGCCGAACCTCCGTCGCCACCGGATCGTCCTGCCAGGGGAGGTGCCTTCGCCGATCGACCCCCCGTCGGGTTGCGCCTTTCACCCGAGGTGTTACCTCACCCGCCGGCTGGGCGCACAGTCTAAGGATGGCGACGAAACCGTCGAGATCACCGTCCAGGGCCAGCCGGTGCGCGTCATGAACCGGTGCGTGGAGGAGTGTCCATCGCTTGAAGATGTGGAAGGGCAACCCGAGCACCAAGCGGCGTGTTGGTTCGACCCGGATCAAGCGACGTGATCGATGACCTATGAGCTGTAATTCTAAACCGCGGTCACCACGTCCACGATGCCCAGCCCGCCCAGCAGCACGCTGATCACCCCGTTGACGGTAAAGAACGCCATGTGGATCCGGTGTGTTTTCGAGCCCCACACCAAAGCGTGTTCCAAGATCAAAAGCAGCGCGACGATCATGCAACCCACGCCGAACCCGGTGCCCAGCTGCGGGGTAGTTTTCCACAGCACTACCAGCGCCACCCACGCCGCCAAGTGCAACCCCCGACTAACCCACAACGACGCGTTGACCCCGATCCGTGCCGGCATCGAGTACACCCCGGTGCGTCGGTCCACCTCTTCGTCCTGCAACGCGTAGATGATGTCGAACCCCGCGACCCAGAACATCACCATCACCGATAGCAGGTAAGGCCCCGGCTCCCGCAGCCACCCCGGCTCGACCGCGATCGTCGCCGCCAATGGGCTGATCGCCAACGCGCTACCCAAGAATAGATGACACAGCCACGTAAACCGTTTTGTGAAGCTATACGCCGCGACCCAGGCTAAAACAAACGGCGATAACACCAGCGGGTAGACGTTGCCCCGATGCACCCAGAACCCAGCCGTTGAAATAATAAACCCGCTACCGGCCAACAACGCCGCCGATAACACGAACCGCCGATCGAGCCGGCCCGCGGGGATGGCACGGCCGGCGGTGCGGGCGTTGAGCCCGTCGAGGTCCGCGTCCGCCCACCGGTTGACCGCCATCGCTATGGTCCTGGCCAACGCCATGCACAGGATGATCAACCCGATCGTGACCGGGCACGGGATGCGTCCGCCGGTCGACGCGGCCAGAAACGTCGCCAGCAACGCGAACGGCATCGCGAAGATCGTGTGGCTGATCTTGATGTCCCCAGCCAAAGCCGCCACCCGCTTCGTCAAGCCCGGGATCGGTTCACCGTGAGCATCAACAGCGGTATTGTGGATGAGTCCCGACATGTCTGCTTACGGCAAAGAACCCACGGGTAGAGGGGCGTTTGGGGGGTATCCTCAGATTAGGTTTTCCGTCGGATTCAGTGGTGCCCATCGAATGTCTAGATCATGCTCGACGCCCACTAGATCCAGGATCCTGCCGACTACGAAATCGATCAGGTCGTCGATCGTCCGTGGCTGGAGGTAGAACCCCGGGCTAGCCGGGCAGATCACCGCGCCGGCCTCGGTTGCCTGGGCCATGTTGCGGATCTCGATCAGACTCACGGGCATCTCCCGGTGAATGAGGATCAGCTGCCGTCTCTCCTTGAGCGTCACCGCCGCGGCCCGGTGCAGGAGGTTATCCGCTGTCCCGTTGGCCACCGCGGCGAGGGTATTGGACGAACAGGGCACGATGACCATGCCCTCGTGCCTGAACGAGCCGCTGGCGATCGCGGAGCCGACATCCCGGTAGCGGTGAAGGACCAACCCCGGCAGCCGGTGCGAGTCGCATTGGGCGTGTAGCTTTTCGCCGAGGATCGCTTTTGAGTCAAGGCCTTCGATCCCTAATTCATCGTGCAAGAGTCGTTGACCATAGGGCGAGACGACCAGATGGGTCTCGATCCCACCGGCCACGGCGATCTGGATCAGGCGTTGGGCGTACGCCGCCCCGCTGGCTCCGGTAATCCCGATCACAAGCCGTCTGGGGGGTTCCATACGCGATATCCATAGGGTCGATTGGGGCAAGCTACCTTACGATTGGTAAGCCATTATATACCGATCCCGGATGAAAATACGGCATGGCTTGTGTACGCGGCAAGACAATTGTCGGTGTCCAGCACATCGCCGACGCGGTGTTTTCATACGCGATGCGTATAACCTTTGGGTTTGCTTGCCACACGTGACGGATCTGCGGTGTTACCGCGCCTTCGATACCGGATGCGCTTTGGGTTCGGGTGAGATCGTTAGATCAATAGCCCTCGGGGTGAACTGGACGTCCATGATCCGTATCTTGTGCTCGTCGACGGTCAGGACCGGGTCAAACGTCTCCCCGTCCATCGCTTGCAGCAGTTGGGCGAAATGAGCGGTTTGGCTTTCGGGTTTGTCGCTGTTCACGAGCAGCTGGGTCACCGTGGCCGCCGGTAAGGGCATCCTGCCGCCCCGCAGCCCCTTGTACCGGACCTTGATCTGCCCGTCTTCTTCTAGATCAATGCCGAACACCCCACTGACGATCGGCCGAAGCACCGAGGCGTTGTACCGAAAGGCCACGATGAGGTTACCGTCCTCGATGGCGATCATCGGCTCTTGGATTTGATTGGGCATCCTGTAACGCTGATTGCTTAGCCAGGGCCCCAGGCGTTGATTTAGCCAGGTATTGACCTCGTTGACGTAGATCCTCAGGACCCGCGTGTCGGGCTGGTCCCCCTCTAGGCCGTCCATGCTGTGGGCCGCTGTCGACACCCCCGTGAAACCCGCCAGCAAACGACGCTCAAGGATCTCCGCGATCTCCATCAGCTTCGGGTCCGCGGTGGCCTCGAGGAATTCGCCACGCATCTTCCAGTACCCCGGTTCCGAAACGAGAAGCCGCAACACCCAGAAGGTGATCAAACAGAACCCAGCGATGACCCAGATCAGGATTTTTTTCCAGCGGAAACGCGTAGAACGGGGCTCCTTGAGGGCCGCCGATTCGGCACGCGGGTCGACACCCGTCCCGATCATCATCTGCGCATCGCTCATGGGTTTCTCCAACCCGTTCCGTATCGGGTTGCTCATGCTCACCGCAGGTCAAACAAGGCCGACGCTACCTCGGCCTCGTGGGGCTCCATATACCCCTCCCCGATCAAAAGACCGCAGGGTTGGTGGACGCGACAAGGAAAATCTCGGGGTCAACAGCATCCCCGATGCAGTGCTTTGCTGCGCGATGCGTCGATACGCCCGCGTCCTTGTTGCGTGGACCATACGTGTGGACACCGTTTGCCGCGTCCGAGACATCACCGGAATAAGATCGCCAGTCCATCGTAGGTTTTTCCTGACCTTGTCGCAGGCCACACCTTCGTTCGAGAACCACTCAGGTCAAGGATGAGCACGACGACGTCTCCGCGTCGCCACGGGCGGGGCAGTTCTTGGTTCGGGGCGCTGGTTCACGATCTTATTAGCGGGCTTCGACCGCGAACCAGCCGATCACGTTTCAGGGTAACCCTCCACCACCCCTACGATCAACAAAAAACCTCACCACTACCCGTCGGTGGGGCACGATCGGTCCATATCACACCAGGCGGTGACAGGCTGCGACAGCTTGTAAAACCTCTTGCATCCATCAGGCTGTGGCAGAAATTCATAGTCAATAATGAAAACCCCGTTCATCTTCAGCCGCCGATTCACGAGCATCCAGCGTAGGGTCTAACCCCACGTCCTCGGACCCTATGATTGTATCGATAGCCACCACGATCAGCCAGCGACCATCGAGCGGTGCCTTCGGGTAGCCCGCCGCATCAGCGATCGGCGTCTCGGATCCGTGTAAGGCCGCCCAACCCCTCGGATGATGCATCGTGTATCAAAATACAGCGTTGAGCACGTCTTACATGTCGGGGATTTCAAAGTAGGGCACAAGGCCCGTGTCGTCATCTCCCCCGTGGCGGGTTTAGCCCAGCACCGGTCGCCGATCCGCAGCCCCACTTTGGCTTAGAACCCCCCGCAGCGCTCAGGTCACCGGTGTAGCTTTCCGATACACCTCATGGAATCGTGATCCAACGAGGGTCTGCCCAGATCATGGCGGAACAAGACACATTTCATCTACCCAATGTCCCTGATGCTCAGGTGGCACTGGAGCATTTAAGCCGTCTACTGACCGAGCTCAAGAGCTGGCAGCACGATAGCGAGCAGCAATACAGCCAGATGCGGCAGCTATCGGACGAAGTCACCGATCAGCAGGCTCAGCTGGTCAAGCTCAAAGAATCGGTAACCGCTCAGCGGGCCGAGATCGAAGCCCAGTGCAACGATCTCGAAGCCCAGCAGTCTCATTTCCGTCAGCAGATCGAAGCGTTTGAGGCCAAACGGCGTCAACTCGATACCGACCAGCAAGACCTCGAACAGCAGCGGGCCCTCCTCGACCAGGCCAGGTCTCAGGTCGAGCAGGACCGTCGGGAACTCATCAACGAGACCGCCAGGCTCGAAGCCGAACGCAACGAAGTCGGACAGATCTGGGCCGCCGCCGACGTGCGTCGAAGCGAGACCTATCAGCAACAAACCCACCTCGAGGTCCTCAACGACACCCTCGAGAAACAGAAAAAACAGATAGAAAAGGATCAACGCAACCTCGACCGCCAACGCCGCCAGCTCGACGAAAAATCCCAGAAAATATCACGGCAGAAAGACGACCTCGAGCAAGAAAAAAAACGGCTCTCTCATGCAACCCACCAATTAACTCGTCAGCAGGAACAGGCCCAAGCCCTGCAGGCGCAACTCGAACACCAGCAAGCCCACCTCGAAGCCCAGCGAGCCGAACTGTCCAACCAGAAAAACGACCTCGACCAAGAACTCCAGCAGCTACAAAAAGCCCGCGACGGATTCAAGGTCCAGCAAGATCAACTCACCGATCAGCTCGCCCAGTTCGAGCAAGCCCAACAACAGGTCAGCCACGCCCGTCAGCAGATCGACCAAGACAAAGACCATCTACGCCAGCAACAAGACGAATTCGACCTCCGCGCCCAGCAGCTCAACGACCAGGACCATGACCTCGAAGCCCTGAGCGCATCCCTCGCGGACCAGCAGCGGGATCTGGAGACCCAAAAATCAGATCTACAGGAGCGTTCATCCCAGCTCGATCAGCAGCAGTCCGATCTAGATGAGCAACGCCAAGCCTTCGCCGCCACGCAAGACGACCTCGCTGCCCAGCGAGCGCAGCTCGATGAGCGTTCGTCCCAGCTCGATCAGCAGCAGTCCGATCTAGATGAGCAACGCCAAGCCTTCGCCGCCACGCAAGACGACCTCGCCGCCCAGCGAGCCCAGCTCGACGAGCGTTCATCCCAGCTCGATCAGCAGCAGTCCGATCTAGATGAGCAACGCCAAGCCTTCGCCGCCACGCAAGACGACCTCGCTGCCCAGCGAGCGCAGCTCGATGAGCGTTCGTCCCAGCTCGATCAGCAGCAGTCCGATCTAGATGAGCAACGCCAAGCCTTCGCCGCCACGCAAGACGACCTCGCCGCCCAGCGAGCCCAGCTCGACGAGCGTTCATCCCAGCTCGATCAGCAGCAGTCCGATCTAGATGAGCAACGCCAAGCCTTCGCCGCCACGCAAGACGACCTCGCCGCCCAGCGAGCGCAGCTCGATGAGCGTTCGTCCCAGCTCGATCAGCAGCAGTCCGATCTAGATGAGCAACGCCAAGCCTTCGCCGCCACGCAAGACGACCTCGCCGCCCAGCGAGCCCAGCTCGACGAGCGTTCATCCCAGCTCGATCAGCAGCAATCTGATCTAGATGAGCAACGCCAAGCCTTCGCCGCCACGCAAGACGACCTCGCCGCCCAGCGAACCCAGCTCGACGAGCGTTCATCCCAGCTCGATCAGCAGCAGTCCGATCTAGATGAGCAACGCCAAGCCTTCGCCGCCACGCAAGACGACCTCGCCGCCCAGCGAGCCCAGCTCGATGAGCGTTCGTCCCAGCTCGATCAGCAGCAGTCCGATCTAGATGAGCAACGCCAAGCCTTCGCCGCTTCACAACAGGAGGTCTCCACCGAGCGAGCCTTGCTCGAGCAACATCAAACCCAGTTCAGCACCGAACAACAGCAGATCAACGCTCAGCGAGCCGACCTCGAGCAGCAGCGGCATGAATGGGAAGCGGATCGCCAGGCATTCCATCAATCCAAAAAAGCTCTCGAGGCTCAGCAGCAAGCCCTGCAGACGGATCGTCAACAGCTCGAAGCTCAACGCGCTTCCGCCCAGCAGATTCAACAAGATATCGAGAACCAGCAAGAGGAGCTTAAAGACCAGCGGCACCAGCTCCAGCAATCTCAACGCCAGCTCACCGAAGCCCAAGAATCCCTCGAAACCCAGCAAGAAACCCTCGCCACCGACCGGGCCGACCTCAAAGATCAGTGCTCGGCACTCGAGTCTGATCGCGGCGACCTCCAACGCGCCCAGGACGAACTATCCCACGAGCGGGCCCGCCTCGAAACCCTGCGCAACCACCTCGCCGAAGCCCAGCGGGAGTTTCAGGCCAAGCAAGACCAGCTCAAAGCACAGGAATCCAAGACCGAGCTGCGAAACCGCGAGCTGGCCACCAAACGCAAACAGCTCGAGAAGCAACAGAAGCAAGTCACCCAGACGAAGACCTCGTTGCAGCAGGAGCAAGCCAGCGTCGCCGCCAGCCGTGCCCAGCTCGAAGAAGTACGCCAGAAACTCGACGCCCAGCGCCAAGAAATCGATGACCAGAAACACAAGCTCCAAACCCAAGCCTACATCCTCGAGCAACGCCGCCAACAACTCGAAGCCGATCACAAGCAGCTAGAAAAAGACCGACAAGAAGCCGCCGCCCAGCAGCAACGGTTCGACCATCAGCGGACCCAGTTACGTGACGAGCAGGCCCAATTAGCCGCTCAGATCCATGCCACCGCCTCACACGATCTCCACACCCGTCTCGAGCACACCCAAGAACGAACCCGCCGCCTCGACGCCCGCGAAAGCGAACTCCAAGCGTTCCAGGCCGACCTCGAGCAACGCGCCAACCAACTCGAAGAAAAGCTCGCCCAGGCGCGACAAAACCCCGTCGCTCCGTCCCCACCGCCCGTCACCCCCGACGAGCGTCTCAAGCTCACCCAACGCCTCCAAGAAATCGAAGCGCGTCACACCGAGATCGAGCGCCGCAACGATCAGCTGCGGATCCAAGCCCAGCAGCTCGAGCACGATCGCGCACGGCTCGCCGAAGACCGCAACAAGGTCGAGATCTCCCGCCGCCAAGCCATCGAGGAACGCGAACGCCTCCGCCTCCAGAAAGCCATCCTACAAGACGAGCCCACTCACCCGCAGACCAACGCCCAAGCCGCCTCCCTCGACCTCGACCGCCTCGAGGAACGCGCCGCCGCCCTCGACCTACGCAACGAGGAGCTCGAAACCGAACAGGACCAGCTCGACCACCTCGGCAGCCAGCTCGATCAATCCCACCACGAACTGACCGCCTCCTGGCAAGAGATCGTCCGCCAGCGTCGAGAGGCCGACGAACAACTCAAAGCTGCCCGCCAAGAAAAAGACCGCCTCGTGCAAGAACACGCCACCGACGATGACCGCCAGCAGATCGATTCGCGGATCCATCAGTTCGAAGCCCAACGCGAGGACCTCAAAACGTCATGGAAAGCTCTCGAACAACGCCAGGGCGAACTCAACCAACGCCGCCTCGAGCTCGAAGAAGCCCGCGCGTCCCTCAAACAGCAGCAACAAGACCTGCGTCACCAGCAAGCCGCGGTGGCTGAAGAAAAAGCCCGTCACCTACACCACCACGACGCCCAGGACCCCTCCCTACACGACGCCCCCGAGCAAACCCTGGCCAGGATCGAGCAGCTCGAAGCACGCGACGCCAAGCTCCAGAACATCATCGCCCGCTTTACCGGTCGTGAGCACAAACTCAGCCAGCGGTGCGACGAGATCCAACGCCACCAGGACCAAGCACAACAGCAAGGCAACCAGATCGAGCACACCCTCGCGTGCCTCGAACAAGAAAAGGCCGATATCAACAACCAGCTCCAGGCGATCGACCCCCACGCCTCGGTCGAGCCCAGCCCGTCCGCGGCCACCGCCCCGCCCATCGCCCGCCCCGATCAATCTGAATTCCTCGACCGCTTGATCCAAGAAAAGCAGGCCGCCCAACACCTCCAGAAGCAGATCGCCGAGCAGATCCGTCTCCTAAAAGAGCAACGCGACGCGCTCGAAGACGAAAAAACCGCCCTCAACGAACGCACCGAGCTGGTCGAGCGTCAGCGGCGCGCCAACCAGCGTCTAACGCTTCTCGACTCCGATCGCCACCAGCTCGACGAGCAGAAGGATCAGCACCAGCAACGCCACGAACAGATCCAGCGACAGCTCCAAGAGATCGATCGCGACCGCCTGCGGGTCGAAGAGCACCGCGCTGAGCTCCAAGAACAAGACCATCCCCCCGCTGAAGATCACGCGGCGGACCTCGGGGAAGAGCCCCTCGTCGCCTCAACGCCCGACGTTGGCTCCCAGAACCACTCACCCGAAGAACAAGAACAGCTCGATGCCCGCGCCCGCCAGCTCGACGATCAGAAGCAGCGTCTCGTGGCCGAGCAGAACGAGCTCGACCACACCCGCCAGGACCTCATCAAGCAGCAGCAGGCGATCGACGAGCAGCGGGCCATCCTCCAGAACGAACGCGCTGAGATCGACCGCCTGACCTCCGAGATCGAGCGGGTAGACCGCGCCAACCGGTCCAAGATCCTCGACGAACGCACCACCCAGCTCGACGCCGAACGCGCCGAGCTACAGGCCTACCGCCACCAACTCGACGACCGTCGCCATCAGCTCCTTTCCAATACCCAGAATCTCGAGCAGGCCCGCCAGGAGCTGTCGCACCAGCAAGAACAGCTCCAGAAGCGGTTGCAGTCGCTGCGTGATGATCACGGTTCCACCGATCCCGATCACCCAGCCCCGGAAACGCACGAAGAAACCCGGGAGCTCGAACAACACCGCGCCCAGCTCGAAACCCTCCGCCAGCAACTCGAAGACGACCAGCGCCAGCACGAGCAGCAGCAAAAAGAGTGGGACACCGCCCAGGCCCAAGCCGCCCAGCGGCTCGAGCAGCTCGAGCTTGAGATCGATGCGATCAATCAAGAAAAATCGCGGCTGGCCGCCTTCCATCAGCTCACCGAGCACCAGCAAGACATCGAACGCAAGCTGCTAGAGCTCGAGTCCCAACAAGCCGACCTCACCGTCCAGCACAACCAGCACGACGACCGCGCCTCAGCCCTTGATGAAGAACACCAAGCCCTCGATCAGCTCAAGGACAAGATCCTCCGCGCCAGCCGGACCATCCAACGCAACAAGCAGACCCTCGAGAAGCAGCGCCTCAAACTCCGCGGCCGCAAGGCCGACCTCGACCAGCGCGAGGCCCACATGAACCAGAAGCTCGATACCTGCCACAAGGCCTACCGCCAGACGCTCGAGCAGCTGCGGGCCAAGCGGGATCAGCTGCTGCGTTGGCAACAAGACCTCGAGCGGCGCGAGCGCCAGCTCCAAGACCAACCCAGCCCCGACGACACCTTCGCGGCAGAATTCGATCTCGATTGAAAAGAAACGGGGTCGTCCTTACGAGGTAAGGATGCGTATCAGAAGGGGTTGGCCCACCAAAATCCTTAGCCGTGGGCTGCCGCTCCACAGCTGGAGCCTCGTGGACAACAATCGGTCCTTGTCTGTGCAGGACGACAAAAAATGAAAGGTTTCCCGCGTAACAGACCCGGGCCGCCTACTCCGCTTCGGCCTGAAGCTCCTTGTCGCGGTGCTGGAGCTGGGCCTTGAGGCGGGCGAGGATCGAGCTGTGCATCTGGCTCACCCGCGACTCCGAGAGATCCAGCGTCACGCCGATCTCCTTCATCGTCATCTCCTCGTAGTAGTAGAGGATCAGGATCAGCCGCTCAGCCCGTGATAGGCCCTTGGTGATCAGGTCCTTGAGGTCGCGGCACTGGACCGCCGACAGGGGGTTGACCTGCTTGGGGTCTTCGAGGACGTCGATCTCACGCACGTCTTTGTTCGAGTCGGTCTCGAACCATTTCCGGCTTAGGCTCACCACGCTAACGGCTCCCGCGTCCTTACGGATCTTGGCGAATTCTTCCTTCGACACATCCATCTTGGTGGCCAGTTCTTCCTCGGTGGGGGTGCGTCCCAGCTGCATCTCCAGGCTCTTGCGCGCCGTGTCGACCTGGCTCGACCGCGACCGCACCAGGCGCGGCACCCAGTCCATGGACCGAAGCTCGTCGAGGATCGCCCCGCGGATCCTCGGGGCGCAGTACGTCTCGAACTTCACCCCCCGCTCCATGTCGAACGAGTCGATCGTGTCCATGAGCCCGAACACCCCGGCGCTCATGAGGTCCTCGATGTCGACCTCGTCGGGCAGCTTGTTGTGGATGCGCTCGGCGTTGTATTTGACCAGGGGCAGGTAGTGCTCCATGAGTGTGTTGCGCAGGGCTTCGGTGCCGGTACGCTTGTACTCGATCCAGATCTCTTCGATCGGCTGCTGATCTTTGACTGAGGTGCTACGGATGGCCGCGGTTCTGTACTTTGCCATGGTCTGCTCCTTGACCTTGATGCCCGTGGGGTTCGTCCTTGTGGGCTGCTACGGTTACGGCGTGGTGTGTCGAGATGGGTCACACGTCTGCGTTGGTCGTCACTTCATCTTCTATGATCTCCACAGGGGTGGGGGTATCTTTAGACAGGGGTAACCCGCCCGCTGCCGCTTTTTGTCCACCTGGCGATCCCGGGATCGGGTTTTGTTCTTTGTAGGTCTTGACATGATCTTCGATCACGCTTTGCCCTATCGAAGCGATGCCTTGGCCGACCATCCCCGCGATGAGCAACACAATAATCGAGCGCCAGATCACTGTGGCCGGGGGGTTGCCTACTGACCACCCTACACAAATCGCCGCCGCAAAGCAAGCGAAAGCGAAACACGAACCCACCGCTTTGGCTAAAATCGACAGGCACTCCTGGTCACTTCTTGATGCATAAAATCAGCACCCGATGGATCGACCCTGACGCCCCTGAGAACCAAACCCTGTCCGAGATGTGCCTGTTTCATCAACAGGCCGACCCCGTGACTATACCCGTGACATCCCTAAACGTCTAGAGATCAAGTGAAAAAAAATATCCGATGCGCACGCCCTCGGGTCCTGCCTTGAGTCCTGTGCCGATCATCGCATCAACCATGACGACATCCTCTGCCACAGCCCGTCTGCCTGCGGTTCGGCCGCGTGCCGGTCGATCCGGTGCGCCAGCCGGTTGATGCACAGGCTGGCCGGGCCGTGGGGGCTGTCCATCACAAACGGCCGGCGGCGACGCACCGCCAGCGGGACGCGGGAGTCTGCAACCACGTACCCCGCGTACTGCGTCGACACCTCAAGAAACTTCTCGCACACCGAGTTGATCCGCTTGTAGACCTCCTGCCCTTCGCTCAGGTCCTTGACCATGTTGATCACCAGGCCGATCTCCAGGTCCCGCCGGTGACGCGACACGATCTTGATCATCGCGTAAGCATCGGTCACCGACGTCGGCTCCGGGGTCGTGACGGTCAGCAACTGATCCGCGCCCATGATGAACGCCAAGACATTGGGGCCCACCCCGGCGCTGACGTCGATCAGGATCATGTCGTGCTTGAGCTCAATGCGATGCACCTGCTCGACCAGCCGGGCGCGTTCAAAGGTGTTTAGGTCCGCCATCTTGGCCAGGCCCGACGCCCCGGGGATCAACCCGAACCCCCCCGGAGCCACGACCATCGCCTGCTCGATGGTCTTGCGCCCGGCCACGACGTGGGCGAGGTTGCTGCCGGGGCGGATGTTGCAAAGCACGTCCGCGTTGGCCGTGCCCAAGTCCGCGTCCATCAAGGCCACCCGGCGCCCCATCTGCGACAAACGCACCGCTAGGTTCACCGCGACGTTGCTCTTGCCCACCCCTCCTTTACCACTCGCGATCGCCACGACACGCGCGCGTGGGGGCGACCCTTCTCGGGCCAGCGTCCGTAGTGCTTGGGCTTGATCCGCGATCATGGCGATACCTTCCCTTGAACGATGATTTCCGCCAGGTGACCGGCCCGGCCCGGCTCGATGTGATGAGGCACCTCTTGCCCGGTCGTCACGTAGCTCAATGATTTCTTCACCCGTGCGGCCACGTTGATCAGCACCCCGTACGTCACCGCTTCGTCGAGCTTCGTCAAGATAATCCGGTCGGTCGGGATGCAGGAAAACCGCTCCACCGTATCCATCAACACCGGCTGGGAGCACGTCGACGACAGCACCAGGTGAACCTCATCGGGCCGGGCGACTTCCATATAACTCTTGAGGTGATCCAGCCGGGGGTCGTCTCGCTGGCTACGCCCGGCGGTGTCGATCAGCACCACGTCGTACCCGGCGCACCGCTGGATCGCGTCGGTCAACTCCCCCGGGCTCATCGCCACGTGCAGCGGCACACCCAGGATATTCGCGTATGTCCGCAGCTGGTCCACCGCCGCGATCCGGTAAGTATCGAGCGTGATCAGCGCGACCTTCTTCTTCTGCTTGAGCTTGAACGTCGCCGTGAGCTTGGCGATCGTCGTGGTCTTGCCCACCCCGGTGGGGCCGATCAACGCGATCAGGCGCGGCCGACCGTCGGCGGACTCGACCGTCCCGCTGGCGGATCCATCCACGGGGATCCAATCCGCGATCACGGCCACGACCGCTTTACGCACCGCTTCGTCATCGTCGAGTTGATCGGCGCTAAGCCGGTCACGGACCTTGTCGATGATCTCCGCGGCCAGGTCCTCGGCGACCTCTTGCTCCAATAACGACAGGTATCGCTCAAAAAGCTTCTGCGGCATGTCAGCGCCGCCTTCTTTGCGGCGTTGGTGCTGATCGTTCATTAACCTGGTGACCAGCTGCTTGACCGCACGGACCTCTTCAGCCAGCTCAAGGTTGTGGTCCGAAGGGACCGCGCTGAGCGTCGTAGTGGCGTGGGGACTTGAAGATGGAGGTGTAGGTGGAGACGGAGACGGGTTATGGGGGGGCGGTGGATCGGTCGGCCCAGCAGCGGGCTGCTGACGCTTGGCCAGCTCGGCCTGGGCCACGGCGTACGTGCGGCGGATCAGGTCACCGGCGGCGGGGTCGCGTAACGGCTTGTTCTTGGCGTTGGCCTGGGTTTTGGTTTTCTTGGGCCGTTGTGGGTCACGGCCAAGATCCAACGACGCCCGGTCCGCGGCGGTGATCTCCACCACCGTCCGGGCCCCGATCCCCAGGAACCCCCCGTGCTTGTACGTGCGCGTGTGCAGCACCACCGCTTGGGCACCGAGGTTGCGCCTGACCAGCGCTAACGCCTCGGCCATCGACGTAGCTCGGAACGTTTTTAGCTTCACACGGACGCCCCTTCGAGCGAACGCTCAACAGACCCGCCGAGTTGAACCAGCCCCATGGACTCGACTTCGATGTCCCTAGACACCTCGTTATATCCCAGCACCGCCACGTTCGGCAAGTGCGGCTCGAGCAAACGCCGCACCTGCGCCCGCACCTGAGGCGACGCCAGCACCACCGGGTGGTGCCCGGCCTGGATCAATCGCTGGATCTCCTTGACGATCGCGGTGGTGATCTGGTTCGCTAACACCGGTGGCAGCGTCATCGTCGTGCCCTCGGCCCCGCGGTCGATATACCCCACGATCTGGTCCTCCAACCCCGGGTCGAGGCTCACGCAATGAAGCTTGGGCTTGGGCCGGTCGTGCGCGGCGGCCTGTGGGTCTTCGACCATCTCGACATATTGATTGCAGATCGTTCGCCGCAGGGCGTTGCGCACGTACTCCGTGAGCACGTCGGTGTCCTTGGTTTTCGGGGACCAATCGCCGAGGGTCTCTACGATCGTTTCCATGTCCCGGATCGGCACGCGTTCACGCAGCAGGTTCTGGAGCACCTTCTGAACCTCACCGGGTTTGAGCAGGGGCGCCTCTTTGCCCAAGACCTCATCGACGAGTTTTTCCGCTTTTTCTTTTAGTTGAGATACAAGATTGTTGGTCTCTTCACGGGTCAGCAGCTCCGCGGCGTGGGTCTTGACCAGTTCCGAGAGGTGCGTGGCCAGCACGCTCGTGGCGTCGACCACGGTGTAGTTGAGCGCCTCGGCCCGCTGCTTCTGCCCGGCGTCGATCCAGACGGCGTCGAGCCCGAACGCCGGCTCACGCGTCTTGGTGCCCTGGAGCGGGGTCGAGGCCAGCCCGCTGTCCATCGCCAGGAATTGGCCGGGATAAATCTCGCCGCTGGCGATCGTGTTGCCACGGATCTTGATGTTGTAGTCGTTGGGCTGAAGCTGCATGTTGTCGCGGATCCGCACCGGCGGCATCACCAGGCCCATCTCGGTCGCCAGCTGGCGGCGCGTCATCGAGATCCGGTCGAGCAGGTTCCCGCCCTGGTTGGCGTCCACGAGTTTGACCAGGCCGTAGCCGACCTCCAGCTCGAGCGTGTCGACGTGCAGCGCCTTCTCCACCGGCTGGGGCTCGGTTTCCTTTTTCTTCTTGGATTCCTCCTGGGCCTGGGCCTTGTGGGTGTGGGTGGCCCGCTGCTTCGCTTCCCACGCCACGAACCCCAACGCACCGGCGGCTAGCAGCATCGGCAGCATCGGCAGGCCGGTAAACGACATCGCCCCCATAAACCCAGCGGTGATCCAAAGCGCGTTCGACCGGCTGGTGAGCTGGGCATTCAGCTCGGTGCCCAGGTCTTGGCGGCTGCTCGACCGGGTGACGATCAGGCCCGCGGCGATCGCGATCACGAACGCCGGCAGCTGGCTGACCAACCCATCACCGATCGTCAGTCTTGTGAACACTTCAAGGGTGTCGCCGAACGGCCAGCCTTTCTCGAGCATCCCCACGGTGAACCCCCCGACGATGTTCACCAGGGTGATGATGATCCCGGCGATCGCATCGCCCCGCACGAACTTGCCGGCACCGTCCATCGCCCCGTAAAAATCAGCTTCTTGGGTGATCTGGTCGCGTCGCTTGCGGGCCTCGGCCTCGTTGATCAGCCCGGCGTTGAGGTCGGCGTCGATCGCCATCTGCTTGCCGGGCATCGCGTCGAGGGTGAACCTCGCGGCGACTTCACTGATGCGCGTCGCCCCCTTGGTGATCACCACGAACTGAACGATGATCAGGATAATAAACAGCACCAGCCCGACGACCAGGGAGTTGCCGGCTACGAACGACGCGAACGACTCGATCACCCGCCCCGCCACAGCCGTCGCCATCCCGGGGTTGTCCGCATCGGCAGCGAGGATCAGCCGGGTCGTGGCGATGTTGAGCACCAGCCGCAGCAGCGTCGTGCCCAATAACAGTGACGGAAATACCGAGAAATCCAGGGGGGATTCGACGTAGATCGTGGTCAGCAGGATCAGCGCCGCTAGCCCGAGGTTGGCCGCGATGAGGATGTCCATCATCACCGGCGACATCGGGACCACGATCACCGCTAGCAGCCCGATGAACGCCAGGGGCACGAACAACGGCCGGTACCGGTCGATCTGGCTTAGCCACGTGGGCAGGACGAGTTGGTTGGCTTGTGTTGCCATGAGTTCCTGGATCGGGTCTCGCCTACGGTTCTCCGTGGTTTACGCGGTCTTCCTGCCGCTCAACCGGTACACGTACGCAAGGATCTCCGCCACCGCCGCGTAGTACTGGGGCGGGATGACCTGCCCGACCTCGACCTCGCTGTACAACGCCCGGGCTAGCTCCTTGCGCTCGACAAGGGGGATATCATTGGCGATGGCGATCTGCCGGATCCGCATCGCTAAAAAGTCCGCGCCCTTGGCGACGACCCGCGGGGCGGATTCCTTGTCCGAGTCGTAACGCAATGCGATAGAGAAGTGGGTCGGGTTGGTGACCACGACGTCGGCTTTGGGCACGTCTTGGCCGATCCGCTGCAACGCCAGCTGCCGGGCGACGCGCGTGCGTCGTTGTTTGATCAAGGGGTCGCCGTCCATGCGTTTCAATTCCTCCTTGACCTCCTGCTTGCTCATACGCAGGTCACGCGTGTGTTGCCAACGCTGGAACGCGTAATCCAGCAACGCCAACAACAGCAGCACCGCCGCGAGCTTCAGGGCGACCGTGTAGACGATCTCGCACATCACCGCGAACATCGGCAGCACGTCCAGCTCGCAAAGCACGATCACCCGCGGTAGCTCTTTGTGGATCGACCAACCCGCCACGGCGAGGATCAGCGCGATCTTCGCGAGGCTCATCACCAGGCGCATCCCGGATCTCGCGCTGAAGATATTGCTTAGCCCCCGCAGCGGTGAGAGCTTCCCGAGGTTCGGTTCCAGCGGCTTCGTGGTCAAAACAAATCCGACCTGGCCCACCGTCACCAGCAGGGCCACGGCGGTGACGCCCAGGACCAGCGGCGCTACGGCCAGGAAAAGTGTCCGACCGGCCTGGGCGGTGATCATCGCGACGTCGCCGGGCCGCGTGGGGTTGGAGAACGCCGAGGGGCTGAGCATGGACTCGAACATCACCTTCAACTCGGTCATCACATGAACCCCGAACAGGTGCAGCAAGACGATCCCCCCCAGCAGGGCGCAGGCGGCGACCAGGTCGGTCGAGCGGGCGATGTTGCCGTCACGCCGCGCTTCGCTGCGGCGACGGGGGGTGGGGGCTTCGGTTTTTTCGAAGTGGCTATCGGGCATCCGTGCCGTCCTGGATCGGGGTCAGGTTACATCGGTGCGGTTCTTTATCCCGTAAGGGTTCCTCTTGGCGGTAATGCAAAAAACCTCATGAGTTGTTCGAGGGTGTCTTGAAGTGCCCGGGCCCCGAGCTGGGTGGTCAGGCCCATGATCGCGATCAGAAGCACCGCGCCCATGATGATCCGCACCGGGAACCCGATGCTGAGGATGTTCATCTGCGGCACCGTGCGCGCGATGAAACCCATCGCGACGGTTTCGAGGAAGATCAGGCACAGCACCGGGGCCGAGACCCGCATCGCCAGGTCGAACACCGTCGAGAGCATCCCGATCACCAGGCTCAGCAGGTGACCGTTGGGCACGAACCCGCCCAGCGGGATCCGCTCGAAGCTGCCCACGAGGGTAATCAGCAGCACACGGTGGCCGCCAAGGATCAAGAAGACCGCCATCGCCAGCACGAAGTAGAACTCGCTCACGACGCCGGTCTGTTCGTTGAACTCCGGGTTGACCACCCCGGCGAACCCCAGGCCCATCTGCTGGTCGATGGCCCGGCCCCCCAGCTGTAGGGCGATCATCGGCAGACTCGCCGCGTAACCGATCACCAATCCGATCAACAATTCCATCGCCACGGCGACGGGCAGCGACCAGAGGTGAAACCCCGAACCTAGGAGCGTGATGATTCCGCTCGCTGCGCCGCTGCTGGGGTGCAGGAGCATCGGGTAGATACAGAAACTCAGGCCCAGCGCCAGGAATAGCTTCACGCGACCGGGGACCGCGCTGCTGCCAAACACCGGCGCGAAGATAAAGATCCCGGTAAGCCGGAACAACACCAGGCCCCACGCCGGCAGGTGCATCACCACGGGTTGGAGGTCGATCGGCAATCAAGCAGCCTTTCCACATGATTAGGCTCACGGTGATCGTGACACCGCGTTTACCCCGAACCGGTGAACATGCGTTTAGAGAACTCGAGGATCACCGTCGCCACCCACGGGGTGATCACGATCGTCACCACGCCCATGCCCAGGATCTTGGGCACGAAGCTGAGCGTCTGCTCCTGGATCTGGGTGACCGCTTGGAGCACGCTGACGACCAGCCCAATGGCCAGCCCCGCGGCCAGGATCGGCGTGCTTAGCAGCAGCATGACGGTCAGGGCCTCTCGGACCACGTCGCTGGCTTGGTCGATGTTCATGCTTGCGGCTCCTTTAAAAATCCTCAGTCACTGGTTGTGTTTGGTATGGCGGCATGTCTCATGTTTCGTAAGAGCGTGTCAGCGAGCCGCGACCGTGAGGGAGCGGGTTTCAAGGCAAGACCGTCCGAACCCGCTCCTTCACGGTCGCGGCTCGCTGTGATGCCCTATCAACATTCAGTCCGTCACATCGCATCACGTGGTCACCCCCGGCACGGCGAAGCTGTTGAGCAGGGTCCCGGTCACGAGCTGCCAGCCGTCGACGAGCACGAACAAAAGCAGCTTGAACGGCAGGCTGATAAACACCGGCGGCAGCATCATCATCCCCATGCTGATCAGCACGCTGGCCACGACCATGTCGATGATCAGGAACGGTAAGTAGAGCCGGAACGCCATCAGGAACGCGACCTTCAGCTCGCTGAGGATGTACGCGGGGATTAGCGACAGCATCCCGACGTCGCCGCGCGTGAGCTGCTGGGGTGAAGAGGTATCCACCCCCTGGTAGTTGAGGATCATGTACAGGTCGGACCAGTTACCGGCGTGATCGAGCTGACCAAACATGAAATCTCGTAATGGCTGCTTGGCCCGCGACCAGGCCTCTAGCTCAGTGATCTGGTTGTCCTGCATCGGGACGATCGCTTCGCTGCGGATCCGTTCGAACGTCGGGGCCATGATCAGGAACGTCATGAACATCGCCAGGCCCACGATCACCTGACTGGGCGGCAGCTGCTGGGTACCGATCGCTTGGCGCAGCAGGGCCAGCACGACGATGATCCGCGTGAAGCTCGTAGTCAGCACCAGCAGGGACGGGGCGATCGATAGGATGGTCAGCAGCACCAGGATCGACATCGCGGCGCTGAGGTCGCCGGGCCCGGCGTCGTCGCCCGACGCGTCGGGGTCGGCTGAGTTCTTGAGGTCTTCTTGGGCGGCCGGCAGCACACGCCCCGCGTGGCGCAGGATCGACAGCGGGTTGGTTAGATCGACGCGACTCGATGATTGAGCATCGACCGATGAGCCGCTTTGCCGCTGCTGGCTCGTGTCCGTGACCGTCTGGGCCAGCGAGGGGGGCGAGAGCAAAGAGACGGTCATGAGGATCGCACACACGGTCCAATCCGTGATGGGTCTCCGTCCGCCGCCTACACCATGTCGATTCCCGCATCTGTTCATGCGATCGCCCTCGTATTCATCGATAGGGCTCGCACCCGCGAAACCACCCGCGAAACCTGGTCACGCGCGCGGTCGGCGCGGGATGCGGAACCGGCGCCGTATGCTTCGAGCGGGTCGGGGTCGGGGTCAGGGTCGGGGATCTCGTCGTGTTGTTCGTTGAAGCCACGCACCAGCTGGGTGAACCCTTGGGTGATGCTCTGGGGTTTGGCCGCGGTCACCGCCGCCAGGAGCCCGGCGACCTCTTCCGGGTCGTCGATGTCTCCCAGGGCCCGCAGGCCGGTGGCGCTTTCGGCGACGACGAGGACGCGCCGCCCGGCGCGGATCAGCAGGACGTGGCTCTTGGGGGAGACCGCCACCCGTGCGAGCACCTCGACCACGGAGGGGTGCGACGGCGGCACCGCGCCCTTGCCCATGCGGATCAGCACCCATCGCAATAGGTAGATGACGGCGATGACGACCCCCATCGCCGCGAGGGTGTTGAGCGAGCCCGATGAATCGATCCACCCCGTGCGGGGGGTGGCGGGGTCGTCCTGTGCGGGCCAGGGGTCGGCAGCGGGTAGGCCCAGCGGGATCCGTTCTTGTTGGGCGGTGGCTGAATCGATGACCGGTTCATCGCTACGGTCTGGGGGGCGGTTGCTGATCGCGGTGACGCTTGGTTTCTTCGAGGTCGCCGAGGGGTGTGACGTGAGTTCCTCAACGCCCGCTGGATCGCGCGGGGCCGGGTTGATAGGGTCGGGGCCAGCAGCGGGGAGGGGCGGTGATGCAGCCAGCGCGGTGGGTATCACCCGTAGCTTGGAAACGGCGTTCTTAGCCAGTGACGCGAGGCGCTGGCGTTCGGCGACGTGCGGATCTGGGGCGGGATCGGTCTGGGCCGCGGGGGGGGCACGCCGGGCTGGCGCGGTGACTACGGCGGGGTCGCCCGGACCGGCCGGTGAAGGGGCGTGAATATCGGGGACGGCAGGGGGAGGCTGGGCGTTCGCGAGTCGGGGAGAAAAGGATACAAGTAAGCCCGAAACAAACACCAGCACAGAGAAGGTCGGCCGTCCATGGCCCATGGTCGAGTATCCTTATGTTGAGACCTCGATGAGCAGCGCATCCTACGCTGCATGTTCATTATCTTATCACCTCAAGCCACGGATAAGCAACCCTTTCTAGATCGGTATCCACATCGCGTATCAAAGTGCCGCGCCGAGTAGGTATGAGACACCGAAGATTTCCTTGTCGCGTACCGGGGTCATGCCGCGATTTCATCCGAGATGGGTATCCATCCAACGCCGCGTCGCCTACCCTATTGATCTGCTGCGTGAACCGGTGGGGCGCCTTGGCGAGGTCGGTTCTCGCCGGGCAAGACCGCGGTTCTCTACCTATCCCGTGGATTGGCTGGCCATCGTCTGGGCTTGGTCTTCAAGGTTCTCGAGGATCTCGCTGACCCGGATGCAGAAATTATCGTTAAGCACGAGGACCTCACCGCGGGCAATCAGCCGGTCATTGACGTAGACGTCGACCGGGTCGCCGGCGAGCTTGTCGAGCTCCACGATTGAGCCATCCCCCAGGCGCAGGACGTCCTCAACGAGCATCTGGGTGCGGCCCAACTCGACCTTGACGTGCAGATCGACGTCGCTGAGCAGGTCGATCGCGTTTTGGTCGATGGTCGGCCCCGACGACGAGGCGTCTTGACCCGATCCGGACGAGCCGTCGTCAGAGCTGTCCACCTCCGCTAATGCCGCGGCGACGAGCGCGTTGAGCTCGTCGGGATCGGTCATGAGTTGAGAATCATCGTCGGCCATGAGATCAGTTCCATGCCGATAGCGCGAGGCTGCCGGCCTTTACTTATCGGTCACATATCCGCTCGGAACTGAGTAAATTTTGTGATGACGACCTGCTCGACGTAGGAGTTGCCCTCCTCGTCACGTCCGAGTCGGTCGTCGAGGGAGGCTTTGATTTGCCGCTTGATCGTCGCTAAGGTTGGTTCTAAAAGGTGGTTAGGCTCGGCTAGGCCGATAATGGCCCGGATATCGGCGCTGATCTGAGCGGACATCGACTCCAGCTGGCCTTGGATCCGCTCCTGATTCTTACGCCGAACGACGATGTACACCTGCGTGTCGTAGATGAAGGTGCGGCCGCGCTTGGTGTTGGGGTACTTGGCCTCGACGACCAGTTCCTCGACCGGTTCTTCAGCCTGGGCGGCTTCGTCTTCGACCGCTCCCTCGGCCTGGACGTCCGCGGGCTGACCCATCATCATGAACATCACCGCGATCACCGCGGCTTCGACGACCAGCAAGGCGGCGAGGATCAGAAGGGGCTTCTTGGACCCCTTCTTAGGCTCCTGCTCTTCGACGTTATCGGTCTCATCAGCCATATCACGGGCACCATCGTTTGGTTGCTAGCCCCCTCCCGATCGTGTTGACGGGGCGTGCCGTATCATCACCCGGGAGCGGTCGGTCATGGTTCGATATCGTATGTATCGTCTCGATCGCTTGGTTGATTTGGCTCTAATGGGGGGCTTCGGGGCGGGTGAAGTCTTCCACCAGGGCTTCCATGACCAGGATCTCTACCCGTCGGTTGGGCTCCTGAGCCGCTGCGGTGTAGACCCGTTTGGCCAGGGGCTCACGCTCGGCGTTGGCGATCAGGCGGATCCGCTGGGGTTCGATCCCGATCTGGGGGTCGGTGAGGAAATCCATCACCGACTTGGCGCGGAAGAAGCTTAGGACCCACAGGTCCTGGTAGCCGGTGCCCTCGAGCGGTTCGCGGTGGGCGGTGTGGCCGCGCAGCTCGACCTTGTTCTTGTAGCCGCGGATCAGGTCGGCGATCGTCAGCAGCTGCTGCTTGGCTCGCTCGGTGAGGTCCGCTGAGCCGGGCTCGAAAGTGATCCGCCCGCCCTGGGTAAAGAGCATCCCCTCGCGGACGCGGGTGACCTGGGGATCGCGGCCGTCGATGCCGGGTTCGTCGGTGTTGGATTTGTTCTTGTTGATCGGTTTAAGGAGTTGGAGGTTCTCGAGCCGCTCGATCAGGCTCAGCTTCGGGTCGTCCTTGGTCGTGACCTTGCCCCCGCCGCCGAGCACGCCGAATGCTTTTTGGACCTCTTCCACCACCACGCGGTACTGGTCTTCTTTCTTGATCTCGCTTAGCGCCACGAGGATGATGAAGAAGCACAGCAGAAGCGACATCATGTCGCCGTAGGTCATCACCCACTCCGGGGCGCCTTCGGGGGGGCATTTGCATTTTTTACCCATCGCGGGTCATCCGTCACGCTTTCTCGGGGTTGGCTGCTTTACGCGCCGAGTCGTGGCTGGTCTAGTCATGGCCACGCTAGGCCGCTTCGGCAGCGGCTCGTTGGGCCGGTGGCAGGAACGTCTTGAGCTTCTGCTCGACGATCCGCGGGTTGTCACCGCTCTGGATCGACATCACCCCCTTGATGATGATCGTCTTGACGACCACCTCTTCGGCGGATCGCCTGGCCAGGCGGTCGGCCAGGGGCCCGGCGAACGCGTTGGCCACGATCGCCCCGTACATCGTCGTCAATAGCGCCACGGCCATACCGGGGCCGATTTTCGCGGGGTCGTCCATGTTCTGGAGCATGATCACCAGCCCCACGAGGGTGCCGATCATCCCGAACGCCGGGGCGTACTTGGCCATGGCGTCGAGGATGCCTTTGCCGACGCTGTGGCGGTCCATCATGTTGTCGAGCTCAGTGGTCATGACCTGCTCGATCAGCTCCGGGTCGGTGCCGTCGACGGCCATCTGGATCCCGGCGACGATGAACTCGTCTTCGATCTCTTTGGTTTTGTTCTCGAGGCTGAGGATCCCGTCGCGTCGGGCGACCTCGGCGTAGGAGACCAGCTCTTCGATCAGCTTATCGAGGGATTGGGGTTTGTTGAAGAATCCCTTCTTGATCGTTGAGATCGCGCCCTTGACGTACCCCGCGGGGAAACAGAAGAACAGGACCGTTATCGTTCCCCCGCAGACCATGATCAAGCTGGGCACGTCGATGAAGATGACGATGCTGTCGCCGGCGATCATCGCCCAGAGGATCAGCACCCACGTGCCCAGGAAGCCGAATAATGTGCCGAGATCCATGGCGCAGCCCGTCGCGTGACCGATCCGTGTCCGTGCTCAGCAGGTTTATCGGTCTGGGAGGCCGCAGACTTTGACGGATCCTTCCACACCGGGCGTGATGGGATGCACGGTCGTTTTATCGGACGGGCGTGGGGCGGGGTCGCCGTGCCGCCCGCGGTTTCGAAGTTGGTTCAGAATTTCACAGCGAGCCGCGCCCGTGAGGAAGCGGTTTCTTTGGGCCGATTGTCATCCAGACAGGCTCTACAGGGATCAAGAAAACGCTGTAAAGATCCGGGCGATCGGTGTGAGAAGCCCGCCATGAAAAAACCGGCCGTCCCTAGGGACGGCCGGCTGGTTGTTGTCTCGGTGCGTCCGGCCTCTTACGAGGCGAGGCAGGACAGCCGGTTAATCGTTAGAGTTCTCGAAGTTCGCAGCCACAAATGCGGTGCCGTTGGTAATCAGCACCGCGTCTTCACCCGTGGCGGCGGTGTTGCTGGCGTCCTCAAAGAGGTCGTCGCTTTCGGTCTCGACGTCCCCCATCTTGGTCAGGGTCAGCAGCGGGGTGGTTTCAAACTCGACGTGGCCGTCGTTATACGCGACGTTGCCTCGCCAGTTGTTCTCCGAGTGCAAGCTCGAATAGTCCGCCTCGGTCCCGGGGACGAACGTCGCGCCGGTCTGAGCGATGACCCGGTCGCTGAGGATCGGGGCCTGAGAATTGATCGTGTTGCGCCACTCGGCGTTGCGGCTGATCGTGGTATCGACCTGCAGCATGGCATACGAATAATTATCGTCGGAGAATGCCACCGTGGGGGTCGCCTCGTCCTCCGTCACGTCGTAGGACGCGATCGGGGCCCTCTCCGAAGGGCTGATCAGAAAATCAGCGGAATAGAAATCATTGCCCATCAGCAGCGCTAGCCGGGCCTCAACGCTCAGCTCACCCAAGGTCGCGCCATCGACCCACGGGATGTCGGCGCCGCCGTCCACAAGCTCAGCGCCGGCGCTATCCAACCCGGCGAAATACTCCTGAGCCCCGTTACCCTGGGCGAAGGTGACCAGTCCTTGGTGGATCCCGCGGATCTGGGTTGAGCTCTTCATCCGGTTGGCAGTGTCTCGGATCCTGCCCAACGCCGGCACGAGGATACTAATCAACAACGCGATGATCGAGATCACGACCATCAACTCAATAAGCGTAAAGCCTTTAGGTTTTCGCATGGTATTCATCTCCTAAGAAAACGAGAGAAAGTACAACAGTCACGTTCCGATGTTGGCCTCAGAGATGGATGCGATGACACGAGGACTTAGGCTTGTCTTGCCGACCATCGGCGAGATTCTACGTAGAGACGAACTAAAAACGAGCAAGACCTAAATCCAAGACACTCACCGCGACGTTATTCATAAACCAACACCGCACCTCAACATCACCCGATTACCAGACTCACTGTCATGATTGTAAGTAAGATTCGGGCTCGATGCAATAACATAGGTAATCTGGACGCTTATTTTATTGAATTTTCATAACATTTCATCAAATTTTGCTCTATTGAGGATTTTTGATATAAAAGTTTAAAAATAAAATAGGTTACGCATGCCCATTCGGCGCGGATGCCTCGGTGGGCACGGGATTCTAACTCACCGAACGTAACCGATGAGCGGGTCCTGGCAACCGCGGGGTGTTTTCAGATCACAGCTTCCAAGCTCGCTGTCCATTATTTTACCCATCGGGTATCCATTGGCCGCGTCGAAAACGAGTTCTACCCGGGATATTTCCGCGTCGCGTACGCCAGTGGCCCCATCAACTCGATCGGGGTCACTATCGTCCCATGGACGCGTCACGGGGGGGCTTGAAGTTTATCGGCTCGTCCAAAGGCTCGATTAAATCACGGAACCGCCAGGCATGTGCGCGAAGGACTCAACGCCCCGCACCCAACGCCGCGGGCATGGGGTTGCAGATATAGGTTTGCCCTGTCCGCTGTCGCGGAGGGTCTATTGGGACGGTCCTTTAGACGCATCCAGATTAATCCGTGCGTAATCACAGCGAGCCGCGATCATGAAGGATCGGGTTTTTTCAGGTTTTTATCATGCGTGAATTTTTCTGTGTCCGGGTCAGTGGCCGGTGTGGCCGAACCCGCCCTGGCCGCGGTCGGTGGGGGGAAGCTCGTCGACCTCGACCCAGTGAGCACGGGGCACGGGCTTGATGATCATCTGAGCGATGCGCATCGCTCGGGTGACCTCGAATGGATCGGCGCCGTGGTTGATCAACGGGACCTTGATCGGCCCGCGGTAATCGGCGTCGATGGTGCCGGGGGTATTGGGCATGGAGATCCCGTGTTTGGCCGCCAGCCCGGACCGGGGCCGGATCTGGGCCTCGTAGCCCACCGGCACGGCCATCGCGAA
The DNA here is from genome assembly GCA_965224205.1 of Phycisphaeraceae bacterium. Lineage (GTDB taxonomy): Bacteria > Planctomycetota > Phycisphaerae > Phycisphaerales > Phycisphaeraceae > CBDCYN01. Next base: position 37,921 of record CBDCYN010000013.1, read on the forward strand.
CCCGCACGGGACCAGCACGATCTGACCCGGGGCGATGACCGCGGGCTGGTTCTCGTCGACCGCCGCGTGCAGGTCCATCCCGGCGGCGTGCTGCGATTGATAGGCGGGCAGGGGCAGGCCTTCGCCGCCGGGCAGCCGCTGGATCGAGACCGGGATCGTTTCAGGGGCGGTTTGAGTCGTCGGGTTCATAACAGGAGGATACCGGATCAGGGTTTGGAGGGAGAGTCAACCTTTTGCAGGCGGTAGATCTCGACCGGGGCCGCCAGCCAACCTTCGGTCTCCGCGGGCCAACGCCGCAGGTGCGGCGAAGCGAGGTGGCGGTCGAGATCGTCTTCGCAGGCCCAGTGCTCGTGAAACACGAACCGGCACGGGTCGCGGAGGTCTTGGTGAAGGTCGTAGCGGATGCAGCCTTGTTCTTGGACGGTCGGGGGGATCAGGCCTAGCAACGAGGCTTTTACCTGCTGTTCAAACCCGGGTTTGGCCCGGATGTGGGCGACGACGGTGATCATGAGATGGGCCCTATCCATGGTTCGGGGGTCCTGATCCGAGGCGGGCTCGGCTGCGGTCACGCGGTTCATGACTCTGCGGTGTCCCTGCGTGTGTCCCATCGGTGTATCTTATACCGATCCCGGATGAAAATACGGGGTGACTCATGCACGCGGCTGGGAAATTTTCGTTGTCCAACGCATACCCGACGCGGGACTTTGATACGCGATGCATATATATCACCGGGTGGTTCATCCAAGACGGTTTGATTCAATGAGCCCCGTCGATGCCCCGATACGATACTAAAATCGACGCCAAACCCTAGGCACAGGAGTCTATATGACGACCCGGACCCGACCAACCCGGTTGATAGACAGTCGTTTTTGTTGGATTCTCTACGGGATCGTGGCGGTTGTTCCCGCGGTTTTTCCCATCGCTGGCTGCGCCCGCTACGTCACCCCCGGCCCCGCGGCCGAGCTGGGGGTGGTCCGGCACGACAACACAGCCGATCCGGGCCATGAAAACGCAGACGCCGCCTCGATCACGCTCAAGCGCCTGCCGACGGTCCGCTTCCCGGTGAGCATCGCGGTGATCCGCGTCCAGGGCAGGGAATACCGCACCCACTCAACCCGGTCCCGAGGCCCGGGGCGGTTCACGGTGGTGACCGTCCGAGACATCGAGACCGAGGACGACTTCCACCGGCTACGCTCCATGGCCCGGGTCAGCGGGCTGGGGCTCGTCACCCGGCTGGTGGTGCCCAGTGAAGTCCATAGTTTCCGGGACCTGCGGTGGATCGCGGACAAGGTCCAATCTCCGATGGCGCTGCTGTACACGTTCGACACGTCTTTTCGCTTCGGTGATAACCCGGTGGCGCCCCTGACGGTGCTGACCCTGGGGATGCTCCCGGCTGAAACGGCCCACGTCGACACCACCGCTTCGGCGGTGCTGATCGATACCCAGACCGGGTATATCTACGGTTCGGCCCAAGCGACCGCCTCGCAAAGTCACCCGGCCGATGCGTGGACCTCAGCCGCCGCGGCGGAACAGTCGCGTCGCCGGGTGGAGCGAGAAGCGTTCGACCTGCTCCTGACCGAGATCGAGCACATGTGGTCCACGGTCGTGACCCGGTTCGGTGGGTAGTCTTGTTCGTCTCGTACCCCGTCCGTGTTCCGAGACGGCCCTGGCGAGCTGCTCGCCCCACACCACCACACCTTGGGACTAAAACAGCTACCGCGGATCCAAAACGGTCGTTGTCCTGCTAGCGGCGATCACCCACGCCCAGACCAAGACCGCCAAGCCCAGGGCGACCCAGATCGGGGTCACGAACGGGTGCTGGGGCCAATAGGCGGGTTGAACGGTCAGGCCCCAGAGCGTTTGGATCGGGCTAAGATGCATCGGCCAGGTCACGGCCGAGGGTTGTGACGCTTCGAGGTTCATCACGCCCAGAACCGCTGGTTCTCCTAGCGGCACGGCCAAGCAAAGGATCATTGCCACGGCGCGTCGCTTGCCGGTATGGAGCGGCACGTGGGTCCCCCACGCCACGATCGCCGCGGCCAGCAGGCTCCAGGCGCCCAGCGCCGCGGCCAGCCAGAGGGTCTGAGGCTCCGACCACCGCGTCGTTAGACTCAGGGGCCAGAGCACCGCTTGGAACACGAGATTGAGGTTCAACCAGTCCACAAACACCCCGTAAGCCTGTGTGGGGGCAGTGGGGGCGACAATCGCGATACTTAAACGCCACATCGGCCAGGCCATCGTCATGCCGATCAGCCCGGAATAGATCATCCATCTTGCCGCGGGGATCGGGGCTTGGACGTCCATGTTGATCGTCCAGCTGCCCAGCAGCCACGCGCACCAGCCGATCACCACAGCACGATTGAACGCCCAGGTGTCGCCGTGGGGCCGGTTAGCCGTTTCGTCACATTCACTCATCATTCAAGTCTAGGGTCGGCATAGGTGGATGGTTTCGAGAATAAGGGTTGGCGATCGGGCAGTCGCGCAACGCCCCGGATCAATGGCTGATAAAAATGATCTAGCCACGGGCTGCGAGCCAGCAACGGAGGGTTTCATTAGGGAAACATCCTTGTCATGCTTACCTCTCAGGGCACACCCCAGATTCGTGCAAAAATACACGCTAAGCCAACTGCCGTCGGCTGTGTGACTTCAGCGAGTACCGCAGGCCATCGACCTGCATTGGGTGACGATCACCTCCGCCGGTTCACGATTGACGAATTTCGCGTGCATCGGTTATGTTGTCGCCTCGGTTCTGGACGGACCGGAAAAGTCTTCACTGAACTGGGATAAATGATTAGGCTCTTAGGAAGCTAAGCCGCGTATGATGTGGCTTTGCTCCTATGAAAACCTGCAAAAACAAGTACTACAAGCGTTCCCGAATCTCGGAGAAGATCTTCCGAAAAATACTCCTCGCGTTTGCGATGGACCTCACCGCCACCGATGCCGCCCGGACCACCGGCGTGAGCGTACGATCGACGAACACCATTTATCTCAAGATCCGCCGACGCATCGCCGAACACAGCGAGGCCCAAAGCCCCTTCCGGGGGGAAGTCGAAATCGACGAATCTTACTTCGGGCCCAAGCGGGTCCGTGGCAAGCGCGGACGCGGCGCCGGCGGCAAGACCATCGTGTTTGGCATCTTCCAGCGCGACGGGCGCGTCTACACCGAGATCGTGCCCGACTGCCGCAAAAAGACCTTGCAAAAAGCCATCCGGGGCCGCGTGGGCCTTGACGCCATCATCCATTCCGATGGCTGGCGGGGTTACGACGGGCTGGTCGACGTCGGCTACAAGAAACACCTGCGGGTCAACCACGGCGCCAACGAATTCGCCAATAGCCGATCTCATATCAATGGGATCGAATCGTTCTGGAGCTACGCCAAGCGTCGCCTGGCCCGCTTCAACGGCATCGCCAGCCACACGTTCTATCTGCACCTGAAAGAATCCGAGTTCCGCTTCAACCACCGTGGTGATAACCTCTACCAAGTCATGCTCAAACTTCTTCGTCATAACCCGATTTAACCACCCCTAGCTTCCTAAGAGCCTAATTTTTTTGTGGATTTATCAGAGGGTCACGATCAAACGGGGCCGACCTTGACCACCCGCCACGAGGATCTACGGTACTCACGGGGAGTCCGATGATAGGCTTGACACCACCCGGACAGGGATAAAACTATAGAAACCGAAGACGGCTAGACGATACCCGTAGGTGGATCACGATCAACCCAACACAGCAGCGTCTTGCGGGTATAATACCATGGCTGACCCCCCTATCTTGCGTGGTGAGGGGGCTATAGTTCATTCGTTCACGACGTATGGTGTGTTCATCGAGGTCCTGCCACAGCGGCGGCGTGGCGTCCACCGCCCGGCAATCATCAGGAAGATAGGTCATGCCCAATCCCACCGGTCCCACTGACAAGGATATCGTTACCATGGTCGTTAGCACGGTGAACCATTGGCGCCAGCAGAGGGCGATGCACGCACAGAAAGTCGCGGAATACGACGCCCTGTTACGGAAGATCGGGGTTGAGACCGATCCGTCCGTCCTTGAGGAGATCCCGAAGATCGCGGAGATGTTGGGTGAAAACAGCCTCAACGGGATTAAATCGTCAGGGGCGGAACCCCCCTCGTCGCAGGGCCCGGGTGGCAACAGGCCCAAGATCAAGATCAGCCCGTTTATCTCCTCAAGCGACTCTTCGCGGCATGAGAACACGGGCCAGAAAAACTCGCCCACGGCCACGAAACCCGCGTGACGACACATCGAAGTTTAGCAGCGTGAGGGTTCTGGTTGTGTTTGTTTCGGGGTCGTCCTGCTTAGGTAAGGGCAGTTTGTTGTCGACGAGGCTCCAGCTCTAGATAGCCGCCACACACACCTCAATTATCCTTACACGTTTACCGGACCGCCTGATTTTTGACGTCATCTTGAATCGCCGTTCCGTGCCCTCCCCTTCGACCATCTCATCTCGGCGGGAAGGTGAACGAGAACATGACCCGTTTGGCAGCTTCGGGTTCATCCGCTATCTTGTCGTCCTCGTCGTGAGTCTGGAACCGGGCCAAGCGGCTCGTGTATGGCTTTTCAACACGATTTGAGGTCGTTTCTGTGAAGAAAGAGGAGGAAAAAGCGATTTTTGTTCACGATGGCCATTCCTGATAGATAGAATAAAATATATCGTATTGTCTCGGCGCCCGCCCCCGGATTGTCCTGGGGTGTGGATTTAGCCGATTAACTGCTAAAATTTTGGAATTCAAAAGTATTCAATCATTTGTAAACGAGAAACCCGACCATGACCCAATCAAAAGCAACCAACATCACCTGGCACGAAGGCGACGTCACCCCCGAGGAGAGGCACAAAAATTTAGGTCAAAAAGGGGTCACCATCTGGATGACCGGCCTCTCAGGCAGCGGCAAGAGCACGGTCGCGGTCGCCCTCGAGCAAGTCTTGCTCCAGCGGGGTAAGCACGCTTACCGGCTCGATGGGGATAACATCCGCCACGGCCTTAACAAGAACCTGGGGTTCTCCGCTGATGACCGGGCCGAGAACATCCGCAGGATCGGCGAGGTCGCCAAGCTCTTTGCCGATGCGGGTTTGATCACGATCACCAGCTTCATCAGCCCGTACGTCGCCGACCGCGACAACGTGCGCAAGCTCCATGAAAACAGCAAGTTGCCGTTTATCGAGGCCTATGTCGACTGCCCCCTGGACGAAGCGGAGAAACGCGACCCCAAGGGTTTATACAAAAAAGCCCGCGCCGGCGAGATCAAAGGCTTTACCGGGATCGACGACCCCTATGAAGCCCCGACCAACCCCGAACTGCACCTGCGCACGGATCAGCTCAGCGTCGCCGAATCGGTCGAAAAAATCCTCGATACCCTGGCACAAAAAGGCCTACTTGAAGCCTAAAATTTTTGATTTTTTCGTCATTTTTCGTCGTTTTACTCGATTTCGCACCCAAAATTTTACCCAAAAAACAGCACCGCGCTACGGGTGCGCGGTGCTGAGGTCGAGTGACGCTTCGTGGTGTGGTTAGCGACCTTGATCTTTTAATAATAATTATTTGACTTTACGAGACCTTGATCCGTCGCGGCTTGACCTCATCCCGCTTGGGTAGCGTCAGGTGCAACACCCCGTGGTCGAGTTTGGCTTCCACCTTCGTGTCGTCCACCGGTGTTGGCAACCGGAAGCTACGGGCCACCTTGGTGTACCGGCGTTCGTGGAGGTGGGTTTCGCCCTGCTTTTCTTCGGATTTTCGCTGAGCGGTGATCGTGAGCGTCCCGTCCTCTAAAGACACGTCGATCTCATCACGGACGAACCCGGGCAGCTCCGCCTCGACGTGGAACGCGTCGTCGTCCTCACGCACGTCCGCGGGGTACTTGCCGATCCAATCGCCGTCCGTGGCCGGGTTGGTCAGGTACCGGCCGAACTCACGACGCAGCAATTCGGTGGGATCATCAAACAGGGAACGGACCAATTGTGCTGGAGCGGGTAACATCGTGTTACTCCTTTCTTGATTGAGACAAATCTTCTTTTAAGCAGGCCCCGAAACCATTCCGCGGCCGACGCAGGAAGAACAATTCAAATGAGATGCCACGCGTCCAAGGCGTAAATCAAGCAATAATAAGATCTTAATGATGTGTCAGTAGCGGCGACCAATGCCGAAATGACAATACCCCCCCCGTGAGCGTGTCAAATCAGCAGCCTAGCGTTGAGCAGAGGTGGGAATGCAGGGAGTACCGCGGCGGCGTGTTTAGTTGATTCGCAGTAAGGTGCAGTGAACCTCAACCACCCGTCACGCGCCCCAGGTACTCGCCCGACTCGGTGGAGATGCGAATGGACTCGCCGGTTGAGATAAACGGCGGCACCTTGGTCTTGAGTCCGGTCTCGCAGGTGGCTTCCTTGAGCTGGTTCGTCGCCGTCGCGCCCTTGATCCCCGGCGGGGTGTCGGTGATCTCCAGCTCCACCACCGGCGGCAGCTCGATGCTGATCACCTTGTTCTTATAGACCATCCCCTTAGCGATCGTATTGGACTTGAGGTACAGCAGCGCGTCGCCCAGCACGTCCGCGTCGATCGTGGTCTGGTCATAGGTCTCGCAGTCCATGAACACCGCCCCGGTGTTGTCGGAGTACAGGTACTCCATATCACGACGATCGATGTTGACCTGGTCGATGTCTTCGCCGCTGCGCAGCCGCTTCTCGATATACCCCTCGGTGATGAGGTTCTTGAGCTTCACCTGGGTATACGCCGGTCCCTTGCCGGGTTTAACGTGTTCATAGGAAGTGACCAGCCAGACCTGTCCGTCGATCTGAACCGCCATGCCGTTACGCAGGTCTTGAGATTTCACAATACGCTCCTACGTCTCACTACGTCTAATGGATGTCCCCATCGCCGCCGCTGGGGGTTCGTGCGAGACGGGATTATGCCAGCACACCCCCACAAGAGCAACACCCCCCAGCAAGCCCGATCGCACCGCCATTGAAATTACAGACGGCCCTCGCAACGAGCCGCGACCGTGAGGCAGCGGGTTCCGGGTTCCGGGTCCCGGGCCGTATAGCGTCCAACCCACTCCCTCACGGCCGCGGCTGGCGTTGTTGCCCCTCCTGATCGCGCAACCGATGCGCAAGACACGTCACACTTGCGCGGCCCCAGGATCGCTCCGCGATCATTACTTCCTGTGCTTAAGCTCACATTAAGCGATTAAAAGTATGTTTTACAAAAACATACATCTACTTCCCCCATCCCGTGACCGATCACTTCAAGCCCGCGCTTCCTCTGGCATGGCGGTTGTTCATTCACCCCTAGAGCGTGGCATTCGCAGACCACGCTCCGCGATGAAACGATCGAGCTGATGATGGACACCATGCCAACGCTACTAGAAACCATCCGAAAAACCCAAGGCCAAACGATCGGCCAATCGCTGATCCGCCTCGCCCGCTTAGCCGAAGCGGTCCATCAATACGAGTCAGCTCACGACCCGATCCAAACCACACGTGATTATTCTCATCATAGACGGGGCAAAGGACCATGCCCCCAGGCCGTAGCGAATCCCCCCGGTAGCGCTCGCAACCACACCCGCGTCGTAACCACGACCATGCCGGGGGTGGCCCACAAGGAGGTGGGCCGATGAACTACGGCCTCTATCTATCCGCATCCGGCGTCCTGACGAACATCTACCGTCAGGACGTCTACGCCAACAACCTCGCGAACGTCGAGACCGCCGCCTTCAAACCCGACGTGGCGACCGTTCACCAGCGCGACCCCGAAGCGGTCGAAGACAACCTCGGGCTTGACGTCCGCCATCGTCTATTAGAGCAGCTCGGTGGCGGGGTTTTGGCCGGTCCCCAGCGGGTCAGCTTCGCCCCAGCCGCTCAACGCACCACTGGCAACCCGTTGGACGTCGCCCTCGAAGCGCCCGACACGTTCCTCGCCGTCGGGCTCACCAACCCCGAGACCGGTCAATCCGAGTTGCGACTCACCCGTGACGGGCGGCTATCCCGCAACGCCGACGGCTACCTTGTGGCAGCCACCACCGGTCACAAGATGCTCGACCCCAGCGACCAGCCGATCCTGCTCTCCGACGAGGCCGAGGTCAAGATCGACGCCGCCGGCCGGGTCCTCCAGAACGGAGAAACCGTTGGGCAACTCCAGATCACCGGCGTGACCGACCTCGACGAACTCGTCAAAGAGGGACGAAACCTCTTCCGTTTCAAAGACGACACAGACCTCCGCACCGACCCGAGCCTGCCGACGCTGCGGCCCGGTGCGATCGAAGAAAGCGGCGTCGACCCGATCCGCGCCCTGATGAAGATGATCGAGGCCACCAAGGCCGTCACCGGCAACGCGAACATGATCCGCTATCACGACCTGACCATGGATCGGGCCGTCAACGTCCTGGGCCGCGTCGCCAGCGCATAGCAGTTTCTAGCGAGCCACGCCCGTAACGAAGCGGTTAACAAAAAAGCCGTCAGTGCAGTAAACGCCCAACCAACGCAACGAGCAGCAAATGGCCATCACCGCCCTCCATTCCGCCTCCACCGCCCTGGCCGCGATGTCGACCGAGATCGACATCCTCGCCAACAACATCGCCAACGTGAACACCACCGGGTTCAAGGCGTCGCGGGCGAACTTCGAGGACCTGCTCTATGAGGTCAAAGCCCAGCCGGGCGTGGAAAACGCCAACGGCGACCACCGCCCCGCCGGCTTGCTGGTGGGCCTGGGCACGCGGATCAGCAACACCCAATACGACCTGACCACCGGCTCGCCGGTCGAGACCAGCCGTGACCTGGACATGATGATCGACGGCAACGGGTTCTTCCAGGTCGCGATCCTCGAAGACTTCGGCGACGGCATCGGCTACACCCGCGCCGGGAATTTCTTCGTCAACCGCAACGGCGACCTGGTCCTGGGCAACGCCGACGGCCCGCTGCTCGAGCCGGGCATCAACGTCCCCCAAGATACCGTGCGCGTCGAGATCAACGCCGAGGGCACCGTCTTCGCCCACCTGCCCAACGCGGTCGAGCCGGCCAACGTCGGGCAGATCGAGCTGGCCACCTTTGTAAACCCCAACGGCCTGGTCTCGATCGGCGGCAATATCTTCGTTGAGTCCTCCGCCTCCGGCCCCGCGATCCCCGGCACCCCCGGCGACGGGAGCTTCGGGTCGATCATGCAGCGGTTCTTGGAGTCATCAAATGTCGACCCCGTGCGTGAGCTGGTCTCCCTAATCAAGACCCAACGTGCCTTCGAGATGAACAGCCAATCGATCCAAGCCGCGGATGAGGTCCTCCAGGTCTTGGGCAACCTGCGACGGTTCTAGCGGCCCTGAGTTGACGCGATGAACGAACACACTCACATCTCGATTTTCCCCGACACCCAGGGTATCAAGTATGATCGCGAAACCCGCACCGGGGACCCCTGGCTATCGTGGACCATGTTCATATTGGTGCTCTGGGCCCCCGCACTAATCGCCGTTTCGGTCCACGGCGCAACCCAAACCCCCGAACCCAGTGACACCGTAGGCAGTATTCGGCTTAGACCGCACGCCACGGTCACGGGCCCCGAGATCACCCTCGGCGATATCGGCGACCTAGAAGGCCAACCCGCTCGACGCTGGGCGGACACGGTCGTCGGTACACTCACACCGTCACCCGACCATGAGCCCACCACGGTGACTCTCGCGACAGTGCGACAGACCCTCGATGCATTAAGCGCCCCGTGGGGCACGCTGACCCTGGGCGGCTACCCCGCCTGCAAGGTGAGCGTTTTAGGAATCGAACATGACCAGACGTCTAATCCATCGAACCCCGGATCAGACCATGAGACACCATCCGCGGGTTCCCTAAAAAATCAACACGATGACGCTAACCACCCCCGCAGCCAGTGGACACTACGTGATCAACTACGGGTATGGCTACAAGATTGGGCCGGTCAAGGCGACGAGCAGGACCTGACCATCACCTTCCATGACCGCGACGCCCAAGCCCTGGATACCCCAGTCGGGCGGGCCCGTTTCGCGATCCAACCCATGACGCGTGGCCCGCTGGGTCGGGTCCCGATCAAGATCCATCGTTACGAACAAGACCAGCTCATCGAGACCTATCGCGTGAACGTCGATATCACCCGTCGGGTCACCGCCGTGGTCGCCCAACGCACGATCCGCCGCGGGGCCAAGATTGAGGCGGGCGACGTGCAGCTTCACGAAGTCGAAATCGACAACAACCTTTCAGACCCGGTCCAGGGCCTGGACGCGGCGATCGGGCAGCGCGCTTCGAGCGTGATCCGCGTGGGCACGACCGTGTGCCAGCGGCACCTCGAATCACCGCTGCTGGTCCGCCGCGGCGACCTGATCACGGTCGAGTTCGTCGGCGGTGGCCTGGTCGTCAAAACCGTCGCAAGATCAAACGAAAACGGCAGCCTCGGCCAGCATATCCAGGTCCGCAGCGAACGCACCCGCCAGCCGTACACCGTGCGCGTCGTGGGGCTTAAGCGCGGCAGGATCATCACCGACCCCGGCACCGCTCTCGGAACCGCCCCAGCCCCAGATTCAGGACTCGCTCAACGATGAGAACCGTCATCCGATCAACTCATTTGCGCGTCATGTTATATGTATCCAGATTAATCCGTGCGTACCTACAGCGAGCCGCGGCTGTGAGGGAGCGGGTTCTTCGCAGGTTTGTACCACGCATCAATGTTTTTGTGTCCGTATTACTAGCAGCCGTGGTCTTGACGGTATGTGCGACGATCACCACCGCCCAGACCTCGTCGCTTTACCTAGAACAGGTCGACCCGCTGCCCCCGGTCACCGCAAGCTCGCCGCACAACTCACTATCACCGGGGATCTCCCAAGTGAGCCTCGCGGCGGTGCGCCTGCCCGAGCCGCGTCGGTTCGCGATCAATGACCTGATCACCGTCATCGTCCGCGAGAGCATCGAGAACGACTCCCAAGCCGAGCTAGAAACCGAAAAAGGCATGGGCGTCAACGGGACCATCTCCGCGTTCCCGAAGCTCAATCTCAGTGACCTTTTGAATTTTCAGCTCACCCCGTCCTCCATGGACGACGGCACGCCCCGGGTCAACATCACGCTTGAAAATGATTTCGAAGGCGACGGGGACTTTAGCCGCCGCGACACCTTCACGACGCGGGTTACCGCCCGCGTGATCGATATCAAGCCCAACGGCACGATCGTCCTCGAAGCACGCAAGTACATCCGCAACGACGACGAAGTCGTGGCGATGACCCTCACTGGGACGTGCCGTCACGAGGACGTCACTGCTGACAACACGGTCCTCTCGACCCAGATGTTCGACCTGAGGCTCGTCAAGGAGCACGAGGGCGAGCTGCGCAAAGCCACGAAGAAGGGTCTGATCACCAAGTTCTTTGAGGGGTTGTTTAACTTCTAGATTCACGTTCGCAACCGGCCTTGGAAGGCCAGTGACGGTGCATGATGCCCAAGTCGATCCGATTACAGAGTAAGAAGGTGTGTGAGAAACACGGTGCCACTGGCGGCTGGCCCGCCAGTGTGAATGTCTTGCGTGTACGGCACCGGCAGGTCAACCGCCAGTGGCACCCGTCATCGATAACGTGGCTCCTACTCGTCGCCCTCCTCGCTCCCACCTCGCAAGCGGTCCAGATCCAAGACCTCGTCCGCCTCAAAGGCATGGAAACCAGCAAGCTGGTGGGCATGGGCCTGGTCGTGGGCCTTAACGGCACCGGCGACGGGGGCAAGTTCCTGCCGGCGATGCGCCCCCTGGCGGCGGTGATCCAACAGCTGGTCGACCCGAACGTGGTCACCAGCGAGCTAAAAGACGCCAAGAACGTCGCCCTAGTCATGCTCTCTGCCTCCTTACCCGGTGGCGGGGTGCGTGAGGGCGACCGTGTCGACGTCCACGTCAGCGCCATCGGCCCCTGCAAAAGCCTAGCCGGCGGGCGGTTGTTCATGATCCCGATGACCGGCCCCAAACCCGGCTCACCGGTTTATGGTTTCGCCGACGGCCCCGTCATCATCGAAGACGAAGAAAGCCCCACCGTCGGGGTCGTCCGAGAGGGCGCCCAGCTCACCAAAAACGTGATGGCCCGGTACCTCGACCTCGCCGGCAACATCACCCTCGTGATCAACAACGCCAACGCGTCGTGGTCGACCGCTAACAACCTGACCAACCTTATCAACGGCGTGATGGCCCCCGATTCACCGCCGGTCGCCACCGCGGCCAACCACAAGAACATCGTGATCGAGGTCCCCGACTACGATCGCTCCGCCCCCGCCGCGTTCATCAGCCAGATCCTCCAGACCTACGTCGACCCCTCGCAGATCGGCACCGGTGCCCGGGTGGTCATCAACGAACGCACCGGCACGATCATCATCAGCCAGGATGTGCAGATTTCGCCCGTGATCATCTCGCACAAAGGGCTGACCATCACCGCCCTGACCCCGCCGATCGAGCCTACCCCGCTCAACCCCCGGCAAGAGCAGCTCCAGTTCGTGGCGATCGACCCTCAAAACCGCGGGGGTACCAAACTCACCGAACTCATGGCCGCGTTCAACCAGCTCAAGGTCGAAGCCGACGACCGCATCGCCATCATCAAAGAGATTCACCGCAGCGGCAAGCTCCACGCCCAGCTTGTCATCGAATAACCCAAGTGGTTCCAAAGCGAGCCGCGACCGTCAGGGAGCGGGCACATACAGAATCCACAAGATCGAGTTCTCAAAGATCCCATGCAAGCCAACCTTAACAACCCGCTGACCTTCACCCATTCGCGGATCAGCGCCCCGCGCGTCGCCACCGGGCCGCGCGACACCCATTACGCCCAGCTCATCAACCCGCGTGACACCGCCACCGACCGGGCAGACAAACCCGTCGAGGACGAAGCCCGCCAAGCGGCCCGGTCCCTGGTGTCGATCGGTTTAATTCAGCCGCTGCTGGCGCAGATCCGTGACGATCCGTTCCGGTCAGACTTGTTCCACGGCGGTCGGGGTGAAGAAGCCTTCGGTGCTAAGCTCGATGCCATCCTCGCCGAACGCATGACCCAGGCCTCCGGGTTCAACATCGTCGACGCGGTCTACCAGAAAATTCAGCGCCCGGGAAGCGCCCCTCAAACACCTATCGAAACCCTACGCGGCACGCAGGTGAATCTCCATGGATGAACAGCTCGACCAACTCGAAGGGGTCCTCAAGCAGCTCGGCACCGCGCACGAGTCTCTGTTGTCACTGCTCAAAGCCAAGCGCGTCGCCCTGCGCGAGTCGGATAGCGACCGCGTCAGCGCCTACTGCGAGAAGGAAAACCTCTGCGTCCAGAAGATCAGCGAACTCGAAAAGCAACGGCTCGAATTGATCGGTCAACTCACCGAGCAGCTCGAACCCAACGCCGACCAGCCGCTTCGCCTCGTTCAGCTCGCCGAGCACCTGCCCGAGCCGCGGCGTGGGCGATTGCTGGTCCTCAAGCAGCAGCTCACCCAACATATGGAAAACATACGCAACGAAACCGCGGTGATCCGCCGAGCCACCGAGTCTTTGGCCAAACACATGCAGGGTTTAGTCCAGACCGTCGCCGGCGCGATGGCGGGGGTGTACGGGCAACGCGGCGCCCCGGTCGCGGGGGCGATGACCGTTAGCACGTTCGAGGCCACGGCGTAGAGGCCACCGCGTAGAGGTATTCGACAAGGTCCTTAAATCATGGGACTCAACAGCGCATTAGTCATCGGCCGGTCGGGGTTGCTTGCCAATCAGGCGGCGATCGAGGTCACGGGTAACAACCTGGCCAACATCGCCACGCCCGGCTACAGCCGCCGATCGATCGAGCTGGCCCCCGTGCGCGGCCAAGAGATCCAGCACGGCATCATCATCGGCCGTGGGGTGCAGATCCAGCAGATCCGCCGCCACGTCAATGACGCCCTCGACGCTCGCCTGCGCGACGCGATCTCGAACGAGGCGTTCTCCCAGGCCAGCCAAGAGCTACTGGGCCAGATCGAGGCATTACAAAATGAACTGACCGATACCGATCTGTCCTCGCAGCTGGCGGAGTTCTTCAACGCGTTTAGTGAACTCGCCAACACCCCCAACGACATGGCGCTACGGACCACCGTGCTCCAGCAGAGCCAGTCGATGGCCACCTTCCTGCAAAACACCCGTTCGCAGTTCTTGGATGCCCAGTCTCAACTCGATGAAACGATCGACGTCGCCGTCACCGAGGCCAACCGCTTGCTGGATCAGATCGCTGACCTCAACCACCAGATCGTTACCGCCGGTGGCGGGACCCAATCCGCCCATAGCCTGCGTGACCAGCGCGACGTGGCCCTCAACGAGCTGGCTCAGCTGCTAGATATCTCGTCGGTCGAGAACAGCAATGGCTCGGTGGACGTGTTCGTCGGGTCGCTGCCGGTGGTGCTCAACAGCGAGAACCGCGGGCTGGAGATCCGCCGCCAAACGGTCGACGGGCAGCTGAACGTGGACCTGATCCTCAGCGGCGACCCCAGCGTCCTGAACCCAACATCGGGCCGCCTCGGGGCGCTGCTCAACGGCCGCAAGGGTGCTTATGCCGATGCGATCGATGCGGTCGATCAGATCGCCCACCACCTGATCTTCGAGGTTAACCGGATCCACAGCCAGGGCCAGGGGATCGACGGGTTCGGCGAGATCACCTCGTCGCTGCGCGTCGCGGACTCGGCCATGGCCCTTAACGACCCCGAACTGGGCATGGATGAACTCCACCACGGCAGTTTTCAGATCCACTTGACGTCCAAGTCGACCGGCCAACGGGTCACCAGCTCGATCAACGTCGACCTCGATGGGATCGACCCGGCCAACGATACGACCTTGAATAGTCTCACCCTGGCCCTGGACGCGGTGACAAATGTCAGCGCTTCGGTCACCGGTGACGGGAGATTAGAGATCACCAGCGACGTGGGTGATCTTCAGATCAGCTTCAGCGACGATTCCAGCGGCGTGCTGGCCATGCTGGGGATCAACACGTTTTTTAGCGGCACCGACGCTGGTGATATCGCGGTCAATCCGGTGGTCCTCGAGAACCCCTCGTACATCGCTGCTGCGTCGGACCACATCCTCGGGGACAATCACACGGCCCTGGCGATCGCGGGTCTTCGCGACCAGGGCCTCGAAGCGCTCAACGGGGCGTCACTGACCGACTTCTGGAACCAGCACGTCCAAGATGTAGCGATCCAGGTCTCCCAGGCCCGCCAGCAGGGCGCCGCAGACGCCGTGGTGCGTGAAAACCTCGAGAACCAACGACAAGCGGTCAGCGGGGTCAACGCTGACGAAGAAGCGATCAACCTGCTGACCTACCAGCGGGCGTACCAGGGCAGCGCGAGGTTTATCAGTGTCGTTGACGAGCTGTTCCAGACCCTGCTAAGCATTATCTGATTAGGGATACGGATGTTTCAGACCATAGATATTTCGATAGGTTCGAGCATGCAGGACGGCTCCGCAGCGAGCCGCGACCGTGAGGGAGCGGGTTTCGGTGACATCGATCTAACCCGCTCCCTCACGGTCGCGGCTCGCTGGGTGCCCCCGTCTCACATACGTGCGTTATTGCGAGCAACCACGCGACCGGCGCGGTAGGAAACGATGTCACAAATCGGCAACATCTCGGCCCGCACCACCCTGCTGATGTCCAGTGGGCAGCTGCGGTCTGCTCTTCAACGCACGCAACGCGAGTTGCTGGACCGGCAGAACGAGATCAGCACCGGGCTGGGCGTGCAGAAACCCTCCGACGACCCGGGTGGCGTGGCGACGATCCTGGCTTTGGAACACAGCATCGAAGCCCGTGGGCAGTACGAACGCAACCTTCAGCACGCCCTGAGTGTTCTCAACAACGCCGACCAGGCTCTAGGCGACGCGTTCGATCTGCTCATCGATGCGCGTACGGTCGCATCGAGCCAGATCGGCATCGGCTCGGACCCAGAGACCCGCGCCTCGCAGACCACGGTCGTGGATGCCCAGATCCAGGCTCTGATTGATGTCGCGAATCGCCAATTTCAGGGCACGTCCCTGTTCGCGGGTCGCCTCAGCACCGGCGGGCCTGATGGAAAGGTCTTTAGCGAGTTCTTGGGCGGGGTGCGCTACATCGGAGTCGAACAAGGCATCGCTGGGGATCTGGGGCTAAGCGACCCGCTAGCGTTCAACACCAACGGGCTCGACGCGTTCGGCGCGCTATCCGCACGGGTGCGCGGCAGTGTCGATCTCGACCCGCAAGCGACCGTCTCGACGCGCCTGCGTGACGTCAACGGGGCCCAGGGCAACGGGGTGCGGCTCGGCTCGATCGAAGTCACGGTCGACACGACCTCCGTGATCGTCGACCTGGCTGGCGCCGATACGCTCGGGGACGTGGCGACCCGGGTAACCGACGCGATCGCAGGTGTAGATCCCTCCGCAGGGTCGCTGTCGGTCTCGGCCCAGGGGTTAACCCTGACCGCCAACACCGGGCACTCGATCAAGATCGACGACGTCGGCGAAGGGCAGACCGCGTTGGACCTGGGGATCGGGATCAGTGCTTCGGGGCTGATCGTCACGGGCGGTGACGTCGACGCTCGGCTCACCGAGCTTACCGAACTGGCCTCGCTGGGCAGCGTCGGTTCACTGGGCGGGGCGATGGACCTGTCCACCGGGTTCCAGCTCACCCAGGGGACCCATACCGAGAGCCTCGACCTCAGCTCGGTCACCACAGTCCAAGACCTGATCAATCAAGTCGAGAAGATGAACATGGGCCTGCGCGTGGAGATCAACGATGCGGGCACCGGGTTGGACCTGATCAGTGAGGTCAGCGGCGTTGAATTTTCGATCGGGGAAAACGGGGGCACCACCGCCGCGGATCTGGGGCTGCGTACGTTTAGCCAAGCCACGGAGCTCGACGCGTTCAATCAAGGGTTCGGGGTCCACGTTAGTGACGGCGAGGATGACTTCGCGTTCGAGCTCCACGACGGGACGGTGTTCAACGTGAACATCGACGGGGCCGCGACCGTGGGGCAGGTGATCGACCGGGTGCGCGACGCGGCGATCAACGCGGGGTTAACCGTGGGGCAGGTGGGGGATGTCGGCACGGACTTCAACCTCGGGTTCGTCACCGTCGGTAACGGGATGCAGTTCGAAGACAACACCGCCGGAGCGGAAGACTTCCGGGTGGTCGATCTGGGCCTTTCACTAGCGGCGACGGATCTGGGGATGAACATCAACGCCGGGTCGGGCGGGAGCATCGTCAGCGAAGACATGGCCAAGGTGCGCGTCGATGGGGCGTTCACACATTTAATCGAACTTCGCAACGCATTGGCCACGGACGACTCGGATGGCATCCGGTTTGCTGGTGATGGATTAGAGGATGACCTCGACCATATGTCCCGGGCACGAGCCGACGTAGCCGTGCGGGCCCAGCGGGTCGAACGACAACAAGAAAGGCTCTTAGACGTGGATATCGCGGAACGGACCCTGCTAAGCGAGTTGCGTGATGTGGACCTCACCGAGGCGATCACGCGGTTCACGCAGCTCCAGCAGCAGCTCGAAGCGAGCCTACGCGTGGGGTCGTTGAACCTACAGCTGAGCCTATTGGATTTCTTGCGCTAAACGGCGCAAACCTTGCGCGGCGACCGGGTCATAAGGCCGACCGGCCCGCCGCTACGAAGCGACGGCAGGACGCCGTCGCCGGGTCACAGGAAGGGCCCGGCGGATCATGGAAGAACGGCCGGTTAAGGATGGACCGTCATGAATGTGGAGACATCAAGATTCGGGCAACTGCAGGTCGACGAGAACCGCGTCATCACCTTCCCCAAGGGGCTGCTGGGCTTCTCGAAGTACAAGAGGTACACGCTGCTTCAGCTGGCCGACGACAGCTGCTTCTACTGGCTCCAGAGCATCGAGGCCCCGGACCTGGCCTTCGTGGTCACCGACCCGAGGCACTTTATCTCGACGTACCGGGTCCCGATCAAGAGCGAGCAGACCGAAAGCCTGGGGATCACCGATCAGGACGACGCCGAGGTCTTCGTGATCGTCAACAAGCACGGGAACATGCTCACCGGGAACCTCCAAGGCCCGCTGGTGGTCGGGGTCACCAGCCGCCACGGCGAGCAGCTGGTGCTCTCGGACCGGCGGTTCACCACCCGGGCGCCGCTGATGGAGCTGCCGGCCCCGGTCGAGGCGATGTCCGCGTAGGGGTCGTACCCGGGGGCGACACCGCAGGCAGCCAAAGTGAAATGAAACAAATGATGCCATTGTGTACAGGTGCACGGAAGCGCAGATTAACCGACAGGCCCAAGGAAGGAGCCCCCAACCATGCTCGTGCTATCACGGCAGCGCGACGAGACGATCATGATCGGCGACGCGGTGGAGATCACCATCGTCGACATCCGAGGCGACCGGGTGCGCCTGGGGATCAACGCCCCGCGCGAGATCCAGGTCCACCGCAAAGAGGTTTACGACGCGATCAAACGCGAGAACACCCAGGCCGCGCGGGTCCAGATCGACGACCTGCCCACGGCCGCAGACCACCGCCGCCCGGACAACGGCAAGACGCGGCTGAAGTCCTATCGAAAAAGATGAACCCGGCCGCCATGAAACCGATTCAAACGCCATCGTCTCGGCGCGGGCGTGCCCCGCGTCTTCACGGACCCCTGATGTTTCTTTGAATAAGGACGCCTGACCCACGAGGCTTAACGTCAACGCCTCCCTGACCGGTCAGGATACCAAGGCTCAAGACAATCAAGGAGGATTGTCATGTCAAGAATCAATACCAACGTTCCGGCCCTCGTGGCGCGACACAAGCTCTCGGGATCTAACGCGGACCTGGCTGTCCGCCTCCAGCGGCTGTCCACCGGGTTGCGCATCAACCGCGGGGCGGACGACCCCGCCGGGCTGATCATCTCCGAGCGGCTGCGCAGCGAGATCTCGAGTATCGACCAGTCGATCGGCAACGCGGAGCGGGCCAGTAACGTCATCTCCACCGCCGAGGCGGCGTTATCGGAGGTCTCGGCCCTGCTGACCGATATCAAGGGCTTGATCATCGAGGCCGCCAACACCGGCGGGTTCTCGAAAGAAGAGATCGACGCCAACCAGCTTCAGATCGACTCGGCGATCGAATCGATCACCCGGATCGCCAACACCACGGAATTCGCGGGTCTCAAGCTCATCAACGGGGCCCAGGACTACATCCTCAGCGGGGTCGACCCGACCCAGCTCCAGGACATCCAGGTGTTCGGGACCAACTTCGGGACCGCGTCGAGCATCCCGGTCAACGTCGAGGTGATCAACAGCGCCGAACCGGCGCAGCTGTTCATCTCCGGTAACACCGCTGGGGCCCCGGGGGCGTTCCTGAGCAGTGTCTCGTTCGAGATCCAGGGCCCCCAAGGGGCCGAGGTCTTGACGTTCGCCAGCGGGGCGGCGTTCTCGGCGGTGATCTTCGCGGTGAATCAGGTATCGGACGTCACGGGCGTCTCGGCGGCCCTGGCCAGCGCCGCGGACCCGACGTCGGGGCTGCTGCTGACGAGCCAGGAATTCGGGTCCGATGAGTTCGTGTCCGTGCGCAAGATCACCGGCGGCGATTTCCTACAGACCTACGACGTGCAGAGCGGACGGGCGATCGCCCGTGATACGGGCGAAGACGTGTTGGCCCTGGTCAACGGGAACCTGGCGCTGGGGACCGGGGCCAAGGTGAGCCTGCGCGCTACGAACCTCGCGATGGAATTGCAGCTCACCCGCACCGCGGCCCAAACGCTGGGGACGTATGAGTTCGACATCACCGGCGGGGGCACGAGTTTCCAGATCGGCACCCGGGTCGACGCCCAGCAGCACGTGGGGTTCGGGATCCCGTCGGTGACGGCCAGCCACCTGGGCAACGAGTCCGTGGGGTTCCTCAACACGATCCAGCGCGGCGGTGATAATAGCATCGTCAACGAAGGGTTCCGGCAGGGCTCGGAGATCGTCGATGTGGCGATCCAGCAGGTCGCGTCGCTGCGCGGCCGGCTGGGAGCGTTCGAGCGCAACGTTCTCCAGACCACGATCCGCAGCCAGCAGATCGCGTTGGAGAACATCACGGCCTCGGAGAGCCAGATCCGCGATGCGGATTTCGCCGCTGAGACGTCCGCCCTGACCCGGGCGCAGATCCTGGTCAACGCCGGGACATCCACCCTGGCGTTGGCCAACAGCACGGCCCAGCAGGTGCTGTCGCTATTGGGGGGGTAGAAGGCGTCACCCGTTAGCGGGTAGCTCCACCGTTGGGGTCTACCCGGGGTGATCACGCGTCGCGGTCGGGTCGGATGACGCCGCGATACGCATCGCACATCCTCACCCCGTGTCGAGGGCACGCTCGGTGCCGAAGGCTCTCTTGCGACGTGCCCAAACGATTCTGTAAACTCGTCGGGGATGAGCTTATCTTTTACATCTTGTGGGTGTCTACCGATCCGGCATGACATGGCGGGGTGACGGGCGTACGCGAGGAGCAGCTCGCGGGGCCGCTGCGTCTACGTGGTGTTTGTATACGCGAGAGGGATACATAAGGGTACGACTCGATGACGACGACCGTTGAAGTCGGTCTTTCGGTGCTGGTGGTCGCGGTGGTGTTGTGGTGGATGTGGCGGCTGCCGCAGGGGGGGCAGCGGTGGTTCGGGTGGGCGCCGCCCTTAGCGTTGGCCAGCGCCTGGCTGGGGTTGCTGGCAGTGGGGGTCTCGGGGTTTACATGGATCGCGGCGTCGCCGGATCGGTGGCTGCCGGTGACGTTGTTGTTCCTGGCGCCGGGTTCTCTGGCTGCGGGGATCCTGGTGATGTGGATCTACCGCGATACCGAATCCCCCCAGGTCACGGTCGAGCAACAGAAACTTCAAGCCCGGGTCGGGATCGGCCTGGCGGTGTTAGCGATCGTGGTGGGGTACGCATTCGTTTTGACGCACAAACGCCCGTTCACCTCGATCGGGGCCTAACTCCGGTAACCCGTCACGCCCGATCTAAGCGGTTGGGCAACCAACCGTTTCCGTGTCAACACCCGGCGAAGCGCAGGCCACCGGTCTGAGGCAAGGGGGGGACCTCGATCTTGTTACCCGACGCGGCCTGCTCGTAGACCAACCGCAGTGACTGGCAATGGTGTTGACGCGAGAAGAAGCTGTACGCCTCGTGGCGCGCGGTATCGCGTATCTTCCAGGCCAGTTGGGGGTCGGTAAGGACCTGGCTGATCCGCTTGGCCAGTGATTGAGATCGGCCCGGCGGGGCCAGCAGCCCGGAATGGCGGTCTTCGATGATCTCGCACACCGGGTAGGTCGCCTCCCCGACGATCGGGACGTTGGCGCTCATCGCCCATAGCAGGCTAAGCCCGCCGCCGTACTGGCCGTGGGTCAAGGCAACATCGCAGCCGGGCAATACCTGCCACGGGTAAGCGAGCCGAGGGTCGCCGATCAGCCAGTCGTTGCGGCCCAGGTTTCGTGAGACCCGATCGGCGCGCAGCCGGTTCATCTGACGGGGGTGGACCAAGAGGCGGATCCGGTGGCGATCGGTGGCGCTGCTGCCGTCGGCGAGGTACGCGGCGGTCG
This sequence comes from Phycisphaeraceae bacterium, assembly GCA_965224205.1. Lineage (GTDB taxonomy): Bacteria > Planctomycetota > Phycisphaerae > Phycisphaerales > Phycisphaeraceae > CBDCYN01. The sequence goes on from CBDCYN010000013.1 coordinate 59,426, forward strand.
CCGCGGGGATCGTATCGGTCGCGGTTAGCGGGTCCCCGATCGCGGCGATGACGGTGTGGCCGTCTTCGGCGGCGCCCCACTGTTCACGCAGGGCGGCGCGTCGGGAGAACGCGACTCGACTCATGTCGATCCCGGGACGCAGCACCGCGACACGGGGTAGGGCGATCCCAGCCGAGAGCAGCTGCCGGCGGAGGGTGTTGCTGATCGGCAGCAGCGTGACCCGGTTGCCGAGTTCGCGGGTCAAGACCGCCAGCCAATGCAGGGCCCGCCGCGACAGGGGGGTCGTAACGGTCAGCAGCTTCGGCGCGGATCGGTTTAAGAGGCAGGCCAGGGATAACGAGCCGATCGACCAGCAGTGGATCAGGTCGAACGGGGGTCGGCGTTGGAGCCAACGACGCACGGCCGGGGTGCCGGCCAAGGCGCAACCGAGCGGGACACCCTTTACGTCGGGGTCGCGGAGGCCGGCGTGGCCTGCGGCGGATTGCAGGGATCGGCCGCCCAGCAAGAGGACCCGCTGGTCGATGGCCCCGAGGCGCCCTAGCGGATTCGCCATCAGGGCCAAGGTGGTCCCGGTGGCGGCGGGGCTGGCTTGATCGATCATGTGCAGGATACGCATCACGGTTCATCTCGGGCGGGTGGTTGCTCAACCGATGGGTGGGCACAGGCCTTGGGCTGGCCTGCGGAAGGATCAGTCATCAAATTTTTCACCCGGTTGACGCGGGGTGTGATCGAAGAACAGTCTCGCGACGTCGCGTGCGATCCGTTTCGCTAACAGCTGTTGGACGGTTCGCACCGTCTCGTGGTTATAGTTCGAAGCGCTGCGGTAGAACATCGAGATCGTGAGGTTGTGGTAGTGCGGATCGGCGGACACATCATCACGCTGGGGATCGGGGAACAGCTGCGTGCCGGTGGTGGTATCGATCACCCTCACCCGCACGGCCGCGGACGGGCGGAACATGCCCGGCTCTTGGATCAGCCGCACGGCCTGGACATAGACGTAAACCACCTGCTCGGCCCCCAGGCGTTGGCCGATCTGGTCGATCGGGGTCGTGGCGAAGGCTTCGCCGAGGCGTGTGGCCAGCTCGTACAAGCCGTGGGGGGAGACCACGTTGGGCTGGGTCAGCGCCGCTTGTTGGATGAGGTGGAACCCGATCTGGTGGGCGATCTCGTTGGGCAAGGAAGGGTCGCCGAACTGGCCGGGGGGGTCGTCGACCAAGACGAGGGTGGGCCGGTCAACGGGGCGGTAGAGCGCTTCGACTTTGGGGGGCGAGAAACCCTGGGCGATCAGCGCGATGCCTTCGCAGCCGGTCAGGGGCAGCAGGACCAACAGGCTCAGGACCGGTAACAGGCCTGTCCGCATCGGCTTGGCCACGGGGCGGGGGGTTTGATCGTCATGGAGGCTTGGTCGATCCATCGCGGCGATCTCGTATAAACGGTATCCCGAGCGGTTAGGGGTCCGAGACGGTGACCTCGTGGTCGTGGAACAGCTTCGTGACTTCCTGTGCAAAATGGCGGTGCAGACCCAGCTTGACGATCGAGTCGTCGGGGTCGACGCGGCCTACGGGGTTGTCGGGGGGGAAATAAGCCGCGAGGGTTTTAGCGAAAACGAAGTCATCCGGGTCGGCTGCGTGGGCCTCAGCGACGCTGACCCGGGCGGTCATGGCGCCGCGCTGCTGGTAGGCGTTGCCCGGCTCGTGGGTGGAGTAGCGGATCACGTCGATCAAGACCAGGCGGGTGACCCCGATTTGCGACAACAGCTGGGCGAGGGGGGTCGTGTGCCAGTACGGGTGTTGGGTTTGGTATTGATGGACCTGCTGGGCGTCGATGACCTGGGCTTCGGGCAGTTGGATGGCCAGCTGGCGGGCGAGCTCCTGGCCGATCGCCAACGGGGCTTGGGGGTGTTCATACAAGGTGTATTCGTCGGCTACCACGGCGACCGCGACCGTCTGGCCGTTTAACCCTTTGTAGGCTGCGGGGACGATCACCGTTTGTTCACCCCCGGCGACGCCCTGAGCGATAAAACCGAGCCAGCTGCACCCTGTGGCGGCCAAGACGCAGATCCATAGAAGCCGGGTGAGGGGTATCCCGTAGGCGAGCACCTGTCTGGGGGACCGCTTGAATTGTTCGTAAGGCATCGTGTCGCACCGCTGTCTTGTACCCATGGACGGTCCGGCCGGGTGCAGGCCCGGTTGGCCACGGGGGGGCCGCTCCCCTTGGAGACTGTGAGTGTAATCTAGAAATGGCGTGGCGCCATGTCGGCCCAAAAAAGGCCAAGCCGATGACAAACGGTTTCACGCCCTTCGGTGTGCCTCGGGCTTGGGGTCGGCCCGTATCGGCACCTCGAACGATCCGAGTGAAAAATAGTTTCTAAAACGGCTGTCTACGGTATTCGCGGATAGGGTCATAGCGGGGTCATGACGGCGATCTTGTAAAGCCACGAGCCGATGACCAACCCGCCGACCCACCACAGCACCGCCGGCTGCCACAACCAACGGGCCGGGGCACCCAACGACGCGCCGCGGCCCAGGGCGTAGCCGCTGATCAGGGCCACGGCCGCAACGGCGACAGCCAACGCGGCGCCCGCGGGCTGGGTGGTTGCGGCGTTGATCAGCCGCCCGTGCGTGGCCAAGGAAAACGCGGTGGTCATCCCGCAGGTGACGCAGGGGATGTTCGTGCGGGTCAGCATCCCACACGGGGGCAGCCCCAATTGCTCGTGGGTCCCGACCCCCGGCTTGGCGGGGTGCAACGCGTAGCCGGTGTAAAGCATCAACGTGGTTACGGTCAGGACCGCCCCAGCAACGAACCGCTGGCGACCGGCTGACGACTGGCCGCGGCGTGGGGGGGTTAGAAAGTGCGTTTGGTCGTCCATCAACAAGAAGCAACCGGCTACGGCGCCGCACCGGTGACCCTGGCCCTAGATGTCATTAATCGAGATCTAGATACGCCGCTCCCTTTCCGGTGGCGACCTGCTGGCGGATGAGTTTGAGATCGTCAAAGACCAGGGTCTCGGTGTATAAACCCTCTGATCCGGTCTTTGTGCTACGGAAGGTCATGCCGATCTCGGTGGCTTCGCGGAGGACCTCGCGAAGGGTCTGTGACCCGTCGACCCGGTGCATCTCACTGTCTGACATGTATGAAATGATCGACTGGGGCTGAGCCGAGACGGGGTGCGCTGTTTTGGATTCAAAGGTCGTCTGGCCGTTGGACACCGCCAAAACGACCGTCGTGTAGGTGGTCTCGCCTCGCCCGCCGGCGTGGATGACGTCGCAGCTACGCACCTTGAAACTGGCCGCGGCGTAGCCGGTGAGGTTCTTGGGGCGGCGGAACGCGTACCGCACGGCTCCGAACTCATTGGGCCAGTAGACGCAGTACTGGCCGCTTTGTGACCCGGAGATCACCCGGTCGGACTGTTCCGTAGCCACGACATGATCGTTGGTCGCCGTGCCGAAGCGGCGCCACGGCCACGAGGCGTAGCTATCGCCGATCACGGTACCGTCTTTGTATCGCTCGAAATCGTCGACCACTCGCTCCCCCGATGCGGTCGCGGGCAAGAGAAAAAAAACACCTAAAAACACGCCGGTTACCGTCTGAACTGTCTTTGAGGTCGTCATGAGGTCAATCCTCCGTTCGTTGATCCTATGTACAGCCCTAATAAATAGCAGGACGATCAACCATTCACCCGGCAGGGGGTTCGTAGGTCATGGATGTATGTAGTGAAATAGACCGTTACCTCCCATGTGCACGGACCAGGCCCTTCGTCCTGCTGCCCTAAACATTGAATTACCCTCGGAGTGTATGTTCTCTCTTGATGCTTCTTTTCGTCGCTATGGAGCGAGACCCATACGCTGCCATCATACACTTTTTGCATCGTCTTATCCAGTCATACGAACACAGCGTTAAAAAATTGGGCCGATTCCCTCGCGAAGGGGGAGAAAAGTTGGTAGCCCTCAAGAGGTCAGGATGGATCAGAAGGGGCTGGCCCTTTTTCCCAGTGGTGATGAGCAACCGTGAGCAAGCTTTTCCGGTTCCGATCGGGTGGCGACGCCGTGCCGGTTTACGACAGAGGAACGCGGATCAGTCACAGGTCGATAATTTCTGATGGGACAGGCACCTCGATAACCGATCGGGACTATTTGCATCTCATCGCGTCAGTTGTAAGAATGTCTGGCTCGATCATAGAACCGTTTCCATGATAAACGCCTAAGGAGACTTTATGGCCATACGGATCAAAGCCCGCAACGGTGAATCGGCTGAGCAGATGATGCGCCGATTCAAGAAGCTGTGCGAAAAAGAAGGGCTCACCAAAGACATCAAACGCCGGGCATATTACGAAAAGCCCAGCGAAAGAAAACAACGAGCCCTACGCAAGAGCATCAAGAGGGCGCAGCAACAACAGATGGGCGGGTTCGTCCGGTCCAACAAATCATCGAGATCAAGATAAGCCCCCAAGCCGATCGGCCCGTCCGTCATCCCGCGCCGCACCGGGACGGGGTTGACCCTGCGGTTGTAGAGGCAGCGGGGTCGTAGCAGGGCCGTATGGACGATCGGCCGGTTTGGGTGAAGAAGACAACACCAACCGCGGTCCAGGATATGGATCTGCGACGTTCTTAGAGGATGACCGTTCTCGTATCCAACTGTCGACCATGACCCTTGTCACCGCGCCACCGACCCATAGTCGATACCCTCAGGCGGGCTCCAACCGCCGGGTCGACGTATCGAAGCGGCAGGGCGGTTAGGGATGAGAGGGATACTCGTTGTCGGTATATGGAACGGGGCGACGGGGACCCGCGGGTGGAGATTTCTTGAGATCAATCGCACGGGCCCGCGACGCCGCAACCGGCACGCGACGGATCGGTCGATCTCGAAAGCCGCCAGAAGCGGATGAGGACTCAGGCCAGCATGGGGATCGAGGCTGCACCCCTTGGGGGCTGCGGCGACACGGGTCACGAGATCGGTCAGGACTAAGCGTTCGGTCACGGGTCGACCCTGGACGAACGCGGCCGGCTGCATCGGAAATTAAACTACGGGATCATCTTAGACTTTTTAGAACGTGGGTCTTGACACCATGGATGCAAAAAAACACGGGCGGTGGCCCCTTTCAGCCACCCGGACCAGAGGCACATTTTGGAGGCTGTGGATGTCTCGTTTAGTCACGAATCATTGGGCGGTCACTGTTTGCTTTGCGGCGCTGGCAACGTCCCCGGCGTGGGGCCAATCCGCGCACGCCGGACCCGCGGCCGAGGCGATCGCCCTGCCGCCCGCCTATTTCTTGGCCCCGATCGGGGCGATCTTGGCCCTGACGTTCGCGTTTGTGTTTTACTCTCAGGTCATGAAAGCCTCAGAAGGCGAGCCGGAGATGGTCCGCATCGCCCAGGCGGTGCGTGACGGAGCGTACGCGTATCTATCGCGTCAGCGGCAGGTGATCATTATGGTCTTCGTGGCCCTGGTCGCGGTGCTGGCGGTCTTGGGCTTCGGGCTGGGGCTTCAGCCTAAATGGTCGGTCCTGGGCGTGCCCGTGGCCGGTTTCTTCTCGGGCTTGTGCGGGTTCTTCGGGATGAAGACCGCCACCAACGCCTCGGCCCGGACCACCGCGGCGGCCAAGCAATCCCTCAACGACGGGCTCAAAGTCGCCTTCCGCGCCGGCGCCGTGATGGGGCTGTGCGTGACCGGTTTCGCCCTGCTGGACGTGAGCGTATGGTTCTACCTGTTCACCCAGGTCTTCGCTTTAGACAACCTCGTGGTCATCACCACGGTCACCCTCAGCTTCGCGATGGGCGCGTCGCTGCAAGCGTTGTTCGCCCGCGTCGGGGGCGGGATCTACACCAAAGCCGCCGACGTCGGGGCTGACCTGGTGGGCAAGGTCGAAGCGGGGATCCCTGAAGACGACGCCCGCAACCCCGCGACGATCGCGGATAACGTCGGCGACAACGTCGGCGACGTTGCCGGGATGGGGGCGGATCTTTATGAATCCTATTACGGGTCGATCCTCGCGGCGATGGCGTTGGGTGCCGCCGCGGCGTTCCGGCTGGGGCTTGAGACCGCTGACGCGATCAAGCTGGTGATCATCCCGCCCGTCCTGGCGGGGATGGGGATCATCGCCTCGATCCTGTCGATTTTCGTGGTGCGGACCAAGGAGGGCGCGTCGATGTCGCAGCTGCTTAAGAGCCTGCACACCGGCGTGTGGTGCAGCTCAGCCCTGATCGTGATCGCGTCGGCGGTGCTGCTCAACTCGGTGCTGGGGTCGATCGAATCGGTGTCGGTGTGGGGGATCTGGGGGGCGATCGTCGTGGGGTTACTAGCTGGGCTGATCATTGCTTGGGGAACCGAGTATTACACGAGCTACGAGCACAAACCGACCAAGCGGATCAGCGATCAGGCCGAGACCGGCCCGGCGACGGTGATCATCTCCGGGATCGCCGAGGGGATGACCTCGACCTGGATCCCGCTGCTCACCATCGTGGTGGCGATCCTGATCGCGTTCGTCTCTGCCGGCGGCAAGCACGTGTTCTTCATGGGGGTCTTCGGGGTCGGGATCGCGGCGGTGGGGATGCTCTCAACCCTCGGGATCACCCTGGCCACCGACGCGTACGGCCCGATCGCCGACAACGCCGGGGGCAACGCCGAGATGACCCACCAGCCCCCGTTCGTGCGCGAGCGCACCGACATGCTCGACAGCCTCGGCAACACCACCGCCGCCACCGGCAAGGGGTTCGCGATCGGGTCGGCCGCTCTGACCGCCCTGGCCCTGTTGGCCGCGTATGTCATCACCGTCCAGACAAGCCTGTCGGGGCATATCGAGAACCGGGTCCAGGACCACGTCGACGCCGCGAAAGTCGGCGCTCAAGCGGTCAAGCCCACGGTCGACTACCAGGGCAACGGATTGTTCGCGATCAACGACTCCGCCGACCGCATCGAGGCCGGGTTGCTGATCAGCTCACGGAAAGAGCGCGACCGCCTCGACCACCTTGCCCAGCTGTTAGAAGAAAAGAAGGAGCCGGTCATGCTCATGGCCGGTCAATGGAACCAGGACCTGACGGTCTACTCCGGTTACGCCACTGACGAGCAGGGCGAGTTCCGGTTCGAGGTGGCACGGGGCTCGACCGCTAGCCTGCCGCAGGTGATGAGCTATTTCGACGTGACCCTGATGAACCCGCGTGTCCTGTGTGGGCTGTTTGTGGGGGTGATGCTGGTGTTTGTGTTCTGCGCGATGACGATGAACGCGGTGGGCCGCGCCGCGTACGCGATGATGCAGGAGTGCCGCCGGCAGTTCGGGATCATGAAAGAGGCGTTCAAGAGCCAGGGGATGAGCGAAGCGGACATCGCCGACCCGCTCAAGTGGCCCTACAGCGTCGAGAACGCCGGCAAGCAGTACCCCGACTACGCCAACTGCGTGGCGATCAGCACCGCCGGGGCCCAGAGGGAGATGGTCGTCCCGTCGCTGATGGCGGTGATCGTCCCGATCGTGGTCGGGCTGGTCCTGGGGGTGGCGGGTACCATGGGGATGCTGGCCGGGGCCTTAGTGACCGGGTTCGCGGTGGCGATCTTCATGGCTAACGCCGGCGGGGCGTGGGACAACGCCAAGAAGTTTATCGAGACCGGCCACCTCGGCGGTAAAGGCTCGGACGCCCACAAAGCCGCGGTCGTGGGCGACACCGTGGGCGACCCGTTCAAAGATACCTCCGGGCCGAGCCTCAACATCCTGATCAAGCTGATCAGCATCGTGTCGGTGGTGTTCGCGGGGTTGGTCGTGAAGTTCTCGCCGATCATCGCGGGGCTGCTGCACCTGGATTAGCGGATGACGAAGCGAACCGAGATGGCGTGCAGGAAGGGGTTGGGCGAATGACAGATAAACCCCCTTTGGACCCGAAACTCCTGGGTGTGGCCGAGAACGACGCCCAGCGATCGGACCGCCGCCGCACGGGTGACGACCCCACCGCCAGGCTGTTCGCGATCGAAGCCGCCCGTCTGCTTCACGACCTGCATTTTGAAGAGGTCCTCGTATTCGATGTGCGTGGGCTGTGGAACGTGGCCGATTACGTCATCCTCGCCACCGGCACGTCGGCGAGGCAGATCCGCTCGGTCGGTGGGCAGATCGAGGACGTCGCGTCGGGCATGGGTCTAAGCCGGTTCGGCCGCGACCTGGACGAGGGGCGGACGTGGGTCGTGCTCGACTTCGTCGATGTCGTGATCCACCTTTTCGAGCCCATCACCCGCGCCCACTACGACCTGGAGATGCTCTGGGGCGACGCCCCCCGCGTCGACTGGGACCGCCGCGCAGCGGAAGATTCATAACCCCGGTTTCACCGTCCCTGATCCATTGCACGATCCATCTGTAGCGGGGTCACGGTCAGCGACAGTCACCGACCGCGCAATGGTGAGAGCCATCTCGAAGCTATGGGGGTCTGCCTCACTGCTTCGACGAGCACGGGGACTCCGTTTTTTATCACCGTCCGGGGGGATGTGAACATGCTTTGAATCGACGCGTGGTCGTTGGAATAGATGACGATATCCGCGTCGGCACCCGGGCCGAGGTGCCCTTTGTGTTCTAGCCCCAGCGCCCTGGCCGGGGCTGCGCGCGTGAGGATCGCGATTTCGTTCAGCGTCAGCTGCCGATCGAGGCGGCCCAGCAGGCTGTGCTTGCGGGCGTAGGGGTGGGCTTGGTCGAGTTGTTCGTCACGGACGGCCTTGTCCATGAGCCAAGCGATGATCTGCGGGTAGGCGGTAAACGGCCCGCCGTTGGGGTGGTCGACCGAAAGCGACAGCTGCCACAGGTTCTTGCACGACAGGACCAGTTCTAACCCGGTCGCCCACATCAAGCTGTGCACCGGGTTGGTGGGTGAATACATCATCGGCACGACACCCTCGCCATCGCCCCGCTGCTGTGTCTGGTGTGTCCTGGGCCGGCGGCCAAAGACACGGTGCAGGCGGGCTTCAAGCAGGGTATCTCCGGTAAGACCCCATGCAGGGCCGAACACGATCTGCCCCACGTCGGCCGTGATACGGGGGTGTTGAGACAGAAACTGGCTTAGCCGGTCCGCCTCGCAGCGGTATCCCCCTTCCGGTGTGGAGCCGTAGCCGTAGAACTGGGCGTGTACCAAGTGGATACCAGAGTCTTGCAGCACACGCAGGGTCTGTAGCGTCGGATCGATGTTCCCCGGGGTGCCTAACCGACCGGCATGGACGTGGGGTGGCGTCGGCAGATCCATGTGCCGCCACAGAGCCCCGGCCCATTCAAGGATGGCCCGTGTCGTGACCCCCGTGCCGGCAATCGGTTGATCGAGCGACGCAAGCTCGTCATGGTGCCCTCCCCGGTGGGCGTGGATCAGCGCGCCGGGGTTGACCAGCTTGATCCCGTACGCGCCCGATTCTCGAACCAACCCCGCCGCATAGTCGGTAGCCGCCTCGTGGCGACCCTCGGAAAGCATCTCGAACACCTTCTCGTTGTTGCCCAGCTCAAGCAGGAAGCCGAGATCGAGGTTCGACATTTCTACGGATGCGAATTTCACCGCCTGGACCTCGCTGGGACGGATCGAGGCCTCGATGACGGTCGTGTAACCCAGCCCGGTGTATGCCTGCGCGGCTTGGGAGGGTGTAAAAAACAGGGGTTGATCTGCTCGGGTTTGGCTAGGAAGGATGTTCTCATCGGACCCGTGCAGAGATGGCTTAACGATATGGGTATGGATCTCGACCGCCCCGGGCATCACGATGCACCCGGTCGCGTCGATGCTCAGGACTTGGTCAGAGGGAAGATCGGGTGCCAGCGATTCGACCACTCGGCCGTCGACCGCGCTGACCCGGCGCACGACCCCATCGAGCCCGTTGACTGGGTCGTAGACACACCCGCCGGTGATCTGAAGGGACCGTGTCATCGGGATACAGCCTCGACCGGCGGTTCCTGGACAAGCCTTTCATAGAGCACCGCTGCTCGGTGGCGTAGGGACTTTAGACAATCATCCCGAGTCGACCCGGTCGTGAACAGCGTGCAGATCGGCTTGCCGGCCACCACACATTCGCCGACCCGCGGGACATCAGCGACCTGATCGGGCTCAAAGTATCGGTACAGATCCGGCACGACGACGTTGCGCCGAGCAAACACGATAGCCTTGCCGTGGATCGGCTTCGGGACGTCGCGATTGAGACCGGTCGTACGATTTGTCTGCCTAACCTTATGACGCAGTGACGGATCTATGAGCGAAAAAACAGGCGTGTGCCCGGCCCTTTCCAAGATCTCGATGCTGGCGGTGTACCTCGGGTTGACCTCCACGGGCCAGATCGTGCCGGTGTGGTCAAGGACCGCGTCTACCCCGAAAAGCCCACCCAGGCCGTCACGGACCGATAACCGCTGGCCCAATACAGCCAACGCCTGAACCTGCCCGTCTCTTAGGAGCATCGGACCAATGCTACCGGCATAGGTATAACCCGAGGCCCCGAAGCCCGAGTCGCCGATGATCTGCTCAGTGACGCCGATCAGTTGCGTGTCGTGACCCCGCCCCGCATACACCGCCGCGATAGGCGTGCCCTCGATCCGTTGCTGCAAATACCAACCGGGTGTCAGGGGCTGCGCCGGCGACGCGGATCGAATCGGGTCCGTGGCCGGGCCGTGATCGCGTTTGATGAGGTACCCCCCCCACGATGTCGCGGCGAGATCGGCCGTCTCGGCTTCGTGGCTTGAAAGGGTTCGGCAGTGGCGGATCCCCTCGATCGGATCGACGCTAGATAGCGCGTCACGACGGCGTACGCAGCGTACGGCATCGGGTTGACTGCCCACGAGGGGCCTGATCTGTCCGATTGCCTCGATCACGTCGGGGTAAAGCTCCATCGCTCCTGTTAAGAGCACGGGGGCCCACCGTGGGGGCGGTGACCCGAACCACTTCTCGGGGTCTTGGAGGATATCGATGACCCCGCCCGGGTATTGATCTTCTGGGCAGCGTGCCCCCGCGGCGATGGTTTGGAGATCTCGGTCGGCAAACAGATCGATGCCCCATACACGGGTCTGCCCCCTAGCCCGCAGGACGGATTGAGCAGCCGCACGTGCCGATGCGCCGATAATGATCAGATGCCGGTTCATCCCCAACCAGGATAGCGAACGATCCGGTATCGATAGGTGCGTGGACGACGCGTCGACGCATGATTAACTTGATGTTTTAAGCCGGCGGTTAAGATCGCCCGACCTTACGAAGGAGCAACCGACGTGGCTGAACGCACGACACCCGGGGCCAAAGTAGCATTGACGATCGCCGGCAGCGACCCCAGCGGCGGGGCGGGGATCCAGGCGGACCTGAAGGTTTTCACGGCGATGGGGGTTTTCGGGTGCGCCGCGATCACCGCCGTGACGGCCCAAAACACCACCGAGGTCAAAGACACCATGATCCTCGAACCGGGCCTGATCGATCAGCAGGTCGAAGCCGTCGCAGGGGACATCGAGATCGACGCCACGAAGACCGGGATGCTCGGCAACGCGGCAGCCGTATCGGCCGTTGCCAAGGCGATCAAGCGGAACAAGCTCGCACCACTCGTCGTTGATCCGGTCATGGTCGCCACCAGCGGTGACCGTCTGCTCGAAGAGGCCGCGGTCAAGACCCTGTGTCAAGAACTGCTTCCCCTGGCCGCGGTGGTCACACCCAACCGTGATGAAGCCGCGGCGCTGCTGGGCCGCGATGCAGCGATCGAGGACGTCTTCTCCGCATCGCAGGCCGCCAAAGAGATCTGCGACCAGTTCGGGGTCAAGTCGTGCATCGTCACCGGGATCTACCGCCCTAACGATCACGAGGGCGAGGCGATCGACGTGTACTATGACGGCACGCAGGCCCATGAGATCGCTGGCGAGTGGCGCGCCACCGACAACCTCCACGGCACCGGCTGTACGTTCAGCGCCGCGATCACTGCGGCTTTAGCGAAGGGTCAGCCGATTGAAGAAGCGGTCGCGACAGCCAAAAACGTGGTCACCGAGGCGGTGCGCCAAACCACCGACCTGGGCCGCGGGGCCTCGCCGGTAAACCACCTGGCGTGTATGAATCTCAAATAACGCATGACGCTCTCCCCGCTGAGAAAATAGACAAAGCAGGTGAAAAGGGAAAATGTTGCCTGGGCCGCAAAATGCCCGATGTGGTCCCGCTCGCCGGTCACGGGTCACCCAGCGGCGATCCGAACCCCGGCCCAGATCGTACATATTGTGAACATGAAGCCACAGGAAGGTCTCCCGATCCATACTCAGCATCCGTTGGCGAGCCGTCCCCCTCATCTGGTCACGAGGTGGCGGTGGTTGGTCTTGGTGGTGGCGGTGTTGATGTTTTACGGGATCGTTCTATTCAGTCAGGGCAAGCTTCGCGGTTTATGGGCCCAACACGGCAAGCCGTCTGTGCGCGAGAAGGTGGGGATCTACGCGGTCGAGCGGCAGCTGCGTCGCGACGCACCCATCGGCCGTGGTGTGACCTTCGGCCACGTTGAGGGCAACGCCGGCGATTACCTGCCCGATCTCAAAAACCGTCGGTTCCGAGGGGTCAAGACCACCGCCCGCAGCGGCACGAGCAAAGTCAACGGCCACGCCCTGGCCACCGCCAACAAGATCTACGGCCGCAACGGCCTGGCCCCGGGCGTGAGGGACGTTTATTTCTACACCACCAATTATTGGCTGCGGCAGGGGGTCATCAAGGCCGGGACCGGAGAGCCCCCGGACCCGGACGGCCGGCGCGTGTTTACCCACAGCTGGATCGGGTACACCGGCCGATACGCGGCCAACACCCTGCGTCGGATCGATTACCTGATCGATCAGCACGACGTGCTCATGACCGTCGGGGTCAACAACGGGTCGCACAGCAAGGTCCCCGCGCTGCTGGGTAGCGCCTATAACGTGATCGCGGTCGGGGTCACCAGCGGCAACAGCAGCGGGGGGTACACCACGTTCGAGACCGCCGGGCGGTGCAAGCCCGACATCGTCGCCCCCCAGCCCCAGACCAGCTTCTCGACCCCGGTCGTGGCATCGGTGATCGCGAGGCTGCTCGAAGCCGCCGATCGGATGGACGCTGATCGGATGGACGGCACGGTGACCGCCAGCCGCTCGGAGGTGATCAAGGCCGTGCTGATGGCCGGCGCCAGTAAACCCAAGGGTTGGCAGCCCCAACCGGGCAAGCCGCTCGACGAGCACCTCGGCGCGGGGACCGTTCGGTTTGATCACAGCTATCAGATCCTCACCGCCGGGCCGGTCATGCCCGGAAGAGTAACCGCCCCCGACGGGTGGGACTTGCGATCCCTGCCGGGTGGGGGGCAGGCGTCTTACACGTTCGACGCGGTCGAGCCCACGGGCCCGGTCTCGGTCATGCTCGTGTGGAACCGGCGGATCGATGGCCGGCAGGTGACGGATCTATTTACTCAACGCACCCGCTGGCTCGACGAGCCGCGGCTGGCGGATTTCGATCTGCGCCTGGTGCACATGGATGATCAGGGCCAAGAAAACATGGTCGCCGAGTCAGCCAGCGGGATCGATAACGTCGAGCATCTCTATACCCCGTCGCTTGCCTCGGGCCGGTATACCCTCACGGTTAGCCGCAAAGAGGCGTTAGACGAAGCATGGGACTACGCCGTCGCTTGGCGTATCGAACCGCCCACAACAGAAGATTTAGAATAACCCAGGGTTTCGCGAACCTGATCCGCGATCGGTCGGGGCATCCCGCGGACCCGATTAGAGCTAACCCGATCCCGGATCAAAAGGCGGCATGACTTGTGTACGCGGCGAGTCACTTTTCGAGGTCCGGCGCGTACCCGACGCGGTATTTTGATACGCGATGCGTATACAATGGACGGGCCAGACGCCAGTGAGGAGCCGTGATGAGCCAGCCGACGGACGATCCAACCTTCCCCATGACGCACGAAGCATTCGTCGATGCGGTGCGGTGGTTTTCTAGCGGTCGTCCGCGTGACGCTGAGGGAGTGTGCCTGCGGATCTTACGGGACGATCCTCATTATGCCCCCGCCCTACACATGCTGGGGGTGATCGCCGGTCGAGCGGGCAAACACGACATAGCCGTTCGCCTGATCCGCCGCGCGATCGCCGCCCAACCCGGCCACGCCGTGTTCCACGAGAATCTCGGTTTTGCCCTTCACGCCCAGGGGCACCTAGCCCCCGCCAAGGCCTGCTACCAGCGGTCCCTGAAGCTCAACCCCACCAGCGCCGAGGCGCTCTTTAAGCTCGCCAACCTCTTGCTCGAACAAGGACGCGTAGACGAAAGCATCGCTTACTACCGCCGATCTCTTAACGTCAACCCGCAGTCATCCAAAACGCATCTGAACCTGGCCGAGGCGTTGCGACGAAAAGGGTCGCACGGGCAGGCGATCCGCCACTATCAAACCGTGCTGCGGCTTAACCCCGCCGCTGGTCAAGCGTACAACAACCTCGCGGGGCTCTACCTCCAGCGGGGCCGCCCTGACAAGGCGTTGGTATGCCTGCGGCGGGGCCTGCGGTCTGCGCCCCGATCCGCGACCACCCACAACAATATCGGCTGCGTCTTGTTAGCCGCGGGCCAACCCGGGCGGGCGATCGACCATTACCGGTACGCGCTTGAATTGAACCCCCGGCACATCCACGCTCATCGGAACCTCGGCGTGGCGCTGGCGGCCCAGGGTGATGACCACGGGGCCCAGGCGTGCTTCGAGCGGATCGAGCGGATCAGCCCCGGCCACCCCCTGGCAGCCCAGGGCCGCGCCAAGGCCGCCGAGATGACCTCCTTACGCAGCCCCAACGCCCGGCCATCTTCAGGCGACAAGACCCCCTAAACCGCGGCGCATGAACGCGGCCCACGTGGCGGGTCACCCTCGCAAGCGGGAGCGAACCCTAGGTCGAGGTCCCGATGATGGGTTGGAGCCCCGGATCACTCACAACGCGTCGTCATCGGTCTCGCCGGTGCGGATCCGCACGACTTTGGATAGCGGGTACACGAAGATCTTCCCGTCGCCGATGTTCCCGGTCCGCGCCGCAGCGATCACTTTGGCGATCACCTCGTCGACTTGTTCGTCACGCACCGCGATCTTGAGCAGGACCTTGGGCAGGAACCCGACGTCCAGGCGGGCGCCGCGGTACCGCTCGGTGTGGCCCTTCTGCTTGCCAAAGCCCTTGCACTCCAGGGCGGTGACCCCGAACACCCCCAGCTGGGCCAACCCCGACTTCACCCGGTCCAGGGCCGACGGTTTAACGACGCACTCGATCATGTGCATGACCGGACTCCTGCGTAGGCGGCGAGTGTGAGTAACGAAAGATTACGGTCCATCGGTTCTCCGCAACAGCCCGCCGCGTGTGGTCTTGAGTTACAGCTCGCCCGCGTGGTAGCTCTTGATAAACGTCTGCTGGAAGTCGGGGTAGGCCGCCATGTCGTGCTCCCCAAGGTCCAGGCCCTCGATCTCTTCGCTTTCACTGACACGCAACCCGCAGATCTTGTGGATCACAAAGAACGTGACCCCCGCAAACAGAACCGTAAAAGCACCTACCGCCGCCACCCCGACCGCCTGCTTGCCCAGCTGCGCTACACCCGCCTTATCGCCAAACAACCCCACCGCCAGGGTGCCCCAGATCCCGCACACCAGGTGCACCGAGATCGCCCCCACCGGGTCGTCGATCTTGAGCTTATCGAAAAAGTAGACCGACACGACCACCAGCAAACCCGACATACCCCCAACGAGAGTCGCCCACGCCGGCACCATCACGTCCGCCCCGGCGGTGATCCCCACCAGCCCAGCGAGGATCCCGTTAAGCGACATGCTCAGGTCCGGCTTGCCCGCTAACCAACCCGACAGCACCGCCGCCCCGATCGCCCCCGCCGCCGCCCCGAGGCACGTATTAACCAAAACCAATGAAGTCCCCGCGGGGTCGGCGCTGAGCACCGATCCGCCGTTGAACCCAAACCACCCCAGCCACAGCAGGAACACCCCGATCGTCGCCAGCGGCATGCTGTGGCCGCGGATCGCGTTGATCGCCCCGTCTTGAGCGTATTTACCCCGCCGCGGCCCGAGGATGATCGCCCCCACCAACGCCCCCCAACCCCCCACCGCGTGCACGAGCGTCGAACCGGCGAAGTCATGAAACCCTAGTTTTTCTAGCCAGCCCCCGCCCCACTTCCAATACCCGGTCATGGGGTAGCTGACCGCCACGAACAGGGTCGAGAACAACAGGAACGGCATCAATTTGATCCGCTCAGCCACCGCCCCGGAGACGATGGTCGCCGCGGTCGCCGCGAACATGCCCTGGAACAGGAAATCGGTCCAGTAGGTGTAATGCCCGTCGGCGTACCCCGGGCCGAGCCCCGCCTCGTCGGTGGCGATCCACAGCGACGGCACCACGAACCAACCGTTGCCCCCGCCGGGGTACATGAGGTTGAACCCAACGATCGCGTAGGTCACCAGCCCGATCGCCGGGATCAGGGTGTTTTTAAAGAGGATGTTGCATGTGTTCTTGGACCGTGTCAGCCCCGACTCGACCGTCGCGAAACCCAGGTGCATGATAAACACCAGCGCGGTGCAGACCATCATCCACGCATTGTTAGCCGTAAACAAAGCTAGCGTGGCGGGATCGTCTTGCGCGGGGATCGCCTCCAACGGGCCGTTCGAGGATACCGACACACCCTGTGCAAACGTCCATGACCCAGCGGCTGCCACCGTCAGGGAAATGATCACCACAGTGAACGTCCATGGTCTGTTCCTGGGGTGGGTCCACGGGGTTCGATCATTCATTATAAAAAGTCCTGTGATGAGGGATATCGGTTTATATCGCGTAGCAGAACGTGCACGTCTGCGATAAGGGGTCATCTCGGATACCATTTAGCAAAGTGAATGCCTGGGCGTGGCTTTGATGTTATTGATTTATTTACGGATGTTTAACCGTTTTTATGAACGTTGCAAGAAGGACTTGAAGCAACGGGATTGCCCTTATTGTGTTCATTTTTTTGAATATAACCTAATTTTTAGGCATTTATTTTTTTGTTGCGTCAATAGATGGCATTTAGGGCTGTCTGTGTGGCTTGAGACCCGTGTCGAGGAGCGAAGCGTCGACGTGGTCAGCTTCACCGCACCAGGGCCTTCCGTAGCTGGACTATCATGGACGACGGGTATAGCCCGAAACACCAGTCCCGCTTCATCGCCACGTGCCGGTTGGCTACGCCCAGCTGGGTTTGATCGAGATCTTGTTTGGCTTTTCGGATCAAACCCCGGTGCGAGCCGACCAACGCGCGGTTGATCTCATGGATCTCGCGAAACGATTCAGCCCGACGCCAGCGGTCTCGATCGTTGTTCATCTGTTGGATCAACTGCCACTTGCGCGCCGCTGCCGATCGTTCCTGGCCCTCTAACGATCGGGCCACCCGATCGACGTTGTGGGGCAGGTGATGAACCCACCACCGAGCCCGGTCGAGATCTTTCGGGTCCGCGACCGGGGCGTCGAATCCCAGATATAGATCCGCGCTGACCGTCACCCGCGGGGCCAGGTCGGTATCCAGCCACTCTTTACACCACTGTTCGGTGACCCGGTCATAAAGCCTCCCACCGCTGCCATGGACAAACAAGTCGCAGAATTCTGACCGCACCAGCGCCGTCATCAGCAACGCCCGCGGGGCCAGACCGATATAACCTCCCGGCGTATCTTCAGATCGTGGGACCAGCTGACCGTGGCTCAAGATCAACACCGGCCGGCTCTGGGTCAGATCCACAAACACCCGTTGCCGGGATCTCACGCCAGCCGCTGCGTCCTTCCGTGACGCGCGGGTATCGTTCCACCACAGCGGCAGCTCGACCCGACCCGGCTCGACAAGCAGCGCCTCCACCCGGGCATCGGGGAACCGTTGGGCTGCGCGGTTGTACGCCTCGACACAACCCCGGGCATCCCCCAGCATCCGGTCCACCCAGCCTTGGGCCGCTGGCGTCGTCAGCAGGTCACTGGCCAGGACCGTGGAAACCCGCCCCACATACGGCCGCATAAGGTGCTCAAGGACGCCGCTGATCTGCCACGCCAAATTGTCGCAGGCCCCCCGGTCCTGCCCCCACGCCTCGATCAGGGGCGACAGGTCCACGGGCAGGTTCGCTTGTTCACCCGCGCCGGTACGCTGCAACAAGTTCACCACCTGCCCGGCATCAACCGGGGGGTGCATCCCGGTCGGGATCGCCGTATCCTGCGGGCCCAGCTGCACGCAGCGCACGGACAATCGGCCGTCGGCGACGACAGGCAGCTCCAACCCCAGCGCCTCGTGAACGTCCTGGTCGACGACCACGTTGAGCACCCGGCCACCAACCCGGCGTGCCGCCTCTGACGCCGCGATGTACTTCGCCAAGATCCCCGGGTGCCACAGCCACGCCTGGTGGCCGACAGCGATCACCGGCCGGTCGTCGCCCACCGGCTGGCCCCCCCGGGCACGCAAGAGTTCATCGAGTTGTTGACGGGACGGTGATTCACCCGCGGGTGGTTGTATCGCCCATCGATCCAGCGGCGGGTCAACAAATGCCTCCATCACAGGCTTCGTGAGTGCTGGCCCGCGGGAGTCGACTGGGTTTGGGTCGCTAGGGGCACTCACGCCGACACGGCGGGGTCTTCAGTCACAGCGGGTCGAGGCGCCGGTTCATCACCGGCCGCACACCGGGTACAACACGGCGGCCCGAACCGTTCGGGGAACTTCGCCAGCTCCTGGTCGAACACCGCCTTGTAGTGCGTCAAGCGGTTCTGGGCATCGTCCAAAGCCCCGCCGAAGCTGCGGTGGGGGTCGTTGTAGATCAAACGGATCGGCACCTCGGCCACCCGCAACCCCCGGGCCACCGCCTGGACCCAGAACTGCACCGGGAACGCGTAACCCGATTCATCGATCTGCAACTGCTCTAGCGACGACACCCGGTACGCCTTGAACCCACAAAACCCGTCGGTGATGTCCAAGCCCAGCCTCTGATTAAACAGGCGGGTCATCTCCGTGTTGATCGCCCGTCGCTCCGCCGGCGGCAGGTCATCTTCGCGGTCTTGGGTCATGTACCGGCTGCCGCTGATGACATCGGCGCCGTCGGCTTCGATCGCTTGGTAGAAATCGGGCAGGCTCGCCGGCTCGTGCTGCTCGTCGCAGTCCATGGTGATCAGCCAATCGAAACGGTAGCACATCGCCCACCGGAACGCGTCGATCATGCACTGCCCGTACCCACGGTTCACAGCGTGGCGGATCACCTCCACCGGCTGGCGGGCCAGCAGCAGGGGGGTGTCGTCGGTCGACCCGTCGTCGATCACCAGGATATCCCGGGCGTACCGGCGCACCTCGCTAAGCACCCGCGAGACGTACCCCTGCTCGTTATATACGGGGATCGCGACCAGTATCCGCATGATGGGCTCCTAACCGGGTTCGTATCGTGACCTCATCGCGCTCTCATGATAGTAGACCAAGCGGTGCATGGCTTCAATCATTGATGCCCGCGGCGTATGAATGAGCCATGTCGTGGATCGGTTCGACTCCGAAGACCTCTCCGCCGCGTACACAAGTCATCTCGCGATTTCATCCGAGACCGGTTTCGCGATGCCCTCGAGCAAGCTCAACGCGATGACCTGCTCAACCGTCAGCCGATCGGGCCGAGCGGCGGGGTCGACGCCGACCGGCCAAGCGTGGTGCCTGCCGAGGATGGCCCCCAGCTGCTTGCGACGCTGGGTGAACAACCGGTGGACCGTCGCTTGCAACGCCGCGAGATCCTTGGTCAACGGTTCGGTTCGTCGCTGGAACCGCACGACCGTTGATTCCACCGCCGGTCGGGGCCAGAAGCACGTCGCCGGCACGGTCGAGACGTGCTGCATCGTGGACACCGCCTGGGTCATCACGGTCAGCGGGCCGTAGTCCTTGGTCCCCGGTCCAGCCAATAGCCGGCACGCCACTTCGTGCTGGACCATGACCACCCCGCCGGTCATCCATGGCTGCTGGGGATCGACCAAGAGATTGACCATCAGCGGCGAAGCGACGTTGTACGGCAGATTAGCGATAAGCTTGAACCCATCGGCGGCCTCTCCTTGACACGACACACTTAAGGATGACCACACGACGGGATTGATCCTGTGTTTCGAGGCCAAGACATCGTCGAAGATAAGCTTCACACGGCCCCTGTACGGCGATAGAACATTTTCAAGGATCGGCTCAAGCCGGCGATCGATCTCAACCGCGACCAGACGTGCCCCGGCGTCGAGCAGCTTGGTCGATAGCGACCCTGTGCCCGGCCCGACCTCGAGCACAACGTCCCCCTCCCGCAGTGAGGCGGCTTCGACGATGCGGGCCATGTGGTGCTCGTCGTGGAGAAAATGCTGCCCGTACCGGTGCTTGGGGTTGAGGCCATACGCCGCCAGGTATCCCTTGATTTGCGTTAGCTTCTGAGTCATATGAGCGAACACGTATCCGTAGGGGTTGCCAGCCACGCCGGGCGTAGTACCTTGCATGGTATGCTAAGGGCTGACCATGCCGATTGAAAAATTATCGCCTCTGTTGATCAACCAGATCGCCGCCGGGGAGGTGATCGACCGTCCCGCGGGCGTGGTCAAGGAGCTGGTCGAAAACAGCCTCGACGCCGGGGCGTCGAGCGTGCAGATCGCGATCGAAGACGGCGGCCAGCGGTTGATCCGCGTGTCCGACGACGGTTCGGGGATCGAGGCGGAACAACTCGTCTTGGCGGTATCCCCGCATGCCACGAGCAAGCTCTCGACCCCGCAGGGGTTGACCGCCATCTCGACCCTGGGGTTCCGCGGCGAAGCCTTGGCCTCGATCGCTTCCGTGAGCCGCCTGCGGGTGACCTCCCGCGCTACGATTGGTAATCACGTTTGCGAAGCCGGGACTGTGATCGAGGCTAGCGGTGACGAGGTTACCTCGCCCGCCCCAGCCGGGTGTTCGCCGGGCACGATCGTCGAGGTCCGTGACCTTTTTTTCAATACGCCAGCGCGACGTAAATTCCTGCGGTCAGCCACGACCGAGTTCGGGCACATCGCCGATATCGTCACCCGCATCGCCATGTCCCGACCGCATGTGGGGTTCAAGCTCACCCACGGCTCGAAGACCGTGATCGACCTACCCCCCGCTCAAACCAAGCGGCGCCGCTGCGTCGATCTGATTGGCCAAGAGCTCGACGAGGTCCTGCTCGAATTCGAAACCACGCAACCAGTCCCGTCGTATTGGCAGATTAACGGTGCCGCCAACGAAGCCAGCGGTGAAGGAGATAAACAGGGTCGTGACACGCTTCGCGTTTGGGGCTTGGCCGGGATGCCAATCACCGCCCGGTCGACGAGCAAGTACCAGTTCCTATATGTCAACGGGCGATCGGTGAAAGACCGGTCTCTCTCCCACGCGGTCAAAGAGGCGTACCGTGGGCTGATCGCCCCCAACCTGCAGCCGGTGGCGGTGGTGTTCCTCGACGTCCCGCCGCAGTCCGTGGATGTCAACGTCCACCCGACCAAAGCCGAGGTGCGGTTCCAGGACTCTAACAAGCTGCACGGCCTGGTGCTTACCGCCCTGCGCCAGCGCCTGCTGGGGACTGATCTCACCCCGTCGGCCGATCTCACAAGCGTGTCCCAACAACAGTCAGGCCGATCGGATATCGAAGCACCGCAGCCTCAGGTCCATGTCCGGTCCCCGGATGCATTTGTCGATTATTTCAAGGAGATGGACCCAAAGAACAAAGGATTTGTGTATGAACAGGTCAAGCAGGCGATGGTCGAAGACGGCGACGCGTCGCTTCTTGACACGCTAGAGCCATCTGCGCCGCCACAATCGACTAATCAGACTGGTGTTGCCGGCCAGGCGGCGGGTACGTCCCCTTCGCCTCCTGCCTCCCAACGCGTGCTCCAGGTCCACCAAAGCTATCTCGTGACCGAAGACGACGACGGGTTGTTGATCGTCGATCAGCACGCCCTCCACGAGCGGGTGATGTTCGAGCAGCTGCGCCAGCGGATCACCGCCGGCCCGCTCGAGAGCCAGCGGTTGCTCACCCCGGTCGTGGTCAAAGCCTCACCGTCGCGCATCGCGGCGCTCGAGACGCTTGGCCCCCTGCTCGTGCGGATCGGGATCGAAGCCGAGCCGATCGGGCCCGAAGCGATCGCCATCCACGCGTTCGCCTCGTTCCTGTTCGACCGCCACGTCAACCCGGATGAATTCCTTAGCGACCTGCTCGACCAGGCTGAGGAGGGGCAGATCGTTATGCCCACCACATCGACCGGCCAGGGCCAAGACGTCGAAGAAACCTCCTTACATCAGGTACTGGACATGATGGCCTGCAAGGCCGCGGTCAAGGCCGGCGACCGGATGACCCCCGACGAGCTCGACGCGCTGCTTGCTCAGCGTAGCCAAGTAGAACGGTCCTCAAGCTGCCCCCACGGCCGGCCAACTACGTACCGCATCACGCTCAAAGAACTCGCCAAGCAGTTCAAGCGGACGTGACTTTGATTAAGGAACCCCACCCCACGGCATCACGCGACGACGTTTTCCTGGATCATGGGTGTGGGCAGCCCGAGAAAGTTAGCCAAAAGGTGGTGGCCCGCAACGGTCAAAAAACTCTCGGGGTGAAACTGCACTCCTTCGAGCGGGGCGTCGCCGAAGACCCCCCGCTTGGCGCGCATGCCCATGATCTCGCCCTCCTGGGTCCAGGCGCTAAGCTCGAATCGGCTGTCGTCAAAACTGTCTCGGTCGACGATCAGGCTGTGGTACCGTGTGGCGGTGAACGGGTTATCGAGCCCCGCGAAGACGGTCTTGGCGTCGTGGTGGATCGGCGACGTCTTGCCGTGCATCAGCCGGTCGTTGCGGCCCACCGTCATCCCGAAGCACTGGCCGATGCACTGGTGACCTAGACACACCCCCAGCAACGGGACGCGACCCGCTACCGCCTCGATCAACCCCATCGAGACCCCGCCGTCTCGGGGCGTGCCCGGCCCCGGGGAGATAATGACGTGATCCGGCTTTAACCCTGCCGCCTCGTCGACCGTGATCTTATCATTGCGATACACCCGTAGGTCCATGGCGGGGTCAAGCTCCCCGATCCTCTGAACGAGGTTGTAGGTGAAACTATCATAGTTGTCGATGAGTAAGATCATGGAGGGTGCTACAGAATCACTACGAAACGCAGGTTCATGATCAAGATCATTTCTATCCGTCAACGATCCACGACGCGGACCCAATTGGTTAAAGCGTCGGGCCCCATCAACCCTATGGTTCCTCACCTGACCGACCGGGCTCTATTCTATCGTGCACACGCCCCCACGGGCGGGGGCAGCCGCCGATGACCCCTTGGCAACGGATCAAGATGCTGCGTTACGGCCCGACCGCCAACCGGTTACGGCAGATCGCTGTGCACGTGCGCGAGTCGTTTTTCCTGTCCCTGGCCAACCACCTGCCGAGGCTGCGGTGCTTTGATACCAAGCGTTATGTGTTGGTCCGCCTGGCCGGGGTGCGTGTGTGCCCACCCAGCGCGATCCTGGCGCCGATCGAGATCCGCCCGATCGGCTGTGCCAAGAACCTGTCGATCGGCCGCAATTGTTATTTGAATACGGGGATCCGATTCGATTGCGCCAAGGACCCGATCTCGATCGGCGACAAGGTGCTCATCGGCCCGCGGGTGTGTTTCGAGACCTCCAGCCACGGCTTTGTGTACATCGAGGGCCAGGGCAGGGGTTGGTCGACGAAGCCGATTCGCGTCGACGACGGGGCGTGGATCGGGGCGGGGGCGATCATCCTCCAGGGCGTGCACATCGGGGCCGGGGCGACCGTGGCCGCGGGGGCGGTGGTGAACCGGGACGTGCCGCCGTGGACCGTGGTCGGGGGTGTACCCGCGAAGGTGATTAAGACCATCGAACCGCCGGCGTCCGACGATCAGGCCCCGGTGCCAAGCGATGAGGGGTCATCCCCCGAGCCACACGAATCGTAAGAGTTGATCCACGGCTGGGTCGCTCTATAGTGAATCAACGAACGATTGACCTTCCTTAGACCATGGGGGCTCGATGCGATCATGTTCCTCGGTTTTGTTCCAAGCGTGTCATCTGCGTCGTGTGATCGTTTGGGGGGCGTTCGTCGCGGTGGTCGTGGCGCTGCTGGGGGGTTGCGACCAGATGTTGTTTAGCAGCCGCGCCGACGACGACCCGATGACCCAAGCGAAGATGGAGCGGGTCCTCCAGCAGGAGGCCGACCAGTTCGAGGGTCAGCCCGGGTTGGTGCGGTTCGTGTTCGCGGGGGTGCCGATGGCTTGCGTGTCCGACCCTCCGCACGACCGGATGCGGATCATCGCCCCAATCATGGACGAGGACAAGCTCACCGACAAGCAGCGCAGGGCGATGCTCGAAGCCAACTTCCACACCACCCTCGACGCCCGGTACGCCACGAGCCACGGCGTGGTCTACGCCGCGTTCATCCACCCGCTGTCTTCCCTAAGCGTCGCTGACCTGCGGGCGGCGGTCCGCCAGGTGGCGTCGCTGGTCAAGAACTTCGGGACGACCTACTCCAGCGATCAACTCCAGTTCGGCCAACCCGACGACGACCCGCCCGAAGACGAGACCCGCCGGCCTCCCGGTCAATCGTAAAGACCGGTCCACGATCCATAACACGCCAAATAGATGCGCTGATGCCCGACGTGACGATCTATCACAACCCCCGCTGCTCCAAGAGCCGCCAGGCGCTTGAACTGCTCCAAAGCCGGGGCATCGAGCCTACGGTCATCCGATACCTCGACGACCCCCCGGACGAAGCGACCCTCAGTCAAATCCTTGACCAACTCGGGATCAAACCGATCGACCTGATCCGCAAGAAAGAGAAGCTGTACAAGGAACTGGGCCTCGACCGGGTCAAGGACGACCGCCAAGCCCTGATCCAAGCCATGGTCGAGCACCCGATCCTGATCGAACGCCCGATCGTGGTCAAGGCCGATCGGGCGCGACTAGGTCGACCGCCGGAAGATGTCCTCGAGATCTTGTGATACGCATCTGGATGCATTCACCGTCGCCCGCAGCGAGCCGCGACCGTGAGGGAGCGGATTCTTATGATATTCGATCGACGATGAATGCATCCAGTTCCGCATCACAGGGTCGTCGCACGCCGATCCACGCCCGCTACTTCTTCATCGCCTGCTGAGACAGCCGCTTGCCCACCTCCCACACCGGGCCGGGGAACTTGTGGCACGCCCCGATCACTGCGTCGCAAGCGGCGATCACCGCGTCGATGTCACCCGCGTTGACCACCAGGGGGGGGATGAGCTTGACCACGTCGATGTGGTGCCCCGCCACCTGGGCGAGGATCCGGTGGTCGGTTAGCAAGGGGATCAGGATCGCCTGGCAGAACAGGCTCGCATCGAGCTTATGCAGCAGTGACCAGCCCATCTTGAGCTTGAGGCTTTTGGGCGGGCCGAATTCGATGGCCACCATCAGCCCCTTGCCGCGCACGTCGTGCAACAACTCGTATCGGTCCATCAGCGCCCGCAACCCGGTCATGAGGCGATGGCCCATCGCCGCTGCGTTCTCGACGAGTTTCTCCTCTCGCAGCACGTGCAGGGTCGCCAGGCCCGCCGCCATCGCCAGGTCGTTTTGCCCGAACGTGGTCGAGTGCACCACGCACCGGTCGAGGCTCGAGAACACTTTTTTGTAGATCCACCGGCGGTACAAGACCGCCCCCACCGGCACATACCCGCCAGACAACCCCTTGGCGATCACGAGGATGTCCGGCTCCACCGCCCAGTGTTCGCAAGCAAACATCCTGCCGGTGCGCCCCAACCCGGTCTGCACCTCGTCGGCGATCAGCAGCGTGTCGTGCTTTCGACAAAGTTCAGCCGCGCCCGGCAGGTAATCGTCATCGGGAATATTGACCCCTTTGCCCTGGATCGGCTCAACAATGAACCCCGCCACATCGCCCTTGGCCAGTTCATTCTCTAGCGCCGCCAGGTCGTTGAACGGCACGGGGGTGCACAAAGGAAGAAGCGGCCCGAATCCTTCGGTGAACTCCGCGTTGCCGTTAACGGATAGCGCCCCTAGCGACAGCCCATGGAAGGCTTTTTTGCAGTAGACGATCCGCGACCGGCCGGTGGCGGCGCGGGCGAATTTTATCGCCGTTTCGACCCCCTCAGCACCGCTATTGGTAAAGAACACGGTATCGAGGCCACCGGGGGCCGGGGCCAGGTCGATCAGCTGCTGGGCCAGGAGGCCCGACAATCGCGGCGTGCCCATTTTCACGAGGTTGGGCAGGTCCAGGTCCATTGCTTGTTTGATCGCTGCACGGATCGTCGGGTGGTTGCGGCCGCAGTTGAATACCGCGTAACCCCCGAGGCAGTCGAGGTACCGGTTGTCTTGTTCGTCGTAGAGATACGCCCCTTGGGCCCGAGAAAACCGCACGTCGTACCCGATGATCTTGAGCACCTTCGCTAAAGCCGGGTTGATGTGCTTCTCAAGCAGACCCAACGCGTCTCGGGGCCCGTTGGCGCCGAGCAAGGCTCGCAGATCAAAGTCAGCCCGGGTCGGTTCACAATCGATAAGCATGAATCGAGCCTAGATCCCGCAGGATCACCGGTCAAGTGAAGCAGGCTCAGTTCATCGTATGCCAAGCTGAGGAAACGATTTGACCGGCTGTGAGGCTCTGAAAATAACCCCACGACCCCACGTATACACTGCGCTTGGTGTACGCTCGCCGGCGATCCGACCCCCTGATTCGGGGATCGGGATCTCGTTTCGATGTATACGCATCGAGTATCAAAATACCGCGTCGGTGACGCTGTGGACCTCGGGGATTTCCCTGCCGCGTACACGAATTGTCCAGCAATTTCATTCGGGATCGGTATAGATGATGCCGGCCATGAGCGATAAAACCCGTCCACAGCAGAGGATCGAGCCCAACAAAAAAATCTTCGTTTGATCTGGATTAAGCAGGGGCTGATGGGTAAGATAAATAGATTCGTATTCTCGTCTTGAAGCAACACGCGGATACGGATCGCTAGATGAGGGGCCCCTGATCCTGGGCTGTGACACATCCAACGACCCCTTCCGCGATATCGAAGGGGAAGGCCAGCGGATTAGTTGAAAAAAGCAGAGAGAAGCATTTTTTCTAAAAAATAAGGAGATTGGGTTCATGGGTGATGAAACAGCCAGGGGAAGATGGATTGCCTGGTGGCCGATGGCGGCGATCGTGTGGGGCAGCCCGCTGGTGACGCCCCAGCCTGTCGCGGGTTTGGATATCGTGTTGGAATTCAACAGCGGGGTTTCAGAAAATCCGTCGTTTGACCCAAGCGGATCCAAACTGACCGATATCATGCAAGCGGTCGAAACAGTTTATGAGGACATCTTCGAAGACGCCCATACTTTGATCCTCCGCTACTGGTGGGAAGATCTCGACGGCGGCACCTTAGGCGTTCACCAAGGGACCCTCCACAACGGCCAGCGTGAGCTGCGGGCCAACTTGCGGTTCGATACCCAAGATTCCAACGGCGTCGATCGGGCGTGGTTTATGGATCCGACGCCCCTCGAGGATTCTGAATTCAACATTCAGCAGGATCTCGTGGCCGACCTGGCCAACCCGTCTAATTCCTTCAACGGCTCCCCGCCGGATCAGCTCGAAGTGGGGTACCGCGGCATCGCCCCGGTGTCGTCGCCGGCCCGTAATAAGTTCGACCTATTCACGGTGGCGCTGCACGAGGTCGGCCACGGGCTGGGGGTGCCCGCGGTCAACCCCTTCGACGACGAAACCGACGACGGCGACTGGGACACCCCCCCGCAGCTGATGGGCGGTTCGAGCGTCGGGGTGCTCACCGCCGGGACCTCCGGGCAGGGGCTTTTTCACCTCAATGAGACCCGGACCCTGATGAACCCCTCGATTTCTACCAACCTGCGCGAATACCCCACCGCCACCGACGTCTTCGCCATGGCCTCGACCGCCGATTGGGCCCAGATCGACCTACCCCGAAAGGATTTTCTCGGTAGCGGCGGATCGTCCGACCCCTGGAACACCGCTTCGCGCTGGATCGGCAACAGGGTTCCCGATATCGACGACGACGTCTATCTGCGTCACGGGGCGAAGGTGGTGACCCTAAACGCCACGGGGTTGGCCGCGAACCTAACGATCGACGCCGCGGCGCAGCTGCGTACCATGAATCATTCGCTGACGGTGACCGGCCAAACACGGATCGAAGGCGGGTCACGCTTGGTGGTGGGCAACCTCGCCAACCCCGCGGCCGTGCCCGGCGCTGCCCAAGTGACGACGGGCTCGCTCGAGCTGGGGCCCGGCGGGCATGAGTTGACCCTAGCGGGCGGGCGGCTGACGATCGGGTCGGGCTCCCTTGTCATCGGGACCGGCGACACCCTTAACGGCCAAGGGACCATCTCGGCCGACGTCTCCTCGGCGGGCACGATCGCCCCGGGGCTGCCGGGCCTACCCACCGGGCTGATTTCCGTCGAAGGCGATCTGATCCTCCAAGACGACAGTGAGATGGAGATCCAACTCCGGTCAACCGGGCCCGATCAGGTCTCGGTGGCCGGGGACCTGACACTCGATGGGTTGCTGACCGTGACCCTCTCGGGTGGATTCGAGCCGACACCGGGTCAGGTTTTTGATGTGCTTTTCGCCGACCAGATCAGCGGGGGGTTCGACGATTTCGGCGGCGACGTGTTCCGGTGGTCCGATTCGAGCAACCTCGCGCTGATCCCCTTGGTGGACGAGGCCAGCGGCGTGGTATCCCTGGTCACCACCCTGGTAGGGGACGTGAACGCGGACCGGGAGGTCGGGTTTGTCGACTTCCTGGTCTTCCAGAGCCGCTTCGGCACGGCCGGCGACTGGTACGACGGAGATTTTAACGGCGACGAGGTTATCAACTTCGTCGATTTCTTGTTGGTCCAGAGCACATTCGGCCAGTCGCTGGTGGGTGAATCCGCGGCGGCGGCGGAGGTCACGGCCGCTTTGACGACCCCCGAACCCGGGTCTTTTTGGGCGGCGTTAGCGGCTAGCGCCCCGTTCTTTCGTCGCTGGCGCGGGTAGCTTGAAACGGGAACGGGCACGACGAGGCATGTAAGTTTGCGGGGTTCATTTTGGTTGAAGAACAAGGCAGAATAATAAAAAAAATCATTCTGTTAAAGGATGGGAGTATGTTCCGGTTGATTCCTGGGGTAACGTAAAGGTTGGAGAGGCCGATCACGGAAAATTTGTAAGAAAGTGTGTGACAAGGGGTGTGTCACCGACGGCTTGCCCGCCAGTGCGACAGAGGTCGGTTCAAAACACTGGTTGACAAGCAGCCGGTGGCACCAATATCGGATTTAGATGCTTCTCACACACGTTCTAAGACGATTCAACGGTTTTAAGGGCGCCGCTACGATACGAAGCCCAGCGATCACAGGAGGGTGACGCCGGCGTGCACGCCATAGAGAGCAATCATATTTTTTTTATAAATAAAACAAGATCATAGGAGAACGTGAATCATGGCGAGGCGAAATAGAACGATCAGGAAGGCGACGCGTACGGGGCTGGGGCTTGCGGTGCTGGGCGTGATCGCCGGGGTCGCCCCCCCCGCGCGCGGGATCGATTTTGTTCTGGTCAACGAGGTCCCCGCCGGCTTGGGGCCTTCCTTTGACCCCGACGGGACCGAGCTGCTGACCCTGGCCCAGCACGCCGCCGACGCCTGGTCGAGCGTGATTCAGGACACCCACACCATCACCCTCCGGCTAAGGTGGCAAGACATCAGCGGGTCCGGGCTGAGCCTTAGCGTACCCACCGCCTCCACAGGCGACCGGGTTGATGAAGCCCTGCTGATCTTCGATACCCAAACCGCCGGCGGCGACCCTCGCCAGTGGTTCATCGACCCCACCCCCTTGAGCGACTCCGAGTACAACGTCAGCCAGACCCTGTTCCGCGACCTCAACGCCACGAACCGCAACGCCTGGTACAACGGCACCGCCCCGGGGCTGTTCGAGGCCGGGTTCGCTGGGAACACGAAGGTCACCGCCCCGGTGGTCGCCAAGATCGGGTTCGATCTGCTGTCATCGGCGATCCACGAAGTCGGCTCCGTCTTGGGCGTGCCCCCCGTCGACCCCACCAACACCGAACTGCTCGACGGGGATTACGACACCGACCCCGTCTTCCTGGGCGGCACGAGCGTGGGGGTCAAGAACCTCGGCGACGGGTTGGCCAACACCCAGGCTTCCCTCAACGACTTCCTCGAAGTTGGCAAACGCAGGAAAATCAGCGCCACCGACGTCTTCGCCGCCGCCGCGACCAGTGGCTGGACCCAGATCGACCTGCCACGCAAAGATTTTTTGGTCGGCACGGATTGGAACACCGCCGGCAATTGGCAAGGCAACGCCGTGCCCGACGACGATAGCCTCACCCATGTCCGCCACGGCGGAGCAGTTTCCATGTCGGCCGATGGTCAGTCGGGCGACCTGATCATCACCGACGGCTCGTCCGTGGATACCGGCTCCAACACCCTCACGGTCACCGCGGCCACGACCGTAAGCAACAACGCCCGGTTGACAGCCTCGGCCGGCGGAGGATTGACCACGGACTCGCTCGAGCTTGACCCGACCCAAACCGACGGCGGGCTGACCCTGGCCGGGGGCACGGTCACGGTTAACCAGGGACTCACGATCACCTCCACACAGGGAGTCGATGGGTTCGGGTCACTCGTGGTCGGGGGCCCGCTCGATAATCAGGGCAGCATCCACGCCAATACCGGGACGTTGACCCTAGCAACGACCGGGGCGGGCACGATCGATCTCGACGGCTCCACCGAAGCCGGCGCCGTGGAAGTCGGGTCGGGTGGCCACTTACAGATCGACGCCCTGCTAACCGACGATTTGGACAACGACCTGACCGTCAGCTCCCAGGGCACAGCCACCTTCAATCAACCCTGGGTCGCCAACGGGACCATGAACCTCAACGACGGCACCCTAGCCGGGACCGGCCCCGCGACGATCAACGGCAGCGTCAACGTCACCGGCGCCTCGGCCATCGCCTCGCCGGTGATCTTTAGCGGTACCGCCTCGGTGGCCGTCAACAGCGACCTGGACCTTCAAGGCGCCACGACCTACAACGGCGGCAGCTACACCGGCACCGGCACGATCGCCCAGACCGGGGACGCCGCCTTCGCCACCGACACCACGATCAGCGTCGGGGCGTTCGACCTCGACGGTTTAGCCGACAGCTCCACGGTCACGCTTCAGGCCAACACCACCGTCACCCTCAACGTCGACTCGATCGACCCGGTCGATGGGTCTTTCGACGGCACGCTCGACCTCAACAGCGGAAGCCACCTGGTGGTCAACACCGCCTCGCCGTGGGCGATCAGCGGCGCGACCACCCTCAACGCGGTGACGATCAGCGGTTCCGCGTTGACCAACGACGGCTCGATCTCAGGCACCGGCACGATCGCCGCCGACGTCACCAACAACGGCACGATCGCCGGCGGGTCGGGGACGCTTCGGTTCGACGGGATCGTCACCGGCACCGGGGCCGGGTTCTCCGGCGACCGTATCCAGTTCGGTCCTACCGGCGGGTTCACCGGCGCCGGCACGATCGACGCGCGGATCAACGGTCAAGCCGGTTCGACGATCACGGCCACGGGCGACCTGACCCTGGGCGACGCCGCGAGCACGTCCGGGTTCTCGATGCAGGGGGTGCTGGACGTCGGCTCGCACACGGTGACCCTACTCGACGCCAATGCCGCGACGCTGGGCAGCGAAACGATCCTTAACGGCGGCACCCTCCTTTCCCCGGTGCTGCGTATGGCGCTAGGTACGGGCGACGTCTTGTCGGGCACCGGCACGGTGGGTAACGAACTCAAGACCAATGACGGCACGATCGCCGGCGGGCCGGGGACGCTGCGGTTCGACGGTCTCGTCATCGGCGCCGGGGCCGGGTTCTCCGGTGACCGCATCTTGTTCGGTTCCACCGGCGGGTTCACCGGCGCCGGCACGATCGATGCGCGGATCGCCGGTCAAGCCGGTTCGACGATCACGGCCACGGGCGACCTAACCCTGGGCAACGCCGCGAGCACGTCCGGGTTCTCGATGCAGGGGGTGCTGGACGTCGGCTCGCACACGGTGACCCTGCTCGATGCCAACGCCGCGACGCTGGGCAGCGAGACGATCCTTAACGGCGGCACCCTCCTTTCCCCGGTGCTGCGTATGGCGCTGGGTACCGGCGACGTCTTGTCGGGCACCGGCACGGTGGGTAACGATCTAAAGACCAACAACGGCACGATCGCCGGCGGGCCGGGGACGCTGCGGTTCGACGGGATCGTCATGGGCAGCGGGGCCGGGTTCACCGGCGACACGATCGAGTTTGGTTCTATGGGCGGGTTTGCCGGCGACGGCGCGGTCGTCGCCAAGATTATTAACGAGCCCGGCGCCGTGATCACCGCCACAGGGGCGCTGGTCTTAGGTGACGCTAGCAATCAAGGGTTCGACTCCAACGGCACGCTCGACGTCGGCGCCCACACCGTGACCCTCGACGACGCCGACACGGCCACGCTCGGGGGCCTGACCCAACTTGGCGGCGGATCGCTGATCGCGGCCAATGGGATCACCCTCACCGGTGTCTTGAACGGCTTCGGGCAGGTCCAAGCGACGGTCAACGCCACCGGCTCGTCGACCCTCACCGCTCTGGGCGGGGACCTGTCGGTCGGGGACGCGGCCGCGACGGACGGGGTCATCGCCCTGGGCGGCGTCGGCGCCGATCCCGCCAGCACCCTGACGCTGCTGGACAGCGATTCAGTCCCCCTCGGTGGCGACTCAACGCTCAACGGGGGAACCGTGGTCGCGGCCAACGGCTTGACCCTGCTGGGTTCGCTGTCGGGTTCGGGGCAGGTCCAGGCCCAGCTCTCGGGCGCGGTCGGGTCGTCGGTTACCGCTTCGGGCGGCACCCTGACGGTGGGCGACGCGACCGATAGCAACGGGTTTTCCACCGACGGGTTGATCAGCACCGAAGCGGGCGCTGTGCTGATCCTCCAAAACGCCGATCCGGTAGAGATCAACGGCAACGCTGATCTGGCCGGCGGGACCCTGTCCGCCCCCAACGGCATCAACCTCACCGGGACCATCTCGGGCCACGGGACGGTCACGGCGGATCTAACGAATAACGGCACCATCGCCGGCGGCCCCGGGACGCTGCGGTTTGAGGGCGCGGTCAGCGGCACCGGGTCGGGGTTCAGCGGCGACACGATCGAGTTCGCCCCCGGCTCGAGTTTCACCGGCACCGGCACGATCGCGGCCAAGATCAACGGCCAAAACGGGTCGACGATCACCCCCACGGGTAGCTTGGCCTTGGGCGATGGCACGGATCCTCAAGGTTTTGTCACGGGGGGCAGCCTCGACGTGGGCACGCACACGGTCACGTTGAATGATTCGGTATTTGCCGAGCTCGATGGCGGCCAGGCCACACTCGACGGCGGCACGATCATCGCCCCCAACGGGCTGAGGCTCGTGAATGGGGCCGCGTTATCTGGGAACGGTACGGTCCAAGGCCCGGTCGATGTGGCTGCGGGCTCGACCATCACCCCGGGCGGGAACCTGACCCTGGGTGACGCGGCCCGCTCCGACGGGTTTGTCACCGCGGGGGCGCTAGCGGTTGGGGCGAACACCGTGACACTCAACGACGCTAACACCGCTCAACTAGGGGGCACGACAACCCTTAATGGCGGGGCACTCGTGGCTGGCAACGGGGTCATGCTCACCAGCGGTGGGTCGCTGACCGGTTCGGGACAGGTCGACGCTACGGTGAACGGTGAAGCCGGCTCGTCGATCGTCGCCACGGGTAATCTCACCTTGGGCGACCCGTCCATTTTTTCCGGGTTCCTCACCCGGGGTTCCCTGGGCGTCGGGTCCCACACGGTCACGCTTGAGGACTCCAACCTCGCTCGGTTGCTGGGCGATACCACGATCGATGGGGGAACGCTGATCGCCGCTAATGGCATGCGTCTCCAGGGCTCGCTGACCGGCTCCGGACAGGTCCAGGGCCACCTCAGCGGCTCGGCTTCGAGCTCGATCGTCGCCACGGGGGGTCTGACCCTAGGGAATGGGGCGAGTTCCGCGGGGGTCGCCCACGCCGGCTCCCTGGAGGTTGGTCCGCATACCGTCACGCTCCTGGATTCGACCGCTGCGTCCCTGGGCGCAAGCACGACCCTGGCGGGGGGGCAGCTGATCTCGGCCAACGGGGTGTCGCTAAGCAATAACGATAACCTCTCGGGTCACGGCTCAGTCCAGGGGCGGATCAACGCCGCAGCCGGGTCGCGGATCACCGCGACCGGTAACCTGACCCTGGGCGACGCGGCCAGTGATATCGGGTTCGTTTCAGACGGTGAGCTGTTCGTGGAATCGCCAGCGAACCTGACGCTGCTGGACGCCAGCGCCGCGGAATTGAGGGGGGTGACGGTGATCGATGACGGGGCCACGATCATCGCAGCTAACGGTTTAGAACTCGTAGCCGGCAGCACGACCGTGATTGACGATGGCTCGCTTAATAGCCCGATGGTGACCGTCTCCGGGGCGATGGAGGTGGAGGGCTCATCAACGATCGATGGGCAGGCGACGTTCAATACCACAGCCGCGGTGACGGTGAACGGCGACCTGTCCCTGCCTCAACAGACGACGTACAACGGCGGCAGCTACCTTGGGGTTGGGACCATCCACCAAAACGGCGATGCGACCGTCGAGTCGGCGACGACGATCGGGGTCACGGTCTACGATATGGACGGGGTCAGTGAGGATACTAACCTCACGCTCAACGCGCCGCTGACCCTCAACGCCGGCAGCATCGACCCGGACAACGGCCGGTATGACGGGACCGTCACCGTCAACGCCGGCGGGCAGCTGACGATCAATTCATTCGTGGGCTGGACCCTGGGGGGCACGGCGTCGCTCAACGGCGGCACGATCGATGGCGATGCGCTGACGAACGACGGGACGATCGTTGGACGCGGCACGGTATCGTCGTCGGGGCTGGTAAACAACGGATTCATCTCCGCCATCGACGGCGAGCTGGTGCTCAACCCGTCGCAGTTCTTGGACTTGGATGGGGCTTCAAACAACGGCGAGGTCTTTGCGACCAGTAGCGACGTGCGGGTGGCGTCTAATCTTGAGGGGCTCTTGAATTTCGCGGGGACACTCAACGTCATCGGGGCGGGGCGAACGTTCATCATGGATTTTGATGGCCTGGAAAACGACGGGACTATGAATCTTGTCGGGGGCGGCAGCTATAGCGCCCCACAGTTGATCCAGCGCGCGGCACTGAACGTGAACGAGACCTCCCTACTGAGTTCCGCATCAACCCTCAGCACAGCCGCAATCTTTATCAATGGGAGCGTCACCACCCTGACTGAAGACCTGATCATCGAGGGGTCAGCCACGGTCAATGTCGGAGCAGCGATGACCGGGCCGGGAACGCTGATTGTCGCTAACGGGTCGACCCTAGGCGGCAACGGCACGGTGGGCGTGGGCGTGGAGAACAGCGGCACGGTAGCCGGCAGCGGCACGGGGCTGACCCTCGCCGCGGCGGTGACCGGCACCGGGGGGTATACCGGGACGGTCCGTTTCGCGGATCGATTCAGCCCGGGAGCAAGCCCCGCGATGGTCGACGCCGAGAACCTCAAGTTCGACACGACCGCCACGTTCGAGGTCGAGATCGGCGGCCTGACGCCGGGCGTGGGTTACGATACGGTCAACGCGACCGGCACGGTCGACCTGGGCGGGACCCTGGAGATCAACCTCATCAACGGGTTCACCCCCAACTTCGGGGACATGTTCACGATCCTGGCGGCCGGTGAGATCACCAACAATTTCGATATGTTCACCGGTGACGTTTTCCTGCTCGACGACGGCCCGGTGGCGCTGGTGCCCTTGATCGACCCCGTTGATGACGTGGTCCGGCTCGTGGCGACCGGCACGGGCGACGTCAACGGAGATGGGGCGGTTAACTTTGTGGACTTTATCGTGATGCAGGGCAGCTTCGGGGGTGCTGGGACATGGACGACGGGCGACTTCAATAACGATAACGAGGTCAACTTTGTGGACTTTATCCTCTTTCAAGCCAGTTTCGGGAAGACGTATTTCACGTCGAACCTGACCACGGGTTTGGTGGCCGTCCCGGAGCCGGGGTCAGTGGTGGTCGTGGGCCTGGCCGCTCCGCTGATACTGCGACGGCGGCGTGAGGGCAACCGCGTTTGACGCGTTGGTCGACGGCGTTTTCACGACGGGTGTACGGTGGATATACCTATCGCGGATAAAATTGCGGCACGATTCGTGTATGCGGCAGGTCATTTTTTCAGGGTTCAGAGCGCACCCGACGCGGCACCTTGATACGCGATGCGAATACAAGACCGATCCGGATGCCTTTGGCGGTCGGCCCGCTGCATGACCGTCGCGGCTCGTGGTGAAGTTCTACACCATCTTCAAAACCGCTGTATATCGACCTCGGCTATGTTTTAGACCGACCCCTCGCCGGTCAACGCCTGATCCACAACGAAGCTGAAGCTACGGGGCAGGTGGCGGATCGATCGGCCGCATCAGCGCCAGCTTCTGCCTGGCCCACTGGGTCCACGCCGGACGGGTGTCTTTGAGGATTAGCTGCGAGAGGATCTCTTTGATCTCGTCGCCCCGGTCGCCGCGGCGGTAGCGGGCGCGGGCGGAGTTGCCGATGATCTGCGGGTTGTCGGGCTGGATCAGCAGGGCCTTGTCGTATTGGGCCACGGCGTCGTCGAGCTTGCCGACTGCCTCGAAGACCAGGCCGAGGTTGTTGAGCGGTTCGGGCTGGTGGGGCATGAGCTTGATGGCGTAACGGAATTCCCACGCGGCCAGGTAGTAGTTGCCCCGGAGATAGTAGATCTTGCCGAGGTTGTTGTGGGCCGGGCCGTAGGTGACGTCGGCTTTGAGGGCGGCCTTGATCCGCTGCTGGGCTTGTTCGAATTCACCGGCTTTGAGCAGCTGAACCGCTGCGGCGTTTTCCTGTTGAGCGGTGGGGGTGTCGCGGTTGGGGTAGTCGGCGATCGTCTGGTAATCGGGCCCGTTGTTGGCCTGCGTCGATTCGCAGCCCGGGGCGGACCCTACCATCAAGACGGCGACCGTCGCTGCCAGTAACGCGGCCGATAAAGAGCGGTTGGGTTGCGTCATCCTTGATCCCTCCGTGGGTTGGGGGTGGTTGGGCTATAGACGACGTGGGTGAGCGTCGATTCAGAGGTCCACAGGCCGTTGGCGTTGCTGGGTTGTGGGGCGGCCAGGCGCAGGCCGGTGGCCAGCAGGCCCACGCCCTGGGTCTCTAACGCGTGGTGGAACAAGATGACCTGGCGCAGGGACACGCGTTGGAGCAGGACTTGCGTTGATTTTGTCTTGTAGGGCGTGTCGCCGATCCGGCTGGCGGGTTGGGGCGAGATCCGTACCAGGCTCGCCATCGGGATCCCCGCATCAGCGGCGGATTGCTCGATGCGGCGGGTGAGGTCTTGGATCGGCATCTCCTGGGAGTCGGCTTGTGTGGGACGGCTATCCAAAGCGCGGATCTGGGCGGCCAGGCCGCGGCAGGTGCGGGTTTCTTCAACAGCGGATTGAGCGGCGCCGTGGGTGTGGGTCCACCTGTAGTAGCCCCAGGCCGCGGACAACGCCAGTGCCAGGTTCACGACCAGGGCCGCGGTGAAGAGGCGTTGAGTCGGTTTCATCGGATATCCCTTCCGGCTAGTGAGGTCGCCGGCGCTGTCGGGATCTGTTTCTGCCCGGTGATCTTGAACACGACCCCGCCATCGGGCAGCTGCTCGGTGCTGGGTTGGCTGACCACGAACGGGCTGTGCTGGTTCAATGCGTTGGCGACTGCGTCGGCCTGGCTGTGAGACCGTGCCTGCCCCGAGAGGTCGAGCCGGTCGCCGCCTAGCCTCAGGTCGGAGACGCGGAACCGCGCGTCGGCCGGCAGGCCGCGCAGCACCTGGTATAGCGTATTCAGGGTCGACGCCTGGTTCGCCAGTGGGGTCGACTGGCCCTTGATGGCCTCGAGGTGCCGCTTCTCGCTGGCGAGCCTGGACCGGACGTTTAGCGGCACCCGGCGGCCCGGGAACAGCTCGGTGAAGATCACTTCCTGGAGGGTCGCGTGGCGGCCGATCGTGTCGTGGTGCTGACGGGTCTGCCAGAAGAGCACAAGATTGACCGTGATCAGGAACACCGCCGCCGCTGCCACGGCGCAGTTCAACGGCAGGCGCACCTGCCGCAGCGGGTCGCGCACCGCCAGCGGGCCGCGACGCAGGTTGATCCAGGGGTTGATCCGACCCGCTAACACCTCACCCGCCGTGGCCGCCGCGGCCGGTTCGAGCTGCTGGCCATCCCCGGTGACCGTCCACCCGCTGGCCAGGGTCTCTAGCGAACGGGTCACGTCGCCCGATACGCCGTGGGTGGTCACCGCCGGCGGGGCATCGGCATTGACCGCCAGGGCGGCGAACGCGAGCTTGACGGCCTGCCGGTTGGACCGCAGGTGGTACCACGAGGCGGGTTGTTGAGCGTCGAAGGTGATCATCTCCGTGGCGTCGCCGTTGGCCCACAACGCCACGCGTGGATCGTGACCGGGTTGCACCGGGGTTGCGCCTTGGGCCGCGAGCATCGCGGTGGGGCAGATGTACTGCACCGCGACGCCGTGATCTTCGAGACACTCAACCAACGGGCCAAGCCGGTCGATACAGACCGCCACGCCCAACGCCCGCTTGGGGGTGGTCACGAAATCGGCGACCACCTCCTCGGCCGCGACGGGCAGCTGATCCTCGAGCTTAAACGTCAACGCCTCGGGGGTCGGTTTGAGTTGAAGCTCGTCGGTCTCAATCGCTGCACATAGGCACCAAGATGAGGGGATGGCCAGGACGACCCCGTGGCCGTCATAGCCGGATTGATCGAGGAACTCTCGTAAGCCCCGCGCCGCCTGCTGGGCAGGGACGGGTGGGTCTGCGGGGGGCAACCCCACGATCGACACGCCGCCCGCCTCGGCCACGCCCACGGACCAGGCTTGGTCGGTAACGAAGATGACGTTGACGCGCCCGGTCTTCACGGCGTGGATCCTTTCTTCGCTGCTGACAGCTGCACCTGCTTGCCCCGGTAGGTGAGGGTCACGGTGCCCCGGGTGATCTGGATTACCTCCGCGTCGCCTACCCGGTCCCCGACCGCTTTGAATTCGATCCGGCCGTTGTCCGCTGACAGCATCGCCAGGTTGTGCCCGGGCTCGATCGCGGTCCCCAGCAGCCGGTACGGCAGCCGCGCTGCGCGTTTGGCGGTGGGCGCCGCCCCCGCCGCCGGAGCCGCCGCGACGGGCTGGTCGTACAGGGGCCTCTGCAGGTCAAGACCCCACACGCCTTCAAACTCCGCGAGTGTGGGCAGGGCTGAAACCTGGGGATCGATCCCGCGGGCGTCCCGTGTCACCGGAGGGGTTACCGCCTGCGAGGGTTGAGGCTGCCGCCCGATCGAAACGGCCAGCACCAGGACCGCGGCTGCGCAGAACGCCGCCATGGCCAGCCACAACAAGGACCTTATCGTGCGTGTATTCATGAGCGGTTCTGATCCATCAATCCTGGTCCATCATGGGGTCGCTACCAGGCGAAGCTTGCTACAGGCGTGTGGCCCGTAGACCCGCCGGCCTCTTGTGGTGGATCCTGTTGTGGTGGATCCTGAGATTGGCCTTGCGGTTGACCTTGTTGACCCGACGCTTGCTCTTGGGTGATCTGCGATACCTTCAGCTTATGCCAAACCCGCTTGTCGTCACGGACGCTCACCCGCAGCGAGTAGAACGAGGACCGGTCCGTGAGCAGCTGGGCCATCGCGGTTTTCTTGTCCTTACTAAAGTCTAGGTTCGCCGTTAGCTTCGGTAGATCCAGGTCCGGGATCTCGTCACGCAGTGAGATAAGCTCACCGATCTCCAGGCGGGTCAACGCGCCCTCTAAACAAGCGTGCAGGACGGGTCCCGGGGCTCGTTGATAATTGACCTTACCCCCGCCCCAGCAGGTGATGTAGCGGGTCGGGGCCACAGCCGGTCCCCGGTGGGGCTCGAACAGGCTCCGCGGTGACGCGGCGGGCAGGACCTGCGCCAAGCTGCCGATCGGGGCAAGCCGATCCTGTTGCGATGCGACGGGGCGCAGCCGCACCGACACGTCGCAGCCGGCCTCTCGGAGCAACCCGTGGACCCGGCGCTCAGCGCGGCTAACCCCCACCCGCTGGGCCAGCGCCGCGACGTCGAGCTTGGCCTGCTCGTCGGCCAACACCAGGTCGAACCGCTGGCCCGTCAGCGGCAGGGACCCCAGCCATTCGGTCACGGGCATGAGCGATTCTTTCTCGACCGCTGACAAGGTATCGGTGATCCGCGGCAGCACCGCCCACTGACACGTAAGCGTGCCCCAACGCCTCTGGAGATCGCGTTGGGCGTGCAACGCGTCTAGCTGCCGGGCGAGGCTCGCGCGGCTCACCCCCGCCAACGCCACCGCCGCGACACCGATGAGCAGCAGGGTCATCAGCAGAACGAAACCGCGGCGGGTTGGCTGAGCTGTGGGTAAAGTCATCACGGTATCACGATCTCTTGGTCGAGTCTCCGCGGCGACGCGTCGCGGGCTGCCTCGTTATCCATCCATGCCATGACGAGCCGGACCGTGTTGGGGATCGGCACCGGCCCGTCTTGGGTTGCGCCGCCCAAGGGCCCCGTGGGGATCACGCTCTCGTCTGCCGTTTGTATCTCAAAGCCGGTCACGTTGCCGCACAACAGCGTCGAGACCGTGTTGCGGTTGGTCAGCTCGCTGAGGTTCGTCTGTTGCCGGACCAACCACCGTCCCCGCAGCACGTACGCGACCCGCACCGGCTGGTGGCTGCTGCTCGCTGACCGCTGGCCGCGTCGACGAGATCGTGTCCCTGGTTTGTTGAGGAAGCTATACCCGGTCAGCGTGACTTGGTTTTCGCCCAGCTCGAGGGTCCGGGCGTTGGTCAGATCCCACGTCAGTTGCTGCACGAGGTGCCGGGTCCAACCGCCGTTAACGCTCCCGGCCCGATCGTGGTCGTGGGGGGGGCGGATCGAAGCGGTGACGTGCAGCACCCCGACCATCAGCAACGCCGCCAAAGCGGTCGCGACCAGCAGCTCGAGGGTCGTAAACGCATCGCGTCGCCACGGGGTGCAACCGCCATCCACATTTAACACCGACCCCCGGTCCTTCGATCGATGATCCGCTGTCGCCGCACCGCCGCTATAAACCCAAACCCGTTTCATTGGCTGCCCCTCTTTCGGACGCGACGGCGGTCGTCGGTGGCGACGGGGCCTGCGTTGGTGGTCGGGGGGGCGGCGGGGTCCCGGTCGGTTGCCTGGTCTAAGCCAACCGTGTCGGGGCCCATGATCGGTTCGACGGGCAGGACAAGATCGACCTCGACCGCCGGAGGGGTCTGCGGGTCCCAACGCCCGTCGCTGATCTGCAGCCGAACGATTTCGATGCCCAGCGCATCGGCTTCATCGCGGGCCAAGGGCGTTACCCGCCAGTGCCAAAGATCAGACCCCGGCACCCGGCCCCGCCCCGACCGCGGCAGGGGGATATCGTCCTTAACCGCCCACCACCGCGCCAGCAACAGGTCAGCGGCTTCGATCGCTTCGAGCTGTCGGTTCGACTCAGCCAGCTGCCGGGTGTGCCGGGCCTTGGCCAAGACCACCGCTGACAGCAGCCAGCCCAGCAGCGCCAAACCGGCGATGACCTCGATCAGGGTCAAGCCCACTGGCCGATGCGGCACCGTTGTTCTAACCGGCCAAGATTTTGAATAGGTCCGCAAGGTTCTTCTCATCGTCTAGTAGGATGGATTGGCCGGTGATCCCCGCGAAAAGCACCCACCGCTGGCGCCCGTCACGCCCAGCGACGTGGACCGCATACGTCGGCGTATGCCCCATCGGCGAGTACGGGATCGATACCTTCCCCGACGACACCTCACCCCCGGGCACCTTGACCCGCTTGATGTGGTACCCCTGAGGCAAAGCTCGCCGGTGGCTGTGTCTGATCTTCTGGCCCTCAGAGTTTTGGCGGGTCATGGTCCCCTGGCGTAGGTCCAAGACCACCTCAGACGGCTGATCGAAACGCGCCGCATGTTGTCGGGTCAGGTGATCGATAAACACCAACCGGTCGAGGGCGTCTTCCATCTTCGCCGAACCCGAAAAGCCCGACGCCGTCACCGATACCGCGGCGGCCAGGAACGCCAGAATGACGATCACCGCTAGCACCTCCAACAGCGTGAAACCGGGATGTCGTCGCTGCCTCGGGTGCACCGTTATTCCTCGAGTTGTTCACTGGTGATGTCCGCGTTGGCGTCGTCGCCGCCTTCGCGCCCGTCGGCGCCGTAGCTGATGACGTCGAACGGCTCGCTGCGCCCGGGTTGGTTGTACTGGTACGGCCGCTTCCACGGGTCGGTCTTGCTCTTGATGGGTAATACGTCGAGGCCCTCGTCGTTGGTGGGGTAGCGACCCTCGTCGGCGTAGTACGACTCGACCGCGTTGACGATCGTGGCGATGTCCGACCGGGCGCGGTTGCGCTTGGCCTTGTCGACGTAGTCGCTGACCTGGATCGCCACCGCCCCGGCTAGCAGGCCGATGATCACGACCACGACCATCACCTCAATAAACGAAAACCCGCGGCGACAGGTGTCGCGGACCAGATTGATTGGACGATTACAGTACATCACCGGCTTCCAAAATAGGCATGAAGGTTGCAAAGGCTATGAATCCTACAATCACGGCCAGCACGAGGATCAACGCCGGCTCGAGGATACTGGTCAATCGTTGCGACGCGGTTGTGACCTGCTGCTCGTAGTCGTGGTGGAGCCGGTCGAGCATCTCGTCAAGTCGCCCCGCGTTCTGCCCCGCCGCGAACACGCGCACGACCAGCGGGGGGAAGCAGCCGGACTCTTCGAGGGCGGTCGAGATCTCGCGCCCGCTTCGGACCGAGGTTTTACAGTGCTCGAGCGCCTGCCGCAGCACGGTGTTCCGCGTCGCGTTGGCGGCGATCTGCACCGCCCGCTCAAACACCACCCCGCTCTTGATCAGGGTCGAGATCGTCAACGCGATCCGGGAGATCGCTTGTTTGCGGGTCATATCACCCACGAGCGGCATATTCAGCACCCAGCGGTCCCAGCGGTGGCGGAACTTCTCGCTGCGGGCGGCGTAGGTGATCGCGAGGATCACCGCGACGACCGCGAGTAAGATCACCCACCACCCGTAGACCATCCCGTCGCTGATCGCTTTGACCACGCGCGTGGCCATCGGCAGCGGTCGGCCGGCTTCTAGCAGCGTCGCCAGCAGGTTGGGCACCACAAACGTCATGAGAAACACGCTCACCAACACCCCCGTGGCCAGCACCAGGCACGGGTAGACCAACGCCGTGACCACCCGGTTCTTGAGCTGCAACGACCGCTCGCGGAACCCGGCTAGCCGTTCTAGCGACGATTCGAGCGTCCCCGAATCTTCGCCGACCTCGGTGATACTCACGCACAGCGCGTCGAACTCGTCGGGGTGTTCGCGCAGCGCCTCGGCCAGGCCCGTGCCCGACGCGACCCGTTCGCGCAGCATCAATAGGACCGTGCGGAACCCGCCCTGGTGTTGCTTGACGACCGTGTCGATCGCTTCGAGCATCGGCACCCCCACGCTC
The DNA here is from genome assembly GCA_965224205.1 of Phycisphaeraceae bacterium. Lineage (GTDB taxonomy): Bacteria > Planctomycetota > Phycisphaerae > Phycisphaerales > Phycisphaeraceae > CBDCYN01. The sequence continues at coordinate 103,013 of CBDCYN010000013.1, forward strand.
AGCAGCGTCGATAGCTCACGCAAGAACGACGTGACCGCGGCGGTATTGCGCTTCCGCAGGCGCAACGCGGGCAGCTTGCTGAACCGCAATGAGGTTTTTTGGGCGGCGATCTGGAGGACGGCCAGGCCCTGGGCACGGAGCTGGTCGCGTGCCTGTCGGGGTGTATCGGCGGTGACGGTCCCGGCCACCGGGGTCGACGAAGCCGCGTTCATCGCTTTGTACGCATAGACCGCCATCTCAACTCTCCATCCTCGCGGCGACGCGCATCACCTCATCGAGGGTCGTGACGCCGGCGAGCATCTTGTGGACCGCGTCGTCGGCGAGGCTGTCCATGCCCTTCTCGACCGCGGCGAGCTTGATGCTCGTGGCTGTGGCCCGGGCCTGGACCTGCTGGCGGACGGTCTCGTCAATGGCCAACAACTCGAACACACCGATCCGGCCGCGGTGGCCGGTGTGGCGGCAGGCGTCGCAGCCGGTGCCGTGCATGATCCCGCTCGTATCGGTCTGCTTCGGGCACAGCCCCACCTGGTGGACACGGTCGGCGGCGTCCGGGTCGGGCTGGCCACACTTCGAGCACACACGCCGCACCAGTCGCTGGGCCAGCACGCCCACGACCGAGCTGGCGACCAGGTACGGCTCGATCCCTAGGTCTAATAGCCGGGTCACGGCGCTGGCCGCGTCGTTGGTGTGCAGGGTCGAGAACACCAGGTGCCCGGTCAGCGCGGACTGGATCGCCATGACCGCGGTCTCGTGGTCGCGGATCTCGCCGACCATGATCACGTCCGGGTCTTGTCGCAGCACGCTGCGCAGCCCGTCGGCGAAGGTCATGCCTTTTTTCTCGCTGACCTGGGTCTGGCTGATGCCGTCGAGCTGGAACTCGATCGGGTCCTCGAGGGTGAGGATGTTGCGCTGCTTGGCGTCAATTTCTTGGAGGGCGGCGTAGAGCGTGGTCGACTTGCCGCTGCCGGTGGGGCCGGTGACGAGGATCAGCCCGTGCTCGACCTTGATCAGCTTCTGGAACGACGCCAGGGCCTTGGCGTCCATGCCCAGTTCCTCGAGGGTGTACAGCCGCGAGCTTTTGTCCAATAGGCGGATGACGACGCGCTCGCCGAGGCTCGACGGGATCGCGGAGATGCGCAGGTCGATCAGCCGGTCGCCGACCTGGACGGTCGCCCGGCCGTCTTGGGCGATCCGCTTCTCGGCGATGTCCATGCGCCCCATGACCTTGATCCGGCTGATCACTTCTTCTTGTCGAGGCTTGGGCAGGTCGAACATATCGGACAGCACCCCGTCGATGCGCATACGCACGACGAGGCGGTCTTCGTAGGGCTGGATGTGCACGTCGGAGGCCATGAGCTTGACGGCTTCAAAAAAGACCGCGTTGACCAGCTGGATGACCGGGGCTTTGTCGGAGACGTCGAGCAGGTCTTCGCGACTCGTGACGGCGTCGGGGGCGAGGACCTCGACCTCTTCGCCGAGGTTATCGATGAACCGCTGGGCCTGGTGGTCGCGTTGCTGGTAGACGGCGTTGATCTTGGCCAGGATCTGCGACCGCGGGGCCAGGATCGGCTCGACCGGCTGGTCGAGGAACCGCGAGACGATATCGAGGTGTTCGCACACGTCGGGCCCGGGGATCGCCACGGGCAGGCGGTCGTCTTCGCTTTCACTGGTGAACCCAAGGACGGCGTGGCGGCGGGCAAAGCCGATCGGGACCCGTTCGGCGAACGGCTCACTGGGCTGCATCGGCGAGAGGTCCTCGACGTAGCGCAGCCCGGCGGCGGCGGCGAACGCGCGGGCGATCTGATCTTCTTCAAGGCCCGATTCCATTGCGGCTATGAGCAGAGACCCGCCGGCCGGGTCGTCGGTCTGCGAGGCCGCGTCGTTGCCCTGGGGTAGCAGGGACCAGAAACGGTCGCGGATGTTGCTCAGCGATGGCGGGGTCATGGGTTGTTGGCTTTCTCTATCGTTGGCGGGTTATTCGATGATCAGGGGTTCGCTGGCGGGGTAATCCCCGGGGATCCCGGCCAGCTCGGTCTGCCGCTGCGAGAGGTATTTTAGGTCTTCAAACAGGTCGTCGCGGAGGATCACCGGGCGCAGGAACACAAACAGGGTGGTTTGGGAGTCTTTCTGATCCGTGCGGCTGAACAGGTATTTGAGCAGGGGGATCTGCCCGAGGATCGGGACGGCTTCGACGGTCTGGGTGAATGTCTTGCGGGTCAACCCCCCGACGATGATGGTGTGCCCATCGGGGACGGTGACCTCGCTTTCGACCGAATCGGTCTGGCGGGGCGCGGGGATGCCGTCGCCGCCCGATCCGGTGAAGCTGTTGAGGGAGATCGAGTACTCGAGGCTCAAGTAATCCCCGTCACTGATGTGGGGGGTGACCGAGATGGTCGTGCCGGCTTCGACGAACCCGCTGAACGAGGTGAGCGTCGGGTTGCCTTGCGTGACGGTGGTGGCCTCGGTGGGTTGCTCCTCGACGCTGGTGAGCGTGCCGGTGGCGTTGTCGTTAACGAGGATTTTGGGCGCGGACAACACGTTGGCTTTCGTATCGGTTTTCAGGGCCCGGATCACGACGTCGGCGATGTCGGACTCGAGCACGGCCCCGTTGAAGCCACGGCCGGGGTCGATCGAGATCGCCCCGGTGAAGTCCTCGGCCACGTCGCTGATCCCGAACGAGCTCAACGACAGCAGCCGCGTGGCCCCGGCGCGGCCGGCGGCGGCGATGTCGACCCCCAGCTCGAAGTCATCGGTGGTGTTGATGGTGGCGATGGTGATCTCGATGAGCACCTGAGGGCGTCGCTGGTCGAGCACGCGGATCAACCGCTCATAGATCACCTGGGTCTGGGGGTCGGCTACGACGATGATGCTGTTGGTGTTGACGTCGGCGGTGACGGTGGCGCGGTTGGACCGCACGGCGTGGGGCGCGGGTCCGGAGGCATCCGGTGGGGGTTGGGGTTGGCGCGGGCCGGTAGCCGGCAGGCCTTGGGCCGTGGGCGGGGCGGGGGGTGGCGTGATCCGCTGTGGGGATAAGGGCGCTTGGCCGGGTGCGGGGGTGGCGTCGGGCCCGACGGTGGCGTAGAGCCCGTCGTCGGTTTCGATCGCGCGGATGGTGTCGAGCACGTCGGCGGCGGTGGCGTTGACGAGCTTGTAGATACGGATCGGGCTTTGGGATTCGGGGGCCGCGACGTCGAGCTCGGCCTTGAGGGATTCGATCCGGTCGTGGATCTGCGGGGTGGCGGTCACGACTAGCATCTTTGCGTCTTCATCGGCCACGGAGCGGTACATGGTCTTGGCGGCGACGGGGCCGATCAGCTCCTGGGCCAGCTCATCGACCCGCTGGGGGGAGGCGACCTGGAACCGGTAGACGTGGGGGGTGAGGTCCAGGGAGACGTCGAGGGATTCGAGCAGGTCGATCGCTTCGCCCACCCGGTTCTGGGGCCCGACCACCACGACCTGATTGGTGCGCTCGTGGTGGAGGATCACGACGCCGTCGGACGGTTGGCCGCTGCCGCGGACCCTGGCCTCGGCGTTCAACTTAGCCTGCATTGTTTTTTGGGCCTCTTGGGCTAGGCCGGCGGCCTCTTGGTGTTGGGCCGTAAGGACACGGATGACGACCTGCTGGCCGGGCTGATCGATGAGGCGCACGAGCTGGGCCAGACGGGGCATGTTGGACATGTAGTCGGTGACGATCAGCACCCGTTGGCTATCGAGGCTAAGGGTGTTGGCCCCGGGTTGGGTGAGGAACGGTTTGATCGCGGCTTCGGCCTGCTTGGCGTCGGCGTGGGTGAGTTGGAAGACCCGGGTCACGGCGGTGGTCTTTGAGGCATCTGCAGCGCGTAAACGCTGATCGGTTTCGTCGGGGGATAGGGCGATCGCGGCGAGGTTGGCGGCGGGGACGATCCGTTTCCAGCCGGGTTGCTCGCCGTCGACCAGGGCCAGGCCCTTCATCCGCAGCGCGCTTTCGAGCAGGCCCAGCAGAGAGTCTTGGGGGATCGATTGCGGGGTCTGGATTGTGACCCGCCGGTTGCCGATCTGCTCGTCGTAGAGGATGTTGATCCCCAGCCTTTGGCTGACGTACTGCACCAGGGCTTTGATCTCCATGTTCTCGGGGAAATCGAGCTTGATCCCTTCGGTTGAACGATCGGTTTCGGTGGGGGCTCGTTGGGCCAAGGCCCGGCCCTGGAACCCGAGCGGTGACAGGAATACCGGCAGCAGGAAGATGAAATAGATTCGGGCAAAACGGGTGGGCATCGGTGGGGGTTCCCTTGTCGATTTTACGCCGAGGTAGCATAACAAGTATAGGCTAACCCGGGCGGCGCGTGCCGATCCTTGGGCTGTATGAGTCGGAACCATGGCTGAAATCGCCGTACGCTGACGGTGCGTGTCGTTTTATATGATGAGATACGGGCAGGTCGTGGGGTTGGATGCCTTGTGTGAGATTTTTTCGGTTTATCGTGAAATCTCCGAATCCTCCCGGGTAGAAACTGAAGATATGCGTCGTGTGTGTAATGGTCGCGTCGATCATGCCTCCGGCTCTGAGGCTCGCCTTACCGGGTACACGATTCGTGTCGCCAGATCATCCGAGATGGGTCAGGGTGATGACCCGGCGTCTGTGAGCGTGTGCGCCGGGTTGAGGGATGAACCGTTTGCCTGTGTGGCGTGCGGCGTGCGGTGTGTGGATGGGTGGTGTAATATAGATTTGTTTCAAGGTCGGGTTGCCGATCGATCGATGGTCCCGTGACGATCAGGAGCTGCCACGAGCCGTTATCACCTCTATCCGATGATCGAACATCGAGCACAACCGACCTCCCCCCGTTGGGGCCACCCAAGCTGTCCAGACCCGTATCAAGTTCTTATTCTGAACCGTCGGTGGATGCGTGGATATCGCGATCCGCCGCAGTAGGGAGAGAATCGATGATCTATTCGAACGCTTGTGCTTACGCGATCCGGGCCCTTTGCCGTTTGGCGCTGCTAAGGCCAGACGGGTACGTCTTGCTCGACGAGCTTTGCGAGGGGACGGATCTGCCGCGTCATTTTGTGGCCAAGATTTTTCAGGACCTGGTCCGTCGCGGGTTGCTCACCAGCGCCAAGGGGCGGGGCGGGGGGTTTGCCCTCGCGAGGAAACCGAGCCAGATTTCGCTTTACGATATCGTGGAGATGATCGACGGGGTCGAGCAGCTCGACCATTGCGTGGTGGGGATGGAGCCGTGTAACGATCATCAGCCGTGCCCCCAACACGACCAATGGAAGCCGATCCGCCAACAACTCAAACGGTATCTCCAAGACACAACACTTTTGGCGATGAGTCGTACGCTGTCGAAGAAGTTTAAACTCTTGGGCAAGCCGGTCCCGATCCCCAACAGCAGGTCGAAACCCGTGCGGGTGCGGTGACCGGGGGTTGGGGCGGGGCTGGGGTTATTGCGGCTTTAACCCTCGCCCGCGTGTATCCCGATCCCGGGTGGCAACATGGCGTGGTCCGTGAACGCGGCGGCGAAGTGGTCGGTGTCGATGGTTAGAGCGGTTTCGAAGTTGGTGTGGTAGCTTCACAGCGAGCTGCGACCGTCAGAGAGCGGGTTCTTTGGGCCGATCGTCATCCAGACAGGCTCTACACAGATCAAGAAAACGCTGTATACGCATCGCGTATCAAAATACCGCGTCGGGTACGCGCTGGACCCCGAAAAGTTAAAAGTTACACGCCTCGTACACGAATCACGTCGTGTTGTCACCCAGGATGGGTGTAGGTACGCAGGGCTTCGATGAGCTGGGGCAGGTGATGGTCGTCGAGGTCTGCCCTTAGGCTGATCCTCACGCGGGACGACCCCGGGGGTACCGTGGGGGGACGGATCGCGGGGACGTACAAGCCGTGGGCCCGCAGGTGTTCGGATAGGGCTAAGGCGTCGTGGGGCGAGCCGAGCTGAAGCGAGAAGATGGGGCCGCCCGCCAAGCGGCCCGGGGGCAGGCGGTGGTGCCAATGGATCTCGATGAGCATCTCGTGGAGTTGGCGTGACAGGGCGGCGAGCCGTTGGCGGCGCCACGGTTCATCGCGGACCACGTCCAGGGCCGCGATGATCGCGGCGGTTTGGCTGGGCGTGACGGCGGTGGTGTAGATGAACGGGCGGGCGTGGTTGACGAGGGTATCGATCACTTCGTGGCTGGCGGTGATGATCCCCCCGATCGCCCCCAATGCTTTGCTGGCGGTGCTTACGGTCACGCCCACTTTGTCGCTGACGTGTTGCAGCTCGCACAGCCCGGCTGCGGTGGGGCCTAGGACGCCGGTGGCGTGGGCTTCGTCGACGATCAACAGAGCGTCGAACCGTTGGGCCAGCTCGCAGAGCTCGGGCAGGTCGGCGGTATCCCCGTCCATGGAGAAAACCGACTCGGTGACGATCAGGCGGGTGGGTGCATGGCCGCGGGGAGAGGGGCGGGCGGTATCGGCGTGACGTTCTAAGAGGCGGGTGAGCTTGCGGGTTTGTCCATGGGGGAAGGTCCGCACCGTGGCGCCGCTGAGCCGGGCGGCGTCGATCAAGCTGGCGTGGCAGAGCTTGTCGAGGCAGATCAGGTCGCCCCGTTGGGCGAGGCCGGTGAGTACCGCGAGGTTGGCCATATAACCGGTGGGGATCAGCAGGGCGGCTTGGGCGTGTTTGAAGCGGGCGAAGCGGCGCTCGGCTTGGGCGTGGAGGGTGAGGGTGCCGCTGATCAGCCGGCTGGCGGCGGCCCCGAGGCCGAATTCTTGGATCGCATCTACGGCGGCTTGCTTGAGACGGGGGTGCTGGGACAGGCCCAGGTAATCATTGCTAGCCAGGTTCACCCAGGTGTCGTGGTGGTGGCGGATGATGGGGCCGGTGCGGTCCAACGCGGATAAGCTCCGCCACAGATCAGACGCTTGCAAGCGATCCCGTTGGGCCGCCCACCGGTGAGGCCAGCTGTTCATGGAAACACACCGTAGGTCATGCTGTTGCGTCGGCAGGCGAGGATAAGCACGGCGATCCATGATACCGCGTCCGCGATGCGCTAGCCCCGGAGGATTCCGTCGTGGCGTAGACGGGGCATGGGGTATTTTCATCCGGGATGAAGTTGGTTTCGGGTATTCGGGTAGAAGATCCGCAGGGACGCGATCAACGGGTGATCGACGCGCTGTGTATCAACGCATCGCGTATCTAACAAGCTGTTTCAAAACCTATCTCCCGTTGGTTTCCGCACTGGCTGACAAGCAGCCAGTGGCACCCGTCCATGGTTTTTGAAACAGCGTCTAAATCCGTGTGTGAGAAGTGGCACCCAATATGGGGTTTGTATGCTTTTCACGCATGTTTTAGGGCATTTTCTCAATGAGTGTATCGCGCTGGCCGCGAGCCGCGACCGTGAGGGGCGGGTTGGACGCCAAGAGGAACCCGCTTGCTGACACGCTCGGCTTGTGTGAAGCGATACAGGCAATCAGAAAACGCCCTATGGTGCTGGGTGGGGGATGGTTTCTGGTGTTTTCGAGGGAACAACCCCTTCTTACGGATCCTTGCCTCTTCGGGGCTACCCTGCTCTTACCTGGAACCGGTCCATCAAGCATTGAGAGGGGAAGAGTATGGGAAGGGGGGGTGTGGAACACGCACTCAACCTTAAAGGTATCTGCGTGGCGTACACACACAGATCGCCCCGCCCCGTACTCAGTGAGGGGACTAAACTGCTACCGTCCACCGGCATTTAACGATTGCCGCCCTAGCTCTTAGGCCCCCGAAGATTATATTTCACACCGAAACGGCTGAATCGTTGGGGTTTGTGGTGGGCTCGATCGACGCCGCGTCGTCGTTGCCGAGCGTTTGTTTCATAAGGCGACCGACCTTGAACTTTACGGTCCGTTTCGGGGGGACGCGCACGGGGTCGAGCGTTTTTGGATTTTGAGCCATCCGTGCCTTGCGGTGTTTGACCTCAAACACGCCGAAGTCACGAAATTCTAAGCGGTTACCCTTCCCAAGCTCAACGATGATGTTGTCGAGAAAACTCTGGATAATTTTCTTGACCACCACCCGTTTCTGGTCTGTGGCTGTGGCGATATGATCAATCAATTCTTTCTTGGTGACCGTGGCCATTGAGTGAAGCTCCCTATCCACGTGTGATCCATCAATCGGTGAATGCTAAAGCTGAATGAAACCTTTAAACCATGAATCTATAGTTAGTGAGACCTCGGATGATCTGTTTCACTTATCTCCCATCAGCAAGGCACTTAGTATGACAGGTAAATGCCGTGGGGTCAAGGCGAAAGGACAATTGAACCCAACCCGCATCCCATGACGCACCGCCAAGCGATTCTACCTTTTCTTATCCAATTCTTATCCAAGGTCCCGCTGATGGCGTTGGTGTGAACACGCGTTCGACGTCGGGGACGATGGCCGCTGGCATGACGTTGGATAATGTCAGTCAATGATTTACGTAACATGATCATAAAACTCCGTTGGTCCATGGGGGCCGCGGCTTTAGAAACCCCCGATCGCCTCAAGTTGTGTGAACCGTATCGCCGGTCCGACTAGGGGGCGTGCATCGAATGATCCGACGAAGGCAACGGCGAGGCTGGCTGTCGATTTCAAGACACGTCTGGTGGTTTTCTTGTGGATAAAATAGCATTAAATTGGTGATAAATAATGAAATCATTGCGCAAAATGAGCGATTAATAGACGTAAAAATAACATAAATTCATGATTTTTTCACGTTTTTGCTCAGTTTTTAGATGTCATGGGGGTGTTTTTGTTCGGCTGGGTCACGGTGGGTGAGAGCGGCGGGGTGATCTCGTGGTGGCCCGGTTCCTGGCGGGTCAAGGCGAGCGATCTTCTCACGGCAGGAGGCGCTAAGCTCAGTGTAGGGCATCGAGGCTGCTTTAATTTGAAGTTCAGCCCCCCAGCTTAACGGAACCGATGCCCTGTTTTCACCGCTTCCGGTGTTGCACTTCAACCCTGAGACCATTCATCTAAAACCGATTGAGGTTCCGCTCCCGCTGGCGTGCCACCTCGATGCAATATTTAGCCCAGGGCTTGGCGGTGAGCCGCGGCTTGCCGATCGGGGTGCCCGACTCGAGGCATACGCCATAGATCCCTTTTTCGATCCGGATCAGGGCCTGGTCGATCTCTCGCAGGGTTTGACGCTCCGACTCCATCAGCCCCAGTGTGAACTCTTGTTCAAAGTTGTCGGACCCGACATCGGCCATGTGCAACGGGACGTGGGACAGGTTCCCGTCGGCGTTCTTGTTACGGACATCGGTCTCCATCGCCTGGACGTCGCCGATGATCTCCGACCGCTTGTCGAGCAACATCTGCCGGTAGCGTGCGAGGTCCCGCTTGTGCAAACCCGACTTGATCTTACGCAAATCATCTTCACTAAGAGGCTCAGGAGGTGGCACGGAGCTGGCGTTGAGGACCTGCGGCTGGGTGGCACGGGCTGTCGATTTCGAGGACCCGGCGCGTTGACCTGTCGTGCGTTTAGGGGGTTGTCTTTTTGGGGGGCGATCGGCTGTGGCGGCTGGTCGGTTCGCAGCGGTCTTCTTCGCTGAGGCGTTTTTTCTCGCTGCCGTCTTCTTGATTTTCTTAGCGACCTTGGTCTTCTTCCGCTTGACCGGTTGGGGCGCTGAGGCCTTGCTGGCCGCTTTGGCGGAGGTTTTCTTAGCTTTGGTCGTCGCCTTGGCCGTCACCTGGGTCGCCCGGGTGGTTTTGGTCTTCGCGGTTTTCTTGGTCTTCTTGACCGCAGCCGACCGGGTCGACTTCTTAGGTGTAGACTTCTTCTTTTTCTTGATGGCCTTATGGGGTGAAGGGGTTTTCTTCTTGGCCACGACAAACTCCAATCTTTCCGCGACCTATCTGTTAATTATTAGCGTAAAGTCATTTACGCCAAATCAAGATCGCGTCGGCTTCCTCGAAGCGTTCAATGAAGCCGTGGATCCTAACATTGGACTTCTCCGGGTTCAAGCATGACATGTGTTTCAACGGGGTCATGGCAGGGCGATCGCATGACCCATTGAAATGCTGTGGACCCCAGGCAAAGCGGCCCCTCTGGGCCGGGGGCCGGGGTATCGCCTTGATGTCGACTCGCGAGACGAGGTCCATGGTCCCGCCAAGCGGCTCGTCGGACGCATGCGATTGTGCTGAGGGACTAGAGTGTTTTCTGGGTGAGTGTATCACGCGTGATGCGCCCACCACTGGGGAAAAAACAGGGTCTATCACAGGAATATTGAGATCGTGCCATGATACACCCATTGAGAAAACGCTCTAAACACTTAGACACTGTCGGAAAACTTTGATCGGGTGCCACGGGCTGCTTGTCAGCCAGTGCGAATACCTGTGTTGTTGGCGTTTGCACTGGCGGGCCAGCTGCCCGTGGCACACCCATGGACCTCAAAACGAGTTTCCCGACAGGGCCTAGGGCTCGGCCACGACCAAGTTTGCAGGGTTGGCCCCCTAGCGAGCCGCACCCGTGAGGAGGCGGGTTCTTGAGCCTAATTGGTGTTCGATCAGGAACCCGCTTGCTGACACGCGCGGCTCGCCAGGGCGTATGACCCGGAAATATCGCGTGACACGGCCCTACACCGAAGCCGGGTATCGCCACAGCTGCGGCTTGTAAGATGTTGGCTTGCGGGGCAATTGCTCGGCGGCGTTGCCCTGGCGGATCGCGATCTCGAGTCGGCCGGTCGAGCCGAAATACGCCAGCCACTGCCCAACCGGCACGTCGCTGAAGGTCCGGCTTAGACCGGGGATCCGCGTCTGAGCGATCCGCACCTCGAACGACCCGATATCACGGTGGTCCGCGCCGGCCCATTGGACGAAGAGGTCTTGCCGCAGATCGGTCACCAGGTTCCCGAACCGGTCGGCGTAGACGACGTGGAGGGTGAGCTGATCGTTTTCCATGATCGGCTGGGGCAACTCGAGGGGCGCCAGCACGTCGATCGGCTGCCCGAGATGCTCAAGCGGGACCCCGTTGGCCAGGTGGGCCGCGACCGGGGCGAAGATGTCGCGGCCGTGAAACGTGGGGCTGACCGGGTGTCGGTGGTAGCGGGGGTTTGTTAATCGGGTCACCCCGGTGACCGGGTCGTGCTGGGCGACTTCGGTGAAGAGGCCGTTGTCCGGGCCCACCCAGAAGCAGCGCCGTGTCTGAACCGCGATCGGGGCTCGTGGACCGCCTACCCCGGGGTCGACCACCGCGACATGGATGCTCCCGTCGGGGAAATAGCCCAGCAACGATTCGAGCAACACCGCGCCGGCGGCGATGTCATGAGCCGGTACCGTGTGGGTAAAGTCTACGACCTTAGCCCCCGGGGCGGTGTCCAAGATCACGCCCTTCATCAGGCCCACGTAGTGGCTCGACGGGCCGAAATCCGTGGTGAGGGTGATGATCGGCATCCGCGTAGAACGTCACCTGGTTGAACCGGCTTTCCGGGGCTACTGCTCGGCTACCTTTCGGGGGGCTACCCGACCTGGGCGCCGTACTTGGCCATGTACTGCTCGTTGATCCAGGCGTACGTCTTGGCCATGCCGTCGCGCAGCGAGATCGAAGGCTCCCAGTTGAGATATTTCTGGATCAGGGTGTTGTCACTGTTGCGCCCGTTGACGCCTTTGGGCGCGTTGAGGTTGTACTCTCGCTTGAGCTTCACGCCGGCGATGTCCTCGACGATATCGACGAGCTGATTGATCGTCACCAGCTCGCTGGACCCGAGGTTGATCGGCTCTTCGATCTTGTTGTGGGCGATCAGGTCGATGCCCTTGATGCAGTCGTCAATGTACATGAAGCTGCGGGTCTGCTGGCCGTCGCCCCAGATCTCGATCGATAGGTCCCCGGTGGCCTTGGCGTGGATGACTTTCCGGCAGATCGCTGCGGGGGCTTTCTCACGCCCGCCCTCCCAGGTGCCCTCGGGGCCGTAGACGTTGTGGAACCTCGCCACCCGGGTTAGAAGCCCGAAGTCTTCACGGAAGTGGCGGCACATCCGCTCGGAGAAAAGCTTCTCCCACCCGTAGCCGTCTTCGGCGAGGGCGGGGTACGCGTCCTCTTCCTTCAGGGCCACGACGTTGGCGTCCTTCTGCTTCTCGCCGTTGTAGACGCATGCCGAAGACGAGTAGAAGAACGTTTCCACGCCGGCTTCCTTCGCGGCCATGATCATGTGGGTGTTGATCAGCACCGAGAGCATACACAGGGCCTTGTTGTTCTCGATGAAGCCCATCCCGCCCATGTCGGCGGCGAGGTTGTAGATCTCGGTCGCCCCTTGGCAGGCGGCCTCACAGTTGGCTTTTTCCTGGAGGTCCATCTGGAGGTTCTCGACGTCGTCGAACACCTGGTACCACTCGTCGAACGGCTTGATATCCACGCTGCGGATGTTGGTGTAACCTCGGCGGCGGAACTCCGCGACGAGGTGGCCTCCGATGAACCCGCCCCCGCCCGTGACGACGACTAATTGATCCTTCTTCATGCTCTAAATCCTCTTTTTTCTTGATCGTAAAGTAGTTTTAATTAATTGATTATATCCCTCGATCGGTTCGGCGATGAAGCAGCGAGGCGGGTCGACCGGCTCTGATCGTCAACCCCCCAGCCGTGTTTATCGCAAATCCAGCAATGCGATTAGCATAGCTCGATATCTGCCGGGTTTCCATAAATGCAAACACTTTCTATTTTTTTAGAGCGTTTTCTCAATAGGTGTATCATGACACGATCTCAATATTCCTGTGATAGACCCTGTTTTTTCCCCAGTGGTGGGCGCATCACGCGTGATACACTCACCCAGAAAACGCTCTAATGGGCGGCTTGTGGCCAAGGAACGCCGCGGATGCTCCGCCCCGTCGGTGGTCCCGATCCCGGATCAGAGGTCAGAGGGTGGTATCACTCATGTACGCGGTAGGACGTGTCCGGTATCGAGCGCGTACCCAATCCGGTACTTATGATTTTGAGACGTGATGCGAGCCCCTCAAAACTCTTTACGCTGCCGGGCGGGAAGGATGTTCAGCTGCTTGCGATACTTGGCCACGGTGCGGCGGGCGATCTCGATGCCCTGCTCTTTGAGTTTCTCCACCAGCTGATCGTCGCTAAGCGGTTTCTTCTTGTCTTCCTCTTGGATGATCTGTTCAAGCTTGGCCTGGATCGCTGCCCAGCTCATCTCGTCGCCCTTCTCGGTGGCGGTGCCGCCCGAGAAGAACATCCGCAGCGGGATGATCCCGCGGGCGGTCTGGAGGTATTTCTCGTGCACCGCCCGGCTGACGGTGGCCACGTGAATCCCCAGCTGATCGGCCACGGTCGTCATCGGCAGGGGTTTGAGGTGGGCTGAGCCTTTGTCGAAATAGTCTCGCTGGGCGTCGAGCACGACGTTGATCACGCGTAACAGGGTGCTGTTGCGTTGCTCGATCGCTTCGATCAGCCATTGGGCCGAACGGAGGTTGTGGCCGATGAACTCGCGGGACTTGCGGTCGAGCATCCGGTCGCGGGCCATCTTCGCGTAGCCGCGGTTGATCCGCACCTTGGGCATCCGGTCGTTGGTCAGCACGGCCACGTAGCGGTCCTGCTGCTCGTCGTATTCGATGACCGCGTCGGGGGTGACCACCCTCGGCCGGTCCTCGACCAATAACCGGCCCGGGCGGGGGTGGAACTGACGCAGGCTCATGATTCCCTGCTTGATCTGCTCAAGGTCCAGCCCCGTGCTCTTGGCGATCCGAGGCAGCCGGTTGTTCTCGATGTCCTTGAGGTACTCGCTCACGAGCAGCCGCTCGACGCTCAGGTCCCGGCCATTGCCGACGCGGGACTCGCCGCTGGCTTTGGCGTCGATCTGAAGCAGCAGGCACTCTTGGAGGTCCCGGGCTGCCAGGCCTACCGGCTCGAGGGTCCGTTGCAGCAGGTGAAGCGCCGCATCGAGATCGCTGCCCGTCATCCCCGGGGGGGCCTGGTCGAGGATCGCCTGTCGGTCGGTGCGGATATAGCCGTCGTCATCGATAAAACCGATCAGGTATTGGCCCGCGGCGGTGATCGCTTCGGGCGCGTCGATCAACGCCCACTGGGCCAGCAGCTGCTCGGCGAGGCTGCGACTCCGCGCGGCGGTGTTGGCCATGGCGTCGAGCTTGCCGTCCCGCTCACCGGTGACCAAGGGGCTGCGGTTGGCGTAGTCGCCGCCGGTGTCGTACAGGTTCGAGGCCCACGCTTCGCCGTATTCTTCCGAGAGATTGGACAGGCGTTCAAAGTCGTCGGCATTATTGCGGTTGACCGACTCGTCCTCGACGACCAGTTCCCGCTCGCCTTCTAATGAATCGCGGTCGGCCTGCGCGCGTTCTTCCCGCAGGCGGTCTGCATCGAGTGAGGCATCGCTGTCCGGCTCGCTGAGCTCAAGGGTCGGGTTGCTGGCTAGTTCCTGATCGATCCGCTCCTCCAGGGCCAGCCACGGCATCTGGAGGATCTCCATCGATTGGATCATGCGCGGCGCCAGCTTCATCCGCTGGTCTATCCGCAGGTGTTGTCCGGTATCGATGCGCATCGTGGTTATTTTAACGCCATAAAACGTGCTCAACAGGGACACAATGACTCGGGACCGCACACTATGACCGCGGCTCTAGTGCTCCGCGACGACCAAATTTTCGGGTTGGCCCTCTAGCGAGCCGCGACCGTCAGGGAGCGGGTTCTTGAGCCACTGCCGGCGTTCGAACAGGGACCCGCTTGCTGACACGCGCGGCTCGCCAAGCCATTGACCCAAAATTTCAAACGTGACAAAGCTCTAGCCTTTCCATCGACCAACGGCTGGCTTTACTTATTCAGGGCAGCCCAACCGGTGGAGCCTAGGCCGATCCGAGGGGTTGGCGGCCCTCGATCGCGTCGCACAGGACCGCCTTGGAGACCATCTCGAGGCTCGACCCCGTCGGCAGCCCACGCGCTAGCCGGGTCACCTTCACCCCCAGCTCTTGAAGCACCTGGGCCAGGTACAACGCGGTCCCGTCGCCGTCGAGGGTCGGGTTGGTCCCCAGCACGATCTCGCGCACCGGCTGCCCGGGGCCTTGGCCTTGGACCCGCGCAATCAACGCGGGGATGTTCAGCTCATTGGGGCTAACCCCATCCAGGGGGCTAACGCAGCCCATCAGCACATGGTACACCCCCCGGTACAGGCCGGTCGCCTCGATGGTCGTCAGGTCGTGGGGCTGCTCCACGACGAGGACCAGCCCGTGATCACGCCGGGGGTCGTCGCAGATCGGGCACGGGTCGGCCTCACTAAGGTTGAAGCAGACGCGGCAGTGGCGAACGCTGTGCTTGAGGTTCATGATCGCCTCGGCCAGCTCTTGGGCCTCATCAGCCGGTCGTTTGAGCAAATGAAAAGCCACACGCTGCGCCGACCGTCGCCCTAGTCCTGGCAGGCGGCTTAGATGCCCCACGAGCCGGTCCATCGCAGAAATAGGCTCCCGATACGCCATCGTTAGGTATTGTACACGCCGTGCCCTGAGAGTGATCCTCCATCACCATCACGCGGGGACCCACCAGCCTCGCATAGCCGGCACAGGCCCCATAACCGGGACAGGTTGAAGCCGCCCGCCGTGCGGGGCTACCATATAACGGATGCCTTGTCGGGCAAACCCTGAAGAACTCCTTGCCCAGTATGCCGATGTCATACTGGAGTACCGGGTCGTTCTTTTTGGCAACCGGATGAACCCTCGTCCTCGACGGGGGATCGCACGCGCACCGAAGTCGAAAGTCAATACCGGCAGCTTATGAGCGGAAACCAACAAAAACCCAGAATCTTGGCGTTGGCGGGGAAAATCACCCGTGATCACCGTGTCGATGAGATCCTCCGCGACCACTTCGACGTCGATGTGTTCGACTCGATGGAAGACGCCCTGGCCAAGCTGCGGCACCAGACGTACCACGCGGTCATCGCGGACGTGGGTGATTTCCTGCCCTTGGAGCGGGGCCTGGTGGACCAGCAATCGAGCCTGGTGCTCAACACGATCGGCGAGGGGGTGTGCATCGTCGACGCCACCGGCAAGTGCACCTGGTCGAACAACCAGATGAAGAGCTTCTCGCCGCAGGTCTTCGAGGAGGTCAAGCAGATCTGTTGCCAGGCGTGGTCGATGTTCTCCAAGCAACGGGCGATACCCGGCGACCGACCCGTCCAACGCAGCCGCAAGTTCACGATCCACGCCGACGCTGACCGTTATTACGAGGTGATGACCTCGCCCGTGGTCGACGGCCGCGGCGAGGCCAAGCGGGTCGTGGCCGTGGTGTGGGACGCGACCAGCGGCAAGCGGCTTCAGCAGAAGATCGACGCGATCGACGCCTCGGGGCGAGAGCTGGCCCGCCTCGAGGGCGAGGCGGTGGCCAAGATGTCGCCCACCCAGCGGCTGGAGCTGCTGCGCGACAAGATCATCCGCTATTCCAAGGGCCTGATGCACTTCGACCACTTCGCGGTGCGGGTGCTCAACAAACGCAACAATAAACTCGAGATGGTCTTCGCTGAGGGCCTGCCCGCTGAGGCGGTGGACATCGACCTCTACGCCCAGCCCGAGGGCAACGGGATCAGCGGTTACGTCGCGGCCACCGGTCGCAGCTACATCTGCCACGACACCGAGAAGGACCCACGGTACGTGCTGGGCATCGAGCACGCCAAGAGCTCGCTGACCGTGCCGCTTCGCCTCCATGACAAGATGGTGGGGGTATTCAACATCGAGTCGGAGCGGGTGGGGGCTTTCAACGAAGACGACCGCCAGTTTGCCGAGATCTTCGGGCGGTACGTGGCGCTGGCGTTGAACATCTTGGACCTGCTGGTCGTCGAGAGCTGTACGATCCGTGGCCAGCTCGCCGACAGCGTGGTCCAGGAGATGGCCTCGCCGCTCAACGACATCGTCACCGAGGCCCAGACCCTCAAGGAGGAGTACATCGGCGACGACACGATGCGGGGGCGCCTCGACCGGATCACCGAGTACGTCGAAGCGATCCGCACGACGCTGCGCGAGGTCGCCGCCGGGCCCAAGGCCGTCTTGGGGGTTACGGAAGCCCTCCCGGAGCATCAAGACCCTCTGATCCAAGGCAAGCAGGTGCTGATCGCTGACGACGAACCCAACATCCGCCAGACCATCGCCGAGGTGCTCAAGCGGCTGGGGGCGCGGTGCACGGTGTGCAAAGACGGGTACGAGGCGATCAACATGATCGAGCAGCAGGACTTCGACCTGGTGATCTCCGACATCAAGATGCCCCACCGCAACGGGTATGACATCTTCGCCGCCGCCCGCCGCCGGTGTGAGGACACCCCGGTGATGCTCATGACCGGGTTCGGGTACGACCCGCACCACTCGATCGTCCGCGCCACCGAAGAAGGGTTGTCGGCCGTGATGTACAAACCGTTCAAAGTCAGTCAGCTCTTGGAAGAAGTCCGCAAGACGCTGGGTGCCACCGCCGGCCACTGCCCCAACCCCGTGGCCGAAGCCGACGCCCCGTAATCGATGCGAATCACGTATCCAAACGTTATGTCGAGGGTGCGTTGGAACCCGAGGATTTCCTTGCTGCGCACGCCGCGTACAAGGATCACGCCGTAAATTTATCCAAGATGGGTATGGGGATCACGGTGCCGACTGCGTTTTCATCTTCCGCACCAGCCGGCGCACGATCGGCGGTTGTCCGGGCCCTGGTCGATTCGGTTGTTCGCTTTCCCCGGCTCGCCGCCGACCCCGCGGTGTTCACCGGCTTATCGCCACAAGAGGCCCCGCTGGCGATGGCGATCCACCGGACGGTGCTGCGGCGTTGGCTGACGCTAGAACACCTGTTGAATCGATCCCTGCGGCGACCGGTCGCGGCGCTGGAACCCTCCCTGCGAGCGGTGCTGCTGTCGGGCGCTGCGCAGTTGCTGTTCATGGACGCGTTGCCGGCCTACGCGGTGGTGGACGAGTCGGTGAAGATAGCACGGCATCTGATCCGGCCCGGGGCGGCGGGCTTGGTGAACGCGGTACTTCGCCGCATCAGCGGGTGCGTCTCCCCGGACACCCCGAATACCCCGGATACCGAGGGCCCTAGGCGGTGCCGGTGGTCGCCCGCGGCCGACCTTCTGCCGGTCGAGGGCGGCGCCATGAAGTTTCGAGAAGCGTGGTTGCCCGATCCACGATCGCTGGATCAGCACCTGAGCATCGCGACGAGTCACCCGCTTGGGCTGGTCCGGGGATGGCTAGATCAGTTGGGCCAAGAACGGACCCTGGAAATATGCCGACACGGCGTGCTGACCCCGCCCACGATTGTGGCGACCGAGGCGGCTTCGATAGATACGCTACGCGGAGGCGAAAAGGGGTGGATGCGGCCTCATCGCGTCGCGGGGTTCGTGGTCTGGGAAGGCCCACGGGGCCAACTCGAAACGTTCCTCAAAGGCCACCCTGCCCGCCGGGTGCAAGACCCGGCTTCGGCGATCCCGGCCGCGGCGACAGCCGGCTTGGAGCCCCGATTGATCATCGACTATTGCGCCGGGCGGGGGACGAAGACCCGCCAGCTGGCGTCCTTGCATCCCGGGGCGCAGATCATCGCATTAGAAGTATCGGCCGGCCGCCGTGTGGATCTGATCAGGACAGCCAAAGGGATCGAGGGTCGGTCTGTGAAGGTCGTGGCAGCTCGCCAGCAAATTAATGACGCGACCCGCGCCGACCTGATCGTGCTGGACGTGCCGTGCTCGAACACGGCGGTCCTGTCGCGGCGGCCCGAGGCCCGCTACCGGTTCGATCGCGCGTCGCGGGATTCGTTGATCAAGTTACAGCGGCAGATCGTGGGCGAAGCGATCGATCACCTCACAGACGGCGGGCATCTTCTCTACAGCACGTGCAGCCTGGAACCGGTGGAGAATCAGCATCAAGTCGACTGGATGCTCGGCCGCTACCCCCTGCATGTCATAGCGTCCTCGACCACGTATCCCGAAGGCGAAGGGGTGACTTTCCAGGACGGGGGGTTCTACGCCCTGCTACGGAAAGCCGGGGAATGAGGACCCGGGTCGATGCAAAATGTAAGAACCCCCGGCGTCATCCCCGCGAAGCGTTCGTACACCGCGTCCGTGCCTAGGGGGCCTACCCGAAAAAATAAAGAGGGACACGATACTGGGCAGAAAGCGATCGGGCCCATGACCGGTATATCATTATCTGATGTGCAAGAGATCCGACGGGTAAACCGAAAGGTTGGTTATGGCGATCCGCATGGAATTGGCGAGGATTCTGATCCGTGAAACAGACGACACCCACATCGTGGAGCTGCGGGAAGCCGATGGGCAGCGGGTGTTCCCGATCGTGATCGGGTTGAACGAGGCAGCCGCGATCGAGCGGCGGCTGATGGGGCAATCCCCGCCCAGGCCACAGACCCACGAGCTGCTGGCGAGCGTGATCGAGCAGCTGGGTTACCGCATCGATCGGGTCATCATCAACGATCTGCGTGAACACACTTTTTTTGCCCGGCTTTGGCTGCGTCGCGGACAGGACGTTGTGGACGTCGATTCACGCCCCAGCGACGCGATCGCGCTGGGCGTGGCGACCGACGTGCCTATTTTTGTCGAAGACCACGTGCTCGATGAGGTGTGTCGCCTTGAGTAGGCAAGGGGCGCCGGGGTCGCGGATCCTCACCGCCCCGATCGGCGTCGCCCCGGTTCCTGGCGAGGGGTGGGTGGGGCGACGCTCCTGGTTGTCGAACAGGTCTCCGCACCGCGGGCTTTGATCTGGGCACGCTCCGCTTGGGTTCACGCACCCGCGAGGTCAGGTTCCGTAGACGTCCCGCGAAGCTTCGACGACCCCTTTCATCGCCCGCACCTGTCCCATTCATCACACCCCGTTTGACAGGTCACCGAAGATCGGTAGATTACTGATCTTTGCCTATTTGAGGGCAAGGTTAGATCGTGGCGCGCGGCGGGTCGGGGCCGCGGCCGAAACAAGATTGAAGCGCAGGATACAGACGATGAGCGGAGGCAAAATTCGCATCCGGATGGAGGCGTACGATCACCAGGCCCTGGACGCCTCGGCCCGTGACATCGTCGATCACGCCAAGCGGACCCACGCCAAGGTCTCCGGTCCGGTCCCGCTGCCCACGCGGATTGAGCGGTACACGGTGTTGCGCAGCCCGCACATCGATAAGAAGAGCCGTGAGCAGTTCGAGATCCGTACGCATAAAAGGATCATCGATATCTCCGAGGCCAACGCCCGGACGATCGAGGCGTTGAACCGTTTGGTGGTCCCGGCTGGTGTGTTTGTGAAGATCAAGGCTTAGTGCCTGACGCCTGACGGTCGTGTTTGTGTTGTCGTGTTTGTGTTTAAGAAGCTGATCAAGGTTTTCAGTCCATGCCCGCAGCGATCCTAGGACGAAAGATCGGGATGACCCGGCTCTACGATGAATCCGGCAAGGACGTGCCGGTGACGGTGATCGCGGCTGGGCCTTGCTACGTCACGCAGATCAAGACCCAAGAAACCGATGGGTACGACGCGGTGCAGCTGGGCTTTGAAGACATCAAACCCCGCAACTCGACTGTCCCGGTCATCGCCCACGACGCCAAATCCGGGTTAGCCCCCAAGCGGGCCCACCGTGAGTTCCGGGTCAGCGCCCAGGAAGCAGGGGCGCTAGAGCTGGGGCAGGTCGTGACGGTCGAAGCTTTTGATGAGGTGAAGTACGTCGACGTCACCAGCACCAGCAAGGGCAAGGGTTACGCGGGGACGATGAAACGCTGGGGTTTCAAGGGCCAGCTAGCGACCCACGGCGTGGAGCGCAAGCACCGGTCGCCGGGTTCGGTCGGGGGCCGGTCGAGCAACCTGGGCACCGGTAAGCCGAAGAAAGGCATCAAGATGTCGGGCCAGCTGGGCAACGTGCGGGTAACCGTGCGCAGCCTGCCGGTGATCGGTCGCGACAAGGACAAAAACCTGATCTACGTCAAAGGCCCGATCCCCGGAGCCAACCGGAGTTTGGTCGCGGTCGGTGAGGCCAAGAGGTTGAATAAATCCAAGGCATTGTCGCTTAAGGCGTCATGATCTATAAGACGTGGTCGCGGGCCAGCCGTTGGTAGACATTAGAATTAGATAGAAAAAAAAGTAGATAGAAGAAGCAAGAGATCACGAAACGAACTCGAACCCCAACGTTACCTTAGTCATGATTACGATCCCCGTTCATAACGCCCAAGGTCAGCAGGTCGACCAGCTGGAGATAGACGAGCAGCTGCTGGGCGGGCAGGTGCGGGCGTCGTTGCTGAAGCAGGCGTATGTCCGGTTCCACGCCAATCGCCGCCAGGGCAGCGCCGCGACCAAGAGTCGTGGTTTGGTCGAGGGCTCGACCCGTAAGCTCTACCGGCAGAAGGGCACCGGCAACGCCCGGCGGGGGCCGATCCGCACCAACATCATGCGTGGCGGGGGGCACGGCCACAATAAGCGGCCCAAGTCCTGGCGGCAGAGGATGCCTAAGAAGATGCGGCGGCTGGCCAATCGCAACGCGCTGCTGGCCAAAGCGGTTGATGGTGAGATCAAGCTGGTCGAGGGGTTCGAATTTGACCGCCCCAGCACGAAACAGTTCGCCTCGCTGCTCGGGAACCTCGGGATCAACCGTACTTGCCTGGTGGCGCTGACTACCGGTGACTCTCACGAGGCGCGGTCGGCAGCGAATCTCGAGCACGTGAACCTCACCGCGGTCGACCGGCTCAACGCGTTTGATCTGCTCAACCACCGCTACCTGCTGGCGGAAAAGAAAGCCCTCGAAGGCTGGATCCAGCGGTCGGCAGCTGGGGACGGATCATGACGCTGCACGCCACCCAGATCATCAAGCGGCACCTGGTCACCGAGAAGTGCGCCTGGGAGGGCGCTGCGCGGAACCGCTACAGCTTCTTGGTCGACCTGCGCGCGGATAAACACCAGATCCGAGACGCGATCCGGGAGATCTACAAGGTGCGCGTGGTCAAGGTCAGCACGCTGGTCCGCAAGGGCAAGTCTTACCGTACACGCCACGGGTATACGCAATCGGGCAGCTGGAAGAAGGCGATTGTTCAGCTCCACCCCGATGATAAACTGGATCTGTTCTGATGGCGTGTGCGGACGACCATGGGGTGGACCGGGTGTCGAGGGTAAGCCGGTGCGGTGGCCCTCAGAGGTTTATGGTTTAGGATGTTGGGTGCCGCCCTCTAGGCAGCCCATAATTGGCCGTCACCGCGTTGAAGGCTTGGTATAGTTGGTATAGAACGATGGCGATACGAGTTTACAATAAGACCAGCGCAGGGCGGCGTAACGCCTCCGTGAACCTTTATTCTGAGGTCACGAAGACGAACCCGGAGAAAACGCTGCTGCGCCCTAAGACCAAGAAAGGCGGGCGCAATCACCATGGGGTGATCACCCAGCGGCGCATCGGCGGCGGGGCCAAGCAGCGGTACCGCGTCATTGATTTTGGGCGAAACAAGCTAGACGTGACCGGCACGGTCATCGGCATCGAGTACGACCCCAACCGGACGTGCAACATCGCGTTGATTGAATACGAAGACGGGGAGAAGAGGTACATCCTCGCCCCGGTCGGTCTGACCGACGGTGACACGATCGTCGCCAGCAACGAGCCCGTGGAACCCAAGGCCGGCAACGCGATGCCGCTTCGGGCGATCCCCGCCGGGTTGTTCGTGCACAACATCGAGCTGGTCCCTGGCAAGGGCGGCCAGATGTGCCGGGCCGCGGGGTCGTTGGCGAGATTGACCAACAAAGAGGGCAGATGGGCGACACTGGTGTTCCCTTCGGGAGAGATCCGCCAGGTGTCGGTGAACTGTCGGGCGACCATCGGGCAGGTCGGCAACACGGATCATCAGAACGTCAAGCTCGGCAAAGCCGGTCGCAACCGTCACCGCGGGGTGCGGCCGCACGTGCGGGGCGTCGCGATGAACCACCACGACCACCCCATGGGCGGCGGCGACGGCCGCAGCAAGGGCAACCGCACGCCGGCGTCCCCTTCGGGCGTCGGGGCCAAGGGCGGCCGCACCCGTGCCAAGACCAAGCCGTCGAATAAACGTATCCTTCGGCGGCGGTTTAGCAAACGATATGGACAGTTGACGATTTAGGGGTGAACGGGTGAAACCCGCGTTGATTCAAAGTGTTATAGAAGAGAATAGTTAGGATAGTTCTGGGACCGTTTTAGATGCCGCGATCACTTAAAAAAGGGCCTTTTGTCGACGAGAAGCTGTACCGTAAGGTCGAGCAGCTCAACCAAATGAACAAGCGTCAGGTGATCCGCACCTGGTCGCGGCGTTGCACGATCGTGCCCGAGTTCGTGGGCCACACCTTTGAGGTGCACAACGGGAAGATTTTTCATAAGGTGCTCGTGACCGAGGATATGGTCGGCCATAAACTGGGGGAGTTTAGTTTGACCCGTCAGTTCCGTGCCCACACCACCGGCACCCGTGCACAAAGAGCCCGGGGGATGTAGGCCAAAGAGCGGTTGAGAGTTTTTTCCGAAACGAGATAACCCGTGTCGTATACCAACACGCATTACGCAGCGAGGATAAGCCCGACCAAAGCCCGGCCGGTGATCGATCTGATCCGCGGCAAGCCCGCGGCGCAGTCGCTGACGATCTTGGGGATGAGCAAGAAGCGGGCTGCGGTGTTTATCCGCGCCGCGCTCAAAGCGGCGATCGCCAGCGCGGATCAAGACGAGGCTGATGTCCGCCGGCTGGTGGTGGTCGACGCCCGGGTCGACCAGGGGCCCACGTTCAAGCGGTGGCAGCCCAAAGACCGGGGTCGCGCCCACCCGATCAAGAAACGGACCAGCCACATCACGGTCAGTGTGGATGAAAAATAGATCGATCTGAGGAACTAACAATCACCGGCGATCATGGTTTAAGAATGGTTTTAGAGGGGTCGCCCCAGAGGTAGCAGCGAAGAATTATGGGTCAGAAAGTCCATCCATTTGGGTTCCGGGTCGGGATCACCGAGGCGCACCGCAGCCGCTGGTACGCGCCCAAAGCCCTGTACGGGGAGCTGCTGATCGAAGACCAGAAGATCCGTCGGTACATCGATAACCGCCTCAACCGCCGCCCGCCGTTCGCGGCGGTCTCGGACGTCCACATCGAGCGCACGCGTGAAGAGCTCAAGGTGCTGATCAAGACCTCCCGCCCGGGGCTGGTGATCGGCCCCAAGGGCTCGGAGATCGACCGGCTCACCCAGGACCTTCAAGAGCTCACCGGGCGTAACGTTTCGGTGAGCTGTATCGAGGTGATCAACCCTGACCTTGATGCCCAGCTCGTGGCCGAGGGTTTGGCCGAGCAGCTCAAGAAACGGGCCAGCTTCCGCCGCATCATGAAGATGAAAGCCGAGGCCAGCATGAAAGCCGGGGCCAAGGGTGTTAAGATCCAGCTCTCTGGGCGGCTGGGGGGCCACGAGATGAGCCGGTCGGAAGATACCCGCCTTGGGGCGATCCCCCTTCAGACCCTCCAGGCCAACGTGGATTACGGTTTTGCTCAAAGCTACACGACGTATGGCGTGCTGGGGGTGAAGGTCTGGGTGTACAAAGGGATGTACGACGAAGTGAAGGAAGGTGAGCTCGAGTCCCGGGCAGCCGGCGCAAGGCCGCGGGCGCGTGGGCGACGTTAATGGATGATAGCCGGGCTTCTGGTGCCCGAGTCGGTCGATCGTTCGTTGTTGGATCGTGTTGTTGAGGTTTGACGTATGCCGTTGATGCCCAAAAGAGTGAAGTATCGCAAGCAGCAGCGTGGGAAGCTACGGGGTTTGGCATCGCGGGGCAATCATGTTTCCTATGGCGATTACGGTCTACAGAGTTTGGAGATCGGCTGGTTGACGGCTCGTCAGATCGAAGCGGGTCGTGTGGCCGCCACCCACTTTCTCCGCCGCGAAGGCAAGGTTTTCGTTCGGGTTTTCCCCGACAAGCCGATCAGCAAAAAGCCGCTCGAAACCCGGATGGGCAAGGGCAAGGCAGAACCGGAGTATTGGGTGGCGAGGGTCAAGCCGGGTACGATCCTTTATGAGATCACCGGCGTCCCGATCCAGGGCGCCCGCACCGCTTTCTTGAGGGTAGCCCACAAGATGCCCTTCAAATGCCGGTTTGTGGAGAGGCGTCACGCGTAGAACAAGAAAAATTTTGCGTCATGAAAGCAGATGAAGCACACAAGATGAGTGACGAGGAGCTGCGGGTCGAAGTCGAGCGGCTGCGGCGCCATCATTACGACCTGCGGGTCCAGGCGGTCACCGAGAAGCTCGAGAACCCCCGGCAGCTGGGCAACACCCGCCGGGACATCGCCAGGCTGCTCACCGAGCAGCGTGCGCGCCAGATCCAACGCAACGACGAAGGTTGATCACGATATGTCGCCAACGAACCAGACCGCCAGCCCCGCGCCCCGCAAGCCGCTGACCGCGACCTTGATCGGGGTCGTGACCTCGGATAAGCGTGACAAGACCCGCACGGTCACCGTGACGTATCAGACTCGTCACTCCAAGTACGGCAAGTTCCTCAAGAGGCAGTCGCGTTACCACGTGCACGACTCTCAAAACGCCAGCAAGCTGGGCGACCGGGTGGAGATCACCAACTGTAGGCCGATCAGCAAAACCAAGAGCTGGCGGCTGGTGAACGTGGTAGAGCCCAGCCGGGTGGAGGCCTAAACATGGCGATGAAAACGAAAAACACACGGGCGGTCGGGTGCCTTGGGGGCCCGCCGTTGGGACAGCCGAGGGCCCCGCGATGATCCAGGCCGAGTCAAGAGTCGATGTCGCTGACAACAGCGGGGCGAAGGTGGCGTACGTGATCCGTGTCCTGCGCGGCTCAACCGCGCGGGGCAAGTTCACCCGCAGGACCGCCACGATCGGCGATCGGGTCGTTTGCAGCATCAAGAAAGCGTTGCCGGGGGGGGACATCAAGACCGGCACGATCGTCAAAGGGGTCGTGGTGCGGACCAACTACCCGGTGCGACGCGACGACGGCAGCTACGTGCGGTTCGACCGCAACGCGGTGGTCCTGATCGACAACGAGGGCAACCCCAAGGGCACGCGCATCTTCGGGGCGGTGGCCCGGGAGCTTCGTGAACAGAATTACATGAAGATTGTTTCGTTAGCCTCGGAGGTGATCTGACCGGGGACGCGGTCCGGGGTTCGGATCGAGGAATTTAGCCCATGGCTAGGCATGTACGCAAGGGTGATTTGGTGATCGTGACCGCCGGCGATTCCCGGGGTCAGCAGGGCAAGATCCTGCGCGTGATCCCCGACCGGGACCTGGTGCTCGTCCAGGGGGTGAACGTGCGTCGCAAGCACGTCAAGCCCAGCCAGAAGCACCCTCAGGGAGGGTTGATCGAAAAGGAGCACCCGATCCACATCTCTAACGTGTCGCCCGCGGTCGACGGCAAGCCGACGCGGGTCCGTTTTGAGACCCGCCCCGATGGCTCGAAGGTCCGTATCGCGGTCCGCAACGGCCAGCAGCTGGGCCCGCCCCTCAAGAAAGCCAGGGATGGATAGGAACGAACCCCATGACGAGCGCCTGTGCACCCCGCGCCTGTACGGCCTGCGAATGGATTGGTGCCTTGGCGGGGTGATCAAGCACAGCGGATTCTACCCGGAGTGTGTCCGATGACACCACGATTGAAGGAAAAATACAGATCGCAGGTCTCCAGCAAGCTCAAGGAGGCTTTTGAGATTACCAACACGCTGGCCCTGCCGCGCTTGGAGCGGATCGTGGTCAATGTCGGTCTGGGCAAGCAGCTTGAGGGCACGAAAATCAGCCCGGTCGCCAAGGAGCAGGTGCTTGAGGACCTGAAGATCATTACCGGTC
The DNA here is from genome assembly GCA_965224205.1 of Phycisphaeraceae bacterium. Classification (GTDB taxonomy): domain Bacteria; phylum Planctomycetota; class Phycisphaerae; order Phycisphaerales; family Phycisphaeraceae; genus CBDCYN01. The sequence goes on from CBDCYN010000013.1 coordinate 129,728, forward strand.
AGAACCCCGTGATGTCACGGGCCAAGAAATCGGTCTCGAACTTCAAGGTCCGAGCCGGCTACGAGATCGGGGCGATGGTCACGCTGCGCGGCGACCGCATGTGGGAGTTTCTAGACCGCCTGCTGAGCATGGCGATCCCCCGGATCAAGGACTTCCGGGGTTTGTCGGTCAAGAGTTTTGATGGTCAGGGCAACTATTCCTTCGGGTTCACCGAGCAGGGGGTGTTCCCTGAGGTCGATATGGGAAGAGCGAAGTTTATCCACGGGATGAACGTGACCCTGGTCATCCGCAACAGCTCCCGGGAGCGGTCGAAGCTGCTGTTGACAGAGCTGGGGGTCCCGTTTGTGCGGCCCGAGAGCCGGAATAACTAACATGTAACCATAGGGCCTCAACCCTAGGGCCCGCTGGGCGGAGCGGTTTCCGTTCTGCGATCAGAGACCAACAGATGGCGTGTAAATCAACCATTGAAAGAAACAACCGGGTGAAGAAAACCGTGGCCAAGTACGCCCAGCTGCGGCGGGAGCTCAAGCAGCAGGGCGATTACGCGGCCCTGGCGCGGCTGCCTCGTGACGCCAGCCCGACCCGGGTGCGCAGCCTCTGTGCGTTGACCGGTCGAAGCCGCGGGGTTTACCGGAAGTTCAAGCTGTCGCGTATCATGTTGCGGGAACTGGCCCTGGAGGGCAAGATCCCGGGGATGCGCAAGGCCTCGTGGTAGAGGAGAAACCCCAGCGCGCCCGATTGTGGGTGCCGAACGTCCGTGAGGCCAACCAGCGATCGACGAAGAATCCGGAGATGAATTTTTTATGGCTTTGAGCGACCCCATCGCAGATATGCTCACCAGGATCCGCAACGCGGCCCGCAATCAATCCCAGCAGGTCGACTGCCGCAACAGCAAGATCTGTAGCGGGATCGCCCGTGTCCTTCAGGAGGAAGGGTACGTCACCGGTTACACGGTGATCGACGATGGCCTCCAGGGGATCCTGCGGATCGATCTGCGTTACGGGCCCCGGGGTGAGCAGATGATCCACCGGTTGACGCGGGAAAGCAAGCCCGGCCGTCGTTTGTACAAGAAAGTGGAGGACCTGCCGCGTCCGTTGGCGGGGATGGGGATCGCGATCGTCAGCACCTCCCAAGGGGTGCTAAGCGACCGTCAGGCCCGTTCCCAAAACACCGGCGGTGAGTTGTTGTGTACCGTGGAGTAACGCGCACCTGAGGGTGCACGCCGTCTTGAGTGCCCGGGTTTCGGGTGCCCGGCGTGAGGCCCACAGCCCAGGTTTGAATCGAGTAATCTAACCATGTCACGTATCGGAAAAAAACCGATCCCGCTACCCAGCAAGGTGAAGGTCTCGGTCCACGGCCGTGAGGTGGTGGTCGAGAGCGGGTCGAACAAGCTGTCGTATACCCACCGCCCGGAGGTGGCGGTCGAGGTCAATGAACAGGACAAGACCGTGGTGGTGGCGCGTCACGGGGACGACCGCACCGCCAAGGCGATGCACGGTTTGACCCGGGCGCTGATCGCGAACATGGTCACCGGGGTGACCGCCGGATTCACCAAGGTGCTCGAGATCGTCGGCGTGGGCTGGACCGCCCAGATGGAAGGCCAGGCGGTGGCTCTGAAAGTCGGTTACGCCGACACCCGGCGCGTCCCGGTCCCGGCGGGGCTTAGCGTGGATGTGAAGGGCAGCAAGATCACGATCACCGGGGCGGACAAGCAGGCTGTGGGTCAATTAGCCGCGGAGATCCGTCGCCAGAGGCCGCCCGAACCGTACAACGGCAAGGGGATCAAGTATGACGACGAGCGGATCATCCGCAAGGTCGGTAAGGCCTTGGCGGGTGGGGCTTGATCGGAGAAGGTTTTTGACGGGAGAAGGTGATTGGTGGAGGCGATGAAGTAAACAATGTATTAGAATCTATGTCTAATATGAACATACGGGCAGCTTACCATTGTTTTGACGTCCCATGAAGCAGAACAAACTCAAACAGATTAGACGCCAGCGGCGTAAGCTGGGTATTCGCAAGCGGGTCTTTGGCACGCCCCAGCGCCCGCGGTTGACCGTTTACCGCAGCCTCAAGCATATCTATGCTCAGATTGTCGACGACCTGTCGGGCCGTACCCTGGTTTCAGCCAGCAGCGTCCGAGACGGCGACGGCCAAGCCGGCGGGAACAAAGCCGTCGCGGCCCAGATCGGGCGCAAGCTCGCCGAGCGGGCCAAGGACGAGGGCATCACCCATGTGGCCCTGGACCGCAACGGTTTCCGTTACCACGGGCGGGTGCAGACGCTTGCCGAGGCGGCGCGTGAAGTGGGGTTACAGTTTTAGATTTGTCGTATTCAGCATTTAGCTTTGTGTATTGAAGGGACGCCGTGTGTGTCGAGTAACGATGATGATTGATTGGTCTTGCGGCCCCAGCCCCGTGCGATGGGGGCTGGTGGGGGAGGCGTCATGGCGGTAGAAACGGTTGACTCATCCGCGGCCCTAGACTCCGCGAACGTGGGGATCTACCGCACCGCGACCGTGGTCAAAGGCGGCCGTCGGTTTAGCTGGTCGGCGATGATCGTGGTCGGCGACCACAACGGCAGTGTCGGGATCGGTTACGGCAAGGCCACCAGTGTCCCCGCGGCGATCGAGAAGGCTCAGAAGGTCGCCAAGCGGAAGATGGTGAAGGTGACGCTCAAGGGCGGGACCCTGCCCCACGAGGTGCTGGGGAAGTTTGGGGCGTCGTCGGTGAAGCTCATCCCCGCAGCCCCGGGGACGGGGGTGATCGCCGGTGCCACCGTCCGGGCGGTGCTCGAGATGGCGGGTGTCCGCGATTGTCTGACCAAAGCTTTCGGATCGACCAATCAGAAAAACCTCTGTAAGGCCGCGATGGAGGGGCTCAAGGCGTTGCGGAGCAAGGAACAGATCGCCCAATTGCGGGGGGTCGAGATCCAGGCCAGTGCCGTCGAAGAGATGCTCGAAGCCGGTCAGCGGTACGCGCCCACAGTGACCACCGTGGCCCCGAAAGCCAAAGCAGCGGGTAAGCCGAAAAAAGGCGACGGCAAAGGAAAACAACCCAAAACCAAGGGCACCAAGCCCGGAGCCACCGAGGATCCTGGCCACGTCGAGGTGAAAGATCAGCAGGCCACGGCGACCGCCACAGGGTCGCAAGAAACGGCCCCGGTACCCTCAGGGGGCGCGGTTCCCAACGAAACCGACGCCCCGCCCACAGCTGCGGAAACGTCTGAATCTCCTAAAGCCCAGGACGCCCCCGATGCTTCGTCAACGCCGCACACCACGGGACAAGAGGAAAGCAAATCATAAATGACGATGGTGCCTAGCGCCCATCGGGAGCAGTTACCGTTATGATGATCCATGAAATCACCTCGCAGGTCGGCGCCCACAAGAAGCGCAAGCGGATTGGCCGCGGCATCGGGTCGGGGCACGGCAAGACATGTGGCCGCGGCCACAAGGGCGCCGGATCGCGTTCGGGCTGGACCGGTTCGATCCGCGCCAGCCGCGAAGGGGGGCAGATGCCGTTCTTTAGGCGGATCCCCAAGCGTGGGTTTTCCAATGCGTTATTCAAAAAGCACTTTGCGATCGTTAACATCAAGGCGATCGAAGCCCGTTTCCCGGATGGTGCCCAGATCGGTCCCCCGCAATTCGTTGAAGCGGGTCTGGTCCGTAGCGGCGTGGTGCCCGTGAAAGTATTAGGGGAGGGGCAACTGACCAAGAAGCTGCACATCACGGCCACGGCGTTCAGCCGATCCGCGCAAGAGAAGATCACCCAAGCGGGCGGGACAGCGACGTTGATCCAGAAGGAACCGAAGGAGGAGTCTTGACCGCTCCGGGCCGATGCGCGGCGGTGCGTTGAGCGTCGCGGATCAGCGAATGACCGTCCTATCAAGCCGAGGTTTCTGAGATAGCTATCGATCATGCTCCAAGCCTTTATCAACATGTGGCGGGTGGCGGAGCTCCGCAACAAGCTGCTGTTTACCATCTCGATGCTGGGGATCTACCGCATCGGGTTCTTTATCCCGCTGCCGGCGGTCGACCAGTCGGAGCTGGCCAAGTGGGCCCAGGAAAACGCCTCGGGCGGGGCGTTGGGCAACATCATCGCGTACGTCAACATCTTCACCGGTGGGGGGCTGGGCCAGTCGACGATCTTCACCCTCGGGGTGATGCCTTATATCTCGGCCGCGATCATCTTTCAGCTGCTAGCCACGGTGGTCCCGTCCCTTCAGCAGCTCCAGAAAGAAGGGCCCGGCGGGCGGCAGAAGATCCAGGAGTACACGCGTTACGCGACCGTGGGGCTGTGCATCGTTCAATCGATCTTCTGGCTTCAGTACCTTAAAGGCTCGAAGTTCGTGATCGATACGTATGAAACGAGCCTGACGTTTTGGGCCTGCGGGATGGTGGGGCTGACCAGCGGGACGGTGTTCCTGATGTGGCTGGGCGAGCAGATCGACAAGTACGGGATCGGTAACGGGGTGTCGCTGATCATCACCGCGGGGATCGTCTCGCACATGCCCGACGCGATCATGCAGATCTACCAGGGGTTTTCGATCAGCGCCTCGGACACCCAGCCGTTCCACCTCGACACGGTGTTCTTCTTGTTGGCCGCGTTCGTGATCGTGGTGGCGGGGTCGATCGTGATCACCCAGGGCCAGCGGCGGATCCCGATCCAGCAGGCCAAGCACACGCGTGGGCGGCGGGTCTACGGGGGCCAGCGCAGCTTCCTGCCGCTTCGGGTCAACCACGGGGGGGTGATGCCGATCATCTTCGCCAGCTCACTGATGATCTTCCCCTCGATGCTGATCGGGTACCTCGACAGCGTGTGGGACTCGTCGATCGTCGATTTCCTCAACCGCAACCTGCGGGTGCAGGGGTATATCTACGTGTTAACGTATATCGGGCTGATCTACTTCTTTGCGTATTTCTGGACCACGGTGCAGTTCCAGCCCAAGGAGATGGCCACGCAGCTGCGCGACCACGGCAGCTTTATCCCCGGTCTGCGCCCGGGGCCGCGCACGGCTGAATACCTCGAGACGGTCATGGAGCGGATCACATATGTCGGGGCGGGGTTCCTGGCGATCATCGCGATCATCCCGACGATCGTGGCGGGGGTGTTCCGGATCCCGTTTACGGTCTCGAGCTTCTTGGGGGGCACGGGGTTGCTGATCGTGGTCAGCGTGATGCTGGATTTCATCCAGCGGATCGAGGCGAGCTTGATGATGCGTAATTATGAAGGGTTCCTCAGCTCCGGCGGGGCCAAGGGGCGGCGGATCCGCGGGGCGCGGCCGACGGCGTGACCGGCTTGATGGGTCGTCGGCCGGCGGGTCGATCTGGGTTGCAAACCGTGGATACGTTGGCAACATTTTATGTTGTTTATATAATGAGGTATTCCGCGCTTGAATAGGTCGCGAAAGAAGGAGAACCATGGCGCGGGTCACCGTGTACCTGAAAAGTAAAGAAGAAATCGAGAAGATGCGCGCCGCGGGTCGGATCGTCCACGAGGTTCTCCAACGCTGCGGGCAGATGTGCCAGCCGGGGGTGACGACCCGGGAAATCGATGAAGAGGCTTACCGCCTTTTTACCGCCCGAGGGGCCCGTGGGCTGTTCAAGCATTACCCGACTTACCGCCCGGGTGAGGGGTTTCCATCGAACCTGTGCATCAGCGTTAACGACGAGGTGGTGCACGGGATCGCGGGGGACCGCAAGATCGAAAACGGCGATATCGTCGGGGTTGACTGCGGGGTCGAGTTGGACGGGTGGTGCGGCGACTCGGCTAAGACCTTCATGGTGGGGGACACCCAACCGGACGTTAAGGCCCTGTGCCAGACCACGGAACACGTGCTTGACATCGCGATCGCGAACATCAAGCCGGGCAAGAAATGGAGTGAAATCGCCAGACTGATGCAAAATTACGCGGAGCAAGCGGGGCTGAGCGTGGTCCGTGATTTCGTAGGTCACGGGATCGGCCGCAAGATGCACGAGCCGCCCCAGGTCCCTAATTTTACAAGTCGAGCCTTGTTGAGTAACGATATCGATTTGCAAGAGGGGATGACGTTAGCGGTGGAGCCGATGTGCAATCTGGGCGGAGTCGAAGTCAGAACCCTCGATGATGGCTGGACCGTCACGACGGTTGACGGATCGCCTTCAGCTCATTTTGAGCACACAATCGCGGTGACCGCGACGGGAGCGGAGGTGTTGACCGATGGGCGGTGAGTTCGGGGCCAGGGGCGGCTGTCACGTCGTGATCAGGCCGTGGACGCCGTGATGACATTGACCTGCGTCCTAGGACCCCGTTTGTGGGCGTAAACGTGTTGGCAGCGTCAAGGGCCGATTTAAAATGCTGAGTTCTCAAGAATACAATGCCTAAAGAAGAAAAAATACAGGTCGAAGGCGAGGTGATCGACGCGTTGCCGAACGCGATGTTCCGTGTCCGGTTAGAGAACGATCACGAGATCTGCGCAACGATCTCGGGCAAGATGCGGATGCACTATATCCGTGTCCTTCCCGGCGACCGGGTGACGGTCGATATCAGCCCTTATGACCTAACCAAAGGACGGATCACGTTTCGTCATTAACCTACCCGTAAGTCTAGAACTTGGGATGAGCCTCATCTCAACAAGAGAGATCGATTATGAAAGTCCGAAGCAGCGTCAAGCGGATCTGCGAAAACTGTAAGATCATACGTCGCAAAGGGGTTGTTCGCGTCATTTGCACAAACCCTAAGCACAAGCAAAGACAGGGTTAACGATAAAATCAAGTCGTCAGCTCGCCGTTTTTTTCGCCCCCCTATGTGCAAAGCGACCTACTTTTGAGTAGATTATGGGCCTTGAATGAAGGCACGAAGAAACGGCAGGTGGTTGCACCCGTTTGTTGTCTCTAACAGGCCGTTCGATCGAATTCTGTGATGACCCTAAGGTTGTGAAATTATGCCACGTATTTCAGGTGTCGATATCCCCGACAACAAACCGATCCGTATTGCCCTCCGTTATATCTATGGGATAGGCCCCGTCAACGCGGAGCTGGTCCTTCAAGAAGCAGAGATCGATGGCACCGTCCGTGCCAATCAATTGACGGAAGATCAGCTGGCGAGCATCGCCACGATTATTGACAACACTTATATCGTCGAAGGGGCGCTGCGTCGCTCCGTGACACAGAACATCAGTCGGTTGCGGGATATCCGAAGCTACCGGGGGGAGCGTCACCGCCGGGGCCTGCCGGTACGGGGCCAGCGTACCCGCACCAACGCCCGCACCCGCAAGGGGCGCAAGAAGACGGTAGCCGGAAAGAAAGGCGTCAAGGGGATAAAGTAAACCGGATGTGCCCGTACGCGCGATCGCAGGCGTGAGCGGGTGGTTAAGTTTTTTTTGACAGCGGGACCGGCCGCGTGTTGGCATCACTATGGCTAAAAAAGCTAAAAAAATCCGTAAGAACGTCAGCAGGGGGATCGCCTACGTGAAGGCGTCGTTTAACAACACGCAGATCACGATCACCGATCTCAACGGGGAGACCCTTTGCTGGGACTCAGCGGGAACGGTTGGCTTCAAAGGGTCACGTAAGAGCACCCCGTACGCGGCGACGCTAGCCGCCGAATCCGCGGCGTCCAAGGCCAGGAAGATGGGGATGTACGAGGTCGAGGTGCGGATCAGGGGTGCCGGATCCGGCAGAGAAAGCGCCGTGACGGCTCTGCAAAGGGCCGGCTTGAGGATCACCGCGGTCGAGGACCACACCCCGATCCCCCATAACGGGTGTCGCCCGAAAAAGAAACGGCGTGTGTGACCCTTCATGTTGGCGGCGACTCGATCTGAATTCTACACACGGGACGTAAAGATCATCCACTCCACGCTGCGGTGGCGACCCCGCCAAGCACGGGGCCGCGAGCCCAAGAAACAGGCCGGGCCGGGAACGGGCCAAGCGTGACAAAACCCAGATGGATCGAGCGGTCGGGCACAGGACAAATCTGACCTGGTAATAAACCCTGGAGTATATGACGATGCGTATCCAATGGCGTGGCTTGGAACTCCCCAGCAAGATCGTTCCAGACCCGGATCTCAACAGCAGCACCTACGGGAAGTTCGTCGTCGAGCCTTTTGAACGCGGGTTCGGGACCACGATCGGCAACAGCATCCGCCGCGTGCTGCTCTCGAGCCTCGAAGGGGCGGCGGTGACCGCGGTGAAGATCCGTGGCGCCGATCATGAGTTCATGAGCCTCGAGGGCGTGATGGAGGACGTGACCGACATCGTCCTCAACGTCAAGAACATGATCGTGTCCATGGATTCCGACGAGCCCAAAACCATGAAGCTGCGGGCCGAAGGCCCCGGGCAGGTGACCTGCGACCTGATCGAAGCCGACACCTCGATCACCATCCACAACAAAGACCTCGTGTTGGTGACCCTCACCAAAGAGATCGATTTCGACATGGACTTCGTGGTCAAGAAGGGCCGCGGCTACGTGCCCGCCAGCGAGCAGTACGACGCGACCGAGGACCAAGAAGTGGGGTGGATCCCGATCGACGCGATCTACTCGCCCGTGACCCGCGTGCGTTACAGCGTCGAGGACACGCGCGTGGGCCAGAAGACCAATTATGACAAGCTCACGCTCGAGGTGTGGACCAACGGCACGGTAACCCCGGAGATGGCCCTGGTCGAAGCCGCGAAGATCCTGCGTAAGCACCTCAACCCGTTTGTCCAGTACTCCGAGATGGGCCAAGAAACCGCCAGCGAAGCCGCCGCCGCCGCCGCGGGGGTCGACCGTGAGCTGGTCCGCAAGCTGCAGATGCCGATCGGGTCACTAGAGCTATCGGCGCGGGCCAGCAACTGTCTGGAGATGGCCAAGATCACCACCGTAGCCGACCTGGTGACCATGAGCGAGAACGATTTGTTAAAGGTCCGCTCCTTCGGCAAGACCTCGTTGCGGGAGGTCAAACGCAAGCTTACCGACATGAACCTGACGCTAGGCATGGAACTACCCGAAGAGATGCAGGCCAGCGTGTAATTTCCTATGATAGGGCGTCGCCTCGTGATCGAGACGGCGGCGGAGATTTCATCATGAGGCACCGAATCGCGGGTTTTAAGCTAGGCCGAGACACCGAGCACCGCCGGGCTCTGAGGCGGAACCTGGCGGTGGCCTTGTTCACCCACGGGCAGATCACGACCACGATCCCCAAAGCCAAGAGCGTCAAACCGTTCGTCGAGAAGCTCATCACCGCCGCCCGCAAGGGGGATCTGGCCTCGCGGCGACGGGTGATCGCCCAGCTCCAGGACCGCATCATGGTCAAGCACGACGACGACCCCGACGTCGAGCGCAACCGGTACGGCGAGCTGGTCAAAGGGCCTAAGGTCGTCAAGAAATTATTCGACGAGATCGGCCCCAGCTTCAAGGACCGCCAAGGCGGGTACACCCGGATCATCCGCCTCGGCACCCACCGGGTCGGCGATGGCAGTGATTTATGCGTCCTGCAACTGGTCGGTCACGAGGAGTCCGGCCCGCAGGTCTCGGGCCAGTATTCGCGTCGCCGCGACAAAGCCAACCGCCGCATGGAGATCGCCGCGAAACTGCGCAAGGCGTCATCCGCACCACCCCCGGGTGATACCCCTAAAGAAGCGGCTGCCCCGGCCGGCACCGACGATCAAGCGGACCCCGACAAAGACGCCAGCGAATAGCCGGTGGTCGAGGCCGGGGCGTGTCCTTTCTGATCACATCACGACACCAGATTCGCTGTGTCTCTACCTAGACCTGGCGTTGGATGATCAACGCGGTCAAGTCGTCCTGCTGACCCGCGCCGTCCGCGAACGTCTCCAAAGTTCTCATGAGCTCTTCTAACAGCGCCGCTGCGCCGCTAGCGTGGTGCTCATTGATCACCTGGCCCACCCGGTCTTGGCCAAAGAGCTGGCCGTGGCGGTCAGCTTGTTCATAGACCCCATCGGTTATCAGGCCTAATACGTCTCCGGGCTGCATCACGAGGGGGGGAGGCTGATCCCATCGATCGTGATTCACCACACCCAGCGGCGGGCTCGAGGCCATGTGCCAGCTGCACCGCTGGTCCGCGGCGTGGTAGTGCAGCACCGGTCCTTGCCCAGCGGCGTGGTACTCGACCACGTGTCGTCGGGGGTCTAGCCGGCCCAGGAAAGCGGTGACGAACCGGTTCGAAGCCAGGTCCTCGATCAGCTGGGCGTTCATCCGGGTCACCAGATCATCCAAACCCGCCCCCAGCCGCAGCCCGATCCGGAACATCGCCCGTACCTGCGTCACGCTCAGCGCCGGCCCGATCCCGTGGCCCGTGGCGTCGGCGAGCATGACCATCATGGCCCCTTCCGATCCGTCCGTGGCGACCGGGTGGACAAAATCATAGATGTCTCCGCCCGTGCGGTCGGCCGGTCGCCCCAGACAGGCCAGGTCGTAACCCGGGACCACCGGCGGCTGATCGGGCAACACGCCCTGTTGGATCTGGCGGGCCAGGTCCAGGTCGCGTTCGAGCTTGAGCTTGACCAGCCGTTCTTCAAGCAGCTGCGCCCGTTGGAGGGCCACCGCCGCTTGGCTGGCGAGCACCTGGGCGATGTGCTCGTCTTCGCGGCTAAACGAGCGGCGCGACGGGTTGAGCATCTGCAACACCCCCACCAGCCGGCCCTCGAAGCCGATCAGCGGGATGCTGAGCATGCTGCGGGTGTGGTAGCCGGTCTGCTCGTCGACCCGTCGGCTAAACCGCGGCTCCTCGGCGCAGTCCGCGACGTTGATGACGTTGCGGGTGCGCGCGCACAACCCGGCGATCCCCTGGTCGATCTCGATACGGATCTCCCCGCTGCTTACGCCCGTACCCACCGAGGAATAGAGCTGCTGGCGAGACTCATCGAGCAAAAACACCGTGCCACGCTCTGCCAAGAGGACTTGGCGACCCGCTTCGATCACCCGCTCGAGCATCTCGTGCAGGTCGCACGGCGCGCTGAGCTGGCGCGTCACTTCCATCACCCGTAGCAATGACTGGGCGTCGATCTGCGGGGTCGCGGGTTCGGGCACAGCGTGATCTCCAATCCAGCTACCCCAGATGATACCTGTTTTGCGTCCCGCCAGGCAGGGCCGAGCATCAAAGGATTTCAGCATCTTCTACCGCAGCTTGATCGTCGCCAAGGCGATCGCGGCCAGGACAAAGCTAAGGATCCAGAACCGCACGACGACCTGCCCCTCGGTCCAGCCCGACAAGTGGAAGTGGTGGTGGACCGGCGCGCACTTGAAGATCCGTCTGCCCCCGGTGAACTTGAAGTACCCTACCTGGAGGATCACGCTCACCGCCTCGAACACGAACACCCCCCCGATGATGAATAGCAGCGCTTCTTGACGGATCACCACGGCGATGTACCCGATCACCCCCCCCAGCGGCAACGACCCGGTATCGCCCATGAACACCTGCGCCGGGCTACAGTTGAACCACAGGAACCCCACGCAGCTTCCCACGATCGCCCCAGCAGGCACCGCTAGCTCCGAGCTGAGCGGGATGTACGGGATCAACAGCCGCTTGGCGTTCGCCTCGTCGCCGGCCATCAGGGCCAGGATCATGAACGCGAACCCGACGATGCTCATGATCCCGCTGGCCAGACCGTCCATCCCGTCGGTGAGGTTCACCGCGTTCGACGAACCCGCCAGCACCAGGATCGTGACGATCACAAACACCCAAGGCCGCAGCGTGATCAGATTCGGCGACGGCACGTACGAGGACGCCTGAGGATCAAACACCCAGGTCTTCAAGAACGGCAGGTTAAGGCTAAACGCCATCTGGTAAAGATCATTGGCCATCCCGTGGTGGTGGATGAACAACCCCAAGATCACCGCGAGCCCGAACTGGAACACCAGTTTTTCCCACAGGAAAAGCCCCTCGCGCGACCCGGGCCGGCGGCGGGCGGAGGTGAGCTTGAGCCAGTCGTCAAACCCCCCGAGAAAACTCAGCCACAGCAGGCAGGTGATCGCCATCTGGACGTAAAAACTTTTAAGGTCGGCCAGCATCAGCGTCGTGACCAGGATCGCCCCGCTGATGAGGATCCCGCCCATGGTGGGGGTGTTCGCCTTGGACTTGGTGATCTGGTTGAGGTCCTTGTGATAGAACTGGGGCTGATCGCCGATCTTGAGCTTGATCAGCCAACGGATCGTGCGCGGGCCCATCGTGACTACGATCAAGAACCCCAAGATGATCGACACCACCGCCCGGAAATAGATGAACGTCAGCACGCGCAGGAACCCCAGGCCATGGGCTTCGAGCCAGTCGATGTTGGGGCCGATCAGGTTAAAGAGCATGCTGGAATGATATCTCGAATGATCTTTTCGATGGGGTAGGAAGCAGGGGCTTGATCAGTCTCAAGCTGGTTGAAAGCTTGAACTGTGGTGTGTGCATATTGAACGAACGGACCGTCGCGTCGAGCGTCACACCCGGTCTTTGGGCGACATCGGCCGAGCGACCTTAAACGCCCGGTTGCCCTTGAACTGGCAGATGTGGCCGATGTACTTGCGGCGGTTGCCGACGGTCAGGGTCAGCGGGGCCGAGGCGGCCTTTTCGGTCAAGATCACGTCGCCGACCTGGAGGTTGACCAGGTCGTGGACCTTGATTGTGGTGTCGGCCAGCACGCTGGTGACCGTGAGCTTGGCCGCGTCGAGGTGCCCCGCCAGCCGGTGGCGCAGCTGCCGGTCGCCGCGGTTGCGTTTGTACGCCGCCCAGGTCTGGTTGCTGAGCTTCTCGACAATCGGCTCGATCACGTTGTACGGGACGCACAGGCTCGTGGTCCCCGCCCGGCCGCCCATCTTGATCTCGAACCCGACGACGACCACGACCTCGTTAGGCGGCACGATCTGCACCAGCTGGGGGTTGGACTCGAACTCTTCGAGGGAGAATTTCAGCGGGGTGATGTTGGCCCACGCTTCTTCGAGGCTCGACAGGCACCGGTCGATGATCTTCTGCACCAGGCGAAGCTCGATGTCGGTCAGGGGGCGCTGAGGGATGAACAGGTCCGCGTTCGACCCGCCCAGCAGCCGGTCGATGATCGGGTAGATGATCAGCGGGCTGATCTCCAGGCACAGGTTCCCCTCGAGCTGATCGATCGCCAGGATGTTGAAAGACGTGGGGTTGGGCAGGCCGAGGGTGAACTCGCTGAACGTCATCTGCTCGATCGACGCGACGCGCACCTCCGTGATCGTGCGCAGGAACCCCGACAGCGCCGCCCCGAAGTTCCGCGCGAACCCCTCGTGGAGGTTCTCCAACGCCCGCATCTGGTCCTTGCTGACGCGCTCGGGCCGCTTGAAGTCGTAGTCGCGGATCTCGACGTCCTCGGGCCGGTGGCCGGCTCGCCAGTGGGAGAAGACCTCCTTCGAGGACCTGCCTGACGAAGAATCGTCGACATCCCCCGACTCGACGGCCGCTAATAAAGCATCAACCTCGGATTGATCGAGTACGTCGGCCATGGTTTTCTCGTGAGGACGACCCGCGAGGTCGGCCATAGGGCTACCGTCGCTCCTAGGTCGCGGATACTCTTATGCTTTCGTTATCGGGTGATTGCCATGCGCAGCTTCAGCGCGTGGGAGCCCAGCGTTGGTGTATACGGGGTGGGCAGCCGTAAAATATTGAAAATAAAGGGCCTTAATCTAATCTGGTCGTGCATTTAGGGACATTCGTTGGCGACCTGATACAACCCTAGCCGAGTTCATACGTAACAAAGGGAAGCCCCAGCGGGTTTGAGATCGGACCAAGCAAGACGAGAAGCCAGTTGGGGAGTACACGAAATGAACCTGTTGGAAAATCATACATCCCAACGAGCCGCGATTGTAAGGCAAAGACAGCGGTCTGGTTTATCGCAAGGCGACCGCTTGCTTACGAGCACGGTTTGTTACGAAAGGTCTAGGTCACACTCGCAGCCGCGACGCCTTCTATGCGCCCTCGCCACCATGACAGTGTTGGTATGGATCGCGATAGGCGCAGCTCGAATCGTCTCCGCGTCCGGGTCCACAGCTGTCGTTAACGCCGAGGCGGTCTGGTCGAAGCCGGTGGTCCATCCTGGGGATACCAGCGTCTTGGCCGTTATTGTCGAGATCGATGAGCCGTTCCACATCAACCCTTCACAGGACCAACTCGACGACGATTTTCTGATCCCGACGCAGCTGGCGATCGGCAATATCCCCGACGGGTTCTCGGCCGGTGCGGTCCAGTACCCGCGAGCGGAGCTGGCGACGGTCGGTCCGGTCGATCAGCCCCGGCAGGTGGAGGCGTATTCACATCGTGTGGTGCTTTACGTCCCGGTCGCCGTGGACGCAGGCCTCTCGGCAGGGCGGTATGACCTCACGTTCGAGCTGACCTCCCAGGCTTGCGACCGCACCCAGTGCCTGCCGCCGGTGACCCGACCGATCATCACAGCCTTGGAGGTAGTAACCGGAACGGCACCTCTTGACGACGCGATCGATACCGATCTTTTCACGGGGTTCGATCGGACGCAGGTTTCTTCAGCGGGTCCATCGGGCACTTCCGGGGCCGGGGATACGGTAGAGTTTGATCTATTTGGATGGGGTTTTACGCTCCACTCCGGGGCGTGGACCGGGTGGGTGTTGCTGCTGGTAGTGGCCGCGGTGGGGGGGGCGATGCTCAACTTTACGCCGTGCGTGCTGCCGGTGATCCCGCTAAAGATCCTTAGCTTAAGCCAGGTCACGGGCCACGCGTCGAAGCGGCTGGCGTTGGGTTGGTCGATGTCGGCGGGGGTGGTGGCGTTCTGGGTCGGGTTAGGGGCGATGATCGCCGGGGTCAGCGGGTTTACCGCCACGAACCAGCTGTTTCAGTACCCGCTTTTCACAGTCGGCGTTGGGGTGGTGATCGCGGTTATGGCGGTGGGGATGTGCGGGCTGTTTACCGTCCGGCTACCAGGGTTCGTTTACAAGATCAACCCGCGACACGACAGTCTTGCGGGGTCGTTCGGGTTCGGGGTCATGACCGCGGTGCTGTCGACCCCGTGCACCGCCCCGTTCATGGGTAGCGCCGCGGCGTGGGCGGCGGGCCAGCACCCGGCTACGACGCTGACCACCTTTGCGGCGATCGGGGTGGGGATGGGGCTGCCGTATTTCGTGCTTTCGTCGTGGCCGGGGCTGGTCGAGCGGATGCCACGAACCGGGCCCGGCAGCGAGCTGATCAAGCAGGTGATGGGGCTATTGTTGCTGGCGGCGGCCGCATACTTCATCGGGGTGGGCGTGAGCGGGTGGATCGTCACCCCCCCGGACCCGCCATCGGTGGCGTACTGGTGGCCGGTGATGGGGTTCATCGCTGCGGCGGGGGGGTGGATGGGTTGGCGAACGGTACGGATGTCACCCTCGATGGTGAAGCGGGTGGTATTTGCGGGCCTTGGGTTGTTGATGATCGGCGGCTCGGCGTATGGGGTGGTGCGGCTAACCGATAAGGGCCCGATCGACTGGGTGTACTACACGCCCCAGCGGTTCGAGGAGGCGCTGGGGGACGGCAAGGTCGTGGTGATGGACTTCACCGCTGAGTGGTGCCTTAATTGCAAGTGGCTCGAACACAACGTCCTGAACCAGCCGAGGGTGGTCGAGCTGCTCGACGACGAGGACGTTATCGCGATGAAGGTCGATCTAACTGGGAACAATGAAACGGGCAACGGGATGCTCAGGAAAACAGGTCGGCTGACAATCCCGCTGTTGGTCGTGTTTGCGCCGGACGGGGGCGAGGTGTTCAAGAGCGATTTTTACACCGTAGACCAGGTGGCGGGGGCGATTGAAAGCGTCCGCCGCGAGCCGCGCCCGTGAGGAAGCGGGTTCTTTTTTTGACGCCGCAAGCTGATAAAGAACCCGCGATAACGTCCTGAATCATGCGCACATTTGAAAAGGCAGTTCTCCAGGTGGATGGTGTTGGTGAGTTATACCTCACGCGGCTAAGATTGTCCGATTGTTGAAGTGTTGGAAGTTGCGGGTGATGAGGGTTTGGACGTTGGGTTTGTCGTCGGTGGCCAGCTTGGCGATGCCGTCGTGGATGGCTTGCTGAAATCGATCGAACGTTTCGTAGTACCGGCCGTTGAGGCAGCGTTTCTTGAGCAGGCCCCAGATCCGTTCGATCAGGTTCAGGTGCGGCGAGTAGGACGGCAGGAACATCAACTCGATGCCCAACCCCACGGCCCGATCTTGGACCAACCGGCAGCGTTGATACCGCGCGTTGTCCAGCACCAGGGTGATCGCTTGGCCGGGGTAACGCCCCGCGAGCGTCTCGAGTAATTCGCAGACCGTTTGGGCCGTGATGTACGTCGTGTTCGTGACGGTCACCAACTCTCGGGTCACGAAATCCAACGCCCCCAACACGTTCAGCCGGCGGCGGCCGGTGGGCGTGCGGATGAACAGCCTCACCACGCACCACACGTAGCACAGAAACGCGCCATGGACGAAGTGGCAGGCGTCTACAAAAAAACCCTGCGATCACCCCGTTCGGCTTCGTCCAAAGCCGGATCGAGGGTCTGTTCAAGGAATTCACGCTGCTGTTGATGCTTGGCCTGATCAAGCTTGCCCGGCACACCCCCGAGTTTGCGACGACGCAGACCCAGCCGTTTCAAAAAAGCTCGCACTTGCGTCGGGCCGCGACGCAGACCGGTGAGTTGCGTGATCTGATGGCTCGCCTCGTGGATCGTCGACGGCGGGTGTTGTTCCAAAGACGCCTTGACCTTCGGGCCGTGCGCGTTCAATTGACTGGGCTGACCCCGGTAGCCGTTTTGCCTCAACGCCTCGATCCCACCGTCGAGGTACGTATTCAAATAACGCTGCACCGTCCGGCTGCTGACCCCTGCCAAGGCCGCGATCTGCCGATGTGCCAACCCATGGCTCTTGAGCCAAACCACCTGCAACTTCCGCCGCACCCGCGGATCTGGATCGCTAAAACGCCCCCGATCCAACGCCGCCACCGCATCGTCCGTCAATGTGATCTGAAGCATCCATGCCTCCTGTGTCCAGTGACTTCGTAGTAAAATCAAACCGCTAACGTCAGCCTATTCTACCGATCAGACAAACTCACCCGAGGAAGGTATAAACAACCCGATTCAAGGAGAACTGCAATGGATCAGGGTACTGGATCGGACCGCGGGATGAAAGAGGTGTTTCGGATCGACGAGGCGAAGGTTCGGGGTCACGTGGACCGGGTGGTACGTGAGTCCGTGGAGCAGACGTTGAACCAGCTGCTGGATGCCGAAGCCGAGGTGTTGTGCGGGGCTGGGCGGTATGAGCGCAGCGATGCCCGCAAGGATACGCGGGCGGGCCACTACCAGCGGAAGCTTCACACGAAGGCGGGTCAGGTGTCGTTGAAGGTGCCACGGCTGCGGAGCTTGCCGTTCGAGACGCAGATCATCGAGCGGTACAAGCGTCGCGAGAGCAGCGTCGAGGAAGCGTTGATCGAGATGTACCTGGCCGGGGTGAGCGTGCGTCGGGTCGAGGACATCACGGCGGCGTTGTGGGGCACGAAGGTCAGCCCATCGACGGTCAGCGAGCTGAATCAGAAGGTCTATCAACAGATCGAGCAGTGGCGGAACAAGCCGATCGAAGGTGAACACCCGTATGTATATCTCGACGGGATCAGCCTCAAACGCTCGTGGGGTGGTGAAGTTCGCAACGTGTCGGTGCTGGTGGCGATCGGCGTGGCGACGGACGGGTATCGTGAGGTGCTGGGGATCGCCGAGGGGGCCAAGGAAGACAAGGCGGGTTGGCTGGCGTTCCTGCGACACCTCAAGACGCGGGGCCTGCGTGGCGTGAAGCTGTTGATCAGCGATGCGTGTCTGGGTCTGGTCGAGTCGCTTGGCGAACTCTATCCCGAGTCGTTGTGGCAGCGGTGCGTGGTGCACTGGTACCGCAACGTGTTTAGCATCACCCCCAAGGGCAAGGTCCAGGAGGTGTCGGCGATGCTCAAGGCGATCCACGCCCAGGAAGATCGTGAAGCGGCGTTGAAGAAGGCCGAGGATGTGGCGAACAAGCTTGAGTCGATGAAACTGCCCAGGGCGGCCCAGCTGGTGCGTGCGTCGGTCGAACAGACGCTCAGCTACATGAGCTTCCCCCGTGAGCATTGGCTTCGGATCCGCACGAACAACCCGTTGGAGCGGATCATGCGTGAGATCCGCCGACGCACTCGGGTGGTGGGCAGCTTCCCGGACGGGCAATCGGCGTTGATGCTCTCGGCAGCGAGGCTGCGACACGTCGCCGGTACCCGTTGGGGCACGCGGCGGTACTTGGATATGAAACGGCTCGACGAACAGCAACAACAACAGGAAGAACCGATGAGCGTGGCGGTGTAGCCGCGCGAAGTTTGGTTGCCCCTCCGCTCGGGCTCACTACGTTCGCCCTCACTGCGGGCCAACCAAACTTACATCCACCGGAGACCGCCTGATCAAATGTGCGCAACTTGACACACACTACCGAAGCCGCTTCCTCACGGGCGCGGCTCGCTGAGTAGCTCATCCGAAAATTCAACCGTGACAGAGCACTTGAGTCCACTCCCTGACGGTCGCGGCTCGTCAGAGGTGGGTCTCGATACAGCCCGCTTCACACCAACACCGGCTGCTGGTACTGGCTGCGGATCGTCCCGGTGGGCGTGACGCTCGACTTCCAATCGCAGGGGTGGGCGTCGGCGCCGAGGTAGAAGTCGGTCGCATAGAGCGTATCGATCTCGGCCATGGTTTGTGGGGAGAGGTAAGACCCGTCGCAGGCGGTTACGAAATCGATCAGGTCGGTCTCGTTGAGGAGGTTCGGCTCGATGCTGCACATCGCCGGCCAGGATGCTAACCATTTGAACGCCAGCTGGCGTAGCGAGCAGTTATAAGCCTGGGCGATGGGGCGGACGATCTCGTTCTTCTTTAAGCCGTAGACCAGCCAGTTGCGGTCGCGGAATTTGCGGTGGTCCCAGCTGGGGAAGGTGTGGTCGGAAGACTTGAACTCCTCGTCGAGGATGCCCGAGTGGGTCGGGACGCGGGAGATCACCGCCCCGCGCTGGCGATGCTGGGCGATCTGGCAGAACTCACGCCCGGGGTCCTGCTCGTACATGTTGAATACAGTCTGGACCGTCGCCGCGTCGCGCTCGTTGAAAGCGGCGATCCCCTCTTCGCGCCAGCCGATCGCCGGGCCCAGGGCCACGCCCCAGTAGCGGACCTTGCCCTCGTCGCGCAGTCGGTCGAGCGTCTCGAACAGGTCGTCGCGGTACTGGGGCAGCTTGAGGTTATGGGCCTGATAAAGGTCAACGCAGTCGATGCCCAGCCGGGCCAGGGATTGCTCGAGGTCGTACCGCAGGAACGTAGGGCTAAAGTCCTGGCGCCGCTCGCGGTGGCCGCCCTGTTCGCCGGGGTCGCCGTAGAAGTCGTAGCCGAACTTGGTGGAGATGACGAGGTTTTCTCGGCCGGCGTAGCGGATGGTTTGAGCCAGCAACCTCTCGGCGCGGCCGTTGCCGTAGGCGGCGCCGGTATCGAAGAACGTTACCCCCATATCGAACGCGCGGTTTTGAAGGTTGACGCCTTCTTCATCGCTGAACTCGCCCCACCAGTTGGTGCCGAAGATGAAGTTGCCGAAGCCCAGGAGGCTTACGGTCAGGTCGGTGCCGGGGATGGTTCGGTAGTCCATAGCGGGGGTCCTTCGATTGACCACGGGGTGGTAGAGGGCGTGGTTGTGTTGTTGTGCGTGAGGGCCAACGATTGGAGTCGGTGGCCGGTCGGTTATTGGGCGTGTTTGAGTTCGAGTCGTTTTAATTCAGATCGGTACGGCTCGCCGCCGAGGCTGGGGTCGATGACCTCGAGCTGGCGGACACGGAACTGGATGTCGGCGGTGCCTTCGTTGAGCTGGTCGCTGACCTGGAGGCGGCGCATCCACGCGTTCCACCACAGCTTCTTGAGCTGCGGGTCGTCTTCGCCGTCGAGACCGGTGATCAGGGTATCGTAGTACAGCGTCGCGGCCTGGATGAGAGAATCTTTGTCGCCTTTGACGAACAGGGACTCGGCCATGTGGTGCATGATCTGGGGGTCTTGGGGGTTGACGTCGAGGATCGGTTTGAGCAGGTCGATGGCGCCGTCGGGCTTGCCGGCCATCCTCACGGCCTTGGCCAGCAGCAGGTCGTAGAAGAGCATTTCTTCTTCGGTGAGGTTCTGGCCGATAGCCCAGTCGCGCAGCAGACGGGCCAGCTGCTCGGCCGACCGCGCGGTGCCCATGGCCTGGTCGCGCAGCTTCCGGGCTTCGTCCTGGACCAGGGTCTGGTGGGCTTTGAAGCGCAGGGCATCGATCTGGCGGTCGAGGTCGGTGAGGACCTCATCGATGACGATCGAGGCATCGTCGGGGAACAGCTGCATCATCTTCTTGGCTCGGATCACGACGTCGTCGAACCGTTCGGCGTGGGCCAGGGCGACGATCCCTCGCTGCAGGGCCTGGCGGACGAGCTCGGGGTCGGCTTCGAATTGGGCTTCGAACCCTTCGAGCAGGCTCAGTGCCCGGTCGGTATCGTTGCGGGCCATGGCCACATCGACCAGCATGAGCTTGGCCCACCCCTTGGTGCTTAGCGCCGCGGGATCGGGCTGGCGGATCTGGTCGATTTCCCGGATGAGCGCCTCGGCGGTTTCGACCAGCCGCTGCTGGGTCGATTCTTGGTCGAGCGGCTTTTCACCCCGGTCCATAAGGGCTTTGAGGCACAGGAGCATCTCGCGTCGGGCCACGAAGTAGTCGGGGTGGTCGGGGGGGACCCTCTGGAGGATATCGGCTGCTTCTTGGTATTTGCCCCGCTGGGACAGGACGTGAAACGCGTAGTATAGGCGCTGGTTGTCCGCGGCTTCGATGGCGGGGAACTTCTCGAAAAGGACGCGACAGGCCCGTTCATATGCTTCAGTAATCTCGGGCGGCCGCACGGGCATGTCGTACATCGGCAGGAGGATGGCCACGGCGAAGGTGATGGCCTCTTCGGCGTTGGGCTCGGTGGGCAGCTGGTCGGCTAGGTCGGTCCAGACACGGGCGGCTTGAATCTCCAGGGCGGTATCGATCTCGGCATCACGGGCGCGGAAATACATCGCCCAACCCAGGTTGAACATGGCGCTGGCCCGGGTGGCGGGTGATAACTGGGGGTGGTTGAGCAGCTGCTTGTTGAGGCGGATCGATTCGTCGAGCTTCGGGAACGCCTGTTGACGAAGATCGGCGGCGGCCTGGTCTTGGCCTTGCTGGGCGAGTTCTAGGGCCTCAACGATGAGGTTTTGGCCCTCCATCCGGGAGATCTCTCCGACGGCGGCGACGACGACCGGGGGCAGCTGGGTCACGTCTTGTTCGGGATCAAGAATCGCCCGCCAGCGTCTGTAGACGTAGTCTCTCATCCACAGGGCGTTATCTTCTAACGCCGGGTTTTTAAGCAGCTGCTCGTACACGGTGTACGCTTGGTTGACCGCTTGGGCGCGTTCGGAATCGGCTGCCGCTTGGGCGCGGGTGAGCATCAGGCGGTGGGTGAGGTCGATGACCAGTAACCGGTACAGGGGGTATTGCTTGACCATCGGGTGGTTGGAGAGATCTCTTAGCAGATCCAGGGCGGCGACGTGCTGGTTGTCCATGTCGAGGACCACGGCCTTGGCGAGGTTGGCCAGTAGGTGGGGCGCGTCTTCTTTCTGTTCACGGATCACTGACTCGAGCTGCTCGCGGGCGCGGGTGAGGTTGTCGGGTTGGTGGAGCATCGCCCGGCCCATGACGCCCATCGAAGACAGGCGGATCTGGTAGGGGTCGCTACGGTCGGCGGCGAAAGGCCCGAGTTTTTCAATCGCCAGGTCCAGGAGCCGGGCTTGCTCTTGATCGGGGGTTTTCTTCTGCCGCGGCAGGCGGGGGTTTTGGCCCAGGTTTTGATAATAGGGGTGGTCGAGCCCGAGCTGGCTGGTGTGGTAGGCTGCAAGACCTAATAGGTATTGAGTCTTGGTTTTGTAGTACTCTTCCATCATCCGGTCCCAGAGGCCGGTGGCGACCCGTTTGTTGAAATGGTCGGGATCGCGGGGCAGGTCTTGGTTGAGCTGGAAGAATCGCAGGTCCGCGTCGGAAAGCAGCTCGAACGCTTCGGGCACGAACTGGTCGCGGGCTTGGAGCTGCGTGGGGGTGGGGACCCCGAACTCGCAGAAGTCGAGGGCTTGGAGCTGCATCTTGGGCAGATAGATCGTCAGCAGCAGGTCGGCGAGGTCGGTCTGCCACAGGGGCCGCTGCTCGTGGTCGGCGTGCTGGGTGATCAGCTTGCGCGTGGCGGCGGTGAGTTTCTCGAACGCGGCGAGCTGTTCGTCACCGGTCTGACCGTAGTCCATCTTGATCCGGTGGCGGGCGATCTCGACCAGTTGCCTCAGGACGGGGTCGCTGGGCATTTCGGTGGCGGTGAAGTGGTCGAGCAGGTCGCTCATTCCGTATTTGGCCAGGCCCTCGATGAGGGTGGCGTGGTCGAGCTTCACGCCCGCAGCGAACGACCACGCCGGCCATATGGCGACCGCTAGGAGCACGGCGGTGCAAGTCAACCGGGTCCACCGACGCAGGGGCAGGCTCGTGAGGTTCCTAAGCATCAATCATCAGTCCTCAAGTCCAAGGCTACATAGATCTATACGATCCGGTTTGCTGTTTGATCCGTCGATTAAGGGTGGATCCCGAAGATTCATCTTAAAGGACCCGTCGTCACTCTTCCACGCAGATGGGGTTCTGGGCATTTGATCGATCGGCGTGATAGGGGGGACGCTCAAGGGGCCAAGCCGCGGGGGGGCGGGCTTTTGGAGGAAACACGGGCCATCACTCTTGGCCCGGCTGGGCGAATCGGATGTTGGTGTACCGGGCGCGTAGCGCGGAGTTGAAGGCGTTGACGACGTGCTGCCAACGAACCTGCATCCCGGTCTTGATAATAATCGGGTTGTCGGGCTTGTATGGGCCGGATCGGCCACGGTCGGGGTCGTACTGGAGCTGGATCAGGGAGTGGGCTAGCTCGGTGAAGTCGGCGGGCTCGGCGACGCCCTCGATGGTGATCCGGTACCCGATGCCGTCGACCCCCGCGGAGGTGACGAGGATGTTCAGGGGCTGAGAAGGGGGTTTGTTCTGGGGTTGGGGCTTGCCGGGGCCTTGGGGCATCTTGACCGTTAAGACACCCTCGCCGATCACGAACGTGGCGGTGATGATGAAGTAGATCAGCAGCTGGAAGATCACGTCGATCATCGAGGTGAGGTTGACCGTCATCCTCACGGGCTCGAGGCCGCGGTGCTTCTTGCGGTACGGCTGGTGGTGGACGGTGACGTCCGCTTCGCCGGGTGGTTCCTGTGGAGGATCGTAGTTGAGGGTGGATAACGTCGTGGACATGGATTTATGGTTGTCTTAGCGGAGGTCTTCCGGGAGGTAGGCTACGAGGTTGACCGTTTCGATCTCGGCCTTGGCGATGGCCTGCATGACCGGCTGGACCTCGTCATAAAAAGTCCCCCCGTCTGCCCGCAAGAGGATTTCCAGTTTGGGGTTCTTGGCCTTGGCGTCTTTGAGGGCTTGGGTGATCCCGTCGAGATCCTCCAGGGCGTAGTCGTCGAGCCCGACCTTGATACTGGCGGCGTCCCCGGGGATGTTCAGGTCGCCCATTTGCCGCTCCGAGCCGTATTCATGGGGGACCACGTTGATCGTCAGCCGGTTCTCTTCGCCCATCTCATGGGTCTTGGGGTCGTCGAGGTCGGGGACCATCATCATCACCGATTCCTCGGCGATGATCTGGTTGACGAGCATGAAGAAGATGATCAGCTGGAACACGACATCGATCATCGGGGTCATGTTCATCTCAGGGGCCACTTGGCCTTTTCGGTGTACTTGGGACATCATTGAACCCCGTGACTAACTCCAGCAGTGGTTTTTACACCAGGCCAGGTACCGCGCCAGGATCGGACCAAAGAGCGTTCGATGATCGGATGCGGCGGCGGCGGTGGGCAGGTTTTTTTTCATTCTACATTCACCGGTTGGTTTCTAGTCGCCGTGATTCAACCGGTACCGGGGACTCGGGGGCCGAGTCCGGGTTAGACGGTACGGCTAACTTACTCGTTCGGGTTGGGCCTGGCTCGTGGGCGGCTGGCAGCGGCGGCTTTCTTTGCTGCGGGTTTGAAGGGCTTGATGAGGTCTTCGGCAACGATCAGCCCCTCGCTGGTCAGTGCGTCTAGGTGGTTACGGATCAGGGAGTAGGCCGCCAGGGCGGGGATGGCCACGACGAGACCCCAGAACGTGGTGACCAGGGCGGTGGAGATACCCGCGGCTAGCTCGGCGGGGTCGGGCTTGCCGCCGGTTTCCACGAGTTTGTTGAACGCGACGATCATCCCGTAGACCGTCCCGAACAGGCCCAGCATGGGGGAGATGTTCCCCAAGACGTTGAGGTACTCGATCGGGCGAAGCAGCCGGGTGGTCTCGGCATCACTGGATTCCTCGAGCGCCCGTTCCATGGCGCCGTAGCCATTGGAGGCTTCGTTGAGGCCGGAGCTGACCACCTTCGCCAGGTAGCTGGGCTCGCTGCCGGAGAACTCGATCGCTTCACGGTACCGCTTCTCGGCGAGCATGGCTTCGAGCTGCTGCTGGGTCTCCTCGGGCACGACCATAGTCTTGCGGTATCGCAGCCACAGCGTCAGGGCCCAGCCCATGCTCAACGCCGACAACAGCACCAGGGTCCAGATGATCATCAACCCCAAGAAGTCATCGCTCCAAAGGAACATCCGGAACCAGTTGCTGGTCTCGACCTGCTCCTGGCCAAACGCGGGAGGGGTTAATAATAAATACAGGCTTGCTGCAGAACCTAAGCTCAACACACGACGCATAGGCCAATGCTCCTTAGATAGTGAGGACACAGCCAGCGATTCCACCGGGGGTCGCTGCCGTGACGGTCTTTTGATAACCGTCGGTTCCAGCGGCTACGCTGCCCGTAGGCCGGTCCCGATAATCTTTTATAGACGATACACAACACGTTTCGCACACCTGTTGGAAGATCTGTTGGGCTGTTAGACGGCCTTGGGCCGATGACCACGGGCCGGCCCCTGGTGCGTCGGATCCACCCTAACCACAGAAAGAACGTTTTAAGAAAACTCCATGTTGCACGGGGCGGTTGAATCGCCGGTTCTTGCTCACGGAAGATCCGCCAGCTGAGCGATGAGCTGATCCAGGCGTTGGGCGTAATGAGCATCATCCTCGGTGTCGATCAGAGTCACGGCTTGATCCAACAGTCGGCGGGCGACATCCGCCTGCCCTATCTTACAGTGAACCCATCCGGCTTCCACCAGGCTAGGTCCCACGAAATTGCTGTCGGGTGCATGGATCACGACCTGCATGAAGCTCAAACCGGCATCGAGATAGGCGTCGCGGTTGTCGGTGGCTTCGGCTAAACGCATCTGGGCGATTCCCCGCTGGAACAGGCGCATGCCGATCTGGCGGCTGTCGGTGGCGAGGGTGCGGTTCGCGGTGGTGACCGCTTGATCGTAATGGCCCGAGAGGATCATCTTGGTGATGGCATCGCCCAGGTCCAGGGCACGGGGCAGGGAGATCGATGTGGCCCGATTCGAGGGGGCCTGGGTCGGATCCACTTGGGCCTGATCCGCGGGCGGGGGCGGGGCATCGGTCGTGGTTCTTGGGTTAGAAGCGTTCGAGGGATCGCTGCGATCGGTCGATCTGAATCTGGCCAGCAGCTGTTCAACGGGTTGGGCTTGAGGTTGTCCGCTGAGCTCGAATGCTGCTGATTCAACGCGGGCACGGAGGTCTTGACCTCGTGTGCCTTCGGCGCTGGCTACCGAGTCCAGCGAGGCGGCCGTGAGGTAGTGGGTTTCACCACCGCTGTAGGCCAGCTGGAGATACATCTCGAGGGCCTGCTCGGGTTGGCCGAGGCGGTCATAGATCGAGATTAACAGGAAACGTGCCCACTGCTGAACCCACGGCTCTGAAGCCAGCTGAAGCAGCTCGTTGACGGCTTCTAAAGCGGCTGGGTCGTCCTGGTGGGCGGCGGCGGTTTCGTATCTTTCGAGCTGGGGGTATCTTTCGAGCTTGAGACCTTGGAGCTGCGATAGCGGCTTAATAAATTCATCGCCGATGTCATTGTAGTAGTACAGCTGGTTATTGGTGATGTTGTGTACCGTCACCCCTTTGATCCAAAAATTTCCCAATTTAACCGCGTCGGCAGACACGGCTGCGGGGGTGATGAGGAGGATCCACGAGGTGATCAAAACCCAGGACGTCACTTTAATTTCTTGAGCTTTTATCATCGTTATGAAGCGGTGGCTTGAACCTACTCCAGCTGTTCGTTACTTGCCGTAGCGCGTGTTGAACGGGGTTCTGGTCACCTTCAAGACTGCTATTCTATGCCTAACTCGCGTCCGTCGATAAATTTATAGATCCCTCCGGTTTTTTCGCTGATCTGCTGCATCGTCGGTTTGAGCCCAACTTTAGCCAGGGGATCTGGATATAAAAACTGGATGGTGTTGATCTTGGTGTTACCTGAATTCGCTTTGGTGATTTCGGTTAAGAGCTTTTCTTGATTTAACTCATACTGCCCATAGCCCGTAATGTTATCCGAAAGAAGGAAGACAAGTTGGGGTTTATACTTTAGCGCCATCCGTAACGCGGTGACCGGATTAGATTGGCCGGTGGGGACGATGTTGCCGCTGTCCATGTCAATCCAATTGATGACCTGCTGCTTGTATTCACGGTCCGCGGGGTGCAGGCCCGAGGGGGGGACCTCGATCGCGGAGTCGCCCTGGAAGAAGATAATCGTGAAGGTCTGCTTCTCGGACAGTTCGCCGATTGATCGTTTGAGTTCTTCAATGACGAAAGGCAGCGTGTCGATCAGCGAGCCCGAGGCGTCGATAATGTAAGCTAACCGACGGGCGTTGCCCCCGGTGCCGTACATGGTGGCGCGGATGCCGCCTTGGACGGCGGTATCGAACGGGCTGGCCTTAGCCGGCGAGCCGCCGGCGACCCCGGTTAAAGCGAGGTCCGTTTTGACTTGACTCGTAAACTGGGTGGGGGGCTTGACCACGTTTTTGGTGATCGTGCGTCGGGTCTTGCGGGTGACGTTGACCTTCTTGGTCACCTTCATCGTCAACGGGGCGCCCGGGGTGGGGCTGAGGCGCGCGATCGGGATGATCACCTCTTCTTTCTGGATCCGTGAAGTCGTCCAGACCACAAAGATGGCTAAGATGATCAACCCCACGTGGAAAAGAATCGAGATCCCCCAGGGTAGCAGCGACAAAAGCATCACATTGATTTCTTCCCCGACCGCGGCTGTCTCTTCCTCTTCTTCCTCTTGAGGATAGCCTTCACCAGCGGGTTCAGCTTGGTCGTCATACATTTCTTGGGGATCGGCAAAACCCAACCACAACATATTGCATACCTCTTATCTTTTCTTTTAAATTACTCAAAATACAATAAGCGGTCCATCGATCTTTATCCACTGGGCCATGTGCGAGACTCTATCGGTCAACTCGGTCCAGCGCCCCCGGTGTTTGGCCCGTTGATGAAAACTCCAAAAATATCGGGTCTTCCAACTCGTTGTTGGGCATGTGTGTGTGTTCCGGATCACCTTGTTGGTTTTTAGCCGTCGTGCATCGGTCGGGATCAAGGGTTTCCGAATCGACCCTCGATGCGTACGACGGATATCGCCCGCGTCATCACATGGCATGACGCACTGGGCTGTGAGTCAAAGCTTGAACCCGGTGCCGCGGGTGCATCGATCCACGTCCGGGCTTAGCCTGGGGGGCTGCGCGTGGTGCCCAGTTCAAACTCTCAAGCGCCATTTCGGACCAACCCTCCATCGGGTCAAGCACCGGCTATGTTCGGACGTCTTCGACGCCCTTCGTTTCCTTCATCAAGGTGATTGGATTACCAGTATACGCCCCGTATATCCAATCTTTAAACTATGAGAATTTCCTGGTCGCGTATCCTGGTTACGCACACGAACCATCCGGTATTCTCGCCTGGGGTCGCTAACCGTACACATCGCGTATCAAAGTACCGCGTTGGGTATGTGCTGGCCCCCGAAGAGTTACCCGCCGCGAACACGGATCGTGCCGCGATTTCATCCGGGGTCGGTACATATCGTTGCGGCCAGAGAACCTTTTTGACGCATTGTTTGGCGCACCGTTTATCGAGCTTCGAAAAATTATATGCGTGGCAGAGACCCACAGGCAGTGGCTATCAACAACAACCAACAACAATCGATCGCCTAGGGATAATGTTGTCGAGCCTGCCCTGGATCTATCTTCACCGTGTTATTGGACGCTGGCTTCGGCTTCCAACGACGCGTGAGGGGCCCGTGGTATTTTCAGGATCAGACCGACCTTGATGTGATGGGGGTCTTGGCCAATGTTTTCACGGTTGGCGTCATAAATCGACTTCCATAACTCGGTGGTCCTGTAGTAGCGCTGTGAGATGGTCGACAGGGTTTCACCCGAGCGGACCATATGGTGGGCGCTCTGGCCCGGGGCCAGCGCATACGGGTTTATCGCGACCTTGCTTAGATCCTTTAGGCTCGGCAGGCGGATGATCTGTCCGACCTTTAATCGTTTAGGGTCAACCAAGGGGTTGGCTTGAGAGAGATACTCACTGTAATGTTGCGAGCCGTATAACATGACCGCGATCGAACTGAGGGTGTCGCCCTGGCGGATGGTGTAGGTCCTTTTCTTCTTCTGGGGCTCTTTCCGCGGGTGGGGGTTGGATGAAGAGCCTGCCGCGGTTTTGGCCGCATCACTGCTGGGTGTAGCGGTTAAGAACGGTCGGTCTCGCTTGAAGGTGATGCTCGACAAGGATGGCCCGTTCGCCCGATCGGCGGGCGGTGAGTCTACGTCCCGACCGAACGTGAGGATCGGGGGCAAAGAAGCCTGGGATCCCTTCTGCGTCGATCGGGTTGCGGGGCGCGGGGGTTTCGATGGGCCGGGTTCACCTGCGTTAGCCGGTGGTTCGTCACTGGCTGTGTTATGGGCCATCACGGCGGGATTTCCTGAGGGCTCTTTCCGGGGTGTGGGGCGTAACAACGGGTCCTTCTTATCGTAGGGTTGACTCGTCACGAGTTTATCGTGGCGACCATCAGCGGCGGCGGCTTTGGGGAGAGGGTCGGTTCCACCGGCTTGGGTGGGCGGAACGCGGTCATACGCCACCTTCGACAGCAGCACGTAGTAAACCAATACCGTCCCGCACGACAGTACGGTTAAAACCAGAGCGATCTTATATGTGCTCTTCATAGCAAAGCCCGGTAGGTTAAGCAGGCGTGTGGGACTCACGGATCGGATGCGGTGAGCTGATTTAATAATTCAGAAACAAGATGAGACGTTTATTTTTCAGTGAATATGCATTCATGCCCGTGTGACGGATTATTTTACCGGTTGTCACGAATCCCGCTACCTAGGTCTTCTGTATAGGATCTTATCGACACAGTGGCGGGGTCTACGGTCATAAAAAGCGGGCGTATGGTCAATTCCCCATGGGGTCGTCGTGAAGAGGTAAGGGTGCGTGAGAGGGGGCAGGCCCACCGGAATCCTTAGCTGCGGTATGCCAGCCCGCAGCTGGAGCCTCGTCGACAACAATCGAGCCTTACCCATGCAGGGAAACTTAGAAGCTGTTTCAAAAACCATGGACGGGTGCCACTGGCTGCTTGTCAGCCAGTGCGGAAACCAACGGAATACAGATTTTGAAGCAGTTTGTTAATTAACTTATCATTATTGCGCATTCGGTCTACTCGTCTCACCTTTCTTCTTTTTGAACAGGGTTAAGCCATTACATTTTAATCAATTAGGTGCTGTGTTAAAATGTTGGCTTCAAATTTGCCAAAACTATTTTTATTGTCTATAATACCCATATTATCTATACGAGAGGTTCTTAGTCATACGTATAAGGTCATATCAAAATAGCTATCAAGTTTTTCATGATCTTGTGGTTTGTCCTGTCCTAAGAAGGATTACATTATTTCCAGAAAAGTTCTGGCTGCGGGCTGCCATCGCGAAGTAGAGGGTTTCGGGGGTGACGCATCGTTGTCATCCATACCTTTGCAGGGCTAATTTTTCGGGTAGGTAATCAAGTCGAAAGAGGTTCATGGCGACACCTCATCAGATTTGCAACATCTCTGGCCATGTCGCTAAGTGGAGAACGGCAATGAATTTACTGGGTTTACGGGTTGTATCCTTGTTGTGTGCAGCCACGGTCGTCGTGGCGTTAAGTAGCCCCGCATACGCGGTCCTAACCTATATCGAGTCGGGCGGGGTGGTCGTTGGAGAAGCCGAGATCTATTCGAATCGTGCAGGGGCGGGACCCAATCAGTGGCTGGTGGTGCCCGGTGAGAGCAGCGGCGCCGGGCCGGCGGTCTTAAACGCACGTGGCGGAGCGTATATCCAAGCCCTACCCGACAACAACAGCCCCGGTAGCCCGTTGGTGGCCCCTTCGATCGATTATGTCATGGATATTACGACCACCGGCACGTACCAACTGCACCTGCGCTGGGACGGCAACGGCAACCGCCGCGGCACCAGTAACTCGCTATTCGCTGATATCGTCGAGCTCAAAGACGGCCCCAGCGGCGCGATCGCGGATTGGTACGAAGTCACCCACGCCGTCGATGGCGACTTCGCGACCCCTAACCTCTGGGATGGGGACGGCGGTCGAGAAGCCAACCAATCCAACGTCAACCCGATCTCGCAGCCGATGCTGTGGACCATCAACACCCCGGGGTTCTACACTCTGCGATTTTCCCAGCGTGAAGACGGCGCGAACGTCGATGCTTTTGCGTTCCAGCTTTCGACCCTGCCCGCGCCGGCCGGGGTGGGGCCCGACGTTTCTCAGATCACCGGCAACGACGCAGCGGTCCCCGAACCGCTAAGCGCCGCGTTGAGTTCCATCGCGCTGGGGTCGCTGGTCATGACCGCCACGCGGCGCCGAGGCAAGGGCTGATCAACACTATCCTCCCGGGCAACGACACGGCCTCGAATCGGTGAGGCCCATCAATCTCCTGCTGTGGCTGTGGCCGTTTGAATTGCCGGCTGCACCTCGATCGCCAGCTGATCGTCCTTGATCGCCACCGTCACGACCGACCCCTCGGTGATCTGCCCCGAGAGGATCGCCCGGCCGATGCGGGTCTCTAGCTCGTGCTGGAGGTACCGTTTCAGCGGCCGGGCCCCGTAGACCGGGTCGAACCCGGCCTCGGCGATGTGGGTTTTGGCGTCGTCGGTGAGTTCGAGCTGGATGTTCCGTTCGGCGAGTCGTTTCTGGATATCCGCCGCTAAGAGCACCACGATCTTCTTGATTTCATCGAGC
Organism: Phycisphaeraceae bacterium; assembly: GCA_965224205.1. GTDB lineage: Bacteria > Planctomycetota > Phycisphaerae > Phycisphaerales > Phycisphaeraceae > CBDCYN01. The sequence continues at coordinate 160,980 of CBDCYN010000013.1, forward strand.
CGCAGCGGTTTGAACAGGACCACGTCGTCGACGCGGTTTAAGAACTCGGGCCGGAAATGGGCCCGCAAGTCGCTCATCACCGCGTTCCGCGATGAATCGCTGATCTGACCCACCCCGAGCATGCTGTCCTCGAGCAGGTGGGCAGACCCGATGTTGCTGGTCATGATCACGACCGTGTTCTTGAAATTGACAGTCCGGCCTTGGGCGTCGGTGGCGCGGCCGTCGTCGAGGATCTGCAACAAGACGTTGAACACGTCGTGGTGGGCCTTCTCGATCTCGTCGAACAGGATCACGCAGTACGGCTTGCGGCGGACGGCCTCGGTGAGTTGGCCGCCCTCTTCATAGCCGACGTACCCGGGCGGGGCCCCGACCAGCCGAGAGACCGTGTGTTTCTCCATATATTCGCTCATGTCGATGCGGACAATGTTGTCTTCGCTATCGAATAGCGCCTGGGCCAGCGTCTTGGCCAGCTCGGTCTTACCCACCCCGGTGGGGCCCAGGAACAGGAACGACCCGATCGGGCGCTTCGGGTCCTTGATCCCCGCCCGGGCGCGGATGACCGCGTCGGCGACGAGCTGCACCGCTTCATCCTGGCCGATGACCCGCTCGTGGAGGACCTCGTCGAGCTTGAGCAGCTTCTGCCGCTCACCCTCGACCAGGCGCGTCACCGGGATGCCGGTCCAACGCGAAACGATCGAGGCGATCTCTTCTTCGGTGACCACCTCACGCACAAGGCGCTTTTCGGCACCCCCTTCGCCGCTCGCGGCCGGCTCGCCGGGAGACGCGGCGTCTTCTTCTTCGATGTCTGCGAGCTGTTTCTCCAGCTCCGGGATCTGGCCGTATTGGAGCTCGCCGGCACGGTTGAAGTCACCGTTGCGTGTGGCGACTTCTAGCTCGTGACGCAGGTGATCGATCTGCTCGCGGATCTTCTGGGTCTGGCCGATCGACTGCTTCTCGTTTTGCCACTGGGCCCGCATGGTATCGGCCTTGTGCTTGAGTTCGGCCAGCTCTTTGCGCAGCGTCTCGAGCCGCTGCTTGCTGGCCGGGTCTGTTTCTTTCTTCAACGCCGCTTCTTCGATCTCGAGCTGCATGACCCGGCGGGTCGCCTCGTCGAGCTCGGCGGGCATCGAGTCGATCTCGGTTCGGATCATGGCGCATGCTTCATCGACGAGGTCGATCGCTTTGTCGGGCAGGAACCGGTCGGAGATGTACCGGTTGCTCAACACAGAGGCGGCGACCAGGGCGTTGTCCTGGATCTTCACCCCGTGGTGGAGCTCAAACCGCTCACGCAGGCCGCGCAGGATCGAGACCGTGTCCTCGACCGTGGGCGGGTCGACCACGACCGGCTGGAACCGCCGCTCTAGGGCCGCGTCCTTTTCAATGTGCTGGCGGTACTCGTCGAGGGTGGTCGCCCCGATGCAGTGCAGCTCACCTCGGGCGAGCATCGGCTTGAGCATGTTCCCGGCGTCCATGGCGCCCTCGGCCTTGCCGGCCCCGACGATCGTGTGCAGCTCGTCGATGAATAGCAGGATCCGCCCGTCGCTTTGTTTGATCTCGGATAGTACGGCTTTGAGCCGTTCCTCAAACTCGCCCCGGAATTTGGCGCCGGCCACGAGCGAGCCCATGTCGAGGGCAAACACGGTCTTGTCCTTGAGTCCCTCGGGCACGTCGCCGCGCACGATCCGCTGGGCGAGGCCCTCGACGATCGCGGTCTTGCCCACGCCCGGCTCGCCGATGAGTACCGGGTTGTTTTTTGTCTTGCGAGAAAGGATACGGACCACCCGGCGGATCTCCGCGTCGCGGCCGATCACCGGGTCCATCTTTCCGTCACGGGCTTCTTGGACGAGGTCGCGGCCGTACCGGTCGAGGGCTTCGTACGTCGCTTCGGGGTTGGCGCTTTGGACCCGCTGGTTGCCACGCACCTGGGTGAGTGTCGACAAGAACGCGTCGCGGGTGATGCCCAATCCTTTAAGGATCTTCCCGGCTGGGGTTTTATCACCCTCTTCGATCATCGCCAGCACCAGGTGCTCGACGGAGATGTAGTCGTCTTTGAGACGTGTGGCTTGTTGGTCGGCGTTGACGAGGATCTGGTTGAGACGCTGGGTGACCTGCACCTTGCCCGTTTCGACGCCGGGGCCGGACACCGAAGGGCGGCTATCCAGTTCACGTTCAAGCTCGGTGGTCACCACGTCCGCGGGTCGGTTCATTTTCTGCAATAACCGTGGGATCAGGCCATCATCCTGACGACACAAGGCCAAAAGCAGGTGCTCGCCGTCGACGCTGTTGTGCCCACGCTCGACGGCGATCGCTTGGGCGTCGTGCAAGGCTTCCTGGCATTTTTGGGTCAGTCGGTTCGGGTCCATACGCTATCCTCGTTCAATTCGATCGTATCGTATAAGCTACTTTCAATCTGTAGCGTTGGTTCAAATGAAAACCCGCTACACGCATCTTGTATACGCATCGCGTATCAAAGTACCGCGTTGAGCATGCGTTGGACACCTAAAATTTCCCTGCCGCGTACATGAGTCACGCCGTATTTTCATCCGGGACCGGTATGTCATCAGATGCGACCTCGTTTATGTCGAGGGCCGGATTTTCGAGTGGTAACGACGGATTGACAAGCGGGCTGGGACAGCCCTGCGATGATCTTCCCACTCAACGGCACCATGCGGTGTTTAAGTCTGACTGACGCTTACCTGGGCCACACGGGGCTGTGCCGCATCACGTGTGGCTATTATACCTCACGCGGCTAAGATTGTCCGATTGTTGAAGTGTTGGAAGTTGCGGGTGATGAGGGTTTGGACGTTGGGTTTGTCGTCGGTGGCCAGCTTGGCGATGCCGTCGTGGATGGCTTGCTGAAATCGATCGAACGTTTCGTAGTACCGGCCGTTGAGGCAGCGTTTCTTGAGCAGGCCCCAGATCCGTTCGATCAGGTTCAGGTGCGGCGAGTAGGACGGCAGGAACATCAACTCGATGCCCAACCCCACGGCCCGATCTTGGACCAACCGGCAGCGTTGATACCGCGCGTTGTCCAGCACCAGGGTGATCGCTTGGCCGGGGTAACGCCCCGCGAGCGTCTCGAGTAATTCGCAGACCGTTTGGGCCGTGATGTACGTCGTGTTCGTGACGGTCACCAACTCTCGGGTCACGAAATCCAACGCCCCCAACACGTTCAGCCGGCGGCGGCCGGTGGGCGTGCGGATGAACAGCCTCACCACGCACCACACGTAGCACAGAAACGCGCCATGGACGAAGTGGCAGGCGTCTACAAAAAAACCCTGCGATCACCCCGTTCGGCTTCGTCCAAAGCCGGATCGAGGGTCTGTTCAAGGAATTCACGCTGCTGTTGATGCTTGGCCTGATCAAGCTTGCCCGGCACACCCCCGAGCTTGCGACGACGCAGACCCAGCCGTTTCAAAAAAGCTCGCACTTGCGTCGGGCCGCGACGCAGACCGGTGAGTTGCGTGATCTGATGGCTCGCCTCGTGGATCGTCGACGGCGGGTGTTGTTCCAAAGACGCCTTGACCTTCGGGCCGTGCGCGTTCAATTGACTGGGCTGACCCCGGTAGCCGTTTTGCCTCAACGCCTCGATCCCACCGTCGAGGTACGTATTCAAATAACGCTGCACCGTCCGGCTGCTGACCCCTGCCAAGGCCGCGATCTGCCGATGTGCCAACCCATGGCTCTTGAGCCAAACCACCTGCAACTTCCGCCGCACCCGCGGATCTGGATCGCTAAAACGCCCCCGATCCAACGCCGCCACCGCATCGTCCGTCAATGTGATCTGAAGCATCCATGCCTCCTGTGTCCAGTGACTTCGTAGTAAAATCAAACCGCTAACGTCAGCCTATTCTACCGATCAGACAAACTCACCCGAGGAAGGTATAAACGGGTGGTTCGTTCGTGTCGAAGCTGGCCGCACGCGGCGGCGATATCCCTGCCGCGGCTGGCGCGGATATGGGTGTTGACCCCAGCGCGGCGCAGGATCGTTTGGAAATCGTGGACTGCTTGGCTACGGGGGCGAGAATATGGCAGACCCTTGACCTCGTTGTAGCGGATGAGATTGACGTTGCTGCGAAACTGCTTGGCGACCTGGGCCAGCTCGTGGGCGTGTTGCGGCTGATCGTTGACCCCGTGCAGAAGGATATATTCGAGCGTGACCTCCCTGCCGGTGCGGTTAAAGTAGTACCGGCCGGCATCGATCAGCTGCGGGATCGTCACGTGGTGGGCCCAAGGGATCAGCCGGCGGCGCAGGTCGTCGTTGGGGGCGTGGAGGCTCAACGCCAATGTGACCGGCAGCTTTATTGCCGCTAAGCGACGGATCTGAGCCGGCAGCCCGACCGTGCTGATTGTGATGCGTCGAGCTGAGATCCCCATTCCCCAGTCGGCGGTGAGCGTCCGTACCGCGGCGGTCACTTCCTCGAGGTTCGCCAGCGGCTCACCCATGCCCATAAATACCACGTGGGTGACCCCCTTACGCCCCGCTGAGCCCGTCTTAAGGCTGTCGCCAGCGATCCGGCCCAGCCGCCAGACCTGTTCGACGATCTGGCCCCGTGTGAGGTTGGCCTCCAATCCCCCCAAGCCTGAAGCGCAGAAGTGGCAGCCGACCGGGCAGCCGACCTGGCTGGAGATGCAGGCGGTGGTTCTTGATGTCGGCTCACGGGCGATGCGGGTCACGGATTGAGCGGATCGCACCGGTCGATCATCCCTCGACGGGATCAGGACGCACTCGGTTTGTTGGGGGCGATCGTCTAACACGCGCAAGAAGCGGACACGGTGGCTGTTTTCCCAGTTCATGAGCAGCTTCTGGGTTGCGTCGGTGGCGATCTGGTGCTCGAGGATGTCGCCGCTCGTGAACCGCACCAGGGAAGAAAGTGCCACGCGATCTGGCTTGGCCAGGTTGGTCATCTGATGCGGATCAGCGACCCCGCGGCGATAGACCCAGTCAAAGACCTGTCCGACGCGATAGGCGGGCATCTGAGACGTTGCTAGAAGATCTTCGAGGCCATGTGGGTCAAGATCAAAAAAATGGGGCTTGTTAAGTTCCGTAGTCATTTCGATCCGTCGGCTGCGATGGCCGCGTTGGGGGTTGATCGAGCGTATCCGATATCACGATGACCGGGGCGTGGTGTTTTCAAAAACCGCGTCGACGATGCCTTGGATTACGAAGGTTCCTCGGTTGCATAAAAAATAATGCGGCGTAAATCCTGTAACCCTTTGTCAATTCTATACCCGCGTCCGGTAACACCGACTGAGGGCGACTTTATATGAATCCGGGTTGGTATCATGCGGTATTATTATCCGGGACCGGTATAGAAAATTTATCCGAAGGATTGGCGTCACGATCAAAGCGCTTTTATCGTTATGTATAGTATAGAATGAATTAGCGTCTGATCCTGCCTCTTGAGCCGTAGGGCATTTTCCGTAGGCGCAAGTGCAGGTCGCGGAGGAGACTGCTTCTGCGCAATCAACCGGGGGTGCTGTATTGAAAGCCGGGATTGATATAGAATAGGTTAACGTCGCATGAGAATCACTGTTATTGGGGCATGAATCTATGACAACCGCCAAGGCGCACTTCGGTTTATTTTTCGTAGCGGTGGGGGGCTTGTTTATCTCAGCATGCAGCTCGGATATGCATGTATTTCACAGCAGCGTGGATCGTCCGACGACGATTACCCTTTATGACACCACGTCTGATAAACCTCTGTGGATAAAAAATATACCTGTTGGGTACAGCTTAGAGATGGATCTGAACCATCCTAATGATAGTGACATGAGCGCGGTGGATCCCCGGCCGGCGACGCAGATGGTGTGGCGTTTATTCATCCCTGGCCAAGAGGACGAGCCGGTGGGGGACCCCTATCGATCGATGAGGACCGCTCGCCGCTCGTCGGCTTCACCGCAGCCGCAAGGCCGGGTGATGATCGACGCGCCCGCTCCCATGGTGCGCACTCGGGTTAACCGGCCATCGGATAGCTCTGATGCATCGGCGCCTCGTTCGGTTTATTACCCCGGTCTGCAAGCTCAGGGGGTTGAAAACCTACCCGGGACGCCTGTGGTGATTAAAGTCAGTTACCGGCCCAGCCCGGAGTTCCCGCCTGGGTTCGGGCGAGAATCAGCGTCCATCGACCATGACCAAGCCGTCCCGGCGGCATCTGAGCAGGATGCGGAGATCGGCCCGATCGAAAACGAGCCGTCGGACCCACCGTCCGCGGAGCCGATTCCGGTGCCCACCCTGGATTAGAGCGTTGGTTGGTCCGTCCAATCGTCGCGTATTCTTGTGCTTCAGCTTGCTTCGCAACGCTAAGGATGCGCTAGGGGTGTATTAACCGTAAAGCTTTGGTAGTCCTGCGGCAGCCCGCAGCTAAGGATATCAGCGGGCCAGCCCCTTCTTACGCTTTCGGGACTATCAAAACTTTATGGTCTTTATGGTTTTTCAAGCCAGTGATTTGGCCTAACAAGGTTCATCCAGCAAAAGGGTTAGGTTATTTTTCACGCGACAAGCGTTGAGGCGATGCCGTCTGTAAACCTACCTCGTCGGCGTCGCGTTGCCAGGGCGTACAGGCTTGGTTCCCCGTTAGCGCCGGTGGATCCTGATCCTTGTCGCCAGTAACATCCCCGCACCCAGCAGGGCTGCGCTGGCCGGTTCCGGGACTGCGCCGGGTGAAAACTCGGTCAGCACTCGGATGTAATCCCCAGGAGTGCTGGCGGTGAAATCCACCTCGATGGTACGGCTATCTAAGATCGTTACGGCGTCCTGGTTGGCTTCGAGGCCGCGCAGATTGGGGTTGAGGTAGTTAACCCCTGTGTTGATCAAAAAATCGCTGTCCCCGAGGGTGTCATCGCGGAACAGTACACCATAGATGTCGGAATCGAACGTCACGGTGCCTACGACAGATTCTGCCAAGTCTGGATCGAAGAAGATATAATGGCTGGCCACCGTGGAGTTGGCCGGGACCACGCCGGCGCCGTCGGGGCCCAGCAGGTCATCGACCATGATCTCCATAGTGACCAAGATGTTCTGCCCCTCGTCGAACGCGTAAAGGTTGTTGTCCTGGAACGTGTCGTTCCCGATCGAATTAGGGGTACCGAACGGATTATTCAGCGGCGGGGTGAGCTTCTGGAACATCCCGCCGTTAGCCAAAACACTGCCACCGGTAATCGCACCGCCGGTGACGGTCGCCCAAGACGCGGGTGACGGTCCCAACAGGGCCGCGATGAGCGTGAAAGTAAATGTTACAGTGAGCTTCTTCATTGTGTTCATCATCTGCTCCGGGTCCAATGACTGCAAAATTCCCACTCTAACCCCGTAACGGGCTGGAATCTGTGAATGGTGGCCTCTCGATGCGATCAGCAACACTTATCTTATTTTCAGTGTCGTATCCCCGCACCGACCTCGTCATCTGCCACCGCACGCGGTAGTAGGCTGCGACACCCATCTTTAGAAATATTAGCTGCACTCGAACTCAAATCAACTTTTCTGATCGTGAAATCCTCCGGATGAAGACCACCACCGGTTGTGGACAAACGCTTGGAACCAAATTTGCGTACACCACCGGTAGTCGCGACGATAGTGAAGTTGTTGAGCTGGGCTTAGGGTCCTGCACCGATAGTCCCGCCCGCGTCGACGGGTCAGAGGCGACAGTGCAAGGGGCATCCGAATCGAACCGTTTGAGGGCTGTGCATGTTCACACTCGCTGCTAGTGGTCAACGCGGACAGGGCTACATCACCAACCCGGGGATCGAATCGGCCAAGGAATGGGTCAACGCCCTGAGCGTGCCGGAGATCAGCCTGCCGATCTTCACGCTCGGGTTCGTGGCGATGATGGTCTGGTACCGCAAGTGGACCAAACCCGCGATCGCGTTGCCGCTGGGGATCGTCTTCTGCGTGCTGTATTTCGGGGCGATGCTGATCGACTACGACTATCTCGAGATCATCCGCAAGGCCGATAACGTGCCGATCACCATGATGCTATTGGGCACGGGGTTCTGCTTATGGGTCGCGTTCCGGCAGGCGGCGATCAACGACGAAAACGTCGAGGCGGGTAAACCGCTGATCGGGGCCGATAAGGACGATAAGGTCCTCGTGTGGCCGGACCTGGTGTACACGGAGCTGATCTGCCTGGTGATCGGATCAGCCGTGCTGCTGCTGTGGTCGATCGCCTTGCCGGCACCGCTGGAAAGCCCCGCCAACCCCGCCGGCCCGCCCAACCCGTCGAAGGCGCCGTGGTACTTCCTGGGTCTCCAAGAGATGCTCGTGTACTTCGACCCGTGGATGGCGGGGGTGATCCTTCCCGGGCTGATCGTTACCGGGCTGATCGCGATGCCCTATATGGACACGAACCCGAAGGGCAACGGGTACTACACGGTCAAGCACCGGCCGTTCGCGCTGGGGGTGTGGCTGTTCGGGTTCCTGATCCTATGGGTGGTCTTGATCGTGTTCGGCACGTTCCTGCGTGGGCCCAACTGGAACTTCTTCGGCCCGTTCGATTATTGGGACTCGCACCTACAGGTGCCGCTAACGAACGTGAACATGAGCGACTATTTCTGGAACGGCCAAGAGCTGCTGGGCTTTGGCCTCCACAAAGCGTTGCCGGATAACCCGTTCGTGCGCGAGCTGCCGGGGATCTTGTTCACGGTGGTTTGGATCTTCGTGCTGCCGGTGATCCTGGCCAAGACGGTGATGCGGCGGATGTTCGAGTCGATGGGGTCGATCCGGTTCTACATCATGGCGTTCCACCTGGTGGTCATGGCGTTGCTGCCGGTGAAGATGGTCTTAAGATGGATCATGACGCTAAAGTACTTCGTGTACCTTCCGGAGTTCAATATGAACTTGTGAGGCGGGTCGTTTAGTAATCCATGGTTTAACGGTCCATGCTGCGGACCAGCGAGAGGAAAAAGATGAAAAAAGATTCATTGATGATCGGTGGGGTTGTTCTATTGGGCGCTATGGCTGCACCCACCTATGGTCAAGACATCGGGATCGATGTGGTCACGATGTATGCCTCGAACGGCGCGGAGTTCATGGATGAGCAGCTAGAGATCGTGGACGCTGACGGCGACGTCGAAGAGCGGTCTACGCTTGGCTCCGTGAACGTCTTCACCGAGGTGACCAGCACGGGCCCGGCGTCCGCCACGGCGGCGGCTGAAGGGTCGATTGATTACGCGCCTTTGGCTGAGGATTTCATGATCCGGTTAGATGACTCGGTCCAGATCGATACACAGCAGGCTCAGCCACCGGTGAAAGGGTTTTCATTCAATGAAGTGGTGATCGATGTGATCTTCCACCTCGACGCGCCACATACATTTGACATCGAAGGGATGTACGAGGCTATCGCGACGTCGGGCGACGATACCCTTGTACACGCATTGATCAACATTGGGTTGTGGAATGCCGACACCTCTGAAAACTTGTTCGTTTTCAATCTGGAGGCCGCTGCCGATGGCTCGGCGACGTCAATCCCGCTATCGGGTAGCGGGTTGTTGGATGCGGGGATCTACGAGCTGTCGATTTATCTTGAATCCTCAGCTTCAGTGGTTGGCTTCACCCCCGATTTTGCGTCGGCGTCACAGGTATTGGACATGACGATTGATATCGACATTATCCCAGAACCCGGTTCAGCGGCGGTACTGAGTGGCGTTCTAGGCATGATGGGCTTGATCAGACGGCGGGCTTGAGCGTTGGCTGAGTTCAACAACGCCTCGCGGCGATCTATGGACGCCGCTATACGCACCGCGTATAAGTCTATCGCGTCGGGCGTGACGAAAGCTATTGATACACGTGCTCTCGCGTGGTTAGGTAGCCGACCAAGATATAAACGGGTTTTGGACGGACGCGAACAAGGCAAGCTCGACGATCGATCCGGAACCCTGGGACGAAACATCTACGACATGCCGGCGGGCAGGGGCTGTGTTTCATGAAAGCCGATCAACCCGAAGGGTGATTGGGAGCGACGGGCCGATGACGGCCTGCTGTTTCTGGGAAAGTGTCGATCCCCCTGTCGCGTAGCAAAAAACACAACGCGGGATACACTGATCACGATGAGTCCCCGTGATGGAAACGCGCAATCCCGTTCCACCCCGGACAACGCGCCGCTGCGCAAGCCCTGGGAGCACGCCAAATCCGGTCAGGGCAGTGGGGCGGACCCGTTGGCGACACGTTTTGTCGAGTCCCTCAGCTACGACCGCCGGTTGTACAAGCACGACATCGCCGGTTCGCTGGCCCATGCGCGCATGCTCGCAGAGGTCGGGTTGATCACGGCTGATGAACTCGATCAGATCGAGAAGGGCCTTAACGAGATCCGAGCCGAGATCGAGGCTTCATTGGAGAACCCCCACGGCCCGCCCTGGCCGGGGTGGGACCCTCAGCTTGAAGACGTGCACATGTGCATCGAAGCGGCGCTGATCCAAAAAACCGGCGACGCGGGTCGGAAGCTGCACACCGGGCGAAGCCGCAACGATCAGGTGATGGTCGACCTCCAGCTGTGGATCCAAGAATCGGTCCAGGTGTTGGATCAGCGTTTTGACAGCCTGTTCCGTGCTTTCGTCGCTTTAGCGAAGCGTGACGGGCAGATCGTCATGCCCGGGTATACGCATCTTCAGCGGGCCCAGCCGATCCTCGTCGGCGCCGAGCTGGTGGCGTGGATGACCGCGTTGGACCGGTCGCGGGGCCGGTTCGAAGCCCTGCGTCGCGTTAACCTCTATAACCCGTTGGGATCGGGCGCGATCGCGGGCAGCAGCCTGCCACTGGACCGCCAACACACCGCTGATGCCTTGGGCGTCGGCCCGCCTTCACCCAGCAGCATCGACGCGACCGCATCGCGAGACGCAGCGATCGACTTCGTGTACGCCTTAGCGATGACCGCGATGACCCTGTCGCGATGGGCTGAGCAATGGATCCTCTACGCTTCGACTGAATTCGGCTTCATCAGCCTCGATGAACGGTACACGACCGGGTCGTCAATGATGCCTCAGAAGGCCAACCCGGATATGCTCGAGCTGATCCGTGGCCGATGCGGCGGGGTTTACGGCCACCTCATCGCCCTGCTGACTCTCTGTAAAGGTTTAGCGATCGGCTATCACCGCGATCTCCAGGAAGATAAACGACATACGTTCGCGGCTTACGACTGTGTGTTAGATTGTCTTGAGATTTCTGCACGGATTGTCGAGACAACTGGGTTTAACCAGGGTAAGATAGAGAGTGGATTGGATCAGGGATTCCTAGACGCTACGAGCCTGGCCGAGTATTTCGTCGATCAAGGTGTCCCGTTCCGCACGGCTCATCAAGTCGTGGGTTCGTGTGTGGGGCGGTGTAAGACACGAGGTATGGATCGATTATCTCGATTAGAGCTTGAAGAGTTTCGACAATCGTGCGTGGAAAGTGGGATTGAGGCTGATTTTCTTAGCTCGCGGTTATACGATTACTTAGGCCCACAAGGCGTGGTGCAACGCTATGCCACCTCGGGCAACGCGGGTCAAGCTGGTTTTGACCAGCAGCTAAGGATGTGGGAGCAAAGGCTCAATCCGGGGTCGCCTTAACAAGATTGCCCCGCCACGCCCCCAAGGATGTGGGCTGACCCGTTGGGGGAGCTGCCGCCTCACGATGATTGCCCCGGCGGCCCGAATGGAGAGCTAGATGTGCTGATTCTTACCGTGCTCCAAGGCCCGGACAAGGGCAAACGTTTTGAACTACCCGATCATGAGCCGCAACAGATCGGCCGGTCTAGCGAGGCCCTGCCCCTGCTCGACCAGACGATCTCGCGTCGCCACGCCGAGCTGACCCCCGACGACGGCAAGTGGTACATCCGGGACCTTGAAAGCTCCAACGGGACGTTCGTGAACGGGCTGCGCGTCACCAAACCACGGATACTCCAGCCCGGCGATCAGATCCGCACCGGCTCGACCCTCATCGCCTACGGGCACGTCCCGATCCCGCTACGCAAGCGCGGCGTGCGTGTCGGTCGCGAGGACGAGATCGACGCCCATATCGAAGCCGCGGTCATCAGCAACGATGACTCGATGATCCTCGCCGTCCCCGAGCCCAGCGAGGCCGCGATGGTCCAGCTGAGGGTGATCTACGAGCTGACCCAGCTCATCGGCTCGATCGACGACCGACAGATCCTCCTCGAGCGGGTCATGGACGTTGTCTTCGAATACTTCAAGCCCGACCGCGGGTTTATCCTGCTCCAGGAAACCCCCCAGGACCGCCCAGAACCGGTGGTGATCCGCCACTCCAACGCCCCGGTCGGCAAGAAGCGCAGCTGGATTACCGTTAGCCGCACCATCGTCCGTCACGTCATGGAGCACGGTCAGGGGATCCTCTCGAGCAACGCCATGACCGACAAACGGTTCGCCGGCGGCGACAGCGTCAAGCAGCTGGGGATCCGCTCGGCGATGTGCGTGCCGATCAAGTTCAAAGACCGCTTGTTTGGCGTAATCCACGTGGACTCGAAGGTCGCCAACTACACGTACACCGAGGACCAGCTGCGGCTGCTGACCGCGATCGGGGTCCAGACCGGCCTGGCATTGGCCAACGCCGACCACTACGCCGAGCGGATCCAGCACGAGAAACTGGCGGCGATCGGGCAGACCGTCGCGTCGCTGTCGCACTCGATTAAGAACATCCTCCAGGGCCTGCGCGGCGGCGCGGACGTGGTCGAGCTAGGGCTACGCAAGCAGAACCTCAAGGTCATCGCCAGCGGCTGGGAGATCGCCACGCGCAACCTCGAGAGAATCTTCGGGCTGACCATGAACATGCTTACGTATTCGAAGCAGCGCAGCCCGGAGCTGGAGCGTGTGAGCGTCCCGAAGCTGCTCGACGAGATCGTTTCCCTCGTCGAGCACCAGTACGACGCCAAGAACGTGGCCCTGCTGGTCGATGTCGACCGCGACATGCCGATGGTCCCGCTCGATCCTGCGGGGATCCACCAGGCGGTATTGAACTTGCTCAACAACGCCCTCGACGCGGTCGAGCCCGAGTCCGGCGTGGTCACGCTACGCTGCGAATTCGAAGACGAGTCACGGCTGATGCGGATCGTCATCAGCGACAATGGGGTGGGGATCTCCGCCGAGTCGACCAAGCGGCTGTTCCAGCCGTTCCACTCCACCAAGGGCCTACGCGGTACCGGCCTGGGGTTGGTCGTCACGAAGAAGGTGGTCGAGGAACACGGCGGGTGGATCACCGTCGATACCGCGCCGCAGAAAGGGGCTTCGTTCACGCTATCCCTGCCGCTGCCCAAGCCCCAGGCCGAGACCCGTCCGATCCAGCTGCCCGAAGCCGACAACGCCGCGGCCAACCCCTCTTACGGCGAGATGAGTTAAGGCCTCATCTGTTGCAGTAATCCGGTATAGTCGTGATACCATGACGATCAGGGAATGGTTCTGGGCGGTCGTGGCGGCGGTGTATCTGCTGGTGGCCAGCGTGGTGTCGCTGAGCGTGGTCCTATCATCGTTTCCGACATCCCATCATGTGCTAGAACCGGTGACGGTGAATCAAGATCAACACGACGATCCGGGTCACGGTGATGCAGTTGAGACTTACGGTGTAGGGGACGCCGGTCTCATGAACCGGCCGGTGGTCGTCGACGTGGCGGTGGAGTTTCAGTCGGTGTGGATCCTGGGCTGGACGCTGAGTAAACCCAGGCCGGCGGTAGGGATGCTGATCTTGGCATTAGCCGCCGGGACGATCGGGGCTGTGGTGCACGCGTTTCAATCGTTGGCCACTTTTGTGGGCAGCCGGCGGTTCCTGGCCAGCTGGACCCTGTGGTACTTTGTCCGTCCCCCGATCGGGGCTCTGCTGGGATTGCTGTTTTATTTCGTGCTCCGTGCGGGGCTGGTGATGAACGACAGCGGGTCGACCAGCCCTTATGGCGTTGTGGCGATCGCCGCGTTGGGCGGGTTGTTTTCCAAGAAGGCGCTGGACAAGCTGCACGAGGTCTTCAATGTCCTGTTCCAAACCAAAGAGCCGTCCCGAGAGACCGATCCGTTGATGGGCGAGGGCTGAGGTTCCCCGCAGAAAGCGGACCGTCGGAGGGCTGCCTGTCGCGTCATGCACCCTTTTGGACGACACCCCCACGGCGTGTTTGACATCTGATCCGAAACGGTTAGATTGTCAGGCTTCTTTGTAGGAAATGGTATTGAGTATCGACTACGACGCCGATGAATCGTCAAACCTATATCGCTAAGAACCGTGAGGTAGATCAGAGCTGGCTGGCGGTCGACGCGAGCGACCAGGTCCTCGGTCACCTAGCTAGCAAGCTGGCAGTGGTGCTGATGGGCAAGAACAAGCCGCAGTACACCCCTCACCACGATGTGGGTGACTACGTGGTGGTGACCAATGCTCAGAAGATTAAGCTCACCGGCAACAAGCTAGACCAGAAGTTCCATCAGACCTACAGCGGCCATCCCGGGGGCCGCAAGCAGTATAGCTACCGGTGGATGCTCGAAAACAAGCCCGAGCAGCTGCTCGAGCACGCCGTGCGACGGATGCTGCCTAAGAACCGGCTGGCCCGGAAAATGCTAGGAAAGCTTAAAATCTATCGCGGTGACCAGCACCCCCACCAGGCCCAAAAGCCCCAGCCGGTGACCTTGTAATCCAAGCCCCTTGCCGGCCCCTAACCCTTAAACCGGGATGACTCGAGATGGGTGAAGAACAACACACCAACGAAAACGTCCAGCCGGCAGACCAACCTGACGCGGCCTCAAGCGGTCAAGAGATACCGGAAACACCTAAGCCGGTGAGCATCGATCTAGGCTCATCACCCACGACCGCGACCCCCTCGGCCGCCTCGGAGTCCCAACCGGCCCCTAAACCCGCCAAGCCCACCGCGGGCAATTACCACTGGGGCACCGGCAGACGCAAGACCGCCGTGGCCCGCGTGCGGATCCGGCCAGGGGACGGGAAATTCCTCGTCAACGGCAGGCCGGCGGATCAATACTTCACCGAGATCCGCGACCATGAAGATATCAACGCCCCGCTGAGGCAGACCAAAACCGAAGGCAGCCTTGATGTCTTCGTCAACGTCCGGGGGGGCGGGTTCCACGGCCAGGCAGGGGCGGTGCTGCTGGGCCTAAGCCGGGCATTGAAGAACTACGACCCGACCCTTGAGCCGATCCTCCGCGACCACGATTTCCTCACACGTGACCCCCGTGAGGTGGAACGCAAGAAGTATGGCCAGCGCGGGGCCCGTCGTCGGTTCCAGTTCTCGAAGCGGTAACCCCTCAAACCGAAGACCCGTACGTTTGCGTTACTTTCCGAAGCCTATCAGAGTCGAGGCATTGGCTGGGTGGCTAGCGTGCGCCCGGCGTATCCAAACATCGTGTCGGTATTAGTTTTAACCACGAGTGCGTTCCGTGTCTCGTCGCAGGGTGCCTTTGTTAAGGACCCGGTTGCGGTCGTGTGCGGCTGGCTTCGAAACGCCACGGATGAGTTATACGCACCGCGTCGCTTTACCCCAGCAGGTGCGTCATCGGTTTGGCCAACGCGGCGAACCGGGCCGCAGGGATATCGACGGTTTGCCAGCTGCGGCTACGCGGTTTGATGTGGGTTTGGTAGTCGGACACGGTGACCACCACCAACGTGTACCAGCGATTGACCGATTGAAACATCTCGTGACCCGGCGTGCGGTTTGACCCGGCCTGGCACCAGTAAACAAACGCGAACGCGGCGCGGAACCCCGCCCCGAACAGCCGCTCCCACCGCAGCAGGCTCTCGATATCGGCGCGTGTGACCCAGTTATCGAAATAGCCTGCTCGTTTGCCGTTGCGGGCCGGGCCACAGCCCCCGAGCTTACGGCCCTTGACCTCGACGAGCAGGTTATCGTTGTGCCGGCTATAGACGACGAAATCAAAACTTTTTAATTTGATGGGCCCCGAAACGAACGATGGGGCGGGCCCTGACCCGGGGTCGTTCTTGACGATCGCCCGCTTGGCTTCGTCGACAGCGATGTACGGGATCTGCCTGCGACGCAGGTAACGCTCGAACGCTGCATCGTAATGGAAACGCCTCAGCGCCATGCCCACCCACCCAAGACACAGCGGCGGGCACCGGCGACGCTGACACATATGGGAGGGTCTACGACGAGGTCAGGTATCATGAAACTCCCCTTTACTTTAGCGTCAACACACTCGCCACAAGGCCATGACCTAAATCGGGGCTGGGCAGCGTGAACCCGACCGGTCCGACTGGAGCTTCGAATCGTCGGGACTATCGGGACACCCGGGGGGCACGATGTCGTCACCATCAACGCGGACGCCCCCGGGCCGCGGGTGTGGCTCGTCCAGATCCGGGGTCGGCGAATAGGCTTCGTCGTCGCTGCGGAGCAGATCAACCTCATCATCCGGGGCGACCGTTGGCAGCATGCGGGGTTGACCGCTGCGTAACGGGGATGTCTTCCCGACACGCGGGGGGCTCTTAGGCGGTAGGGCGGGTTGGAGCCGTGCCGGTTGACCGTTGATCACGACGGTGAATACAACCGGCCCGATCGCGATCTCGTCTCCGGCTTTCAATGGGGCGACCTGGACGCGTTTATGGTTGTGGTACGTCCCGTTGCTTGAACCCAGGTCTCTAAGCGTCACGCCGTCTTTCTCGATCAGGATCTCGCAGTGCTCACGGGACACACTCGACAAAGGCACACGTAGCTCACAGCGTTGCGTGCGGCCGATCTTGATGCGCGTCTTAGAGATCGGGAACTCTTTGCGGCTGCCGTCGGCCTTGAACATCACCAGCAGTACATCCATGACGCGTTCCTTGTTTAAGGATATTATCGGAAACGATCTCCTTCAAGCCTCGATGTCCTCTCGTCTGCTGTTGGGCTGGCGACGGTGCCCCAAAGGACGAGGATGCAAACCAGTAAAAACAGAATTTTACGTCAAAGCCGCGAGGGGCTGATCACACGCAATGGACATAAAAACCCAACAGGATACCCATTAATGTTATGGGACCCGACGACGCCATTCAACTAGGATCTCGTCCACGAAATGTTTGCCGCTAGCCATCGGTGGCTTACAAGACGGGGTATTACACTCAATGGATTAGAGGTAACCGGCAAGATATACCCATCCTGGATGAAATGGCGGCATGACTCGTCCACGCGGCAAGGAAACATCAGGTTCAGATGTACCTGTGACGCGGTGTTTTGATACGTGGTGCGTATATTGCCGGCTGCGGTAGGAGATCACGATCCGGCTAAGGATTATGGTGGGCCAGCCCCTTCCGACGCATCCTTACCTATTCAGGACGCCCCCCCGCGAGCGTCCGTCAACCTTAACCATAAAACAATGGGCTATGGGGGCCACTCGGCCTACCCGTTTAGACACGTGCGGCCCTTGTCTGAGCCACGGGCGTTGTGAGAAACCGCCGACACAAGGTGACCCAAGCGGTTGGTGCACGGGGCCGACTTGGTTTATCCTTAATATTAAGATCACGACCCTGATGGGATACGTCGCGTTCGAGATATCCGGCAGGGATGACGCATGACCATCCGTTTCCATTGCGAAGACTGTCAATCCAGGATCAAGGTCCCCGACGGCAATGAGGGCCGGCCGGTGAAGTGTCCCAAGTGTGGTCACCGTCAGTACGTCCCGCACAAACCGACGCGGTTGACGGGCCGGGAGCTTTAGAATCTTCCGAGGCTCAACAAGACGATGACGACGCAACCCCGCTCGATGAGCTTGCTGGGGCCGCGCGTTTGGACGCACCGCGTACGGATCCTCCACCGACGGAAGGGGCACCCTCGCGGTCACCGCGGCCCGATTCCGATGACGCGCTGGCGTCACAAGCGGACGATCAGGAATACGACCAGGACGAGAGGATCGACGATCCCCTAGCGGCCTTGGCGGCACAGGCAGGGGGGGGAGACAGCTCAGCGACGATGATCGAAAAGGCTCTCAACGAAAACACCGACGGGGAGGACGACCAGCCTCACGACAGCGACGATGATCCGGCTCGTGACGAAGCGGGCTCTGGCAGCACTACCGCTGCTGCGGACGTTGAAGAAAGATCCGGGCCTTCCGCTGCGGCCACGGTCGCCCGACCGCCCCATAAGCGCGCCGACGCCGATCGTCGTCAGCGGCCCGCCACCCCGGCGCGGGTGAACCAGCCGTCAGCTAAGCACAAGAATAAGACGCTCATCGCTAAACCCGCCTTGATCGAAGAACCACAAACCCCGCCTGCGACGCAACCCACCAAGCAATCGACGCCACGATCCGCCGCCGCGGGCCCGGTAGGGGTTTCATTATCGAAGACGAAGCCGCGTCGCTCTGGGCCATCTCCCGGCCAGGCCGCGACGGTCGATCTATCACCCAGCCGGTCCAAACGCACCACGCATCAGCGGGCGGTCAGGTCGTACATCGCGCTGTTGATCGTGGCGTGGTTGCTTCGGGTGCTGGCGGTGCTGTCGATCGGTGGCGCGGTCAAGGTCATGCTGATCGCGATCGACGACGGGCGTCCCATCGCCTACCGGGCCCTTGTGCTGCTCGTCGGGGCGGTGGTCGCCACGGTGGTTTGGGGGGTCGCCGAGATCGCCGTAGCCGTGCGCACGATAGCCCGTCACGGCGGATGAGCTGATGGACGTAAGGCGCGATGCCCCTGGTGCCGCGTCGGTACGGCTTCGTGGCCCCATGAAACGACGGATCATCGGTTTCCATCAAGATGAAGACGGGCATTGGGTCGCCCAGCTCGAATGCGGCCACAATCAGCATGTACGCCACAACCCACCTTGGATAATGCGGCCATGGGTCGTGCATGAAGAAACACGACAGGCGAGGATCGGGATGACGTTATTATGTGCACTTTGCGGCCAGACCGATCACCCGGTCGTAGAGATCGATCGCGTGTAACGTGTAGCCCATCGGAGGCGGTTGTCGCTTCCGCGTCCGTGTTGGGAGGATGACATGTCCCTCTTGGTTCGGTTCAGGTTGATGTGGCATCAACGATACCGATCCCAGATAAAAATACGGCGTGACTCACGTACGCGGCGGGGAAATCTTCGGTGTCCAACACATACTCGACGCGGTCGTTTGATACGCGGTGTGTTTAGTGCACTACCCAGATTGATCTTTCAGTGAGGTTTCATGATGGTGCGCCGTCGACACATTCGCGATCAAGTTCTGGTGTGCGCTGGGCATGGTAGAGTCGATGAGTCTGTTCGATAAGCGTTTGCATTATGTTTGAATCACGCCATACTGAGAGCAGGCAAATGGGTATCGAACCTTTCAGGGCGGCTTTGATGACTGGGTTGTTTTTTTCAGATCGCGTCGCATGGGTTTGCATGAACAACCGAACCCACCCTAGCAGCGCCGCTTCTTCCTCTCTACTCGAACGCCTCCACGCGACAAGGAAGGCACGCCAACAATCCCCGATAGACCTACCACCCGAGAGTGCACCCGATACATCGTGGATGAGTGATCGACGATCAACCTGATCGACCTGCCGGCCGTTAAGGCGGGCCTACTCGCTTATGTACATCGTTCCCATACTTCGCTTACGCAAGATCATACGGCACAGCGCTAATGCTCATCGCAACCCTGTGCCCGGCCGTTGTCGCTTCGGAATGAACCTGTTCCAACACGATGGGATCCGTTGAACGGGATCGTTTGAAAGGCTTCGTTTGTCAGGGATCAATCCCAGATTCTTCCTGTCTTTCAGCCCGCGACGACGCCTGCCGGAGATCGCTCGAAACGATGCATGAATGTCTCAACAGACGATCACGGACACGCTAACTGTGTTCCTGACACGAGCTTTGCTCAAGATGACAGATGTTTACTGCCGATAGATTTTTCACGATCGTGAAGTTGTCGAAGTTGTCGTTGAAGCAACGGGTGACCGCATGAACAAAACAATTGGACGCACGCTCCGAGGATGTCTTGAAAGGATGAAAGCCGATGGCTAAGAAAACCGTGAAGAAGGCCAAGAAGAAGGCCGCCAAGAAAACCGTGAAGAAGGCCGCCAAGAAGACTGTGAAAAAGGCTAAGAAGAAGGCCGCCAAGAAGACCGTGAAAAAGGCTAAGAAGAAGGCCGCCAAGAAGACCGTGAAAAAGGCCAAGAAGAAGGCCGCCAAGAAGACCGTGAAAAAGGCCAAGAAGAAGGCCGCCAAGAAGACCGTGAAAAAGGCCAAGAAGAAGGCTCCTAAGAAAACGACCAAAAGGAAAGCGGTGAAGAGAACCACGACGAAAAAGGCTAGGAAGCGCACTTGAGAAGGTCGGCGCATTAGGCCGATCTTGATCACCCAGACCCCAGCTTCACGTGGTGATGGTTCATCCGCGATATAAATCTACGATAAAACAACCTCGGAGCAGGTGAACCCCAAAGCGCCCTGATCAGGGCGCTTTTTTTGTGTCGATAACGTTCTGAATTATGCGCACATTTGAAAAAGCAGCTCTCCGATTGGATGGTGTTGATTCTTAGGACAACCCCATACAAGGAGAACTGCCATGACGGACACTACCTTTGTGTCTTCACCTGTATTAGTTAAGACTTCATCTGACGCTTCCGTTAATCTTTGTTTCTCACAGAAGGAGACCGTCAGATGACCACCGACCAGAAGATCATTGCCAACAAAGTGGGGTTGCTCAAGCTGGCCCAGGCGCTGGGCAGCGATAACGTCCTGAATCATGCGCACATTTGAAAAGGCAGTTCTCCAGGTGGATGGTGTTGGTGAGTTAAACAACCCCATTCAAGGAGAACTGCAATGGATCAGGGTACTGGATCGGACCGCGGGATGAAAGAGGTGTTTCGGATCGACGAGGCGAAGGTTCGGGGTCACGTGGACCGGGTGGTACGTGAGTCCGTGGAGCAGACGTTGAACCAGCTGCTGGATGCCGAAGCCGAGGTGTTGTGCGGGGCTGGGCGGTATGAGCGCAGCGATGCCCGCAAGGATACGCGGGCGGGCCACTACCAGCGGAAGCTTCACACGAAGGCGGGTCAGGTGTCGTTGAAGGTGCCACGGCTGCGGAGCTTGCCGTTCGAGACGCAGATCATCGAGCGGTACAAGCGTCGCGAGAGCAGCGTCGAGGAAGCGTTGATCGAGATGTACCTGGCCGGGGTGAGCGTGCGTCGGGTCGAGGACATCACGGCGGCGTTGTGGGGCACGAAGGTCAGCCCATCGACGGTCAGCGAGCTGAATCAGAAGGTCTATCAACAGATCGAGCAGTGGCGGAACAAGCCGATCGAAGGTGAACACCCGTATGTATATCTCGACGGGATCAGCCTCAAACGCTCGTGGGGTGGTGAAGTTCGCAACGTGTCGGTGCTGGTGGCGATCGGCGTGGCGACGGACGGGTATCGTGAGGTGCTGGGGATCGCCGAGGGGGCCAAGGAAGACAAGGCGGGTTGGCTGGCGTTCCTGCGTCACCTCAAGACGCGGGGCCTGCGTGGCGTGAAGCTGTTTATCAGCGATGCGTGTCTGGGTCTGGTCGAGTCGCTTGGCGAACTCTATCCCGAGTCGTTGTGGCAGCGGTGCGTGGTGCACTGGTACCGCAACGTGTTTAGCATCACCCCCAAGGGCAAGGTCCAGGAGGTGTCGGCGATGCTCAAGGCGATCCACGCCCAGGAAGATCGTGAAGCGGCGTTGAAGAAGGCCGAGGATGTGGCGAACAAGCTTGAGTCGATGAAACTGCCCAGGGCGGCCCAGCTGGTGCGTGCGTCGGTCGAACAGACGCTCAGCTACATGAGCTTCCCCCGTGAGCATTGGCTTCGGATCCGCACGAACAACCCGTTGGAGCGGATCATGCGTGAGATCCGCCGACGCACTCGGGTGGTGGGCAGCTTCCCGGACGGGCAATCGGCGTTGATGCTCTCGGCAGCGAGGCTGCGACACGTCGCCGGTACCCGTTGGGGCACGCGGCGGTACTTGGATATGAAACGGCTCGACGAACAGGAACAACAACAGGAAGAACCGATGAGCGTGGCGGTGTAGCCGCGCGAAGTTTGGTTGCCCCTCCGCTCGGGCTCACTACGTTCGCCCTCACTGCGGGCCAACCAAACTTACATCCACCGGAGACCGCCTGATCAAATGTGCGCAACTTGACACACACTACCTGGGCAGCGTGTCGCGGGCGTGCAAGGTGATGGGGTATTCCCGGGATAGCTTCTACCGGTTCAAGCAGCTCTACGACCAGGGCGGGGAGTTGGCCCTTCAAGAGATCAGCCGCAAGAAGCCGATCCTGGCCAACCGCGTCGACCCCGAGATCGAGCAAGCCGTGGTCGCGTTCGCGATCGAGCAGCCCGCTTACGGGCAGGTGCGGGTGTCGAACGAACTCAAGAAGCAAGGCAAGCTCATCTCACCGGGCGGGGTGCGAAGCGTGTGGCTGCGGCATGATCTTGAGACGTTCAAGAAGCGACTCAAGGCACTCGAAGCCAAGATGGCTCAGGACCCCGACCACACCGTGCTGACCGAAGCCCAGGTCGTGGCGTTGGAAAAAGCCAAGCAAGACAAGCAGGCCCACGGTGAAATTGAAACCGAACACCCCGGCTACCTCGGGGCTCAAGACACGTATTACGTGGGCACGATCAAGGGCGTGGGCCGGATCTATCAGCAGACGTTTATCGATACGTATACGCGGGTGGCGCACGCAAAGCTCTATGATCGCAAGAACGCCCTCGTGGCCGCGGATCTGCTCAACGACCGGGTGATCCCGTGGTACGAACAGCACGACGTGGACCTGCTACGCATCCTCACCGACCGCGGCACGGAGTACTGCGGGAATCGTGAGCACCACGAATATCAGCTGTACCTGGCGATCGAGGACATCGATCACACCAAGACCAAAGCCCGAAGCCCGCAGACCAACGGGATCTGCGAACGGCTGCACAAGACGATGCAGGACGAGTTTTATAGCATCGCGTTCCGCAAGAAGATCTACACGAGCCTCGAAGAACTCCAAGCCGACTTGGATGCGTGGCTGGTGACGTACAATGAACAGCGACCCCACAGCGGCCGCTACTGTTACGGCAAGACCCCGATGGCGACGTTCAAGGATTCGATCCCGTTAGCCCACGCCAAGCGGCTCGATGGCTCTTCTCTAGAAGGGGTTCGGGTGAGCGAAGCGAACGAGAGCCGAGCCGAGGATCTGGGCGTCACCCAAGGCGCGATCGAGGCGCGGACGAAAGACACTCGAAGCGGCAGTCTTGCTGTTGCCAGATAACTCTCGCGTGTCAGATGAAGTGGTGTGTTAGAGCGTTTTGCGTCAATAATCGCCATATCCGCAAGAGGTGAAGTAGTTTTGGCACTCGGTGGGCGTGACGTCTGTCAGGGCATCGGCGATGGCGTCTTGGAGCGTGCCGAAGGTCTTGGCGGCGACGCGGCGTAGCCACGCCTTGACCTTGCTCCACAGCTTCTCGATCGGGTTCAGGTCCGGGCTGTACGGGGGCAGGTACCCCAGGTCGGCGTCGACGGCCTCGATCGCTTCGCGCACCGCGGCGGCTTGGTGACTCGAGAGATTGTCCATCACGACCACGTCACCCGGGCGCAACGACGGGGCCAAGAACTGCTGGGTGTAGGCCAGGAACGTCGCCGAGTTCATCGGGCCATCGACCACGACCGTCGCACCTTGGATCACCCCGTCGAGCCGGATCGCGCTGAGCATCGTGAGCGTCTTCCAGCGGCCGTGCGGGGTGCGGTCCACGCAACGCTGCCCGATCGGCGACCAGCCATACAGCCGGGTCATATCCGTCTTGGCCCCAGATTCGTCGAGGAAAACCAGATGGGCCGGGTCCACGAACCGCCGGGCGATCGTGAAGTTGTGGCGGCGTTGGGCCACGTCGGGGCGATCTTGCTCGGCGGCGATCAGCGACTTCTTTTGAGCGACAGCCCCAGCCGCTTCAACGCCCGGCACACCGTCGATTCCACGACGCCCAGGTTCAGCATCGCCCTCAACTGCTTGGCCGTGATCCCCGGCTTGGCCGCCACCGCCTCACGCATCCGTTGCTCATCGGCCGCCGTAAGCTTGACCGACCCCTTGGGCCCCGGCACCCCCGGCGTCAACACGCCCCGGCGGTGCCGATCACACCAGTCGCGAACCGTCGACCTCGCCACTCGAAACTGTCGTGATACCCCCGTGATCGTCTGACCCGACTCGGCGGCCCATACCACCCGCTTACGTAGATCCATCGAATACGCCATGACCTTGGCCTCCTTGCCAGAAATCTCTCTTATCGGCCAGCGGCGATTAATTACGCCAAGCGCTCTAGTACACTTCACCTCGCTGCAGATGTCCTGATCAGCGGCGGTTCCGCTCCGTGGCCCAACGCCCGACCCAACCCCACCGGATGGTTTATACGTATCCAGCTTAATTTTGAGTCGTTATCCATGATGTGTGGCAGATGGAGCATAGGTCGTCCTGGGTGAATCTATTCCACGCTTGTCGACATGCATCGAACAGGTCGTCGTAGTCATGGAACACGCGGTTGGATAGATAGTGGCTCTTGAGATAGGCCCACACCCGTTCGATGGGATTGAGCTCAGGTGAGTACGGCGGCAGGTGCAATAGCGTGATGTTGTCGGGTACCACCAACGCTTTGGCCATGTGCCACCCGGCTTGATCCAACACCAACACCACGTGCTTACCGGGGCCGGCTTCCTGGGAGATGAACCGCAGGTGTTCGTTCATGTAGTCGGTGTTCACCGTCGGGGCCAACAGAGCCGAGGATCGACCGGTGCCCGGATTGACCGCCGCGAACAGGTAGACCCATTCATACTCGGTCTGCTTCACGGCGGTGGGACGCGATCCCTTGGGGGCCCAGACTTTCGTGAGCGTGCCTTGCTGGCCGAAACGGGCTTCGTCCTGGAACCACACCTCGACCCGCTGATCGGGATGTTCGTCTTGAATCTCTTGGATCAAAGGGGGGTGTCTTGCCGCCACGTCGCCATCGCTTCGGGATCGTTCTTGCGATGCTTCGGCCGCGGCGTCAGGCATGAATACCCCAACCGGTGCAGCAGGTCGTAGGCGCCTTGGAGACTGTAGGGCACGCCGAATTCTTGATCGAGGATCCGCACGACATCTTTGCCTCGCAAGGTGCACACGCCCTGGTCGGCGTCGGTGGGCCCGGTGTCGAGTCGTTGTATGAACGCGTCTTCTTGATCTCGACCTAGCTTGGTGGGGCGGCCTGGCTGGGGCCTGATGACGAGCGCGTCGATCCCGCCGTCGCGGTACGCGTAGGCCCAACGCTGCACGGAAGCCCGGCCGCGATCGAGCGTGTCGGCGATCCAGTAAGAACTCTTACCTTCCAACGCCCACCTCACCGCCCGATATCGATCACGCTGCTTGGCGTTGCGTTCACGGCCGATCCGCCGCTTGAGTTCATCAAGGTCTTCGGGGTGTCGTAAAGAGATCTTCATCGTCGGCCTCCATGCCATCATCGCTCGATCACTCAAGCCCAACCGTCCCTAGTCAGGCCATCTGCCGCATCTTACTAAATCGACTCAGAATTATTCTGGAAGCGTATGACACCCTCGACACCAGCGCCCCCCCACGTCTCGGCGGGTATCCGCGATGGGTATGGTGAACGCTTCACATGCCTTGAAGACGTTCTCTAGGGTCCCGACTCAGTTGTGGTTTCCATCGAAGCGGATCGGCCGCTGCGCGTGGCCGCCTGCGCCTCGTGGGTGAGGATAACGGTGACAGGATTGGTCAAGTACGACTCAGCGACGGCTCGCAGGGATTCGGCATCGACCCCTTTGACCTGCTGACGGAATCGCCCCGGTTCATCCATCCCCAACCCGTACAGCTCATTGAGCGCCGCGTCCGCGGCCCTTTGGCCGTTGGATTGCTTGTGGAGGAATTCATCGGCCAGAACTTTCGCCTTGGCACGGGTGAGGGTCGCGTCGTCGACCTCGGTGGCGCTTAGATCATCGGTCACCGATCGGGCACGGGCGATCGCCTCGTCGACGGATCCGGGCTGGGTATTGAAAACCACCATGAAATATCCCGGCACGAGCCCCGTGAACTGACCAGCCCACACCGCGTATACAAGCCCCGGGCCTTGACCGCGCAGGGCCTGTTCGAGCCGCCCGGTCGGGAAGCTCGATAGCACACTGGCCAGCACCTGGAGCCCGGGGTAATCCGGGCTGGTCCTCGAGACCCCCGGGCCGTAGCCGATCTGCACCGCCGCCAGCGACTTGGTGGTGGGAATGACCAGCCGTTGAGTTGTAGGTGGATCCGGTGACGCCGGCTGCCACGGCGTTTCGGGGGTCTGTGGCATCGCGTTAAAGAGGGTCTTGGCGTGTTTGGCGACCTCGTCCGGGTTGACGTCTCCGAACACCGCTACCACCGCCCCCGAGGCCGCAAGGTATTGTTGATGGAACGATCGCAGATCCTCGACGGTTAGTCCTTCGACGACTTCTCGCCGGCCCAGCACAGACTGGGACCAAGGGTGTTCTGGTCCAAAATACGCTTCGCGGAACTCCTTACGCAGCTCGCCGATCCAGGAATCGGTCTGCCGGTCGATTGCCGCTAAGAGGCGTGGCTGTAGCTTCTGCCACTCCTCTTGCGGGAAAGTCGGGTTGAGGGTCACGTCGGCCAGCAGCTTCAAAACCGCCGGCCAATCTTCTTTGAGGCATTCCGCCGCGGCGTAGGAGGTGTTGTTGCCGCACTGGGTCGACAGGCTGGCGCCGAGGTCTTCAATTTCTTGGGCGATCTGCTGAGCGGTGTGTGTAGCGGTCCCCTTGATCTGCATCGAGGCGGTCGCGTTGGCCAGGCCCTCTTGACCGGGTTGGTCTGCCAACAAGCCCCCGAGTTGATAGAGCTGGATCGAGACCGCGGGCACGACCGTGTTGCGACCCACCAGCAGGCGCAGGCCGTTGGGCAGCTCGTAGCGTTGGATCGGGTCGATCTCCACCGATGGAGATTCATTGGATACCTCATCATCGGACGATTCGAGGCCAGCGACGATGACCGAGTTGTCGAGCTCGACCGGTTGGCGGTCAAGATCATCGGCGTTGACCGGGTCTTGCGGTCGGGTGATCGGCGGGGGGCTTTGGCCGGGCGGGGCCGGTTCGAGCGTGAGGCTGATCAACCGCTGGGGATCAAGGTATTTTTCAGCGACGCGTTGTACGTCTTGAGCCGAGATGGCCTGGATCGCTTCGACGTAGCGTTGGAGGTAGTCCGGGTCGTTGGTCCCGATCAGATCGCGTGCCAACCGGCCGGCCATCGCCTGGGCGGTCTGGTTGCTCATGACCACACCGGCTAGGGTTTTTCGCTTGGCGCGGGCCAGTTCCGCCGCGGTTACGCCTTCTTTTCGGACCCGCTCGACCTGCTCCAAGATCGCGTCCTTCGCCTCGTTGACCCGGCTGTCGCGCCACGACCCGTCGGGTAAATCATCGCTTTCGGGTTCCGGGGGGATAGCCACGACGGCGTCGATCCCGAAGAAACCCTCGCCCCAGGTGAAGCTGAGGTTGTACGCATCGATCGAATTCACGAGTCTGTTCTCATCACGGATGGATCGTACGAGCCGGCTCGATTCACCCTGTCCGAGGATCACGCCCAGCAGGTCCATCGCGTAATCACCTTCACCGGCCAGGCGCGTGCCCGACCAGGCCAGCCGCAGCTGGGGTTGATCGACCGTGGCGGTCCCCGTCGCCTCGCGCGGCTGATCGACCGCCGGCTCGACCGGGAAGCTGACTTCGGGCAGGTCGCCGCGCTTGGCATTCTTCCACAGGGTCACGACCTGATCGATGACCTGTTGTTTATCGATATCCCCAGCGACGACGAAGACCATGTTGTTGGGCACGTACATACGTTTGTAGAAGTCATAGATCTCGTCGCGGGAGATGGTCAGGAATTCCTCGAGGTAGCCGATCGTGGGGTGGCGGGCGGGGTGGACGCTGAACCGGGCCTGCTGGGTGAGCTTCCAGAAGATCCGGCCCGGCTCGCCCTGGCCCATCTCAAACTCGCGCTGGATCACCGACCGCTCCCGCTCGTACTCCTCTTGGGTGATCAAGCTGTTTTGCATCCAATCGGAAAGCAGGTCGACCGCGGCGGCGGTGTGGTCGCTGGTGGTGTTGATGTAGTAACGGACGGTATCGAGGCTGGTGGCGGCGTTGGTCGAGGCGCCGATGGAACCGAGGACCGCGTTCGACTGGGCCTCGGTGCGGGTGGCGGTCGACCCGCCCGACAGCAGGTGCTCAAGGAAGTGCGACAGCCCGGCCCCGACGTGCTCTTGTTCATAGATCGATCCGGTCTTAACCCAAACCTGGACCGACACGACCGGGGCGGCGTGGTTCTCCTGAGCCAGAACGATCAACCCGTTGGGCAACTGAACCAGCAGACGATCGGGTCGTTGTTGCAAGGTGCGTACTCCTGGTTGCGTGGTGGGGGGGTGGCCGTTGTCTCCGTGGGGCACGTCCGAGGGTTGGGCGCAGCCGTTCGTGGCGATAAGGAGATGGGCCAACACAGCAACGGCCAGTGGAAGAAAGGATCGGTTTACCATGAGTATGATCCGTGGGGTCAAATTGATATCCCTATCGGGTAACGACAGCTCTATCCGCAGCTCGTGTAGACCTTCGGTAGAGGTCTGACACATTCCCGTCTTGGGGCTACACGCCGGGGGCAGCAGCCCTCGCGTGGACGTGGGTTTCTAGGTCCACACACTGCGTCGCGGTCGCGGTTAGCCCACGAGTCCTCATGCGAGATCTAACCTCGGGACATACGCGTCGCGGATCAAAAATCCGGGTCAGCGACGCGTTGGGCCTTGAGCCTTTCTTCGCCGGGTACGCGGTCGAGTCGCATGGTCATCAGGGATTGGTATATCCCCGCCCGGCGGCATCGTCAACGCGGTTACACCCAGTAAACCTCACAGCCGTGATCGCCGATACAATCGATACTACACGTATCGCGTATCAAAGTACCGCGTCGAGTATGTGTTGGACACCAAAAATGTCTCCACCGTGTACATGAGTCACGCCGTATTTTCATCCGGGATCGACATGCACGACCTGTCGCGCTGCTGCCGCGGGCATGAGACCTGTTACCTCCGAGGTTCTTTTTGACGGACGCCCTTCACATCGAAGCCCGGCTGGCTCGGGAGATCGAGCACTTCGAGCAGCACTATGCCCATGAAGCCGCACGCGGGATCACACCCCTGAGCGGATTCGACAAGCGTCGCTACACGGCCCCCCCCGCGGATACCGTCTACCCCCGGGAGTTCTACTACCACCTGCTGGCGCCGCTGGCGGGGAAGGACGTCCTCGAGATCGCCGCCGGTAACGGGATCGACGCGTGCCTGTGCGCCCACAACGGGGCGAACGTTCACGCTTACGATATCAGCCAACAATCGGTTCAGATGGTACGGCAGCGGGCCAGGATAAACGCGGTGTCCCAGAGGGTGCAGCTCCAGGTCACCGGCGACTTGGCCCAAGCGTTCCCGGGTCAGAGGTTCGACGCGGTGATCGGGTACGCGGCGTTGCACCACATCCCGCTCGAAGGCCTCGCCCAGCAGGTTTACGATAGGCTCAAACCGGGGGGCGTGGCGGTGTTCGCCGAGCCGGTCATCAACAGCCGGTGGCTGCACCGCTTGCGCGGGTTGATCCCGTACTACATCTTCGATCCGACCGAGGATGAACAACCCCTTGACGACCGGTCCATCACCGAGTTCGCCCGCCCGTTCGACCGGATGGTCCGCCGCGAGTTCCAGCTGCTAAGCCGGCTGTGGCCGATGTTCCCCAACAGCTGGGCGTTGGCTAGTGCGCTTCATCATGTCGATGGGCTATTGATGAAGCTGCCGTTCCTGCGGCGGTTTGCCACCGTGGTGGTGTTTGGTCTGTACCGCGACCGGTAGCGTACCGGCGGGGGCAAGGCCCTGGAATCTGTGGAAAAAACTCTGTGGGCCGGCGCCCGTCGGTGGAAGATCCGGTCGTGGGCGGCGATAAGCGTATCGCGTATCCAAAGACCGTGTCGTTAGTTCTATAGAGTACGGGGAAGGGCCGTGCTGTGGATGGTCGTACAGGATACCCAAGTCACGTCGCCAATTGACCCGGGAAGAGGATCAGAGATCTGTAGACCTCTGAAAAAACCTGACGCGGCGGATGAAAGTGGCTGTACTTTCTGGAAGGGGGCTACGCTGCCCCGGACGCCTCGTCCTCCATGAGCTTATCGTAGATGCGTCGCACCTCCGGGTCCCGCAGAAACTTGTAGGCGCTGTCGATCTTGGAAAACTTGTCGATGCACCCCGTGTGGCCGCTGATGTCGGGATGGAATTTCTTGGCCAGCCGGCGGTACGTGGTGCGGATCGTTTCTTCCGAAGCGTCTTTAGACACACCGAGGACTTTATACGGATCGAGCATCTCGAATTGGGGCGGCCCCGAAGCGCCGTGCGATGTTGAATCCTTGGTAGGGATCTTCAGAATCAGGCCCTTCTCACCTAATTTTTCTAGGGTATCCGCGATCTGAGGGTCA
This sequence comes from Phycisphaeraceae bacterium, assembly GCA_965224205.1. GTDB lineage: Bacteria > Planctomycetota > Phycisphaerae > Phycisphaerales > Phycisphaeraceae > CBDCYN01. Next base: position 191,367 of record CBDCYN010000013.1, read on the forward strand.
ACGGATGGGAAATGAACCGCGGTTTCAAACCGACGAAGTCCGACCCGCTTAACCCGGATGATCTTGCCCCTGACTTTCAAGCTCTTGGTGCCCTGGGCGATGACGAACGACATCTTCTGGCCGATCTTGACCGCCGGCTTCTTCTGACACAAGATGCGCATCCCGTGGGACGATAAATCGACCACCTGGCCTAGGTCGCAGCTGATCTCAAAATCTTCGGTGTGGAAGCGCTTGTACCGCCGGCGCTCGCGGCCGCGACTGGGGCGCAATGACCGCTTCATGTTGGGCAGCCAGTTCATTACAAGCCATATCGGCCCTTCGGTGTAAGTGCTTAAAGTGACCCTGCTTGAGCTTGGGGGGTCGCCATGCCCATAGATGCTTTTCTAAGCATGTTTTGCGGTCGTTTCGGTCGTCCGCTGTTGTTCAGGGCCCCCCTGTTGGTGACATCAAGGCTGCGCTATCCGGCGCGTCGCTGGCGGTCGGTGGCCCGCTGAAGGATTTTCTTCTCGCGGTTCGTGAGACTGGCCAAGCCGTGTTCTCGGACCTTTTGCAGGATCTGATCGACCTGGACGTCTTCTTTCGCGGCTGCCTGTCTGTGCTTTTTTTGTTGACGTTGTTTGAAATCATGGGCCCAGTGGCGATCGACGAAACTCAACGATCGGGGGTACTTGATCAGCAGCCAGCCGATCGCGGCGCCGCCGAGGTGCGCGGCTTCGCCGCCGGCGTTCCTGGACCCGACGATGACGGACATCGCCCCCAGCCCGAGGAACACCAAAGCCATCGTCCGCATCGTCATCGGTATCGGCGGGAAGATGAGCATTACTCGCTGGTGCGGGTACAGCATCGCGCAACCGGCCAGGATCCCGAAGACACAGCCCGAAGCGCCCACCAGCGTCGACCGCAGGGAAACCCCCAGCAGATCGGGCACGAACGACAAGCCTGTATACAGCGCCGCGCCTCCGATTCCGCACAGCAGGTAGAACGCCAGGAACCGTTTGCTGCCCCACCACCGCTCCATCAAGGGCCCGAAAAAGTACAACGCCAGCATATTAAAGAACACGTGGAAGAAGGACCCATGCAGGAACTGATAGGTGATCACCCGCCAAAGCTGCAACCCAAAGATCCCCTTACCGACGCTAAACGCCCCCCAATCCCCCGGCGCCAGGAACGACCCCCGCCGGCTACCGCCCAGCACAGCGTCGAGCATGAATACCGCCGCGTTGATGCACAACAGCCAGAACACGACCGATTGGCCGCCCATGTGCTGCATCATCGACGGGCCCGAGCGGTATTCGTATTGGTTGTAGTCTCGGTCGTGCCAGGCCATCAGGATCTATCCACTACAAAAGTTGTATAAAACAGCAGTGTCGCGATCGTCTTGGCGTCGCGGATGGTGTTGTCTTTAATCATACCCATCGCCTTTTGGAGGGCGACCACTTCAACGGTGATCCGCTCGTTCTCGTCCAGGTCTTGGCCCACATGCGTAAGGTTTTGGGCCAGGTACGCGTGCATCCTTTCGGTACAGATCCCTGGGCTGGGGTAGAAATCGATCAGCTGCATCATCGTCTCGCACCGGTACCCGGTCTCCTCCGTCAGCTCGCGCGCCGCGCAGGCCACGGGGTCCTCATCCGGCTCCAGCGTTCCGGCGGGCAGTTCCCAGAGCGTCTGACCAACCGCGAACCGCTCGTTGCGGATCAGCACCACGGTCTCGGGGTCGAGCAGGGGCAAAATGACCACCGCCGGTGGGGTAACCACCGCGTCACGCTCCACCGCCCGTTCGCCACGACTGGGCAGCTGAACGCTGTGGATATTAAACCTTGCCCCTCGGTAAGCACACGGGGCTTGCTGGATGGATGTTGTCGGCATGAAGAAGATTATACGTCACGCCTGCCCGTCGGTTCACAGGCGGCTACCCCAATCCGCCGTATCGAGCCAGATCGTCACCGGCCCGTCGTTGATGATCTCGACCTCCATCTTGGCCCCGAACACCCCGCTGGCCACGGGGTTGATGCCCAGTTCCGCTAGCCGGGACCGGAAGCGTTCGATCAGGGGTTCCGCGGCCTCGGGTCTAGCGGCGCCCTCAAAATTAGGGCGACGGCCTTTCCTAGCGTCACCGTAAAGGGTGAATTGAGACACCACCAGGGCGCCGCCGCCGATGTCGAGCAACGACCGGTCGATTTTCCCTTCGTCGTTGTTGAAAATACGCAGACCCGCGACCTTGTCAGCCATCATGTCCGCGTGCCGGGGCGTATCGAGGTGACCGGCTGCCGCCAACAAGACCAACCCGCGCTCGATCGCCCCGACCACGCGGCCGTCGACCCGCACGCACCCGCGCGTCACCCTTTGGAGCAGTACCCTCATCATCCAAATCCCGGCACGCTGTGGGCTTCATGTGATGCGCACCGTGTCCCAAAATATACTGATCAGGGGTCAAACGGCGACGGTCCAATTTCCGTTCTCACCACGACGCGTGGTACCCTTCGGTCTTGCGCCGCCTCGGAACCATCCCCGATGATAAGGGGATTGTAGCGAGCACGTACCCGAACCTGTCCCAACGCACGAGGTTTCGACCCGTCTCGACGTGATTTGACCGTGATCGATATAATGGCAGATGCTCAGCTGGCCGACAGTAAAGAAGGTGGTCCTGGAAAACCGGAGTTGTTTTATCGGACGATCCTGCTTCACCAACAGCCATCAGAGGACGCGGCTCGATGTTCCCAAGCCGTTCTCGACTTCTCAGGCCACGGACCACTGCCCCCTACCCTCAAGGAGAAGCCCATGAGCTCGCCACTACAGTCGATTATGGCCGCAGGGACCAAACTCTGGTTGGACTCGATCGACCCCGAGCTGGTCGACAAGAACCGCGCCCTGGGCGCCACCGGGGCGACCTCGAACCCGATCATTATCGCGGACCTGATCAAAACCGGGCGTTTTGATAGCCGGGTCGGTCAGCTGCTGGTCAAGGGGATGAGTGATGAGGCGATCGCCTGGACCATCACCGACGAGCTGGTTAAGAAAGCCCAGGAAGTCTTCCGGCCGGTGTGGGACCAGACCAGCGGCAACGACGGTTACGTAAGCTTCGAGCTCGACCCTCTGCTCGAAGATCCTCAGTGCACACTATCACGAGATCAGCGGATCCAGCGATATGTCGAGCTGGGCAAGAAGTGGTCGGCCGACCACAAGAACCGGATGATCAAGATCCCCGCCACCGATGCGGGTCTGGGCGCCGTCGAGGAGCTCGCCGCCTTTGGGGTGACACTCAACGTCACGCTTGTCTTCAGCGAACGCCAATACCTCGCGGCGCGGGACGCCGTGTGGCGTGGGGCCCAGCGCCGCGGCAGTCTGGACGCGTTCAAGAGCGTCTACAGCATCTTCGTGTCGCGCGTGGATGTGTATACCCAGAAGCACGTGCCCACCCTCGGCGCCGAGGCCCAGGGCATGGTCGGGATCGTTAACGCCAAGCGGCTCTGGAAGCTCAACCAGGCGTTCTGGGCCGATAAGAACCTGCCGTTGCAGCAGGAGATCATCTTCGCGTCTACCGGCACCAAGAACCCCGTTGACCCAGCGGACAAATACGTCGCCGCGTTCGTTGGCAGCGACATCGAGACCAACCCCCCCGCCACGAACGACGCGGTCGAAGCGGGCGGAAAGACCTACACCAAGACCGTCGATCAGCTGCCCCCACAAGAAGTCCTCGACGAGATCGATCGCGAGGTCGACCCCCAGCACATGGAACAGACCCTCATGGACGAAGGGGTGCGCAAATTCGCGGACCCGCACAAAGCCCTGCTGCAACTGATCGCTGACAAACGAAAGTCCCTGCTGGCCGCCTGATCCGATGGGCGATGCTGATTGGGCCCTGATAACGAGCCGCGCGTGTTAGCAAACGGTTCCCCGCATTCTGTCTTTACCGTCTTCAATGACCCGCCATACACCCGCGACAGGCGGCTTGATCCGATCTAAAATGTCACGATCCTGATAGCGGAAAGTGACTAGCCTGACCCAACGACCACGACACAACCCGGCAGCGACACAAGAGCGAGCGATCCTCGTCGCTTGCCTCCTGCCCGACGCCGCGATCGACCCCCACGACCCTCTGGGCGAACTGCGCAGCCTCGCCGAAACCGCCGGGGCCAGGGTCGTCGACGAGCTGATCCAGAACAAGAACCGCCCCGACCCGGCGACCTTCTTAGGCTCGGGCAAGATCGAGGAACTGGCCGCCATGGCCCACGCGGTCGAAGCCGATATGGTCTTGTTTGACAACGACCTGTCCCCGTCGCAGATTTCGAATATCGAAAAGGTCGTCGAACGCAAGGTCCTCGACCGCAGCGAGCTGATCTTGGATATCTTCGCCTCCCGCGCCCAGACCCACGAAGCCAAGCTACAGGTCGAACTCGCCCAGCTCGAGTACACCTACCCCCGCCTTAAAGCGATGTGGACCCACCTCGAACGAATCGCCGGCGGCGCCCCGACCGGGATCGGCGCTCGTGGGCCCGGTGAGCAGCAGCTAGAGATCGACCGGCGGATCGTCCAGCGGCGCAAGAGCGAGCTGAAACAGGAGATCAAACGGATCCAAAGCCGCAAGCAGCGCGAGGTGGCCCGACGCAACAAAGACTTCTTCACCGTTAGCCTTGTGGGATACACCAACGCCGGCAAGAGCACGCTGTTCAACGCCGCGACCGAAGGTGGGGCGTACGCGGATGACAAGCTCTTCGCGACCCTCTCGACCCGCACGCGTCGCTGGGACCTGGGCAAAGGTGAGGCGGCCATGCTCTCCGACACGGTCGGGTTTGTCCGTGACATCCCCCACCACCTCGTGGCCAGCTTCCGGGCGACCCTTGAAGAGGCGATCCACAGCGAACTGCTGCTGATCGTTCTCGATGTCTCCCACCCCATGGCCAGCCGGCAGCTCGAGACGGTCGTCACGGTCCTCGACGAGATCGAGGCCACCCAGCAAGAGCGGGTGTTGGTCCTCAACAAGGTCGACCGGCTCGAGCACAACGCCGAGCTGTTGGTCTTCGAGCATCAACACCCCGGCAGCGTCGCCATCAGCGCGAAGACAGGCGAAGGGATCGATCGACTCACGGACCGCATCCTCCTGGCGATGCGGGGCGCACCGTGTTGGGCGGACGTGACCCTCAACGTTAGCGACAGCCACGCGATTCATTACATCGAGACTTGCGCGGAGGTGGTCGGGCGTCAGTACCAAGACGGGCAGGCATTGTTCGAGGTACGGATCGGGGAGCGTCAGATCGATCGCTTGCGGGCGTTGTGTAAAAATAGTCTGAACGTGTCGCGACGCGGTTGATGCCAGACACACACACCGGAGGCGAACTCAGGAAGCCGTACGCGTTAGCAAGCGGGTTTTTCAGGTGATGTCGGCCTCGGTTGAATCACCGGCAGGCCGTAGGGTGGTAAGAGCGAAGCGAAACCCACGTTGAAGCGACAAGAGGACCTGTGGAACCCGAGGTGGGATGCGCTGTCGCGTATCCCACCCTACTTCATGATTAGTGATGGTCGTCGTGGCCGTGTGCATCGGCCGGGTCGGGCGGTTCGGGGCCACGCAGGGCCAGGGCGGGGATCCCTAGGACCACCGCGGCGATAAATAAACCGCCCGTGGTTGTGACCACGGGGCGGTACCAGCAAACCTGTTCCAGGGAGCCCGGCATCAAAAGCTCCGCCGCGGCAACACCCTGGTCGTGGTGGTCACCCTTATGCCCTGCGCCGTGCCCTGTGTCGTGATGCGGTTGGGCATGCTCACCGGCGCTGTATTCGTAGATGGCTTTGTTCGGGTCGGTCTCGTCCCCGACGCCGGCACCGTAACTCACGCCCAGCCACGGATCCGACGTTTGCATCGCCACCCCAGCGAACCACCAACCCAGCATCAACCCAACAATGATGCCCAGCGTCCGACGTATAACCCGTTTCATGGATCGACTCCTGTCATGCGATTGGCGTTGAGAGATCTATGATCATTTAAAGTAATATACCTGATGGAGATACATTGTCGTCCGCTTCGACGTGGTCGCGATAAAAATAGTTGAATGAACGACCGAAGGTATGGAGCCGAAACCGGTTCGAAAAGTTGATCCTCGGTGGATAACCATAGACCAGACTATATTTTCAGGCATGTGTTCACCCCATGGCCGATTCATGTTAGGATATAAATCTTGTAATGCGCGATGGGTAAGCGTCTTAGCGTGAGGCGCGGCGTGCGTTAGGTCTATTTTCTTGTCGCTAGTGATGATCCCGCCGTGGTTCAGTACCAATCAAAGTGCAATTAGAATCGCTGTGCGACAGACCCTGAAATCGATCGGGTCACTTAATAAAGTACGCCCGATCTAAGGGGTTGGTAAGGATGATGAGCAGCTTGGAGTGTAGGTTTATATGGTCAATCGAAATCTAATCGCGGATCTGGAGTTAGACGAACACGAGGCCCTGGCGATGATCAGCGACGCGCTGGGGCCCGCCGTGGCCGAAGGCGACATGGAGGGCCTGCTGGGCGAGCAGATCGGCGATTTCCAGGCCGGCACGATCTTGAACGGCAAGATCATCGGCAAGGCCGGTGATGACTTCCTCGTCGAGGTCGGTCTCAAGAGCGAGGGGATCCTCGCGAAAGAAGAGTTTGACGAGCCCGGTGAAGTCGAGATCGGTGATACCGTCGCGGTCCTGCTAGAGGAGCTCGAGTCTGATGACGGGATCGTGCAGATCTCGAAGCGCAAGGCCGACCGCATCCGCGGCTGGGAACGCATCATCGAGAACAACAACGAGGGCGATATCGTCGAAGGCCGGGTGATGCGCAAGATCAAAGGCGGGCTGCTGGTCGATATCGGGGTGCCGGTGTTCCTGCCGTCTTCCCAGGTCGACGTCCGTCGGCCCCCGGACATCGGCATCTTTATCGGCAACACGATCCGCGCCACGATCATCAAGATCGACGAGCCGCGTCGCAATATCGTGATCAGCCGCCGCCGGCTTGTGGAAGAAGAGCGTCACGACGCCCGCCAGAAGCTGCTGTCGACCCTCACCGAGGGCGACATGGTCAAGGGCACGGTCAAGAACATCGCCGACTTCGGGGTGTTTATCGACCTGGGCGGCATCGATGGGTTGCTGCACATCACCGACATGAGCTGGGGCAGGATTAACCACCCGTCGGAGTTGGTCGACATCGACCAGCAGATCGAAGTCAAGGTCCTCAACATCGACCTAGAGAAGGAAAAGATCGCCCTGGGCCTTAAGCAGAAAGAAGAAAGCCCCTGGCAGGCGATCGAGACTAAGTACCCCCCCAACACCCGCGTGAAGGGGGTGGTGACCAACATCGTCAGCTACGGCGTGTTCGTGAAGCTCGAAGAGGGGGTCGAGGGCCTCGTGCACATCTCCGAGATGAGCTGGACCAAGCGGATCAACCACCCCAGCGAGATGGTTTCGATGGGCGACGAGATCGAGGTCGTCGTGCTCGACATCAACAAGGACAAGCAGGAGATCAGCCTCGGCATCAAGCAGACCGAGGTCAACCCGTGGGAGCTGGTGGCCGAGAAGTACCCGCCCGGGACGGTGATCCAGGGCACGGTGCGGAACCTGGCCAGCTACGGGGCGTTTGTCGAGATCGAGCCGGGCATCGACGGGCTGTTGCACGTCTCGGACCTGTCGTGGACCAAGAAACTCACCCACCCCAACGAGGTGCTCAAAAAGAACGAGTCGGTCAAGTGCGTGGTGCTCGAGGTCGATCAGCCCAAGCAGCGCGTGGCCCTGGGCCTTAAGCAGCTGTACCAGGACCCGTGGGAGCAGCAGATCCCCACGCACTACCAGCCGGGGATGATCGTCAAGGGCAAGGTCACGAAGATCACCAACTTCGGGGTCTTCGTCGAACTCGAGCAAGACCTCGAGGGGTTGCTGCACATCTCCGAGTTGGCGGATCATAAGGTCGACGACCCGCACGATGTCGTCAAGCACGGCCAAGAGCTGGAGGTCAAGATCCTCCGCGTCGACCTCAACGAGCGCAAGATCGGCCTGTCGCTCAAGCGGGCCCAGTGGACGTCAGACGATGGCCAGGGCGATGGCCCTCCCGAGCCCAAGCTCCCCGCCGGCGGCCTGCTGGGCGGTATGGGCGATCAACATGGGGCCATGGGCACCGACAAAATCACCTTCGGACCCGGGCCTGAAAAAACCCAAGACGGGGGATAAGCCCCATCAGGCCGTGTCTGAGGTGTAACGGGTAAGACGGGCGAGTGTCGTGGTCTGCCGAATATTACTGGCCTGTGGTGGGGTTATCGACACCCGAACACGGAGCCAAACACGGAGCCAAACACGGAGCATGGATCAGCTCGTGGTCAGAGTCATCGAAATAAAAAAAACGGGCCCGGGCGGTGATGCCCGGAACCCGTAGAGCTAGCTTTGCTGAGGTTCTTGGTTTAGAACAAGATGATTCCCGAGCCGATCCCGTCGATCGGCAGAGGGCACGACAAGCACGGGTCTGGTCCCGGCACGGGAATCGGCGGCCAAGGCCCAGGCAATGGTGGCCATGGCCCGGGGAACGGCGGCCATGGTAACGGCAGCGGCTTAGGGGTTGGCGTAGGCCACGGCAGGGGGGTTAACCCGCCGTCGACCGCTGCCGACTCTTCCGCGGACACCGCCGTGAGCGGTGTGCCTGAGATCACGTCTTTCATCGTCATACTCCTTTAACATAATACGTCCGGCTATCAGTGATATCCGGATCCGCGGCTGCTAGCCGGACTTCTACTTAGTTCAGCCCCGGAATCCTGCCGACTCCTTGCTCCTCCGACGTCCCTGCGAGCGCTGTGAAGCCGGGAATAGGCGGCCGAGCCGTTAAGCCCAGCCGCTCTTACAAATCACCTCCCCCTCCCGTTCATTCAACAAATAGGACAAACCTCTCCCCCAAGGTCAGGTTCAAGGGTGTGCCCCAGTGAGCTTCCCTTCGTCGCGACCGTCACGTTGGTGAACGACAAGGTCGACAACCACCCGGTATTGGCGACGATCTTGATCCGCCACGGGTAGGCGTCGGGGTCCTGATCCGGCGTGAAGTACCCTCCCTCGATACGAGAGGCTTCCATGTTCGTTACGGTTGCGAGTGTTAGTTGACGTGTCATGCTTTCCTTCCTTTTCTCATCAAACGATCCGGCCGTGAATAAATATCATGACCCCGGGTTGCAGGCCGGTGAGTTTGTCTCTAGCCCGGTGTCCTTGATCCCTTCCTCCGCCGTTGCACCGCGTGGCTGGAATGGGCGACCGGGCTTTTGAGCCCGGACCGCCGCGGTCTTGAGGACGGTTTAAAACCCGCCCATCGAGCCCTGGGTCAAGAGTCCCAGATCAAACCCACCACCGCCGGGTTGGGGGATCGGGAACTTGGGCAGCCGGCCCGTTCCGCACCAGTCCCAGTCCAGCGCGGCTACCGACGAGCTGAACGCCGCGCCACCTTCGATCTGCCCCGCTTCCAACGCGGTGACGGGCTCGATCGCCGTGGTCTTGGTTTGGGTATGAATGGTCATGATGACTCCTTCCAAAAAATGTCCGGCCTTATGTGTTGATTTAGATCACGGGTCCCGCGGCCGGAAAGGTTTTCAGGCCCGTGATCCCACCAATATTTTCTCCTGCCTCCACCTGCCACGCGGTGGCAACGGGTGGCCCGGCGGGTTCACCGGACCGCCCTGATCTTTCCCCTCACCGAAGGCCTTGGATCGAGTGTCGTGTTCGGCGTTCGCCGTCCCGCGCTAGGGCTACGAGCCGAATGTGAACCCGCCAAAGCCTTCTTTCAAACCGGTCTCACCCAGCCACGGCTGAAGTTCGAGTTTGAGATCCGTCAGCCGCGGCATGACGGGATCACCGTCTGGATCAACGGCCCCGACCTTGCTACTGAAGACGGTGTTGACGACTCCAAAGCCCCCCTGGACGGCCGTGGCCTCTCGTGTGTTGAGCTGCCTTAACCCCGGGGTGGCTCCGGGATCCATGGCCTGAGCATCAGGTTTGTCGTGCGTGTGTTTCATGATTCTTTCCTTTCCTACGCCTGTGCGGTTCGGCCGGTGAGTTATATTCTGGGGTAGCGGGGTTCGGGCCGAACCCACTGTGCGGACACCCGCGACCCCATCAACGCTTTCTCCTGCCTCCACCTGCCACGCGGTGGCAACGGGAGGCCCGGCGGGTTCACCGGACCGCCCTGGTCTTTCCCCTCACCGAAGGCCTTGGATCGAGTGTCGTGTTCGGCGTTCGCCGTCCCGCGCTAGGGCTACGAGCCGAATGTGAACCCGCCAAAGCCTTCTTTCAAACCGGTCTCACCCAGCCACGGCTGAAGTTCGAGTTTGAGATCCGTCAGCCGCGGCATGGCGGGTTCACCGTCCGGATCAACGGCCCCGACCTTGCTACTGAAGACGGTGTTGACGACCCCAAAGCCCCCCTGGACGGTCGTGGCCTCTCGTGTGTCGAGCGGCCTTAACCCCGGGGTGGCTCCGGGATCGATGGCTTGAGCATCAGGTCTGTCGTGCGTGTGTTTCATGGTTCTTTCCTTTCCTACGCCTGTGCGGTTCGGCCGGAGAGTTATTCTGGGGTAGCGGGGTTCGGGCCGAACCCACTGTGCGGACACCCGCGACCCCATCAACGCTTTCTCCTGCCTCCACCTGCCACGCGGTTGAAATGGGAGGCCCGGTGGGTTCACCGGGCCGCCCTGATCTTCCCCCCACTGCTCCAAGGGCCTTGGCTTAGGTTCCGGGTAACGGCTATTGCCTGTCCCGCGCTATGGCTGTTAGCCGAACCTGAACCCCCCAAGCCCTTTGAGGCCGATATTGCTGATCCACGGCGTGGGGTCGGGATCAAACACCGCCACCAAGCTTTTGGCTGGATCCCCATCCGGATCCGGGTGCGCGATCTGGATCGATTTGGCAGCGATAGCCCAAAAACCGCCTTGGATATCCATGGCTTCATGGGTCGTGATTGAGGTGAACCGGCGTTGATAGCTCGATGAGACCGCCGGGAGGTCATGTCTGTCATCAAAAGGTTTCATGATTTCTTTCCTTTTCCTTTATTACAAATCTTGTTGGGCCTGCGATTGCATCTTTAGGCCCTGGGGTCCCAGGCAAGCTGTTTTGACGCACGCTGATGGCCACGCGGTTGGAAACGGGAACCGGGCCCTTCGGCACGGGTTCCCGAGGTATTGGCATCACGGCGTGTTCACACCACCCTGTGACCTAGGACCACGAGGGTCATTGATCGACAGCGGATCATGAATCAGCCGTGAACCGGATCGATCATCATGATCGGGGTCAATACCCCACCTGCAGCACCTTGGCCTTGGACACGCTGAAGAAGTTCGCCCGCTTGAGCAGCTCCATCGGGCCGTCGGGCACGATGTCGTAGTAGTACCCGCCTTCGATCTTGGCGGCGTCGGACCGTGTCACCGGCTCTAACGCGACCCGTACATGTGAATCTTGATTTGTCATGGTTCTGTTCCTTTCCGCAAGGTAGCCCGATTAAAATATTGAACGGACCTCGAGCCTGCGGCTGGGCTGTGTAGGTTGTGGCCTGGGGTCCTACCCATGTGCTTTCTGCCCCACCTTCCGACCATGGTTGGAAAGAGCAGCCGAGCCGTTAAGCCCGGCGTGGTGTGAGTACGAGATTGTTCAAAGGTTGAGGCATCTTTCCCGGAGAAGAAAATCTCCATAGGGGTTAGAGATGCCGAGTCCTTGTTCAATCGAAACCAAATCGCCCGCTAATTGGCACGCCAAATCCTTGAGATTCGGTTCCGTGCCGCCTTCGATGTTTCTAGCCTCCGGTGAGGAGATCGGTTTGAGCGTCGTGATTCGCAATGGGGTGTGAGTCGTCATAAGTGTGTTCCTTCTCGCGTTGAAAGCCCGGATGAGGTTGGTCATGGACTTCGGGCCCGTGTCCGGGCCATGACTGGTTGCGGCCCTAGGTCCCACCAAGGAGCTTTCTGCCCCACCTTCCGACCATGGTTGGAAAGAGCAGCCGAGGCGGTAGACCCGGCTGCCATGATGAGTCGATAACGACTTAAAACTTGACTGCCAGGCTGTCCAGCTTCGCCGCGCTGATCGCGACCTGGTTGACATCGCCGACGCTCACTATCGAATCGAAACTGACGGTCCGGATGTACGGCCAGATGATCTTGGGAAAATCGTTGAGGTCCTGGTCGGGGCCGATGAGCCCCCCTTCGATGACCACCGCTTCTTGTTCCGTCACCGTTTGAAATTGGGTTGAATAACGCATGATAAAATCTCCTACTGCTTGCAAATCCGGTCACGAGTTGTCATGAGATCCCGGGCCCGTGACCGGATTCACCATTGATCGGTCCCGGGATCCAACGCTTCCTTCCTTCCTTCCTTCCTTCCTTCCTTCCTTCCTTTCACTCCTGCTCCTGCTTCCGCTTAGCCCGTTGCTGCTCCGCAGCGGACGGAATCGGCAGCCGGGCGTTTTAGCCCAGCTACCGTGTATGGCGTTTGACTGCCTGTTCCCTTTGAGGGCGGATCAGATCAACCGGTTTCGACCTTGCCGGCCGGTCGATGATCCATTCATTCGATCAGAGCGATCATTTGAAATACACCACACTTTCCAGATACCGCAGCCCTTTGAGCTCGATCATGTCTTGAAAGAGGTTCTTGGCATAGGGAGTCAAATTCAGTGTGCCTGTCAGGTCCAAGTCGAAGATGGGCTTTTGAAAGCCACCTTGGATTGCATGGATCTCTACCTGATCCAGGCTCCGTAGGCCTCGATTTCCTGCGATGCGGTGGGTACTAGATTCCATCATAGAACTCCTTGATGCTGATGGACCCGGCTGTAAGGGAGGTAGAAGCTTGAAGGTCTGTGGCCGGATCCACTGCACAGCCCCGGAAGCGAACAGTTCTTTCTCCCGCCGTCGCTCGACGTTGAGCAAAAGGCGAACCCAGCCGCAAAGCCAGGCCGCCCGAGGGATGGGTCCCCACGCGGGCGGGACGACACCCACCGCGACCCCGGTTCCTCCCAACCGGTCCGTCGGTGATCCCCCCTGTTGAAGAGGCGCCCCGCCCGTCGGGGTCTATCAAGATCGGCGATCCGCAGAAGCTGTGGAAGCAGCCCACCAGCCGCCTCATCATCAGCGTTGGACCGCCGAGGAATAGTTTTCGATCTTGCACACTCACCGATTCGGCCAACAACCCGACACCCCGGGCCGCGGCGACACCGTTCACACGTGTCGCCGGTGTCCGTTCCACGTCGTACACCGCGTACGGCGCTTCGCTGTGGATGTCGTCGCCGGTTGGCTTGGCCGGGTGCTGGGGCCGGGTTGGGGTGTGAACGGTCATCATGGCGTCTCTGGTTTCTTACCTGTGTGCGATGGTGTTTCTTGTGTTGTCATCCGAGGCTGATCGTCTGCCGGATCTTCCGCACCAGCACGGACAGCAGGTTTTCCTGCCCGGTGATGATCTCCACGCGACCGGTCATGCCCAGTTTGATGGTCCCACGGTGCTCGCCCTGCCCGATCTCGTGGCTGTTGAGCGCGATCCGGGCGGTGTACAGCGGGGCCGCAGGCACCGGGGAGCCGTCATCGGACGACGTGTTCTGCGAGTCCGGGGATACGAACACCACCTCCCCCTCGGCCGTGCCGTACTGCTGATAGTCGTAGGCGTCGAGTTTCACCTTCACCGGCATCCCGACACGGATATGCCCGATGTCCCGGCTGGCGAGGGTCACGTCGATCCGGTACCCATGAGCCGGGGCGATCTCGACCACCGGCTGGCCCGCCTTGATCACGTCCCCGGGTTTGGGCTGCTTCGAGATCGCGATCCCATGAGCCGTCGCGACGACGACGGATTGCGCCCGTTCGAGCTTGAGGTTTTCCAGATCATGGAGCGTCTGGTCGAGCTGGGCCTGTTTGTCGGCCAGCTGAAGACCCAGCTCGTGCATGCGCACCCCGTACTCCTGTTCGACTACGTTCAACGCTTCACGCCGCACCCGCACCGCGGTTTCGTCGACGGGGAGCTGGGCGATCTGCAACTGTGTGGCGTCTCGCTGTACCTCCAGCTCGGTCTTGCGCACCTCCCACGGCGACGCGGCGTTGTGCTTCACAAGCTTCTGGGCCCAGTTCAGCCGCTCTTGCGCTTCCTCTAGCTCAAGACCCGCGAGGCGGATCTTCGACGCCCGTTCTTGGACGGCGCGCTGGATCCTGCCCTGGACCTCTTCCAACTCCGCCCGCGACTGCGCCAGCCTCGCCTGAAACTGCCTCGCTTGGAGCTCTTTGAGCCGGGTCACCTCCGAGATCGTTGCCCGCTGAGCGGTGATCTGCGTTTCAACCTTATCGATCTGGTTATCGAGGCGCTGCGTATCGAACCGGATCAGTACGTCCCCGCGTTCTACAGGTTGGCCCTGCTCGAACCCGACCTCCACCACGCGCCCGCCGGTGGCGGCGTTGAACTGCTCGCCGGTAAATACCCGGTCCGCTTCAGCCACCGACCGCACCCGCCCGGTCGTGACCACGATCAGTTCGGCCTCCGTCGTCGCCAGCCACAGGATCACCGTTCCCACCAGCACCCCCAGCAGCAGCAGGGTCCCGTGGGCGATGACCGACGGGCACGCCAGCAGCGTACGCCGGTACTCACTGCAATCGTCGAGGTCAACAATCAGGTTCCTGCTCATAGCTGAGCTCCTTACGCTGGTACGCCTCGATCAGCGGTCGCCAGTTCACGCCCGCCAGTGGTGAATCTTCTTCGTCTGCCGTCCAATACGGCTGCTGGGCCGACGGGCGATCGCTCTGGGCCCGCCAAAGGTCGGCGTACCGCCCGTCGATCGTCATCAGTTGTTCGTGTGAACCCCGCTCAACGACCTGGCCGTCGTGCAGGACGTAGATCAGGTCCGCCTCCTTGATCGTGCTCAGCCGGTGGGCCACGAGCACGACGGTTTTGCCGGCGAACACGGTGCGCAGGCTCTCCTGGATCGCCCGCTCAGTGGCGGTATCGAGGTGGCTGGTCGCTTCGTCGAACAGCAGCACCTGCGGGTCGCTTAGCAGGACCCGGGCGATGGCTAGACGCTGACGCTGACCGCCCGACAGGTTCGCCCCGCGCTCGCCGATCACGGTGTCGTACCGCATCGGTAGGCTCGAGATGTAGTCGTCGAGCCCCGCGGCCCGCGCCGCGTCGACGACCTGGTTCATCGTCGCCTGAGGCTTGCCCAGGGCGATGTTGTCGCGCACCGTCCCGGTGAAGATGAACGGGTCTTGGCTGACGATCCCGATCCCCGCCCGTAGCGAGTTGAGCCGGAAGTCGCGCATATCGATCCCGTCGACGAGTACCTTCCCGTCGGTCGGCTCGTAAAAGCGGGTCAGCAGTTTTAGGAGTGTCGATTTGCCCGAGCCGCTCTCGCCGACCACCGCCACCGTCGAGCCAGCAGGGATCTGGAGATCCACCCCCCGCAGCACCGGCTCGCGACAGCCGTACCGGAAGCTGACGTTCTCGAGCTCGATCGCCCCCCGCACGGCCTGGAACTCGGCCTTGTGGGTCTCGGTGAGCGGTTCGAGCTGCAGGTCCATGATCTCGTAGAGCCGGTTCATGGCTACCAGCGCGTCCTGGACCTGGAGGTTCACCGACGCCAGCCGTTCGAGCGGGCCCAGCAGGTAGCTGAGCATGGTGTAGAAGAACATCAGCTGCCCGATCGTTAGCGCCCCGTCGATCACCCGGTGCCCCCCGTACCAAAGCACCACAATCCCCGCCGCCCCGCTCACCAGCGCCCCGGTGCTGGACATCGAGATCCCTAGTTTTTGCAGGCTGAACGTGCTTTTTAGCAGCTGGGTGAGCCGCGAGTCCCGTTCGAACGACCGGAACCGCTCGACCCCGAACGCCTTGATCGTCTCGACGCCGGAGATGTCCTCGACCATGTACGCCGAGAACCGAGCCGACTGCTCCATCGCCCGCCGCGACAACCGCTTGACCGGAGCGTGGTGAGCCAGCACCGTCAAAAGCAGCGCCGGGACGAACGCCGTGGCTACCGCCGCCAGCTTCGCGTCGTACGACCAAAGCAGGACCACGGCGATCATCACCATCATCCCGTCGAGCAGGACCGTGAGGGTCGTTCCGCTGATCGCCTCGCGCACCTTGGTTGCGTCGTTGCCGCGCGAAAGGATCTCCCCGACCTGGCGCATCTCGAAGAATTTCATCGGCAGCCCGATCACGTGCCGGGCGTAGCCCGATAGCAGCATCAGGTCGACCTTCCTCGCGACGTACGCCAGCAGGTACCCCCGCAGCACGCTGAACAACGTCTTGAATAGCACCACCAAGAGCATCCCGAAGCCCAGGGCGTTCAGCAGCGACACCTGCCCCTGGACCAGGATCGAGTCGACCAGTTGCTGGACATAGAACGACGTTGCGACGCCGAGTAGGGTCATGCACACCGCGCACAGGAACGTCTCGGCGAGCACCCCCCGGTGCGACCGCAATAACGTGATGAACCGCCGCCACGGGCTGACGGTCGACGCGGGGGGTACCGATTGATCCGTTTCTTGCGATGGGTGGCGCCCGTGTCCATCCCCCGCCGAATCTTCGGGATCGATCGATTGAGAGGTGGCTAGGTTCTCTTTCGGCTCGATCAACAGCAGGTACCCGGTCCACTTCTTGCAAAACGCATCGCGGGTAAGCTTTTCCACCCCCGCTCCGGGGTCGGCGACGACGACCGAGTTCTTCTTGACCCGGTGCAGCACCACGAAATGCCCCAGCCCGTCCTGGTTGGTCACGTGCGCGATCGCGGGCATCGGCACGTGTTCGAGCAGGGCGTCGTAGGTCCCTTTCACCGCTGCGGCTTCAAACCCCATCCGCCCCGCGGCCTCGACGAGGCCTAGAAGGTTGGTCCCCACGCGGTCGGTCCCGGCCAGGTCGCGTGCCTGCTGGAGGCCGATTGGTCGGCGGTGGTGCATCGCGACGGTCGCCAGGGCCGCGGCCCCGCAGTCGCTCTGATCATGTTGTCGCACGCACACATATCGTGTGAACACGGGTTGACTCCTAGGTTGTTGCGCGGGTGAGTAACGAGCCGATAAGGCAGGAAGGGCTCGGTCTTCATATTTAGATACACCCCAGATCGAAAAATCTTGCGCTTAATTAGGCGTTCTAAGCCATAACGTGACCATTTCGCTAAACGGTGAACCCGGTGGGGTTTGATGATTCTGGAGAGATGTGCGCGTTGCGTGGCGTGGATAACCCCTAGCGATCATAAGGGTTAGGTTGTCTTGGAATTTGTTGATCAAGGCGACACCTAGTTGCTCGGGGTCACGATATTTCGTTTATTAAATTGGGTATTCGATGCAGTCAACCCGATCGCAGCGGATCGTCAGTAGCTTTGCATGATCGGCGGACCGATCATCTTCATCTGCGGTGGCCGCAGATGAAGATGATCCGATCACGTCGGCGCGGTCGCGGATAACGCCCCACAACCCGAACCGTGGTTTAGCCGGTTATCCGGCGCAGCGATCGTTGCGCCATCAGGTGGTGGGCACAGCGGGTGGCTGTTGGATTTAGTCAAGGGGTCGTTCGGGGGAAAAGGCCATTTCGTCCCGCGTTTTCTTCCTTCTTACTTGCGGAAATTTTTCATTAGCTCTTTACGAGGGGATCGTCCATGCGTCATGTCGTGCGAAAGCTAGCCGGTCTGCACCGCCAACCCACCTGCCGTTCAGCACGGAGAGCCGCTCTGCGGCGTCTTCGCCGTCAAAGGGCTCAAGACACGGGGCGGGTCATGCTTGAGCAGCTCGAGCCCCGCGTGTTGATGTCCGCCTCCCTGCTGGGCCACGACCTTGACCACGACAACGAGCCTCATGTCCTGCCCCTATTCGATTCCGCCATCGTGATCGAAGACAACGATACCTCCTCCCCCGTCGCGGGGACACTGTCCGAAACGTTTTCGCTGCACTCCAACCCCGGGGCCAAGCACACGATCTACCTCGATTTCGACGGCCACACCACCGAGGGCACCGCGTGGAACAGTTGGAAGTCGATCACCACCATTAACACCCCGGCCTACGATATCGACGATGACCCGCTCACATTTAACAACACCGAGCTGAGTCGGATCCAGAACATCTTCCTGCGGGTGGCCGAGGACTTTATCCCATTCGACGTGAACGTGACCACCGAAGAGCCGCCCCTCGACCACCTCAAGAAAAACGGTAGCTCCGACACCCACTGGGGCGTGCGGGTCGTCATCGGCGGGTCCAGCAGCGACTGGCTGGGTCAGTCCGCGGGGGGGATCGCGTACGTCAATTCGTTCAACTGGACCAGTGACACCCCCACGTTCGTGTTCGAAAACCAGCTGGGCAACGGCAGCGAGAAGCTCATCGCCGAAGCGACCAGCCATGAAGTGGGCCACACGCTGGGCCTCAATCACGACGGCAAATCCAGCCAAGCTTATTACAGTGGGCACGGATCGGGCGAAACCAGCTGGGCCCCGATTATGGGCGTCGGCTACAGCCGCACCCTCACTCAATGGAGTAAGGGTGAATACTCGGGCGCTACCAATAGTCAAGACGATCTCGACGTCATCACCACGCGCAACGGGTTCGGTTACCGAGCCGACGATCACGGCGGCAACCTCTCGTCAGCGTCCAACCTGACCGTTAGCGGGATCAACCTCACCGGGTCTGGGATCATCGAACGTAACACCGATTTCGATGTCTTCGAATTCTCCACCAGCGGCGGAGCGGTCACCTTCGATATCCAGCCGTCCCAGCAGGGGCCCAACCTTGACGTCCTCGCGGAATTGCTCGACAGCAACGGGAACGTGATCGCCACCTCGAACCCCGAAAACCTGATCAGCGCCAGCATCAATGAAACCGTCGCTGCGGGGACCTATTACTTGCGGATCACCGGAACCGGCAAGGGCGACCCGCTCAACGGCGGGTACTCCGACTACGCCAGCCTCGGGCAGTACACCATCGCCGGCCAGATCGACGCCGGAATCGTCCAGACCGTGAACGTCACGATCGACGATGTCGTCGTCGATGAGTCGTCGGGTACGGCGACGTTCAAGGTGACGTTGTCGGGGGCGGCGAGCGAGTCGGTGAGCGTGTTGGTGTCGACGGCTGACGGGACGGCGGTCAGCGGCTCGGACTATGAATCGTTGAGCAAGACGCTGACGTTCTCACCGGGCCAGACGCAGAAGTGGGTGACGGTGACGGTATTGAACGACGGTGTCCAGGAGCCCAGCGAGACGTTCACGTTGGAGCTGTCGGATCTGACGGGCCCGGCGGAGTTGGGCGACGGGGTGGGCGAAGCGACGATCGAAGACGACGACGCGGTGGTGGTGAGCGTGGGCGACGTGTCGGTGGACGAGTCGTCGGGTACGGCGACGTTCAAGGTGACGTTGTCGGGGGCGGCGAGCGAGTCGGTGAGCGTGTTGGTGTCGACGGCTGACGGGACGGCGGTCAGCGGCTCGGACTATGAATCGTTGAGCAAGACGGTGACGTTCTCACCGGGTCAGACGCAGAAGTGGGTGACGGTGACGGTATTGAACGACGGTGTCCAGGAGCCCAGCGAGACGTTCACGTTGGAGCTGTCGGATCTGACGGGCCCGGCGGAGTTGGGCGACGGGGTGGGCGAAGCGACGATCGAAGACGACGACGCGGTGGTGGTGAGCGTGGGCGACGTGTCGGTGGACGAGTCGTCGGGTACGGCGACGTTCAAGGTGACGTTGTCGGGGGCGGCGAGCGAGTCGGTGAGCGTGTTGGTGTCGACGGCTGACGGGACGGCGGTCAGCGGCTCGGACTATGAATCGTTGAGCAAGACGCTGACGTTCTCACCGGGCCAGACGCAGAAGTGGGTGACGGTGACGGTATTGAACGACGGTGTCCAGGAGCCCAGCGAGACGTTCACGTTGGAGCTGTCGGATCTGACGGGCCCGGCGGAGTTGGGCGACGGGGTGGGCGAAGCGACGATCGAAGACGACGACGCGGTGGTGGTGAGCGTGGGCGACGTGTCGGTGGACGAGTCGTCGGGTACGGCGACGTTCAAGGTGACGTTGTCGGGGGCGGCGAGCGAGTCGGTGAGCGTGTTGGTCACGACGGCTGACGGGACGGCGGTCAGCGGCTCGGACTATGAATCGTTGAGCAAGACGCTGACGTTCTCACCGGGCCAGACGCAGAAGTGGGTGACGGTGACGGTATTGAACGACGGGGTCCAGGAGCCCAGCGAGACGTTCACGTTGGAGCTGTCGGATCTGACGGGCCCGGCGGAGTTGGGCGACGGATTGGGCGAAGCGACGATCGAAGACGACGACGCGGTGGTGGTGAGCGTGGGCGACGTGTCGGTGGACGAGTCGTCGGGTACGGCGACGTTCAAGGTGACGTTGTCGGGGGCGGCGAGCGAGTCGGTGAGCGTGTTGGTGTCGACGGCTGACGGGACGGCGGTCAGCGGCTCGGACTATGAATCGTTGAGCAAGACGCTGACGTTCTCACCGGGCCAGACGCAGAAGTGGGTGACGGTGACGGTATTGAACGACGGTGTCCAGGAGCCCAGCGAGACGTTCACGTTGGAGCTGTCGGATCTGACGGGCCCGGCGGAGTTGGGCGACGGGGTGGGCGAAGCGACGATCGAAGACGACGACGCGGTGGTGGTGAGCGTGGGCGACGTGTCGGTGGACGAGTCGTCGGGTACGGCGACGTTCAAGGTGACGTTGTCGGGGGCGGCGAGCGAGTCGGTGAGCGTGTTGGTGTCGACGGCTGACGGGACGGCGGTCAGCGGCTCGGACTATGAATCGTTGAGCAAGACGGTGACGTTCTCACCGGGCCAGACGCAGAAGTGGGTGACGGTGACGGTATTGAACGACGGGGTCCAGGAGCCCAGCGAGACGTTCACGTTGGAGCTGTCGGATCTGACGGGCCCGGCGGAGTTGGGCGACGGATTGGGCGAAGCGACGATCGAAGACGACGACGCGGTGGTGGTGAGCGTGGGCGACGTGTCGGTGGACGAGTCGTCGGGTACGGCGACGTTCAAGGTGACGTTGTCGGGGGCGGCGAGCGAGTCGGTGAGCGTGTTGGTGTCGACGGCTGACGGGACGGCGGTCAGCGGCTCGGACTATGAATCGTTGAGCAAGACGCTGACGTTCTCACCGGGTCAGACGCAGAAGTGGGTGACGGTGACGGTATTGAACGACGGTGTCCAGGAGCCCAGCGAGACGTTCACGTTGGAGCTGTCGGATCTGACGGGCCCGGCGGAGTTGGGCGACGGGGTGGGCGAAGCGACGATCGAAGACGACGACGCGGTGGTGGTGAGCGTGGGCGACGTGTCGGTGGACGAGTCGTCGGGTACGGCGACGTTCAAGGTGACGTTGTCGGGGGCGGCGAGCGAGTCGGTGAGCGTGTTGGTGTCGACGGCTGACGGGACGGCGGTCAGCGGCTCGGACTATGAATCGTTGAGCAAGACGGTGACGTTCTCACCGGGCCAGACGCAGAAGTGGGTGACGGTGACGGTATTGAACGACGGTGTCCAGGAGCCCAGCGAGACGTTCACGTTGGAGCTGTCGGATCTGACGGGCCCGGCGGAGTTGGGCGACGGGGTGGGCGAAGCGACGATCGAAGACGACGACGCGGTGGTGGTGAGCGTGGGCGACGTGTCGGTGGACGAGTCGTCGGGTACGGCGACGTTCAAGGTGACGTTGTCGGGGGCGGCGAGCGAGTCGGTGAGCGTGTTGGTGTCGACGGCTGACGGGACGGCGGTCAGCGGCTCGGACTATGAATCGTTGAGCAAGACGCTGACGTTCTCACCGGGTCAGACGCAGAAGTGGGTGACGGTGACGGTATTGAACGACGGTGTCCAGGAGCCCAGCGAGACGTTCACGTTGGAGCTGTCGGATCTGACGGGCCCGGCGGAGTTGGGCGACGGGGTGGGCGAAGCGACGATCGAAGACGACGACGCGGTGGTGGTGAGCGTGGGCGACGTGTCGGTGGACGAGTCGTCGGGTACGGCGACGTTCAAGGTGACGTTGTCGGGGGCGGCGAGCGAGTCGGTGAGCGTGTTGGTGTCGACGGCTGACGGGACGGCGGTCAGCGGCTCGGACTATGAATCGTTGAGCAAGACGCTGACGTTCTCACCGGGCCAGACGCAGAAGTGGGTGACGGTGACGGTATTGAACGACGGTGTCCAGGAGCCCAGCGAGACGTTCACGTTGGAGCTGTCGGATCTGACGGGCCCGGCGGAGTTGGGCGACGGGGTGGGCGAAGCGACGATCGAAGACGACGACGCGGTGGTGGTGAGCGTGGGCGACGTGTCGGTGGACGAGTCGTCGGGTACGGCGACGTTCAAGGTGACGTTGTCGGGGGCGGCGAGCGAGTCGGTGAGCGTGTTGGTCACGACGGCTGACGGGACGGCGGTCAGCGGCTCGGACTATGAATCGTTGAGCAAGACGCTGACGTTCTCACCGGGCCAGACGCAGAAGTGGGTGACGGTGACGGTATTGAACGACGGGGTCCAGGAGCCCAGCGAGACGTTCACGTTGGAGCTGTCGGATCTGACGGGCCCGGCGGAGTTGGGCGACGGATTGGGCGAAGCGACGATCGAAGACGACGACGCGGTGGTGGTGAGCGTGGGCGACGTGTCGGTGGACGAGTCGTCGGGTACGGCGACGTTCAAGGTGACGTTGTCGGGGGCGGCGAGCGAGTCGGTGAGCGTGTTGGTGTCGACGGCTGACGGGACGGCGGTCAGCGGCTCGGACTATGAATCGTTGAGCAAGACGGTGACGTTCTCACCGGGCCAGACGCAGAAGTGGGTGACGGTGACGGTATTGAACGACGGTGTCCAGGAGCCCAGCGAGACGTTCACGTTGGAGCTGTCGGATCTGACGGGCCCGGCGGAGTTGGGCGACGGGGTGGGCGAAGCGACGATCGAAGACGACGACGCGGTGGTGGTGAGCGTCAGTGATGCCGAGATCACCGAAGGCACCCCGTCCGAAGGCAAGCTGCGTACGGTCATTGCTGACAGTATGACGTTTACGATCAACCTCTCAGGCCCATCGAGCGAAGCGGTGACGGTGACGTATACCACCGTGGATGGGACTGCACGTGATACGAAGGATTTTGTCCAGGCCCAAGGCACGGTGACGTTCGAGCCAGGCGAGACGAGCAAAACAGTCGATGTTGGGGTCGTCGCGGACTTCTGGGTTGAAAAGGATGAAGTATTTACACTCCAGCTTGTGGGTGCGACCAACGCGACCATCCAAGACGATCAGGGTGTGGGGACCATCATCAACGACGATCTAAAAGGTTCCGCCCGCAAGTTAAGGCAGAGCCGATACAGCCGGTTCCGCACCGGCGCCGCGATGGCTCTTAAGGACCTTGAAATCGGACAGCTGCTGTCTTCATCGGCCACGTCATCGTCCGGCACGACGCCATCTTTCTCTTCGTCAGGCTTCAAGCTGCGAGAGATCATTGCCAGCACGGATGGAGACGACAGCCGTGGGCTGAAGGTCGGGTGAGGATGTTGGATCTGATCTATGCGGTGGCTCACGATTGGCGGACAGTGGAGATCATTATACCCATGTAAACGGCGGAGCATCTCTGAAACCCAAAGTCAAGACATATACCTTCCTCGGGTGAGTTTGTCTGATCGGTAGAATAGGCTGACGTTAGCGGTTTGATTTTACTACGAAGTCACTGGACACAGGAGGCATGGATGCTTCAGATCACATTGACGGACGATGCGGTGGCGGCGTTGGATCGGGGGCGTTTTAGCGATCCAGATCCGCGGGTGCGGCGGAAGTTGCAGGTGGTTTGGCTCAAGAGCCATGGGTTGGCACATCGGCAGATCGCGGCCTTGGCAGGGGTCAGCAGCCGGACGGTGCAGCGTTATTTGAATACGTACCTCGACGGTGGGATCGAGGCGTTGAGGCAAAACGGCTACCGGGGTCAGCCCAGTCAATTGAACGCGCACGGCCCGAAGGTCAAGGCGTCTTTGGAACAACACCCGCCGTCGACGATCCACGAGGCGAGCCATCAGATCACGCAACTCACCGGTCTGCGTCGCGGCCCGACGCAAGTGCGAGCTTTTTTGAAACGGCTGGGTCTGCGTCGTCGCAAGCTCGGGGGTGTGCCGGGCAAGCTTGATCAGGCCAAGCATCAACAGCAGCGTGAATTCCTTGAACAGACCCTCGATCCGGCTTTGGACGAAGCCGAACGGGGTGATCGCAGGGTTTTTTTGTAGACGCCTGCCACTTCGTCCATGGCGCGTTTCTGTGCTACGTGTGGTGCGTGGTGAGGCTGTTCATCCGCACGCCCACCGGCCGCCGCCGGCTGAACGTGTTGGGGGCGTTGGATTTCGTGACCCGAGAGTTGGTGACCGTCACGAACACGACGTACATCACGGCCCAAACGGTCTGCGAATTACTCGAGACGCTCGCGGGGCGTTACCCCGGCCAAGCGATCACCCTGGTGCTGGACAACGCGCGGTATCAACGCTGCCGGTTGGTCCAAGATCGGGCCGTGGGGTTGGGCATCGAGTTGATGTTCCTGCCGTCCTACTCGCCGCACCTGAACCTGATCGAACGGATCTGGGGCCTGCTCAAGAAACGCTGCCTCAACGGCCGGTACTACGAAACGTTCGATCGATTTCAGCAAGCCATCCACGACGGCATCGCCAAGCTGGCCACCGACGACAAACCCAACGTCCAAACCCTCATCACCCGCAACTTCCAACACTTCAACAATCGGACAATCTTAGCCGCGTGAGGTATATGTCGGTCGGGGGTGAAGATCCAGATGTGGCCGGTGGTGTCAAGATCAACAGCCCGAAGGGTGAGCAATTCTCCACCGCGCCGCGCCCGTAAACAGCTGTAACTGAATCAGTCCCCAAACCTGACGTGAAACATGATCCCTAATGGCTTCAATGTGGGCATCGGGAACGGGTCGCTTACGCTGGCTTTCTTTAGCAGCTGATCGTCCCCGTCGTAACCCCTTAACAGCGCTTAAACCGTAGTGGACCGAAGGATCGACCAGTTCATTCGCCACGCCCCAGGCGAACATCATCTTGATAAACCCGACGGACTCATTGATCGTGGACCGGGCAAGCCCTCTCTGGATGAAATGATCGCGGATGGTCTTAAGTGCCAGCGGGCCAAACTCGTTGGCTTGGCTGAGACCGTAGAGTTGGCGTACCGGCTTCAAGGACCGGTAGATCTTGCGAGCGTACTCAGAGAGTTGACCTTCGGGATCACGGAACGATGCTTGCACATGCTGCCAAAATCGGGCATTGAGTTCGACCACTGCGATCTCTTCCACGGCGACTGGCAACTGTCCCCCTTGGGCAGTCCATTCCGCGATGAGCCGGTGGTAAGCCTCCCTGCTCTTCGGGTCTTCGTAGGGCCCCAGATAGTGACGCTTGCCGTTTAGCTCAACGAACGCCTGATCCACGGATCGGGGACGCTTCTGCTTACGGTACTTGGGGGGACGGTGAAACGCGGGCTTGGCCATGGCAACTGCTCCTG
>CBDCYN010000014.1:0-9033 GCA_965224205.1 Phycisphaeraceae bacterium
CAACTCGCCCAACGCATCATGCGTCATAGCGACTATAAAACCACTCTACGCCACTACACGGTATTGGGGTTGACCGACACAGCCAGGGCAATCGAAGCCCTGCCCGGAGTTGCCCCACCGGACCAGCAACCGGCAAAGTCGACAGGTACGCTTGATGCTTCGCCGGCTCATTCTTGTGAAGAAGAATGTCCGCAGTACAGCCAGCAGTTGGGGCGCGAAACGGTACGTCATGACGCGACAAGATGCAATCACCATTCAAACCCGGAAGATAACAATGATCGTCTTAACCCTCTTAAGAAACCGACGTTTTGCGACTCTACGCGACCGGATGCTACAATACGTGACAACGATGTCCGCGTAGCTCAATTGGATAGAGCGTCGGCCTCCGGAGCCGAAGGTTGCAGGTTCGAGCCCTGCCGCGGATATTATCGACAAGTCATGCTGAGTCCCTTAGATAGGGGCACCCGTCTTAAACACGGAGCAGCAACAAAGCCAAACACACCCCCAAGTACCGCCGCCAGAGGCGTCCTCGCTCGGCCGATCAGGCGTTCGTCGAGATTCTCGGTCGTCGTCACTTTCTAGGCCCGTATGACTCGCCCCTCCAGCAGGCAGGCCTATCACCGGCTGTTGGCAGAAACATTGGCCGGCGATCTGCGGGCCTGGGACGTGGATCTCGACGGTGTGCCCGACTTTTATGTAGATGCCGGGTCATACGGATACTATCCTTCCTTTTTCATCGGCGGTCACCCGTCGGGCGGGCTCGACAACGGTTTTATCGCGAACCTCAAATATCAATCCTATTTCATGGCGTCGTACCCCTTCGCGACGAACCTGGAATCCGACGCCCAGGTCGGGGGGGCACTGACCAATTTCTTGCCTTCAGCGCACTTGGCGTCGTCGTTTTCGACTCTTGGGGGCGTGTATCAGGGTGGAGATTTCTTATACCTTCCTCGGGTGAGTTTGTCTGATCGGTAGAATAGGCTGACGTTAGCGGTTTGATTTTACTACGAAGTCACTGGACACAGGAGGCATGGATGCTTCAGATCACATTGACGGACGATGCGGTGGCGGCGTTGGATCGGGGGCGTTTTAGCGATCCAGATCCGCGGGTGCGGCGGAAGTTGCAGGTGGTTTGGCTCAAGAGCCATGGGTTGGCACATCGGCAGATCGCGGCCTTGGCAGGGGTCAGCAGCCGGACGGTGCAGCGTTATTTGAATACGTACCTCGACGGTGGGATCGAGGCGTTGAGGCAAAACGGCTACCGGGGTCAGCCCAGTCAATTGAACGCGCACGGCCCGAAGGTCAAGGTGATCTTCCCCAGGGAAAGTGGACGGTCGGTTTCGTGAGTTATGCGGTCTGCAGCTCGTAGGCCAGGGGGCTGTTGTACCCCAAAGACGAGTGCAGCCGCACACGATTGTAAAACACCTCGATGTAATCAAACAACGCCGTGGCCACCTCATCGAGGTCGACCCAATCCGATCCGTGAACCAGCTCGATCTTCAACGTGCCCATAAAACTCTCCATCATCGCGTTGTCGTAACAGTTGCCCTTGCCGCTCATCGAGCAGGAGATCCCATAAAACCCCAGCAGATCCTGGTACACCCCGCTGGCGTATTGGACCCCACGATCGCTGTGATGAATCACCCCCGTCAGAGGATTTCTTTTCCCTGCCGCCCGACGCAACGCCTCGCACACCAGGTCGGCCCGCAGGTGATCGGCGACCGACCAGCCCACCACCATGCGCGAGAACACATCCAACACCACCGCCAGATACACCCAGCCCATCCGCGTGGGCAGATACGTGATATCGGCCACCCATTTCTGGTTGGGACCCGTGGCCGTGAAGTCACGTTGCAAGAGATTCTCGGCGATCGGCTGATCGTGTTTCGAATCGGTCGTCACCGGCTTGAACCGTTTAGGCCCTTTGGCTTGCAAGCCTTCTTCTTGCATGATCTTGGCCACCGTGTTCACGCTGCAACGCTCACCGTCGGCTTGGAGTTGTTCATGAACCCGTGGGCTGCCGTAGACCCGACGATGATCTTCAAAAACCCGGTGGACCTTCTCCGCCAGTTGCCCGCGACGGGTCGCCTGCTCGCACACGGGACGGGCTCGCCAGGCGTAGAACCCGCTGGGGCTCACGCACAGGACCCGGCACATCACGCGGACCGGCCAGTGGTCGCGGTGCTCGTCGATGAAGCGGTACCTCATCGGCTTTCGCTCGCGAAGAAGGTCGCGGCTTTTTTTAGGATTTCCCGTTCCATCTTCAGCCGACGGTTCTCTTGTTCCAACTCCCGCAGCTTGATCCGAATCTCTTGATCAGTGAGCCGACCGTTAGGGGCTAACTGCCGAACCCAAGCACACACCGTCGTGCCCGCGACCCCTAAGCGCCGGGCGACCTCGGACTGGGACAACCCTTCCTCGGTGACCATCCGCACCGCCCCGGCCTTGAACTGATCGTCATACCGCTTGCTCGATTTCCCGTTGCCCATCGACTTTGACATCTGGTGGACTCCTTTCGCCAGGCATCCTACCTAGCAGTTAGGACCGTCCACTTTCTCTGGGGAAGGTCATGTTGACCCGTATCGCAGGATTCGACACCGCATTCAAACGGGGGTGAAAAGCATCAGCTGGCGGGGCGACCGGCTTAACAAGAACAAGTATGCACGAATTGACTCGCAGGTCACCACGATAGCTAAGTCGTTCATTTCTGAGACACCCCAGCCCAAGCGATCTCGCGTCACCGGAACGCTGGACATGATCCGAGTGAGTGACCGGGTCTTCGAACTGGTGCTGGCAGACCAGAGCCGGATAAGGGCGGTGTGGGCAAGTCAGGATGTCGTCGCCCTTAGAGACTTGCTGAGCCATCGGGTGGTGATCGAAGGCCGGGCGGTCTTCCGCCCCTCCGGGTCTCTGCTGCGGGTCGAGACCGAGGCGATCGCCGAGGCTACAGACCGCGACGCGTTCTTCTCGAAGATGCCGCAACCGGCAAGCGGCACGCGGGTCCTCCACAATCAGGCCCGCAAGCCTCCGGGAACAAGGAACGGCTTTGCAGCCATCTACGGGCAGTGGCCGGGAGAGGAGACGGAAGAAAAGATGCTCGCCACCCTCGAGGAGATGAGCTGATGCCGTCCTCGCCCGCTTATCTTCTCGATACGGGCATCTTGATTCATTACGCTCGTGCGTCCACGATTGGCCAGGCGGTCGAAGAAAAGTTCAACTTCAAGTCTTCGGGGTTTAAGCCCGTCGTCTGTGCGGTGACGCTGGGGGAGATCCAAGCGTTCGCTCAACGTCGAAACTGGGGGCCGCAGAAATTGGGTCAACTTCAGTCGTTGCTGGACAACGTCGTTCACGTCAACATCGATTCCCACGAAATCATCGCCGCCTACGCGGACATCGATACGTACAAGAATGAAAACGGTATCGCGATGGGCAACAACGACGTGTAGATTGCGGCAGCGACCAAGGTTATCGCCGGTACGCTCATCACGACGGACAAGGACTTTGATCCGCTTCACCCGGCGATTATCAATCGCATTTACGTGGATCCGCAATCAGGAGAAATGACATAGAAGCATAAATTCTTGCCGGGTCGATTGCCGGATATGAAGCGACGCCAACGCCTTCGCGGCGACGGCCCAATCTGTCAGACATATGATGTGGGACAGATCGTGTAGGTCCAACTGCACATCTAGTTCGTAACCTCACTCGGTCAGACCTTCCTGTTTCCCGTAAAAATC
Source organism: Phycisphaeraceae bacterium (assembly GCA_965224205.1). Taxonomy (GTDB): domain Bacteria; phylum Planctomycetota; class Phycisphaerae; order Phycisphaerales; family Phycisphaeraceae; genus CBDCYN01. The sequence continues at coordinate 3,738 of CBDCYN010000014.1, forward strand.
AAGTTTTCCAGAAGATATTGCGAGTTCAGTTAGCCTCGGACCGCTTCTTGTGGCATGCTTTGGGGGAGATAGGCAAGAGACGAAGGGGACCACGATGGCGTCGATATGCAACCTCGACAAAGGAAGGCGGGCGATCCAGTTCGCCGGTGACGACAGGCGACGGCGAACCGTGCGGCTGGGCAAGATGTCCCGGAAGCACGCCGAGGAGATCCTGCGGCACGTCGAGGAGCTGGTCGCGGCACGGCGGTCCGGGAAGAACCCGTCCGACCGGACGCAGCGGTGGTTGCTCGACCTGGACGCCACGCTGCACGGGCGACTCGTGCGGGCCGGACTGACCGAGCCGAGAGACGGCGGCGGGTTGACCGTCGAACGCTGGCTCGACCGGTGGCTGGAGACCAAGTCGACTGTCACCAAGCCGGGCACCGTCGCGGCCGCGTCGCAAGCGAAGCGGCTGCTCCTCGAGTACTTCCCGGCGAACAAGCCGCTGGGCGAAATGACCGAGGCGGACGCCCAGGCGTGGGCCGCATGGCTTCGGCGGGGGCGAGAACGACCTCTAAGCGAGGCCACGGCCCGACGGAGGGTAAGCCACGCCCGGTCCGCGTTCCGTTGGGCGATCGCCGCACGGCTGGCCGAGCCGCCCAACGTCTTCGACGGGCTCAAGGCCTCGGGCTACGCCGACGAGAGCAGGCAGGCCTACGTCGACCCCGACGATGCCGACCGGGTTGCCGACGAGCTGCACGGTCGCGGCGAGCTGACCACGATCCAGCTGAGGACGGTGTTCGCCCTGGCCCGCTGGGCGGGACTTCGGGTTCCCAGCGAGCCGGCGGTGCTGCGGTGGTCGGACGTCGACTTCGACCGCAAAGTCCTGCACGTCGACAGCCCCAAGACCGGGCCCCGGACGGTGCCGATCGTGCCGCGGCTGCGACACGTGCTTCTGGAGGCGTTCGAGGAAGCCGAGGAGGGGGCGGAGCACGTCGTCCCGTTCCTGCGGAACCACACGGGCCAGGCCCTGCGGACCCCGACGCTCGACGCGATCCGGCGGGCGGGGCTGACGCCGTGGCCGAAGGTGTTCCACACGCTGCGGGCCAGCTGCGAGAGCGACTGGGCCGACGACTTCCCCCTGCACGTGGTGACCAAGTGGTCGGGCAACAGCAGGCCGGTGGCACTACGTCACTACCTCCGCACGACCGAGGCCCACTACCGGGCCGCCGCGGAGGGCCAGGGTCGCGACGCGCTGCAAAAAGCGGTGCAACAACCTGCCGCAAGGGGCCGCAACGACACGCAAGGGCGAAGGAGGCCCGACGCGGAAGAGGCTTTACTGCGGGAGTTTGCGAGAAACAGCGATTCGTTGCGAAGTGGCGGAATGGGCGATACAGGACTCGAACAGATGAAAGAAATCAGGGAAAAACCAGTGATTCTGAATGTGGCGGCGCAGAATCCGGCGCACGCCTTACGTCGTCCACGATATCTGACCCAGAGGTCGTCCAAGTGATTGAGGCGTGGAGTACGCTTCCAGCCACAGTAAAACGTGGCATCCTGGCAATGGTCGAGGCGGTACGATTGGAGAGATGAATATGCCGGTTCTCCTCTCTGCCAAAACGCCAAAACTGCCAATACCCCCTCTCATGGCCCGAAAACGCAGATTGGCTGACGACGCGTAGAAGTTTTGGCAGAAGCCGGTGATGAGGCGGCCCCGACGAGGCGGTTGCCGTATCGATCCTGGACCTCTGATCGTGGCGAGATCGGCAAGGTCTCCCAATCGCTGTGGCGACGATCGCTGTGAATCTCTTCGATCATGTCTCCCCCTCTGCCAAAACGCCGAAACGGCCAAAACCCTCTCTCACGGCTCAAGAACGCCGATCGGCGGAATCACGTTGGAGGTTTTGGCAGAGACCGACGGCGATTCGTTGCCCCACCAACGGGTCCTTTCTGGATTCCATTTTCCCACGACCGTCGGAAAAGCAGGGAATCACGATTCTATTTCTTTTGCCCAGGTTTCTCAGAACTGCTGATACAATAATGATGTCTTGCTAATCGCTGAAGTTTGTCATGATCTGTAGTGCTGAAACCGGAATAAGAAAATGATCCAACGACGTTCTAACCCGACAGTTGTGTACGAGGAATCTCCTTCAATCCCGTCCAGCTCTCGGTCCACGACGGGCACGGTCACATGCTCTGATCATGACCGTGAGTTTAAGGCGGCGCTGCACCGCCTCACCGACCTTTACGAGAAGAGTTACGAGCTGGCCGACTACGCGGTGGCGCTGCGGGTTTGTAAGGAGATCCACAAGCTGTTGGGCTTGTACGACAAGCCGGTGGACGGAGAGCGGATCGACCCGGACGCGTATCACCAGATGTTGGCGACGCTGGACCTGATCCGTGATCACCTGATCCCCCTGGGTCTGGCGGACGAGGCTATGCCGATCGAAGAGCATGCGAGGATCGCCGCGGGGATCGCGATGGAGCACCTGTCGCACAAGCAGCGGTAGTAGCTGACACGTTGGCGTCGATCGATGTCGGTGGGGGTTGTGCTCGATGCTGATTCCCACACCACGACAAGATTCCCTATAGCGAATGTCCGGTCGCGCCCAACGCTCGTGCCGCAGGGCCAGCCATAGTGTCATCCAGCAAGGAGCCTTGGAACTCCCGTCATCTGCATTGCTGGAAAAGGAATCAATGTACACGCGGCCTGGATGATGTCATCGATTGAGTTGTCAAAGTTTGATCGTGTTTGGGGATCGCATGAGGTTGAGGTGGAGCTATTTTTTTTGTATCTGTTTAGCGTCTAGCCAGGCACGGGAGGGCGTTGGATTTTGAAATTCTGATCTGCTGATCGCGGTCTATAATCGGCCATCGATATAAAGGGATAAGATGGCGTTCGAAGGGCTGGGGTGCCCGCTTCACCATCGGTCAGGACGACACGACAGGAACAGCCAGGATGGCTCGACCCACCTACGATCAACTGCTTGAAATCATCGCCGAGAAAGACCGGCAGATCCTGCGACTCGAGAAGCGTGTGGCTCAACTCGAAGCTCGGGCCGGCCAACTCGAACAACGCCTCGAACAAGCCACGCGTTCGACCCAACGCCAAGCCGCGCCGTTCTCCAAGGGATCGCCCAAAACCCAGCCCAAGAAGCCCGGCCGCAAGGCGGGCAAGGCGTACGGCCCCAAAGCCCATCGGCCCCCACCCCCGCAACCCCCCGACGAGGTCATCGACGTGCCGTTGACCCCGCGGTGTCCCGGCTGCGGCGGCGAGGCCCAAGAAGATCACGTGACCCATCAGTTCCAGGTCGAGATCCCCCGCCGGCCGGTGGTGCGACGTTTCGACCTGCACGTGGGTTCATGCACGCGGTGTGGTCGACGCCTTCACCCCCGCCACCCGTTGCAGACCTCAGATGCCACGGGGGCGGCGGCCTCCCAGCTGGGGCCGGACCTTCAAGCCATGATCGTCCTGATGAAGGACAAGTACGGGCTGAGTTATGGCGACATCCAAGGCTTGCTCAAGCAGGTCTTCGGGATCTCGATCACCCGTGGCGGTGCGACGCACGTCGTGCTACGTACGGCCCGACGCGGTCAATCTGTTTACGACGGCCTGCGTGACGTGGTGCGTCACAGCGACACGGTTTACCCCGATGAAACCGGCTGGAAAGTCGGCGGATGGCTGCAGTGGATGTGGGTGTTCGTGACGAAGAAAGTCACGCTGTATGTCATCCGCCCCAGCCGCGGCGGCGAGGTGGTGCGGGACGTGTTGGGCAAGGACTATGCCGGGCGGATGATCCACGACGGCTGGTCGCCTTACGATTCTTTGGAACAGGCCACGCATCAGCAATGCTTGGCGCATCTGCTTCGGCGGACGGGCATGTTGCTGGAGCAAGCCACGCGTGGGGCGGTGCGTTTCCCGCGGAAGGTCAAGGCGTTGTTGCTCGATGCGCTGCGTCTTCGTGATCGACGCGACGCGGGAACGATCAGCGAGCATGGCTTGGCCTGTGCCCGCGGGCGATTGCGTAAGCGGTTGGACCGCTTGCTGGCTTGGCGTCTATCGCATCGTGGCAACCGAACGTTTCGCAATCACCTGGCTCGCCACGCCGATGAGATCCTCACGTTTCTGTATGAACCGGGGATCGAAGCGACCAACTGGCCCGCCGAGCAGGCGATCCGCCCGGCGGTGGTCAACCGCAAGGTCTTCGGCGGCAACCGTACGGCTGCGGGTGCTCGTGCTCAGGAAATTCTGGGCAGCGTCCTGACGACTTGTGATCAACACGCCCACGACGCGTTGGCTTTTCTGTCCCACCTCCTGCGTGCTGCCTCCGATCAGCACCCCGATCACCTGAGACGACTCATCTCAACCGCCCAGATTCAACCGGCTAACCGCTAAACAGATACTTTTTTTTCAAGAACCTTGAAAAAAGGCTTGTAGGTGATGGGGGGTGGGGGTTACACTAGGTTCGTCGGTGAGGTGATTGGGGGTTCAAGTCGATCGTGTGGTGTGGGCGGACAACGGGGCAGGGCGAAGTTTGGGGCATAAGCGGAATCAATCGGGTTGGGTGCCTCGTCTTGGGGCTAAGGCGTTGCGGGGGGTGTCTCGGCGTTTGGCGGGGTTGTGGGGGCAGGACCGGTCGACGCGGGGGTGGAGCGGTTACCTCGAAGCGTTGGAGCAGAAGATCCTGCTCAATGGGGATCCGTTAAGCCACGTCTTTTCTCAATACAGCGATCAACTCGATGACCCGACGGACACCGCTGCGATCACGGTGGTGGTGTCGGCGGGGGACTTTACGGCCAACCGTTTGGGTGCGGTGAACATTGGGTTCCGCGTCAAGGCCCAGGCGGGTAGTGGGTTGGACCCAGCGGCGGTGGCGGTCCGCGATGCGGGGGGGCAGGACGTTCCGTTAAGGTTCGCGAACGCGGATCTCAGCGATGGGGTGAGCTTGGCGTTGGCGGAGTTGGCGTTGGGGGATTACGAGGTGACGGTGTCGGCTGACAACGGCACGTCGGGCCCGTTTGACCTGGAATTATTCCTGATCGGCGACGCTGATGGGGACCGGGACGTCGATCGCGACGATACGGTGCTGGTGCGTAGTGCGTTCGGGAGCTTGGCGGGCGAGGGTGGTTACGCGCTCGAAGCGGATTCGGACCTCGACGGTCGGGTCACGTCGTTCGATGTCACCCAGCACATCCGCAACATCGCGGCGAGTACGAGCTTGGAGCCGGGTGAGGACGCTGATCCGCCGTTGGTGTTGGCGGGGTTGTTGAATGATACGGGTCGTGATAGTGGGGATGGGGTGACGTTTGATGCGGC
>CBDCYN010000015.1:0-67358 GCA_965224205.1 Phycisphaeraceae bacterium
GCCGATCTCAAAAACCCGCGCCGGCCGCGGCATGTCGATCTCCGATAGATACCGGATCGTCTTGCAATACCGTCCGCGGTGCTCCTGGTAGTACGCGGGGGTCTCGCAGAAATGGTTGCCGATGATGATCCGATCGTAGACCTGGTTAAACCGATCTAGATCGAACCGTCGTAGCCCGTTACCGGTTTCATGACTAGCCATGCGAGCTCTCGGTATGGATTTATGCCCGTTGATTCCGTCGTGGCCCGGGCGTGGCCAAGCCACAGTGATGCAGTTCCTGGTAATCGGCTAATTCACGGCGTATCCTGAGAAAGCCCAGCCCAGCCCAGCCCAGCCCAGCCCAGCCCAACGCCAAGAGACCCCCGCATCCCGTATCAAATACACCGCGTCGGGTACGCCCCGGAGCCCCGAACACCGAGCACCCCCTGGCCGTGGACACGAGTCATGGAGCGTTTTCATCCGGGGATTCTCATCATAACCTCGATGGACACACACTTCACTATCCACGCAGTCGATCAAATAACGTCACGGGTACACACGAAGCGGTGAAGACCGCGTGGGCGGTGGACCGCATCGCGGCCGGGGTAGAGACGGACAGGCGCCGTGCCGCCGACGCGATAGTGACGCGACGCGACGGTCTTGCGCATGGGGTATACTGGTGAAAAAGATCGGTCCCTGCACCCGCTTCCGGTGGCCCGATCACAGACGACGCAGGAGTAAGCATCTTCGTGGTCTGTGCCGACCACAGGCAACAAGATACCGATCCCGGATGAAAATACGGCGTGACTCATGTGCGCAGCAGGGAGGTTTTTGGTGTCCAACGTATACTCGACGCAGTACTTTGATACGCGATGCGTATATAATCGCACGACGTATCCAAACGCCGCGTCGGGTCGGGGCCAAGCGCCGCAGATCGACCCGCCGTGCAGACGGATCGTGCCGTTTTATCCGGGATAAGGACATCCGCCGAACCAACATCCATCTAAACCGACGCGTTAGACCCCGTCGCAGCAGATAAACGCACCAACGCGTCACACCCCGCCCGGATCGACCCATCCGAGGCGAACAGGGCCGACCTCTCATGACCGATCAGAACGGGTTCAAATCCGATCACACCGCAACCAACGCCCAACCGTCTCGCCCGCCGGTCGACCCCGCCGCGGCGATGGTCCCGCCCCCGCCCCCGCCCGGGTACGCCCTGCCCCCATACCCGCCCCCACCGCCGCCGCGCCGCGGCTGGATGAAGCGGTTGGCGACCGGCTTGGTGAGCATGCTCCTGGGGCTGTTCCTGCTTTCGGTGGTCATGAACATCTACTTCGGGATGTTCTTCGCATCGATCACCGGCGGGCCACACGAAGTGACCTACACCGACGGCGACGGGGACCACGAAAACCGGGTCGTCATCCTGCCGATCACCGGCATGATCGACGGCGACACCGCGGGTTTCGTCCGCAAGGCCATGCGCTCGTTGGCCCAAGACCCCCCCCGGGCGGTCGTGCTGCGGGTCAATACCGGTGGGGGGGGGATGACCGCGTCGGACCAGATCTGGCACGAACTCAAGACTTTTATCAAGAAAACCGAGGAAAAGATCCCCCTGGTCGCCAGTTTCGGGACAATGGCCGCCAGCGGCGGGTACTACGTCTCGATGCCCACCGAGCACATCTTCGTCGAGCCCACCACCCTCACCGGCAGCATCGGCGTGATCGCCAACGCGTTTACCTTCGACGAGCTGCTCGACAAGATCGGCGTCGAGCCCGAGATCATCGTCGCCACCGAGGCGACCCAGAAGGACGAGCTCAACCCCATGCGGCCCTGGACCGACCAAGACCGCCGGTCGCTGCGCTTCATCCTCGACCAGGCCCATGAACGGTTTGTCCAGATCGTCGATGAGGGCCGAGCCGACCTGTCCCTCGAAGAGGTCCGCAAGGTCGCCACGGGCAAGGTCTTCACCGCTCAGCAGGCGTTGGACTATAAACTCGTCGACGAAGAAGGGTACCTCGACGCGGCGATCGACAAGGCGAAAGAGCTCGCCGGGTTCGCCCCCAGCGACGACCCGATGGTCACCCTCTTGCAACCCGCCCAGCAGTGGGGGTTGGGCCCCGGGCTGTCTTCGCCGGTGCCTGGCCCCGCCGCCGTCACCAGTCAGCAGGTGCGCCGATGGGTCGCGGAGCTGTCGATCCCCCGCATCGAGTACCGTATCGCCCCGTAACCCCGCGGGCTCCAAGCCGGTTTCCGAACGTGCCGGGGTACGCGTCGGGTGTCAAAAATACCGCGTCGAGGGTGTATCGGAACATGGATCATCTTCGTGTCGCGTCAACGGATCGCGCCGCGTTTTATTCCAAAATGGATGTATTTCAAAAGAAAATACGGATCCAGACCAGCGGTCACCGCGACATGCACGACCTGACCGGGCCGCTCGAAGCGGCCGTGTCGGAATCGAGGGTCCGCACCGGCCTGGCCCACGTCTTTAACGTGGGTTCCACCGCCGCGATCGGCACGATCGAGATGGAGCCGGGCCTCATCCGCGACCTGCCCGAGGCGCTCGATCGTCTGCTGCCGCCGGGCCGTCACTACGGCCACGAACAGGCTTGGCACGACGGCAACGCTCACTCCCACCTACAAGCCACGCTGCTAGGGCCTAGCCTGACCGTCCCGATCGCCGACGGCAAACCCGTGCTGGGAACATGGCAGCAGGTGTTCCACCTCGAGTGCGACGTGCGGCCGAGGGATCGCGACGTTATGATAACCGTGATCGGACAGTAACGGCGGGGATCAGAACAATCGCGGAGCGGAATCAGAGACGTCCATGACGACGAACCTGGTGATACCCCACCGGCCGTTAGGCCTGCCCCAGCCGGTCGCCCAAGCGGTCGAGCCGGTCTTTGCCGCCAGGCCCATCGCTGAGGCGATGCCCGATCTTGTGATTCAATCGCCCCTCTCGCCAGCGATGATTCACCGGGTCGCTCAAGCGGTTGAAGAACCCGCCATCGCTGAAAGGCCCCTGCTCGTCGCGGCATTGTGGCTCTATGTAGACGATCTCGAACGAAGCCACCGGGTTAGCCAGACGATCGATACCGTCACCGGCGCGTTCTGGCACGGCATCATGCACCGACGTGAAGGCGACTTCTCCAACAGCCACTACTGGTTCCGACGCGTCGGCCACCACCCCGCGTTCACGCTGATCACCCACAATTACGAACCCCATGCTTTTATCGCTGGCGTCGATTCGGCTCGGTACGCGGGGAAAACGCCACCGCGGCTGATTGATCTTCAGCGTCGCGAATGGGTTGGACTGTTCCGGTGGTGTGCTGCGCAGCGGACGCTGTTTTCCGGTCGATCCCATCGGCGGTAATCCCGTAGGAATAACCTTGCGAAGGGTGAGGCTCGAGCAGGGCCGGCGCATACGGTCTATCCGGTGATCCGGTGATCCGGTGATCCGGTGATCCGGTGATCCGGTGCAAGGGGACCGGTGGCCCCGGGCGGCGATCTTGCGGCGGCCGAGACTACCAAGGGCATCACTCACCGCGGTTGATTCACTACACTAAACATCCATGGAACACCTGATCCCGCAAGAATGGTTCGAGGCGCTGGGCCAGGGCTGGCTGCTGGTGGTGGCGGTCGGGGCGATGCTTGTGCTGGGCAAGGGGGCCGATTGGCTGGTGGACGGGGCGTCTGGGTTGGCATACCGGGTCGGGATGCCCAAGATTATTGTGGGGGCGACGATCGTGTCGCTGGGCACGACCAGCCCGGAGTGCGCGGTGTCGGTGATGGCCGCGTGGCAGGGGCAGGCGGGGCTAGCTCTGGGCAACGCGGTGGGGTCGATCGTCGCGGACACGACGCTGATCTTCGGGATCGGCTGTTTATTGACCGCGCTGCCGGCTGACCGGTTCGTGCTATCACGACAGGGGTGGGTGCAGGCGGGTTGCGGGGTGCTGCTGGCGGGGTTGTGCTACGCGATGTACATGGTCGAGGGTGACCGGGCAACGCTGGGGCGGGCGGTGGGGTTGTTGTTGCTAGGGTTGCTGGCGGTGTACATGGTGGTCTCGGTGCGTTGGAGTCGCCGCCACGTACATGGCGAGCCTTTCCAGACACCCGAAGAGCTTGAGCGGGCGATCCCGATTACACCTGCTAGCCAAGAGCAACAGGAAAAGCGCGGAGCGGTAGTGTTGTTCGTGATCATGATGGTCGCGGGGTTGGCGGCGGTGATTATCTCCAGCCGGGTGCTGATCTGCTCGGTGACGGTGATCGCCCAGCGGTGGGGGATCCCGCAGGTGGTGATCGCCTCGACCCTGGTGGCGCTGGGCACGTCGCTGCCGGAGTTGGTGGTGGGGATCGCGAGCATCTACAAGGGCCACCCCGAGCTGCTGGTGGGCAACATTATCGGGGCGGATATCCTCAATGTCCTGTTCGTGGTCGGGGCCAGCGCCACGGCGGCGCCGCTGCCGATCGTCGAGGACGGGCAGACCCTGTTCCTGTCGCTGCACCTGCCGTCGATGCTCGCGGCGTTGGCGATTATACGGGTGTATGTTTACGGGGCCGTGCGTCGCGGGCGGTTTTCGCGCTGGATGGGCTTGCCGATGCTGTTTGTGTATGCGCTGTACGTGGTCAGCCAGTTTGTGGTTAGCCAGGGTTAGTGTTTGGGCCCCATCGGCATGATTCGGGTTTCGAATGCAACGACGACCCCTGGGTTATACGCGGGGGGGTAAATTCTGGGGTCGGCGGCAGGGCGATCTCATTTAAAATTCTCAACCCCTTGTGGCGACTCAGAATCGAGGGTGGCGCTCGTGAAACCCAGCTATTGAACGGGAATCACCCGTCCTGACAGCACAGAAACAAGGGTTAAATTCCAAATGAGGTGGCCCTGGGGTCGGCGGTGGCCCTGACGCGGGGTTTCCATGCGCGGCGGGTATGCTTAGAATTGTCCTTGGTGTTGTGAAGATGCTTCCTGTTACATGAAAGGAGACGGAAATGAGATTTGAGTTGGGATATGGTCGGGAGGTGTTGGCCGCGGTGGTGTTGGCTGGTGGGGCGATGGCGGGGTCGGCGTGGGCGGAGGCATTTGACGTTGACCTAAACCTCGCGCCGCCCGGTGCCGGGGTGAACCTCATGGACACGACGATCCGGTTCAGCTTCGGACCAGCTGGTAACGAGGACACCCAGGCGGTCGAACTCAGCGGCAATGTCCTGGCACAGCTCGAGATCGACAACGCCCAGACCTCGCCTGTGATCACGGGCTTGACGCTGACCGGGGGGACGATCTTCTTTTCCGATACGGATTTTTCTCTGACCGGCAACGTGTCGCCCGTGCCGATCCCGGTCTCCACGCAGGGGCTGGGCGGCAGCCCTAATACCATCGCCCCTCCGTCGTCGGTGGCCCAGCCCGGGGGGACGTTCGACCTCGCTGAGCATGAACTGGTCCTTACGCAGGGTCAGGTCCAATTGACCGTCCCGGCGGCGGGGCAGGTGACGATTGATCTAGCGAGCGATGAGGACCCGATCGCGTTTTCACTAGCGGGCCAAGGCACGGTGACGCTGGCGCCGGCTGCCCAGGCGGTCGGCAGTACGGTCAGTGTCTGGGACGTGACGCTTGATTTTCCGATCGACGCCGCAGCGACGATCGTCGACGACCCCAGCGGGTTCGACGTGACGATCGAAGGCGCGGGCCGGTTACTGGCGACGACACAGCTAGAGATCGTGGTCCCGGAACCGACGGTTTTGGCGTTGGCGTGGGCCGGTGGGTTGCCGCTGGTGCTGTCGCGTCGGGTGAGGCGCGGTGTCGTGGGTTGCTAAACGCGCCGTTCGCAAGCCCAACGATCTTGTCGCGGGTCATTAGAGCGTATCCCGATTTCATGTACGATATAAGGGGTTCTGGTTATTCGGAAGTACCCGCTTGCTGACACGCGCAGCTCGCCGAGCCGTAGGAGGAACCCACTCCTGACGGTCGCGGCTCGTCATGCACCCCGCATTCGTTCAAAAGCCCCCAGCCCGCCGGACTGGTCACACAACCGGGTTGGTGCAGAAGCGTGACCGTCCGGAGGGGGCGAAGGGGGGCAGGGTATACAAAAGGGTTCTGCTCTTCCGCACGCTACGCGGCGCGTTCGTCTTCAAGCAAAGCCAACCGGGGTTGCTGGGCCCAGCGGAAGTTGGGCTGCCGATCGTCGTCCTGACCGTCCTCAGCGGCTACGGCTAATAAGACGCTGCCGGGCAGCGAGAACGAATCGGCCGCGTTGATGTTGACCTCGTAACCCATGTCTTCGAGGGCCGCGACCGTCACCCGGCTGATCGGGTTGACCCCGGCGTTGAGGAACGGGGTCATCAATTCGTTGCCGAAGACGTTCTCTCGCCAGTGGCCGCCGCTGCCGGATTGCAGCGGGACGGGCGTGGGGCCTTGACCCAGCAGGGCGCCGTATTCGGCTTGGGCGGCCGAACCGATGAACGTGTCGCCCGAGGTAAGACCGAGGCTGTCCCAGATCGTGCCCAGCCCGAAGACGTGGCCCATCTCGTGGAGGATCGTGGTGATCAGGCTGCCGTTGGCCAGCTGGTTGGGCACGTCTGCGGAGTCGAAGGTCATAGCGCCCCGCGACGCTAACAAGGAACCGGGGCGCAAGTCGGTAGGCCCGGCGAACGCGAGGACCCCGCTGGTCCCGTCGATCGGCTGGGCAATCGCGTCGATCACGACGTCATCGACGAGGCCCAGATCGGTATTGTCATCGGGCAGGTCGCCGATGATGATCTGCTCCCACCGGTCGGCGGCTTCGAGGAAGACCGCTTGCGCCGCGGTGCTGAGGCTGTTGTCGGGGAAGCGGACCTCGATATCGAATTCACCCGTCGGGGGCGGGGGTGGGTCCACCGTGGGGTCGACGAGGCTCTGGCTGGCCAAGGAGGCGACCTGACCCGGGGTCAGCACGCGGTCATAGACCCGCACCTCGTCGATGTGGCCATGGAACGTGATCGCCCCGCGGGTCCCGTCATGGAATCGGGTGCTGCTGTTCTTGCCGCCGATCCCGGTCGCGTTCGAGTGGGTCTTCACGTGCGAGCCCTCACCGGTGGCGAACGCGACGCCGTTGAGGTACCCGGTCAGCGCCCCGGGCTGGACCGAGCCGGTGCCGTCGAGCACCAACGCCACGTGGTGCCATTGACCCCCGGTGATCGGTGTTTTAAGGAAGGTCCCCTCCCAATCGGTCTCGCTCGACGGCCGGTTCCACCCACCGACGAAAAGCTCATGTTTATGGATGTAGATATTCAATCCGCGGATGGCGCCGCCTTCTTCGAAGAGCACCTGCCGGCGGCCGGCGCCGGGCTTGTCGGCGAAGAACCACAGGGAGATGGTCCGCTGGGAGACGGTCCCGATGTTGATGTCCTTCGATGAATCGACATGGACACGGTCGCCTTCGCCGCCCAGAGAAAGCGACCCGTTGAGGCCGATGCCGTTGTACACGGCGGCGTCGATAAAGGTGCCGATATCGTTGACCTGCCCCTCGGGCGCGACGTCCGGGGCGGTCGACCCGGAGCCCAGGTTGAAATCCCAGTACGCCACGAGGGAGTCATCGTGCTGGTCGTCGACCCGGGTGAAGCGCACCGCGTCGGCATTGGCTGGGCTGGCCCCGTCGGTCGAGGCGGTGAGCGTGACCGCCTCCTGCCCCGAGCCGTCGAACGATAGCGTGTCGAGCACGATCCATTGACCCGAGGCCGCGTTCTGATCGATCACGAACGTGTCCGTGACGCCGTTGTGTTCTACGGTGTACTGGGCGTTGGGGTCGCGGGGGTAGAACGAGCTAGACGACCGCTGGCCTGCCCAACGGACGGCGACCTCGTAGTCTCCGGCGCCGAGTTGCGGGGTCCAGGTCGCGGTGGCCCCGATGTCGAGATTAAAAAGCGAGCTGCCCTGGAACTCGTCGATCGCGGCCGATTCCACCCATGGCCCGGTGGTGGCGAAACCGGTGGCGTCGAGGTTGTCGACAATGACGACGTCCTGCGGATCGGGATCGGGATCAGGGTCAGGATCGGGGTCGGGGGTGCCGACGATGGCGTCGATGAAGCTTTGATAGGGATCGACGCGGGTATCGAACGAGTTGTCCCCGATCGCGGCGTCGAAACGTTCGCCGCCCGAGGTTATGCCGGCGATGAAGCGTTCCCCATTGATCGTCACGTACGCCGGCCCACCCGAATCCCCGGGCGCGGTGTTGCTTTCGGAGTTGTTGTCGAAGCTCCATTCGATGAGCGTCTGGCTGATGCTATCGATGGGGGTGGTGCCCACGCGTTTGGTCCCGAACGACCCGTCGTGGCCGGTGTTGCCGGTGCCGCCGGCTCCGAACCCCACAAGGGTGAGCAGGTCTCCGACGTTGGGCGCTTGGCGGAGGATCTGGGCCGGGACGACGCCGGTGACGTCTTGAGCCAGGACCATGACCGCGATGTCGTTGGCGGCGTCGGTGCCGAGGCTGCCGGGGCTCCACTGGGGGTGCTCGATCTGCTGGACCGTGCCGACGGTCGTGCCGTTGACCTGGAAGAACCCGTTGGTTTCGCCCACGTCGTCGGTGCAGTGGGCGGCGGTGAGCACGTGCCGCGGGCTGATAAGCGTGCCGCTACAGAAGCCGCTGACGATCCCGACCTCGGGGAACTGGTCGGTCGGTGTGCCGTTGACGATTTTGGCGAGCGGACCGGCGTCGGCTAGGAGTGCGGCGGGCGGGTCGTGGTTGACGAGCAGGGGCCCGGTCGGCAGGTCGGCGCTCATCAGGACCCGAGGTTCGAGGCTTTCGATGACCGGCCTGGGGGGTGATGATCGACGACCGTCGCTCCGCAGCCACCGCAGCAGGGGGGTACGGCGGTGCTTGGGCCAAGAACCGTGAGGGATCTTCTGCTGAGTCATACGTACTCCTTCTTGAAAAAAACGTTTCGGAACATCGGTCTTGAGGGGTTTCTTATGCGGGTGGTCAGCCATGAATGATCACGCCCGGTCGGTGTGTGGCGGAGCGGTGATGATAGACGCGTGGTGTATCCCCACACGGCGTGGGTCGTGGTTTGCCCCCGAAGATTTTCTTGTCGCGTATACGATCCATGCGGCATGTCATCCGGGCCATATTTCTTCCGGGATCGGTATATATACGCATCACCCGTCGGTACATTACAGCTGTGTTTGAAAAATTTTTGACGTCGGCCCCGCGGATTTAATCGGGTTTTCGTCTAAGATCGACGCACATTGATCGTCCAACGAGGTATCATCGCGGAGTGGCCGAGGCGGCTCGTGGATTCACCTGGCTTTGCTATAACAAACGCAAATTACGGCAGGTCTAAGGTTTGCTTTGGATACTATCAGGAGGGCTCATCATTGGCGGGTTGAGTTCACGGCCCAGAGTACAGCGTCTTCCGAGGGAATCTTATCGGCATCAAGCCTCCTTTTATAAGAAAAAACAAACCTGCTGGGCGGTGTCTTGGGGTGGTGCTGCGCGGGCGAATCGTTGGGCTATGTGGGGCCGTGGCCCTGGTCCGAGGTAGGGGGTCAGCAGGCGGAGCAGACTCGGGTGCTGACGCGTTTTAAGGTGGGATCTCTTGTCTTTATCTAGTTCCCTGATTCGTTTGTTTAATGCGGAAATTGTAGCCGAGGCAACTGCGGATTTCTACACGACCTGTCAAAAAACATGGTCATTGGGTTCCGCCCACGTCGTGTTACCGTCCCGGGTTCCAGAAGCAAAAAAATAGCCTAAGTGTATGGGACGCGCGGCTCTTGTGGGGACTCCCTCATCCATGGGTTTTACGATAGTTTCACGCTGAAGAGATGGACTCAAGCTCCACGCGCAGCAACGACGCGACCGGGCAGTCGTACCCCAACGCCGCGGGCAGGATGTCACGGACGATCTGATCGATCGCCGCCCGTTGGCCCGGCCAGAGGAACGCCCGATCGGTTTGGTCCCGCCGCACCCACCGCGCCGCGTCGTGGGCGGGGTCGACCCACGATTCGGCGGAGGTGTCGACCTGGGCGGCGAAGCAGGGGCTGAGCATGATGGCGTCTTGGGAAGCCATGTAATAGGGATTGACCGTCTCGAGCTGCCACAGCCCGATCAGGCCGCGTCCCGGGCGGTAGCCGGTTTCCTCGGCCAGCTCGCGTTTGGCGGCCTCGACGGCCGACTCGGTATTTTCGATATGGCCCATCACCGGGTGCCACGTGCCCGCCAATGCGCCCTTGACGCGGCGCAGCTGCAAGAACTCGGCGGCGCCATGAACGGGCAGGGGCTTGCGGTCTTGCCCGAGGGGTTGATCCTGGCCCGGCGCCGGTGCTAGGCGGGGCCCGACGGCTCTGTGACCCTCGACGACCCGGAACACGTAGACGTCAACAATATCGGTGCGTAGGTTTGGTCCTGGCATGGGGGTAGTATAGAGTGATCGGTTGGCGAGAGCCGGGCCGCTTGAAAAGAGGATCGATGCGATCTCAAGATCCCGGTCCCACGGATAGCGGCAGCCCGGGGCCACCCTTCGTTCGGGATCGGTCCATGAGCCGTGTTGGGTCTAAAGAGGGGTGGAGCCCGCGATAAAAACGAGAGGTGAATCTTGGATCTACCGCCACGCTATCGTGAAGTGCTGCCCGTTCTGATCGCGATCATTGGTTCGGTGGCCGTCGCGTTGTCGGCTTGGGCTCAGGTTGCCACGGACGGGTCACTGGGAACCGTGGGGGCCACGACGCTAACCGGGCCGGTTTTCCAGGTCGGCGCGGATCTGGGCCAAACGGTTTGTAACGCCAATAACACGTCGTGCAATATCTTCCATAGCTTTAGTGAATTCAGCGTGGCCAGCGGTGAAACCGCGGTTTTTACGGGGCCCATGGGGATCGATCCGGGTGCGATCCACAACGTGTTCGCTCGGGTCACGGGTCCGTGGGCGTCGCAAATCGACGGCCGGCTGCGGACCACGGCGATACCCAACGCAGATTTTTATCTGATCAACCCCAACGGGGTGGTGTTCGGTCCCGGGGCGCAGCTGGAGCTCGGTGGGTCGCTGGTGGTCACGACAGCGGATGAGCTTCAATGGCGTAACGGTGAGAAATTCCTCGTGACGAGCTCTCCTGGCGGTAGCGTCCTGACGGTTGCGGCGCCGAGCGCATTCGGGTTCCTGGCTGCAAAACCGGCTGGTGTTGAAATCGTTCAAAGCACTTTGGCGGTGGGGGAGGGTCAAGGGGTCACCGTGATCAGCGGCGACATACAGGTAGACGATGGCGGTATCCTATCGAACGGTGGCCCGATCGGGTTGATCAGCGTCGCCTCTGCTGGTGCCGTAGACGTAGAACAATCGGCTGATCCCTCAATCGGGTCGTGGCCGAACCTCGCTTCTTTCCAGCACCTCGGGGACGTCAACCTCGTCAACGATTCTGCGGTTGTGGCCAGTGGGAAGGCCGGCGGGGCGGTTGTCGTTGCCGGTGAGGATCTTACCCTTCGCCGATCGACGATCCAGAGTGATACGCTGGGGGTTGCCGATGGCGACCCGGTTCAGATCAGCTTGCGTGGGCATCTGCTGATGGAACAAGGTGAGATCCGTACTCAAACATTTTCTTCGGGACGAGCTGGTGACCTAAAGATTACGGCTGATGGTTTTGTCATTGATGGTCAGGCGCCAGGGGCCTCGCCATCAGGGGTTTCGGGTCTAACATTGGGAGGCAACGGGGTTTCATCGGCGACAGTGGCGGGCGGATCGGCTGGGGACGTGTCCCTAAAGGCAGACTCATTGACCATTCTTCGCGGGGCTGTTGTGGGCACGAGCAGCGTGTCGGGTGGGGACGGTGGCCTGATTGCCATAGACGTCGATTCCCTCTTGTTAGATGGGGAAGGGTTTGTTTGGGATTCAGATTTTGCCAATCAGCGTCTCACCGGGGTTTTTTCCCAGACGCTCGATCCCGTCTCCGGCGGCAGAGGCGGCGACGTGACGATCCGAGCTCATACGGTGGAAGTCTTCGAGGGTGCTCACATCGCCACTTATACGACGGGCGTAGGTCAAGGAGGGGACATCGAGGTCCTGACTTCTGGGCTAATGATAGATGGTCAGGGGTTTATTGGGCCACCCCAACTGATTCTGCCAACTGGGATATCGACCTCAACTTTTGCTTCGGCTACGAGTGGCAGAGGTGGAGCGATCAAAATTCAAGCGAAACAACTGACACTAAACAACCGAGCTGGGATTAACTCTGACTCCTTTGGAGTAGCTGAAGCTGGTGATGTACACGTCATCTCAGAAGATTTGTGGATCAACGCCCGATCCTTTATTGGCTCCTCCACTTCCAGCTCTGCGGACGCGGGACATCTTACGATTGAATCGGGCCATCTATCCATAGATGGAGGAGGTTTGCGAATCGACTTCGGTCCTGCCCATGATGTCATCGATACCATCGAGGTATTCAAGCCTGACGGAACAACCGAAGTTATCGATGTTGCCGCAACGGCAAACTTGGGCTCCATCGCATTCGGATCTGGTCAGGCTGGAGTAATAAGCGTTTTGGCTGACCGGATTTCTATCATCCGTCAAGGACTCATAACTTCGTCGGGCGTAGGATCAGGGAATGCGGGAAAAATTATTGTGGATACCGAACATCTCGAGATATCACGGGGCGACTCAAGATTATTCTCCGGGATCATTGCTTCGGCGAGAGGTGGAGGATCAAGCGGAACGCTCCGGATCGACGCGGACGAACTCAACATCATCGACGGCGGCTTGATCACGACCAATACCATTGGCGGGAATGACGGAGGGGATATCCGTATTCAATCCGATTCGATCCTTTTAGAAGGCAACCCAATCCATAATCGTCTCACAGGGATAGGGGCCCAAACCTCGAATCCGGGAAATGGCGGTGACGGTGGCACGATTCAGATTCAGGCCAGCCGCCTAGAAATCGGGCGTGGGTCTGTGATCTCTGCTGCAACGTTCGGGTCCGGAAACGGGGGACAGATCGAGGTGACCGCCGATTCACTTCTGCTAGATGCACAAGATTCTTTTGCGGAAATCCAAACCGCTAGCTTGGGCACCGGGGACGCTGGCGATATCCTCGTCACGACCCCAAACGGGGTCCGCTCGATTCGCGGAGGGTCACTGGCGAGCTCCGCCTTGTTCGCTAATAGCGGGGATATCTCTGTCACCGCGGGCGAGACGATCGACCTGTTCGATAGCACGATCAGCGCCGCTGCGGCGGTCAACGGCGGCAACATCAACCTCACCGCCTCGCAACGCGTGCAACTCGTCGACAGCACGCTCACCGCCCAGGCCGGGCAGAACGGGGCGAGCATCAATCTCGGTCCCCGGTCGGTGATCCTGCGAAACAGCGTCATCAACGGCCTGGCGGGGGGCGACCCGGTATTGGTGGAGATCGACCCTAACGCGATCTTCTTAAACTCACATAGCCAGATCCTCACCGCCGCCGCGTCTTTGCCACCGCAGCTGGATCTTTCCGGGAGCCTGTCCAACTTTCCCGAATCGCTTATCGGTCACCAGCTCCAGCTTCAGCCCAGTTGCGCGGTGCGATTCACTAGCGACATCAGCTCGTTCTCACTTGAGGGCCAAGGAGGGCTGCCGCTGCGTCCCGATGGGTGGGTGCCGGGTTTGAACCTAGTGCGTCTCCGCAGCCGGTCGGCCACGGATCAGCCGGCAGACCACTGACCCGATCATGTCGCGGAGAGGGATCACTCCGATCGAAACCGGGTCGTCAGACCGTCCGCTCGATCACGTCGTCGTCAGCAGCCCCAGCAGCCGCGTTGAGGTGGCCATCAGCGGCGGCGCCCATTTGGGTGGTGTACCCCTGAAGTCTGTAAATTTGGAAGATGACACAGCGAGTGATGGGGGCAAGACCATTGGTTGATCTTCAGATTATGGAATCTGAAACTCGATCATTTCAAGGGGGGCAGGTCACTCCCACGTGATCGCCGGGATCGCCTTCATCGACGGAGAAACACAACGCACCGTCTGATCACCTCATCCACAGGATTTGACGGGACGGTAAAAAGTCACGAGGCTAAAAATTAGTCGATTTTGATCGTCTGTCATATCTCCTCTCGGTCTTCAGTTGGCCGTTTTTCTCGTTCGGCCTTCCAGAAATCAACGAGAGACGAAGCGAGCTTTACTTTTTACCGACCCGTCAGGATTTGACTATGCCTCGGGAATAATGTCGTACACGATCGTACGATGACGAGGCGTAATTTTTCAGAAAAAAGAGGTGGAGCCGGGGGCTGGGGGCTGAAGCCTAAGCCTAAGCAGCGGAATTACGTTTGCGGTTGGGGCGGGTTGAGGCGTGGGGCTGGGTGAGGCGTTTGTAGGACAGATAACCGTTGATCAGGTGGGGGTTGGCGGCGGGGTTACGATTGAATCGGAACCGGTTCCCAAAAGCATCCAACTGGACCGGGTGGTGGAGACAATAGTCCAGGACGTAAGGGGTTCTGGTCATCTTAAGGCTTTTCTCCAAAGATCCGTGCAGCAACACCACCGGCTGATTCTTGACAGTGGAGTAGGGGCGTGCCTCGTGACCGACCTGGATGAACCCAAAGGCTCGGCGATAAAACGCGGCGTGCCGGGGGTGTACGCCGATCACGAAATCGGTGCTGTTACGGGTAAGACCAAAGTAAAAGGCCAGCCGCATCAGTTCGTAGAGCGACTCCTTGATGCACCTAGATTTCTTGGGCTGATCTCGGTCGAATGTTCCGGGGATCGAGCCCCAGCTGCTTTCCCACAAGATCTGGCCACGGTGGGCGAACATGCCATACTCAATGAGCCGGCGGCCCTGTCGGCGCAGGGCGTCGAGCTCTTTTTTATAGACCAGGTCGAGGGGCAATTCGGGGGCGGCTTCGTCATCGTCCACAATCGCGGTGAGCGTGGATTGAATCCCGTTGTCGTTCGTGCCGCAGAATACCGCGGTGTGCGGGCCGATGCTCTGGGTTGTCGCGTGGATCAGGTAAGGGTTTGGATGGATCAGATTAGTGCGGACGTAGACATCGTAGACCAAACGCCAAGAGTCGAGGATCTGATCAAATTGATTCGCGACGTGGAACCGCCCGGAGGTCGAGGAGGAGATCGACGGCTGACGTGCATACGTGCTGCCCAGATGCAATCTTGCAGCCCTCGACGAGATCGATCGAGACGACCTCGCCTTCTTCTTTGTTCTAGGTCGAACCGTCCTCGCTAACAAGGTTGAACCCAACGACCTGAGTGTACCTGCTACACCAGGCCGAATCGTCGCTGTAACCATAAAAAGCTCCTTAACGCCTTAGTCGTGCATTCATGGCAGGACGGGGTGGTGCCATACGATAAAAAAAGAACAACAGCTTAATAGCAATGCATATACACCGGGCTTCAAACACACCGCGTCGGGAATTCGTCCAACACGGGAATTCTCCCCCCTGCCGCGGTCACAAGTCATGCCGTAATTTCATCCGAGATCGGTCTATTGAGCATGACACGTCATCTCTCCTACATCGTTCGTATTATTTATTTTTTTGTATCTCTACGGTCGTAATCTCGCCTCACCACTTAACTGTCCTTTGCAGACAACAGCGAGATTTTCGCGGGTATTAATTATGACCGTCAGCTGTAGTTATCAGCGAAATTAGGCTTGCATCGGCTAGACACATCCAATTTCGCGTGGCGGGACTACCAGAATTAAATCAACCAATCTATCCACAATATATCAAACACACCAAAAACGTAAAGGCTGTATCACCTCACAGCCGCTTCGAATCCGCCTCACTGCTTGTCCACAATCATTTAAATCCATCGCCTCCATTCTATCTCCATCACAATCCCAATCGGCAAACATTTATGAATTCATCCCACAGCTTTCTTACACAGCCCACGATCTCTCTGTTGGTGAATTAAACGCTATATTTCAATCCGTTGAGACAACCATTTGCTAAGGCTATATAACTCACGCCGTAGCCCTTCTAGCGAGCCTTTAAATCCGTCAAATCTAAGCAGAAGAATATTAATCATCCCTCTCAACCCACTCGCTTGTAAGCTCCTACATAGTTCAGGCCGCTAAACATTCTCCGACCCAACTATGTATAAACTTATACATGACCTAAACCCCATGTCCTATTTTTGCCGGCTCTAATCTTCATTATAGGAAACCATTCTAACTTTACAACCCTTTTTTCGACCCTTCGCCATAATTTTCCTCTACTGTTGTTAAACTGGGGCGGTTGCGTTGCAGCGTGTTAATTGGCCTTGGTGGCTTGGTGGTTTTGATATCCAACAGCGATGGTTAGGCTCTGTCGGAAAACTTTGATCGGGTGCCACTGGTTGCTTGCCCGCCGGTACGAATACCTGTGTTGTTGGTGTCTGCACTAGCGGGTAAGCAGCCAGTGGCACACCCATGGACCTCCAAAACGAGGTTCCCGACAGGGCCTAGTTCTTTGGCTACGATTCACGATCGCTTAACACCCCGCCATCGCTGTTCGCCGCGGTCAACGCTGCGTACTGCTGCGGGGTGCACAAGAGCTCAGCCCGACGCATCAGCCACGAGGCCAGCTCCGGGCGTTTCTGCCGCCTAGCCGCGATCGATAGCAGTACATGCAACGCCCCGCACTCCGCAGCCGGCAGCAGCTCGATCAGGCTTAACTTCTTTCGGACCTGGCGCAGCGCCACCGCCGTGTGCCCACAAGCCATCTCGTATCGCGTCTGCAACGGCAGCAGCTGCAACAAGTCGATGACGCCAGGCTTCATCTGATGCAACTCGATCAACCCCCCAATACGACCCCAGCAGGTCGCCGCACCTTAGCCTGCTGTCGACCATCAGCAGAAGAAGGTGACCACGCACCCTCCCGAACGCCGCGCCCGTCCCACCGCCCAGGACCAATGCCGCCGTTTCATCCAGCGACCGCTGCCGAGAGGCGCCGTGGCCCAGAACTGCGGTCGCGATCGCCGCCGCCTCGGCGTACCGCCGCTGACGGTGACGCAAAACCGCCAACCGGTGATACAGCAGCAGGCGGATCACCGGCTGCAGCGGGTGAGATTTCATCGCCAAGATCAGCTGCGCCTCAGCCAGGGCCGGCTCGGTCTCGATCATCGCCGTCAGCCTCGGGACCTGCCGGACCACCCCCACGCTCACCCGATTCATCGCGTACCAAGCCCCAAACAGGATCAAAATCATCACCCACTGGGCTTGGTCCGACACCCGCGCCGACCAAGCGGCGATAAAGGTCACGATCATCGCCGCGACCACCGACGTACGGATCGCGGCATCCGTGATCATCTCCCGCCGCAAGTGCCACGGCTGAAACAACCCCAGCGGCGGTGTGGGTGGACTTAAATCCTCGGTGCGTGGCGAGTCCATCGGGCGGATCGGTGAGTCAACAGCCATAGGCGGATAACGGTTCGAGTTCGGGGAAACGATCGATCAACACCCCCCGGGGCAACAGGGTCGTCGCGTACGACCACCATTTCGTAGCCGGCCGGTCCACGGGTTCGCCCTGGCCGCCCTCGAGGCGATGATACGCCAGCGCCGTCAACGCGTAACCGAACCCGGCGTCGACCCCCAACGGGCGCAGGTGGTCGATCATGGCGGTCGACCCCTCCGCGGCTTCGGCCCAGTGGTTCGTGCGGACCTGCTGGATTAACCGCGCCAGGTGGTAACCGGCGCTGATCGGGGTGTGCGGAAACTTACCCAACGCGGGACGCAAACGAGAGAGCGTATCATCAGCGTCGCTGAGGCGGCCGTCAGCCAATTCAGCGATCGCGCACTGAACCCGCAGCTGGACCGTGCCCGGTTGGTCGCTGGGCAATTCCTGGATCAGGAACCGGTACGCCTCGATCGCCGCCTCATACGCCTTGACCTGATCCAGGCTCACTGCCATCGCGGTCACGACCCGGGCGTGCAGGTCGGGCTGCGACTCCAACGCGGGCAGCGTCCGCCAACCCATCCGCAGGCACTGGGGCCAATACCGCAGCATCGCCAGCTCTTGCGTCCGTAATACCCGATGCTGTAGCCGCCGTATCCGCGTTGCACGCCGCGCCAGCGTGACCAGCACCCCAGCCACCCCAAGCCAAGGCAAGACAGCGGCTAGCGGGTGGGTGCTCACAACGCTCACGATAAGGATGACCACCAGCACGACCAGGGGCGTCCACAGCGCCCATTTGGACGATTCACGCGCCGGGTACCGCGCAAGGAACGACCGGATCTGCTGCCCGGTGGGGGGCACAAACCGGCGATTGCGGCGGTGATCTATCGTTGATCCTGTCATGGCGTGCCGAAAGAAGGAATCTAAAGAAGAAATCTTTCGACGTCTCGTCTGCTTCACCCCGCGTGATTCACGCGGGGCTAAAAACGCGTGCATCGATCCAGCTTTGCTTTACTCAATCATAACCAATCGACCCTCACGTTCCTGGGGGCGGCAGCTACGTCGCCCCCTCGCGCCCGCCCGGAACCGGGTTGAACCAATACAACATGAAATAGATCACCACCCCGGTCACCGATACATACAACCAGATCGGGTACCCCACCCGCGCCACGCGGCGGTGGCGCTCGTAACGCCCGCTGACCCCCAAACGGATCAGCCACACCGCCCATACTGGCACCGTCACCGCCAACACGATATGGCTTAGCAGCACACTATAATAGAACGTCTTGCTCAGCCCCACCCCGTGGTACTTTGTGTGCAACCCCCCTTTTTCCATCACCCGCCAAAGGTAATGGATCACGTAGCAGACCAGGAACAACCCCGAAAAAACACTGGCCGTGACCATGCACCGGCGGTGCGCCGCCACGCGGCGTTTCTTGATAAAGCCAAAACCCGCGATCAGGCACACGCACGCCACCGCGTTGAGCGATGCATTCACAGCCGGCATGAACGATAGATCCACGGTCGAACGGCTCCGGTTGATCGGATCGTTATATCAATCGCAAATTGTTTGAAGTCCGAAGGAAGGTCATCACCGCCTGACCCCACTTGGCCCCCCGTCAATCACGGAAGGCTAGAGCGTACCCCGAAATGGTGTACGACGCCCCCAGCGAGCCGCGACCGTGAGGCAGCGGGTTTCTCGGAATACCCCGACCACTTGATGTCGTACACAAAATCGGGAAACGATCTAACGACGCGAGAGCATGTGTATCAATAGCTAACATCACGCTCAACGCAATAGGCTTATACGCGGTGCGTATAGATTTCCTGGTGATTTTTCATCGCCGCCCCCCGGAGGCTGCGTGCGCAACTCCTTAATGTTGCATCTGCTTCATAGCCCACGACACCCGCGATGCCTGCCCGGGGCTAGAGTGTTACGCCGTGGGGATTTTATACAATATCCTTGACAATTTCCCATGTTATAATACGGTCGCGTCATAGAGACGTGCCCGATATTCCGGTCCACACACACTGAGTCAAGGAGACATGAGATGAATCGTGGCGATACCTTGGTTGGCCCTTTGTACGAGATCAGGCGGCTGGGTACACGGGCGGCAGCGATAGCGGCGATTATGACAACCGGTTGGTTGGGTTGGCTAGGCTGGCCGCCCCTTGAACCGGTGCACGCCGGTGGACTGGGGATCGGCCCCGATCAAGACCTGCGCAAGGTCGAATCCAACGCCTTGCCTGTGGTGTTTGAAGACGCTACGGACCAGGTCTCCGGCTTTGTCCACGCCACCAACGGTGGTGACGCGGGCACCGGCGTGGCCTGGTTCGATTACAACAACGACGGGTGGCTCGACTTCTACGTCGCCAACGGCATCGGCCACGACGATGGGCTGATGCGAAACAACGGCGACGGGACCTTCACCAACGTGATCGACCAAGCCGGGTTCGGCGACGCCAACGGCAGCTCCGGGGTCGTCACCGGTGACCTCGACAATGACGGGCACAGCGATCTGATCGTCGTCGGCGAGCCTGGGGCGCTGGTGCTGTTCGTGGTGCCGTCACCGAAATCGATCCGGGTTTTCAAGAACAACGGCGACGGGACGTTCACCGACGTGACCGCCGGGTCGGGCATCGAGATCCCCAACGAGGCCGGCATGGCGCTGCAGCCGGTGCTGGGGGATATCGATAACGACGGCCTGGTCGACGTGTTCGTGACCGGTCCCGGTAGTGTCAACACCCAGCAGCTTAAGCCCAGCCACATGTTCCGTAACCTCGGCGGGTTTAAGTTCACCGACATCAGCGCCGTCTCGGGCACCGACGCGGCGGTCGGGGCGTGTCCCGCGGCGTTTTCCCATTACGACGATGACGGCTTCATCGACCTGTACATCGCCGACTGCGCCGACATCCTCGGCCGACCCCAGGCGATGCGCCTGCTCAAAAATAACGGGGACCTGACGTTCACTGATATCACCGGCCAGGTGAACCTGCCCGATTCCGACCTCAACAACCCCCAGCTGGGCGAGCGCGGGTTCTGGATGTGCGTGGCCCTGGGTGACTACGACAACGACCGCGACTTTGACCTGTTTGCGACCAACCTCGGGCTGCTTTTCGATGGCAGCCTGATCCCCTTCTTCGCCAACCAGCCGCACGGGTTCTTTGAGCGCGGCACCGACGGGAAGTTCATCTCCGTCGAGCAGCAGGTGGGGATCGATCCTCTAGCGGAACACTTCAGCTGGGGCGGCAGCTTCGCGGACTTCAACAACGACGGGTGGGAAGACCTCGTGTTCGTGGGCAACATCCCTCAGCCGCCGTTCTTGCAGGTCGGCAACCCCGGTTACCTGTTCGTGAACCAGGGCGACAAGACCTTCCGCCGCGACCCGCTGCCGGTCGACCTGGGCAACCGGTTCTCGACCGGCCTGGCGGTGGCGGACTACAACAACGACGGGGCGGTCGACGTGGTGGTCAGCAACGGTGCCTATGCCGGTGACCCCAACCCGGTGCCGGTCCTTCTAAAGAACACCCCGCCCAAGAACAACCGCAACGGGTGGATCACCGTCCGCCTCGTGGGGACCGAATCGAACCGCGACGCGATCGGTTCCCGGGTGCGCGTGCACCTGCCGGGTCGGGTCCTTACCAAAGAAATCCGCGCCGGGTCGAGTTTCTTATCCCAAGACAGCCTGTGGTTGACCTTCGGTCTCAATAAAGATCGCAAGGCTGACAAGATCGAGGTGTTCTGGCCATCGGGCAAGGTCGAGACTTTTGTCAAAGTCAACGGCCAACGGATGGTCACCATCACCGAGGGCCAGGGCGTGCGGTAAGATCGCGAGGTCACTCGTTGGCGACGAACCGCGTCGAGAGTTCCCTAAGGACGCACAAGTTTCGCACAAGGCTACTCAACGAGCCGCGACCGTGAGGGAGCGGGTTCTTGAGTGGCCACCCGCACGGAACGCCTTCCCATGAAGCACCTACGCGAAGAGCTGTGGTTCAACACCCCCCACCGGCGGGATTACATCAACATTACCGACAAGGTGCAAGAGCTCATCACCCGCAGCGGGGTCCGTGAAGGCCTGTGCCTTGTCAACGCGATGCACATCACCGCCAGCGTCTACATCAACGACGCCGAGTCCGGGCTGATCCATGACTACGACGACTGGCTCGAACGACTCGCCCCCCACGAGCCCATCTCCCAGTACCGCCACAACAACACCGGCGAAGACAATGCCGACGCCCACCTCAAACGCCAGGTCATGGGCCGGGAAGTCGTCGTCGCCATCACCGACGGCCAACTCGACTTCGGCCCGTGGGAGCAGATCTATTACGCGGAGTTCGACGGCCGGCGACGCAAGCGCGTGTTAGTGAAGATCATTGGAGAGTAAGTTCGACAATGGAGAGGAGTGTTAGATACATCACTCACGGACTTGATTGTCAGCTGATCCGTACCACCTCAATACTGAGGTTAAAGCATGGCTGATTTAATTCGGCTTTGGTCATTTCATAATCCTGAGTTCTCTCTCATCGAGGGACGCGTCGATCACAAGAAGTCCCACTATTACAACAAAGTGCCTAATGTTAAGCAGGCCTATGGAGAACTATGGCGACGGCTCAGTGTGCCAGACGGCCAGATCATCTGGTGCTACACAACTTTGGACGCACATCGCAGAACGAGTGACCCTTTGCGCCAATGGGAACTGTGCATATCAAAGAGTGAAATCCTCTCGTATGTTGACGACGTGACCTGGTGTCGGATTATTGATCAAGAAATCTTTGAGGCGCCTCGGAGACTTTGGGGTCAATGGAAGAATGAAGCGATCACCCAACATCCTGCTGACTACGATGCTCAGGCTCGATTTAGGAATAAAAAATTACAGGCGTTTCGTAATCAATCAGAACCCAAAGACGGATGGTGGTCTCAGATTTTTGTTGACCAGGATCGTGCCCCTGCTGAAGATGTGAATGCACTAATTATGCACCCAGTTAATGCAAGTCATGTTGTAGAGGTCAAGTAGCTCTTACTGCCTGCACAATGTCATGTAGCAGGTACTTCACTCAGAACGCCCCCCAACTCTGATCGCCGCTGATGTAGTTGCTGGGGCACAAGAACCGGAACAGCTTCGCGATCCGCTGGGACCGCGCCAGGGCGGCTTGGCTTTCTTCCTGGATCGCGTCGAGCTGGCTGCCGAATACGTCGTTGAAATACGTCTTCGCAGCGGCTTTGCGTTCCTCTTCGGTGTCGTACTGGGTCCGCAGGTGCCCCAGCTCTCCGTGGTCGAGCCACACCCCCCCGCACCCCGGGCACTCATCGACTTCGACCTCGTGCTTGACGCTACTAAAGTGGCGCATCATGACAATGTCGTCGCACTTGGGGCACTGCCGCCGCTGGGTGTGATCGACATGGATCGAGGGGTCTTTCTCGACCTCTAGCAGGTCCTGCCCGCCTGATTCGTGCGGCTCGTCGAATTTCTTGATTTCGTAGTTATCGAACCAGATCCCCCCGCACCCCCCGTCGCAGACGTCGACCGTCACGCCATCGACCGTTCGTTCATCAAGTTTATGTTGACACGCTGGGCAGTTCATAGGTCTCCAGTCCTAAAGGTTTTTACGTTGATCACTCGCTCCGGCTGATCGCCAGCCGATGGGTGCTGTCGGTCCGTCATCGGTACAAGACAGATCCGTGGGTATACCTCGGTCCAAACGGTCGGGCTCTGTAATAACGCCTGCGTCGCGGCAGGCTCGGGGCAACCCCGGCCACGGGTTGTAACGATGCGGCCGGTTATACCTCACGCGGCTAAGATTGTCCGATTGTTGAAGTGTTGGAAGTTGCGGGTGATGAGGGTTTGGACGTTGGGTTTGTCGTCGGTGGCCAGCTTGGCGATGCCGTCGTGGATGGCTTGCTGAAATCGATCGAACGTTTCGTAGTACCGGCCGTTGAGGCAGCGTTTCTTGAGCAGGCCCCAGATCCGTTCGATCAGGTTCAGGTGCGGCGAGTAGGACGGCAGGAACATCAACTCGATGCCCAACCCCACGGCCCGATCTTGGACCAACCGGCAGCGTTGATACCGCGCGTTGTCCAGCACCAGGGTGATCGCTTGGCCGGGGTAACGCCCCGCGAGCGTCTCGAGTAATTCGCAGACCGTTTGGGCCGTGATGTACGTCGTGTTCGTGACGGTCACCAACTCTCGGGTCACGAAATCCAACGCCCCCAACACGTTCAGCCGGCGGCGGCCGGTGGGCGTGCGGATGAACAGCCTCACCACGCACCACACGTAGCACAGAAACGCGCCATGGACGAAGTGGCAGGCGTCTACAAAAAAACCCTGCGATCACCCCGTTCGGCTTCGTCCAAAGCCGGATCGAGGGTCTGTTCAAGGAATTCACGCTGCTGTTGATGCTTGGCCTGATCAAGCTTGCCCGGCACACCCCCGAGCTTGCGACGACGCAGACCCAGCCGTTTCAAAAAAGCTCGCACTTGCGTCGGGCCGCGACGCAGACCGGTGAGTTGCGTGATCTGATGGCTCGCCTCGTGGATCGTCGACGGCGGGTGTTGTTCCAAAGACGCCTTGACCTTCGGGCCGTGCGCGTTCAATTGACTGGGCTGACCCCGGTAGCCGTTTTGCCTCAACGCCTCGATCCCACCGTCGAGGTACGTATTCAAATAACGCTGCACCGTCCGGCTGCTGACCCCTGCCAAGGCCGCGATCTGCCGATGTGCCAACCCATGGCTCTTGAGCCAAACCACCTGCAACTTCCGCCGCACCCGCGGATCTGGATCGCTAAAACGCCCCCGATCCAACGCCGCCACCGCATCGTCCGTCAATGTGATCTGAAGCATCCATGCCTCCTGTGTCCAGTGACTTCGTAGTAAAATCAAACCGCTAACGTCAGCCTATTCTACCGATCAGACAAACTCACCCGAGGAAGGTATATCTACCTCGGGTATTACGCATTGTCGACAATACGGTGACCGCAGCTAAGCGGAGCGTGCCCCAGTCGAAAGCCATGGTGCTTAAGGCATATTCATCCGATGAACGCAACCCCAGCCACCCATGACCACAAACTTGGACCATACCCGAAGAGGATCACGCCAAGCGGTCCCGTCCCATGTGTCGCGGTTCACGGCCTTACCGTCGAGAACCGTCACCGTCACGTACGATGGGGCCGATCAAGGCCTTGGATAATTCCGGCAATGCTAAGTCGCACGAGGCCTGGACGGACCAATCGACCCGGCCCGACATCGGGGTGGGTTGCAGGTTGATCTCGCAGGTGCGGGCCCCCAACCCGGCGGCGATCTCGATCAGCCCGGCTGCGGGGTACACCACGCCGCTGGTGCCGATCGAGATGAACAGGTCACACTGTCGCGACGCCTCGTCCGCGACCCGCATGGTGTCGGGCGGGAGCATCTCCCCGAACCACACGATCGCGGGTCGTAGCAAACCCCCGGCGGAGGATCGGGGCGGGTAGTCGTCGAACGGTTGCGGGTCGTTGTACTCTTGTTCCTGTCCGGTCGTGGTGCACCGCCAGGCGATCAGGGACCCGTGCAGCTCATGCACCTTCCGGCTGCCGGCTCGCTGGTGGAGGCGGTCGACGTTCTGGGTCAGCAGGGTGAACCGCCGGCCGTTGCTTTGGAGGTGGTTTTCGATCTCAACCAGCGCGGTGTGCGCCGGGTTGGGCTTGAGCCGGAGGATGCCGACCCGCCGCTCGTCGTGCCAACGGGTGACCAGGGCGGGGTCGGCTTCGAACGCATCGATCGAAGAGAGCTGGGTCGGGTCGTACCGGGCCCATAACCCGGTTAGCGCGTCGCGGAACGTCGGGATCCCGCTGGGCGCCGAGACCCCGGCGCCGGTGAGGACGACCACGTGGTCGGCGTCGCGTAGGGCGTTGACCAAACCCGAAGGGATATCGAGCAGGTTATCCATGGGGTTTCTCCGTGGTAGTCGTGCGATCCATGACCTGATTGATATGGTCAATGGCTTGGCGGGTATCGCCTACTCGGTCGTCGCCGGCTTCACGTTCGATCACGAGATGGCCGCGGAAATCGTTCTCAGAAAGTAACTGGATAAAAGCAGGCCAGTCGACCTGCCCCTGCCCAACCGGGACCTCGGTGCCCCAGGCCCCTGGGGTCGAGGTATAGATCGCGTCCTTGAGGTGCACTTGCCGGACATGGGGCAGCAGCTTCTGCAAGGCGTCGATGGGGTCGCCCTTGTCGTAGAGGATCATGTTCGCGGGGTCGAAGTTGACCGTGACGTTGGGGGAGTCAAGGCAGCCGAGAAAATCTAGCAGATCATCAGCGGTCTCTTGCCCGGTCTCGAGTAACAAGGTTAGGCCGTGGTCGGCGAATAGCGCAGCGATCTGTTGGATCCTGGTTTGCAGCTTGGGCAGCGAAGGGTCGCACGGATCGTGGGGGATAAACCCGGCGTGGGTGCTGACGTCACACAGGCCCAGCTGCTGGGCGATCCGGGCGATGTCCCGGGCGAGCTGCAGGTTCCCGTCCCAGTGCTGATCGGGGACGATCCCGCCGGTAGCTCGGATCGATTCGAGGCTGGTGTAGTCCTCCCGGATCGTGGCGAACATCCCCGAAACGATCTGGACTCCGTTCGCAGCGAGGACGTCGTGGACGGTACTCCATGTATCCGGGTTATCACGCAACGGGTTGAGCACCAGCTGGGTCTTGGCGAGGCCTGTTTGGGTAACCTTCTGGACCAGGTCACGTGGGTCGCGTGGCTGCAACGACCAGCTACAGACACCGAGTTGTTGCGGGGATCGTCGGCTCACAGGGCCATCATAGAATATTTATCTTCTTGAGAGATCTCTGCCCTTTCTAAGACGCCCTGGTGCTGTGTCACGGCACTAGGGGCTACGTGGCTCGCGTTGCTTCCAGGAAATATTGGCCCGCCGGGTGGGGCGTGGTCAAACGCCACACCACCCACCCGGCATCCAGCGCGGCCGCGTTCACCGGCGACGCCGGCGGCGCGTGGCATGGGCCAGGGTGCCCAGGGCCATGCCACTCAACACCGCGTTCATCGGCTCGGGCACACCACTAGGTGCTACGTCGATGGTTTGGATCAGGTCGATCCTAAGGTCCGAATTCTTGTCAGCGTCGATGACCAGCATGACCGCATCGACCGCCGCGAAGTCTACCGAACCCAGGAAGTCCGCGAACATGAAGTGATTCGAGCCCATCATCAGGTCCGACACCGCCAGCGTCGCTTCGGCTGCACTGGTGTCCACGACCTTGACCGTCGCATCCACCGACCCGACGTCGATACTCAGCAGGTCGAACTTGATCCCGTTGGACAGCCCGCCATCAGTGAGGTCCAGCCCCCCTAGGCCCGCCCCGTTGGCGTCCCAGGTGATCATGGACCGTCCTCCCGGCGCGAACGCGTTCTGCGAGTGCCCGGTCGCGTTGGGCGGGGTGGCCACTTCTAGGGCGGCACCGTCGGATACCGGGTCGGCGTCGGTAGGGAACCCGAGGATCTGGAGCGTACGCGAGCCCCCCAGCGCGCCGGCGGCGGGGAGGTTCAACGGGCCGGCGATCCCGTCGCTGCTAACGACCCCGGGCCCGCTGTCGAAGTTGTCGATCACCATCGCCCGGGCCTGACCTGAGATGATCATGCCGCTAGCGCACAGCCACACCGATAGACACTTGGATAATTGCATGATTGCTTCCTCCAAAGAAAAAGAGAGATGAACCTGACTGCTTTCTTCCACCCGGCCTAACCATTAGCCCGGCCATTAAGAGTTACGCACATCGGGGTGTAAAATTGCGCAGCCCACCGGCTGACCCCGTTAGATTCCTGCGTCGCGATGACCGTCCGTCACTCGTGGTGTCCTTGAGAGGTAAACCGGCGGATCGTGGTCTTCTGCCTTTTTGCTGTCCCCTCCTGCGGGAGGGACAACTACCCAGACAGCTGCCCGAACCGGATGAAGATGCAGCGTGACTCATGTACGCGATAGAGGCACTCTCGTTGTCCAACGCGTACTTGCCGCGGGACGTCGACATGCGATGCCGATAGCCTCGTGGACAGGGCGGGGGACACTTCTATTGAGCGTTCACAAAAAAATCCCCTTGTATTGACGGCTGATTTTGATATAATGCAAGAATATTGCGGCTCATCGGGGGGGGGCTACGGGGGAGCCTGCTGCCGTCGCAATGGGGTTACAGATTCAATCATAACGGTGCGCATTTCCATGAAAAGCATGTGGTAGATGTGTCATGGGAGGTCAGCAGTAGTGTCCAAAAAAGGGGGGGGACGTTTATTTTAGGGCGGTCGTTTTATTTCATTTATCTTTATTGAAAGGGGATACCTATGATGGTAAACAAAAAAGGTGGAGTGATCGGTGCGGGGGTGTTGATGGCGGCGGCGGTTCATGCGGGGCTAGGGGTTGAGGCGGTTCGTGCGGCTTCGTTAGATCTAAATTTGGCCGATACACCGGATATCTTGGTGGTCTTTACCAACGTGTCATACGACATGGACACCGAGAATTTTAGCGCCGTGGGCAACGCGTTTCAGCTCGATGACGACGGCGTCGGCGATCCTATCCAGATCAGCAATGGCGAGCTTATCCTCGAAGCCCAGATCGACAACGACGGAAACCTGATCTCTGGCATTGTCGTGATCGAGGGTGAAGTGGGTAGTCTCGGGTTTGATTCAGGTGTGCTGCTGAGCGGACCCATCATCGATTTTGGATTCCCGACCGGAACGGACAACCCCCTGGAGTTCGTTTTTGAGGCTGCTAGCGGGGACGCCGCCACGCTGTTTGGCTCGGGGCCGATCGGGGTCGTGATGAGTGATACCGGTTTTGACTCTAGCGTGGGCTTCGGTGACGACTTTTTTACGACGGCGCCGACCGGCACCGCTGATATTGCCCCGGTGGTCCCGCTGCCGGCGGCCCTGCCGGCGGGTCTGGTATTGCTAAGCGGGTTGGGGTTCCGGTCGGCCTGGCAGGTAGCCAAGCGATCATAAAACGAGAATATCCTTAACCGCCTACAATAAAGCCCTGCCCCCCAATAGCGTGGGGGCAGGGCTTTGAAAATTCACGCTGGGAGACGTCGCGGGCGACCGCGTGACATTTGATGACGCGAGATGAAACGGAGGTGAAGAGATGTCAGGCCGTTGGTTGAAAACGTTGATCTGCGGATACCTCGGGGTGTTGTCGTTAGGGGTTCCAGCCGCGCTGGGCCAAGCCAAAGAGATTCACTTCTTTGATGCTCGGATGGGGACGCTGACCGGCGTGCAGTTTCTTATCACCGGTTCGGCGGGGTCGGTCGATCGGCTCTACCGCAACGACGACACGGTGCCGGCGCGGGTCGACGCGACCGCTTCGGTGTCTGCGGTCGTGTCTTTCCCCGATGGGTTCGCGTTGCCGGATCTGGTCGAAACCCAGCCGCTGGCCGATTCGCTGACCCTCGATCCCGGACAGGAGGGCCAGGTCGGGGTCGCGTTTGATTACCACACGACGCTGAACGTGACGCAGCAATACCTCGATCGGTTTATCGGCGACCCCAGCCAAACGTTTCTTATCGCCCACGGGATCGTTGCTAGCGATCTGAACGTCTCCGTCGATCCCGGGAACGCCAACGTGACGCTGCTCAACGAGGTCATCGGCCCGGGCCTGCCCAGTGAGGTCATCGTGGCGTATCAATATGTTGAAAACCCCGTGCCCGAGCCGGGCGGTGTGGCCCTGGTCGCAGGGCTCGGCGGGTTGATGGTGATGGTCTTAAACCGTCCGCGGTCTACTCGCGTGCTCTAGCTACCCTTAACCTCGTCGGGGATCGATTGATGATCGGCACCCGCTAAGGCGTCATCGTCGACGGGATCCGCTAGATCTGCCTCACCCAAGCCGGTCACGGCGGGATGAAACTGTTGAGTCACGGGCGGCCCGGCTTGGATCGACGCGTCCGTGTTCGCTACGTCGTTCTCCGCCGAGGCGATTTTGTACGCCGCGGCCATGGCCAGACCGAAGAAGACAATATCGAACAGGCCGAAAGCTAGGAGAAATCCCACAGACGTGAGCGAATCGTGCAGGTCGTTTATGTCCGACTCAAGGGACGTCACGGCGTATTCTCGGAACGCCTGCTGCTCCTGGGCGTCCATCGAATACCACTGATCGGCGGCTTCGGCCCAGACGTTGGCGGGGTAGAAATCGCGGGCCTCCATCGCGTCATCCAGGGCATCATCGTCGGGCCAGTCGACGGGTCGCCCCGACTCCTCGAGCTTGAGGATGATCTGATCGGCCATATAGGCGATGGCCTGGTCATCGTCTTGGAGTTCGACGAGCATCTCCTGGCGGAAATCCCCCGCCCAGTCCCCCATCATCAGCCCCACGCTAGCGTACTTGCCCACCATCAGGGCCAAGACCGAGATGATCACCGCCGAGACCCCCGCCGCCGGGCCCCCGGCGCGATACCCCGCCGCGTGTCCCACGCCGACCAGGACCCCGATCCCCCACGCCAGCCAGCCGATCTCGTATC
Organism: Phycisphaeraceae bacterium; assembly: GCA_965224205.1. Lineage (GTDB taxonomy): Bacteria > Planctomycetota > Phycisphaerae > Phycisphaerales > Phycisphaeraceae > CBDCYN01. The sequence continues at coordinate 29,776 of CBDCYN010000015.1, forward strand.
CGGTGACGTAGGTCACCCCCGCCCACGCCATCGCGCCGATCAACCCGCCGATCGCGCCGCCAATCATCCCGTTGATCATGTTCATCCTGTCGCACTTGAACCGCTGGAACAGGCCCGATCGCCTTGAACGGGCATACGACACCTATGACCGTGATCGACGTTCGACCCCCCGCGCTTGATGAAGACCTCGCTGCATGGGGCATATCTGTGCGGCCTGCGCCGTTTGTACGGGATCCGCGATATGGATGGTAGCCCGGGTCATCGTTGGTCCGTCACCATCCATGACAACCCAAGGAGTAGAATTTCCCTGACCTCTTACCCGCCGAACGTGCATCCGATGCGACGCTACACCCCGACTTCGACCCGCGACCGCAGGTTGTCGAGCACGTTCATGAAGTTGATGTAGCTGTCGTACGGGGATTCGTACGGGTTGAAATACTTGTGCACGTCCCCGTCGGCGAAGTACTTGGTGCACATGTAGTAGAAATGATCGCTGACGGTTAGCCGCCGCCAATCGGCCAGCAGCTTCTCGTCCCCGCTGGCCTTGACCGGGCCCTCGAGTTTGTACAGCTCGTGCAGGGCGTTCGACTGCATCGCGTTGCCCAGCCACGCGGAAAGGTCCCGCTCGGTGTCAGCCCAACTGATCATGTTCGGCACGTCGTACTCGTCACCCGCGTCGTACGCCTCCATGCACTCGCTGGGGGTCTTGAAATCGTTGCCGGTGGTTTCGAGGACGCTGGCGGGCAGGTCCCGGAGGAACTCGAAGATCCCGGTGTCGGCCCACTGGTGCTCCCCGAACGTCTCATAATCCATGAACAGGTTGCACACGTCACCGCCTTCGTTGTTGACCTGGTCGATCCACTTCGTGAACTTCTCGACCGTCAGCGGATAGTCTTCCCACGCCTGGTTCGAGAACCGGAACGCGATGTCGTCGCTGAGGCGGTAGTTCTTCAATAGCAGCTTCATTTGCGGCGTGCCCGGGGCGCGGTAGAGCCGGTTGGGCGACCGGCCGTCGAGGATGTGGTCGACCCCCTCGGTGAGCACCCCGCGGTACCCGCCGTGGTTGTTGAGGTACGCCGCCAGCTCGTTGCTGTACACCATCTCGGTGTTGCGGAACACGACCGGCTTCTGGCCGAAGAGGTCTTCGATCAGGTGGCGGTGCAGGTCGACCTGCTCCTGGAACTCGTCGCGGCTGTAGAGGAACGCCAGGCTGTGGTAGTACGTTTCGTTGAGGAATTCGACGTGCCCGGTCGACGCGAGCTGTTCGAGCAGCACGAGCATCTGGGGGCAGAAATCTTTGAACTGCTCGAGTACGCAGCCGGTGAGTGAAAAGGCGACACGGAACCGCCCCTCAAATTTCTGGATGAGTTCCAGGATGAGCTTCGTCGCCGGCAGGTAGCACTTCTGGGCGACCTTGTCGAGGATCTGGGCGTTGCGCAGTCGGTCCTGGTACTGGCTGTCCGAATCGAACACGCTGTACCGACGTAGCCGCGGCGGCTGGTGGACCTGAAAGTAGAAGCAGACCGATGCCATGTTTAGATTTTCATACCGCTACCAAAGCGAGCCGCGACCGTGAGGCAGCGGGTTCTGGACGGCCCGACATCGAAACCCGCTGCCTCACGGTCGCGGCTCGCTGACACGCCCTTTGCCATCGTCATTACTACCATCATCATCGGCGCGACGTGAAAAAAAGCTTTGGTCATCGCTGATCATCGCTTGGGAACGGTTCGCCGCTCCGTCGGTTCGCACGCGTGGCCGTGGCCGACTCAAGCCCACCGCTCGGGCGGACTTTGCACACGCTCGGACTCCCCTATTGTGTCCAGCCCGGGCCGTGACGCAAACGTCCGTTATCGGCGCGGGGCCGATGGTCGTCCCGTCACCCACCCGTTATACTCTCCTGCCCGCAGCCCGCCTCCTCGTGCGTGTTTACCGGCGTGAGCCGCGAAGGAACCGGTTGAACCCTATGGCGACCTCCAGCGACATCCGGCAGCAGTTCATCGACTTCTTCGTCCAACGCCACGGCCACCGGATGGTCCCATCCTCACCAGTGGTCCCCCACCATGACCCGACGCTGCTATTCGCCAACGCCGGGATGAACCAGTTCAAGGACGTGTTCCTAGGCACCGGTAAGCGCGACTATACCCGGGCCGTCAACACCCAGAAGTGCATCCGCGCCGGCGGTAAGCACAACGACCTCGAAGACGTCGGCAAAGACACCTACCACCACACCTTCTTCGAGATGCTCGGCAACTGGTCGTTCGGCGACTATTTCAAGCAAGAAGCCATAGCCTGGGGCTGGGAATTGCTCACCGAGGTGTGGGGGATCGACAAGTCCCGCCTGCACGCCACCGTGTTCGGCGGTGACCCTACTGACGGCCTCGAACCCGACGAAGAGGCCGTGAAGCTGTGGAAGACGGCCACTGACATCGACCCATCGCACATCCACTACGGCTCTAAGAAAGATAACTTCTGGGAAATGGGCGACACCGGGCCGTGCGGGCCGTGCAGTGAAATCCACATCGACCTCACCCCTGACAAGACCGGCGCGGACCTGATCAACCAAGACGACCCGCGTGTCATCGAAATCTGGAACCTGGTCTTCATCCAATTCAACCGCGACTCAGCCGGTAAGCTGTCCCCACTACCCGCCAAGCACGTCGACACCGGCATGGGCCTCGAACGGCTCTGCGCGGTGCTCCAAGGTAAATCTTCTAACTACGACACCGACCTGTTCACGCCGATCTTCGAGGCGATCCGCGACGTCACCGGCGCCCGGCCATATGGCGGGCAACTCGACGACAAGGTCGACACCGCGTACCGGATCATCGCCGACCACGCCCGCTGCCTCACGTTCGCCCTCACCGATGGGGCCATCCCCTCCAACGAGGGCCGCGGCTACGTGCTGCGGCGCATCCTGCGACGCGCGGTGCGCCACGGCTGGCAGACTCTCGGCACGCACGAACCGTTCCTGCACCGACTCGTACCGGTAGTGGTCGACCACATGGCCGGGGCGTTCCCGGAGCTCAAGGACAACCCAAACCTCGTGATTGAGCTGGTCAAAGACGAGGAAGAAAATTTTGGACGGACACAGGAACGCGGAATCGAAATCCTCGATGACCGTATTAGGTCGTCAGAGTTGGAGATAACACGTCAAGTCAATTCAGCTCTGGAATCGCTTGACCAGTCCGCAGCTGGTCAGATACAGAAGATGTTTGACCAGTCCGCAGCTGGTCAGATACAGAAGATGTTTGACCAGTCCGCAGCTGGTCAGATACAGAAGATGCATGATCAGTCCGCGGCTCAGATTCTCAAGAGGGCACTGGAGGATGTTTCGTCAATTCAAGAAGCAGCATCAATATCTGACACTCTTCTAAAATCAATCGAATCTCAAGAATGGAGCCGCCATGGATTGCACCTATTTGAAACAATTCTTTCAAGAATTAGTTTGCATGCAAAAATTTCGGCCGAAGACGCTTTTATGCTTCACGACACGTATGGCTTCCCGCTCGACCTAACGCAGGTCATGGCAGCCGAGCGCGGGATGACCGTCGACGTCGATGGTTTCAACCGCCTCATGGAGCAGGCCCGTGAGAAGTCACGCGGGGCAGGGGGACAGGCCGACGCGACGCAGTCGTTGACCGAGATCGTCCAAAAAGAAAACCTACCGGCGACCCGGTTCGTGGGGTACGACCGCGTTGAACACGCCGCCGACACCGCCTGTCGCATCTATCGCCTGTCCGACAACGGCTACCGCAGCACTGACTCAGCGTCGGTTGCAGATCGTGTGGCAGTGGTCATGGACGAGACGCCGTTCTACTCTGAGGCGGGCGGGCAGGTCGGCGATACCGGCGTGATTGAGAAGGCGGGCAGTTGGTCGGTAAACGTCGAAGACACGGCAAAGGTCGGGGACGTTTACTTCCACCTCGGCCGGGTCGTGTCGGGACGGATCGATGCTCAGCAAGACCAAAAGATCGAGCTGCACATGCAGGTCGACCCCACCCGCCGCGCCAAGATCATGGCCAATCATACCGGCACACACCTGATGAACCGCGCCTTGCGTGACGTGCTCGGTGATCATGTTCAGCAAAAGGGTTCACTCGTCGACGACACCAAGCTGCGGTTCGACTTCTCGCACAACGCCGCGGTCTCTACCGAGCAGATCGACCGGATCGAGGAAAGCGTCAACACCGACATCGGCGCCGACCTACCGGTCTACGCCCAGGAAGCCGACCAGGAAGAAGCCTTGAAGATCCGGTCGTTGCGTGCGGTGTTCGGCGAAAAATACCCCCCGCGCGTGCGCGTGGTGTCGATCGGGGCCCCCGTCGAAGACCTGTTAGCCCAACCCGACAATCAAGAGTGGGAAAAATACTCGATCGAGTTCTGCGGCGGCACCCACCTAGCCAAGACCGGCGACGCCGAGGGCTTCGTCATCACTCAGGAAGAAGCGGTCGCCAAGGGCGTTCGCCGGATCACCGCCCTGACCGGCCCCGACGCTCACCGTGTCGCTGCTTCGGGGCAGATGCTCGAGGCCAGGTTAGAGGGCCTGGAAAATCAGCCGTTAGAAAAACTACCCGACGCCGTGGCGGGTCTGGTCGAATCGATCGAGGGCGCTGCCTTGCCTCTTCTCACCCGCCAAAAGCTGCGTGACGGGATCACCCGCCTTCAAAAGAAGATCAAAGACCATCAGAAGCAGCAGAGCAAGGCTTCGGCGGGCGCCGCGGTTGAAGCGGCCCGGTCGCTGGCTGAGCGGTCCGACGGGCAGGTCATCGTCGCCAAGCTCAACGTCACTGACGCCGCGGACCTGCGCGCCGCGATGGATGTGGTCCGTAAAAAACGGCCAGAGGCCGCGCTGCTGCTAGGGGCGGTCGCGGGCGACAAGGTCGCGTTCGTCCGCATCGGTGCCCAAGGCGCTGATCGATGCTGGGCTCAAAGCCGGCGACTGGGTGCGCGAGGTCGCCAAGGCTGCCGGTGGCGGGGGCGGCGGTCGACCCGATATGGCCCAGGCCGGCGGGAAGGCCCCTGAAAAACTCGACGAGGCCCTTGACGTCGCCCGCCGGTTCGCTGACTCGAAACTCAAGAGTATTCTTAACGAGCCACGACCGTGACGGGGCGGTATCTTGAACAAGCCAATGCAATCGGTGAAAAGACCGCTCCCTGACGGTCGTGGCTCATCAGAGGGACCGCCCGTCAAAACGTGAGTCCACCGTCAGGAAGGAAACGGAGAACGAACATTCATGGCTACCATCAACAGCAACTATCTTAAGCTCAGGGCCGGGTATCTGTTCCCAGAGATCGCCCGCCGGGTCAACGAGTTTTCTGCCCAAAACCCGGGCTCGCGGATCATCAAACTGGGCATCGGCGACGTAACCGAGCCGCTGCCACCCGCGGTGATCGAGGCGATGCACCAAGCGGTCGACGACATGTCGCGTCGCGAAACCTTCCGGGGGTACGGGCCGGAGCAGGGCTACGCGTTTCTGCGCGAAAAGATCGCTGAGCACGACTACCGGTCGCGCGGCTGTGAGGTCGCCGACGACGAGATCTTCGTCTCCGACGGCAGCAAGTGCGATACCGCCAACCTGCTCGACATCCTCGGCCCGGGCAACCGCGTAGCCGTGCTCGACCCGGTCTACCCGGTGTACGTCGATACCAACGTTATGGCCGGTCAAACCGGACCTGCCGATGACACCGGACAGTACGATGGGCTCACTTACCTATCTGCGACGGCAGACAACGAGTTCTCACCCGACCTGCCCGATCGCCCGGTCGACGTGATCTATCTGTGCTACCCGAACAACCCCACCGGGGCCGTGGCCACGAGGCAGATGCTCGAGCACTGGGTCGATTACGCCAAGGAGCACGACACTCTGATCCTCTTCGACGCCGCGTACGAAGCATTCATCTCCGACCCGGACCTGCCGCATTCGATCTACGAGGTGCCCGGGGCGCGCGACGTGGCGATCGAGTTCCGCAGCTTCTCGAAGAACGCGGGCTTCACCGGGACGCGGTGCGGTTTCACGGTCGTGCCCCGGTCGGTCACCGGCCTTGATGCCCAGGGCAATCGGGTCGACCTGCACCGGCTGTGGAGCCGACGGCAGAGCACGAAATTCAACGGCGTGTCGTACGTAGTGCAGCGCGGCGCCGAGGCGGTCTACAGCCCCGAGGGGCAGGAGCAGGTCGGTGACCTGGTCCGGTTCTACATGGAAAACGCGAGCATGATTCGTCGCGAGCTAACCTCGGTCGGGCTGGCGGTGTACGGCGGGCTGCATGCCCCGTACGTCTGGATCAAGACTGCCGACGGAGTGACGAGCTGGGATTACTTCGATCATCTGCTCAACGAGGCTCACGTTGTGGGCACCCCGGGCAGCGGGTTCGGGGCATCGGGTGAGGGCTACTTCCGTTTCAGTGCTTTCAACAGCCGGGAAAACGTTCAAGAAGCGATGGGGCGGGTCACGAACGCCCGGGTGTAATCTCTGAGAATGCTCATCCCGGGTCCCCAGGGGACTCATATCGTAAACGCGGCCGTGAACGACCTGGGGGCTAGAGCGCTTGGCGTAATTAATCGCCGCTGGCCGATAAGAGAGATTTCTGGCAAGGAGGCCAAGGTCATGGCGTATTCGATGGATTTTCGTAAGCGGGTGGTATGGGCCGCCGAGTCGGGTCAGACGATCACGGGGGTATCACGACAGTTTCGGGTGGCGAGGTCGACGGTTCGCGACTGGTGTGATCGGCACCGCCGGGGCGTGTTGACGCCGGGGGTGCCGGGGCCCAAGGGGTCGGTCAAGCTTACGGCGGCCGATGAGCAACGGATGCGTGAGGCGGTGGCGGCCAAGCCGGGGATCACGGCCAAGCAGTTGAGGGCGATGCTGAACCTGGGCGTCGTGGAATCGACGGTGTGCCGGGCGTTGAAGCGGCTGGGGCTGTCGCTCAAAAGAAGTCGCTGATCGCCGCCGAGCAAGATCGCCCCGACGTGGCCCAACGCCGCCACAACTTCACGATCGCCCGGCGGTTCGTGGACCCGGCCCATCTGGTTTTCCTCGACGAATCTGGGGCCAAGACGGATATGACCCGGCTGTATGGCTGGTCGCCGATCGGGCAGCGTTGCGTGGACCGCACCCCGCACGGCCGCTGGAAGACGCTCACGATGCTCAGCGCGATCCGGCTCGACGGGGTGATCCAAGGTGCGACGGTCGTGGTCGATGGCCCGATGAACTCGGCGACGTTCCTGGCCTACACCCAGCAGTTCTTGGCCCCGTCGTTGCGCCCGGGTGACGTGGTCGTGATGGACAATCTCTCGAGTCACCAAGCCGCCGCGGTGCGCGAAGCGATCGAGGCCGTCGACGCCGACCTGGGGTACCTGCCCCCGTACAGCCCGGACCTGAACCCGATCGAGAAGCTGTGGAGCAAGGTCAAGGCGTGGCTACGCCGCGTCGCCGCCAAGACCTTCGGCACGCTCCAAGACGCCATCGCCGATGCCCTGACAGACGTCACGCCCACCGAGTGCCAAAACTACTTCACCTCTTGCGGATATGGCGATTATTGACGCAAAACGCTCTAGAGCGTCCCCGCCGTGGCGTTTGGGATCGCCTTATAAAAGCAGGGCGAAGGGCGGGATTGTGATGAAATCTTCAGCTGCCGATTGGCAACCTGCACCTAGCGCGTTGCTTATCCAGTCGTCGCCCTCCCCTGAGCCGGGGAGTCCGCTTGCTACGCGCGTGGTTCGCTAGCACCGCGTTCACCGCTCGGTTACGTCGGATCGGGATCCGGTGGATGCTTCAATAGCGACTTGGCCGCGTCAAAGATGGCCTGCGGCTCGCTCATCCGACCTGGGCCTGACGTGCGGCAGGCCTGCCAGCCGGCCTCGGGCCCCACGACGTGGTAGCCAAGTTGCTGTTTGAGGGCGTTGAGGTTGCGTTGTGTGATCTTGTGGCTCCACATCTGCGCATTCATCGCCGGGGCCAGCAGCACGGGCGTGTGCGGGGGCAGGCCGCAGGCGACCAGCCCCACCGGGTCGTCGCAGATCCCCGCCGCGAGTTTGGCGATCATATCTGCGGTCGCGGGAGCGACGACCATCAATTGGGCCCACCGAGCCAGCGCGACGTGCGGCGATTCGAGCCCGTCTTGAGCTTCCCAAGTCGTGGAGACGACCGACGACCCGGAGAGCGACTGAAACGTCAGGGGGGTGACAAAGCGCGTGGCGGACTCGGTCATGAGCACGCGGACCGATGCCCCGGCTTGGGTTAAGCGGCTAACCAACGAAGCGGACTTGTAACAAGCGATCCCCCCGGTGACCGCCACGATCACCCGTCGAGCGTCCATGGCTGGATCGATTCCTGGAACGGGGGAATCGATATGCTTTGGATCCGTGCTAGAGGGTGGTACGGTCACGTGCTGTCGCTAGTGGGACTTCATCGAACCCCGGTCCCCGATAAAACAGGACCTGCACGCATCGCGTCTATGAACCCCTACGCTCGTTACGCGCTGAACACCGGAAGTATCCCCGCCGCGTGCACGGGTCATAACGGCATACCCGTCGCGATGAGTGGCGCCTATTCTTCATCATCGGATTCATCTTCTGGCGGGAACTCGTGCGTGATTTTGCCCTCAACGACTTCTTGTACCGCGACTTCAAAATCGTTGCGGCCCTGGCGCTCGACCAACGGCCTCGCCCCTTCCATCAGCTCGCGGATCCGCGCCTGCACCAGGGTGGTAAACTTGAACCGGCCCCCTAGCTCGTTCACAACTTTGTCGTCTTTCAATGCTTCTATCATGCCGTGTGTTTGCTCCAAATCTATGTGCGATCCTTTATTATACCCACGGATAGCGGCGGTTGACAAACCGTGGGTCGCACATGCGACGCGAAAAGATCCGACGATCGGGTACACTACAAACCATGCCCGCCACCGCTCCATTGCTGCGCACTCCCTTTGACTCGTTGCACCGTGACCACGGGGCGAAGTTCGTGGACTTCGCCGGCTGGCAGATGCCGATGCATTACGGCTCGATTATCGACGAGCACCGCCGCGTCCGGGCAGCCGGGGGATTATTCGACGTGTCGCACATGGGGCGGGTTAAGGTTTCTGGGGCACAGGCGGCGACCCTCCTCGAGCGTGTGTTGACCCGTCGGGTTAGCGACATGCAAGACCATCAGTGCCGGTACAGCCTGGTGTGCAACGAGCACGGCGGGGTGCTCGATGACGTGATCGTATACCGGTTCGCCAGCCACTGGCTGCTGGTGGTTAACGCCTCGAACCGTGAGAAGATCCTCAAGCACCTGGGCACCCACGTCGGGTCGTGGGATGTGAAGATAGAAGACCAGACGGCGACCACCGCGATGATCGCGATCCAGGGCCCGAAGGTGATCGAGACGATCGCCCGATTTTCGAGCGAGGTGCCGACGTTAAAACGGTACCGGTTCTGCGTCAAGACTCTCCTGGTTCTGAAGATGACGATCAGCCGCACCGGGTACACCGGCGAGGACGGGGTAGAGGTGATCCTCCCGTCGACCGCTGCGGCGATGACGGTCAAGATGATGCTGCGCGAGGTGGGTGATGACCCGCAAGTCCAGCAGGTGCTCGCACCCGTCGGTCTAGGCGCCCGAGACACATTACGCATGGAGGCCGCAATGCCGCTCTACGGCCACGAGCTCGACGAATCGACCGACCCGCTATCCGCTGGCCTGGGGTTCGCGGTCAGCCTCGATAAGGGCAGCGGCGATGCGGGCGACGTCCGATTTATCGGGCAAGATGCTCTAGAAAAGATTGAGGCACACGGCCCTTCCAAGAAACTGGTCGGGCTGCGGCTCGAGGGCAGGCGGACCGCTCGGCAGGGGATGAAAGTCTGTCATGGGGAAAAGGAAATCGGGTCCGTCACCAGCGGGTGCCTATCTCCGACCTTAGGTTACCCGATCGCGATGGCGTACATCGATGCGACCCACGGAGCGGTGGGCGATCGGCTGGCGCTCCAGTTGGGGGCCCGGAAAACCGACGCTCAAGTGGTCGATTTGCCGTTCCATGGCCGGCGGCCTTGAAATCAACCCATTGAGACCGTATCTTCTTAAAGCGGCAGGATTAGACCCGAGAAGGGCTGGGACGCGCCACGGCAGCGCGGCGGCCTATGGATCTAAACATCTACCTTAGCGGCGGTGGCACCCGACTAGCAGCCCATCTCGGTGCCCTGCGTGATATCGAAGAGCGTGGCGGGCGCATCGCTCACTGGGCCGGCTCCTCCGCCGGGGCGCTGCTGGCGGCGGTGCTGGCTAGCGGGTACTCGCACCAGCAGGCGCTGGACCTGTTGATGGGGACGGATTTCCGTCAGTTCCTGGACTTCCGGCCGTCTGGGGTGCTGCGTCGCTACGGGATCTACTCGGGCAAGCGGCTGGAGAAATGGATCGGGACCGCGCTGCAACACCGGTGCTTCGCCGACCTCGATACGCCGCTGTCGGTTGTTGCTCTCGATATCGAATCGGGACGCCCTTTTGTATTTTCAAAGGAACTCACACCCCAGATCCCGCTGGCCGCGGCGGTGCGGTGTTCGGTGAGTATCCCCGGGGTCTTTGCGATCCGCCGGCTCGAAGGGCGGACGCTCATCGATGGGGCGTTAGCCCATATCGATGAGCCGGACCTGTTCCCCGACACGACCCGGCCGCTGGTCACCATCCGCCTGGTGCGCGACCGTTTCGCCCAGAAGACCAACACGATGAGCCGGTTCGGCCTGGCCACATACATCATGCAGGTGGCGTCGCTGCTGCTCGATTCGGTCGATCGGGCTCGGGTCGCGTCGGGGCAATGGAACAACACACTGCTGATCGATACCGGGTCCTACTCCTCGATCGATTTCGAGCTGACGGTCGATGACCGCCAGAAGCTCTACCACATGGGGTACGATCAATCCAGGCGGTTCCTGGATCTCGAAGCCGTCACAGGCCCCACGCCGCCGCAGGCCCGCGGCGAACAGGCGAAGGAGCCCTAACCCGACGTCACCGGCTCATTGATTGACTTAACCTTGGTCGTTTCCTGGGCTGTAGGTGATTCAAGAGTTAGGTTGATCACGAGCTTGCATCCAAACGCTTTCTCGAACGCCCGCACCTGTTTCTGAACACCCCACATCTCCAGGGCGCTATCTCCGGACACTCGGGGCTCCAGCGCCACGGTTTTCTTGCCCGCTTCGACCAACTCGGCGTTGGCGATGACCCCCGAGTGGGACCGGTCGAGGCTCTCGGCAATCCGCAGCAGCACCCCCAGCTGGTAGACCGTGGTGCGTTGCGCCTTGGACAAGTCAGCGACCTCGGGGTGGTTTTTTCTCGGGGCGCCCTTGCGGTGGTAGCGGGCGATGGCGGCGATCATCGCGATCTCGGTCTGGTCAAATCCTAACAGGTCCGCGTTGCGGATCAGGTAGTACGTGTGGGCGTGGTGGTTCTCGAACGACAGGAACACCCCGATGTCGTGCAACAACCCCGCGTAGCCGAGTAGTTCTCGTTCTTTCTCACCATAGGGGTGGAGCCCCATTTTTGACCCGGAATCGAACAGGTCCATCGCCAGGTGGGAGACCCGTTTGGCGTGGTCTTCGTCAAACCCGCAACGCCTAGCCAGCAGCAGGACGCTGCGGCGCCGGATAGAGAAATGGTCCTCCAGGCCTGCTGGATTGCGACGCCCCACGTAGTCAATCAGCAGCCCGTCGCGCAGCCCTCGGGGGCTGGTCACAACCTGCTCGATATTGAGTTGACCCATCAGGCACTCGATAATCGCGGCGCCGCCGAGGATGATGTCCGCCCGGCTGGGGTTGATCCCGGGGACCTTGCGGCGTTCGTCGAGGGGCAGGGCGCACAGCCGTTGGGTGACCTCCCGGAGATGGTCATGTCGCAACACCAGACCCTCGGTAGGAGCAGAATCTGGGAACATTTTAGCGGCGATCTCGGCGAGGTTGTTGATCGTCCCCGAGCTGCCCAGGCACAGGTCGATTTCGTACGGTTTAATACTCTGGATGGCCCGGACCGCGGCGCTACAGACGTGTTGACAAACCAATTGATAATGCTGGGGGGTGATGGGGCTGGTCGGGTCGTTGAGTTGGAATGTCTGGCTGAGGCGGATCGAGCCCATCCTCAGGCTCGTGAGGTACATCGGCTCTTGCTCGTCGCCCACGATCAGCTCGGTGCTGCCGCCGCCGATATCGATGAACACCGTGGTGCGGCCGTCGAGGTGGTAACCCCGGGACACGCCCAGGTAGATCAGGCGGGCTTCTTCCTTCCCGGAGATAACCCGCACGTCGAGGCCCGCTTCTCTCTGGAGCAGGTGCAGGAACCGGCGTCTGTTGCGGGCGTCACGCGTCGCGGCGGTAGCGACCGCGATAATCTGCTCGGCCCCGAATCCTTCGGCCATACGCACGAACTTCGAGCAGATCACCGCGGTGCGGAGCATCGCTTCTTGCTCAAGCCTCTGCTCGAAGATCTCGCCCACGCCCAGGCGGGATTGCTCCTTCTGCTCACTGAGCACCGTGAAAGACTGGTTGGGGTTGAACCTCGCGATCAACAGGCGCACCGAGTACGTGCCGATATCGATAAAGGCGACGACCTGACCCGAGTTGTCCGTTACCGAAGGGACCATTGCACCTCGATCGTTCGTTTCAAGACCGTTTCGAGCAGGTCAGATTTCCGCAGGGCCGTTTCACGCTCTAGGTCGGCCGGGCTATGGGTGACGCAGCTTATCACGATAGCGTTTTGTGAAATTGTACAGCGTAGACCCCGCACGATGCTGCGATGGCCTCGATCCAGGCCGTCGGCGGTGCGCAGCAATCCCGCCAAAAGGCGGACGTCGGCCTGATCACCGGGCTTGAGAGCAGTGTAGTGATCGTGTTTCTCGCTGGGCAGGGCTTTGCGGTGGTAACGGGCGATCGAGCCGACGATCAGCCGTTGACGGTTTTCCCACGGCAGCAGAGGCGATTCAACGATGTAACGCAGACTCGCCTTGTGGTGGCCCTTGCCCCCATCGACCCAGCCGATGTCATGTAGCAACGCCGCGCACGTGAGCCAGTGCTTCCTTTTGTCGTTGAGTCGGTGCAGGCTGGATAGCCCCTCAAAAAGGTTCAGGGCCAACGCAGTGACTTGGTGGGCGTGGGCGTCTTCGTAACAGCAGCGTTGGGCCAGCTCGAAGACCGGCTCCAGGTGCGGGTCGAGGCTGGGCTGAGAGAACCCCCCGGCGGTGGCCTGAATCTCGACACCGGTCGCGTTAAGTGATGGGTCCGCTAGATCCATCGATTGCTTGCCTGTTGTTCTCCTCGCATCTACCACGGTATCGTCATTCTATCTCTAATTCTGTCTTACAAGGTTGACTGAATGGGCACCGTGTAGCCCCTGTGATTCACAGGGGGCTAAGTGCGATGACTCTTATCGTAAACGGTTCAACGATTGCTGAAATTTGATTCCTTGGCCCCCGTGTCGGTGAACGGATTCTTGTCTAGATTGACAACTACCTCGACCCTTCGGTCATCTTCCTGGATCTGGTGCCTTAGCTGCTGCCAGCTGCCAGCGGTAGTGAGCCGGTCCCATAGTTCAATAAGATCCTGGTGAAGGGTCGCCCGAGCGGCGCGTCGGTTGGCCAGCAGGTAGTCTATACCTCGTTTAACCCGGCCAAACCCCCGGCTGTGTCCGAAAAACGCTTCAAACCGGGCCTTCTCGCGATCGAGGAACCGCGGCAAAGACTCGATCCATACGTCGCAGTCGTGGATATCGCCCAGGAGCGTCTGGATCGTTCGCATCATCTTGATCTGTGGCTTGAGCTTGTTTTCGTAAAGTGACGCGTAAGCCTCGAGGGTGTAGCGCAGGTGCTTGGCGGCGATCCGCATCTGGTGCAGCTCCTCGATATGCTGGGGCTGTTTCAGGTAACGCTCGAAGACCAGCATCTGCTCGAGATCGTTGAGGATGACCTGGGCAGCTTGGTGCTCGAGGCGGTGGGGGGCGTCGGCATTAACGCCGTGACTGGCGCGGCCTTCGACCTGGATCCGCCGCATCGTCTGTTGGATGTTGCCGACCAGCCCGGTCTTTTCCAATCGGTCCATCGCGGAGATGACGCCGGGCTGGACGCGCTGTCGCTGTTGACGCAGCCTCAGCAGCAGCCGGGCGATCCCGGGCTCGTAGCGGCGTTTGTCCGATTGGGCCAATCCATTGATGAACCGATCTAGAAACTCGATCTGGACATCAAGATCTCGTGCTGGTCCCAACGCCCGGGTGACCCGGGTGATCCCTTTTTTCCACTTTTTGAGCCTGAGGGCAGGCAAGTACGGCTCAAATAGCTTCATCGCGTTGCGCAGGCGACGAGACGCGACGCGCATCCGGTGCACGCACTCGATGTCGGCCGCGGCCCGCACGCCGTCGATCTCTACCGATAGGGCATCAGCCCGTTTCAGGAGGACGGCGGCGGCGAAGACGTGTTGAGCTGTAATGGCGAGGGGGTCTCCCATATCTGATCGATCATCGGGTCGGGGTCCGCGGGCTGGGCCTGGGTCTGTGTTTTTAGTTGCGCCGTCTTGGGTGGCGGTTCGTCACCGGCGCCATTTTCCTGAATCAGGCCCGCGTTTTTTCGCGCCAGCTGCATGAGCGTGAGGTGGGTGCCGGTTTGTTTCGGGTCGGACGGTTGGCGTTGCGTATAGCTGCCGTCATGGTGCAGGTCCCAGCACTGGCGTTGGTCGCGGAGCATGACCTGGAGGATCTCCCATAATTTTAGCCGGCAGGCGGGGTCCCGGACCGGGGTGATCACCTCGACCCGGTTCGAGAGGTTGCGGTACATCCAGTCGGCTGAGCCGATGAAGAACTGCCCCTGCGTGGGCGGGTCGGCCCCGGATCGGAAATAGAAGACCCGCGAGTGCTCGAGGAACCGCCCGATCACCGAGGTCACCTTGATGTGGTCGCTCAACCCGTCGACCCCCGGCCGCAGGCAGCAGAAACCGCGGATAATCAGATCAATCGGCACCCCCGCCTGCGAAGCGCGGTACAGCTCGCTGATAATCTTGCGGTCTTCAAGGCTGTTCATCTTCGCGATGATCCCCGCGGGCCTACCCTCTTGGTGGTGAGTGACCTCGTCACGGATCAGGCTCAAGAAACGCTTGCGCATGGTCGTCGGGGCCACGAGCAGGTACCGGTAATCTGATTTGGTCGACCGCCCGGTGAGGTGGTGGAACAGTTCGACCACTTCGCGCGCCAGTTCGGGGCGGCAGGTCAGCAGGCCCAGATCGGTGTAGAGCTTGGCGGTCTGCACGTTGTAGTTGCCCGTGCCGATGTGGGTGTAGCAGCGGACGCCGTCCGTTTCTTGTCTCGCGATCAGCATCAGCTTGGTGTGTGTCTTGAGGCCGACGACCCCGTAGACGACGTGCACGCCCGCCTGTTCGAGCTGCTGAGCCCAGTAGATGTTGCGCTGCTCGTCAAACCGGGCTTTGAGCTCCACGAGGCAGATGACCTGCTTGCCCCGTTCAGCGGCTCGCATGAGGCTATCCATCAGAGGGCGGCTTTCGCCGATGCGGTAGAGCGTGACCTTGATCGCCAGCACCTTCGGGTCGTCCGCGGCGGCGGCCACAAGGCGCTCGACACTGGCGGAGAAGCTCTCATATGGGTGGTGTACCAGCATGTCCCCAGAGCGGATGACGCTAAACAGATCGGCTTCGTTGTCTGCGAGGATCGGGGGCACCACGGGGTTCCACGGGTCGTATTTGAGGTCGGCCAACGGCAGATCCGCGATCGGGTTCAAGCCGCAGTAGTCCAGCTGGGCCGGCAGCTCGTACGCGTCGGCGTCGGAAAGCTCCAGCTCCTCCATCAGCAGCTTGAGGATCCAGGGGTCGGGGTTGGGCCCGTGCTCAACCCGCACGATTGAGGCGAACCGGCGTTGCTTTAACTCGCTTTCAATCAGCTCTAGCAGGTCTTCGGCGTCGTCATCATCGAGCTCGACGTCGGCGTTGCGGGTAACCCGGAACGGGGTAACGCTAAGGACTTGCATCCCGGGGAACAGGGCATCGAGATGGTGGTGGATGACGTCGATGAGGCTGATGAAGCGGGATTCGTCTTGGTGCTCGTCGGTCTCGAGCTGTAGCCACCGGGGGAAAACGTCTGGGACCTTCACCCGGGCGAACAGCCGGTCGTCTTTGCCCAGGTGTGAGAGCTTGACCCCCAGCGAAACCGACAGGTTTGAGATAAATGGGAACGGGTGACCCGGGTCGACCGCGAAGGGTGTGACCACGGGGAAGACGTTCTCGTGGAAATACTGCTGGGCGAACCGTTGCTCGGCCCTGGTGAGTTCATCCCAGCTCAATAAGTGCACGTGGTGCTGCCTCAGCAGCGGCAAGATCTCTTGGGTGTAACACCGGGCCTGGTCATTGAGCAGTTCGAGGACCACCGTCCGGATCGCCGCCAGCTGCTGGGCGGGGGTCAACCCGTCGATCGATACACTCGAGACGCCCGCGAGGATCTGCCGCTTGAGCCCCCCGACGCGCTTCATGAAAAACTCGTCGAGATTCGAGGTGAAGATCGACAGGAAACGCACACGCTCAAGCAACGGGGTGCGCTCATCGAGGGCCTCGTGCAGGACCCGACGGTTAAACGCCAGCCAGCTCAGCTCGCGGTTGAAGAACCATTCGTGTGAGTCGGTCGGCTTGGTCCAAGTGGCGACTAGGGGGCCGGGATTACGCTGGTTTTGCGTCATTCTTGAATTCTATCCGTACGTATATCCAGGGACCGTATCGGTGATCTTGCCGACGCCGGGGTTGATCGTAGAGCGTAGAAGATTCGTCCTCCCATTCTATACGCATCGTGTATCAAAGTACGGCGTCGGGCACGCGCAGGACGCCGAAAATTTCCTTGCCGCGTACACGAGTGATGCCGCCATTTCATCCGGGATGGGTATATCCGGGAAGGACACACCCACCACTAGCCAGGCCTCAACTTGGCGCTGTGGTATTAATGTCTTACCGGGTCGGTCGCCGCGGCACCCAAGCGAACCTCTGGTCGACTCATCCCATCTCATCGTGTATCTTCGCACAGCATGGAGGGCAATCATGTAGTCAAGGGCTTCCTGCGTCATAAAATCGCCATGAGGGATCCTGCTTATGTATCGACAGATCCGGATGGTTTCAGCGACCGATAACCGCTCGGTCGAAGCGATCGCCGTCGCGATGTTCAAAAACCCTAAGCCGCGGGTGCCTGCGGGGTACGCCGAGCTGGACGATCAGCTGGGCGGGTTGTTGTCGCAAGCGATAGCTAGACCAGAAACTCTGCTTGAGAAAGGTGGACTGGTGACCTTGTACCCGGGGGATGGCCAGGCCGTTTCCAGGAAGGGCACAGCGGCCAAACGGGCTAAACTCAAGCGAGTTTTTATCATCGGTCTGGGGGAGGAGAAATCGTTTACGCCCGAAGCGATCCGCGTGGGCAGCGCGAAACTGGTGCGGGCCGCGTCCGCGGCGGGGTTGCGGCGTGTGGGCCTGGACCTCACCACCGGGCTGGGCGACCGGCTCGAAGCTGAACCCATCGGTCGCGCCGCTGGCGACGGGCTGGCGATCGGTAACTTCCGGTATCAGGCGTACCAGGGTCAGGGGCAGTCGGATCCGAAGAATCCCAAACCGGTCGACCTGACGGTCCAAAGCGACGGGGCATGCCAAAAAGGGTTGAACCGAGGCTTGGCGATCGGGGAGTCGGTGAACCTCGCCCGCGAACTGGCCGCGACCCCGCCGAACGTGGCCAACCCCCGTTATTTGGTGGACCGTTGCCAACGTATGGCTCGACGCGTGGGGCTGCGATGCACCGTGATCGACGCCAAACGCGCCAAGCAGCTCAAGATGCACGGCCTGTTGGCTGTCGGCGCAGCCGGGTCGACGCCCCCGGCGTTGATCTGCCTCGAGCACCGCCCCCAATCGAAGTCGAAAAAGAAGAATGCCAAAGGGACCTCTAGCCGTGGCCCGATCACGCTGGTGGGCAAAGCGGTGACGTTCGACACCGGCGGTTACAGCCTCAAACCGTCTGCAAGCATGGACGGGATGAAATACGACAAGTGCGGAGGTATGGCCGTGATCGGGGCCATGCACGCGGTCGCCCGGCTGAACCTGCCCCAGCACGTCGTGGGCCTGATCCCCACCGCCGAGAACATGGTCGACGAAAAAGCCTACCGCCCGGGGGATATCCTCACGATGTCCAACGGGGTGACCGTCGAGGTGACCAACACCGACGCCGAGGGCCGATTGATCCTCGCCGACTCGTTGGCGTACGCGGCCAAGCATTATCAGCCCAAAGCCGTGGTCGACCTGGCGACGCTCACCGGCGGCGTGGTCGTGGCCCTGGGCAGTGTCTGCGCGGGGTTATTCTGCAATCAAGACAAGCTGCGCCACACCCTCCTACAAGCCGGCGACGATAGCGGAGAACGGTTGTGGCACCTGCCGCTGTGGGATGAACACAAGAAGCAGATGCAGGGCACGCACAGCGATATCGTCAACTCCGCTGGGCGTGAGGCCCACCCGATCCAGGGTGCCGCGTTCCTGAGTTATTTCGTCGACCCCAAGGATTTCGCCGCCCTACCCAAGACCCCATGGGCTCACATCGACATCGCCGGGGTGTCGGACGTCAAGGACGGGAAGAACCCCTTGTTCCCAGATAAGGGGCCCACGGGGTTCGGCGTGCGCCTATTGGTGCGTGCTTTGGAGCAGTGGGGTAAGGCATAATCATGTCACGGTGACGACGGCGAGCTTAGGTTGTCTAGCCGGCCAGCGAGCAGCGCCGCCACGGGGACCGTGAGCTGCATCCGCCCCAGGAGGATCTTCATCACCGCGGTGATCGGAGTGGCCAGGAACATCCCGATCACGCCCCAGATCATCCCGAAAAAGATCAGCGAGATCAGCACCGTCACCGGGTGCAGGTCCAGCGACTGGCCCATGAGCTTTGGCTGGATCAGGTTGCCGACAACGAACTGGATCCCCGCGGGGATCACCACGACCAACACCTTGACCGTAACCGATAATTCCGGGTTCAATAGCGCCACCGGCACCGGCAGCAGCGTCGCGATCACCGACCCAATATTGGGGATGAAGTTGAACAAGAACGCCAAGAACCCAAACACCCACGCGAACTCCACCCCCAGCGTCGCCAGGGTCAGCCCTACCAACACCCCCGTGGTCCCCGAGACGAACACCATCGTCAGGACGTAGCTCTTGATCCTCGACTCGACCACGCTCAGCAGGCTGTCCGTTGGCCGCTGCCCCGGCGATCGGCCCAGGAGCATAAAGATCATGAAGATCCCCACCAGCATCCCGTTGGAGAGGATGTTGGCGATCGAGCCGATCATCCCCTTGGCGATCGTGCCCACCGAGCTCTGGGCGTATTCGATCACCGATTGCGTCAGGTCGTCTTTCTTGACCCCGAACCGCTCCAACGGAAGCATCTGAGCGGTCTTTTCCAGCAGCAGGTTGATCTGTTGGCTGTAGACCTGTGAGTTTGCGGCCATCTGCGCCACCGACGCCGACACCAGCAGCCACAGCAGCGCCAAAATCACACACCCCAACAATACCGCCACCCCGATCGCCACGTAACGCGGGATCCGCAGGTGCTTCATCAAAAGCTCGATCACCGGCGTAAGGCAGTACGAAAAGAACACCGCTAGGACAAACGGCACGAGCACCGGGCTTAGCCAGTTCAACGCCGCCCCCACCGCGATGGCGCTAAGGACCATCAGGCACACGGTCTGGATGCGCCGATCAAGATCCAGTGATGGAAGGTCCGGAACGTTCATGTGGTCCTTGCACAAAGCGGGGGTGTCGGGCTCAGGCCGTCACTATACCGCCGTCGCCAGGGATTGTCCGGCCAGGATCGGTGCGGGGTTATGTGTAGCAATGACTTAGGCGACCTTCGCCGCGACAACGCGCGTCAACGGTCTTCGGGAGCGTCCAACTTTGAACGATGAGCGATCGCGATGATGGTCACGACGCCGCACCCGTAGGAATATCCTCAAGACGTACAGGCTTCGACGGGGACACACGCTTCGCGTTAGCGTTAGGTATCCAGCCTCAGAGAAGCGCACGGGCCCGGCGTGCCCGCGTCGCGGTGCGCGGCAGATGCCGCGGCCGCGTCGTTTCGATAAGATGCGGCTTTGGGAGACTCTGTTGACCGCGACGCTGCTCGACGAACTTCAAACCTACGGACCAAGGTCCTGCCCCCGCTTAAGCTATGAGCAAGCGGCGGACTATACCCGTCGTCTGGCCAAGACCCATTACGAGAATTTCAGTGTCGTTAGCTGGTTCCTGCCCAAGCGGCTGCGAGAGGATTTTAGGAATATCTACGCGTTCTGCCGGTGGGCGGACGACCTGGGCGACGAGACCGGCGATCGGGGCCAATCCCTCGAACTGCTTTCGTGGTGGCGGACCGAGATCGATCGCTGCTACGACGGGCAGCCGCGTCACCCGGTCTTTGTCGCCCTTCACCCGACGGTCCAGCGGCATGGGATCCCTCGTAAACCGTTTGACGACCTGGTCGACGCGTTTATCCAGGACCAGACCGTCACCCGGTACGATACCTGGCCGCGGGTCCTCGACTACTGCACGCGTAGCGCCAACCCCGTGGGCCGGCTGGTCCTGTACGTGTGCGGGTACCGAGACGACGATCGTCAGCAGCTCAGCGACGCCACATGCACAGCGCTGCAATTGGCGAATTTTTGGCAGGACGTGCGTCGCGATATCCTCGAGCGGGACCGGGTGTACCTCCCCGCGGACGTGGCGTGCAAGCACCATCTCGATATCGAGACCATGGTCGGTGCCGTCCGGGTCAGTGGTGGCGCCGCCACGCAGAGCCGGCGCGGTGGCCTAGACCGTCTCTCACACCGTTGCTGCGGTGAACCGGGCGACACGGCGGGTTTGCGGGCGGTGCGTGGGCCGTTTGTGTCCGCGATGAAAGAGCTTGTGGATCGCACCTGGCTGTTGTTTGAGCAGGGCCGGGCGTTGTGGCCGCGGGTCGACGCGGACATCCGCGTGGATATCCGACTGTTCACCGCGGGGGGTGAGTCGATCTTGCGGATGATCGAGCGTCAGGGATACGATACGCTCACCCATCGCCCGGTGCTGGGCAAAGGGGCGAAGATCGCGCTGATGATACGGGCGTTAGCGGGCCGCCTTTTGCCCGCGGTCCCCGGCCGTGTACGCCGGTGAGGGTCGATCGTCGATGACGGACGTGCGAACGAGCGATGGGACGAGCGCTGCCCCCGAGCGGAGCCGGATCGAGGATCTAAGCCAGACCCTGCGTCGGTCCTTCGCGTACTGCCACCGCGTGACCCGCACCCGGGCCAGGAATTTCTACTATGGGCTGAAGCTCACCCCCGAGCCGAAACGGTCAGCGTTGTATGTCATTTACGCATTCATGCGGGCTTGTGACGACCTGGCTGACGAACCCCGCGGGGCGACCGGCAACGCCGACGAGCCCGGCACGACCGGCCTAGCGCGGCTCGAGCAGTTCAACCGCCAGCTCCAATCCGTGGTCCAGGGGGGAGCCGACCCGCCCGACATCCCTGTGGGTAGCGACATCGCGTCCACGGGCTTGATCTGGCCCGCGTTTAACCAGGTGATGCGCACGTACCCCATCAACATCGCGTATCTCCAGGCCATGCTCGAAGGGCAGCGTTGCGACCTCCAGCAGCGGCTTTACCGCACATTCGATGACCTGCGGGATTACTGCTACAAAGTCGCCTCCGTGGTCGGGCTGGTGTGTATCAGTGTTTGGGGGTACGGGGGGGGCGAGCAGACCCGTCAGCTAGCACGGGACCGCGGCATCGCCCTTCAGCTGACGAATATCTTGCGTGACCTCGTCGAGGACGCCCGCCGCGACCGTCTGTATCTGCCCGTCGACGAGCTGCAACAATTCGGGATCGATCCCCCGGCGTTTACGCGGCAGCTGGCTAGCGGCCAGGCCAGCGGATCGTTTGATCAGCTGATGGGGTATCAGATCGACCGGGCCAGGCGGTTTTACGAATCATCGCGGGACCTTGAGCGGTGGATCGATGCGCCATGCCGACCCACGAGCTGGGCGATCATGCGGATCTACCGCGGGCTTCTCGAGAAGATCGCCAAAAACCCTAGACGGGTGCTTACGAGCCGGGTACGGCTAAGCTCGCCCCAGAAGCTGGGGATCGCGATGCGGGCGATGTACCAGCGGGGGTTAGCCCGCTCATGAGTCCGCTCAGTGAGGTTCAGCCCGACCGTGTTTCACCACTGAAGCGAAGTAAGCGACAAGGCGGGCGGCGACCTTGGACGTGATCAGAGTTTTTCCGATAGAGCCCAAGTCCGACAGCCGGTCATGAAGAATCCCACTAGGCAACCGATATCATCCGTGATTGTGGTCGGTGGGGGGCTGGCGGGGATCGCGACGGCGGTCCGATTATCTGCGGCCGGTATCCAGGTCACCGTGGTCGAGACCCGCCAACGCCTGGGGGGGCGGGCGACAAGTTTTGTCGATCCGTCCACCGGGCGCCTGGTGGACAACTGCCAGCACGTCTTGCTGGGCTGCTGCACACACCTGATTGAGCTTTACCGCCGCCTCGGGGTGCTCGACCAGATTCAATGGCACCGGCGGCTGTATTTTTGGGACGGCCGCGGCGCGGTGGATGAATTAGAAGCCGACGACCTGCCGGCCCCTTTTCATCTCACACGCTCGCTGATGCGGCTTAGGTCACTGACCGCTACCGAGAAATGCGCGATCGCCCGGGCGATGTGGGCCATGGTCCGGATGGACCGGTCGCGGCGCAGGCAGCTCGAACAAATCACGTTTAGCCAATGGCTCGACCAGCACCGCCAACCCCCAGCCGCGGTGGAGCAGTTCTGGTCACCGATCGTGACGGGGGCGGTCAATGAAACACCGCAGCGCGTCAACGCGGGGTACGCGATCCAGGTCTTCCAAGAGGGGTTTATCGGTGCCCACGACGCGTACATGATGGGCCTGCCCATGGTGCCCCTGGTGCAGCTGTACGACCGGGCCCAACGGGTGATCACCGCCAGCGGCGGGCAGATGCTGCTGTCGACGAGTGCCGAGCGGTTTGATTATCGTAAGGGGGCCATTGAGGCGTTGGTGTTATCGGACCAACGGCGGCTCGTCGCCGACGCGTTTGTGGGTACGGTCCCGTTCGATCGGCTGCTGAAATTGTGCCCGACCGAGATGAAGCGGGACGACGACCGGCTGCAACGGCTGGGTGAAGTCCAAGTCAGCCCGATCATCGGTGCCCATTTCTGGTTTTCCGGTGAGGGGGCCCGCAACGGCCGACCGTTGATGACCCTGCCCCACCTGGTCCTGACGCGAAGCCCGTTGCACTGGATCTTCAACAAGGGCCGGGATCCGGACACGCTGATCAACGGCCGGGCCACCCACCACCTCCACGGGGTCATCAGCGCCGCCCATGATCTGGTCGCCCAGCCGGCCCAGCGGATTATCCAGATCTGTGAAAGAGAGATCCGCGACGCCTTGACCGCGACCGGCGGATGGGCGGATGCCCCGCTCGTCCACGCGAGAGTCATCAAGGAAAAACGGGCGACCTTCTCGGCGACCCCGGGGGTGACCGCGATGCGCCCCTCCGCGCGGGGCACGATCCCGAATCTATTCTTGGCCGGTGATTGGTGCGACACCGGCTGGCCGGCCACGATGGAGGGCGCGGTGCGGAGCGGAGACGCCGCGGCGGCGGCCGTCCTTGACGATGCAGCGGCCGCTGAGCGACCATTTGTTGCCAACGATTTGCCCGCGGATCGACTGTATCGATGGCTGCATGGCGCCGCGAGGCACACGATGACGAGGCGTTGACCGACGCAAAAGACGTACGCTCAGTCAGTGCTTTTCTCTGTACTGGCTGGGACTGGCTTCGATCAACCGGGTGAACGTGCTGGTAAAATGGCCGTGGCTGGAAAATCCACAACGGCTGGCGATCTTGCCGATTGACTCGCGGCTGGACCGCAACATCCATTTGGCCATCTGGAGCTGCTTTTTCTGCAGGTACTGCTTGGGGCTGATGCCTACGTGTTTGGAGAAAAGCCGGTGGAAATGGAATGGGCTGAGGTGCACCGCAGCGGCGATCTGCTCGAGGCTGGGCGACTTATTGAACCGTTCGTGGATAAACGCGATCGATTCGGCGATCCGGTCGTCTTCCACCGCGCCCACCGGGGGCAATTCGTCGGGCTCGAGCTGGCGGATCTCGAGATACCACTGGGGCAAACGCGGTGGGCTAAGCACGGTCCTGCGATGGAAGCAGACCCAGTACAGCTGCTTGGGAAGATCGATCGAAAAATCGTGCGTCTCGAAATCAGCCCCGTCCCCCCATCTCTGGGCTGCAATCTGGTGCATCGATTCCAGCAGCGTCGGCAGGGCTGACGGCTCGCGCAGCAGCATCGCTTGGGTCCAGGGGTCCGCGGTGATCAGACGGTCATCATGGCCGATCAAAAGCCGCCCCATCCCCGGCTCTTCGATCTGGTTAAACCTCGCTCGCCATTGCTGAATCATCAACGAAGCCAGCTGCTGCTCATCGGGGGCAAACGGCTTGGCTCGTCGCGCCATGAGCAGAAGCCACCATCGACGAAGCGGCAGAGACTCGGGGCTCATATGGACCATCACATGGTCATATTGAGCGGTCAAAACCGACCCATTTTCCCCGGAGCCCTTCTCGCTAGCTGCGCCGCCGCGTCGTTTGGCCTGTTTGAATAGGTTGTCTTGCGACGCGGAGGTGATAAGCCAATCGTTTAAGGTTTGATGATCCCATCCACGACAGGCCAGCACTTCATCGGGTTGAGGCTTCTGCTCGTGCACAACCGCGACGGCGATCGCGTCTGCGGAGATAAGCTTCTGCGTCGAATCTAACGCCTTGCCTGGATGTTCACTCCAAGGTACCCACTGGCTGGTCGAATTGGCTGGCGCCCGCGGCATAATCGGCACTCCCTCGTGACAGGTTCACTAGGCACCCACCGGACTTGGTTGTTGGGTTGTCTATGGTCTTTCTACACGTCACTCCTTATCCTGTCCGACCCACTTTTATTATACAGAAAAGAATGACGTTTGCTTGGGCAAGACAAAAAAACAAGATCGTATAAATGAATAATTAACAATCCTTTGCCGGCTGTTCAATTCTCCAGGCGAGGCGGCCTTGGTCACAGTCGATATGAGCGCAGAAAAACTTCCGTCGGTATCTCCAGAACAGCGGCCAGATCACGACGCGGTCGGTTTCCGGTATCGGCAGGTCGTCAATCGATCCCGCGTCGTGCCAGCCCAGTTGGCCCTCCTCAAAACTCAATTTTTCGACAGTTACCGGCTTGGTGACCTCGTAAAGGAACATCAGCCAATGCCCGCTGCTGAGATAATCCCGTTCCGAGACCAAGCCGGTTAGGTGCAGATCCGACGCTTCAAGGGTCAGCCCGGTCTCCTCTCGTATCTCCCGCAGGGCACAGGCGGACGGGCTCTCGCCGCCGTCGCGGTCGAGTTTGCCGCCTACCGGCGAGTACAGGTGCTGGTTGGGTGGCTTGTGACGATGCAACAGCAGCACGCGACCCGCTTCGTCGAACAGGTAGCACAGGACCGCGATCGTGTACGGGCGGATGTCGGGCATCGAGGCATCCTAACCCAGAAGGGCCCCGCAGACATCTCGCTTGGTCCCGCGGCGACGCCTGACCAAGATGGGTATATTTCAATACGCAACGCGTATCAATCAAGATTCCGAAACCGACTCTTCAGCCATGGGAAACGCCGGGGCGTCGGCCGGTTCGGTCCAGTCCTCGCAGCTTGAAAGGTTCAGTTCCATCGGGCAGGTCTTGCGGTATCCGAGCTTACGGATTACCTCTAAGACCTCGGTCCAGGTGGGGTAGGGCTGGTGGTTAACGCGCTTGTAGGCGTCGATGGCCATGACGAACAGGAACTGCTCGCTGGTCATCTGGCCCTCTTCGGCGGCTTTCATGAAGTCGGTGCGCCGGCGGCCCGGTCCGCGCCGCCGTTCGAGGCCCGTTCCCCGGGTGGTCCGCCGTTCTACAACGGAATCCCGACGATCCCCTCCTTGGCGGCGTTCTTCTCGCTGACCCGTGGGACCGTTGGGAGGGTTCTTCGCCATGGCTCGTGCTCCTGTAAAGCCGGATCAGCCGACCCGGGGTTAGGGGCAAGGCCGATCGTTAATCGAAATCGTCTTCGTCCTCGTCGAAGAAGTCGTCCTCGTCGTCGTTGTCGAGGTCCTCGTCCTCGTCGTCGTCGAAGAGGTCGTCCTCATCCTCGTCTTCATCGTCAAAAAAATCGTCTTCATCAAGGTCATCTTCATCATCCAACGCACACAACCCCCACCAACCCAGCCGAACCTTGGGGTGATGTACGGCCAAGATTCCTGGCGACGTCGGCGTCCCTTGCATCCGTTCGAACATAGCTAATCACTCCAAAGGGGTTAAGACCGCGTACCCTCACAAACAGGCCCGCCCGGCAGCTCACGGACTGGCCCACCACGGGCTGGCGGTTACACTATCTCGAATAGTCCATTTGTCAATAGGTATTATCGGGCGCAGACCCACGCTATCACAGCACAGCCGGCACACCCCAGCGAGCGTAACACGAAATGGCCAAAACGACCAGGATCGACAGGAGACCGGGCTGGCACATCGGTGCCGCGATCGGTCAGTGGCTGGTCCCGGGCGGCGGGTACTTGTTGCTCGGCGAGCCCCGCCGGGCGGTGGCGATCGGTGTGAGCATTATTCTGCTGTGGATCGGTGGCCTGCTGATCGGAGGGGTCGGTGTTTGTGCCCGTGACGACCACCCCGCGTGGTTCTACGCCCAGTCGCTGATGGGGCCGTCGTGGGTCGTCGACCGTTACCAGAAAAGGATCAAACACGATGTCTCGAGATTCGACGACGACACCTTCGAGCCGAGCTTCGGGGCGCGGTTCGAGCCCAGTTATGGGCACATGAACGAGCAGGGGATCCTCTACACCGCGCTGGCTGGCCTGCTGAACCTGCTAGCGATTTTCGACGTCATCTACCGCGACCCGTCGCGATGCGGGGGTGCCGATGCAGCCTAGACGCTCCTTCCCCCGCCGCGGCCCCCGCCCCCAACCCACTGCGACGAGGATCACACCGTCATGTTGAGTCCCGACCTGCCGCTATTCGTCCTCATCGATTTACAAACGGTTCTGACGCCGGGCATGCTGGGGTTCCCGCTGGGGTTCCAGGTGTTTCATGAACCGCTGCGGCTCGATGACTATTGGATCTTGCTGCTGCTGCCCATGGTCGCGGCGATCTCGGTGGTCTACAAGGCGATCAAGCTTGAAGATCTCTCTCGGCTGCCTAGCCAGGCGACCTCACTGGCGTTGCAGATCGTTATGTTCATGGTCCTGGCGGCGGCGATGTTGTGGCTGATCACCGAATTGGTCTGATTATCGATCCCCCGCCGCTGCCCCAAAGCGAGCCGCCCACATGAAGGACCTACTCGCCCAACTCGTTGCCGGTCACCGCCTCGATGAGGATCAAGCCCACGACCTGTTTGAACAGATCATGACCGGCAAGGCCACACCGGCCCAGACCGCCGCGGCATTGGCGATGATCCAGCTGCGCGGGCCCGCGACGCAGGAGCTGCTCGGGGCCGCGCGGGTGATGCGGGCCAAGGCCACCGCGGTAACCGCCCCAGACGCGCTAACGATCATCGATACGTGCGGGACCGGCGGCGACCACAGCGGGACGTTTAACATCTCCACCGCCGCGGCGATCGTCGCAGCGGCGGCGGGCAGGCCGAGGGGGGTCGCGGTCGCCAAGCACGGGAACCGATCGGTGACGAGCCGGTCGGGCAGCTCGCAGGTCCTCGAGGCCCTGGGCGTGACGCTGCGGGTCCAACCCGAAACACTCACGCGGTGCCTGGACGAAGCGGGCTTGTGCTTCTGCTTCGCGCCGGCCCACCATCCGGCGATGAAGCACGCGGTAGAGGTGCGCCAGCAGCTGGCCTTCCGCACCCTCTTCAATCTGTTGGGGCCGCTAACCAACCCCGCGGGGGCGTTGCGCCAGGTGATCGGCGTGTTCGACCCGGACTGGACCGAGCCGATCGCCCACGTCTTAGCGAAACTCGGCAGTGCCCACGCGATGGTCGTCCACGGCCGGATCGACGGCGCTTCCGACCAACCGCCGCAACAGTGCCGTGGGCTAGACGAGCTGACCATTACCGGCCCCACCCGCGTCAGCCACCTTCAACGGGGGAAAGTCCGTACCTATGAGGTCCATCCACAGGATCTGGGGCTAACGGTCGTCGACCCCAGCGTCCTCTGCGCCGACGGGCCCGAAGCGAGTGCCGAGGTCATCCGGGGGGTCCTACGTGGTGAGGCCGGACCCGCGAGGCAAATCGTGGGCCTCAACGCCGCCGCGGCACTGCTGGTGGCCGATGTGGCGGATGATTTATTGACGGGGTTCACGATGGCGACCGAAGTGATGGATTCGGGCGTAGCGGAAGAATCGTTACAAACACTGGTCCGGGTCACCCAAGCCGGTGCGGCGTCCAACGTCGATTAACCCTCCACCAACCTATCTATGGCCGCAAACAACGCGATAGCCGCTAACCCATAATCCGCGGCCCGGAGCCCTGAACCGGCCCGACCCGAGCCGACCCGATTTGGATTGGTGTATTGAGCTCGATCCTGCCGATGTCGTAACTGGATCTGACCCGCTCAATGGGTCACAGATGATAGGCTTGGGGTTAGTTCGGGTGAGGTGATGATCTCGATGTGGTTTTCTAAACGGAACAAGAAGGTGACCCGGGGGAGAAAGTGGGGCCGCACTCCTGAATGGGATCCCACGCGCACCCTGATCGGGATCCGTGTGCTCACGATCGTCGGTTTCATGTTGTGCCTCG
The DNA here is from genome assembly GCA_965224205.1 of Phycisphaeraceae bacterium. Lineage (GTDB taxonomy): Bacteria > Planctomycetota > Phycisphaerae > Phycisphaerales > Phycisphaeraceae > CBDCYN01. The sequence continues at coordinate 58,610 of CBDCYN010000015.1, forward strand.
TCCTTGCTTGGGGGTGGGGTCAACCCCGGCTGATGCGGTACGCCCAATCGGCCGGCCGCCACCCGCTAGCGGAAGACCGGGTGGTATTATCACCGGCGCCCATGTGGATGAGCACGGCGCTACAAGATGCGTTGCGGAGTATCGTCGCCCGGCAGCTTCTCACGGCCCCGGTTAAACATCGTTTAACTCAAGCCGCTCGCCAGCTCGAAGATGACCCTTGGGTCAAACGGGTGGTGGAGATCCGGCGGGTAAGCCAACGCACCGTGGTGGTCACCGCCCAGTACCGCGTGCCCAGAGCGGTTGTTCAAGACGGGACCGATTACTACCTGATCGATGAACAGGCGGTCCGGCTGCCCGGGGTTTACGAACGCCACCACCTCGAGCCGTTGAACCTGCCGGTGATCGTCGCGGTGGCTTCGGGTCCCCCGCCGGTCGGTGACGCCTGGCCCGGGCAGGACCTGCGGTCTGGGGTTTCTTTGGCCAGCCTCCTGGTGGGTCAGCCCTACGCCCCACAGGTCAAGGCGATCGATGTCAGCGGCCGAGACCGCCGTGGCCGTATCCGCCTGGTGCTGCTGACCCGCCACGGGATGGTGCGATGGGGGTTCCCCCCGGGCCAGGAGCAGGCGATCGAACCGGACGCGGAGACAAAACTCGACCGGCTCGAGGCCGTCTATCACCGGTGTGGGTCGGTCGACGCCGGTGACAAGGTCGTCGACGTGTACGGCGCCGCGATTTTTGTCCACCCTCAGTCATTCTCGTAAACGAGCCCCCAAAAGCCAACGCCTTAAAGCGAACGCGACAGGCGTACCGGCTGGCCGGTCTCGATGCTCTCGGCCTCCGCTTCCACCGTGGCGATGGCGTGGGCCGCGTCCGTCAACGTGACCGTTTGAGGGCGTAGCCCACTCTTGATGCAATCGACCAGATACCCGATCTGCCCGTCGTACCCCAGGCCCGGGGGCAGTTCGACCTCGCGCGGTTCTTGCCCTTCTTCGGCTAGGCGGACGTGGTTTTGCCCATCAAAACGGAACGTCGCGGTCGCCCGCGCGAAATTCACGGTGTAGCTCATCTCGAACCCAAAACCGCCGGCCATCGCCCACCCCCCTTCGGCGACGACCAGGGGGATGCCGTCATATTCATACCGGGTGACCACGTGGTCGATCGCCCCGGTCAGCTTGGTGTACCCGAAGCTGGTCACCGATCGAGGGGGGCCGAAGCAGTAGTGGATAAAATCCGTGTCGTGCAGGTGCAGGTCCAAGATCGCCCCGCCGCACTGGTGCCCATCGAGATAAAACGGGCTGCCGAGGTTCGTGCCCACACGCCGGAACGTCGCGGCCAGGACCGGGCCGTACGCCTGGTCGTCGATCGCTTGCTTAAGCCACGCCCAGCCCGGCCAGAACCGCATGCACATCGCGGGCATCGCGAACGAGGCGGCCTGTTCGGCTTCCTGGGCCAGGGCGTAAGCGTCACCGCTGGTGCGGGCCAGCGGCTTCTCGACCAGGACGTGCTTGCCGGCGCGTAAGGCCTCACTTGCAAACGAGACATGAAACGGCGTGGGCAGGCAGATATCAACCAGCTGCACCTGCGGGTCGTGGATCAGGTCCGTCACGTCAGCATAGTGCTTGAGATCAGCAAATCGAAACCCGCCGCTGGCCTGACCGGCGATGTTGCCAGCCTCTTTCTTGACCGATAGCCGGTCCGGGTTGCGGTCAGCGACCGCGACGACCCGGGCATCGTGACGTTTATTCCACGCATCGAGATGGGTCCAGCCCATCAAGCCCAAGCCGGCCACGCCAACTTTGATCATGGTTTGATCTCCCTTGAGCGGTCAAGGCCGACATGACCGCTATTGCTCATCCTCGGGCCAGTCGCCGGTAAACACCTCACGCGCCGGGCCGGTCATGGACACGTGCTGGTCAGACGCCCGCCATTCGAGCTGCAGGTCACCGCCGGGCAGGTGGGCGAGGATGTTGCGGTCCGATCGGCCGGTGAGGACACCCGCGACGCACACCGCCGCGGCCCCGGTCCCGCAGGCCTGGGTGGCGCCGCTGCCCCGCTCCCACGTGCGCATGGTCACTTCAGATGACGAATGGACCTGCACGAAGTGCGTGTTGATCCGGTTCGGGAACACCGGGTGGTGCTCGAGCACCGGCCCGGCGTCGCCAAGGGGCACGGACTGAACGTCGCGGCAGTACAGCACCGCGTGGGGGTTTCCCATCGACACGCACGTCATCCGCTGATCGAGCCCCGCGGCTTTGATCCAGTCATCACCCAACCGAGCCGGCCAGTCGACGAGAGATTTGATCGAGTGGTTGACGATCCGCTCGAGGTCGGGGATGTTGACCGGGATCCGCTTGGGTTCGAGCACGGGCTGCCCCATGTCCACGGTGACCTGGTCGACCTTGCCCCGATCGTCGAGTGTGTAATCTAGCAACAGCACCCCGTTGCCTGTTTCGACCCGCATCGGGTCGGCGGTGCAGATCTTGTGGTCGTAAGCCAGCTTGCACACGCAGCGGATCCCGTTGCCGCACATCTCTGCCTCCGAGCCGTCGGCGTTGAACATCTGCATGCGCACGTGGGCCTCGATCCCCTCTCGCGGGGGCAGGACCAGGATCAGCCCGTCGCCGCCCACACCGGTGTGACGGTCGGCGATCCTTACCGCCAGCGCCTGAGGATCGCGCACCGCCTGCTCGAAGCCGTTGACGTAGACGTAGTCATTGCCGATCCCGTGCATCTTGATAAAACGCATGGCTGTGCTTCTATTGCCTTGCCGCATGACGATACGGTCATGCCCGTCCCCTCAGGACGCAACGGGCATGGGAGGTCTTCCCGGGGCGCCCGTCCATCCAAGGCCGGCATCATAACTCATCGTAGTAGCGACGGGGTATCGGTGCCGATTCGTCCAACCCAGACGCGCGTCAACGGGCTGGCCCCTCAACCCGCCGCGGCATGGACCATCTCGGGCACGGCGCGACGCAACGCCGCGATGATGGATTCGCGGCTCGTGTCCTGCCACGGGCGCAGACCGCCTCGGGTACGCAACCGATCGAAGGTATCGACAACGTCAGCGATGTGAAGAGGGTCGGGCCGGCCGGTCTTCCATCTTTGGATCGACCGGTGGGGTGTGGGCAGTATTTCCTCATCGCCATAGGCTAGCTCTTCGTAGAGCTTTTCTCCCGGGCGGGCCCCCGTGATCTGCACCGGCACGTCCACACCTGGTTCCAGGCCGTAGCTACCTAAGAACCGCTTGGCCATATCGAGCACCCGCACCGGCTGACCCATGTCCAGGACAAAAACCTCTCCTCCCGTAGCGAACGTGGCCGATTGAAGGACCAACCCTGCCGCCTCGGGGATCGACATAAAAAACCGATGCATGTCCGGGTCGGTGACGGTGATCGGCCCGCCCCGCGACAGCTGCTTGCTCCAGATCGGCAACACGCTGCACGCCGAACCCAGGACGTTGCCAAACCGCACCATCGAGAAAATACAGCCGCTGCGCCCATTGAGATCCTGGATGTAAAGCTCCGCCATCCGTTTCGTGGCGCCCATGACCGAACTGGGGTTGACCGCCTTGTCGGTGGAGATCATCACGAACCGCTCGACCCCGGACCGATCCGCGGCGTCGGCCATGCTGCGCGTGCCGTAGAAGTTGTTCTCCACCGCCTGGGCGGGGTGGTCTTCCATCATGGGTACGTGCTTATGCGCCGCGGCGTGGAAAATAGCATCGGGCCGGTGCTTGGCGACCAGCGCCTCCGTGCCCGGGGCATCGGTAACGTCGTGGAGGACCGACCGCCGGTCGATCCCGGGAAACGACGCGGCGATCTCGTGATCGATCTCGAATAGCGCGTTCTCAGACCGCTCGACCAGGACGAGTCGCGACGGCTCGAACCGGCATACGATCCGCGCCAACTCGCTGCCGATTGACCCCCCGGCGCCGGTGATCAGCACCGACCTGCCCTGGACCGTCGCACGGATGCGTGGCTCATCCAGCGGCGCGGCGGTGCGGTCCAGGAGGACCATCGGGTCGACGTCGCCGCTGCCCACGTCACCCGCAAACCCCGCACGCCGTGCATGGACCACGACGGGCGGCAGATCGGCTGTTGGCCGCGCCCGCGACCCTCGCGGCGAACGGAGAGGCTCCCCACCGCTGGCCGCCTCGACCGATAACGGGCCCAAGGCCGGGCGTAATCGGCCCGCCAGCTGATCGGCGAGGGTGGGCAGAAACCGCCAGGCAACCCCCGATGCCTCAAGGACCTGCACCACGTCACGGATCTGTCCACGCAGAATCAGCGGCAAGCATACCCACGTTTGGCTGATGGGGCCGTGACGCTCGATTATCTCTCGCAAACCCTCCCGCTCGACCCGAGACAGCCCCCCGCGCGGGGGGGCCATGGATTCGTGTAGTGACAGACTCCAGGTCATCGGGGCTTGATCCTCGTCGACATGCGCTAAAATATGCCGGAGGTAAGCGATCCCAGAGGAGGTTCCGATCAGCAGTAGCCGACAGGGCCGACTCAGCAAGTTGCTCCCGGTAGCTGCCGTGGTGGGGGATGGGTTAGAGGGATCGAGGGGATCAGCCATGGAGATAGGTATCGACCCGCAGGCCCAGTAGGCTCCAACACCGTTCATGAAGGGCCACCCCTCCGCCGCGAAGTTGGATTAAACCGAAGGATAGACCTGGACGATGAAACTAAAATTGATACCCCAAACTACCCACCCACGACCATCCGAGGTGTCACGATGAGAGGAAAAAAAAACCCGGGGGGAGAAAACCGCAAAGACCCGCGCCTGAAGCTGCCGCCCATGTACACTTTAATCCGTGTCCGCCCAAAGGGTTCCAAGCGATACAGCTGGGCTGGACACATCTACGACATCAGCACCTCAGGGATCCGTTTTGAGTTAGACGCTCCTCTGGACCCGGGCACCGCGGTTGAAGCCCGAGCCATCCTGCCCGGGAAGAACCCGACCACGGTGGACGTCTCGGGCCACGTCGTCCGCCTCCACGATGATTCCCATGAACAGGGCCCGGCACGGATGGGCTTGGCCATCGATCGTTTCCACCACCCCGCCGACCGTCAGCGCCTGCTGCGATACCTATCCGACTGCGGCCTCAAGACAGCAGCCTGACCGGCATCATTGAGTAAACGGACCACCGTCAGCCCCTCGTGCGACTGCCTGTCGCTTGCGCATCGCCCGCTGAGTTCTTTGACGCTAGCACCCCGTCAAGCTACTTTGTCGGGCTAAGCACCGATTCGTAAGAACAGTCAGCCCAAGACCCTCATCGTTGAATCAGGAGGATCGTTGCATGAGTGACGCTGCCCTTAGCTCCACCCCACCCGCCGCGGGCCAGCCCGTGACCCTCGACAACGGCAAGCTCGTGGTCCCTAACCACCCGATCATCCCCTTTATCGAGGGCGACGGTACCGGTCCCGACATCTGGCGGGCCAGCCAGCTCGTGCTCGACGCCGCGGTCGCTAAAGCCTACAAGGGTGACCGCTCGATCGCGTGGAAGCAGGTCCTCGCCGGCGAAAAGGCATTCAAAGAGACCGACGATTGGCTGCCAGCCGAGACGGTCGACGCGTTCCGCGAATACCGCGTGGGGATCAAAGGCCCGCTGACCACCCCGGTCGGCGGCGGGATCCGATCGCTAAACGTAGCCCTGCGCCAAATCCTCGACCTTTATGTGTGTCTACGCCCCGTGCGGTACTTCCAAGGCGTCCCCTCACCCGTGAAGCAGCCGCAGCTCGTCGACATGGTGATCTTCCGGGAAAACACCGAAGATATCTACGCCGGCATCGAGTTCCAGCACGGCAGCGACGACTGCGAAGCCTTCAAACGCCTATTGAGCGAAAATTTCCCGGATCGGTACAAAAAAGTGCGGTTCCCCGCGACCGCCGGGTTCGGGGTCAAGCCAGTCTCACAGGAGGGCACCGGTCGCCTGGTCAAAGCCGCGATCGAGTACGCGATCACGCAAAACCGAGACAGCGTCACCCTCGTGCACAAAGGCAACATCATGAAATTCACCGAGGGCGCGTTCCGTGATTGGGGTTACGCCCTGGCTGGGGAGTCTTACGGGGCCCAAGAGATCGACGGCGGCCCGTGGCGTAAGTTCACCTCATCGACCGGCCATGAGATCGTGGTCAAGGACGTCATCGCCGACGCGTTCCTTCAGCAGATCCTCACCCGCCCCGCCGAGTACGACGTGATCGCGACCCTGAACCTCAACGGGGATTACGTCTCCGATGCCCTGGCCGCGTGCGTCGGCGGGATCGGGATCGCCCCGGGCGGGAACATCAACTACGACACCGGCCACGCCATCTTCGAAGCCACCCACGGCACCGCCCCCAAGTACGCCGATCAGGACAAGGTCAACCCCGGGTCGGTGATCCTCTCGGGCGAGATGATGCTGCGCCACCTGGGTTGGAACGAAGCGGCCGACCTGGTCATCAAGGGCATGGAGGGCGCGATCACCGCCAAGACCGTCACCTACGACTTCGAACGGCTCATGGACGGCGCCAAGCTGCTCAAGTGCAGCCAGTTCGGCCAGGCGATCGTCGATCACATGTAACCAAGCACCAGCAACAGCGGCTCGTCGCGTCGCGCCAAATCAAGCTGGCGCTCCGGACCGGTGCCGGTCAGGTTTGATATACGCATCGCGTATCAAAATGCCGCGTCGCAGACCCTTCTGACCCAAGGAATGGTTGTGCCGCGTACAAGCGTCACGCCGTCATTTCATCCGGGATGGGTATACCTCGGGAACAAGGGATCGCCCTTTTCGATCGCGGTCCCTGCACGGGTCTGCCCCCACGCCGCCCACTCATCGAGTCGCCCCATTCCGCCCTTAGCCAGGTGACTCGCATACGCCCCGCACCCGATCCGCCGCCACAGGTCTTCGACCTTTCCGGGCAGGATGGGCCACAGCAACAGGGACGCGATCCGGACCGCCTCGATGCAGTTGTAGAGAATGGTCCCCACCGCGGGCAGCTGGTCCGGGTCCTTCGCGAGCTTGTACGGCTGGGTCTGTTCGATGTACTGATCGACCGCCCGCATCAGGTCCAACGCCGCCGCCGTAGCGCCGTGGAGCTGGAGCCGATCGAACCCCGATTGGGCCGCCTCGACCGCCTTGCGGGCCTTGGTGTCGTACTCCTTGCTGGCTTCGACCGACGGGCCCTGCTCAGGGATCTTCCCGCCGAAGTACCGGTGGATCATGTTCAACACCCGGCTGGCGCAGTTCCCGAAGGTGTTGGCCAGGTCCGCGTTGTAGGTCTCGATGAAGCGGGATTCGGCGAAGTCGCTGTCGGTCGTGCCCATCGGCCCGGCGGTCGCCAAGAAGTAACGCAGGGCGTCGAGGCTGAACGTTTCGACGTAATGGTCGATCTTCGCCAGGTCGATGAAGTTCCCCATCGACTTGCTCATCTTCCTGCCCTCGCTGATCCAGAAGCTGTGGGCGTACACCTGCCGGGGCAGGGGCCAATCCAGGGCCATGAGCATCGCCGGCCAGATCACCGCGTGGAACCAGAGGATGTCCTTGGCGATCAGGTGCACGTCCGCGGGCCAATACGCCAGCCGCTGCGGGGTATCGATCGTGGTCCGGTAGTTGAACAAAGCGTCGATCCACACATAGATCGTCTGCTCCGGGTCGTCGGGCACCGGGATCCCCCAGCCGCGCGCCCCGGCGCGAGAGATCGGCACGTCGTTGAGCCCCTCGCGGATCCTCGCTAGCACCTCCTGCCGACGCGCCTCGGGCTGAACAAAGCCGGGGTTGTCCCGTTCGATCAGGTCCAGCAACCGGCCCTGATATTTGCTTAACGCGAAGAAGTCGTTCTTTTCGCTCTTGCGGACCAGCGGCCGGCCGGAGATCGGGGATTTGAAACCGTACTCGTTCGCCTTGTTCTCCGGGACGTACTCCTCCTGGCCCGCGTCGTACCAACCTTCGTACTCGCCGACGTACACGTCGCCCGATGCCAGCAGCTGACGGATGTACTCGATGACCTTGGTCTTGTGCCGGTCTTGCGTGGTGCGGATAAAATCGCTGTTCGTGATGCCCAGGCGGTTGAACGTCTGCTCAAACACTTCGGCGTTGCGGTCGGCCCACTCTTGGGGGGTGAGCTGACGGTCGGCCGCGGCGTCGACGACCTTGGCCGCGTGTTCGTCGGTGCCAGTCAAGAAAAACACGTCATCGCCCTTGAGGCGGTGGTACCGCGCCACCACATCCGCGATCGTCGTGGTGTACACGTGCCCGATGTGCGGCTGGTCGTTGACGTAATAGATCGGCGTGGTGATGTAGAAGCGGTCCGGCATGGCGAGGATTGTAATCGAAACCACAATACGGAGACGCGGGGAGAGTTCAGGGCAACCCCGCCCCGACCCGGAGGCAGCCCGCTGACCGCTACCCGACCGACCGCCTTACAATGACGCCCGTATGGGCCTAAGGACCGATCTCGTGTACGCCGCCGCCGCAGCGCTGACCAGCCCGGTCTGGGCGGCGCGGCTGCTGCGCACCGGCAAGTGGCGCACCGACTGGGGGGCTCGGTTCGGCCGTGTCGATGCGCCTGCCCAGGCGCGTGAACAGACCCGTCCGACGCTGCTGATCCACGCCGTGAGTGTCGGCGAGGTCAACGCGATCGACCCGCTCGTGTCCCGCCTCGTCGAGTGCATCGACGACCGGTGGCGGATCGTGATCAGCACCACGACCGATACCGGGTTCGCCCGTGCCCGGCAGCTATTCGAACCCCGACACCGGGTGGTCCGC
>CBDCYN010000016.1:0-278527 GCA_965224205.1 Phycisphaeraceae bacterium
AGCGAACTTTTCAGCGTTGGTGTGGTTGATGTCATCGACGATCGCGGTGACGGTCACCTGGCTGTTGATCTTGGCGATCTTGCGCTTGGCGGCCTCGGCTTTGGGGATCGCGTCGGTCACGTCGTCTTCATCGAACAGCACCTGCCGCTGGAGGTTGGTCAGCTCGATGTAGTCGCGGTCGACGATGACCAGGTGCCCCACCCCGGCGCGAGCGAGCATATTGGCGATCACCGTCCCCAACGCACCGCAACCGACGATGAACGCCTTCGAGCCCAGAAGCCTGCGCTGCCCCTGTTCCCCAAACCCGGGCAGCAGCATCTGTCGGTGATATCGAGCCAAGTCCTCGGTCATGGTTGCCATTTCCTCGATCCCAACGCCGTGTCCTTTAGTCATTCTAGCGTCGATGGTTCACCGTTTAACCGCTTCCAACGAGCCGCGACCGTGAGGGAGCGGTCCGGACACCAACCGGTCGATCGACCACTCCCTCACGGTCGCGGCTCGTAATGATCTACTTCTCCTAGCACGCCGTCGGGTGGCACTGGCTGCTTGTCAGCCAGTGTAATCACCAGAGAGCTAAGGTATTCGCACTGGCTGACAAGCAGCCAGTGCCACCTCCAAGACCGCAATACCGCGTTTCCGACACGCGCACGTCTACCCCCCCAGCACGTCGGCCATACGGTACCGCCCGTTGGCCCGCCCGACCAGCCATTGGGCGGCTCTTAGCGCCCCACGGGCGAAGATGTCCCGGTCGGTGGCGATGTGCGATAGCTCCAACCGCTCGCCCTGGCTGGCATAATACACCGTGTGCTCCCCTACCACGTCGCCCAGGCGCAACGCGTGGATCCCGATCTGGCCGCGATGGCGGACCCGGTCCTTGCCGTAGTAGCCCTCGATCACGTCCTGGTCGAGGCGCTTGCCCGTCGCCTCGCAGATCGCCTCCGCCAACCCCAGCGCGGTCCCCGACGGGGCGTCCTTCTTGTGATGGTGGTGGCTCTCGGTGATCTCGATGTCGTAGTCGTCGCCCAGCCGCTTGGCTGCCTCGGCCACGAGCATCAACAATAAATTAACCCCCAGGCTCATATTCGGGGCTTGCAACACCGGGATCGACGCCGCGGCGCGGTCGATCGCCGCGTGGTCGTCTCGGGTCAGCCCGGTCGTGCCGATGACCAGGGCCACCTTCTGTTGCACGCACACCTCCAGGATGTGCCGTGTCCCAGCGGGGAGGCTAAAGTCGATGACCGCGTCACATCGGGCAGCGAGCGTGGTGTCGAGCGTAAGTGGAGCGGCCGTCTTGACTCCGTAGAGCCCGCCCACATCCTGACCCAGGGCCGAGTGCCCGGCGCGTTCAATCGCCGCGACGAGCTGTAACGCGTCGTTTTCACCGATCAGAGACATGAGCCGCTGGCCCATACGTCCCGCGGCGCCGTGGATCGCGATTTTTGTCATAAATGAACTCGTGCCGTCGTCTTGTTGAAACCGTAACGGATTCAGCTGCCTTGCGGTCGCGGATCGTTACCTTGCCATACGGTACCTATTGTTTCTTAGGCAACGTGGATACGAACTCGATCGCCCGGTTGATCCACTTCGTCAACGACGCGTCGTCTTTCATCCCGTCGGGGCTGACCATCACCCAACCCTTCATCGGCCGGCCGGTGATGTCGAACGGCCGCACATGCGGCTGCTCCAGGGCTTGCTGCCCTTGCTGCGGCCCCAGCCTCAGCACCAAGTCTTCCTTGTGCACCCCGAAGCACATGTTGCCGTGGAACAGAAACGCGACCCCGCCGAACATCTCCTTTTCCACAAAACCCTCACGCCGCAAAACGACCTTACGGATCCGACCGGTAAGTTGTTCATCGTACGGCATGGCCACACCGAGGGTTTGTTAGAGAGCTTAGATCGGATGCCGATGACACCCCAATCGGAATCGGTTTTCCCATCCAGCCCTCCCCGTCACCCATCCGTCACGCAACCCTCCGACGCGTTGCCGACCTGCTTGATGTACTTATAAAGCGTCCCGCACGTCGCCTTCAGCGGTGGAGGGGTCCACTCGCTGCGGCGGGCTTCGAGCTGCTCGTCCGATAGGTCGACGTGGATCAGGTTCCGCGTCGCGTCGATCGTGATCGTGTCCCCGTCGCGCACCAGGGCGACCGGCCCGCCGTCCTGGGCTTCGGGGGTGATGTGGCCGACGATGAACCCGTGCGAGCCGCCCGAGAACCGGCCGTCGGTCATCAACGCCACGTCCTGGCCCAGCCCGGCGCCCATGATCGCGGAGGTGGGCGTGAGCATCTCGGGCATCCCGGGTCCGCCCTTGGGCCCTTCGTAGCGGATGATCACCACGTCGCCCTTGGTGATCTTGCCCGCCTCGAGCCCCGCGAGCATGTCCTCTTCACAGTCGTAGCACCGCGCCGGGCCGGTAAATGAAAGCCCTTCTTTGCCGGTGATCTTCGCCACCGCGCCGAGGGGGGCGAGGTTGCCCTTGAGGATCTGGATATGCCCGGTGGACTTGACGGGAGCGTCGAACGGTTTGATCACGTCCTGCCCGTCTCGCAGACCCGGCAGGTCGCGCAGGTTTTGCCCGATCGTCTTACCCGTGACCGTCACGCAATCGCCGTCGAGCAGCCCCTGATCAAGCAGCAGCTTCATCACGCCCGGGGTCCCGCCAACGTTGTGGAGGTCTTCTTGAACATACTTCCCGCTGGGCTTCAAGTCGGCCAGCACCGGGACCCGGTCGGCGACCGACTGGAAGTCATCGATCGAAAGTCTCACGCCCACCGCCTTGGCCATCGCGATCAGGTGCAGCACCGCGTTGGTCGACCCCCCCCACCGCCATGACCACGACCATCGCGTTCTCGAACGCCTGTCGCGTCATGATGTCCCGCGGCTTGAGGTCGTTTTCGAGTAATCCACGTATCGCCGGCCCCGCCGCGAGGCATTCTTCAAGTTTCCGCGGGTCTTCAGCAGGGATCGACGAGCTGTACGGCAGGCTCATGCCCAATGCCTCAATGGCGCTGGCCATGGTGTTGGCGGTGTACATCCCCCCGCACGCCCCGGCCCCGGGGCAGCTGGTTCGCACGATGTCGCGGCGGGTGTCTTCGTCGATCTTGCCGGTGATGAACTGCCCGTACGACTGGAACGCTGAGACGATGTCCACCGCCTCGTTGTTGAGACTCGGGCAGTGCCCGGCTCGGATCGTGCCGCCGTAGATCATCAGCGCCGGGCGGTTGAGCCGGCCCATCGCGATCACGCACCCGGGCATGTTCTTGTCGCAGCCGGGGATCGACACGTTCGCGTCGTACCACTGGGCGCTCATCACGGTCTCGATCGAGTCGGCGATCAGGTCGCGGGACTGCAACGAGTAGCTCATCCCCTCCGTGCCCATCGAGATCCCGTCGGACACCCCGATCGTGTTGAACCGCATCCCGACCAGCCCGGCGGCGGTCATGCCCTGTTTGACCTTCGCGGCCAGGTCGTTGAGGTGCATGTTGCACGTATTGCCCTCGTACCACATGGACGAGATCCCCACCTGCGGCTTGTGCATGTCTTCATCGGTCAAGCCGGTCCCATAGAGCATCGCCTGCGAGGCGCCCTGGGAGGGGCGCTCGGTGATCCTGCTGGAAAACTTGTTGAGCTTCGTCGCCATCGATCATCTCCGTGTCACGGGTATAGTCGCGCTATTCTACAGGAATAGGCTGTTGGGGGCGGAGGGTGTGATGGGTTTCTAGCGCTAACGATCGAAACGTTTTCTCATCATGTGGGCGAGGATGCGCGGTCCAACGCGACGAGTCGCAGGGTCAGAGAAACGACGAAGTATGTCACCGCCGCTAGACCCAGGCCGATCGTCACCCCCCCGAGGGTCCACTCGATAAGCACCGACCCCATAAGGTGGCCGTACCCCGCGACCGTCGGGTCGTAGCTGCTTAGCTGCGGCATCTGCCCGCGCCGCAGCCAATGCCCGGTGGCGATGGCGGCCATGACGAGCAACGGCCCGACCGGCGGGGTCGAGACATGCGAACCGGCGACGACCGATAGCGGGTGTAGCCGCAACCACCGGGCGGTGACCAGGCTCAACGCGGTCTGTACCCCGTAGACAGGGAGGTTGGCGATAAACACCCCCACCGCGAACCCCGCGGCGAAACGCTGACGACCCACGTGATGGTCACGGACTTCCCGCCAGGCGCGCAAGGGGCTGACCCAGTCAAGAAAACGCTGTCCTGGATTCTTCCGCCGGGAGATTTGAGAACATGTTTGGGGGGTGATGATAGACATCCGAAAACGGTATTCACTATTAAGGAGGCTACCCGTCGACAAAAACTATTTTTTCTTATATTCAGGAACAGACTCGCAGGACTGTATATCCTGAATCCCGGTTGATGCCGGAATCAGTCTCATTCTAGGCCTATTACTACCTCGCCAGAAGGAATTATTGGGAGTAAGATCTACAAAGTGAACTTTTCCTGGCTCTGCAATGACGGTCCGCGTGGTTTCCGCTTTAGCAACTACAGAGCTACCTATGAGAGCGCCCGCAGCCGCCGCGCCACCAACTATTGGCCCCCCCACTAAGCCGGCCCCTAACCCACTTCCCATGCTTGAAGCAATAGCGTCTCCCGCTTCATAACGTATGTGCGTTCTTATAATTAGGGTTCGTGGCTTCGTCTTGTATGCGAAATATCCACCTCTAGACAAATCTACTATGCGCTTGTTATTCGCATAAATGACAAAAGGCAAAGCAGAATCTGGAGATGTTTCCTTACGGTAGAACAATACTAGCGTCTCGTTGTCGGACAGGGAGCCTAATTGAGACCTCGATGACGACGGTAATTCCGAAGTTAATTCTACTGGTCGAACACCCTTGGGGGCCACGCCAGCGCCGTGCTTTCTCAATAAACGAACGATCAATGTGTTGTGATCGTCTTTCGCATACCGAAGTGGATTCTCGCCGTCGTCATCGACCGCCTCGAGATCAGCCCCCGCTTCAATCAACATTTCACAGATTTTATAACCGCCGTTACCCGCCGCGTACATGAGCGGCGTCGCGTCGTCTTCATCGCGTGCATCGATGTTGGCCCCGCGTTCAATCAGGACCTTGGCGGATTCGTCCATCCCATCATCAGCGGCGTAATGCAACGGGGTCTCGTCGTCGTCATCAACGGCGTTGATATCGGCTCCGTTATCCAGGAGGAAATGGATCGCTGCGGTGTTGTTAAGCAAGACGGACTCGTGCAGCGGGGTGCACTCATCGTCATTCCAGCCGTTGATATCTGCGCCCGAGGCCTTGATCCTTTCCACATCGACGTCTTCCATGCTGCCCGAGGTCACCACCTCAAACCACGGATTCGCGCACCCCGCTAAGCCAACCACACACAACACCCCCAAAGCGGCAATGGATCGCAATGTTTGCATAGTCGTACTCCTTTCCTAGTGAAGCGATGGAGAAAGGATTATACCGTCTTTTCGACGGTTCCCGAAACGATTTTACGCTTGCGTGGCTGGGCACATCTCGGATATTTCTCTGTGTCCGCTGCATCGGTGTAACATAACGGCGGTCCGACGCCGTGTTTTCCCGCCAAGACACGACACCGTTCCCGGCCCCGCACAAGGAACTGCCCGATGCCGCCGAGTTTTGATCAGATCACGCTCCTGGCGTTGCTTGACGCTAGCGCCGCGATCAACAGCCAACTCGACGCCCAGCAGGTGTTCGAGCGGATCGCCGAGCACGCCGCGTCGGTGCTCAACGCCGAGGGCGCGAGCGTGATCCTCTACGACGCGGCGAAGCAGGAGCTCGAGTTCCACGCGGTGGTGGGCCCGACCGCCAGCGGGCTGATCGGCCAGCGGTTCGATGCGCACCTGGGGATCGCGGGCCAGACGATCAAGACCGGCCGGCCGGTGCGGATCGAGAACGTGCGCGACAACCGCAACTTCTTCCCCGGGATCGACGCGCGAACGGGTTCGCACACCAGCAGCATCATGGCGGCGCCGCTGTCACGACACGACCAGATCCTGGGCGTGGTCGAGGTGATCAACCCCCGGGACCGCCAGCGGTTCAACGACCGTGACCTGGACCTGCTGGCGCTGTTCGCGAACCTGGCGACCGCCGCGGCGTCCAACGCCCAGGCGTACGACCGGGTGATCAAGGAGAACAAGCGGCTCAAAGCCGGCGGCGCCGCACCGCGGATCATCGGCCAGTCCCCGGCGTTCGAGCAGATGCAGAAGATGTGCCAGAAGGTGGCCGCGACGAACGTCACCGTCCTGCTGTGCGGGGAGACCGGCACCGGCAAGGAGATGGCCGCGCGGTCTGTCCACGACGCCAGCCCCCGCAAGGACGAGCCGTTTATCGCGATCAACTGCGCAGCCCTGCCCGAGTCACTACTCGAAAGCGAGCTGTTCGGGCACGAGAAAGGGGCGTTTACCGGGGCGGTCGAGCAGCGGGTGGGCCGGTTCGAGCTGGCCGACGGGGGGACGCTTTTCCTCGACGAGATCGGGGAGACGAGCCTGTCGATCCAGGCGAAGCTGCTTCGGGTGTTGCAGGAGCGGGAGTTCAACCGGGTCGGGGGTGTGGAGACGATCGCGTGCAACGTCCGTATCATCGCGGCCACGAACCGGGATCTGAAGGCCGAGATCGAGGCGGGTCGGTTCCGTGAGGACTTGTATTACCGGCTCAATGTGTTCCCGATCCGCACCCCGCCGCTGCGTGAGCGGGTCGAGGACATCCCGCTGCTGGTCAACTACTTCGTGCAGAGCGTGGCCCCGGAAATGGGGATCAAGCCGCCGACCGTCGGCGACGAGGCGATGGCCTGCATGCTGCGTTACCGCTGGCCGGGCAATATCCGCGAGCTGCGCAACGTGGTCGAGCGGTGCATGCTGCTGGCCGACGGGCAGGTCGAGGTGGGTATTTTGCCCCCGGAGATCGCGTCGGACACGGTGGTGGTGGATGAGGATCAACCCGACGCGGGCGCGTCGTCCGGCTCCAAACTCGATGAGCAGGAGCGGGCGATGATCCTCCGGGCTTTGAACGAATCGAATTGGAACCAGTCCCGCGCGGCGCGGGAGCTGAATATCAGCCGCGACCACCTGCGCTACCGGGTCAAGAAGTACAACCTCCAGAGGCCCGGGCGGTGATAGCGGGCAGGATTTGTGGTATCCGGGTCGTAGAAGCCGTAAACCATGGCAGCAGCGGGAATGGGCCTTGCGTCGCGATGGATTTATGGTTTTGGTATCCTAGAATCCCAAAGTCGCTGCTGTTTTGGGCCTGCCTGCAGTGTGCTGCGACAAGGCTCATGATCTTAATAATCGGTGTCTGGCTGCCGACATAGACGAATAGAGCGAGCCATGATGATGCAATCGTTCTTAGTCCACGGGCTGATGATGACCGCTTTGGGGTATCTGATCTGGATGATCGCCGGGGTGAGAGGCCATAATAAGAAGTCAAGTGGCTGTGGGCCGTGCTCGGGCTGTGAGCCTCGGGTTCCAGACGATAGCCAGGCGGGTGCATCGATCCCGTTTGTGGCGTTGAACGTTTCTCAGCAAAAGCGACCCACTGAATTATCATGAGTCCCCACGCAAAGAAATTCCCAGGTCGGGTTGTACCTATCATTCGAGCGTGTCCGGGAATCGGACTGTGCTACGAGAGGCGATGGTTCCCTAACGATCGCGGTTCGATGTAGGGGTTCGCCGCCACGCTTTGGGACCAGCCCGACACCGATCTGTTGGCCGCCAAGGTTAGTTATATGAAAGGAGATGTCTCGCCCCATGGAAATACCCGCCTCGCTGATACTTTTTGATGTCGATGGGACTTTACTAAAGACAGGTGGAGCGGGGATGCGGGCGATGAAGAGAGTGACGAGCCGGTTGTTCGGCAACGATTTTTCGTGGGAAGGGGTGACGGTGTCGGGGCACCTTGACCCGTTGATCTTCGCGGAATTGGCAGCGTTGAACCAACTCGATGACCCGGGGCGTCACCACGACGTGTTCCGGGATCAATACCTCCAGGAGCTGCGTGCCGAGCTTGAGTCGGTCGCCCCGGCGGTGGGGCCGGCGAAGCGATCGGCGGCGCTGCCGGGCACGGGGGCCCGCGCGTTGCCGGGGGTGCATGAGGCGCTGACGATCTTGCGGGATCGCCGCGATCGAGAGGGGGCTGTGACACTAGGGTTGCTGACCGGCAACTACACCCAGGCGGTGCCGGTCAAGCTCCACGCGGTCGAGGTCGACCCTAGCTGGTTCGAGGTCACCGCGTTCGGAGACGAAGCGGCCACCCGGGCGGACCTAGTCGCCCTGGCGATGGAGAAGTACGCTCGGATCAAGGGACAGCCGATCGAGCCGCAGCGGGTGATCGTCGTGGGCGATACCCCGCGTGATATTCATTGTGCCCACGCCCACGGGTGTGTCGCGTACGCCGTGGCGACCGGGGCGTATCCCTACGATGATCTGTCGGACGCGGGGGCGGACGTGGTGGTCGAAGACTTGTCCGATCTATCCCCACTGCTGCGGCTGATCGGCCCAAGCCCCAAACGCAGCCAAGCCTCGACGAGCTCGACCGATGAAGCGGTCATATCCGTCGATGCGCAGAGCGTTGTTTCTGATTGGTTGGCGCGGAATCTGTGACGCTGTGCCGAAGTGCGAGGTGGTCATCCTGTAGAAGTAAGGAGGATACACCGTCGTCAAAACCGTTGACTATGGGCAATCTGCTCGCAGCTAGGTCGCTTTCGGAAAGAATCAATCCTTGCCCGTGTTGGGCTGTCACGAGATGTTAGACGCATCGCGTATCAAAACACCACGGCGGGGATGTATTGGACACCGAAAATTTCCCTGCTGTGTACACGAGTCACGTCGTTTCTTCATCCGGGCGGGGTAGATCGACGACTGCATCGTTTCTCGAGGTTGATCCATCGAAGCCGGCCAGGTCGCAGGTCTACCCTTACGCTTGATGGGCAAGCCACGGAGATTCAGCCGTTGGGTGTTTAGGAAATGGGGACCTCTGAATAACCCCTGCCATAGAAGCCCCAACCTTTGTCCTATTGTCGCCAAGGCCAATTTTATATGAAGCGCAACTGAGGTTTTTCAGAGGTCCCAATGGGCGTTCATATGACATCGTGAGTCTCTCGCACGCACACGATTAATTTGCCGCAAAAAAGACGGTTTAGCCGAGGGTGGACAGTAAAACAGCTTACCTATCTTTAGACGATACAGAAATCGTTCGCTTGTCATGAGCATCCAGGAGTGCTGGCCGGCGTGCTCGGCTCTGACTTAGATCATCGATAAACATAATTAAACAAGGGGTTTGTTGTTGTGCGTCACCGCTCGCTAACAATAAGCCTCCTGGTTCACATCCACGATTGACGAGAAATTTTTTCTGCGGTGTCAATCTAGGTGGCACTATCGGACAAACATGTCTTTGTAGAATGGCTCGATAATGAAAGCGTCACGGATTCATCGTTTGTTGCGATTAATCACTCTGTTGCAAAGCGGGCAGATGAAATCTTCTAGACAACTCGCAGCAGTGCTGGGGGTAAGTATCCGCACGTTGTACCGAGACCTGAACATGCTACAGATGGCGGGTGTGCCGTATTATCATGATGCCAAAAAAGGGTTTAGCATCGCTCAGCATTTCTTTTTGCCCCCTGTGAATCTCACCCTCACCGAGACCTTGGGATTGATGTTATTGGGCAAGGCAGCCAGTTCGCGTAAGGCTTGGCCGTTTCGCGATGCGGCTACGGACGCGATCCGGAAGCTCATGGCCAGTGTCCCGCCGTCGATCCGCGCAGCGTGTGCTGATCTGACCGCCCATGTGAGCGTCAACAATGGGCCTCAAGATTTAAGCGGTGAAGATTCAAGGCGTTATGTTGATTTTCAGCGGTGCATCGATGAGCGTCGCCTCTGCCGAGCCACCTATAAGAGCCCGATCGAGCCTCAGCTACTGAAATTTCGGCTCGAGCCCTATGCCCTGCATTTTTCGAATCGGGCATGGTACGTGATCGGCCACACAGACCATAGCGGGGATGTACGGGTGTTCAAGCTCGCGCGGTTTACGCAGCTCGAACCCCTCAAGGAACGGTTCGAGCCCCCCAAAGGCTTCAGAGCTGAGGACAAACTAGGCCAAGCCTGGCAGCTGATCCCCGAGGGGAAGATCTATCGGGTCGAGCTGCTGTTCACGGCCAAGGTTGGGACCAACGCTTCGGAGGTGTTATGGCACCCCAGCCAGAAACACGAGCTTCTTGAAGATGGAAGGTGTCGGATGTCGTTCCAGGTCGATGGCCTCAACGAGATCGCGTGGTGGATCTGCGGATACGCCGACCAGGTCAAGGTCCTCAAGCCCGTGAAGCTGCGCCAAATGGTCCAACGGATGCACCGGGCAGCGGTCGAGCAGTACGAAAAGGGTTACGAACGGCCGGTCGAGGTTCCAGCGGTAAAACGCCCGGGGCGACGCGCGGGGGAAAAATCATCGCGCGTCGTGGAAACCAGCGCTTGAGGGGCGACTCGCAAGCTGGGCTAAGGCTCATAGGGGTAATTGGGGCCGGCGAAGCTTGAGGTACGGGTAAGCCAGTTTTCTAGGTGGATGCCATCGTTCGTGAGGTCGGGTGTATCACGTGTCGATTCGTGGTGGGTATCACCCAACTTTGGACGCGTGTCGATCGGCACCCGCAACAGACCATGGCCAGATATGCCCTTCTGGGGCACATGTAAGACGGGCGAACAGCGTGGTGGCTCGTAGCAAACTGGACCC
Organism: Phycisphaeraceae bacterium; assembly: GCA_965224205.1. Classification (GTDB taxonomy): domain Bacteria; phylum Planctomycetota; class Phycisphaerae; order Phycisphaerales; family Phycisphaeraceae; genus CBDCYN01. The sequence continues at coordinate 10,718 of CBDCYN010000016.1, forward strand.
CCCTAAGGTCGCCACGCACATGTTCGCCCGTCTTTTTTTTATATCCGCGTACGGCCCGTTTGTCGCGTATATCCCTCCGGGAAGGAATTGGGTCGATAGTTCTATAGAGGTAAGAGTAAGAACGGTATCTCCCAGCGAAATCCTCACCCGCGGGCTGCCGGCCCTGTAGAGCCGTTTCGGGAACACTCGATCCTTATCTGTGCCGGCCGAGTAACGCGGGATGGTTCATGTATCCGATATGGAGTTTTTCGATCATCAATGGCACCTTCGTCACTCAGGATTGTGATCCGTGATCCGTGGATCAACGATAACACCGCCGGCCGATGGGCCGAGTGCCTCGCGGGCTTGGGAAGCTCGTCGACACCTCACCGAGCATCGGTGACTAGGACGCGAGGCAGTCCTTCGTGATCGGTCAACACCCGAGGGTTGGACCACCCACCGGCCGATTCAACCCGTTCCAAAACCGCTTGTCGCTGGGAGGCGGCGATCTCCACCACGAGTTGACCCGGGCGGCGTAGATACCCGCCGGCGTGCTCCACCAAGCGGCCGACGTATCGTAGCCCGTCACCACCCCCGCGTAACGCGATCGTCGGCTCGTAATCTTTCACACACCGTGGCACCTGGCACCATTCTTCATCGCTGATATAGGGCGGGTTGCTGACCACGTAATCAAACGATCGTCCTTGGACCGGGTCCAGCAGGTCACCTACCCGAAATTCGATGCGGTCGTGGACCCTGTGCCGCTCCGCGTTGTGTCTCGCCACCTCCAGCGCGTCGACGCTGATATCCGTGGCGATCAACCGGCTTCGTGGGATCTCCTTAGCGATCGCGATCGCGACCGCCCCGCTGCCGGTGCCGATGTCGGCTATGACGGGGTTGTCGAGGCCGGGCGTCCTTTTGATCTGCCGCACGACGTGCTCCACCACCGTTTCGGTGCTGGGCCTGGGGATCAACACATCGCGGCTGACCCTCAACGTCATCGACCAGAACGGGGCGTACCCGACGAGGTAATCCACCGGCTCGTGATCGGCAGCCCGCTCGATCAGCCGATGAAACACCGCCTGCTCGAGCTTGGTCGATGGCCGGTCGCGGTCCATGTACAGCTGTAGGCGGGTGACCTCAAGGGCGTGGGCCAGCAGCATCTCCGCGGCGAGCCTAGGGTGGTCGATCTGTTGACGGGCCAAGTACTGTGTGGTCCAGGCCAAAAGCCGGCGAGTGGTCCAAACGCCCGGCGACGCGACCGCCGCTGGCTCTGGAGGCGCGTCGATACCCGGGCCCCGTTCGTGGGGATTTTTTGACGAACCGGGATCCGGAGGGTTCGCAGTGGAGGTGTTGAGGGGGGGGCGAGGCATGCTACTTTCGCTCGATAGGCGCGGGGGTCGGTAGGTTCTGCCCCGGTGATGGCCGAGTTGCCCCGCGGTGGTTAGTTGAGCCGGGAGAAGGCCCCGACGACGGCGGCGGGAACGCCCGCTGCGGGTTGTACCCCAGCTGGCGGACACGCTCATGGAACGCGGGGCCTAACCGTTCGTACGCCTTGCGCCGCAGGGTCTCGGGCGTATTGGCCCAGATGCGCGACCGCACCAGCACGTCCATGTCCTGATGGAGGTAGCCCATATACTGCACATAGCTTTCGGTGACGACGTCCGGAAAAGGCAGCAGCTTCATGCGGTCTTGGTCGTTGGTTGGCTGGCTGTCTTTGTCTTGCTGATACCGTCGGTGGACCTGCCTAGCCACCTCGATGTATTGGCTGTAGACACTCAACCGGCCCGCGGCCAAGCCCTCGATAAACGCCCGGATGAGCAGGGCACGGATGAACTCGTTGGCGGTACTCATCGCCTCGATATCTCGGCGCAGCTGACGAGCTACGAGTTCCACCAGGGGCACGGTGTACTGCCCCGAGGCCTTGTTCGCGGCCTTGCGGCCGTATAGCCGACGCGCTTTCTTGTACAGCCGTTGGGCCTCCTCGTGATCCCCGTACAGGTAGTGGAGGCAGATCGCCTCGAGCAGGAAATTCTCATGGGCGTCTTCGAAGCTGTCCATGGTCACGTCGCCAAACCTGCCCGAGGCGATCCGCTGGCGGGTCTGGTCCATCGACCGCTCATACGCGGCGATGTATCGGGTATCAGGCTGCATGTCGAGCGACCCGGTCACCGGGTCGTAGCTCAAACGCCCGAACCGGCGCAGCTGCTGAAACGCGTGGATCACCTGGCGGTTCATGTTCAGGCCGGTGATGTCTTTCTGTGAGTCGGGGCCCCCGGTTTCCCTTAACCCCTTCGCCGCCCAATAAGCGGCGTGGGCCGCGGGGTGCCGCCAGTCCATCGGTCCGTACTCCTCCATCAGGTTGAGCATGAAACGCGGGTCCATGTGGTAGTTTTCACGAAGGACCTTCTTTCGTAGGTACGCCAACAGCGGGCCCACCGCTTGACCCACCGTGGGGTTGGAAAGCAGATCGGCCAGGTGAGGGTCGTAGTCGCTCTTGGCCGGCTCGGCGCCCGCCGCGGGGGTAAGCGCGGTCTCGGCGTCGGCCCGGATGGTGGGGCCCAGCATCCGGGCTCTGCCGATCTGACGAAGCAACACCTCGTCCAGGTCGTAGTTGAGCCTCTTGATCCACGTCAGAAGCGTCGAGATAGCGGGAGAAAGCTTCTTGAGCTGGGCGAGATCCTGGGGCGCATCGGCGATCGCACGAAACGCGGACACGACCTCTTGCGTGGTCGCCCCCGGCGGCACGTCGCCCAGAAGCTCCTGCCACTGCTGGGCCATCTGCTGCTTGTAGTACCAGTGCATGTCGTCGGCCATCAGCCCGACTTTGTGCAGGTACATCCAGCTCAGCTGCCGATAGAGCTTGCTCGCCTTAGGATTGATCACGAGCCCCCGGTCCCGCAACAGGCTGATCCCTTTGTTGACCCAATCCCACCGTTCCTCACGGGTATGGGTCAGCACCGAGATGTTGTACGCCAGGTCCCAGCTGTGGTAGGCCCAGACCTCCGGGTAGCGCGGCATGAGGGTCGTGATCATCTGGGACAGATGATTGGCTTCAAACAGCTTGCCCTCCTGCTTGAGCTGGTCCGAACGCAGCCAAAGAAAATTGATCGCCAACCCCCGTATCGGGCCCAGGGACGCCATCAGCATCGTCGGCTGCACCGCCGAGGGGTCTGCGTGGCCGTCGCCTCTTGCGGTCATCGGTGTGGGCCGCACACGGCGCATCGGGCCATCGAGAAGATTGGCCCCGACCAGGGCCCCGATGACCACCAACGCGGCGACCAACTCTATGATTCGGCTGTAATACACCGGCCTCGGCGTCCTTTCAATCGGATGAAGCTCAAGGGTCTCAAAATCATTTTCTCTGCTCCTTGATTGCCCTGCCTGTCGCCGGTCAGGAGGGTTACACCGTGACGCTCGCCAGCTCACGGCGACGGAAGATCAAACAACCGGCCAGCACGCACCCGCCCGCCCACACTAGCCCGATCACCAACCCCGACTGCGTGATCATCTCATACGCCACCCAGCGGCCGTCACTGACCAGCGGCACCGGGTTATAGTCGCTAAACGGAGGGATCAGGGACACGAAAGCCTCCCCCACGCCGCGCACCGGGATCTTCAGCGCCTCGCCGATTTCCCCCGCGGCCAGTTTTTGAAAGAACCGGCTGATGATCTGCGCAAATCGCTCCAACCACGACGCCTGCACGGTGGGGAACACCACGAAGTCCGCCAGCGACTCCGACAAGAACCCCTTCGCCGCCGCGGTCACGTAAACCATCACGCTCACCAGGCACGCCACCGGGAAGCTCAGCAGGGTCGCGGTGGCGAGCCCCAGCGCGGCCAGGAACACCAGCCGCACCCAGATCACGACCATGGCCCGCACCAGGTTGGCCCCGAACGACCCCACCCGATAAAGCAGCTGCACCCCTTCGCCGGGTACGAACCGGACATTCGACGGGAACGTGGCCCGGGGGTTGAGCGGGTTGACGTTCTCGATCTTGACCTCCAGGTTCCCTTCGGGATCGACCGCATCGGCCGGCAGTGTGCGGACGTGGAAATGGTTATCGACGAGGGTCACCGCTTCGTACGGCTTTTGGTTGAGCCAGATCCGCAGCTGGATCAGCCCCCCCGGCGGCGGCCTCACCGATTGGGGGCGCAACCGCAGCTGTAAGCCCTCCCCCAGTTGCGGGCCCTTCGACAGACCGGTGAATCGGTACGTCTTGGAATCCAGGGGCGCGATGGAGTACCAGTGGGCCAGGATCGACTGCTCGATCGCTTTACGCGTTTTGGGCGCCAAGGGCTGACCGACCCGGTCGGGGTTCTGGCTTTCGAGTTGCAGAACGTACTCCGCATAAAGCCGCTGCATGTCATCCTCGGGCGGCGGTGACGGGGGCACCGACACGCGTGCTACGAGGACCTGTTCGGCCACCGCCAACCGGTCGTCTTCGTTGAGTTCTCGCTGATGCTCCACCACCTTCGCGAACACGTACACCCCACCGCCGGTGAGGCTCACCAATAGGACATTCAGCAGCGCGATCCCCAGCCACTTGCCCAAAACGTACGTCGCCCGGCTCACCGGTTTGGTGAGAGATAGGTACACGTGCCGCCGGGTCAGATCCCCGCACAAGCTGCCGCAGCTGAGGTACACCGTGGTGAGGCTCAGCATCGCCACCGACCCCGACAGCGCCCACGTGAGGTACGTCTGCATCCGGTAATCGAGCCGCTCGTTTTTATCGAGCATAAACGGCAGCACGCTCACCAGCAGCATCACCCCGAACACCAACCCCACCGCGATCTTCATCCGTACCGCCTCGTGGACGATCGTCCTCGCAATGCCGAGCACGGCCCACCCCGGTGACAACGCCCGGCCCAGCACCCACATCCCCCCCGCGAGGATCACCGCCATGACCGCGGTGCCCGTGACCGCGATCGACGCGGCCCCGTATTGAGCGATCCACAAGAGGTCCGCGCACAGCACCGAGCTGATCAGACCCGCGAACCCGATGAACTCGAGCTTGCGGCTGCCCCACCAGCCATACCCAGCCCAGGACAGCAGCAAGACGTCAAAAACCACCGCCCACGGCGCCCACACCGAGGTGTAGGAGGTCAACATCCAGCGCCCAAAGCGATAACAGGACAACACGGATCAGCAACAAGACCAACACAGCCCAGAACGACGGCCGTATCCAATAGGGGCTGGGCGTGTTCATACGCGACGATCGGGGTTCTCGTCTTGGCCGTGCTGAGATTCGCGACGATGCTTATCAGTATCCATCCCGCGGTCAGAGACCGCAAGGTCCGGCTCAGCGTCGGAACCCTCCACCTTAGCCGGGGGTCGGGAGGACCGTTCTTCTTGTGGGGGGTCGATCGTTTCGGCCTGCTCCTGATCTTCCGATTCATCAGGGACGTAGGGCGGCACCGTCGACATGGCTTCGACGAATGACATAAAAGGCTGCTCACCGTCCGGTTGCTCTTGCGGCGGCGCGGGATCGGGTTGATCGTTGGGCTCGCTGGGCTTAGCGGGATGATTCTTTATCTGCGGTTCGGGTTCTGCCGTGACTTCGCCCTGTGGCTGATCCGGTTCGGACGAATCATGCTGCGATTCCTGAATAAGCTCCTCGTCGATTATGGGGATGGACGCCTGCTGCCACTTCGACCGCAGGTCCTCGGGCAGCGCCCAAGCGTAGGGGTCGCCGTCCGCTGAGACCGCTGGAGCATATTGATCGGGCTCATTCTCGGGGCCCTGGGGATGGAGGTTATCAGGGCCGGCCGGGTCTTGGGCGGCAGGCACAGGCGCGGGGGCGGCTTCTTGTGCTTGGTCCTCGACGGCAGGATCGTCGGGAGCTGACGGTTGCAGCTCTGCCTGGGCCTGCTGCAACGCCTCGAGCGGGGAATCGAGCGATGGCGGGTCTGGTTTATCAGCCCCGGCGTCGGACGGGATCAACCCCTCGATGACTGAGATATTCACCGACTGTTCTTGGTCTTTAGGCGGCTTCGGTGCCGGGTCCGGCTGTTGGTCGGGAACGGTCAGTGTGATCTGTGGGGGGAGGGGTGATCGTGACCTGTGGCGGGGGGGGTTGCATCAACCGCCTGATAATCACGTCCGCCGCATCGTTGGGGGCGGGCGCCGAGCCACGGCCAGGGGCCGGGGCCTGCTCACGGTCGGGGTGGACAAGAAAATCAGCGATCTTGCTGCCCGACCGGGCGCCGTGGGTGTGGGCCCCTTCAGCCTGGGCCTTGTGGACGACGTCCAGGAATAAAGACTCGAGCTTCTGACGGGGCTGTTCGACTTTTTCGATGTGGCAGCCCCGGGCCTCGAGGACCCGCTCGATCTCTGAAATGGCTTCTTCGTCAAGGTAATTGGTATGGAGGGTGGTCATGCCGCTTTGGATCAGCAGGTCGTCGACCGGTCCGCTGGCACGGATCCTGCCGCCGAACATGATCGCCACCCGGTCACACACGTCCTCAACGTCAGCCAGAAGATGAGAGCACAGCAGGATGGTCTTGCCACGGTGTCGTAATTCCAGGATCAAATCCTTGATCTGACGGGTCCCGATCGGGTCTAGCCCTGCGGTTGGCTCGTCGAGAATCAGCAGCTGCGGGTCGTTGACCAGCGCTTGGGCCAACCCGATCCTCCGCTGCATCCCCGCGGAATACTCGCCGACCGGGCGATTGGCTGCCGCCTCGAGACCGACCATCTCCAGGAGGGGTCTCGATCCTCCTGCTGCGCTGACGGCGGTTGAGCCCAAACAGGCTGCCGTAGTAGTCGAGGGTCTCGCGTGCATCGAGGAACCGGTACAGATACGACTCCTCGGGCAGGTAGCCGATCTTCATCTTCGTGGCCACGTCGTCGGGGCGCCGCCCAAAGACCGCGATCCGTCCCGACGTGGGGTGGAGCAACCCCAGGATCATCTTGATCGTCGAGGTCTTGCCCGATCCATTGGGGCCCAGGAGCCCAAACACCTCACCCTCGTGGATCCGCAGGTCGATCCCGTCAACCGCCCGCACCCGGTCGCGGTGCCAGAAGTCGCGGAAGACCTTGGTTAGGCCGATGCAGTTGACCAAGACCGGGCCCGCGGGCCCGATGTTGGCCACGCGCGTACGGTCGCCCTCGTCTTCGCGCTCCACCGCGGCCGGGGCGGGGGCACCCTGAGATGCCGATGCCGGGGGCGGGGGCAACGGGGGGTGACCACCCTGGGGCTTGTCCTGATCCTTATTCACCGGGTCGGTCGTCATTCGTATTCCTCGGCGGCGGATTGCTCGTCTGACAACCGCCGACGCTCGCGTTCTTGTTGCACGACCGGGTCGCGGTTGAGTTCAACGTAGGCCTGGCCGGGTGGGAGATAGATGGTCTCGATATCACCGGTGAGGATCTCTTGTTTGGCGTCCTGCCACAACCGGTTGAGCACGATCCCGGGGTTCTGCCGGTACTGCGGCAACAGGCTCTCAAAATACTGGGTTTCGGCTCGGATCTTCGCGACGACCTGGGCGCGGTAACTCCGGGCGTCGTGCATCACCGCCGCGACCTCGCCCCCGATAGGCCATACCCGGTCTCGCCCTTCGATCTCGAGCCGGTCGAACACCTCGTCGAACCGGTCTTGGAGCTGCCACGCCCGTGCCTGGTCTCCCGAATCGACGGCGCGCTCGTATTCATCGATCAGGCCCAGCAGCGGGCGGTACGCCTCGCCGGCGGTCTTGCCCAGGACGGTGTTCCACCGCTGGTGCGCGGCCTCCACCATCCTAGCCTTTTCACTCTCGGCATCGAGCACGGATTGGACCGTCGGCTGGACCGGCAAGGGAAACGTGACCTCTTTTAATGTTAGCGAGGTGACCCTCACACCGCTGCCGGCCGCGTCCAGTGTGTCCTCGGCGCGTGCCCGGGCCGTGTCGAGGTCCTGGGCTTTGATTAGCTGATCGGCGGTGAGCTGGGCCGCGGCGTAGACGACCCCCTCCTCGGCCGCGGCCTGGACCAAACGCTCCATGAACGCCAGATCTCCGACATGGGTGACAAAGCCGACGGGGTCGACCACTTTATACGTGGCGGTCCATCGGGCGTGGACGATGTTGGCGTCTCCGGTCAGCAGTGAGCCGTCCGTCCGCGGGTCCAGAGGCCCGGCCTTGCCTTGCATCGTCGATGTCGGCAAGCCCAGCGAGGCTTCGGGCACCTCGTACCAGAAGGCATGGTTGATCTCGACCTGCCCCGGCGCGATCGGGACGCGGACGACCTGCTCGATCGGGTAGGGGAACGCGAAATAAGGCCCGCCCGGTCCCAGCACCTGTTGGCCCGGCTCGCCCACCACCCGCCCGAAACGCAGGCGCACCGCAGCTTCCTGCTGACTGACGTTGAACACCCCGCTGGCCGCATAAACCCCCAACAGCAGCAACAGCACGATCTTCAGGACCCAGAAACTCACCCGCAACGCATCAGCCAGGGACTGGTTGGCCGGGTCCCGGTCCACGCTCAACGCCGGCTCATCCTCGTGATGATGGGCGTGATGGTGTTCAAACAAACCGGTCACTGGCCTTCCTCCTGCCTCGGCCAGGGTTGATCGGCCGTTGGGGTCTGGGGGTCGGGGGCGGGCTGGTCACCGGCCCCCGAGCCGCCGACGCTTACACCGGGGTCGCTGATGAGGTCCTGGACCGACAGCTGATCGGCGTCGAGCACAAAGGTGGTGTTGTGGGGCAGGACTTTCTTGAGCGTCTCGATCCGGCGCAAGAAAATAGCCAGGGACTCGTCTTCGCGGAACGTGCTGTAGTACTGAGCGGCTTCCTGATCGCCCTTGGCACGGATCGCCTCGGCACGCCGCTGGGCAAACGCCAGGATCCGCTGCCGGGCGGACTGGGCCTCGCTCTCGATCGTCGCCGCCGCGGCACTGCCCGAGGCGCGGGCGTATGACGCGAGCCGTTCGCGGGTCTTGCGCATGGTCTCGAACACCTTGGCCGTCGACTCCTGCGGCAACAGCACCCGCGCGATCCCCAGGTGCTGGATACGGATCCCGTAGCCCAGGTCCGCGATCCGGTCGATCAGCCCCTCCATGATCTGTTGCTCGATCCCTTCCAGGAGCACCTGCTGAGGGTCGGCGTTGACCAGCTGATCCATCCGGTAACGACCGATGGCCCCACTCAGCTCCCCGCTCAACAGCGGCAACAACTTGTCTGTAGCCGCCTGGAGGTTTTGCAGAGAGCTGAAGAACGCCAGTGGGTCGTCGACGCGCCACGTCAGGTACGCGCGGATGACCACGCTCTTGTTGTCGGCGGTCTGGATCTGCTCGAGCCGGCTTTCTAAAAGCTGGAGCCGTGTTGAATAGTGCTGGACCTTCTGAATCGGCCACGGCAGACGCGCGTACAAGCCCGGGGTGGTCTTGACGCTGCGGTCCCCCGCCCGGTCAAACGTCGTGAGGATCGCGACCTGATCGTACCGCACCTGGAACATAAACATGTACGACAGCAACACCACGACCACCAGCAGCCCGATCACCACACCTAATCGATTCTTCATGGGCCGATGACTCCTATCGACACGTTGCATTGTCCGCGACGACCCACCGCCCCGTTCGGGGGCCGGCCGCCGTCTTAGTCCTGGGTATCAAACAAACGGTCCACGGCCGAGCCAGCGTCTTTAAGATCCAGCCGGAACACCGGGGGAACCCCCTGATCGACCGCCATGATGTACTTCCTAGCCTGCGCCAAACCCTCGGCCAACGCATCAAGGTATTGTTTCTGCCGGTAATAGCCCGGAGCGTTGCGGTAAGCGACGACCTCCGCGGCGAACCGCTGAGCTTTGGCGTGCTCGGAGACGACGCGTTGCCAGCGCCGGGTCCGTGCCGTATCGATCACCTGACCCGCCTGCCCGCCGGAGGCGACGATAAGGGATTCGATCTGGGCCTCGCGTCGTTGAACATCCTGCGACACCCTTGGATGGGTGGCTTGCTCGCCTTGCGCCCGGTCTTCTTGGAGTTGTGAGATCGCCCGGTCGATCTGTCTGGCCGACTGAGGCGAACCGGCGACGGACGAGAGCGTCTCGATCGCCTCTTGCTTGGCTTGTTCGATCATGCTGTGGCTTTCTTGCAAGGCGTCGATCTGCTCTAAGAACGCCGCGGCTACCCCCTGATCGGCCGGCGGGTGGACCCCCACCAGACCCACGAAAAGCACCTCGACCCCCATCTCGTAAGATTCCGCGTCGTGCTGGATCTGGTGCAGCAACTGCTGACAAGCCACCGTCCGCCCGGGCCCCAAGAGCGTGTCGATGTCCTTCTTGGCAAAATCCGCGTTGAGCCGGCGTGTGGCGATCATTCCGAGCAGTTCACGCGGGTGGGGCGAAGACCGGGCGTATCGTGGCAGATCGGTGACCCGGTACTGAACGATCATCTGCGACCCCAACAGGGAGATCCCTGACGCGCCCCGGTCCGGATCGAACCCAGCTGGTGCCCCGCCGCTTCGCGGGTGGCCCCAGGGGGTGGGGGCGGTGATCAGGTACTTCTCGTTCTCGACGTGCTTGTGCGTCCACAGGACCGCCTTATCCGCATCGACCGGGTCGGTCGCCGATCCAATCATAATCTGCTGGATCCGCCCCACCGGGTATTTCTCGGCGCGGCTGATCGGCCACGGCAGCTTGAAGCTCAGGCCCGGGCCCAGCACCGCGTCGCCCGTCTGCTGCTCGTTGAGGACGATCCTGCCAAACCGGGTCACGATCGCCTGTTCGTGCGGGGCGACGACGACCAGGCAGCTCAACGCCATCAGGGTCAACAACCCAAACACGAACAGCGGCGTCACCGCCCGACCTAGCAGCTGGTAGAACCAGCTACGCGACACCTGGAACCCGAACTGATAGTTCACCGCCTCGTTGATCGCCACCGCGATCGACTCGGGGTTGGTGAGCCAACTCAGCAGGCGGCTGTCGAACGCGGGACGGGCGGTTTCCCCCGCTCGACGCGGACGGTAAACATTCGTCAGCTGCGCCGCGATGATCTCTAGACCTAACAACACCAACAGCCACGGGGCGGCCAGGCCCAGGTAGCCCATCACCGTCGGGTGGCCGGTTTGTAGGCCGATCCCTCCCGCGACGATCAGCAGCGTCATCAGGCAGCTGCCGATAAGGTAACCCGCCCCTCCCCGCAGCAGCCGCCACGGCTCCACACGCGTCATCCCCGCCACGTACCGGGCCATGATAAATGCCAGGAACGCCGCCACCGACGCGGCGATCGTGACGGTCGATCCGACCGCCCCGTCCCGCCCGCTGTGCTGGATCAACGCGCCCGTTTCATATGCTGCGTACCCCCGGGATCCCAGCATCAGCCCCGCAGAAAGCAGGTACACCGCCACGGCAGCGCTCGTGGCGGCCAGCCCCCACCGATACAGCCGGTCGAGCCGGCGCCGCGCGTGATGCAGGTCAGCGTCGTGGTCACGAAAAAGCGCCGCCGTGGCGGGATCGGTCTCGGTCAGCTGCTGGGTCTCCAGGGTCTGGGCCCGTTCGGCGCGGTGCTGATGGTAAAGTAGCGCCAGGACCCCCCAGACCGGCAGCCCCCCGTACAGATGCCACGCGGCGGCCTGGACCGCTAGGCTACGCGTGTACAACGCCAGTACGGTCATCCCCAGCGCCAAGGCGATCTGAATCAGCAGCCCGCTGACGGCAGCGGTGACCGCCCGGCGGTAGGTCTCTTGATCTGCGGCTAGAGTGCGTTTCAACGTCTGGTCCCTCGGTTGTCGACGCGGGCGTGACCCCTGACCGTCCGGCGGCAGAAGATCCAATGATTCCCATTGTTTGGGGCCAGACCAGGGGATCGACCCATCGGGTACCATCTTACCGCGTCGCGGTCTTGCTTAACCCCGAGAACCCTCTGGCCGCGTCAAGGGTCCACTGCCGTTCATCCGATACAGGGGGGGCGAACGCCGGCGAGCCTGTCTGCCTTGCCGTTGCGCGGAGACCGGCTAAAGTGTCAAGGTCGTTGGCTGCGGCTTGCGGCAGGGATAAGATCGCTGGGAAACGATCGGTCCCGGATCGCCGCTACGTTCCGCTGCGAGGCACCGACCCCCATTACGTGTCCAACTCCATGATCCAGCAGCTACTGGCCATTGTCTACAATACCTTCACCGAAAGCATCCGTCAGCCGGTCTTCGTCGTGCTGATGCTTACGACGATGTTGGCCCTGTCGCTGTGCCCCTCGATCGCGTCGTACACGCTGGATGATGATAACGTCCTGCTGATCGACATGGGCCTTAGTACGTTATTCATCGCGGGCTTGTTCATCGCGGTATTTACGGCGACCGGGGTTCTGAGCACCGAGATAGAAAACAAGACCATCCTGACGGTCATCAGCAAGCCGGTGGCGCGGCCGGTTTTTGTGGGGGGTAAATTCCTCGGGGTCGGCTCGGCGCTGGCGGTGGGGTTCTGGACGATGGCGATGATCTTCCTGCTGACGGTCCGTCACGGGGTGCTCCAGACCGTCCGCGACCCGCTCGATGGATCGGTGTTGCTGTTCGGGACGCTGGCCGTGGTCGTGGCGTTTGGGATCGCCACCGTCGGCAACTACATGCTCGATTGGGTATTTAACTCGGTCCTTATCTTGAGCATGGTCGTTACCACCACCATCGCCTGGCTGCTGACCCTGCTCGTGGGCAAGGGGTGGTCGGTGCAGTCGCCCAAGACCGATTTCGACCTTCAACTCATGCTGGCGTTGCTGTTGATCTTCCAGATGGTGCTGATCGTCGTCGCCGCCGCGATCGCCGCATCGACCCGCCTTGGGCGCACCGGGACCCTGGGCGTGTGTTTAATATTAATGATCTGCGGCTTGATGAGTGATCCCCTCCACGAAGGGCTGGCCCACCGGTACGCCCTGGCCACGGTCATCGCCTGGGTGATGCCCGACCTCCAGCCCCTGTGGCCCGGGGACGCCCTCATCCAGGGCCACGAACTGACCGGGCGTTTCATCTGGCTAGCGACGGGCTACACAGGGCTGTACATCCTCGCCTTGCTGGCTCTAGGGGTGGGGCTGTTTCAGCAGAAAGAGATCCGGTAGGAGGCGCGGTTTTCGGTCACCGTACATACTCCGATCAGCCCCCTTGAGCCGCCACCGTCAGGAAACGGTGATCAGGCCAGTAAAGGCCAATAGACGCTTCATGCTCCGACCGGATGCGACGTGGGGGCGGTGGGCAGAAAGCTCACGGTCGTATCGTACAGCCCCGAGGAAGAATCCGCGTCGCCGTCGCCCGCTCCATCGCCCCGTGATTCCTGAGCCTCAACCGCTTCAGCCTCGGCGTGCTCGATCTCTTCGCCGCAACGCACCAGCCGTGCAGAGTTGAACACCACCACCAGGCTGCTGACCGTGTGCAGCACCGCCGCGGCGATCGGGGTCACGAAGTTCGCCGCTGATAACGCCAAAAAGATCGCGATGAACCCGCCGCCGATGATCATGTTCTGCCGCACTACGGCCACGGTCTGCCGCGATAGCCGCACCAGGAACGGGATGCGGTTGAGGTTGTTGTTCATCAAGGCGATCTTCGCTGAGTGGATCGCCGCGTCCGATCCCGCTGCGCCCATCGCGATCGAGATGTCCCCCGCCGCCAGGGCCGGGGCGTCGTTGACCCCATCGCCCACCACCGCCACGCGGTGCCCCGCCGCCTTAAGGCGGTCGACTATCTCTAGCTTTTCATGAGGCAGCACCTCGGCCTGGTACTCGGTGTGCATCTGCTGGGCGACGCGTTGAGCCACGCTTTGGCGGTCGCCCGTGACGATGATCAGCCTTTTCAACCCCAGCTGGCGCATCTGGTCGACCGCCTCCGCCGCTTGGGGCCGGGTATGGTCTTCGAGACCGATCCACCCCAGTAGCGTGTCTCCGCGGACGACGAACAGCAGGCTCATCGCCTTCGCGTCGCTGCTGGATTGTGCCTCCTTGATGCGGCGGATCATCTCCGCCGACAACGCCACGGGAGCGTCCGAGGTCAGCCACGTGGCCCGGCCCACGCAGACCGTATCCCCTTGAACCGTCGCCCGCACCCCCAGGCCCGAAACCTCCTCGAACGCTTCGGGTTCTGGCAGCGTCAACCGGGCCTTACGCGCGATGTCGACGATCGCCCGTGCGACAGGGTGGCGGCTGTGCTGCTCCGCGGACGCGGTGGTGCGTAGCAGATCAACCCCATCGATCCCCTCCGACGGGGCCAGGCGGGTGACCTGAAGCTGCCCGGTGGTGAGCGTCCCGGTCTTGTCGAAAATAATCGCGGTCAGGTTCCTCGCCGCCTCCAGATCGGTCACCGATTTGATCAGCACCCCCAGCCGCGCCGCCGCCGACAACGCCGCGACCATCGCCGTGGGCGTGGCCAGAATCAACGCGCACGGGCAGGCGACCACCAGCATCGAGATCGCCCGGCCCCACGGGTTAGCCGCCTCGTTCCGCAGCGTAAAAAACAGCACGATCCCCACGAGCATCAGCACCGTCGGGGTGTACCACGCGGCGTACTGATCGATCAATCGCATGATCGGGATCCGCGTCCGCTCAGCCTGCAAGATCAGCTCCTTGACCCGTCCCAAGGTGGTGTCCTTGCCCGCTTTGGTGACCTCGATATCCAGCACGCCCGTGAGGTTGATCGTGCCCCCGAACACCTCGTCAGAAACTTCTTTATCCACCGGCAAAGACTCACCGGTGATGTTGGCCTGGTTGACCGTGCTAGCCCCACGGGCCACCCGCCCGTCGGCGGCGATGCTGTCACCGGGGCGGACCCGGATCACGTTCCCGGGCTGGAGGTCCTTGGCATCGGTCGTGACCTCTTCGTCCCCGGTTAACCGCAAGGCCCGGGTCGGGGTGATTTTGACCAGTGACTCGATGCTCGCCGCGGCGCCCAAGGCCGTGCGGTTCTCGATCAAGACCGAGATGATCATGAAAAATGCGATCGCCGCCGCCTCTTGGTACTGCGCGGTCGCGAACGCCGCCAGCACCGCCAGCGCCACCAGCTCGTTCATGTGCATATGGCCATGGATCAGATCCTTGATCGCGATCCACACGAGCGGCGCCCCCAGAAGCACCGCCGAGACA
This sequence comes from Phycisphaeraceae bacterium, assembly GCA_965224205.1. Taxonomy (GTDB): domain Bacteria; phylum Planctomycetota; class Phycisphaerae; order Phycisphaerales; family Phycisphaeraceae; genus CBDCYN01. Next base: position 25,723 of record CBDCYN010000016.1, read on the forward strand.
AACCCCAACACCGCCGGGTAAAACTCGCTATCGAACAGGATCGTCGCGACCATCGAGCAGATCAGAAGCACCCCCCCCACCAAGGTGGCCAGGATCTGCAACCCTACCCGCCCGGTCTGCTCCTGAAGCCCCAAATCTTCTTTAACGTGTTGATGTGCCATAGGCGCCGGTTCCTCGTCCATCCGCATCGAGAAGAAGGGCTCTTTCTAGCTAGCTTACGGGCCTAACGCGCTTCGGTTCGGGCCCCGTCAATACGCGTTCCGTTTATGAATGGAGACACGATCAAAATTGATTGTAGCCAAGATATCCGCGATCCGCTGGCCGGCCCGGCCATCACCGTAAGGGTGTCGCACCCGCCGCGTATCAAGGCCCAACGCTATTTTGAGGGCCCGCCTTACGGTCCGCGAGCCGTAGGAACAATCCACCACGTTGCGTGGCTTCTCCCGCCCGTCTTGCCGGGACCCGATGTTCACGCACGGCACCTTTAGCACCGCCGCTTCGATCAACCCTGCCGAGGAGTTGCCCACGATCGCTTTCGACCCCGCCAGAAGAGATAGAAACTTTTCTCGCGGCAGGTGCGTGCCCACGTCTACCCGACGGTCGTCCAACGCCGCTTGTATCCCGTCGCTACCGGGGTCGCCGTTGGGCGCCATGATCAAGCGATCAAACCCGGCTGTCGCCGACAACGTCTGCTTCATCCAGGCCCGTTCCTGTCGATCATTTTCACCGATTGGGTGTTGCATCACGATCAGATCGGGGCACCTCGCGGCTGGATCAATCTCGCTCAAACCGTCGACCGCTGGCGAACCGGATCTAAAAGTAAGTTCCGGGGGCTCGCCCATCCGGATCAGCCGCCGCCGGCTGCCGGCCGTGGCCGCGAAGTGCAGATGAGCCATTTTGCTGATCGCGTGGCGCATCGACTCGTCGGCCACCCCCTGGGCCCGGTCCCCACCATGGACGTGCGCTAACCGGTACCCTCCCACACTCGCCGCGCACGCCCCCGCCAGCGCTTCAATCCGATCACCCAACACCAAAACCACGTCGGGCTGCCATTGAACCAAGACCCGTCCGATCCCGGTCACTCCCCTGCCCAATGCCTCAACATCAGCCCCTCGACCGACCGAACCCCGTTTCTGCATCCCCACCTTCGCGTCGACGGTGAAACCGTTGCGGGTGATGTCCCGCCATGTGCCCGTGGTGAGGTGGGGACCTGTGACGATCGTCCGCAATCTTAATCGACGCGACCGGTGCCCACTGATCGCGCGCATCACCGCAGCAAGAAGCCCAAACTCCGCTCGCGTCCCGGTGACCACCGCGATGATCCGCTTCGCTGCCATTATGGTTCGAGATCCTCTTCGTGTAGCAAGTGGTTCTTAGCCACCGCTCGTCGCAGGGACCGACCCACCACCCGCGACAACCCCGCCGCGGGGATCCCCGTGCCCGGCCGTTTGACCGTCACGTCGTCGCGACTAATCTTGTGCCCCGCCGGTAGGTCTCTCGTAGCACACACGCTCTGACGCGATACGCGGCGGACGTCGCGTTCGCACTCGAGCAACCCCTTGCCCGGCGGCCCCAGCTGCTGTTGGGCGAGCCGGATCAGATCGACGTATCGCTTAAAAAGCTGCGGGTCGAGGCTGGCCGCATGGTCCGGGCCCTTGGCTTGGCGGTCATAGGTCAGGTGTTTCTCGATCACGTTCGCCCCGCACGCCGCCGCCAGCATCCCGGTTTCGACCTGCGACGCGTCACTATGATCGGAATACCCCACCACCGGTGCCAAACCCCGCAGCGCGTCGATGCCCCGTAACGCCGCCTGCCCTTTCGGGGTCGGGTAGGCGCTGACGCATTGTAGCAGCCCAAACGGCCGGCCCCTGCACATCCCCACGACGGGCTCGAGTTCTTCTAACCCGCAAGCTCCTGTGGAGATCAGCATCGGCTTATCGAGGGTCAATAAACGTTCAACCAGCGGCAGGTTCACCGCGTCGGGCGAGGCGACCTTCACCGCGTCGACCTCCAGCCGCCGCGTCGACTCGACCAGCTCAAGGCTAAAACAGGTCACGATGAACCCCAGCCCCAGCTGCCCCGCGAGGCTACGGACACGCTGCATCTCCTCGATGTCTAGCTTCAGGCCCGCGAGCATCTCGAAAGCATTGTTACTGCTATCTCGTTGATACCCAGCTAACCCAGCTTCTTCGCTAAGCAGTAGAGCCGGGTCGAAAAATTGAAGCTTTACCGCGTCCGCACCGGCCTGCTTCGCCGCGTGAACCAATTCCAACGCCCGGTCGACGTCCCCGTCGTGATTCACACCAAGCTCCGCGATGACGTAAACGGGATAGGTTTTATCAACCGGTTGACCCGCGATCGTCATCGACCCGCCGGTTTGTTTATTGTCGTCATCCGGTGATGCCCCGATCAACGCCTGGGCGAAACTCAGATCCCTGGCGGTGTCCACATCCACGACCTGGCCCGGTTCGGTCACGACCGCTCGCTGGTCGCTACCCAGGAACCCGTGCGGGCCTTGGCTGGTAGTGGAGAATAGAGGGTCGCGTCGGACCACGATCACCCCGCCGTCGAGCTGATACACCGGCGGCAGATCCTGCCTGCGGTCGATCCGGTTGGGCTGATACGCCAGGATCGCGTCATGGTCAGCCCCCCCGAGAGTTTTCATCCAGTACGGGTGGAATTTCCCCACGGGGCAGACGCTCTGCACGCTGTGGGCGTTGGTCGAGATGAGCTTCACGATCGCTCGGTCGGTCAGGTCCGCAGGTCGAAGCGGCACGTTCCCGTAGAGCACGACCGCCACGTCATACCGACCATCAGCTTGGGCTTCGCAGGTCTCCACCGCGTGGCGGACCGCGTCGCCGACCGGGGCCGTATCCCCGGCCAACTCAGGGGGACGATCGATGACCTCGATCCCGTATTGATCGCCCACCGCCGCGATCTCCCGGCCATCGGTGCTTAGCACGACCCGGTCAATCGATCGGCAAGCCCGAGCGTGCTCGATCGACCAGGCGACGAGCGGTTTGCCCCCCAGCAGCCGGGTGTTCTTGCCCGGTAACCCCTTGCTGCCGGCTCGGGCGAGGATAACGCAAAGTGTCTGCATACACGGTTCAGAAACATTAGGCCGACCCTAAGGCCGGTGCCATTCGTGACAGGCGGCGCACAGCGGTTGTTCGTCCCACCGGCCGCCGTCGTGTTGATCGCGGACCGTCCGCATCGCCCGCCAGATCTCGGTTAACGGGGTCGATCGGGCGTCCCCGACGCTTCCCCGGCCCAGCCAGTCTTGATCGCACAACGCCACTCGGCCGTCGCTGTGGATCGTCATCCTCTGCTGAAGCTGACGACACGGCAACCGCTTCGGCGGGGCCATGCGCACCGGACTCAGCTCGGGCATCAACCCACAACCGGTCGAGGCCGGTTCGATCACCGCGTGACCGGCGAAGTGGACCCAACGATCGAAAAACGTCTCTAAGTCCCCCAGTGTTTGTCGGGTCTTGACCAGCTGCGGCACGATCCACGGCAGCCCGGGGGATCCTTCACCGTCACGACCCGCCTTGTCCACGGGGGTGGAGTCGAACACTCCATCGTGAGTCACAGGCTCCGTCGTGACTGGGCATCGACCGGCCCTGCGATTACGTTGGGTCAGCAGCCACTGGAGGTTGCCGATCACCTTGGTGAAATCCTCCTCGTTGCCTCCGGTCGCGTCGATGTAGGTCTTGGCTGTATCAGCGTGGAGGCGGACGGTTATGACATCGATCGGCAGTTCGAGCAGCAGTTCGAGCACCGGGGTATCGACAAGAAGATCGGTTTCAATCGCGATGCCCAGCACGCCCGCGTCGTGCGCCGCCTCGACCACCCCCGCCCAGTGTTCATACAGCAGGGCATCACCCAATCCCCCGAGGGTTAATGCGAGGTCACGGTCGTGCCCGAGTTGTCGCACGAGGCGCAGCGCCGTCTCCAGCGGCATGTCGGGCCGGTCGAGTGACACATGGTGGTGAGGGGTCACCGGCCCGGTGAGGTGTCGACGCGGGGTCAGTTCGAGTGTGACCTGCTGGGGGAGATTGGCGAACCCGTCGGCGGTCGTTTGATCGAGACGCGAGACGACCTGCGCGGTTTCCGCGGCGTCCGCGTCGACCAAACGATCACCGAGCTCTTGGGCGATCCATCGGATCATCGCCGCGCTTGCGGGGGTATCGTAGATGAACCGTTGGGCACAACCCCGAACCGCGGCTGGGATTTGGACGCAAACGTCGCGGCCGATCGGGTCAGCCTGCGGTTTGGTCGGGTTGTAGCTGAGAAGCGTCCCGAACGTGGCGTGGTTCTGGGTGAGGTCTTCGATCAGGGACCGACCCACCGCGATCCCCGCCAGCCCGGGCGGGGCTTGGGTGAAGGTCATCTGCATCGCCTCGGGGTGCTGGAGATGCAGGTCGATGACCTGGCTGCAATACCCCGGGTCGACCAGCAGCCAGTCGGCCCCGACTAAGAGCGCCGCGTCGGCTTTATGTTTCAACATCGCGGCCAACAGCGGCCCGGCCGGCAGCAGCTCGTCGTAGCACGTTGCCCCGCCCAAGCCGCCACGCCACGCGGTCAAGGACCACTTGCGTGCGGCACGACGCATCGGGTGGTAGGCGTCCGTCAATCCTTCAGGGTCTTCAAACGTTTCCACCGGCTTAGAAAATGTCTGATCCTTGAGCCGCTCTAAAGGGCGCTGCCCACTGGGGTGGACCAGGACGATTTTTTGTACCGCAGAGATCTTCGCCACGCGGGCGAGGGTGTGCTCTAGGACAGATCGGCCACGGATACGGTCCTCTAGCAGCGACGTCAGCCCCAGCCGGGAGGTCTGGGTATCGGTCAGGATCAAGGCAATGACACGCGGTTTGGGCATGGTGGTGGACGCCGGTTTCGGTTCGGCTCAAGCTCCGTTTAACCAGCCTTTCGGCTGCCGTCAAAGGATCCATGGCCGGCCATGACCGGGTTTTCGCATAGTCGAGGGGTCGATCCCGGTTGAGAACACACCTCGATCCGGGCTAAGGCGTCGCCGAAAATCTCGAGGGTCTCTTCGCAGGCCTGGGCCAGCCAATCCACGTTTTCTAGATCCCGCTCTAGCTGTCGCCGCTGCCGTTGGTATTCATCGAGTTGGGCTTCGGCGTCATGGTGGATCGCCCGGTCGGACCGCGCCCGACGGAACGCCCCGGTGGTGTTGAGGGTGTTGACCATGGTAAACACTTCGGACAGCTCATTGACGCGTTTCTGGATCGGTTCGAGCTGATCGAACAGCCGCTTCATGCGTCGCGGGTCCCGCTGGTGCTGCTTCATCTTTCTTAATAAAGGCAGGGTTTTCCGGGAAAGCCGGTTCAATTCCGCGACCTCGCCACGGCGACGCTTCAGCAACGTCCCTGCAGCTGCCAAACGATCGGGGTCGAGGTCTTGACCGGCTTGGGGTAGGGTCGGGACCAGCCCGAGGGGATACCGATCCAGTGCCTCAGCCAGCGACATGGGGGTCGTGTGCGCTTTGGGCAGGCCGCCCTCGGTCGCGTCGATCACGGTCTGCTTAGCTTGGGCGAAATCCCGCTCGAACTGTTTGAGATACGTGAGCATCTGCTCGTCGGAATAGATCGGCTGATGGTGGACGTCCTGAAGTTTCTGAAGATGCCCCCGGTGCCGGACAATTCTTTGCCATTCCATCATCTCTAGCGTATTGAACGGCCCTAGCTCCGGCGCCCACACATCATGGATCGCCGTGCCCGGGCAGTAGTAGAGCCCATGGCTAAAGCCCAGGTCTTGACCGATCAGGATGATCGGGTCGCAGCCGAGATGCTGGGCCAGGTAGAACGACAGGTGCGCCACGGTCGCCCCGTACTTGACCGCGATCCTCGGTTTGGCCAGTTCGCCCAATAAGGTGTCTAGGAACGTGTGCTGGGTGACCCGCACCGGGCCGGGGAAGTGGTCGAGGATGGTAGGGTTGGCCTGCGGCTCGGCCACGAGGGTGACATCCGGCAGCGGGGGTAATCCTTCGTAGAACCGCTTGGAGATCTCGTGGTAGTCGAGAGCGGTGACGAAGTCCGGCTTGATCCCGCGGTCGAGCAGCGGCTTGAGCGTGGTCTGGGCTGAGATAACCACGACCTTGTCGCGCACCGCCGGGTCGGCCAGGAGGTCAACGTTCTTCGCCAAGCTCGGCCCGGCCCCGACACAGACCGCGGGGTAATCTTTGGCTGCTTCGAATAGCTCATCGGTCCCCGCTCCGGCCGCGTAGTAAGGCAGGTTCAAGGACAAGTTGCGGCACGTGCGTGAGGCGTTGACGAGCGAGGTGACCACGTTGGTGCGGCAGTACGCCAGGACCTCGGTCACGGTCTTACCGAATCGATTGATCGCGTCGGGTTGGAGCTGGCGGGTCGGGGGGTGGGTCACGAGCACGGTACCCTGGGTGAGCATCGCGGCGTACCGGTCGACCCGGGCCATGAGAGCGGGGCAATCGGCGTCAGGCTCTGCGACGAATACATTAGGTCGCCCCAGCCAGGGCGATAGATCGATCTTCTCGAAAACTGCTCGTAAGACGCCGAGATCCGGCTCGTAGACCACCATCAAACACTGTGGGGTGAGTTGGCCGGCGATCTTGGCCACGTGATAACCCAACCCTAAGCCCAGGACAAAGATCCCCGCGTGCTTGGTGAAGTCCACGGTCGACGCCAATTTGTCAGCCTCGGCCTCTGGGTCGTAGCGGCTCGCCAGGGCGATCTGCCGACCGTTGGATTCGATGCTGGCGGTCATCAGCCCAGAACGGGCCGGCCCAAAGACCAGCGGCGCCGGCGAAGCCTGCTCGATTAGGCTAGCGAGCTTGGGGTTTGTATGGCCCAGCAGCGCGAGATTGGCCTTGAGGATGTCTGATGGGCTGTTGTGCATCATCGGTCGTGCTAAAGCGTTTTCTCGACGGGTGTACGGTGAATACAAGACCGATGCGGATGCTTTTGGCGGCCGGCCCGCTCCCTGACGGTCGCGGCTCGCTACGTATGCCGTATGGCCAATCAGAAGCCGCTCTAGAGCATGTTATCGGAGTGGGCCGTGACGCGGCTTGAGCTTTGTTGGTGTGACGCGAGCATCGGTCGCGGGTTTGCACGAACCTGTATGGACGGGCATGATCGCTTCATGGACGCTCACGGATTGGCCGACCCGCCCTGGCTGGTGTACTTCCTCTTCGAAAGCCCTGTGGAGCTAGGCGCGGTGTTCGGCGTCGCGGCGGCGGTCCTACTTTTATTAGCCCGTTACCGTGGGATCGCTTGGGCGCCCAAAGCCGCGGGGGGGTGCTTGTTGGTCTGTGTGGCCGTGGTGGGGTTAGCTTATTTCGTTGAAACCGATCGAGAAGAGATTACCCGGTTGACCCAACGGCTGGTGGAACTATCCGTCCCTCTGGATACCGCCTCGATGCGGAGCCTTTTCACCGATGACGCGACCCTGTCCGGGCCCGATGGCCGGGTGCTACTGGAAGTGGACGAGATCTTTAAAGAGGTTGAGGCCCTCGACCGGCGGCACCCTATCCTTGAACAAACCGTTCTACACATCAAAGCGGAAGCCGGGCCGACCGACCGAGGGAGAGTGCTCTTGACCTTGCGGACGAAGGTGGATCTGGACATCGCAGAGCGGGCCTTCCGTACGGTATGGATGGTTCACTGGACGGCCCAGCACGACGGACAGTGGCGGGTGATCCAGGTCCAGTGGGTGCGGGCTCCGGATCCGGCTTTGATCCGCCGCGTGGGATAACCGTCGAATGCGAGGGATCCGGGACGTGCCACGTACCGGATCCACGCCGCGATCTGATCCGAGATAGCTCTGCCCAGATCCGCGTGGCCGATCGGTCCGCGCCGGGTGGGACCCCCGCCTAATGGAACAGGGAGTATCCGGTCACCCGGGTTTTATACGCACCGCGTATATTTCTGATGCGACGTAGGTTGTGTAAGCCATGGTCCGCTCTACACCCGCATCCGCGGGACCCGACTCAAGATTAATCTGGATGGGTATTATTTGGCCTTAGCCAAAGGGGTTTCAAGCAGTTTACGGAACCCACGATAATCGTGGACCACGATGCCTCCGAACCCTCCGTGCTGGGCGAAGATTTCTTCGACCCGGCTTTTCTTGGACCAGAATTCATCCGGGGCTCGGCCGAAGAACGTGATGTCCGGGGTATCGTCAAGCCGGATCGTCTCCATCCCCGCGCAGGCGACCCGGCCGATCTTCTGGGCGTATTCGACCTCGGACTGAACGTGAGCGGAGATCGAATCTTCCCCCTCCGCCTCGCACCGGTAGGACATGATCGCCACGTAATCGGTGATGTCCTGGATGTGCTGGTGGAAGTTTTTGATCTTGCCTTGGTACTCCACGACGCACATGTCCGGCAGGCGGGATTTCATGTCGTACCAGAACGGGATGCTCGCCGCCAGGGTCATCGCCGGGGATTGGCTGCGCAGCTTCGAACGCGCTGCCCTGTGGAAGTCGAGGTATTCGCGCATGATCGAATCACGCTGGGGCGAATGCCAAGACGGCAGGGTGTACGGCTCGATATCGTAGTGCACCCCCGAGAATCGGGCGCCAGCCGGCAAGGTGTTGTTGAAAGCCAGCACCGCGTTGAGCCGGGCCAGCGATACGCCGTGGTTCTTTGCCAACCCCATGTCCTGGGCCCCTTCTAGAGCCTCCACCGTGATACCCGCTCGACCCGCAAGGCCCAGCAACCGACGCAGCTGGCCCGTGTAGCGCAGTTGTGGCTTGCCCCCAGGGGCTCGAGGCCGGTCAAAATGGATCTGAACCAATAAACGGTTGACCCCGTGCTGCTGGCAGAACTCGAGAAGCCGGTCTTGTTCGGCCAGTTCACTGATGTACCGCGGCTGCCAGACCCACATCCCAAACATAGGCTGGTCAGCCGAAGGGGGGGGGGCTGGCACGGATGGCCCGGTCGAGCAGCCTCCCAGCGATAAGAAGGCGACGACCGCTGTCACCAACGTCAAAGATACGCCTAGCGCTAACAAACGAACCGTATAATGCTTATTCAACATTAGTTTCATTGAATCCACCAAGAGCCAGCTCCTTAGCTTTGTCTATAAACAGCGATATTCTTTAGAATAACAACCATTCATGGAAGATAATTCGCCCTAAAATATTGATAGACAACCTATTTTTATGATAAATCAACACCTCTAATAACACTCAAGTCGTGTAGGCGGGGGCTATTCTACTATTCATATAAATGGTTGAATGCACGCAGCTAAAGGCGAAAGGAGGGTGTGCCTCCACATCTCGCTAGGGTTACCCGACAGACCCCGAACTGGTCAATAATAGTAGCCCGGTCATCACATGGTGGCAACAATGCTGATGGCGAAAAACCAGTACGAATAGCTTCTATTCGAATCCTAATGATTTACGAACAGGGCGATGATCGGATCAGCCGATAGTCACGGGCCGTTGTGAGAAGTGGCCTTTCGTGATGGCGGTCTCATCGAAACGGGGACGGTAAAATTATTCATTGAAAAGAAGATTTTTGAAGCAAATTCGCTCATAAATTCTTACTTTTTGGTGTTTATTCCAACCGAAATTCAGTCACTCAACAGCCCCAAACGGGTCTGCGGTCATCTGATCTTGGATCGACGGAAGTTTCAAAGCACCACCCCGAGCTGGTCCATGAATACCGCGCTGATGGCCTCCTTCCCTAAGAGGTTGGAATTACTCGATCAGGGACGCTTCGATCTTGTCAAGCTGATCGGCGAACGTGACCGTGAACACCCGCGTTTTGTCCCCTCCGACCGACTGCCTCCATGTTTGACTTTCTTGTGGGTAGTCGGGCACCTCGGAGAGGTGAGAAACAAGATGGATCACGCTTTGATCGACAGCCTCGACCGAGAACGGCAACCGGTCCACCACTGCCGGGTGGACCTCGCCCGCGCCGCCTGCCTCGAAGGACACCCCCTCTAGCCGTACATGGACCACATGCCCGTACTGCTCATCACGCTCGACCCGCAGCACCACCGCGCGCGAGGATTCTTCGCCCGTGCGCGTGTGGTACGTCCACACCTGCCCTCGCTGATACCGGAACGTGCCATTCGTGGGGGCCGCGGGTTGCTTTCCGCAGCCGACAATCAGCAGGGATATCAGTAAAAGAGATATTCTGGATGACTTCACGATGACCTCTGATCCGTCATCGGCATATCCACGCCACGGATAAAATCACAACCGCAGACCTCTGAAAAACCCAGCGCCGGTTCATGAAAGTAGCCCCGGCAACTCTCGGGAAGAGGGTTTGCCCTAGAGGTGAAGGAGTCTTTCACTGGCCAACCCGTCGACCGCGCGGGAACGACGAAGGTGGACGATGATGACACGGTCGTTCCCGCGCCGTGGGCTCGCTGAGGGGACTAAACATCTAAGGTATATTCGAGGCCGATGTAGACGTCCACACAGCCAGCCGCGACCGTGAGGCAACCGGTTCTTCGATATCCTGGGCGATATCGCGGGCTCCACAGCGACCCTGAAATCACCGACAGATGGACGGGGTCAGGGGTCACGGCGAGGCTTCGATGGCTTCGACCTTCTCGAGCCGACGCACGTAACGCTCGCGGCGGTCGAAGGTCGCCGATAAGAACCCCCGCACCAGCTCAACCGCCAGGGCCGGGCCGATAATCCTCGCGCCCAGGCACAGCACGTTCATATCGTCATGCTCCACCCCCTGGTGGGCGCTGTAGGTATCGTGGCACAGGCCCGCCCGCACGCCCTTCATCTTGTTCGCCGCCACGCACGCCCCCACGCCGCTGCCGCACAGCAGAACCCCTCGGTCCGCCTGGGCGTGCTGGATCGCCTGACCCACGTACCGGGCGTAGTCCGCGTAATCATCATCGGGCTCGAGCTGATGGGACCCGAGGTCCAGCACCTCGTGGCCCAGCGACTCGATCAGGGTTACCAGCTCACCCTTGAGCGGGTACCCCCCGTGGTCACATGCAATCGCGATCTTCATAAGCCATGGATCTTTCGATTGGGTTGCATTATCGGGTCCCCTCCGCGGGTTGCAACCACGTGACGATACGAGATCCCAGCACCGACCCCGCGGCAGGGGCCGAGCCGCACACCCCGTCGTCAACCGAGTTGACCTGATGCCCAACGGTCGAGGGCTGAGGATCTCTATGGGGCTTCGATCGTCGGGCACAGGGTTCTGTGCCGTAGCCGCTAAGCCCTCCGTCATAGACGGGGGGTGAAACGTCATCGTCATGAAGGCGACGACTCAAAATCAAAAAAAATCAAACACCCGCTCCGTGTCATCGATCAGCCCAAACCCACATGGTTAACCGATTCTGTTTCCACCGGTTGGGGACGTGATCCGGACCGGTCGGGTCGTGCGGGTTGTAAGGGTTGCTGACAAGCGGTCGCGGCCAATCCGAACCACGAGGCCCCGACGCGGTAATCCGCGGCCACCCCCGCGACGATATCCCTAATAGTTCTCATGGTGTCTGCGGTCTGCGCCGCGGCCAGGGTCGGGGGTCTACCCCCAATTGAGAGGCAAAGCATCTATGGATCTCAACACGATCTTGAAAACCGCTCTAGAGTTCAACGCCTCGGATATCCACCTGGTGTCCGGGCACGCCCCGATGATGCGGCTGCACACGGTGATGACCCCGATGGACTACCCCGTCATCACCCCCGAGGGCGCGCGGCGGATGCTCCAGATGATGGCCACCGACATGCAGATGGCCATGTTCGAGAAGATCAAAGACGTCGACTTCTCCTACGAGCTGCCCGGCCTGGGGCGGTTCCGTGTCAACGCCCACATGCAGCGCCAGAGCGTCGGGATCGCTCTTCGTGCGATCAAGGAAGACATCCCCCCGATGTCCGACCTGAGCCTGCCGGACGTGATCTCCCGGCTCACGTACCTGCCGCGCGGTTTGATCCTGGTCACCGGCGACACCGGGTCGGGTAAATCGACCACGCTCGCGGCGATGATCCAAGCGATGAACGACCGCTACCACAAGCACATCATCACCCTCGAAGACCCGATCGAGTACCGCCTGGTAAGCAACAAGTGCGTGATCGAGCAGCGTGAGCTGGGCGACGACGTGCCCAGCTTCGCCAGCGGGCTGCGGCACGTGCTGCGTCAGGACCCCGACATCATCCTCGTGGGCGAGATGCGTGACCTCGAGACCACCGCCGCGGCCATCACCGCCGCCGAGACCGGCCACCTGGTGCTCTCGACCCTCCACACCGTCAACGCCTCGCAGACCATCGAACGAATCATCGATATGTACCCGGCCGATCAGCAGAACCAGATCCGCTCCATGCTCGCCAATACGCTCCAGGCGGTGGTGAGCCAGACGCTGTTCAAGCGCGTCGACCGCAAGGGCATGGTCCCCGGGGTGGAGGTGATGCTGTGCACCCCGGCCGTGAGGAACCTGGTGCGCGAGAACCGCGCGTTCGAGATCCCCAACGTGATCGAAACCAACCGGGCGTTGGGGATGAACAGTCTCGACAACGCGATCGCCGAGCTTTACTTCAACGGGATGATCAGCCGCGAAGACGCCATCGCCCAGGCGGCGTACCCCGAGAAGCTCGAGCAGATGCTGGCGGCTTAGCAGACGAAGGGGAGGAAGCCCGCGGCCGGAGCCGGACACGGACCCGGTCGCCTTACAGGGTTGGGCGGAAGTGGAGGCCAAGGAGCCTCGTGAGACAGGTGAGACAGCAAGTTTATGCCGCATTACCGTTACCAGGCTCGTGCTCAAGGGGGGCAGATGTCCACCGGGGTCTTGACCGCGGACAACGCCATGGCCGCGGCTCAGACCCTGCGCTCCCAGGGCCAGCAGGTCGTGCAGCTCACCCCGGTCTCGGGCACCGATCAGTGGAAAGAGACCTTCAAGAAACTCAATACGTCCACCGGGCCATCCCCACGCGACATCCTCAACTTCACCACCCAGCTGGCCGTGATGATCCGCGCCGGGATCAACCTCCGCGCCGCGGTCGACGGGATCGCCGACCAGACCGAGAACCCCAAGTTCAAGCAGATCCTCAAAGGGATCCGGCAGGACGTCGAGTCGGGCAAGCAGTTCAGCGAAGCGTTGACCAAATACCCCAAGTACTTCGGGCCGCTCTACGTGAACATGGTCCGGGCTTCGGAGATGTCGGGCAGCTTCTCGAAGATGCTCGACCGGATCGCCGCCAACCTCGCCCAGGAGATCGAGACCCGCTCCATGGTCGTCGGGGCGATGATCTACCCCGGCGTGATCGCCACCATGGCGATCGGGGTGACGGTCTTTTTGTTGACCTTCGTCTTGCCCAAGTTCGCGATGGTGTTCAAGGGCAAAGAGGCGGCGCTGCCGTGGCCCACGAAGTTCCTGCTGGGTCTGAGCGATTTCATGGTCGCGTGGTGGTGGGCGATGCTCCTGGCGCTGATCGGCGTGATCGTCTCCTTTATTTTCATGATCCGCACCGAGCCGGGGGGGCGATGGTTCGACGGCGTCAAGCTCAAGATGCCGGTCTTCAAGCGGATGTTCCGGGCGTTGTACATCAGCCGGTCGATGCACACCATGGGCGAGCTGGTCAACGCCGGCGTGCCGATGCTCGATACCCTCGTCATCACCGCGGACATCTCCGGCAACTGGCAATTCAAGAAACTGTGGAGGGCCGTCTACGCCTCGGTCAAAGAAGGCAAGAAGATCGCGTTCACCCTCCAAAAGACCAAGCTGCTACCCAAAGCCGTGGTCCAGATGGTCGGCGCCGGCGAGGAATCGGGCAAGCTCGGGGAGGTCCTCGACGAGGTCAGCGGCTTCTACACCAAGCAGCTCAAAGAGGCCATCAAGACCGTCACGTCCATGATCGAGCCGATCATGATCGTGTGTATGGGCAGCATCGTCGGGTTCATCGCGATGGCGATCGTCCTGCCGATCTTCAAGATGTCCTCGATGGTGCAGTAACGAGGCGGCGGATCGGGTCGAAACACCATCGGCCCCGGGTCAAGGTCCCGGCAACGCGCCGTGGACGGGCTGCCTGCTTAGAAACGACGGGTCGTTCACGACCAAAGACCCGCACGAGGAGGCCGGGAGAATACGGGCTATGAACAAGCAACGCCGCCGCCACGCCGGCTTCACCCTGATCGAATCCGCTCTGACGACGGTCATCGTCGGCACCGGGGTCCTGGCGATCGTTGCCGCCCAGCAGGCGTACCATCAGAAGAACGACTGGGCCCAGCGCAGCGGCATCGCCGTTCTGTTGGCCAACGAGCTACGCGAGCTGACCCTCACCCTGCCGTCGCACGACACGTTTACCCCCACCAACATGGGCCCGGAAACCGGGGAGGGGCAGACCGTCGTCGGCGGGGTAGTCCAGTACACGTTTGACGACGTCGACGACTTCGCCGGCGTCGTCACCGCCGGGTTCGGGGCCGGCACCGTGTTCGATCCCCCGATCAACGCCCTGCTCCAGGAGATCGACGGCATCGAAGGCTGGAGCCAGCTGATCCAGGTCGACAACGTGCTGCCCGACAACATCAGCGCCACCGCGACCCAGCCGTTAGGGACCACGGAATTGATGCGCGTCACCGTCACGGTGCGGTTCCAAGGGCCCAACGACCCGGCGCCGGTGGCCATCACCCAGCTCACGTGGGTGATCAGCGATTAAGACAGGCCCGGGCTCCATCGGCGTAAGCCCTTCACGGCACGCTCTTGCCCGTCCTTAGCCCGGGGGACGGGGCCAAACACCGGTCCGGGGACGGAAGTCAACCCGGAGGCTTTGGGAGAAACGATCCATGACACATCCTTCACGACGGCGGTTGCCCAACCCCCGCCGACGCGGCGTGGCCGCGATCCTGGCCATGATGTTCTTGGTCATCTTCGGGTCCCTGGCCGCGGCGATGGCGATCGTGTCCCAGGGCAACCTCGTGACCGCCGACAGCCACATGAAGATCAACCGGTCCCTAGCCGCCGCCGAGACGGGCCTCCAATACCTGGTGTTCCGGATCAATGAAGCCGCCTCCACCGTCACCACGCGCGACGGCGTGATCGACGACACCAACGCCCCGAATCTCTGGGACGACCTGCGCCTGGCCCTGATGACCAATATGTTCGGCGACCCTCACAACGGCACCGACCCGTTCGAGACCGGCGATACCCTCAACATCGGGCCGATCGCGGTAGGGCCCAACGAGCCGACGTTCACCGCCACCCTCACCCCCCACCCGATCGCCGGGGAAGACTACGACTCGGCTTACTACCAGCGTGAGCCGTACAGCTCGATGACCCCCGCCGTCTCCGCCGCTACTCCCCTGGACCAGACCTGGATCCGCGTGCGGGTCGTCGCTTCCGACGGCACCGGCGGGTCGACGGTCACCCGATCGATCCAGCTCGACTTCAAACTCGACAAGAAGATCCGCTTCGCGCTGCTATCGAAAAGCCGGGTCATGATCGGCCGCAACGTCATCATCGACGGCCCGGTCGGCAGCCGTTTTATGGAGACCTGGGTCGCCAACGGGCACCCGATCCAGATGGAGAACAACTTCCGTGGCCTCGATGCTTCTCTAGACACGGATCTAGACGGCTTGACGACCAACCTGATCGATTACGACGCCGACGGCGATAACCGGATCAACCTCAACCACCCCGCTGAGCAGCCCACCAACGCGACCGAGCTGGCTGACCTCCAGGCCGACGACGCCAATGGTGACGGCTACCTCGACGAGTACGACTACTTTCTGAATCATTACGACGCTAACGCCGACGGTGAGCTGTCCCACACCGAGCTCGACACATCCAGCAACAACATCACCGCCGAGCTCATGGAACTGTTCGACACCTTCGGCGACCCCAGCCGCGACGGGTACAACGATGGGGTCCTCGATGACCTCGATAAGTTCGTCAAGGTCCAAGGCGAAGTGAAGATCCACGCGGCCGTCGAGGACTGGGAAGCCGGCGCCGCCGACCCCGACCAAGACGGCACCGGTAGCTACCGCGACTTCTTCCAGGGTTCGATCCTGCCCGGTCACGGCGAAGCCCCGTTGACCTTCCAGTCGTCGGAAGTGACCGACCAAGACTATACCCCGGGCGATTTCGACATGAGCTCGTTCCGCACCACCGCCACCTCCGGCAACGACTTCACTACCCAGGCAAACGCCCAGGCCGCGCTCCACGACACCGCCGATCCCGCCAGCCCCCAGCCGCTGGGAACCGTCGAACGTGAAGCCGTCCCGTACGGAGCGGCCCACCCGTACGATTACTACGACCGGCCGGTCTACGAGAACATGACCTTCACCGACGTGATGATCCCCAAGGGGACCAACGCGGTTTTCAAGAACTGCACGTTCGTCGGGGTCACGTTCGTGGAGACCTCTACCGACAACGTCGACGACGACTTCAACTACGTCGGGATGATGGAGGCCGACGGCACCCTCAAGCACCCCGGGATGACCGCGATGGTCGGCGGCGTGCCGGTTGCCGACACGAAGACCGAATCGAACAACATCCGCTTCCACGACTGCACGTTCGAGGGCTCGGTCGTTAGCGACGCGCCCCCGGCGTATACCCACGTCCGCAACAAGGTCGCGTTCACCGGGCAGACCTCGTTCAACATCGAGAACTCGACGAACCTCTCGGACACCGAGAAGGCTCTCTACCAACGCAGCACGATCCTCACCCCGCACTACTCGATCGAGATGGGCACATTCGACGACCCGACGAACATCAACCAGAACGTGGAACTCACCGGGACCATCGTCGCCGGGGTGCTGGACATGCGTGGGCGGATCAAGATCGACGGCACCATCCTCACGACGTTTGAGCCCACGAGCTTCGTGGCCCCGGTGATCGATGAGAACAGCCCGCAGTTCAATACGACGCTGGGTTACTTCGGGTCGGCCGCCGGCGATCTTGAAGCCGAAGTCCCCGGGGCCGGCCTGGGGATGATCCAGCTTAATTACAACCCCGACCTGGCCCTGCCCGACGGGATCCTGGCGCCGATCGAGCTAAGGCCCGTGATGTCGACCTACTACGAGGGGGGCAGTTGAGCCGATCAAGAGGCGATCGTTCTATTGGTCAAGGCGGATCCTATCCACGCACTTGAGAGGCTGATGGGGAATCAGATGCAGATGGCTAAGGACATGATGAACCGCCGCGCACGCGGCAACCGAAGCGCCCGCCAAAGGGGGCTGAGCCTCGTTGAGTTGTTGTTGTCACTAGGGATCAGCGCCATGCTGCTGGTGGCGACCATGGCCGCGTTGGACGCGAGCTTCCAAGCTTACGCCGCCGCCGCCGAACAAGCATCGACCCAGTCGGCCGCCCGCATGATCACCAACCGCCTGCTGATGCTTATCCGCACCAGCACCGCCCACGGCCCCCTCGAAGCCGACCCGGCGGCTACACCCCCGGTGACGATCTCGGGGAACACCATCACCAGCAACTTTATCGAGTTATTCGACGCCCAGGGCAACGAGCTGCGCATCGAGTACGACGCGGCCAACGACCAGCTGCTACTAACCACCACCTCCGGTGGGGTGGCTAACACCCAGCCGCTCATGGGCGGCGTGACCGACGCGGGGTTCTTTGCGGTCCGCCGGCTCGACGATGAAGGGGTCTGGGTCCTCGACCGCGCGACCATGGACATCACATTCTCGCCCGATCAGGACAGCTCCCTGGCGATCGAAGCCTCGGATACCGCCCCGATCCGGATCATCGCTTCGACCATGCCGCGGAAGCTAAATTGAGCAGCTGAGGTCGATCCCTATAACGACAGGCCCCACGCCGATCTGCCCGCCTCGACACCGCATCGCCCCATCATAAAACACTTCATAGGTGACCGGGATTGACCGGCGGCGGCCGTCGATCCTCTGTTCCACTATGTTTCATTTGCATCCCTGCCCGGGGTCAGGTCGAAATCCCTATCTCTACAAGACGTCCTTTCAAATAAAATATCAATAAAATTTTGTGATTCCGCTTTAGCAAGGTACAATGATGCCTTCATCGGAAAAGGGCACAGCGGTCTGGAAGTCATCTAGGGAGGAATCCGGGAAACCCAACAGCCATTCAAGGGGTCTAACACAACAAGCGGGTGAGGTGTCCGGGTCTGCGATCCGCGGGCCGGGTGTGGTTATGAACAGATTGTAGAAGACGCGAACGAAGGATGGGCCATCGCAAAGCCCGTTTGATGCGCCGGCCGATCGCCTGACAAGTTAAGGCTTGCAACGGTTCGTCTGCGTACCTCTCGCGTCAATGACACGGGGCTAAAACGATCTTTGTTGAATCAGCTTTAGATAGCAGGGCAGGTGTTCTGACCTGCCACCCTGCCGACGACGATTTTCGGGTTCCGACCAGGTTGGACAGACAGTTTTTCCGGATTGGTCGTAGATTTAGATTAGAGGCTGTGTTTTTCAGGTCATCCATTTTTTCACAAGGAGTAAGCCGATGAGGATCACAGGTCCAGGGATGTTCATGGGGTTGGTGGCGTCTACTGGGGTGCTGGGGGCGGCCCAGTCCGGGGTGGCGGCGGCGATCGAGAGTAATTCGGCGTTGGCGGTGTTCAGCGCCGAGATCGTGCCCGGGGCCGGGGCACCCGGGTGCGAGGAGACCGCGACCGGGTGCATCGACCCGACGCATCTGACCATCCAGACGGGCGATACGGTCGAGTGGTTGAACAACTCCGGGTCGGCCGTGACGGTGACCAGTGGCTCCTTGCCCGGCGGTCTCACCGGGGAGTTCGATTCGGGTTTGTTCTTATCAGGCGGCACGTTCGTTCATACTTTCAACAACCCCGGGGTGTTTGAGTATTTTGACCTGGTCCACCCGTGGGTCACCGGCTCGGTCACGGTCGAGGGCGAGCCGGTCGAACCGCCACCCCCGCCACCTCCGCCGCCACCACCACCTCCCCCTCCCCCGCCGCCTCCACCGCCACCAGGGGGCCCGCCAACCCTTGATGCGACGGTCCAGACCCATCCCAATATCGGCGTGCCCGGGTGCGAGGAGACTAATAGCTGTTACCAACCGTTTACGGTGAACCTCCTCGTCGGTGGCACCGTGACGTGGGAAAACGTCTCCGTCGCCGCGACGACGGTGACCAGCGGGTCCCCCGTCGGCGGGCCAGACGGTGCATTCGACTCAGGCTTGTTGCTTAGCGGCGGCACCTTCGCCCACACGTTTAACAACCTCGGCTCGTTCCCGTACTTCGACCTGGTCCACCCCTGGGCGACCGGGGTGGTCAATGTGGTCACCCCCGAGCCGGGTTCGGCGGCGCTGCTGACGATCGCGGGAGGCTGGGTGCTGACGGGCACGCGACGCCGCAAGATGTAACGGCAAAGACGGGACACGTAGGGTGGGTTGAGGCACGAAACCCACCCTACGGACTGTCCTACACCATAATCTCAATCAACGTTCGGATTTTATTTCTCATCAGAAAGGAGAATGATCATGATTCAGGGACTATACAAGGGCAGCTGTTGGGCGGTGATTGTGGCCAGTATCGCGGCGGTATGGATGGGGGAACAAGCAGCGGGCCAAACGACCCCGCAGCCGGTGGACCTCAACGCCTGGGCGGCTGAGTCATTTGGGGCGGGCACCTGGAACGTCGCGGCGGATAACCTGTCGGTCACGCAGAGTGTCAACGGCCTGCCGACCTTTTATTACAGCGATTTTTCGGCGATCCAAACCGAGGTTAAGGGCAAGATCCGGGTCAATACCAGCAGCGATAACGATTTCATCGGCTTCGCTCTGGGTTTTGAACCGGGCGACACGACGAACCCCGCTGCGGATTATCTGTTGGTTGATTGGAAGCAGGGCACGCAGAACTTCAACTTCAGCGGGGGTAGCCCCGGGGGGGTGGCCCCCGTCGGGTTAGCGGTGTCGCGTATCTCGGGGATCCCTAATGCTGACGAATTCTGGCAACACGTGGACTATCCAGAAACTCCTGACGGTGCCGTGATCGAGTTGGCGCGGGCTACCAACCTCGGTTCGTCGGGGTGGGCCGATCTTCAAGAGTTTGAGTTCGAATTTATCTTCCTTCCCAACCGGCTCCAAGTCTTCGTCGATGGGGTTGAGGAGATCAACATCACCGGCACCTTCAGCGATGGCAGGTTGGCGTTCTACAACTTCTCCCAACCCAATGTGACTTATAGCGGCTTTACCCTCGTGCCCGACATCCCCGAGCCGAGTTCGGCGATGATCGTGATCGCCGGTGTGACGGGGCTGATGCGGCGGCGCGCGGCGAGGGGCTAGTCATGCACGCGGTCGTTTCGCTTCGCTCGACCCACCCTACGGACTGTCCTACACCATAAAACGTAGGTCAGGGCAGGCCCGGACCTACAAGACAGAAGAATATGTTCAGATGGGCGGTAGAGTGTTTGTAGATTTCAGGGTCTTTCTAAAAAGGAGTTAATGATGAGAGGCAAGCAGGGTTCGGTGGTCGTGATTCAGGGGATCCTTTTATTGGGATGGTTCGCGAGCGTGACTCAAGGAGAGGTCCTCTACGAGCATACAGGCAACACAGATCCGGCGACGGAGGGGTGGATCGTTTCGAATAACTCAAACTTAGAAGCGGGCCCGGTCACTAACGATCAAGGCTTCGACGCTTGGTTCGTACGAGATAACTCGACCACTGCCAGCAACTTCATTCACCAGATACCCACCCTGGAACAGACCCAAGAAGCATGGGCCAAGGGATGGGCGTTACGCGCCCGATTGCGTGTGGTTGAATCCCTTGAGCAGAATGCGGGTGGTCTTGTATTCGTGGAGTACAACAGCCTTTTACCGGGTAACCTCAGACGCTTTTCATTGGCTTTTGTCAATGAAACAGACGGAGACACCACGGTGGTGGCATATAACGGAAGTAACGATATTTTCAATGGTGTGTTAACCGGGCCTCGTTTCACATTAGAGGGTTCGAACGGTGGTTATCACTTGTACGAATGGGTTTTCGATCCCACCACCGCCACCGCAGACCTCTTCGTCGATGGCGTCGAACGCATCTCAGATTGGGCAGGTCATCAAAGGTCCGTTAACGTCGTAAGCAGCCGTGTCGGATGGGGATCCGGTGGAAGTATAAGCTTAGGAGAAGCGAACTATAACTTCATCCAATTCGAGATCGTGCCCGAGCCGACCACGCTCGGGATATTCACGGTCGGGGGCGTGTTCCTGCTGCGACGCAGGGTGGCGTAGCCCGGTAGGGGGTGGCGACCGTCGCCGCTGCGTCCGTGCGATTAGCCGCTAATCGTTCGCCCCGGCCCCGGCTACGGGAAGGGGGATGTCCTTGGTCTCGCTGCTTTCTTGGTGGAGGCGGGTGGTTCTCTGCGTTGACCAATCACCAACCCACAGATCCGGGGCGTCTTGCGTGTCGTGGACCTTCAGGACCTTGTACCCGTTGTCCCGCTGGGCGGGGGTGAACCCGGCGTCGCGGATCAGCCGGCAGATCGTCGCTTCGTTGAGGCAGTACGTTGTCCCGGCGCTGGAGACCACGTTCTCTTCCATCATCACCGAGCCCATATCGTTGGCCCCGTAAAACAACGCGATCTGCCCGATCTTCGGGCCCATGGTCACCCACGAGCTGCCGATCGAGGCGATGTTATCCAGGAACAGCCGGCTGATCGCCTGCGTGCGCAGGTAATC
Source organism: Phycisphaeraceae bacterium (assembly GCA_965224205.1). GTDB lineage: Bacteria > Planctomycetota > Phycisphaerae > Phycisphaerales > Phycisphaeraceae > CBDCYN01. The sequence continues at coordinate 47,310 of CBDCYN010000016.1, forward strand.
CGTCGCCCCGGCCATGCGCACGCATTTCCCCGCCAAACCGTGTTCCCGCCCCTCGGCCAGCTCATCGCCGGGGAAGGGCTGGCCCTCTTCGAGGTCCCAATCGGGCAACCGGCCCAGTGGGGTGTTCTCCCGCTGGAACGGCCAGGCGATGAACGACACGTACCGCCCCGGCCAGCCCTGGCGGATCGCGGTGTCTTGCGCTTCGCGGATCCGGGCCATGTGATCGATCCGGTCGGCGATCCCCTCGATGTGCCCGAACATCATGGTCGCACTGGTGAGCATCCCCAGCCGGTGGGCACAGGCCATCACATCGAGCCACTGTTTGCCCGTGGCCTTGCCCAGGCCGATCCGCTGGCGGACGTGTTCGGCGAAGATCTCCCCGCCCCCACCGGGGATCGAATCGAGTCCCGCTTTCATCAGTCGCTTTAAGATCGCCTCGAGCTTGTTGGCCCACACGTCCGGGGGTAGCTCATGACTTTTACCCGGCGCGGTGACCGGGAACCCGTCTAGCTCGAACACCGCGACGAACTCGACGATCTCCGGGGGTGAAAACGCGTGGAGGTGGACTTGCGGGAACGCTTCCTTGAGGCCGCGGAGCATGTCTTCGTAAAACTCAATTCGCAGCTCCGGGTGCATCCCGCCCTGCAACAGCACCTGCGTGCCGCCGATCTCGACCAGTTCGCGGACCTTGTCGTGGAGCTGGTCACGGGACAGCGTGTAGGCGTCCGTGTCGGCCTCGTCACGGCGGAAGGCGCAGAACGTGCAGTGCGCCGAGCACACGTTGGTGTAGTTGATGTTGCGGTCGATCACGTACGTGCGTACCCGGTCACCGTGGAGCCGTTGGCACACCGCCGACGACCATTGGCCAAGGTCGTGGATCGACGCCTCGTGGTAAAGCCGCAACGCCTGTTGCGGGGTCAGGCGGCTTTCGCCAGCGATGACGGAGTCGATGTCTATATCCATGGGCTTACCGATCATTTCTACACCGATCATTCCCGTGGGATGTTTTGCTCCTTGGTTGCCGGTCATTAACCCCTCGTCGATGACGGAGGGCTACAGCAGCCTCATTATACGACCCGTCGAAGCCCGGTGAGTCCGAAAGATACGATATACTCATCCCGGATGGAATGGCGGCACACTCACTTTGATACGCGATGCGTATAGAATCGATGGCCATGGCGCCGCCCCCCGCTGCATCTAACCCGCCTCACACCTGGAACGGGCTGTTGCGCAGCGTGGACGATACCCTGGCCCTGGCCCGATTAATCGCCCGGCACACCGCGCCGGGCGACCTGATCGCCCTCCTCGGGCAGCTGGGCGCGGGCAAGACCCAGTTTGTGCGTGGCCTGGCACAAGGGTTAGGGATCGACGACGACACCGTGTCGAGCCCGACCTTTGTCATCGTTCAGGAATACACTGACCCCGAAAAGCCCAACGCCCCGGTGCTGATCCACATCGACGCGTACCGGATCCATAGCCTCGACGAGCTCGAATCGATCGGCTGCGACGACCTGCTAAGCCCCCGCCCCGGGCCCCGTGCCCACGAAACGGCTTCGGGCGATCAGCCCCAGCCCCCGATCGTCGTGATCGAGTGGGCCGACCGGCTCGAAGGGCATCTGCCCAACGACCGGCTGGTGGTTGAACTCTCACACGCCACGGACCATCACCGAGCGGTAAAGGTCACGCCTTATGGTTCATGGATCCCTCGGATGCAAGCGATGGCTGCGGCTTTGCAACCGTTCGCGTCCGCTACGCCTTCAAAGCCACCCCCGGCCAAACCGCGGGTCGATAAGTGCCCGATCTGCCGCAAGCCCGTCACCGAAGATCGCGACCCTTTCCCGTTCTGTAGCCAGCGTTGCCGCCAGGTCGACCTATCGCGATGGCTGGGGGAGAAATATCTCATCAGCCGACCGATCGAGGCCAGTGACTGGGACGAGACGTGAATCTGGGGGGCTGGTAAGAGCTGAATAGCCACGCTACTTCAAACGGGCGTTTACGGCGTCTACATCCACCGGTGACAGGTCAGAGGCCGCCGCCCGCCGTTGCTGTTCGTACCGGGCCACGGAATTGTTGACCTCGCCCAGCGCGGCGTGGCGGTCGGTCCAGCCGTGGGTTTCGACGTCGATCCCTTCGAGCTGTTTGTACGTGCTAAAGAAGTGCTCGACCTCTTGGAGGAACGGTTTGGGCACGTGCTGGAGGTCCTGGAACTCCCCGAAGAGCGGGTCGGTGTGGGGCACGGCCAGGATCTTAAAATCGTTGGCCCCGTGGTCTTTCATCTGGAACAGGCCCACAATCCTTGCTTCGATCAGGCAGCCGCTGAAGGTCGGCTCGTTGACCATGACCAGCACGTCCAGGGCGTCGCCGTCCTCGGCGAGGGTCTGGGGGATAAACCCGTAGTCCCCCGGGTAGTGGCTCGACGAGTACAGGTATCGGTCGAGGCGCATCAGCCCGGTCTTCTTATCGACCTCGAACTTGTTGCGGCTGCCCTTGGGGATCTCAATGATGGCGTGGACGACCAGCGGCAGGTCCGTGCCGGGCGGTACATGGGCAAAATGATCTCGGTGCATCACGTTCCTTTTCTCGATACGCATGATGGGCAGGCGTGGCGAATGACCCACGATCGGGCGGCGGTGGCCGCGGTGATCAGGTTTTCGCGGGGATTCTGTTGCCTCACCATCGAGAGGGTTCCTCCCTTGCTTCTGGGGTGTCTGGGCGTGTTAAGTCGAGTCTGCTTTTGTTACGTCACGGCCGGGCTTTGATCCGCGTGGGCCTCGTCGATGTGGATCGACGACCAATCGATGCCCGACATGAGCCTAAACAGGCCAATGGTCGCGACCGTCGCGTACCCCGCCCATAGCAGGCTGTTGACGTACCTTCCGAAGCACGCGTTGCCGAGGCTAAAGATCATCGCGAACAACCCGGTCACGCCCAGGAACCAGCAGGCCCATTCCCGCCAGCCGACGGTTAAGTGATCCGGGTTCCCGGCCTTCTCGGCGACCTGTTTCCACCAGCCCGCCGGTCTGACACGGTTGTAGAAGCGGATCAACACCTCGTCGTCTTCCGGAGGGGTCAAGAACGTCACCGTGAGCCAGACCGCGGCGCTTAAGAAGATGTTGAGGGTAAACCGTACCGCGTACTCCTCGAGCCAGTACTCGGGCATCCCCAGCAGGCCGAATAGATCATGGAACAGGTGGGTGGTCCGCAGCAACCCGAAAATGACCAATGACGCGCACATGGCCGACAGCTCCGTCCACGCGTTGACCCGCCACCAATACCAGCGAAGCGGGATCACGATCCCGGCCCCCGAGAGCATCTCGAAATAGATAAACCATTGGTCCCCGACCGACTGGGCGTAGTAGGCGTAGACCCCGGCGATGATCGCCAACAGCACCGACGCCACCTGCGACACCATCACGTTGGCCCGCTCGCTGCCCGTGGGATGGATGAACCGCTTGTAGAGATCGTTGACCACGTACGACGCCCCGAAGTTCACGTGCGTCGAGATCGTGGACATGTACGCCGCCATCAACGCCGCGACCATCACGCCCTTGAGCCCCACCGGCAGGTACTTCATGAGCATGATCACGTAGGCGTGTTCCTGGTCGTAGTGCTCGCCATACGCGGTCACATCGGGGATCAGGAACAACGACGCGACCCCGACCACGATCCACGGCCACGGTCGCATCACGAACATCGCGAAGTTGTACCAGAGCATCGCGAACACCGAATGCTTCTCGTCCTTGCACGAGAACAACCGCTGGGCCAAGAACCCGTCTCCCGCCCCGCCGGCCCACCATTGCAAACCCAGGAACACCACCAGCGACCACACGGCCAACAACCCACCACCCTTGAGGTCAAACGGCGGCAGGAAACTGGTGATCTTCTTCGATGACACCACCTTGTCCTTCCGCCACACCCCCAGGATCTCCCCCCGGTTCTCGACCCCCGCCTCGTCGAGCTGTTTCTGAAGGTCTTGTTCGCTCCACGACAGGTCCGCGAACCGGTACCGGTTCACCGGCTGACCCTCTTTTTCAGATTGGTGCTCAAAGATGATCCCATGGTCGACCAGTTTCTGCTGCACGTCGGATTCGCTCAGCTGGGCCTTGCTGAACAAATAGGCGCCTTCCCACAGGGCCAATATCTCGTCAACCACACCCCGATCGAGCCCCAGATCTTCCTTCCGCGACTCATCCAACGCCGCGACCGCTTCGGCCAGCGGCAACCCCGAATCCGCCGCGTCCATTCCCGAAACGAGCTTTTCATACATCGAAGCGACCTGACGTCGATCCAGCCCATGCACGTTCCACCACAGGACACGATCTGCCTGCACATCCGCTTCAATATCCTCGACGTAACGCAGAAAAAAACCGCCTTCGACCAGGCTCTGCACAATGCGGTGAGCTGTCGAGCGGCGGGTCATGGCCTCAGTCAGGGGCGCGTCAGCCGCTTCCGAGGCCGTCGTTGCCGGATCGCCGACGGTCTGTCGCCTGGTCTGGGTCTCGCCCTTGGCCTCCGGGCCCGCCAGCGCATCGATCAGGGCTTGTTCCTGAAACTCCTGCCGCACCTGCGGCGCCTTGTTATGCACCCGCCCCTCCCGGACCGCTGCGTGGGCCTGGTCGACCATGTCCTTCGGCCCGCCGGCGGCCATCATCACGAATACCGCCAGGATGATCGTCCCGGTCATCGCGAAGAAGAACTGGAAGAAGTCCGTCGCCGCCACCCCCCACATCCCGGAGATCGTGGTATACCCCGCCGCCACCGTGAAGCAGACCACGATTGCCGTCAGCTTCGCATCCAAGACCGCCGCGACCGCGGCCCCGTTGATCGCCGACGCGATCTCCACCCCCTTGGGCACCAGCTGCGGGATCCACTGCCCCTCCAAGAACACGATCGTGGGGATGTCGAGCGTCACGTCCACGATCTTCGTCATCGCCAGGGTTACCCAGCCCATAGTGATCGTGTTACGCACGAATGCGATGTACGTCGCGTGGAACATCCGAAGCCCCGCCGCCCGTTTCCCGGCGTACCTCAGCTCGTTGAACTCCACGTCCGTGAGCACCCCGCTGCGCCGCCACAGCCGCGCGTAAAAGAAGGTGCACAGCATGAACCCCATGATCCCGCCCCACCAGAACCAGTTGCGGTCCAGGCCAATCGTCCGCGACCAGCCCGAGATCACCAGGGGGGTGTCAGCGGCGAAGGACGTGGCCACCATGGACGTGCCCGCGACCCACCACGTCATCTTCCGCCCGGCTACGAAGTAGTCCGAGAGGCTCTTGACCGCCCGCCGAGAGAAATACAGACCGATCGCTAACGTAATCGTGAAAAACGCCACGATCACCGCCCAGTCCCAACCAACCAGCGGGGGTACGGTTTCTACAGGCATGCAACAGTCCTCATCGGGTCCCTCTCCAAGGTCACGGGGTCAATCGAAAGCAGAAGATAGTAACAGATCTGCCGTCCCGTGATGAACCGGTAGCATGATCCCAGCGGGTCACAAAGGCTAGCGTTCATCGGCGGTGAACATACCCCGGGACCATGCTCTACGCCTGGGCACGCTGCGTTTAGCCCCAGGCACCCAACTCTGGCGTTTTCCTGAAGACCGGCTACCGTTGGCGACCCGAGCGATAAGCTCCGATCACTTGGTCGCCTGGGCTTCATGGGACATGATCAGGTCATAAACCTCTTGGGCGCTGGCAGATCGTTTCAGGCCCGCCCGCAGGGTCTCGTCGGTGAGCATCCTGCTGATCGTCGCCAATGCCTGGATATGCGGGCCGGTCTGGTCCAACGGGCTGATCAGCAAGAAGATCAGATCCACCGGCCGGCCGTCGATCGAACCGAACTCGATCGGCGTCGGGGGCTTGGCCACAGCCATGCACAGCTTCTGGCACCGGGCGCTCTTGCCGTGGGGGATCGCCACCCCGTGGCCAATCCCCGTGGTGCGGGTCTGCTCCCGCTGCCACACCGCGTCCATCAGTTCCTGAGGGTCTGCGATCCCCATCCGATCGCATAGCAGGTCGACCAGTTCACGGATCGCGTCTTGCTTGACCGAAGCGTCAAGGGGGACCTTCACACACTGCGCCTGTAATATCTCGCTTAACTGCATGGGTTACTCTAGGTCCAGACCCCGTGCCATTCGAGAGTACGGATCACCGACCCTTTGGATGTCCATATCGATCCGCCGCATCACCTCATGGTGATTCAACCATCCGAGGCGACCGGATCGAATCACTAGATAGTGAAGATAACCCGGCCATCTAACGCCTTCAACCCACTCGAAGTATGCAGCCCAACCATCTCCAAAGCCGATGATCGTGATATCCACCTGCCGGCAGCGGAACATCAATGCTGCCGTCATAGACGAACACCGTATCTTCGGGTGAACCGATGAAGACCCAGCCGGCCAGCAAGATCGTCTCCCTATTACGGCTTGAACAGATCGCGGCCCGTCACCGCCGCGACCACCTCAGGATCGTCCTGTGCCACGGGTGCTTCGATATCGTCCACCCCGGCCACGTGCGTTACCTCCAGTCCGCCGGCTCCCACGGGCACGTCCTAGTCGTGTCGCTGACCAGCGACGACGCGATCGAGAAGGCCGACGGCACCCGCCCGTACATCCCTCAGGAATTCCGAGCCGAAAACCTCGCGGCACTCCAGTTCGTCGACCACGTGGTCATCGCCGATGGCCCCACCGCCGAGCCGGTCATCGCCGCCCTTAATCCAGACCTCTACGTCAAGGGCCGTGAGTACGAGCACTCCAACGACCCACGGTTCCTGGCCGAGCGGCACCTCGTCGAGGCCCGCGGCGGGCGGGTGATGTATTCTTCGGGCGACGTCGTATTCAGCTCAACCACGATCCTCGACAACCTCGCCCACGGCCTGCGCCGCGGATCCGGCGGTCAGGACCAAACGAGGCTGCGCGCCAGCTGCCGCCGCTGGGGCGTGACCGCTGAATCCAGCACGCGACTCATCGACTCATTCGCCGGTCAACGGGTCGCCGTGCTAGGCGACGCGATCTGTGATCAATACGTGTTTTGTGAAACCGCCGACGTCGCCGAAGAGGCCCCAGTCCTCACCCTCAAGCCCAGTCACGAAGCTTCTTACCTGGGCGGCGCGGCGATGGTCGCCGGTCACCTATGCGGCCTCGGGGCCCACGCCCACCTGTTCACCTGTGTCGCCAATGACGAGCCGTCGGGCCAGCTGCTCGAAACCCTCGACCAGATGGGCGCCCGTCACACCGCTTTGCCGGTCCGCCAGCACCTGCCGATCAAGCAGCGGTTCCTGGCTGGAGACCAGAAGCTCATGAAGGTCGACCGGGGTGAGCCCCACCCCCTCGACACCGCCACGGAGCGACGTCTGATCGCCGAGCTCGACTCGGTCACCCGTGGGTTCGACGCCCTGATCGTCGTCGACTTCGGCTACGGGGCCGTCACGTCGTGCCTGCTCGAGGCCCTCCTGCCGCGGGTTCGGCCGCGTGTGCGTACTATCGCGGGCGACATCTCCGGGGCCCGACGTACCGTGCTCTCGATGAAAAACGTCGACCTGCTCACCCCCACCGAGCGCGAGCTGCGAGGCGTCGCGGGCGATTTCGAGCAATCCCTGCCCACCGTCGCGGCCCAGCTCATGAAGCGGTTGGCCACCCCGAACCTGATCGTGACCCTTGGGCAGCGCGGGGTCGTGATGTTCCACCCCCGGACCCCGGAACAGGATCAATGGTTCGAGTCCCGTCTGCGGTGTGAATACCTCCCGGCGATGGCCGACCGGGCCGTGGACGTCGTCGGGGCCGGCGACGCCCTGATGGCCACCGCGACCCTGTCGCTGGCCAGCGGCGCGGGGTTGCAGCAAGCGGGGTACCTAGGCAGCACAGCCGCAGCTATGACGGTCGCCCGCGTCGGGAACCTCCCGGTCACCCATGAAGAGCTACGCCGGCAGCTATGCCACCGGCCCGAGCTAATCCCCGCGCACGGCGCATCGGTTGCGGTATCGATCCCGTCTAATCTCAAACCCAGGCTTGCCGCAGGCTGATTCACGCCGGTAACGAGTGGCCCCGGGTCTTCGACTGACGCCACGGCCCGCCGGTTTACGGATCGGCGCCTTCGTGCAGCAGCTCAACGCCCTGCCGCCCGGCAAACCCCTCGTCGATCTCGTGCCAGGCCCCGACGGCCTCTTCACCACAATGCCAGCACAGGTAGATCTCCCGCCCCTGGTGGACCGCGGGGAAGTCGACCAACCCCCTCTCGAAGTCTTTGAGTTCGACCCCGACGTGACGCAATTCATCGATCAGCTCATTGAGCCGGTCCATCGAAGCTTCATACGCCTGGCGCAGCGGATTGAGATCCGATCGGATCCCGTGCCGTTCAATCTGCTGATGAAGGCCCACCGCTTCTTCATAGTGCCGTGAGATCTCTTGAACGATCCGCTGCACATACGGCAGGGCGCGGTTGGCTTCTTCGAGCGTAAAATACTTCTTTCCTTTTCTGGGGGCTTTGGGCATGTTCGACGCCATGGGTTCATCTGACAGGGCGGGCAAGAGCCTGATCCAAACCCGGATCGCTAATTTGTGTTGTTTGTCGCCGTCCCGGCCGCAGAGACCAATGGCTACGCACTTTCTCCAGTCGGTGCCAGAGCCATTTGTATCGGCGCTGACGCGGGCTTTGCATGAACCCTTGTGTTAGGGTACGTAACCCGTAGTATACCCACTCCCAGGTGAAATGGTGATGTGGCTTATGGTCACGGCAAGGAGGTTTTCGGCGTCCCACACATCCCCGACGCGGTGTTTTGATACGCGATGCGTAGACAACCTTTGGTCACCCGACGAGCTCCGCACCATGGCCACGGGTCACCACCGCCTTGACCTCCAGAATCAAGCTAAACACCAGCGGCACGACCAGCAACGAAAAGACCGTCGACACCGCCAACCCCCCCAGCACCACGCTGCCCAGCCCCTTATAAAGCTCGCTGCCCGAGCCCGGCATGACCACCAGTGGCAGCATCCCGAACACGCTAGTCAACGTCGTCATGCAGATCGGCCTCGCCCGGGTCCGTACCGATTCCCGGATCGCCTCGGGGGCGGCTAATTTTTTATATCGAGAGTCAGGATCACCGTCACCTTCTTGTTTACCGGATGCATGCTGTACATCCGCCAGTCCTCTCATGAAGTTCAACGCCTGGTGGACGATCAAGATCGCGTTATTGACGACGACCCCGATCAAAATCACGAACCCTAGCATCGTCAGCACATCCAGGTGCTGACTAGGCACAAACGCGTGCACCACCGCCAACCCCAAAATCCCCCCCACCGCCGCCAACGGGACGCTGAACATGATCCCCAGCGGGTACAGAAAACTTTCGAAAAGCGCCGCCATCAGCAAATACGTGATCAAAAGTGCCAAAAACAGCCGGCTCTGAAAGAAACCCCGCAGGCTGTCTCCGGTCCATCCCGCCCACCGCCCCAGCATCGCTTCGCGCACCCGTGATAGCTGGTCAGCCGTCCCCGCGAGCGTGATCGACGTGTCGGGCGCGATCGCGCCGCTGGTCTTCAACTGCGAGGCGATCTGTTCGACCTGCTGCGAAGCGGTCTCGAGCGGGGTGTCTTCATCGGGGATAACCGTGAGGGTGATCGCCCGCAGCTGTTCGATCCGGTTGATCTGCTGCGGGGCCAGGGTCCGCGACACCCGCGCCACCGCTGACAGCGGCACCGTGGACACAGTCCCGTCAGCCAAACGCACCGCCAGCGGGACCTTATCCAGAGCGTCGGGGGTGATCGCGTCCTGCGGTCGTCGTACCAGCACCAGGTCCACCGACTCGCCGTCGAGACGATAGTCGCCGATGATCGAGCCGTCGACGAGTGTCTGGATCGCCCGGCCGATCGCGGCCACGTCCATGTCTAAATCCTTGGCTTTGACCTGGTCGATCTGCACCTGTAGCTCGGGCCCGGCGAGGTTGAAGTTCAAAGGGTTGGGCCGGACGTTGCCGAACCCGAACCGCCCCGCCAGGGTCATGTACAACGCGTCGGCGCTGCTCCGTAGCCGCGCTAGATCAAACCCCGCCAGCTCCACATCGATTGCATTGCCGCCACCCACACCCCGGCCAAAGATCGACGCCTGCTGAGCAAACCCGAAGCTGCCTGGGATCCCCGACATCGCCCCGCCCAATACGGCGCCCAAGGGTTTGACCAACTCCTTATCCCGGCTCGAACAGCCCATGAAGATCGTGCCCCCGAACGAGACGAAGAAGTAGTTTTGGATCGCAGGGACGACTTGATACGGCTGATCCGAACCGAACGGGACCACCGGCCGGATCGCCGTGGCCTCGGCGTTGGTTTCGGCTTGCCAATAGGGGGCCAGCCCTGCTTCGATGCGCTCCCCGATCGTCTCATTGTGGTCGATGTTATACGCCGGGGGTGTGAACATGATCCCGAAGATCAGGTTCTTATTACCCTGGGGCAGATACGAGGTCGGGGGTTTAAGCAGCACCGCCCCCCCTAACGATACCACCGTGAACACCGCCACGATCGCCACTCGCACCGGCACCCGCGCCCACCCGCCGCTAACCAGCCAATGCACAAGGTCCGCGTACCGTCGCGTCGCCCAGTCCAGGAAAATCGTCAACCCAAACAGGGTCTTGAACGCCCGCATCACCCCACCCCGCGTCGACACCGGTTTGAGCCACCGCGCCGACGCCGAGGGGATCACTGTTATTGATACCAACAGTGACAGGCTCACCGCCGCGCAGATCGCCAACGCGATATCCCGGAACAGCTGTCCCGCCTCTTCTTCAATGGTCAATACCGGCACGAACACCGCCAGCGTGGTCAGCGTCGACGCCAGGATCGCCCCCCACACCTCCTTGGCCCCGTCGTAAGCCGCCTGGGGCGGTGTTTTACCCATCCCCAGGTGCCGGTCGATGTTCTCGAGCACCACGATCGCGTTGTCGATCACCATCCCCACCGCGAACGCCAAACCCGCGAGGCTGATCACGTTGAGGTTCCGCCCGAACCCGGTCATCACTACGAACGTGCCGATCACCGACACCGGGATCGCCAGCGCGATGATCATCGTGGGTCGGATCGTGCGAAGGAATAGCAGCAACACCACCGTCGCCAGCGACCCGCCGATCCACAGGTTGTTGAGCACCAGCCCGATCGCGTCATGGATGTACACCGTCTCGTCATACACCTGCCTCATGTGAAGCCCGTGGCCGTACGCGGGCAGGATATCTCGGTTCACCTCTTCGATCCGCCGCTGGAGGTCTTCCATAATCTGGATCACGTTCGAGCCGCTTTCACGGATCGCGTTGATCGCCAGCGACGGTTTACCGTTTGACCGCACAAAAGACCGGCGTTTCTCGAGGGTCAGCTCCACCTCGGCGATATCGCGCACCCGCACCGGCCCGCCGTTTGTGGAAGCGACCACCGTCCCGAGGATCGCTTCGAGTTGATCGTACTGACCGACCGTGCGTACCCGCACGTCGAGCCGGCCTTCGGGCAGGTCCCCAGCCGAGACGTTCACGTTCTCCTGCTGCAACGCCCCGATCAGGTCTTCAAACGTCACCCCCCGCTGGGCCAATTTCTGGGCGTTAACGCGGATCTGGACTTGGCGCTCCCGGCCGCCGTAGATATTGACCTCACTGACCCCTGAAACCCTTTCCAAGTAGGGCTTGATCCGCTTGTCGGCGGCGTCGTAGAACGCTTGGATGTCGTAATCGGGGTCGGTCGAATCGAGGATGATCCACGCGATCGCGTTCTCGCTGGCGGTGTCGGCAGCGTTGATGACCGGCTCCTCGACGTCTTGGGGGTACTCGGGCACCTCCCGCAGCTTGTCGGAGACCTCCTGGAGGGCGCGGTCGATGTTGGTTCCGATATAAAACTCAAGGGTGATCGTACCCTGCCCCTGCTTGGCCGAGGCGGTCATCTTCTTGAGGTTAGAGACCGCTTTGAGCTTGTCCTCCTGTTCCTCGATGATCTCCTGCTCGACCTCCTCGGGGCTTCGCCCGGTCCATTCGGTCTCGACCGTGATGATCGGGCGGTCGACGTTGGGCACCAGCTGCACCGGGATCCGCAGGACGCTGAGCACCCCAAACAGCAGCAGCAGCAGCACCCCGACGGTGACCCTTACGGGGTAGGAGATGGCGAAGCGGATGTAGTCCATGACGTTGTTTCGAATCTTCTGCCGGGTGTGCCCCTGGCTGCTTGTCAGCTGGTGTGAGTGCTCAAGACCGTTGGCCGCTGCACTGGCTGACGAGTGGTCAGTGGCACCCGATGCGGCGACACAGGTTAGGGGTGAGTGCCGCTGATGGGCTGATCCTCAACGACATTCAACGGCTGACCCGGGAACAGACGCTCGGCGCCCTCGACGACCACGGCCACGGATTCAGCCAAACCCGGACCTGCGGCTTGCGATGCCGCTTCGACCGCGTACCGGTCGCCGTGACCAAACGTCACGCGCACCGGGACGGGGACGGCGGCGCCGGCGATCCGGGCCCAGACCATCGCCCCTTGGTCGGTGCGGACCACCGCGTCACGGGGGACGGTGAACACTTCAATCTGCTGGCTGGTCGGGACCAGGGCGGTCGTGCTCATGCCCGCTTTGAGCCGGCCCTGCTGATCGTCGAGCACGATCTTGACTGGGAACGTCCGGGCCGCGGTGGCCGCGGAGGGGATGATCTCCCGGACCGTGCCGGTGGCTTCGAGGTCGAGAGGTTCGATCCGCAGCTCGATCGTTTGGCCCAGCTGAAGATGGTTGATCAGTCGTTCCGGCACATCGATCCGCGCGTCGATCCGGCCGCGGGTGATGACCTCCGCGATCGAGTCGCCCTGATCGAGCCAATGCCCCAGTTCGGTCATCTTTTCGGTGACGATCCCATCGAACGGGGCGGTAACGGTGAGTCGGCTGAGTTCCTCACGGGCGCTTTGGAGCTGCACCTGCGCGGCGTTGACGTCGGCCAAGGCGCGGTCGAGCCGGGCCTGCTCGGCCTGTTCAGTAGTCACCGCGTCTTCGACCTCCTTGGGCTTGGCCGACCCGGACCGCTGGAGGTCTTCGAGGTATTTCCGGTCCCGGCTGGCCTGGTCGAGCCTCGCCCGCGCTTCGGCGACGCCGGCGTGGGCCTGGGTGAGCTGGGCCTGAGCGGCGGCGACCGAGAGTTTGGCCCAGACGTCATCGAGTTGGACCAGCACGGTCTGCCCGCCGTCGACGATCATGCCTTCCCCGAATGAGGCTTTGACCACCAGCCCCGGCTGCTCGGCGGCGACCAGGGTGCGGGTGACCTCACGTAGCCGGCCCACGACCTCCCACCGGGCTTGAAGGGTTTGCCGCTGGACGTGACCCACGCGCACCAAGGCGGGCGGCGGATCTTGACCCCCTGCCCCCGGGGGGTCGTCACCGGCTCGGGCGGCGGTGACTAGAGTTAAGACCCCAAGGACAGATAGAAGCGTACCGACAACCCACGGGAGACCGCCTTTGGCGATTAAACAGCTGCGGTGATGAGGTACGTTTCGTCGTAGGGTCATTCTTCATATCCAGACACGAGAAGACGGTTGGTCGTCACACAGGCACGTCAAGGACGCGATGCCTAAGTCTTCAGATGTGCCTATCATAGCGGCTCGGCGCAAGTTCTGGCTGGCGGTTTGTTATTCATGTGTGTTGAGTTGGATCGGCTCCTATCCGATGACACGGCTTTTCATCTTTGATGACGGAAAAGGGCGTTGGGGCCCGCTCACCGACCGCCGGGCTGTTTTCGAGCTGCGGACCGGGGCGGTCACGACGCTCGAACGGATCGAGCGGGTTACCGGGTTACGCGCCGCTGGCCTCATCGTGCCGCCCAGGCTACAGGCGGTGGTCGCCGAGCGGTACCCGCAGGCAGCGGTGAATGGGCCGATCGGGGACGGCCATGGGTTGATGATCAACGGCCGGTGCTCGCGGGCTCAAACGCTAGATTGTATCGCTACACCATCGGGGCCGACCGCTTGGGTTCAGGATGACGACCAGGTGGTTGCTGCGCTGTTAGATCGCGACACGGCTGACGGTTTTCAAACCAGTGGGTTTGTTTCTATACCCGGTCAGGTGACGGTTCACCGCCTACCCGGTCGAGTACTGATCGAGCGTCCGTGGCACATCCTCGACGAGCTCGAAGTGAATCTAAAGTCAGACCTCGATGCAAGCGAAATCGATGAATGGAACCGGGTGGGTGATTCGGTCTCTGCCTTCGGCGATCACCCGGTGCGCGTCGCGGATGACGCCGTGGTTCAACCCGCGGTTGTATTCAACACCGAGCAAGGCCCGGTCGTGGTCGATCATCACGCGGTGATCGCGGCGGCAGCGGTGCTCGAGGGGCCGTGCTATATCGGGCGGGGTAGCCACGTCGCCTGCCATGCGCATATCCGGCCCGGCACGGTCATTGGTCCGGGGTGCAAGGTCGGGGGTGAGGTGAGCCAGTCGATCATTCAAGGCTATACCAATAAGGCTCACTACGGGTACCTGGGTTGCAGCTTGGTCGGGCAGTGGGTCAACCTCGGGGCGGGCACGACGGTGAGCAATCTCAAGAACACGTACAGCCCGGTGCGTGCCCTCCTGGAGCCGGGCGCAGAGCCCGAAGACACGGGGCGGGTCTACCAGGGGCCGATCCTCGGGGATTTTGTGCGCACCGCGATCGGGACCCGGTTGCTCACCGGGGCATGCGTTGGCACGGGTTCCATGATCAGCGTGTCGGGCCTTGTTGCGAAGTGGGTCGAACGCTTCCGGTTCGTCAACGATCAAGGCGACCGTCCGTACGACATCGAGAAATTTATCACGACCGCGCGGGTGATGATGGATCTAAAATCGCAGCGGTTGATCGTCGCTGAAGAAGAACTGCTGCGTCAGCTGTTTCGTGGGATTGGTGATAATGAATGCGGATAAAACAAGGGGTGCCATGGGTCATATGCATCGTGTATCAACATGCCGCGTGACACCTGGACGCGACACGGACACCTCCGCTTTATCCCGAGGCAAAATTGACCGGCCAGGACACCTCCCCACTGGTCTGACCGTTACGACCGGACCAGCTTCACCGTGCGACGCTCGTCGCCGACCGATTTTCTCACTTGCTGGTCATCCCCATCGCCGGGATCGACGATAATAGCGAAATTATATTTTAATTTAATGGTGGCACCGGAGCCGTCGAATGACCCAGACCGTTGGCACGACCGCGACCCAACCCGAACCCGTGACGCCCGATCCCCCATCGCTGCGATGCGATTCTTTATTGAGCTGCGAGATGACGGCGATCCGGTTATCAGATGTCACGTCGGCCCTGTCGTATGCGCTGGACATCACCGAGGGCCAGCCCGAAGGCCACGCGGTGCGCAGCTGCCTGATCGCGATGCGGTTGGCTTCGGATCTGGGCTTGTCGTCCTACGAACGGTCGGCCCTGTACTACGCCTGCCAGCTCAAGGACCTGGGCTGCTCGAGCAACGCCGCGAAGATGAGCCACCTGCTGGGTGCCGACGACCGGGTGGTCAAGCGCAACGTTAAGACCGTCGACTGGCCGCGGCTGTTGCCGAGGGCGATGTACGCGATCCGCAACGTCGCGCCCGAAGGGACGCTGGTAAAGAAGATCGGCCGGTTCTTGGCGGTCGGGGCCGCGGGCGATAGCGGGGCCAGGGAGCTGATCAAGATCCGCTGCGAGCGCGGCGCCGAGATCGCCACCAGCTTCGGCCTGCCGGAACTAGCGGCGCAGGCGATCCGCGGCCTCGACGAGCACTGGAATGGCAAGGGCCACCCCGACGGCTTGGTTGGTGATCAGATCCCGATCCTGTCGCGCCTCATGGGCCTGGCGCAGACGGTCGAGGTGTTCCTGCGTGAGCACGGGCTTGACGCAGCGCTTAAAATGGCCTCAAACCGTCGCGGCCGGTGGTTCGACCCGCAGCTCGTGGACCTGCTGCTGGCCACGCGGGGTGATATCAGGTTCTGGTCGTGCCTCGATCAACCTCAGATCCACAAGGTCGCCTCGGACTTTGAGCCCCACGACCGGGTCATGATCGCCGACGACGACCTGCTCGACCGGGTCGCAGAGGGGTTCGCCCGCGTGGTCGACGCCAAAACCCCCTGGCGGTATCGCCATAACCAGGCGGTGAAGGAGCTGGCTATGGGCGTCGGCATGGTGCTGGGTTTTGATAACGCCACCTTACGCGACCTAAGCCGCTCAGCCCTGCTGCACGATATCGGGATGCTGGGGATTTCCAACCAGATCCTCGACAAGCCGGGGCAGCTGACCGATGAAGAACGCGTCGAGATGCAGCGTCACACCCGGTACACGCACGAGATCCTCGCCCGCGTCGCTGGGCTGGGTTCGATCTCGGACATGGCCGCTGCCCACCACGAGCGGCTCGACGGGCGGGGCTACTACCGCGGACTGGCGGGAAAACATTTAAGCAAGCCCACGCGGGCATTAGCCGCCGCGGACGTGTGCGTGGCCCTGGCCGCCGACCGGCCGTACCGAAAACCTATCCCGATGGAGAAGGTGCTGGAGATCCTCGACGCCGAAGCGGGCTCGGCGCTGTGCCCCGAGGCGGTCCACGGGCTCAAATTCCATATCGACACCGTCGGCTTTACCCCGACCCCCCGGCCCAACGATCGCACGGAATAACCGGCCGCATCGTTGCCTGAAGTCCTTGGTGTAGGGCGGTTCTTTTTTCCCTTTCCCCGCCGGGCTCGTGATAAACTCTTCTCATGATCCGCTGTGGATGGGCTACGACCGAGCTATCGATCGCGTACCACGACCAGGAATGGGGCGTGCCGCTGCACGATGACCGGGCGTTGTTTGAGCTGCTCACGCTCGAAGGCGCCCAGGCCGGGCTGAGCTGGGAGACGATCCTCAAGAAGCGAGACAACTACCGCGAAGCCTTCGACGGGTTCGACCCCCGGATCGTGTCGAAGTACACCGCCAAGAAGATCGATCAATTACTCAAAAACCCAGGGATCGTGCGTAACAAGCTCAAGGTGCACTCGACGGTCGCCAACGCCAAGGGGGTGCTGGCGATCCAGGACGAGTTCGGGAGTCTTGATCGGTACCTGTGGTCGTTTGTCGACCACCAGCCGATCAGGAACGCGTGGCGGTCGCTTGAGGAACTGCCCGCCAAGACCGATCGATCCCAAGCGATGAGCAAGGCCCTGCTCAAGCGCGGGTTCCGGTTCGTGGGGCCGACGATCTGCTACGCGTTCATGCAGGCAGCGGGTTTGGTGAACGATCACATCGTGGATTGTTTCAGGTACGGCGAGGTGTGACGAGGCGTCGGGGTGACCGCGTGAAGCCGTACTCTGGTCAAGTCCCTCGTCAGTAACAGGGGCTAATCGTTGGGGGTATCGCTTTGAGCCTGTGCGGTTAGGTGACCGCAGACCGCGTCGCGCATCGCCTCGGCGGTGACGATCTCTTCAACGATCACCTTGTCGGCCCCGGCCTTGGTGGCCAACATGCCCTGGCTCATGTGGTTGGTGCGGGCAGCGATGAAGATCCGCGGCGCTAACGTCCGCGCCGTGCGGCAGGCCCGCAGGGCGGCTTGTTCGTTGGGGATCGTAAGGATCAGGGCCTCGGCCTCGTGGATCCCGGCGCGTTCGAGGATCTGGGGATCGCACACGTCGCCGTAGATCACGTCCTTGTCGAGGGTGAGCTGCCGCTCGATGGTGTCGAGGTTCATCTCGATAATCTTGACGACCAGTCCGTCTCGCTCCAACTGCTGGCTGACCACGCGACCGACCGGGCCGTAACCGGCGACGATCACCCGACGCGGGCCGGCCGGTGACCCCGGGTGGGCCTGGGGCGGTGACGGGTTCGTCGATCGGTTGGTTGCTGGTGGCATCATCGTGGTCGCGGTCAAAACCCCGGTGTGGTCGATACTCTTCATTCTATCCTTCATGCTGGGAACGGTCGCATCCAGCGGGTCTCCTTATACCGCTACGCTACTCCGGACGCACGGGTATGCGCAACACGGTCGATACGGTATCCTTTCGTGTACGGATGATCGGTCGATCAGGGAGCTTGACAGGAATTTCACCATGAGACGATTTTCACGGATGCTGGCCGCGGCGGTGACGGTGTGGATGGTGGGCAGCCAACCTCTTGGCGCGGAGATCCGCACGGAAACGGTGACGTACGAGCACGGCGGCACCGAGCTCGAAGGCTTCCTGGCCTACGACGACGCGTTTACTGAGCCACGCGCGGGGGTGCTGGTGGTGCACGAGTGGTGGGGGCTCAACGACCACGCCAGGAACCGGGCCAAGATGCTCGCGGAGCTGGGGTACGTGGCTTTCGCGTTGGATATGTACGGCGGCGGCAAGAGCACGGTCAACCCCGCTCAGGCCAAGCACTGGTCCGGGCAGTTCAAGGGCAGCGAGATGATGCGCGCCAGGGCCCGGGCCGGGTTGAAGGTCCTCAAGGCCCACCAACGCGTCGACCCCCAGCGGGTAGCGGCGATCGGGTACTGCTTCGGGGGCACGACCGTGCTCCAGCTAGCGTACGGCGGGGAGGACATCAAGGGCGTGGTGAGCTTCCATGGCAGCCTGCCGCTGCCGGGGCAGGAAGACTACGCCCCGGGCCGGGTCAAGGCCGCGATCCTCGTCTGCCACGGGGCCGAAGACGCGTTTATCGATGGCGACCACGTCATCGCGTTTCAGCGGGCGATGGGCCAACTCGGCGCCGACTGGCAGCTGATCGTCTACGGCGGAGCCCAGCACAGCTTCACCAACCCGGACGCCGATGTCATGGGGGTCGACGGCATCCGCTACGACCTCCGCGCCGACCAGCGGTCGTGGAAACACATGCAACAGTTCTTCGAACGCATGCTGCTGCCGGTGTTGGGGGATTGACCCGTGTGACAGAGGCACGTCTACGCACTGTGTAGACGTGGACGTCGTCGGGCGGGTTGAGGGGGGAGTTATGGGACGACCAGCCCCGGCTGTTCGGCGAGCATGTAGTCCGCCACCGCCCGAGCCGAGACCCGGTTGCCCAGGGGGGTCCAGTGCGTGTCAAGCCAATAGTAGAGCCGCTTGCCGGTGAGGCGGGCTTCGTCGATGAGAGGCTGGTCGATGTTTAGGCAGCGGATCCCGCGTTCGTCGAGGTGCCGACAAAACGACCGGTTGAACGCCAGCTGCCGGCCGATGTCCCACACCCCGTCGTGGATCCAGCGGTTGACGTCTTCGCGGTGCACGTTGTACGCCGGGGGGAAGTAGACGACCAGCAGCCGGGACCCGTCTCGCACCGCGGCGGCCTTGAGGTCTTGGTAAAAACCGATCGCCTCGGTGACCATCGGCTCATCGAGGTCAAACACGTCGGCGACCACTGCGCCTTGGATCGAGCCCTTGGGCGGGGGGCGTGGTTGGTCGGCCCGGGCGGATGCCCCGAGTTGCCCTTTAAGCTGTGCGTAGAGGCTCCAACCATAAAAAACCAAACCGAACTGCTTGGCCGTGTGGCGCAGCGTCGTAGCCCGCGACGCGTGCGTGGGGACGAGGTACCCGTCGTCGTTGGCGGTGTACGCGTCCGAGGGGTGGCGGTACACAGCCATGGACCCGTGGACGAGCTGGATCAACAGGTCGGGTTTGTAGTGGCGGCCGACGTTTTTGTACCAATTAAGATTATTCGCCGGGGGCAGCGAGGGCACACCTGCGTTGAGGATCTCCACGTCCCGGCCGTCGGCAAAACCGGAGGCTTCGAGCATCGCCTCGAGCTGGCCGGCGAAGCTATCCTTGAAATCCGCCGCCCACCCGAACGCGAACGACGGCCCCAGCAGCATGACCCGGTAGCTCGACGCTTGTTTATCGATCGGGAAGGTCCCCTGGCCTTCGGGCCCACGGAACCCCTGGCTATTCGTGTGCAGGCGGACCGAGAACTCGTTGGTGGTGTGGGTGTAATCGAGGTTCGGCTCGACCGACCAGCCGCGGTACTCGTCTGCGACGAAGATCGGCAATGCGGCCCGCTCGAAGAGGAATGCCCCATTCGTGACCCAGTAGAACAATTGCAGAGCCACCTCGCAGCTGATCACGAGCATCGCCACGAACAACAATCGTTTGATCCAACGCCCCGGTCGACGGGCGGGTTGTTCCGCGTTGGGTAGGTTCTGCCTCGCCATAAACTCTCCCGATTCATCATCCCCGCGGCAGTAGACCGCCCTCACGAGCTGTCGCCGGGGCGGAATGTGCAAAGATAAGCACCAGTCATCATCAAGCTCGGTCCCGTATGAGGCGACACGTCGCGGGGGCCAACCCGCGGATCTTTAGAAATGAATCGTCCGTTTCGGCCTCAGCTTAAGCGTTGCAATGCGCCCCGATGGGGTAGATTGATCCACCTGTACCCGTGAGTCCTATAACCACGCCAGGCTCGGCTAACACGGCTGGCGTACCCACATCGTTCGTTTGTGCCTAAAGCATTCTCAATGATTACCTTATTGCCATGCATGACAGACCCCCCGCCGGTGAGCTCACCCAGCGATTAAGGTAACTATAGGCGCCGTTTACAGGATCGGCATGGGTGCTACTACCTAAACCCGGTGGCTTAGATCCCGTGAATCCTCTCATCATCCATGGATCCGTCGTGGTCCGGATATCCACGGCTATGTCGATTGCCCCAGCGACTTGGTCGATATCCATGTGGTAACGAGTATCCGGAACTACCGCTTATGATCGCGACCCCCGACACGATTCAGGCACAGCTTGGTCAGGCGTTTGCCCGGGCCACGCCCAACGGCCAGCCGTTGCCCCCCGGCGTCGCGGTTGAGGGGGATCCAGAACCCTCAACCACCCGCCGCGGCCCCGACGTTTTGGTCCAGCTATCCCCCCAAGCTCCGGTCGCCGACCCCGACGCCGCCCAAACCGCTCAAGAGCACCACGGACACGATCCGCGCCCCAACGCGACGCCGGACGATCCCGGCAATCCACCCGCCGCGGGTGCCCGCCCCCAAGCCCAGGGCAATCCGACCGACCCCACCCTGGAAACCAAGCCCAACGGCCAGCCCCTGACCGAAGAAGAACAGAAGCAGCTCGACGAACTCAAACAACGCGACCGCGAAGTGCGTCAGCACGAGCAGGCCCACAAAGCCGCTGCCGGCCCGTACGCCCGCGGCGGCCCGACGTACGAATTCCAAACCGGACCTGACGGCAAGAAATACGCGGTCGGCGGCTCGGTCCAGATCGATACTTCTGAAGTCCCCGGCAACCCGCAGGCCACGATCCAGAAGATGCAGGTCATCCGCCGCGCCGCTTCAGCCCCCGCCCAGCCCTCGGCCCAGGACCGTGCCGTCGCGGCCGAGGCTACGCGCAAAGCTCAGAAAGCCAGACAAGAACTCCAGAAACAGCAGGCTCAAGAAGCGAGAGCGACCAACGGTTCTGCGGAGCACGGTCTAGACCCGGGCAGCGGCCCCACGGCCGGGGTGACGCCTGCTACTCACACAGACCGTGTACCCGACGCTCACGCCACCGAGCGCCCCCGGATCAGCCAGATCGACGATCGGCAACCCCAGATCGGCCGATTGGTTAATACGGTCGCCTAGCCCTGTGTCACGGTCGTCTACTCGGCTCAGCCTCGCAAGGTTGTCGTCCATGTTTGTGGCCACGGGGCCCGCTGCGGGGTCTTTTATCTTGGCGCGATCAAGTACGGCCATAGCGGATAAAAGAAGTCACGCGTTCAAAACCTAATGACTCAAACAGTGCGGCTCGGGCGTCGCCCTCACCTAACTCCACGACGACCTGCGCGAACTGTGCCCTGGCGCAGTGCTCAATAAGGTGTGTCAGCAACGACAAGCCGATCTGCTCGCCTCGGGCCCCTGTCACCACGTGCAAGCCATGGACGACGCCAACCTGGCCCAGGCTCACTACCCCACAGGTCCCGACCGGTTCGCCGTCAAGGCGGCCCAGGAACGTCTCCAGGCGGGGCTCGTCCAGGAGGTCGACACACGCATCGGCATAGATGCCAGCGTGCTGCGACCGGGCCACGGATCCGTACCAACGCCGCAGCTGCGTGTAGGCTGCCCTAGCGGGGATGATCTGGACCCGCCCGCTTGGGGCATCGGGCAGGGGCTTGCGTGATAAGACATAGACCCACCGCTGTGCCGGTTGATAACCGCGACGCCCGATCGCTTGGGCCAATGCGTCCGGCCAGTGTTGATCGACTGAATCGAATCTCGAGCAACGAGCGCCCGCTTGCTCAAAACATTCATCGATCGGGTCGAGGACCGATTCGGGGTTGGTCTTCTCGTCTAACCTTAGATCTGCGGCAAAATTGGCGAACCCGATCTCACGACGTGCCGGGCTTATGAAGACCGTCGCGGACTCGAGCGGGGTCTCGTCGCTGACCGTCCGTGCCAAGATTGCGTCGACACGCTTGATCGCGCGTACCAGGGTATCAGTGCTAGGCTGATAACTGGTCGGGGCGATGGGCAGTTCGATGTTCATACGGATTATATACCCATCGCGGATGAGATTACGGCATGATTCGTGTACGCGGCATGTTAATCCTCGGTGTCGGGCACATTCCCGACGCGGTATTTTGATACGCGATGCGTATATTACACCCGCGGTGATGGCCGCATCGAACCAGCCGATCCGCGGTGATGTCATCTGCCCCAGGCGGACCGGTCGCCGACACCGCCCCAGTCGCTACCATAGGGCGGATGCAGAACCTGACCCCTCAGCAGATCGTCGAGGAGCTCGACCGGTACATCATCGGCCAGCGCGACGCCAAGCGGGCCGTGGCGGTAGCGATCCGCAACCGTTGGCGCCGCCGCCAGCTCGATCCGGACATGGCCCGCGAGGTGTCCCCGAAGAACATCGTCATGATCGGCCCCACCGGCGTGGGCAAGACCGAGATTGCCCGCCGGCTAGCGAACCTTACCGGCGCACCCTTTATTAAGGTCGAGGCCAGCAAGTTCACCGAGGTCGGCTACCACGGCCGCGACGTCGAATCGATGATCCGTGACCTGCTCGATAAGGCTCTGGCGATGACCCACGCCGACCAGGCCGAGGAAGTCAACGATAAGGCCGCCGAAGCGGCTTCGGAGCGGGTCCTCGACCTGCTGCTGCCGTCCCCGGAACGCTCCTCGGGCGGGTTTGTCGATACCGAAGACTCCCAGCAGCACCAAGACCACACCCGGCAGAAGCTCCGCGAGCAGCTCGAATCCGGCAGCCTCGACGACCGGCAGGTCGAGCTGACCGTTTCTCAGAAGCCGGTCACGTCGGTCATGTTCTCGAACATGGGCATCGACCAGATGGACCCGGACATGGCCAACGTGTTCGAGCGGCTGATCCCCGAGCAGACCAAGAAGCGCAAGGTCACCGTCGCCGAAGCCAAGCGGATCCTGATCGAGCAGGAGGTCGACAAGCTGATCGACCGCGACAAGCTCACCGCCGAGGCGATCACCCTTACCGAAGAAAGCGGGATCATCTTCCTCGACGAGATCGATAAGATCGCCTCCCCGTCGTCGAAGCGGGACGGCGGCGGCTCGGGCGGGTGGGGGCCCGATGTGTCGCGGCAGGGCGTCCAGCGGGATCTGCTGCCGATCGTTGAAGGTTCCGCGGTGAGCACCCGGTACGGGATCGTGCACACGGATCATATCCTGTTCGTAGCCGCGGGCGCGTTTCACTCAGCTTCGGTCAGTGATCTGATGCCGGAGTTGCAGGGTCGGTTCCCGATCCGGGTGGAGCTTTCACCGCTTAAACGCGAGGATTTTATCCGGATCCTCAACGAACCCCACAACGCGCTGACAAAGCAGCAGCAGGCGTTGCTTTCCGTCGAAGGATTGGAAATCACGTTCGAACCCGACGCGATCGAGGCTGTCGCGGACCTGGCCGCCCGGGCCAACGCCTCGCTAGAGAACATCGGCGCCCGCCGGCTGATGACGATCATAGAGAAGGTCTTCGAGCAGATTAATTTCGATGCTCCCGAGATGGCCACGCGTGGGGAAACCGCGGTGACGATCACCAGCCAGTTCGTTCACGACCAGGTCGCCAGCATTGTGGAAGACGAAGACCTAAGCAAGTTCGTGTTGTAGCGTATGAAACCAAAGCCACCCAACGAGCCGCGACCAATAGGGAGCGGGCAGCCGCACGAAGACTTGATCGAACGCATAAACACAGCGCGGTGCCGCTGGCGTCGGGCTGTCTGTGCGGCTGTGCGAAGTATCCGCTGCCGCCCCTGGCGGACGAGCCGTCAGTGGCACCCGAATGTCTCTGCCCATCGGTTTTCGGTGTATGCCCTAACCATGCTGTTGGCAACGGTTCTCGTCGGCTGCGCAGATCTCCAGAGGTCTACAAAAGACCTGCTGCGGCCGCTGCTGCCGCCGACCCCCAGCCAAGCGGCGCGTGAGGCGCTAAGCTCTCACGATGCCGACGCCCGTCGCGACAGCATTAATCTGCTGGCCACCGCGCACTTCGGGAGCGAGGAGCCCTACGTGCGGATGTACCGTTTGCTGTCGGAATATCCGGACGCGACGGTCCGCGCCGCGTGCGTTCGGGCGTTAGGGGCCCACGGGTCGGTGGACGATGCCGCGTTGATCGCGACGCGGGTCGAAGACCCCGCCGCGTTTGTCCGCTGGGAGGCAGCCCGGGCGTTGCAGAAGATCCACAACCCGGAGGTGGTCGGGCCGTTGATCCAGGCCCTGGGTCAGGACCTTGATGTCGATACCCGGATCGCCGCGGCCACAGCCTTGGGGCAGTACCCCCAGCCGCGCGTGTTCGAGGCGTTGGTAGGGGCGTTGGACGACCGGTCGTACGGCGTGGTCATCGCGGCCCAAGAGTCGCTGCGTGTCCTGACCGGTCAGGACCACGGCGACGATGGACGGGCGTGGCTGCGCTGGGCAAGGCGGGAGTCGGACGGCCTATTCGCGGGACACCTCACCTACGGCTGGCGGCCCTACGTCCGACTACGAGGATTCTTCGATGTGATCCAATTCTGGAAGTCCCCGCCAGACGCCAGCCCTCGCCCCCCCAAGGGACTGGTTGCGGACCCCCCCTTGCCGGGTCCGCATGAATCGTAATACGGGATCAACGGGCCATGTGAAATACCGGCGGTGCAAGGCGGCAGCCGCGTTTGTCTCTGCCGTGGATCCACCTCGGCGGTCTTGTACGGACAGCAGGGGTTTGATTCGATGGATTTGTGTATAGGCGGTGTATGGTTCAAGGAAACGCTTGCTGGCGACGGTCCGTTGTTTGCAGATCAACCCTCGGCTACCCACGCCTGAAAAATTTCTAGAATCACGATCTTTGGTCGTCGTGTACAGGTCAGGACAGATTATTGTTCACGAGACACGAGCTGCGGGCTGGCAGCGCGTCGCTAAGGATTTGGGTGGCCAGCCCCTTATACGCACCGCGTATATTTCTGATGCGACGTAGGTTTTGTAAGCCATTATCAGCTCTACGCCCGCATCCGGAGGACCCGACTCAGGATTAATCCGGATTGGTATGACGCATCCTTACCTCTACTACAGGACTGCCCGATCTTTATACTTATCTGTAACGGCATCGACTGGCGATCCTGAACTCGACCTACGCTGTAGGACCAGGGTCGTAATGGTTACACTACCCGAAGAACCATGGGGCCATTTACCTCTCATTACCGAGTTGCTCAGCTGACGCTAGCCGTCGCGATGGGCGTCATGGTGTTGGGGCTGTATATCTCCAGTCGGTACAACCCGTTTATGGTGGATGATCATGTGGTGATCGTCAATAACCCGGCTGTGACTGAACCGGGCCGGTTTACTCAGCGGTGGACCGATGACCTGATGGGCCGTTCTCATGAAGGACAGACCCTCCAGCAGCCGTTCACGATCGTCACGTACAAGCTCAACGTGATGTTTAACCGATTGTCGCCCTTGGCGTTTCGACTGGTCAACATCATGTTGCTGGGGGTCGTCGGCTGCCTCGTGGCGGTGTGGCTTTCGCAGTACGCGCTTCATCACGCGGGGCCGTGGCTGGCTGCGTTCATGTTCGCGGCCCACCCCGCGCAGGCTGAGCTGATCAACCATATCGTCGGTCGGGCCCAGCTGCTGAGCATGGCCGGGGTCTTGAGTTTCTTGATCCTCCAGCGGATCGCCCTGGATCGCAGCGGCCATCCGTATCGCACAAGCTCAGGGCAGCGGTGGCTGTACGGGGCGGCGACGGCGGTGGGCGGGTTTGTATCTTCGTCTGTAGCGATGCTCAGCGCGACGACGGGTCTGTTGCTGATCCCATTGGCGGCGGCTCAGGCGGTGGTCACGCCCGCGGCGCGATACAAGCATCGTACGCGGGCCAAGCGGGCAGAGGGCCCCCGCCCGTGGCTGGTGCATCTGCTGGTGGCGTTTTGCCTGCTGGCGCCCGCGGGTTTATTCGGGGTCGACCGGCTGGTGGCTACCGATCCGCTCGAGTTGCAAGTGCTTCTCAATTCGGACCAACCTCATGACATGGTGATCAACCCGGCGCTTGACGCCACGGCGGACCAATCCTGGCCGATCGCCTTCTCCTTAGCGGGATTCTATGCCCAACAGGTCGTCTGGCCTGATCTTGAGTTCAACCACATCCCGATCGATCTGCCTCGCTGGACCGACCGTTCGACCTGGCTGGGGGTCGCGGGGGTTGCCGTGATGGTGATCGGCTTCGTGGTCACCCTAATCCACGGTCACTGGCTAGCCTTGATCCCCGTGATGACCCTGGGGCAGTGGCTGCTGGTTTCGCATCTGTGGCTGCGTACTCACCTGTACGCCTCGAACCTGATGGTGATGGTCTTCATCCTCGGAGCGGTGGCGCCGCTGTCTTGGCTGATCGACCGAACGACGCAAGAAAGGGGGGTGATCAACCGGGCGACCCGGGACTCGACGCGCCAACGGGCCGTCGCGGTGGTGCCCTGTATCCTGGTGATCTTGTTGATGGCTTACAAGGTGATCCAGGTCAACCGGACGTGGTTGAGTCAACAACGCTTGATGGCGTCCAGCCTCGAAAACCAGCCCAACAACCCAGTGGCCATGTACCTCTACGGCGCGTCGCTGATCGAGGTCCAGTGGTACGACAACGCCTTCAGGTGGCTGGACCTGGCCCTTCAGTTCCGGCCCAGGAGCCTCCAGATCCTCAGCAAGCTCGCCCTGGTCGAGGAACTGCGGTTTAGGCCCAAGAGCGCCGCTGATTTTTATGAACGGATGATCGGCATCGACCTGGCTCACGTGCCCGCTTACTTACGGCTGACCGATCTGGCCATCCAGCAGGAGGATTACGGCGAAGCCGAGAAGCACCTCACCGCGGCCCTGCGGTTAGCACCCACGAACCCGCGGGCGATGTATGACCACGCGAAGCTCGCTCAACTCCAGGATGAGCCCGATGAGGCCTTGGCGCGGTACCGCGCCCTGTTGGAACACCATCCCCACCACGAACAGGCCCGACGGGATCTGGCTGAGCTTGAGAAAACTTTTGAGGATCCGCCCGCGATCGCTCCGGGGTGAACACCCGTTGAGGCCTCAAGCAGGTCACGTCCAAAGGCGTCGGGTCTCCTGACGCGGGATAGCCAATTCAATAATTAAGAGCGGCGTCACCTCCCGTTGACCACGGCAGAGGGATCGGATCCCTCATCGATCCACTGAGCGGGTTTACCGGTAATGGGCTCGAGCAGCTCCACGTGGTTGTCTTCTTGAATCCTGGCCACGCGCATCTCGCAAAGGGCATGCAGGGCTGCTTTTTGCTCGGCTTCTTTCTTCGAATCGCCCCAGGCAGGGCTAAAAACGATGGCCCTCGATCTCCACACACACCTCAAAACGTTTGGAGTGATCGGGCCCGGTTTCGTTAAGCACGACGTACATCGGATTGGCCGGCAGGTGCTTCTGGGCATATTGCTGAAGGACGCTCTTGAAGTTCTGGTGGTGGGCCGATTCGGCGGCGTCGCGGATGTAGGGGGTCATATGCCTGACGATAAAAGCGCGGGCCGCGTCGAGGCCCGCCGTCGAGGTAGATTCGCGGCGATGACCGCTTCAAAACACGGCCGCGGCGATGGAGCCCGGCAGCTTGGCCCCGGCCGGTTCATCCCCTTGCCCAGTACCAGCATCGGGCTGAGGTTGATCTGCCGGCTTACCCGGGCGCAGACCTTGCGGCTGACCACGGCGCTTTTGATCTTGGTCATCTCGCCTTCGAGCAGGTCGGGGAAGTTTTCAAACAGGGCACTCACAGGACCACGAACCCGAGGATCGCGTCGCCGAGGAATTCTAAACGCTCGTTGCTGCTAAGCCGGTGGTCGGCGGCTGGAGGCGTGGGTGAGGGCCTCCTTGAGGAGCGATTCGTTTCTTGAATCGGTAGCCTAGGATCTTCTCGGCTTGATCTAGCATGGCACGGTTTTGACGCAACGGTGCTCGGCTTAGGGGCTGGCGTCCTTTCGTGCCGGGCAGGGCACGGGGGGCCCGATCTGACGTCGATCGCTCGAACAAATAAACAAACTCATGAGTATCAAACCGTCACGTTTGTTTGTCAATCATCGGCCCGCGGATTAACCTGCTTGAATGTTCACGCGTCTCGCGGGCTTGGCCCAGTTGCTTATAGGGCTATCGCTGGCGGTGTGGGGCCCGCTCTCATCGCTGGCCGGCCCATCCAACCCCGACCCACGCCCCGCGCCGGTTCAAGCCGGCCACCACCAGGCCCTGCCTGTTGAACAGATCCGGCCGGGGATGAAGGGGTACGGCCTAACGGTTTTCCAAGGTGCTGAGATCGAACCCTTCGCGGTGGAAGTTATCGGGGTGATGCACGACTTCGGGCCCAAGCGGTCGGTGATCTGGATCCGGTGTCCGCAACAGCGCATGAAGGAGATGGGGCCGGTCCAGGGGATGAGCGGCTCGCCGATCTACCTCTGGACCGATGACGGACCCCACGAACCCGGCGAGGGCGGCCATCTGATCGGGGCGTACGCGTACGGGTTTGCCGCTGCCACGGATTGCATCGTCGGGGTCCAGCCGATCGAGCTGATGCTCGACGTCGCCGGCCGTGCCCGCACCGACAGACCACCCGGGCAAACTTCGCAACATGGCGGCGCGCGACACCGCCAACTGGCTACGAACCTGCGTCAGCTCGTGGCGATGGCCAGGCACCAAGGATGGACCCCCACCGACTGGTGGCGGGTGCGGGCGTTGAATCGGCTCATTGAACGTGGGCGCAGGCCCGAGGGGGAGGATCGGTTCACCGCACCGGCCGTCTTGGCGGCTGACCCTCCGGTACCCTCGATCGACCCCGGTCGTCTCCCCCGGTCGATCCCGACACCGCTTGCGGTGAACTCCGCGCATACCGCCACGGTGTTGGCGCCGCTCCTTGGCCCCATGGGGATTACACCGGTGCCAAGGGTCTCGGGGCAGGGCCGGGTCGTTGCCGGCCGACCCCCGCCGGGGATGGACCCTAAGACGATCGATCTACAGCCGGGTAGCGTGCTGAGCATCCCCTTGGCTTTCGGCGATCTCGACCTCAGCGCGGTAGGCACCGTAACCGACGTATTGCCCGACGGTCGGGTAATGGCGTTCGGTCACTCACTTTTTGGGCAAGGTCCGATCAACGTCCCGATGGCCAATGGGTATGTCCACCTGATCATGCCCAGCCTGTTTAGCAGTTTTAAGCTCGGCGGCAGCGGGGAGATCCGCGGCTCGGTGGTCCGCGACGAGCACAGCGCCGTGGTGGGAGTCCCCCAGCATCGTTATGCCACGTCCCCGGTCAAGGTCACCCTCGACCTGCCCGGCCAGCCGCCCGCGGAGTACCGGTACGAAGTCGTCCAACACAAGGAGCTGACCCCCGCGATCGCCACCGCCGTCGTGATGGAAAGCGTCCTGGCCGATCGGTCCCCGCCGATCGAGAACACAATGCGGCTGCGGGGGCAGATGGTGTTTACCGGCGATCGCGTAATCGAGCTCGATAGCGTCGCCGTCGATGGCACCGGTTTCATGGTGGTGGTCGAGCTGTTCCCGATGATCTCGACCATGATGCTCAACCCCCACGAATCGTTGATGCTTGAATCGATGCAGATGACCGCGACCGTCGAGCCCACCCGGCGGGACGCGATGATCGTCAGCGCCCAGCTCGACCGCGCCGGGGTTGCCCCGGGCGAGACGATCGGGGTCACGCTCCAGATCCATCCCTACGGGCAAGACCCGATCAAGCAGCGGGTCGAGGTGGAGGTGCCCGCCGGCGCCGCAGCCGGGGAGTATGAGCTGATTCTGTGCGACGCGATGGCCTACACGGATATGCTATTCGATACCCACCCGCACCTGCTGTACACCGCCGGTGTCGACGACTTCCAAGCGGTCATCCAGCGGTTGCTGCGCGTCTCCAATGATGCGTTGTACGTGATCCTTCAGCTGCCGCAGCCGGCGTTGGCGATCGGGCGCCAGGAGCTGCCCCGGCTACCGTCGAGCCGGCGGGCGATCCTTGAGACCCAGGCCAACACCTCCGCGTCGCTTTACCGGGAATGGGTCGAGAAGGAGATCCCGATGGGGATGGTGCTTGAGGGTGAGTTGCGGTTCAACATTGAGGTTCAATAATCCCACACTTCGGCGGGTCAGGGTCAGGGTCAGGGTCAGGTGCGGTGGCGAAATGGATGTCCACCTTTGTCGCCAGCCGGCAGCGGGTCTGCCCCCTAGGTAAAAACACCGATCGTCTTAACACGAGCCAAGAATCTTTTTCAAAGAAATCGCTAATGAAATCCCTCAGGAACATTTACCGTTGCTGCCCGATCCAATCGGCCCGGCCGCGTCTTAGAGGATCACGAACTCTCGGGGTCGCCGCCGCTGGGGTGACCTGGATCACGACCACCGCGTTCCCCCCGGCCCCGGCCGCCCTGGCGATCCAACCCAGCCAGTGGGTGCACACGACCGAGGCTGATTTCGCCACCGGCACCACAGAAAACACGGTCACCACCAACCTGGGGGACGTCAAACTCGCCACCAAGACCGAAGTGATCGGGCAAATCCCCCAGCAGGCGAGCGTGATCTACGATCTACAGGTCACCGACAACGGGGACTTATATCTAGCCGTGGGGCCCGAAGCCGCGGTGCTGCGTCGCCGGGGGGATCAGATCGAAGAGGTGTTGCGGCTGCCCGATGGCGAAATTTTCTCGTTGGGTCTTACCCCTCAAGGTGACCTCTTAGTGGGCGTGAGTTCCCCCACCGCCAGCAGGATCGCGGTCCTGGACGGCGACCAGCTGCGGACCGTCGTCGAGCTCGAGGCGGCGCGATACATCTGGGACATCTTGACCGACGGGTCCTCCCTGTACGTCGCCACCGGCACGGACGGGAAACTCCTCGAGATCGATCTCGAGGGCGTCGATCCCGTGGTCACGGAGCGGCTCGATGCTCAGCAGAACAACCTTTTATGCCTGGCGCGTGACCGTCACGGGCGGATCTGCGTCGGCACCGACACCGACGGCCTGATCTACCGGGTTACGGTCCAAGACGATGGCCAGGTGGATACGTTTGTCCTCTACGACGCGCCCGAGCCCGAAATCGGGACGCTCTTGATCACCGAAGAGGGCGTGCTTTTCGCCGGCACCGCCGACGCTCAGCAGGCCAAACCGGGGCGGCTCACGGAATCGACCCAGGAGTCTGGCCGGCCCGATACGCTTGAGCCAGGTGACGAAAAAGCAGAACCCGGCGATCTTCCTCAGATCCCACCCAAGCCCCAACCTCAAGATCATCCACCAGCCCCTGCTACGGAACCGGCGCAGACGCATGCCCCACCGACGCCTTCGTCATCGATGGGCACCCCGTACGGTCGTCCTTCAAACCAACCAGCAGAACGCCAAACCCGTGGCCCCACAAGCGACTCGTGGCAGCCGTCTAGCCATACGAGCCCCATCGGGGGTGACCCAGCCGGCTACGGGGATGGACGGAACGGCTCGGAGACGGATCCATCCGATGCCTTACGCCGTTTGATCCACCACAAGATCGAAGAGGCGACGCGGTCGGGTTCATGGCGCCCCGCGGCTCTAAACTCGGGCGGGACGAAGCTGAATCGTTCCACCAGGGCGCGGCGTGGCTATGCCGGAGGGGCCGGCAGCTCATCCGAGCAGCCGTCCAAGGACGGCAACGCGATCTACCGGATCGACCCCGAGGGATTCGTCACCGAAGTGTTCCGCGAGTCGGTCATGATCCTCAAACTGATCGAAGCCCCTAACGCCAGCGGCCAGCTACTCGTGGCCACCGGCAACGAGGGGCAGATCTACCGGGTCGACCCGGCTTCGGAAGAGACGATCATCCTCGCGGACCTTGACCCCGAGCAGGTACCGGCCATGCTCGCCGACCGCGACGGCCAGGTGCTTCTGGGCACCGCTAACCCCGCGATGCTTTATTCGATGGCCGCTGGTTACGCCCGGGAGGGCACCTATACCAGCCCGGTCTTGGATGCCCGGCAGATCAGCCTCTGGGGGAAGCTCTACGTCACGGGGACCATCCCTGCCGCGACGACGATCGCGGTCGAGTCCCGCAGCGGCAACGTCGAAGACCCCGACCAAGCCGCGTGGTCAGCCTGGTCGGGGCCCCAAGCCCTCGAGCATGATCCGGGGATCGAACCGACCACGCCCCGCCCGATCGACCTGGTCTGTCCCCCGGCTCGGTTCCTCCAATACCGGCTCAGCTTCGCGGGCGACGGCGGATCGACCGCCGTGGTCGATCAGATCGCCATGAAGTACGTGGTGCCCAACCTCAAACCGATCGTCACCAGCATCACCGCAAAGTACCCCGAGGCGACGAGTCGCGGCTCATCCCCCGATGACGGCAACGGGCGCCAGCCGGTCCTTAACGTCAAGTGGGAAGCCTCCGACCCCAATGACGACCGGTTACGCTGCCGGCTCGAGTACCAGCAAGCGGGGTTCGAGCCGTGGCGGGTGCTTGCCGAGGATCTCGACGACCAAAAATACGACTGGGATACCCGCCACGTGCCCGACGGTTGGTATATCGTCCGGGTTACCGCCGACGACAGCCCCGATAACGCCTCGGACATGATCAAGTCCGTCACCCGTCGTTCTGATCCGATCCTGATCGACAACACCCCGCCGGATCTGGGGGCGCTGGGTCGGCGTGTAGAGGGCACGGAGGTCTGGATCGCCTCGCAGGTGCGCGACGCGCTGTCCCCGATCCGGGCGATCAGTTACTCTTTAGATAGCAATGATTGGAAGCCAGTCTTGCCCGATGACCTGATCTTCGATTCGACACAAGAAACGTTCACGATTAAGCTAAATAGATTGACTCAAG
Organism: Phycisphaeraceae bacterium; assembly: GCA_965224205.1. Classification (GTDB taxonomy): domain Bacteria; phylum Planctomycetota; class Phycisphaerae; order Phycisphaerales; family Phycisphaeraceae; genus CBDCYN01. Next base: position 80,497 of record CBDCYN010000016.1, read on the forward strand.
GGCCGCACGCCGTGACGGTTCGGGCGACCGACGACTCGGGCAACACCCGTTACCAAGCGGTCTCGATTGAGATCCCATGACCGATCGGTCCGTAGCGCCTTTGTTTTTAGGAGTTTATCAGGATGTCGACCCACTACCCCAAACGACGCAGCTTGATCAAACGAGCCCGCCGGTTCGGGTTCCGCGCTAGGATGCGTACCCGATTGGGGCGCAAGATGCTTAACCGCAAACGTCGGGTGGGGCGGTCGGTCAATGTCCGGCCGCTTTGATATTCAGGGATCCGGGGGCTCACGGCCGTACGGCTCCATTTCGTTCCGCGGTGAACTCCCAACACCGGTCGGAGCTGCGACACCGGGTCGCAGCTGAAGGAGAATACACGAAAGTTTGTTAGGTCAAACGCTGTGCGACCAGCCCGTCGCCACGCGCTACCTTCGGGCGGCCTGTGCGAAGCGAGCGTCCCCAAGTACAATACCGTCCATGAGTAAGATCCATCAATATCGATTGACCAACGGGCTTTGGCTGGTGGCTGAGCCGATCGATTCGGCCCAGTCCCTGGCGATGTCTTTGCTCATGCCGGCCGGGGTAGCGTACGAACCGGACGACCAGCAAGGCGTGTCCGGGATGTTAGCGGAGATGATCTGCCGCGGCGCCGGGGACCTCGACGCCAAGGCCCATAGCGACGCGCTGGAGTCGCTGGGGGTCGACCGGGGCACCGGGGTACAGACCACCCACATGCACCTTGGCGCGACGATGATCAGCTCCAAGCTGCCTCAAGCCCTGCCCCTGCTTGTCGATATGGTGCTGCGCCCGACGCTGCCCGATAGCGGGTTGGCGCCGACGCGGGATCTGTGCCTCCAAGCCATCGAGGCGTTAGAAGACGAACCGCAGCAAAAAATCTTCTACGAGCTTCGGAATCGACTCTATCCTGCGCCGTTCAGCCGGTCGCCTCTGGGCCGGTATGACCATCTCGAAAAGATCTCCCTGGACCAGGTGCGTTCCTACTGGCGGCGTACGTTTGTGCCCGACGGGTCCGTCCTCAGCTTCGCGGGTCGCCTGGATTGGCCCAAGCTCAAGGATCAGGTCGAGTCGCTGTTGGGGGCTTGGGAAGGATCAGTCGGGGAACCGACGCCGCTGGGCCGGGCCCCGCGCGGTTACCACCACGTCGCCGCCGAGACCACCCAAGTGCATATCGGGTTAGCCTACGACGCGGTGCCCGAGCCGGACCAGACCAGCATCCTCCAGAAAGCCGCCGCGGCGGTGCTCAGCGGGGGCATGAGCGGGCGGCTGTTCACCCAGGTGCGTGAGAAACGAGGGCTATGTTATGCGGTGTATGCCTCTTACGCTGGGCAGAAGCACCACGGCGCTATGCTCAGTTACTCCGGCACGACTGTGCCCCGTGCTCAAGAGACACTCGATGTGCTGGCCGCGGAGCTGCAACGGTTAAGCGACGGCATCGCGCCCGATGAATACCAGCGGGCGATCGTGGGTATGAAATCGCGCCTGGTCATGCAGGGCGAGTCGACCTCGGCCCGGGCTAATGCCATCGCAGCCGACCAATACCTGCGTGGCCGTCCCCGCAGCCTCGATGAATGGGCCGCGCTGGTCGACGGGATCACGCTCGACAAGCTCAACGCGTACGTCAAGGACAATCCCCCTGGGCCGATGACGCTCGTAACCATCGGCCCCGACCCGCTGATCACGACGTGCCTTGATCAGCAGGTCCCCGCACCCGCTTCATAGACGCCACGCCCCGTGGGGCACCGAACCGAGCCACGACCGTCAGGCAGCGGTGTTAGGCGTGGTCGAACCATCCAACCCTAGAGCGTTTTGCGTCAATAATCGCCATATCCGCAAGAGGTGAAGTAGTTTTGGCACTCGGTGGGCGTGACGTCTGTCAGGGCATCGGCGATGGCGTCTTGGAGCGTGCCGAAGGTCTTGGCGGCGACGCGGCGTAGCCACGCCTTGACCTTGCTCCACAGCTTCTCGATCGGGTTCAGGTCCGGGCTGTACGGGGGCAGGTACCCCAGGTCGGCGTCGACGGCCTCGATCGCTTCGCGCACCGCGGCGGCTTGGTGACTCGAGAGATTGTCCATCACGACCACGTCACCCGGGCGCAACGACGGGGCCAAGAACTGCTGGGTGTAGGCCAGGAACGTCGCCGAGTTCATCGGGCCATCGACCACGACCGTCGCACCTTGGATCACCCCGTCGAGCCGGATCGCGCTGAGCATCGTGAGCGTCTTCCAGCGGCCGTGCGGGGTGCGGTCCACGCAACGCTGCCCGATCGGCGACCAGCCATACAGCCGGGTCATATCCGTCTTGGCCCCAGATTCGTCGAGGAAAACCAGATGGGCCGGGTCCACGAACCGCCGGGCGATCGTGAAGTTGTGGCGGCGTTGGGCCACGTCGGGGCGATCTTGCTCGGCGGCGATCAGCGACTTCTTTTGAGCGACAGCCCCAGCCGCTTCAACGCCCGGCACACCGTCGATTCCACGACGCCCAGGTTCAGCATCGCCCTCAACTGCTTGGCCGTGATCCCCGGCTTGGCCGCCACCGCCTCACGCATCCGTTGCTCATCGGCCGCCGTAAGCTTGACCGACCCCTTGGGCCCCGGCACCCCCGGCGTCAACACGCCCCGGCGGTGCCGATCACACCAGTCGCGAACCGTCGACCTCGCCACCCGAAACTGTCGTGATACCCCCGTGATCGTCTGACCCGACTCGGCGGCCCATACCACCCGCTTACGAAAATCCATCGAATACGCCATGACCTTGGCCTCCTTGCCAGAAATCTCTCTTATCGGCCAGCGGCGATTAATTACGCCAAGCGCTCTAGTACAAGGAAACGGGAACCGCTCTAAATCGCCCGACAGGCGACGTGCCACAACCGAGCGCCATCGGTCCTGGGGCACACTTCGCTTAGGTCCAGGCACTCCGCACCGGCCAGTCCCGTCGGGCCGGCCATTGACCTGTCCTATGTCGCTGGATGAGTGGTAGGGGGCAACAGCAGGGTGGGTTGAACGAAGTGAAACCCACCAATGTGAATCACTCGACATCCGACGGTGGGATGCGCTGCGCTTATCCCACCCTACCTTGATCGTCCGGCGTGAGGTTTTCCGATCAAGCTGCTCGCGTGGACACCCCCTCCATCCTCGACGGGACGACGAGCAGTCCCCTCACCCGCCGAAGCACGAGGCCTAACACTGGGTGGGCATCGACCTGCCTCCCGATGCGTCGACTCGCTCATCGCAGCAGGTCGTATAACCTACCCTACGCCGCTATGTTACGAGACGCCCGGCAAGGTCGCGTATCTCATCGGCCATCGCGAGGCGTCGTACCCATGAATCGGGTATCCCCGATTCGCCGTAGTACGCGCCGGCGACCTGGCCGCATACCGCGGCGGTGGTGTCGGCGTCGTCACCGAGGTTCACCGCTTTCAGGATCGCGGCTTCGAAAGAATCGGTTACCCAAAAACACCACAGGGCTGCCTCCAAACTACGCACAACGTACCCCAATCCTGCGATTTCACCTTCGACCTTGTCACGGTACGATCCACCAGCAATCTCGACAATCGCCTGCGACGCAACGAGTCCGTGGTCGCATTGGGTGAGGATGTCGTCTTTTCCCGCACCGGCAAGCGTACGGTATAAAATTAATCCCAAATACCGACACGCATCGACGCATTCCGCAGCACCGTGCGTTGTCCGAGAACTCTCGCCGGACATCTCGACCGCGGCGCCTTCGTCGCGGCCATAGAACATGGGCACAGGCGCCAGTCTCATGATCGAACCATTCCCAGCGGAGCGAGCCTCGGTCGAACCGCTAAAAGGCTCGCCAGTGTCACGATAACGCCGCAGCGCCGCCGCGACCGTGTTGCCGATATCAAAACACTCACCAACGCTGCTGAAATAACCCTCATCCACCCACCGGCAATAACGTTCGATCTGATCCCGGGCGTCAAAGCCTCCGACATGAAGCAGGCTGGCGGCCAGGCACAACGCCATGGACGTGTCGTCCGTCCATTGGCCGGGTTGCAAATCGAATGGCCCCCCACCGACCATGTCGGTCACTGGGGAGAAGGCGCCGCGGGGGTGGAACTCGACCGTTGTGCCAACGGCGTCGCCGACGGCTAACCCTAACAGGCATCCGTGGTACCGATCCATCTTATCCCGTGCTCGGTGCATGATGATCAGCTTTAGTTTCGTAGGTCCGGGCGGGCTCGGACCTACCTGCTTATGGACGTTCATACGGAATCTCGAACGTCGTCCCCCGGTGAAGCCGGGGGCTAGTCGCGCCCCGGCCAGCCCTCGAACACAAACTTCCCGTCCTTGTGGATGACCTCGCCATCAACGGTGATGGTCCCGCCCTCGCGCAGGTCGCAGACCATGTCCCAGTGCAGGCCCGACTCGTTGGCGTTGCCGGTTTCGGGGTAGCCGGCCCCGACGGCGGCGTGAAAGGTGCCGCCGATCTTTTCGTCGAAGAGGGTATTCTTGGAGTATTGCTGGATCTGGTAGTTGGTGCCGATGGCGATTTCGCCCAGGTTGCGGGCGCCCTCGTCCTGGTCGAGCATCTGGATGAGGAAGTCCTCGTTCTTCGAGGCCTTGGCGTTGACGACCCGGCCCTTTTCAAAGGTGAGCTCGATATCGTGGACCTCGCGCCCGTTGTGGACCGCGGGGAACGAGTACCGCACGACGCCGTTGACCCCACCGTCGTCAGCTTGGAGGTTGGGGCCGGTGAAGACCTCGCCGTCGGGGAAATTGTGGTGCCCGCAGCAGTTGACCCACTTCATGCCGTCGACGGTGACGGTCAGGTCGGTCCCGTTAGCGGCTTGGAAGCGCAGCTGCTTCTTGCCGTTGAGGTAGTCGACCACCTGCTGTTGGCGTTTCTCGATCTTTCGCCATTCGGCGACCGGGTCGGCCTTGTCGAGGTGCCCGGCCCCGAAGACGAAATCGACGTATTGACGCAGGCTCATCTCGGCGTCCTGGGCGCTGGCGGGGGTGGGGAAGAGGGTGCCGACCCAGCGCAGCTCGTCGTTGGCGGCGCGGCTCATGAAAGTCTTGAAGATCGGTTTGCGCGCCGCTGAGGCCTGGCCCTGGCGCTTGGGGTCGACGCGCGACAGGCTCTTGGTGTTGGTCTCGGCCCAGAGTCCGATCGAGACGTCGATCGTCTCGACCTCGTGGAACACCAGCGGGCTGACGTACTCGAGCTGCTCGTCGCTGGCCAGCTCGAAGAACATATCACGCAGGGAGTCGGGCACGCAGCGCAGGTGCGGGTGGCCCCCGGCGCGAACGGTCTGCTCGTAGACCGCTTCGAGCAGGGGTATCGCGACGGGGTCGCCGGTGATCCGCACGATCTGCCCCGGTTTGACCGCTGTTGAATACTCCACCAAGACCCTGGCTAACTGATCCAATCTCTGATCACGCATGGATACCTCGCTTTCTGGGCCACAGGATACATAGTTCTGCGCGAGGGGGTGTGCTCAACGGCGGGAATCCCGGTTCCGCAGACATGAATCCGACCGCAATGGCGTCCAGTGACGATATAGAATTCTTGTTTTCGTTGGTATTGTCGACGGGTCCCGCACCGCTGGATATACCGCTCATGGGTCATCGCCATGGACTGTGACGAGACACTACAGCCGTTACCTGTCGACCCAAAGCGTTACGCGCGACACCTGCTTTGGATCAGAGAATCCCGAGCGACCAAGCGTCGCTTACCGCTAAACTCTGCGATCAAAGAACGCCCGTTATACCTTCCTCGGGTGAGTTTGTCTGATCGGTAGAATAGGCTGACGTTAGCGGTTTGATTTTACTACGAAGTCACTGGACACAGGAGGCATGGATGCTTCAGATCACATTGACGGACGATGCGGTGGCGGCGTTGGATCGGGGGCGTTTTAGCGATCCAGATCCGCGGGTGCGGCGGAAGTTGCAGGTGGTTTGGCTCAAGAGCCATGGGTTGGCACATCGGCAGATCGCGGCCTTGGCAGGGGTCAGCAGCCGGACGGTGCAGCGTTATTTGAATACGTACCTCGACGGTGGGATCGAGGCGTTGAGGCAAAACGGCTACCGGGGTCAGCCCAGTCAATTGAACGCGCACGGCCCGAAGGTCAAGGCGTCTTTGGAACAACACCCGCCGTCGACGATCCACGAGGCGAGCCATCAGATCACGCAACTCACCGGTCTGCGTCGCGGCCCGACGCAAGTGCGAGCTTTTTTGAAACGGCTGGGTCTGCGTCGTCGCAAGCTCGGGGGTGTGCCGGGCAAGCTTGATCAGGCCAAGCATCAACAGCAGCGTGAATTCCTTGAACAGACCCTCGATCCGGCTTTGGACGAAGCCGAACGGGGTGATCGCAGGGTTTTTTTGTAGACGCCTGCCACTTCGTCCATGGCGCGTTTCTGTGCTACGTGTGGTGCGTGGTGAGGCTGTTCATCCGCACGCCCACCGGCCGCCGCCGGCTGAACGTGTTGGGGGCGTTGGATTTCGTGACCCGAGAGTTGGTGACCGTCACGAACACGACGTACATCACGGCCCAAACGGTCTGCGAATTACTCGAGACGCTCGCGGGGCGTTACCCCGGCCAAGCGATCACCCTGGTGCTGGACAACGCGCGGTATCAACGCTGCCGGTTGGTCCAAGATCGGGCCGTGGGGTTGGGCATCGAGTTGATGTTCCTGCCGTCCTACTCGCCGCACCTGAACCTGATCGAACGGATCTGGGGCCTGCTCAAGAAACGCTGCCTCAACGGCCGGTACTACGAAACGTTCGATCGATTTCAGCAAGCCATCCACGACGGCATCGCCAAGCTGGCCACCGACGACAAACCCAACGTCCAAACCCTCATCACCCGCAACTTCCAACACTTCAACAATCGGACAATCTTAGCCGCGTGAGGTATAGCACAAACGGGCCAGCCCGCGGGTGGTGGTCAAGAAGTCGTCCTGTGAGATTCTCAGTACCGGGTTCAGACCCGGTGAAGCGCGGTCGGCGATCATCCGGGTGGTGCCGTCATACTGCAAGTAGGGCGAGCCCGGGAAGGTCCCGGCATTGTTGAAGCCGCGGATCCCGATCGCGTCGCCCGCGACGGAGATGGCGACCATGCTGTGGGTGGGCCGGCCGGCGTTCGGGATGATCAGGACGTCCCCCGGCTTGCACTCCGCCGCGTTAAGCGACTTGGCCCGGCTGCAAAAGATCTTGCCGTACTCGTCGTTCTGGAGGCTGGCGATCAGGTTATTCGTGCCTTTGCAGTGGGGGCAGGCCACGCGGGTGAACTCCTGGACGACGTCTTGTGCATTTTGGTCGGTCTTGCCCAGGGCGATCAGCGCCCAGTGCATTACGGCCATGTGGCAGTTGTAGGGGTGAAAGTTCGGTGCCGCCGTGTTCAGCACCGGGGCATTCATCGCGGCGTTTTGAAGAGACATGTATGAATCCTCTCATTCATCTGAAATGGGGTCGGTCCGTTCCCGGCTTTCGGGTGCTTGGGCCGGAGATATGACAGTATATACGCACCGCGCATCAAAGTACCGCGTCGGGGATGTCGTTGACCCCGAAGATTTCCTTGCCGCGTACATGAACCCTGCCGTATTTTTGATCCGGCAGGGGCATATAGTAGTGTATGCTCGATGGGGCGTCGGTCCAATCATCAGGCCATTGTGGCCGTTCGCCGGGTGGGAGGATTATGGGCCGGCGTGACCGCGTCGGGCGTTGTGCCGGGCTTAACGGTCGGCTCTGAGAGCCCACTTACACATCCTTATCGTTTGAGTCTCCAGACGTCCCAGCTGTGAGTGACGTAGGTAAACGGTGTGACGACATACCCGCGGCCATCGTGGTGGTAGCCCCAGGGATCGTGGTGGCGGTGGCGTCGCCAACAGGTGTAGCACCGGCAGCTGATCGGGTGGTAGGCGTGGTGGTCGTGATCGTAGAACGGATAAGCCGTGAGGGTGGCGTCATATCGCTGGTAGTCGGTGTCGGGCAAGCGGACGATGAGGTCGCCACCATGGTCAGCGGCTAGGCGCTGGACGGCCTGGAGGGTCTTGGTGTCGAGTGGGGAGGCGTAGGGCATGCCGTGACGGTCATGATCCTCCTTCGCGTGGCGGTAGCGGGCCTCATCATAAGCCCGAGAGAGTCGGACGGTGCCCCAGATAGTGCCGATCCGGGTGTAGCGTTGTTCTTCAAACGGTCGGGATGACGGATCGATCTGCGGGGCGGGTTGGTCACGGGGCGGATAAGGGCCAGCTGCGGTGCCGATCGACTCAAACCGATACGTCGGGGCACATGCCGCCAGCCACAGTCCTGTTAATAAGACCCAAGTCAGGCCTGTTGCCCGACCGTTGAACAGCGTTGATGGTTCCAAGCCAGCGAGCATCCTGAGGACAGTATAGGGTGACGGCGATGGCTACACGTCTTACAAGCTGTTTCAATATCTGTCCCTACCTGTGCAGGATTACCAAAAATCGAGGTTCTACCCCCAGCGCATGAGGTACCGTTACTCGGGATCCACAGCATTTCAGGGGAAATAATATCGTTTTGAGGAATTTTTGATTTTGCCCATTTTACTCTTGACATGAAAATCTGAGTCATTAATATGGTAAATGGGAATCTGGTGGACTTTGGATGTGAATGGGAATACGCATCGCGTACTAAAAGTACCACGTCGGGAACGCGCAGGGCACCGAGAATTTACCCGCTGCGTACACGAGTGATGCCGCAATTTCATTCAGGATGGGTATATTCGTCGATTTTCCTTAATCAGGGCCTTTAATGGGTATTTTTTGTATTGTTTTGGTTCCCTTACTTATTCCTTTTGAAAAGGAGGTTCGTTAATATGAAACAGCTTGGAAAGATGGCAATAGGTGTAGCCTCCGGGGTGATTCTGGCCGGTGCGGGTCCGGCATCAGGGATACTGATTGATAGTTTCGATAGTGGATTTGGTGCGGTAGACAGTATCAACGATCCTGGCCCTACAAATTTTCCGTCTGGCGATGCGATCGGCGGGTCAAGGACACTGGAGATCTTGGATTTCCCAGCGGGTAGCGGGAATTTATCGCAAGGCGCCGAGTTAGCCACGGGTTTTGTGCCCAACCCGCCACCAGGAACGGGGGCGTTGGGCCATTCGCAAGACTCCTTCGCTCCCGGAGGCCGTTCAAAAGTGAGTTGGACCGCTGGCGGCGTCGACCTGACCGAAGGCGGCTTGGCCGATGGGGTCATGTTCGAGATCCTTGCGATCGACCAAGGCAATGTGGATCTGACGCTTACCATTACGGACACCGCTGGAAATTCGTCGGAATTGCCGTTGGCCGGCTTGGGTACGGGTGCAAGCAGTTTTCTGTTTACTAATTTTACCGGCAACGCTGACTTTGCCGATGCAGACATGATCATGTTGACGATCGACGCGGGCGAAGCGTCTGATTTTACACTCGACCTGCTCGAAACCGTGCCAGTCCCGCCCCCGCCCCCACCGCCCGGCAATGGGGTCCCCGAACCGATCTCGGCGACTCTGGGTATGATGGGGCTAGGCGCATTGGGTTACGCCACGAAGCGGCGCGGCATCTAAGCCCTCAAGCAAGAAAGATTTGATTTTATATTAGCCCTCGGTTAGATCCGAGGGCTTTTTTTATGCAACCTCTGTCTTGTCGCGTCTTGGCTGTATCGAATGATTAAAACCGCAATCCGATTTTTTTTTCGGTTGCGGATCACATATGTCCAGCATGGATTTTTGATTTTATGTTTCTCGCCAGCCGTTTCATATATTTAATGAATACATAAGATGATTCCATAATACTTTTCAAAAAAGACAGTTCAATTTTATCAAAGCGAAATGAAATTAATTTTTGTGTATTTGGCTCGTGAGTGTTTTTTTATCGAATGCCGATAAACCGAAAAAAATAACGAGCCCACGCGATCATCTCACTCTTGTTTTTTTGTCTCCAAGTCGTTATGATAGATGTTTATTAGGAAAATGGAGAAAAAAATCGAGATCGAAGATGTAGAGAACCCCCGCTTGTAGTTACCCACCTACAACACTGCGTGCGGATGGTGGAGAGAAAATTACGATCACGACCCATACTACCTTTGTAGACGATCCATTGTTTTGGTTACGTTTAACCTTTTTGTAGGAGATGAATCTGATGAAGCGAAGAGTGACTTTGGGCTGCACTTGCTTGGGAGCGATGATGCTAGCCGGTGGCGCCCAAGCCGGTGTGCTAATCGATGACTTTAACGAAGGAGACGGCGTCGTTTCGTCCAATGTTGATATAGGGCCGTTGAATGTTGTGGCGGCGACGTCTGCAATCGGCGGGTCGCGCACCTTGTCGATCCTCGGGTTCCCCGGGGATGGTGATGCGACTTCAACCGGCGTCGACCTCCAGTCCAACTCTGCCGTCGGCGAGCTGGGGCATTCTCAGAACGCCTTCTCGCCGGGCGGCCGTTCCCGGGTGACATGGGACAACAACGGTGACGGACTGGGAGGGGTCGACCTGACCGATGGTGGGATCGACGACTCCTTCATGTTCGACATTGTTCGCATCGACATCGGGAATGTGGACATCGAGATCGAGGTCGTCTCAGACGCCCACGGAACCGCGACCATTGAAAACAATAACCTGGTCGAGAGTGAGAATTTCGTTCTCTACACCGACTTTGACGGCTACAGTGAAGATATCTTCACCAGTGTCGACTTGATCTCGATGACGATTACCGCGGGTTCGGCTTCGGATCTCACGATTGACATCTATGAGACCGCAGATATCGTCCCACCCGTGCCGCCCATCCCCGAGCCCGCCACAGCGGGTTTGCTTGCTGGATTGGGAATCTTAGGCCTCGGTCGCCGTAAAAGATAAGCCAAGCTCTAGAACTTCATAACTGACATGCTTTTTACAACCCCCGGCGTTACGCCGGGGGTTGTTGTTATTAGATGGGGCTTCGTCCACGGCAACCATTTATCCCAGGCAAGCGGCCAAGCAACTGACCACCCCCGAACTCCCATTGCCCATTGGTAGTGTGTGTCAAGTTGCGCACATTTGATCAGGCGGTCTCCGGTGGATGTAAGTTTGGTTGGCCCGCAGTGAGGGCGAACGTAGTGAGCCCGAGCGGAGGGGCAACCAAACTTCGCGCGGCTACACCGCCACGCTCATCGGTTCTTCCTGTTGTTGTTCCTGTTCGTCGAGCCGTTTCATATCCAAGTACCGCCGCGTGCCCCAACGGGTACCGGCGACGTGTCGCAGCCTCGCTGCCGAGAGCATCAACGCCGATTGCCCGTCCGGGAAGCTGCCCACCACCCGAGTGCGTCGGCGGATCTCACGCATGATCCGCTCCAACGGGTTGTTCGTGCGGATCCGAAGCCAATGCTCACGGGGGAAGCTCATGTAGCTGAGCGTCTGTTCGACCGACGCACGCACCAGCTGGGCCGCCCTGGGCAGTTTCATCGACTCAAGCTTGTTCGCCACATCCTCGGCCTTCTTCAACGCCGCTTCACGATCTTCCTGGGCGTGGATCGCCTTGAGCATCGCCGACACCTCCTGGACCTTGCCCTTGGGGGTGATGCTAAACACGTTGCGGTACCAGTGCACCACGCACCGCTGCCACAACGACTCGGGATAGAGTTCGCCAAGCGACTCGACCAGACCCAGACACGCATCGCTGATCAACAGCTTCACGCCACGCAGGCCCCGCGTCTTGAGGTGTCGCAGGAACGCCAGCCAACCCGCCTTGTCTTCCTTGGCCCCCTCGGCGATCCCCAGCACCTCACGATACCCGTCCGTCGCCACGCCGATCGCCACCAGCACCGACACGTTGCGAACTTCACCACCCCACGAGCGTTTGAGGCTGATCCCGTCGAGATATACATACGGGTGTTCACCTTCGATCGGCTTGTTCCGCCACTGCTCGATCTGTTGATAGACCTTCTGATTCAGCTCGCTGACCGTCGATGGGCTGACCTTCGTGCCCCACAACGCCGCCGTGATGTCCTCGACCCGACGCACGCTCACCCCGGCCAGGTACATCTCGATCAACGCTTCCTCGACGCTGCTCTCGCGACGCTTGTACCGCTCGATGATCTGCGTCTCGAACGGCAAGCTCCGCAGCCGTGGCACCTTCAACGACACCTGACCCGCCTTCGTGTGAAGCTTCCGCTGGTAGTGGCCCGCCCGCGTATCCTTGCGGGCATCGCTGCGCTCATACCGCCCAGCCCCGCACAACACCTCGGCTTCGGCATCCAGCAGCTGGTTCAACGTCTGCTCCACGGACTCACGTACCACCCGGTCCACGTGACCCCGAACCTTCGCCTCGTCGATCCGAAACACCTCTTTCATCCCGCGGTCCGATCCAGTACCCTGATCCATTGCAGTTCTCCTTGAATGGGGTTGTTTAACTCACCAACACCATCCACCTGGAGAACTGCCTTTTCAAATGTGCGCATGATTCAGGACGTTATCGCCCATTTGAAACCCACGGCAAGACAGTGTTATCCTTTTGGCCTGCCCATGGCACCCGACCAGAGTTTTCAGGCCAATATGAAGGTATATCTCAACGGTCAGATGGTCGACGCCCACGACGCCAAGGTCAGCGTCGCTGACGCGGGGTTCCAGCACGCCGTGGGGTTGTTTGAGACCATGGGCGTGTACCACGGCCGGGTGTTCCGCCTCCGTGCCTATCTCGATCGTCTCGAACGAAGCGCCAAAGAGCTGGGGCTTCTAAGAGATCTGCCTGCCGACGGGTTAAAACAAGCCGTGATGCAAACGGTTGAAGCAAACGGGTTCGTCCGAGCACGCCTGCGGCTGACCGTGACGCCCGGAGATATCCCGATATTCGCTGATTCCGCAGCCGGTCAAGCGACGCCACAGCCGACCGTGTTGGTCGTCGCTACCCCGCCTACACAATACGATCCGGCATATTTCGAGAAAGGGATCACGGTCTTAGTTGCCCCGCCCGGGGCTAATCCGTTCGACGCGACGGCTGGGCACAAGACGTTGGCTTACTGGTCCCGGTTGCGGACGCTGCGCCAGGCCGCGGCGGTTGGGGCCGGTGAAGCGATCTGGCTCAACGTCACGAACCATCTGGCCAGCGGGGCGATCAGCAACGTGTTCCTGGTCAAAGACGGGAAACTGCTGACCCCCTTCGCCCGCGGTGAAGAGCTTCCGGGGGCGCTGCCGGCGCCGGTATTGCCGGGGATCACACGGGCAACGGTGATCGAGCTAGCCGAGGCGATGGGGATCTCGGTTGAACGGAAGATGCTTAGCGTCGATGATCTGCTCAGCGCCGATGAGGTGTTCTTGACCAACTCCAGCTGGGTGGTGCTGCCGGTTGCGAAGGTCGAGAAGCACCAAGTCGGCGGCGGCGGAGACGGTTCTGTGACGCGACGGCTACGGACCGCGGTGCTCGACCTGATTGAGCAAGAGACCTCGGCCACGCCCGACGCGTAAGAAAAACCAAGAAAAATCCCCGCTGCGATGGAACTTTCGGCGACCTGTCGCGTCCAAAAGCTCGTACCACATGCTGACGATGACAACTCACAGACACAGGTCTTGGACCGGGTGTCGAACCGCAGACCGACAAGGAGCCTATATATGCGACCCACCCGTTACGTCCTCGGGTTAATTTTATTAATAGCCCTGGCGATGCCCGACACGGCGCTGGCGAGGATCAAGCTGATCACGCTGCCGGTCCGTGAGCGTGTCGAGATACAGCTCGACCACCCCAACGCGACCCTGGTCGAGGAAGAGCGGATCGTCCCATTGGTCAAAGGCGTCAACCAGGTCGACTTTTCCTGGGCTAATACGTCGATCGACCCGCAGACGATTGTATTCCGCGTCCTGGAGCCGGCTAACGGCAAGAAGATGGACGTGAACGTGCTATCCGTGAGTTACCCCCCGGCCGAGCAAGCCCTGGTGTGGCAGGTGGCTTCGAGTGATTCCGGGGCGGCGAGGGTAAAGATCAGCTACCTACTAGGTGGGCTAACCAAAAACTTCCATTATCGGGCGGTGGCTTCGAATGATGAGCGGACGCTGACCCTCTCGCAGTACATCCGCGTCCAGAACCTCGCCAACGAAGAGTACGGCAAGAGCGGGATCTGGGCCGGGTACGGCGACCGGTTCCTCAAGCCGATCGGCCTCAATGAGACCAAACAGATGCTCGCGGAGAAATACCTCAGCGTGCCGATCACCAAGACCTATACCTGTGACCCGTCTCAATACGACTACCTTGACCGCGGCCAGAACAAGCTACGCGTCCCGATGCACTACGTGCTCACGAACGACCAGGCGAATAACCTCGGCCAAGCACCTCTGCCGGCGGGGAAGGTACGGATCTTCCAAGACGACGGCCGGGACACGACCGCGTTTATCGGTGAGGACTGGGGCGGGTTTACCCCGATCGACGACGAGATGAAGCTTTACCTCGGTGTCGCTCAGGACATCGTGGTCAAACGCACCATCGAGCGCAACCAGACCCAGCGCGTCGCGGGCAACCTGTACGACTACGACATCGTCATCAAGTATGAGATCGAGAATTTCAAAGATACCCCGGTGACGCTAGACGTGGCTGAGAGCCTCCAGCACCTGCGCAGCGAGCTACGCGGGAACACCGGTCGCGACGTGCAGTGGGAACTAGGCGACGAAACCACATTCACCGGCGGGTTCGACAAGGAAAAGAGCACCCACGACCGGCTCGTCTTCCACGCGAAGCTGCCGCCCCGCAAGGGCAACAATAAAGCGAAGAAGGTCACCCACAAGCTCCACGTAATCATCAAGAACGAATGGTAACCCCCCCGGAATCCCCGGAACCCCCGGCCCCGGAACCCCCGGCCCCGGAAGTCTCGAAACCCCGGCGGGATATGTCTCTCGTAGCCCCCGGCTTTGCCGGGGGATCAACCCGCGGGCCCCAAACCCGCACACTGTATGAACATCAACGACACACGACCTGATCGAATATCCACCAAGGACCCCGTCATGAGACACGTAAAGATCATCTTCATATTGACCCTCGCTTTGTTTGCGATGGTCGCCACCCCTGCCACCGCGCGCAACGTCGACCTCTCCACCGTCCCGTCGCGCGACACGGTTCAGCTGACCATCTACAACTCCGAAGACCTCACCCTCGTGCGCGAAACCCGCAAGGTCAGCTTTAAGCAGGGGGTCAACCCGCTTCAGTTCTCCTGGGCCAACACCCTGATCGATCCGACCTCCGTGGAGCTGCGGTTCCTGACCGACCCCGACCGGCTCGAGGTCCTCGACACGACCTACCCCCACGATAAACCACAGATGCTCTACTGGAACGTTGCCAGCGAGTTCAACGGGGAAGCCACGATCGAGATCAGCTACTTCACTAGCGGGATCACCTGGTCAGCCGATTATGTAGCCATCACCAACCCCCAGGAAACCGAGATGGGGTTCGAGGGCTTCGTGCGTGTCCACAACAACAGCGGCGAAGAATACGAAGACGCCCAGGTCCGCCTCGTGGTAGGCACGATCAACCTCGTCGAAAAAATCGCCCAGCTCGCGCAGGTGCGCATGGACCAGGTCGGGGCCCTGGCGGGCGGGAGGATGCGAGAACTCCGCAACATGGCGGCCAAGAAAGCGATGGCCCGCAGCGAGATGGCGAACCTGATGTCCGCTGACGCCGCCGCCCCCATGGCCCAGGAAAAGCAGATCATCAAAGAGGGCCTTAGCGAATACTTCATCTACACCATCGACGGGACCGAGACCATCGCCAACGGCTGGTCGAAGCGGATGCGCAGCTTCGAGGGCACGACCGTCCCGTTCAAGATCCAGTACCGCTACCGCCCCAGGGAATACGGCGACCGGCTCGTGCGGATGTATCTATTAAGGAACGATGAGGAATCCCACCTCGGCACCACGCCCCTGCCCGATGGGGTCGTTCGCGTGTTCCGCAACAACGGCCGTGACGGGCTAAGCTTCCTCGTGTCCCAGCACATTAAATACGTGCCGATCGGGGACAAGATCGAGCTCAACCTCGGCCAGGACCCGAACGTCATCTTCGAGCTCGTCAAGCTCAAGTCCTGGCGTGACAACATCTGGATGCGGGTCCACGGGGCCAACGTGTTCCACCGCGTCGATGATGGGGATGTCCGCATCGACGTGCGCTCCACCGTCGCCGGCTGGGACGACCACGAGCTATACACCCAGCGGATCCGCAACTACAGCCCCAAGCCGATCGACGTCGAGGTCCGCCGCACCTATGGCGGGCACGTGGTATTCCGCAGCGCGTTAGACCCGAAGCTGCACGATTATCAGACCGTCCAGTTTTCCACCCAGGTCCCCGTCGCCCAGACGTCCGACCTGCTGTTCGAGGTCCTCCGCCACCAGGGCCGCAACGCCAAGCAGAACAACGTCACCCTCGAGCAGGCCCAGCTCCGTTGGTAAAACGTCTTGTGACCCGTGGACCTATAGTGTTTTCAAAGTTCGTGTAGAGTTCCGCAGCGAGCCGCGACCATGAGGCAGCGGGTTCTTTCGACAGATCACCATACGTACAGGCTCTACGCGAAACGAGGAAAATGCTATAGCTACACGCCCCGGCTAAAAACAGACATCCTTCACTTAAAGGGTTTCCCGAAAGGGTGTACCACATTCATCGCGAGCCGCGACCATGAGGCAGCAGGTTTCGGCGCGGTGAGGGTCGTCCAAATCAGGTACATGAAAACGGGAAACGCGCTAAGCCTTTCATTTCTATCGCCTCGATCTTGACGGCCTAAACGCCTGCCTATAAAGGGCTTGGAGTGCGTGATGCCATATCAATTTCTCGCCCCATCGTCTTCCCTATTTTACGAAGGCATGGAAGGCGGTGAAGGCCACCAGAGCGGCAAAGGCGGTGTTGGCAGGATCTTAAAGCCTTCAAAAGAAAAGATTTGGGCGAGGGTACGTGCCTCCGGTAAAGGCAAATCGTTTAATGATTAGTACCGACGGATTCAACTGACCCATGCAATTAATCGATCTGGTCCTTATAGGAGAAAGCCATGAGAAAATCGAAACGATCCCGCATCTCTCGGGGGGCTCTCTACACCGCCGCCGCTGCTCTGGGCGTGGGGGTCTATGGCTGGTTCAACGGCGACCCGCACCCCAGCCGTGCGGCTGATGGCAACGCGATCGAAGATTACGTGCTCTACGGGATTGACCCAGCCACCGCCGCGTTGGTCCGGTACGACTTTGCCAGCGGCAGCTCCTCGACCGTTGGGACGATCCAAGGCTCCTCGGGCGGGCCGATGACCGGCATCGAGGCCTCGGCCCATTTCCCCGGCTTCTCGAATATCTATGGCTTCTGGTACGACTCGTCTCAGGAGCTTTCCAAGCTGGTGTATATCAAACCTGGAACCGCCCAGGCGACCGTGGTCGGCAGTGACCTGGGGCCCGAAAAAATCACCGGCGCCTGCGCGGTCAATCCTGTCGGAACGACCACGTATGACGTCTACGCCCTCCAAGATGCGGACGTCGTCCCGTTCAACATCAATGAGATCGTCGGTAAGAACACCGGCACACTTACCCCCAGCGACCCGTTCGCCGCCCGTGTGACCGTCCTGGGAGCCGCGATCAGCTACGGGGGGATGTACGACATCCCGGTGACCGTGCGGGTTAATATCGGCGGGGCGACGATCGACCCGTTCGGGGCGGCCTCTTCGCCCGTGGGCAGCAACGTCAACGACGGGCAGTCCCATAGCTACGTCCTGCCCAGCGTCTACCCCGGCCTCACGCAGATCTCGGTTGGGGCCAAGTCGTGGATCAAGACCGACACCGCCCTCGACGGCTCGCTCAACAGCCACTGGGTCGGCGACATCGCCGTCGATTCGAGCCAGAACACCTATAACGTCATCGCCCTTCGCGACGGCGACCCGGTGCCGCAGATCTCCGGGTTCCTCAGCCAGGCTTCGGTCGAAAACTTCCTTGACGATTTCGTCGATCACACCACCAACACCATTGTGCTGGGCGAGAACCAGATCATCTACCTCTTCGAGCTCGGCTCGCAGGTCCTGGCCGACCCCTACGGGTCCAGCGAACTGACCGTCATCGATAGCGACATCATGACCACCGACCCGCTTACCACAGACGGGATGACGAGTGAACCGATGGTGATGGACGACGGCAGCTCCACCACCATGCTCGAGCCGACCACGACGCTTGATCCCTCTCAGGATTTCCAAGACCTGGTCGTGCTCGTGACGCTCTCGACGGACACCGCCGACCTCGTCACCGGGCAGGTGGTCACCGGCGTCATCGGCGGTTCGATGAACATCAATCCTAATAACAGCCCGCACAGCATCTTTGAGCTCTACAAGAGCGGCGGGGGGGTGATCACCCGTGACGACCTGCACAACGCGACCGCCTCGGACGTCACCGACGCGGGCGTCTACTACTCCGGCGGGGCTACGAGCATCCGCGTTAAGCCCAAGGGCAACGGCTCCCAGAACACCCTGCTGGTCGACGGGGTCGTGTACCGGCTCAAGAACAACACCACGTATATCTTCACCGCCCCCACCATGACCGTTAACGTCCACAACACCCAGTACCCCGAGAACGGCTCGCTGCCCATGGGCCATTGGTGGATCGATATCTCCACCACCGGCGACCTCCAGGACGGTGACGATACCGACGACCCCAGCACGGTCAGCCAGATCGTCAAGGTCGACCATCAGAACGGCGGGTACACCCCGGTGATGCAGCTAAGCCAGCCCTACTCAAGCATCGCCTCACTCGATGGGCAGGTGTTCTACGCCACAGCCGGCAAGCAGGTGTACATGATCGACACCGCCGCCGGCACCGAGACCCTGCTCAAAGACCACCTGATCGGCAACTTCACCGGCATGGGCTTCGCCGGCTCGACTCTCTATTCCTTCGGGGCGGTGACCGACAAGCTGTACAGCCTCAACCAGGCTAATGGCTCGATCAACGGGACCGGCGTGAGCGTTGGGGCCACGGACCTGGGCACGATCGTCCTCACCCCGGCAGCCAGCGACATCGCCGCTGTCTCCAGCTTCGATTAATCTCAAGGGTTGATCAAAAAAATAAGGGATTTCATGGCTTTAGGGGCCCGCACGGCGCGGGCCTTTTTTCTTGGAGGGTTAACCTGTCTTGACCTTCCCTATCTTGGAATAGCCGCGAAGGTGGCGAAGGTGGCGAGGGTGGCAATAGCGGCACAGAACACAATGCAACCAATTGATATATATAAATTTATGCAATAATCGATAGCTTGGACCATCGTCGGATCGTTTACTGTAATTACAGTTCAACTCAACTTGAGTACCAATTCAATCGATCCGATGGGAGGAGACCACACCATGAACGACGACCGCAACATCCGCTTCGGCAAGCAGGCCCTTCTGGCCGCCCTCGTAGCCACGGGCCTGGGGGCCTACGCTTGGTTCAACGGCAACCCACACACCATCCGGGCAGCCGAGCCGGACGGGTACGTCCTCTACGGCATCAAACCCGATACCGCCCAGCTGGTGCGGTACGATTTCACCGACGGGTCTTTGACCACGATGGGTACGGTCCAGGACCAAGCCCTCAACGCCCTGACCGGTATCGAGGGGGCCGCCTATTTCCCCGGGTTCTCCAACATCTTCGGGTTCTGGACCGACCCGTCCGACGACCTGACCAAGCTCGTTTACATCAGTGCTCTGACGGGTGACGCCGTGGTCATCGGCTCCGACCTGGGCCCCGAAAAAATCACCGGGGCTTGCGGGGTCAACACGAGCCCTACGTCCTACCAGGTTTTCGCCCTCCAGGAGTCGGACGTGATCCCGTTCGACATCGACAACTCCGGCACCGGCACCGTCGCTGCTGAGGTCGTCCCGGATGATCCCACCGCGGCCCGGGTCTCGGTGTTGGGGGCGGCGATCTCCTACGGCGGGCAGTATGAAATCCCGGTGACCGTCCGCGTTATGACCGGTTCGAACACCTCCGACCCGTTCGGGGACGCCAACTTACCGGTCAACGGCGACGTCAACGACGGCCAGAACCCCCGTGCCCACGTTTTACCTAGCAACCTGGCCGCCGGCACGGAAATCAACATCGGGGCCAAGGCATGGGTCAAGACCGACCCCGCTCTAGACGGCAGTCAGAACAGCCATTGGACCGTGCACATGGCCGTCGACTCCACCCAAGCCACCAACAACATCATCACCCTCCGCAACGGCGATCCGGTGCCCCAGATCGGGGGCTTCCTTAACCAGGCCGACGTCCCCGAATACCTCAACGACTACATCGACCACACCAATGACGTCATGCTCCTGGGCGAAAGCCAGGCGATCTACCTGTTCGAGCTGGGTTCGACGGTGACGGTCGACCCGGTCGCCTCGCCCGGATCGCTGACCGCTGCGCAGGACTTCCAAGACCTGGTCGTGCTCGTGACTATGGCGCCCGAGCCCCAGGAGTTAAACACCGGCAACGTCACCAGCGGGGTGATTAGTGGGAGTTTCAATCTCAACCCCAACAACAGCGAACATTTTGTTTTTGAGCTCACCAAGCCCGACGATTCGCTGATCACCCGTGACGATCTGCTTAACGCCACCACCGCGGACCTCGACCCCAGCGGCGTGTACTACTCCGGCTCGGCCAAAAAAATCCGGTTCAAGCCACGAGGTAACGGCGCCCAGAGCTCGGTCACTATCGACGGCCAGCCGTACACGCTCAAGAACAACACCACGTACACGTTCGAATCTCCAACCATGACCGTGACGATTCAACACAACTCAGCGACGGGCTCGGTTGAAACGTTGCGAGATGAGTTCAACAGCGCCTCGTACAGCAACAACGACGGGACGCAGAACTTCTCGTCCTCCTGGTATCCGGACACCGGTGCGGGCAGTGGGTCACGACGTGTCGAAAGTGGTGAGTTTAGGATTGATAACAGCGACGGCGGCGACGCGTTCGACGAGCTCGCCAGGCGTGACTTCGACCTCTCCGGCGCTACCACCGCGACCCTGACCCTCGATTATTCTGGGGTTAAAGCCTACGAAGACACCGATAACAGCGAACAAGCGGACCAGTTCCACATCGCCATCTCAAACGACGGGGGGACGACTGTAGTTGCAATGGCAACTAATACCATTAGTGGCACCGTCGGAAGCAACAGTGTTTCATTCAATCTAGAAGACTATGTCACGCTTACCGGTAACATGACTTTAAGCATCCGCCCCACCACGGGGAGTTTCCAGCAGGCCGGGGAATACCTCAGCATCGACAATGTCCAGATCGAGCACAACGGCGGCGCGGCGGCGGCCGGCAGCCCCGTCCCCATGGGTGGCTGGGGAGTGACCCTCTCCACCACCGGCGACCTGACCGACGGCCACCCCGGTGACGACCCGACCAAGGCCAGCCAGATCATCCTCGTCGACCAGAAGACCGGCGGTTTCACCCCGATGATGCAGCTGAGCCTGCCGTACACCGGTTTGGCGTCGGTCGACGGCCAGACGTTCTACGCGGTTAGCGGCGAAAAGATCTACCTGATCGACACGGCCGCCCAGACCGAGACCCTGCTCGACGACCACCCCAGCGCCGATCTTTCCGCCCTGGGCTTTGCCGGCTCAAACCTCCAGGTCTTCACGAAGACCACCGACAACGTCCATGAGATCAGCACCTCCACCGGCGAGTTCGATGCGTCTGGAGTCGGGATGGGCATCGCGGATTTAGAGACGATCATGTTCACCCCGCTTAGCAAAGACCCCGGCAAGGCCACTTTCGATTAAATCGGATACACCACGTTACACTCCAAGGCCCGCATGATGCGGGTCTTTTTTTTGTCGGACGTCCTGAAGCACCACCCGTGCCGCCTCATATCCGTCGTCGCTCGAACCGATAAAACCTAAAGCGTTGACCGACGGATCACTTGCGGCGACGGGCAGCGATCTATCGGCTCGAGGTCATCTCTCTTGGAGGCCCAAACCGATAGGTCAAGGAAGCGGCTTCAAGCAAGCGACAGACTTGCCTGTTTTATCAGGGCCGCGAAGACCCTAACGCTTGCGGAAAAACCCAAGGCGGTGAACGCCACGAAAGCGACAAAGGTGATGAATGCCACGGAGGCAAATCGACAACATCTGAATATTGAGAGAATTACGGCGTTAAGCTGGGCTTGGGGTCCACCGAATCGTTTAATCCTCATATAGACGGTGGCTGATCCAGATTTAGCTTAGCCGTTTGGGAGAAAGGTCATGAGGAAGCCAAGAAATCCACGAGCCAAAGCGCTGCTCTACACCGGCGTTGCCGCGATGGGGATCGGCCTCTACGGCTGGTACAACGGCGACCCGCACCCCAGCATGGCCTCCGGGGGTGACCCGCTCGAAGAATTCGCCCTGTACGGGATCGGCACCCAGTCCGCTTCCCTGGGTCGGTACGATTTCACATCCGACACGCTCGACGTTATCGGAACGATTAGCGACGGGTCGACCGACCTGACCGGGATCAAAGCCTCAGCGTATGTGCCCCGCAACTCGAAGATGTTCACCTTCTGGTCCGACCCCAGCGACGGGTTGACCAAGCTCGTTTACGTTGACTTGCAGACCGCCAAGGCCACGCAGGTGGGGGTCGATATGGGCCTGGGCGAGGTCACCGCTGCGGTCGCGGCGATGCCCACCCCTAGCGCCGCGAGCCTGGGTGTCAACGACCCCACCCCGGTCTCGGAGATCACCCAGTACGAGCTGTACGCGATCCAGGAGACCGACCCGTTCGCGTTCGCGATCACCGATAGCGAGGTCGTGCCCAGCGATACATTCGCCGTCCGGGTTACTGTCCTCGGGGCCGCCGTCTCATATGGCGGCACGTACGACATGCCCGTCACCGTACAGGTGCGGGTCGATAGCGATACGAGTGAACCCTACGGCCCGTGGACACAGCCCGTCGACGGCAACGTCAATGATGACGCGGATGACGACGTCAACAACGATCCTCAGGACAACCCGACCAACCACGTCTTACCGAACACCTACACCTCCGGGACGCCGGTGAGCATCCTCAGCAAGGTCTGGAACAAGACGGATTCCGGACTTTCTGGGCATGACAACAGCCACTGGGAGGTCTATCGGACCGTGGACTCGAGCGTCGACAGCAATCGTGTCATCACGCTGCGGGATGGGGACCCGGTGCCCAATTACGACGCGTTCCTCGATCAAGCCACAATCGTCGATTTCCTCGAAGACTATATCGATTTTACCGACAACACGATCGATCTCGGACCCAATCAAGCGATCTACTTGATCGAGTACAACAACGACCTAAGCAGCAGCGCCGCTGACTTTCAAGACCTGGTCGTGCTCGTGACCCTCGCTGAGGATACGATTGTCCTAAGCGATCCAGCGTACCCCGCCGAAGCCCAGCTGATCAAGGTCGACCCCACCAACGGGACCCGGACCACGCTGATGACCCTCGACCACCAGTTTGACGGTTTGGCCGCCCGGTCCGCTCAGACGTTCTACGCGACCGTAGGCGAGCAGGTGTACGAGCTGGACCCGGTCGCCGGGACCGAGACCCTCGTGGGCTCCACCGGCGGGGGGGACAACATGAAAGCCCTGGAGTTCGCCGGGTCAGCCCTGTACCGCGTTTCCACACACAACAACCAGTTGAGGGGCATCAATACCGCCACCGGGGCCTGGGTCGGGTCGGAGCTGAACGTTGGGAGCATGTCAAACGTCGGGACGATCCAGTTTATCCGGGTCGCTGATGAGCCGATCGATACCACCGCCAGTTACGATTAATCAAAAAAACAGTGAACCCGTGATGTCCGCCAGGCGTAAAACATCAAAATGAGAACTTAGCCAGAACTATAAGTTAAATAGAAAGTCTCTTCTTCTCTCTCTACTCCATCATCGTGTATGTGATCCATCAGGATCCCCGACCGAAGCTCAGGGCACAACCCTGAGCTTCGGTTGGTTTTTAGGGGGGTGGGGATTTGGACACCCGCAGCCGGTCAATCGTTTCACAATTCATTGCTAGCAGCCAGAATCATTTTAAATAATTGTTTTTTTATGTACTTAGAATGCATGCGGGCAGTGGGGGTCGATGAGGCCCCCGTACACCCTCACGGTTGTCTATCCGATTGCTAACCTAATGCTCATCATCGGGGTTTAAATTATGCTCGCGTTTCGGGCGGCCGAGTGGCTGCCTGAACGGGGTAGTTGACCTGAAATGAAATGGAGACCTTCAATGTTTAGATCCGGGCGTTTTCTGTGTCCGTGGATCGGTTCGCTGGTCACGATAGCGGCGGTCTTGAGTGGGGGCAGTGTGGTGGAAGGCCGATCACAGCTGCGGGGATCGATCTCGATCGACGGTTCGAGCACGGTCTATCCGATCACCGAGGCGGTGGCCGAGGAGTTCGGCCTTCAGAACCGTCGCGTGCGTGTGACGGTGGGGGTCTCGGGCACCGGAGGGGGGTTTAAGCGGTTCACGACCGGAGAGACCGACATCTCCGACGCGTCACGCCCGATCAAGAAGGCCGAAGCCGATAACGCCAAGAAACACGGCATGGAGTTTATCGAGATCCCGGTCGCCTACGACGGGCTGACGATCGTGGTCAATAAGAACAACGACTGGTGCAAGGACCTGACGGTTGACGAGCTGAAATTGATTTTCCTCGACGGCTCGCCGGTCAAGACCTGGCAGAACGTGCGGGCCGAATGGCCTGCGATCCCGATCAAGCTCTATTCGCCCGGCACGGACTCGGGCACGTTCGATTATTTCAAAGAGGTCATCGCCGGCAAGAAAGGGGCGATCCGTAGCGATATGTCGGTCTCCGAAGACGACAACGTGCTGGTCCGGGGAGTTTCGGGGAATAAAGGCGGGCTAGGGTTCTTCGGCTGTGCGTACTTCTTTGAGAATGAGAACAAGCTCAAGGCGGTGGCGGTCAACGGCGGTGACGGCCCGGTGCAGCCCACGCCACAGACGATCGAGGGGGGCACCTACTCCCCGTTTAGCCGGCCGCTATTCATCTATGTCAACGCCAAGAGCGCCAAACGGCCGGAGGTCAACGCTTTCGTGCAGTTCTACCTCGAACACGGCCCGATTTGGCGGATGAAGTGGGTTACGTGAGACTGCCCAAGGAGATGTATCAGCGGGCGCTGGAGAACTTCAAGCGGGGGGTATCGGGCAGCCAGTTCCTCAATGCCGATGGTGAAAAAATATCCGGACCGCTAACCCAGGTCTACCGCTAATGCCTGCTCGTCACGTTATTTCTTGATTGGAATACAAGGTGTGTATGTATAAAGAATTGTGTGTAAAGATTGGGCTGTCTTGGAGGAATCTGGCCGAGCCAGACCTTTCTTTAATGAGAAAAAATATTTAACATCTATATAGACGCAATCATGGAACGAGTGACCTTCGTGGCTTGCCGGAGCACTTTCGGAAGATGGATGTCGTGCTGGATCACCACCAGAAAGTATAATCTGTCGCGACCGGTTCAGGGCCCTTATGACCAGTATCCCATTGCAACCCAAGTCGTTGTCTGACGGGACGGCGATGCGCATGCGTTCTTTTCGCGAGGCGGCTATTAACGGCGGCCTCGTGCTTTGCGCCGCGTTCTCAATTTTCACGACACTAACGATCATCGTCGTGCTGACCATAGAGGCGGTTGCTTTTTTCAAGATGGAGGAGGCGTCATTCTGGGAATTCGTAACCGGCATGGAGTGGAACCCCAAGCTGGGTGCCGAGCAGCACTTCGGGATCTGGCCATTGATCTGCGGGACACTGTTGGTGACGGGTGTAGGGATGGCGGTGGCGCTGCCCCTTGGGCTGGTGACGGCGATCTACCTTAGCGAGTACGCGCCGAAAAAATTGCGGGCGGTGCTCAAACCGTCGCTGGAGGTGATCGCAGGGGTCCCGACGGTGGTGTTCGGTTTTTTTGCGTTAACGGTGATCACCCCCGGCTTGCAGTGGCTACACGGGGGGTTCGAGGTGTACAACGCGTTTAGCGCAGGGTTGGCGGTGGGGATCATGTGTCTGCCGATCGTCTGCTCACTTTCGGAAGACGCCCTTCAAGCGGTGCCCCGGAGCCTGCGCGAGGCGGCGTACGGGGTGGGGGCGACCAAGTTCGACGTCTCGGTGAAAGTGGTGGTGCCCGCGGCGCTGTCAGGGGTCATCGCCGCGTTCCTGCTGGCCGTGGCCCGGGCGGTGGGCGAGACCATGATCGTGTCCCTGGCCGCGGGCAACTCTCCGAAAATGGCGATCGACCCGCGCCAAGAGGTCCAGACCATGACCGCGTACATGGTCCAGACCTTCCTGGGCGAAGCCAGCGACCACTACAGCTCCGAGTACCTATCCTGCTACGCAGTCGCGGGCACCCTTTTCCTGATGACCCTGGCGCTGACCATCATCGGGCACCGGGTCCGCGTGCGGTTCAGGGAGGAGTACCAATGACCCCGCCTTCCATTGACAAGGCCGTCGCCCGACGCAGACGACGCTGGAAGAACCATCTTTTCGTGGTCTTCTGTGTGTTCGCGGCCAGCACATCGCTGCTGGTTCTAGTAGTGTTGCTGACGTCGATCGTGACCCAGGGGTACCACCACCTGGACCTAGAGTTTTTCCAAAACCCCCCATCGCGGAAGCCGCAACGGGCCGGCCTTCAACCGGCGATCTTTGGATCGATCTGGGTCTGCGGGGTGTGTGCCTTGTCAGCTTTGCCCTTAGGGGTGGGCACGGCGATCTTCCTTGAAGAGTACAAACCCAGGAAGCGATGGTTGCGGAAGCTGCACGGTTTTGTCCAGCTCAATATTACAAACCTCGCGGGGGTACCTTCGGTGGTGTACGGCATCATCGGGCTGACCGCTTTTTCGCACATGTTCAATCTTTTTGGCAATCCCGCAGACCCTATTTTCGCGATCGGGTCGCGTGAAGATTGGTACTACTTCCAGCTGCCTTTTGGTCGCGGCGTTTTGGCTGGTGGGTTGACCCTGATGCTGGTGATCCTGCCGATCGTGATCGTCTCGGCTCAGGAGTCTTTGCGGGCGGTGCCCGATTCGATCCGCCACGCGGCGTTGGCGGTGGGGGCCACGAAGTGGCAGATGGTCTCCCGCACCACGCTCCCAGCGGCGGTTCCCGGGATCATGACCGGGGCGATCCTGGCGATGAGCCGGGCGATCGGGGAGGCGGCTCCGGTCCTGGTCATGGCCGGGATCGTGTACATCACGTTCACGCCCGAACACCTGATGGACGATTTTACGGTGATGCCGCTACAGATCTTCAACTGGGCAGGCCGGCCCCAGGAAGAGTTCCACCGGGTGGCCGCCACCGGCATCATTGTTCTCCTGGTTGTTTTGTTATCGTTCAATACCTTGGCGGTCATGATCCGACATAAATTCCAGAAGCCACTACAATGAGCACCATTTACACAGCCAAGAGCGTGAAAACACCCGAAAAAACCAGCGATTCGGACCACGCCGACACCACGGGCACACACGCGTCCCCGCAGGTCAACGTCAGGCACCCGAAAACACGGATCACTAAAGCCAGCGGACCTCAGAAAGAGTACACCGAACCGGCCGTGATCGTGCGGGACTTCTCGTCGTGGTACGGGGACTTCCAGGCCCTCCACAGGCTTTCGTTCGACATCCCTCAACGTCGGGTCACCGCCCTGATCGGCCCTAGTGGCTGCGGGAAGAGTACCTTCCTGCGGTGGGTGAACCGGATGAACGACCTGATCCCCGGGGCCACCGCCGAGGGGACGCTCCAACTCGATGGCAAGGACCTGTTGGCGGCAAACACCGACGTGGTCGAGCTGCGCCGTCGGGTGGGGATGGTGTTCCAGAAACCCAACCCGTTTCCTAAATCGATCTACGACAACATCGCGTTCGGGCCCCGCTTGCATCTAAAGGCATCCAAGAGCCAGCTGGGTGACCTGGTCGAGCAGTCGCTACGACAGGCGGCGTTGTGGGACGAGGTCAAGGACCGCCTGCGGTCGTCGGCCATCGGGCTATCGGG
Organism: Phycisphaeraceae bacterium; assembly: GCA_965224205.1. Taxonomy (GTDB): domain Bacteria; phylum Planctomycetota; class Phycisphaerae; order Phycisphaerales; family Phycisphaeraceae; genus CBDCYN01. Next base: position 108,404 of record CBDCYN010000016.1, read on the forward strand.
GGGTCAGCAGCAGCGGTTGTGCATCGCCCGGGCGATCGCGGTCGGCCCCGAGATGCTGCTGATGGATGAGCCCTGCTCGGCGCTGGACCCGAAATCTACCGCCCGAGTCGAGGAGTTGATCGACGAACTCAGCCAGCAGTACACCATCGTGATCGTCACGCACAACATGCAGCAGGCGGCCCGGGTCTCGGACTTCACCGCGTTCTTCAACCTCGGCAAGCTCGTGGAGTTCGACGCCACGGAGAACCTGTTCACGAACCCGTCCAAGACCGAAACGGAAGACTACATCACCGGCCGGTTCGGGTGAGCTTAAGGGGTGGATCTGCTGCGTGGAGCGCAAGGCCAATGAGGCCCAGCGGGTGGGTTTAACACCGCGACCAAAGAGATGACCGCCTAGTCCGGAGTCACACATTGTCCGTTCATCTACAGCGACAGATCGATAAGCTCAAGAAGATGATCCTCGCCCTGGGCGCGATGGTCGAGGAGAGCGTCGAGGGCGCGATCCGCGCGATCGACACCCGCGACACCGAACTGGCCAAGAAGATCATCCAGGCCGACGAGCAGGTCGACATGACGGAGATCGACATCGAAGAAGAATGCCTCCACACCCTGGCCCTGCACCAGCCGGTGGCGTTCGACCTGCGTTACGTGGTGGCAGTCCTGAAGATCAACAACGAGCTCGAACGGATCGCCGACCTAGCGACCAACATGGCCAAGCAGGCCCGCTTCATGGTCGACAAGCCGAAAATCGACCTGGTGCCCTACGACCTACCCCGCATGGCCTCGATGGTGCGGTCGATGCTCAAGCGCAGCCTCGACGCCCTGGTGAAGATCGACCCGGACCTGGCCAAGTCCGTCGTGCTCATGGACGACGAGGTCGACGAGATCCACAAGCAGATGTACCAAGAAGTCGAGCAGGCGATCCGTGACAACATCGACCACCTCGAACCACTGATTAACCTGCTGAACATCTCCCGACAGATGGAGCGCATCGCCGATCACGCGGTCAATGTCGCCGAGGACGTGATGTACATGGCCCTGGGCGAGATCCTTCGCCACCGCAAGGAACTGTCATTCCCCTCGCCAGAACCGCGGGATAAATAGCACGAAGATGGCGTAGACCTCCAGCCGCCCTAGCGCCATGAGCACGCTAAGCACGATCTTGCTGGGGGCGCTGAACCACCCGTAATTCTCGATCGCCCCCACCCGGGCTAAACCCGGCCCGATGTTGTTGAGCGTCGCGATGCTCGCCGTGGCGGCGGTGGTGAAGTCGATCTTGTCCCCCGGCTCGAACAGCATCAGCAACACCGCCCCGATCAGAAAAAGCAGGATGATCCCCAACACATAAACCAGCGTGCCCAGCCGCAGCTGCGGGTCGATCGTAGCCCGCCCCGCTTTGACCGTGCGCACCACGTTCGGGTTGAAGACCCGCTCGACCTCAGCAAACATCACCTTGAACGCGATCAGGCACCGGATAATCTTCAGCCCACCCCCGGTCGACCCGGCCGACGCCCCTAAGAACATCAGCAGGATCAACGCCGCTTTGGCGTTAAAATCCCAGTGCTCGAAGTCCGCCGTGCAGTACCCAGTCGTGGTCTGGATCGACACCACTTGGAACAGCCCGTAACGCAGCGCCTGTCCAACCGTCGGGTCGACGCTGTCCCCGGTGGTAGTCACGATCGGCCCGCCCATGAGACTACCCGAGACCAGCACGGTCGCCACCGCGATCACCCCCAGATAAAGGCGCAGCTCCGGGTCGGTCCAGACACTGCGGAACTGCCGCCGGATCAGCTGGTAATAAAGCCCGAAGTTCACCCCCGACAGCACCATGAACACGATGATCACCGAATCGATCGCCACCGAGTTATAGTGGCCGATACTGGCATTTTGGGTACTAAACCCGCCGGTGGCCAGGGTCGCGAAGGTATGACACACCGACTCGTACCAGCCCATCCCACAAAGCTTTAGCGCCGTGGCCTGCGCTAGGGTCAGACCAAGGTAGATCAACCACAGCAACCGGGCGGTTTCGCGGATCCGCGGGTGCACCCCCCCAGTGGTCGGCCCGGTGGTCTCGAACTTGAACATCTTCTTGCCCCCGACCCCAAGGTTCGGCAGCACCGCCACGAACAAGACCACGATCCCCAACCCCCCCAGCCAGTGCGTCACTGACCGCCAAAGCAGCAGGCTGCGCGGGATCGCCTCGATGTTGCTCAACACCGTCGCCCCCGTGGTCGTTAGCCCGCTCATCGCTTCGAAGTAGCAACTCCAGAACGACTCGAACGGATGGTCGCCCCCCTCGGCCGGGGTGATCCTGGACGTCTGGATCGTACGCAGGTGCGCCCATAAGAAAAACGGGAACGCCGACAGCGCCGCCCCGATCAACCAGCTCAACGCCACCAGCAGCAATGCCTCATGGCGGCCGAGGAAGTCACCCGCCCCTCGGCCCACTCGCCACAAGATCAACGCCAGCACCAGGCCGATCCCGATCGTCTCGAGAAACGCCTGCAACGCTACCGCTTCGGTCGCATCACCCCACCACCACTCCAGCCCCGACCAGCCTGCCACGGCCATGATCGATAGGCTCAGCACGAGCATCAGCAGACCCAGTTGACGGCATACAAATCGGAAGTTCACGAAGATCGCCTCACCATCTCAAAGACCCGTCCACGGCATCGCGGATGATCAGCCGGTTGATAGACCGATCCCGGATGAAAAGACGATATGACTCGCGTACGCGTCAAGGAAATGTCCTGGGTCAAACGTATCACTGAAACGGTATTTTGATACGCGGTGCGTATATCCCTGATGTTCAGATCGGGTCCAGCAGCTACCAACCAAGCCTCATCTATGTTACCGGGTCTTTCTCGGATTGAAGACGTTGAACAGGCCTTACGTGACCGCGAAGAATCGTTTAAGTAATTTTTCACTCTCGACGGGCGCGACGACGACGACGGTATCCCCAGCAGCCAAGGCATCCTCACCACCGGGTACCCGGACTTCCTCTCCGCGTTGGATCGCCGCGACGATTGATTTTTCAGGCAGCCTCACCTCACGAAGAGGCACCCCGATTACCCGTTTAGCCGCCGTGGGGATATGGATCTCGTACACATCGACCACCCCGACCGCCAGCGACGCCAGGCACCGCATCGAAGAATCCCCCACCAGCCGTTGGATCTCCGCGACGGCCGCGACGCGCGGGCTAAACGCCCGGTCGATCCCCACGTGCTCGAGTATGTGCAGGTGCGTGCCCCGTTGGAGCACCGCGACCGCTTCATTGGCCCCCATGCTCTTGGCCCGGGCGGCGGCGAGGATGTTGTTCTCGTCGTCGTTTGTTAGAGCGATAAACGAGTCGGCTTGGTCGATACGTTCGAGGGTGATCGCGTCGGTGTCTAGGGGGTCGATCCGTAACACGGTCACCCAATCCAGCTTCGCGGCCAGCTCCTCGGCGCGGTCCGTGTCGGGCTCGAACAGGCGGATCGAAAACGTCTTGCTGCGAAGCTCGCGGCACAGCCACACCGCCAAGGGGGTCCCGCCCATGACCATGATCCGCTTGCGCCGGTCTTCCTGGGTGTGGAACCGCTTGCGGACCTGATCGAACGTCTTGACCTCGCCGATCAGGGTCACGATGTCCCCGCGGCGGATCATCGTCGAGCTGTCGGGGATAAACGAGGTGTCGTCCCGCTCGACCGCCACCACACGGGCCGATTCACGGATCGCCAGGTCATGGAGCGTTTTGCCGATCGCCGGGGCCTCGGCGTTGACCGGCAACTGCTGCATCTCGATCTTGCCGCGGGCGAACCGATCGACCGCTAACGCGCCCGGGTTGCGCAGCGCGCGGGCGATGTCCTGAGCGGTTGCGTAATCGGGGCACACCAGGTGATCGATCCCGAAATGAGCCGCGTAGTCCAGGCCGTGGCCACCGAAATACGCGCTGTGGTGGACCCGCGCGATCGATCGGTCTGTCCCCAGCCCCGTGGCGATCGAGGCCGACAGGAGATTGATCTCGTCGATTTCTGTGGCCGCGATGCACAGGTCCGCTTTGGCGCAGCCGGCTTCGATCAAGACGTCGGCGTGGGTCGCGTTGCCCCGCAGGGTGCGCACGTCCATGACGTCCTCGAGGGTCGCCAGCTTATCAGCACTGATGTCGACGATCGTCACGTTGCACCCCTCGGTGCCCAGCACCTCCGCCGCGTGCCGCCCGACCTCGCCTGCGCCACAGATCACTACATTCATGGAAGGTCGCCTAAAACAACCAGACTATACTCATCCCGGACGCAATTGCGGCATGACTCCTGTACGCGGCAGGAGAATATCCGGGGTCAAGAGCGTCCTCGACACGGTGCTTTGATACGCGATGCGCATATCATCACGATCACGAAGCGGCAACCCCAACACCGACAGGTCACGACTCGTGCAGTTGAGCCAGGTCCTCATCTCTGCCCATGATCATCAAAACGTCAGATGCATCAAGGGCCTGGTCCGGCCGGGGCATGCGGATCACCGGGCCACGTTTAGAGGGCGCGTCCGACGCACGCTTGACCGCCACCACCTGCACACCCAGGGTCGAACGGGTGCGCAGCTGGATCAGGGACCGGCCCACCCATTCCTTCGGCGTATTCATCTCCACGATGCTGAATCCCGGTTCAAGCTCAACGTGGCTTAGGAAATCAGGCCAGGTCAGCCTCACCGCCCAGCTATCGGCCGATTCTTTCTCGGGGTTGACCAGTTCATCGGCCCCGACACGCAGCAGGATCCGCCCCCGGGTAGAGGTCGTCGCACGGCTGATCACCATGGGGACCTTCATCTGTTTGAGCAACACCGTGGTTAAGACCGTCGCCTCGAAGTCGTCACCGATCCCCACAACGGCCACGTCCACACCGTCGACCCCTTGGGCCTTGAGCGCCTGCTCATCGGTGGCATCGGTCGCGACCGCCAGCGTCACGTCGTCGCGCAGCTCCTCGATAATCCGCCGGTTCCGATCGATGGCGATCACGTCGTTGCCCGCCTCCGTGAGCTTCTTGGCCAGGAGCGACCCGAACCGTCCTAAACCGATCACCGCGAATCGCTGCATGATGGTGTGTTACTCTCGAAGATCACTGCCCCACGGCCGCAGCTCGTTACCCCGATCTCTCGCCGATCACGGACTATCCCAACTCGACCGGTTCATGGGCGTAAGTGTAAGGCCGGCCGCTCTGGTGGGCGAACATCAACACCGCGACCATGGTCAGCGGCCCGACCCGGCCCAAGAACATCGCTGCCATGACCGTGATCTTACCGAAAGCGGTCAGGTCCGGCGTGATCCCCAGCGATAGACCGGTCGTGCTCGCGGCGCTGACCGCCTCAAAAAAGATCTTCTCAAACGGGTACGGTTCGCTTAGGCAAAGCAGCCCCGTGGTCACCGCGACCAGGCCGATAAACGCGCACGCGAGTGTCGCCGCTTTGCGGATCAGCTCCTCGCGCACCCCACGTGAGAACGCCTCGGTCACCCGCCGGTTCCGCGAGGTCGCCATCACGGTCAATACCAGCAGTGCCACGGTCGCGGTCTTGATCCCACCGCCCGTCCCGCCGGGGCTGGCGCCGATCGTCATCAGGGTCATGACCGTAAACCGACCCACCGGGCTGACGTCTTCCATCGCGACCGTGTTGAACCCCGCGGTCCGGGCCGAGACCGACAAGAATCCCGCATCAGCCACCACGCCACCCACCCGCCTCAGTGTCAGCGGCGGCAGCGGATCCTGATTCGCGGTCACCCCTTGTTGGAAGATCTCATTAACGTAAGGCTTGAGCTGGCCGATCGTCAGGACCGCGACCCCGCCCAGGTACAGAATCGCTGTCGTGGTCAGCACCAGCTTCGTGTGCAGACGCAGGGTGTGGGCCCGGCGACCGATGGGGTGGCTGATCGAAAACCCCTTTCGCCATAACCGGCGCCGTGCCCGCCACTGCTGGCACGTCCACCGCCACAGGTCGTCAAGCACCGGGAACCCGATGCCACCGATCACGATCAGCGGGACGACCACGCCGTGAGCCAAAAACGAATACCGGTACGACTCAAGGCTGTCGCTTTGGAGGGCAAACCCGGCGTTGCAGAACGCGCTGACTGAGTGGAACAGGCTCAACCCAAACCGATGCTGTTCGGTAAGATCCCCTTCCCACATCGGCATCAATAGCGCAGCGCCGATCAGCTCGATCGCGATCGTGGTCGCCACCACAAACCGCACGTACGACGCCACCTTGCGCAGCGGCAGGTCGTGGAGCATGGACCGCAAACTCAGATCCTCGCGCAGGGACCGCTGCGTGCCCAGCATCATCGCCAGCACCGAACCGAACACCACGATCCCTAATCCACCAAGCTGGATGAACACGCCCACCACCGCCTGCCCAAACGGGGTGAATTGCGTGGCGGTGTCGCGCACGATCAGCCCCGTGACACAGACCGCGCTGGTCATCGTAAAGGCCGCGTCGATCCAGGATAGGTCCTGACCCGGCGGCACTGCCACGGGGATCTTCACCAGCAGCGTGCCGATCATGATCATGGATAAGAAGCTGACCGGCAGTAGGGCCCCGGGGCGGTGGAATTTTCTCGACAACGCCACCTGGAGCCGCCAAAGCTCCGTAATCAGCAGCAGCACCGATGCGGCTTCAACCAATCGCCAGCCCCAAGGTTGGGCCCAGACCGCGGTGACCACCATGCCCACCGCCGCGGTGGCCATCATCAACCCATCAATCCAGTCGGGTTTGACGTCCGCCAGCGGCAGCCGACCTCGCCTCGAGCCCCACCAGACATCAAAGCTGTAAATCACCAGCAAGGCAACCTCGGCCCCGTGGATCGCCCATAACGGCAGGAGTGAGGCGCGGAACCCGTGTTCATACACCACCGCGGCCACCGCCGCCCCCATCAGGGCGATCCGAGCGGCCATCACGTCCATGCGCACTTCTTGAACCGGTTGGCTAGCAACCTTGATTCTGGTGGTGTCGTGTGACATGGCCCGTGCGATGGTAGTGGCTCCAACCCCGCCCGCCAAGCGTCGTCAAACAAGGCGATATCATGTGGATACAATCGTGACCATTTCGGTCCCTGAGACCTGAGACGGTCGGGTATAACCAGGCTCGGTGCTCAACGAAACCGACAAACTGATCCACGACGTCATTTTCTTAAGAGTTTTCCATGAGCGACTCCACGGATTGGATCGACAACCTCAGGGGACGATTCCTCGTCTTTGACGGCCCCGATGGCAGCGGCAAGACCACCATGTGCCGGCGGTTTGCTCAAGCCGTCGAAGCCGCGGGCGTTAAAGTGTGCGCCGTCCGCGAGCCGGGCGGGACCGCGATCAGCGAGCAGATCCGTGCCTTGTTGTTGGATGTGGGCAACGATGACATCGACCCGAGGTGCGAGATGCTGCTGTACATGGCCAGCCGGGCCCAGCTCATCGCTCAACGGATCGTCCCAGCATTAAAAAACGACGAGCTGGTCTTAGCGGATCGTTTTATCAGCTCGACCCTCGCTTACCAAGGCACCGCGGGGGGCCTGGATCATCGCGACATCCTTGAAGCCGGCAGAATCGCCTTAAACGGCTGCTGGCCCGATCTTGTGGTCATCTTCGATATCGACGAGCAGACCGCCGCCGAGCGGCTGACCGGTAAACCGAAGCGAAAGAAACGAGAGGCCAACCCGGTCGAGCCGGGGTTGTTTTCGGATCGGATGGAAAGTAAAGGCCTCGACTACCACCGGGCGGTGCGTCAAGGCTATCTTCAGCAGGTTCAAGCGCATCCCGAAGAGTACCTCGTGATCGATGCCTCGAAGGGCACGGACCGTGTGTACGATGAGCTACTCGCGGTGTTACGTGAAAGAATCGTCGATCTCGTGGGCTACCCAGGGAAAGCTACCGATGCCCTGAACAAGCCGCGACCATGAAGAAAGGGTCTGTCGAGCACCTCGCTCGGAGGCAAAAAAACATTGCGTCTAGGGCTTTGTCACGTTTGAACTTTCGGATCAACGGCTCGGCGAGCCGAGCGCGTCAGCAAGCGGGTTCCTGATTGAACACCGGCAACGGCTCAAGAACCCGCTGCCTCACGGTTGCGGCTCGCTAGAAGGCTAACCTGAATTGGGTCGCGGCTGAGCACCTAAGGCTGGAGGGACGTCGGGTCATTTCTGGTCGCGTTCCTACGGTCGATCAAACGCCTCGATTCAGCCCTTCCACCTTACCGATCAACCATTCGGCGAACCGCTGCTTGGTCACCCTCTGGGGGATCGGGGTGTCACGGTCGCCATGATCGGTGAGCCACACGGGGGTGATCGAGTCGTGCTCCATCGTCCCCAGCGGGTTGGCCACGATGGCGTCCACCCCTTTTCGCTTCATCTTGTCGATCGCCCGCTTTTCGAGGTGACCGGCTTCCTCAAGCGCAAACGCGATGACCCGCTGATGCGGTTTTTTGTAGGCGGCCATCAAGGCGACCAGGTCTGGGGTAGGGCTTAGCCGCAGCACCAGTTCCTGTTGAGCGGAGCGTGGGATTTTCCCTTCCGTGACACCGACAGGCCGGTAATCTGCCACCGCCGCGGCCATGATCAGCACGTCGTGATCCGGCCAATGGGCCTCGAGCAGCTGCTTGAGCTCCGCAGAGGATTCGAAGCGATACGTCCGGTACGAATAGCCCGCAACAGAGGGGGGCAGCCCTTTTGAGTTTGTGGAATCACAGGCCCCGGGGCCCAGCAAGAGCGTGGTCCGGTGTCCGGTCTGGGCCGCGGCCACAGCGATCGCCAGCCCGGTCTTGCCGCTAGAACGATTGGAAATGAACCGCACCGCGTCGATCGGTTCACGTGTCGGCCCAGCCGTGATGAGGATATTCATCGCCCAGCTGAGCATATCCAGGATCTCCCATAAAAACCATCCTGGCGTAAGTATTGATTATTGGAACCCAAACCGATACTATTAAAAGTTACAACTCACTGCGAATGCTAAATGATCACAGACGATCAGGCGTCGATTCGCTATTTTCAACTTGTACGTGAATCTGACCAATTCCTTAGGACTCGATCCAAGTCATAGGAAAACACCTAGATTGGGGATAGCCTGCGGTGTGGTTTTTCCAAACCTCCAGGTATAAGCGGGTCCTGGTCGAGGTTACGGACCACTTGTGTACGCGGCGAGGGAAATCTTGGAAATCCGAGGGTCGAACTCACCTTCGACGCGGTAAAATGATCCCCGGGTAGTATGTTTTCGGTCGATGGGTGTCCGTGGTTCCTATAGGACGCTAGGGTTTAGTAGGAGGAGGCCACACCCGCGACCAAGGTTCTGGTCAGCGGGGCCCCATTGATACCAGCCCCTTGTGCGATCCGCTGGATCTTGGTCGTCCTTTGCATTCAAAACGCAGCGAGGGAACGATGCCCCTATAGTTATGAGGGAGCCGGATAAAGAGATGATCCTCGCTGCGACACACGGAGTTTGAAGATGTTTGTTCTCATCGCCGCCAATGGGCCCGACAAGGGTCGGGTCTTCGAGTGCCCCGACGGGGAGTCGTGGGTCATCGGCCGTGGCAGCGGCCCGCGTTGCCTGTTGGATAACACGACCTCACGGATGCACGCGGAAGTTACCTGCCGCGATGGCCAATGGTACGTTCACGACTTGCAGTCCACCAACGGCACCTATCTCAATGGTCAGAAGATCGTCGGCGAAACGCCGATCCAGGAGGGCGACCGGATCCAACTGGGCTGCACCCAGCTGCTCGTGTCCTCAGCCCACAACGATGCGACCATCGCCGGCAACGTCGCGCTGGTGCCGACGGGCCGACCGGCCTACCCAGGGGCCGATCCAGAAGGCGAACACCACTACGGGCCGCTGGCTCATGCGAGGGGCGGTTCAACCGAGCTGACGCTCCAGCACGGCAAGCACGCGTCACCGGCGGTGTCCCCCCACGCCGGCCCCCCCCAGTGGGTCCAGCGGCCACCGCCCAGCGCCCCGGCATCGATCGGCAAGTGGCTGGCCGTGCTCACCGCTGCGGTGATCGTTTATTTCATGATCGATGTGTACAAGCAAGACCAGCTCGAGATCAAGCACTATATCCGCAGCATCCACGATCAGGTTCAGCAGCCCAAGCCCCCCCATCCCCAGCTCGACGAAAAATTCAACGCTTACATCGATACGATCGACGCCAAACACGAGCAACACAAAGCCAGCCTCCTCACCGAGGTCCGTGACGCGATCCACACGCAACAGGCCAGACAAGAGGCTCAACAGAAGCAACTCGATGAGATCCAGACCGCCCTTCGTCAGCCCCCGCGGCTCGATGAGCAGGCCTTGGCGGATAAACTCGCCGCCGCAGTCCAACCGCCCACTCCCCCGGTCCAGGATCCGCCCCAAAACAGCAGTGCCGAGGTTCTTAAGAACAGCCTGGCCCAGCTCCAGCTCCAGCTCCAAAAGCTCTTAGACGAGGTCGGCGCCCTCAAATCACAGCAGGCGCAGCCGGATCCGCTCTCACACTCGACGGGCAGCCAGGCCACGTCCCACGTCCCGCCCCCAACGGCCGAGGCTCAAGAACCGCCCGTCTTGCTGCCCGAAACCACGGGTCAAGACCGCCAAGCCACCGCATCACCCGACGGATTGGGGCCCCATCAATTGCGTGGATTCAACCGGGTGGTGTTCCTCGTCGATGCCTCGGGGTCGCTTATCGATTCGATGCCGCAGGTGATTCAAGAGGTCAGCCGATCCATTGAACATCTCGAGCCTGGGCAGGATTTCTCGGTCATCTTCTATCAAAACGATGGGGTGATCGAGGTGCCGCCCACCGGGCTAAAATCCGCCGCTGACTCGATGAAGAAGGAGGTCCAAGCTTGGATCCGTCCCGGGACCGGGCACGTCTTGCCCCGTGGGTCGTCCAACCCGCTCGACGCCCTGCACCGGGCGATGGACTACGCCCCCGACCTGCTTTGCCTCTACTCCGATACGATCACGGGTTCCCGACCCGATGAGATCAGCCATCATCGACTGCTCCAGGAGCTCGACAGGATCAATAAGGGCCGGCGCACCAAAATCAACACGGTCCAGTTCTTCTACAACGACCCCCAACAGACGCTCAAGACGATCGCGTTCGAACACGGCGGCACGTACCACTTCATCGAGGAACCCAAGCCCGAGGATTTCCCGGACGTCCCGGACCTGCTATCCGATTCGTTCCACGATCAGCTGCCCCCCGAACCCATTCAAGGCTCTGAACGCCCGGTCGATTCCGATCCGGGTTAGGGGCATTGCAGCCGGACGAAAGAACACGCTCGACCAGAGCGAGAGAGGCGGGGGATAAGGGCGACATGATTTCATGCGTCGATTGAGTAGGTATTGCTTTCGGGTGGCTTGGCTCCATCCTGTCCCCTCAACAGCAAAATCCCATCGGTGCTGGCAACTTCTTCTTAGAGGGTCTATGATAACCTGTCGGTATCGTAGGAGGGGCCCTGTATGAGTGTTTTGGGTCCAGGTAGTTAGGAAAACCATGGGACATGAAGCCGCCGTACCAGGCCCCACCACGAGCATCTTCGAGCGTGTCGGTGAGGTGATCGACCGTATCCGTCCCGCGGTTCAATCCGATGGGGGCGATGTGGAACTGGTCGAAGTCACCGATGACGGGGTCGTGCGTGTTCGGCTTCACGGCGCCTGTGTTGGATGCCCCTCAAGCACGATGACGCTGCAGATGGGGATTGAACGCAACCTCCGCGAGCGAGTACCGGGTGTGGTCGCCGTGGAGCAGATCATATAGTGTTGATCCCGCGGCGGGTACGAAGTGGATGAGCCGGTTATGTCTGGCCTGCCTAGAATAGCAGGAATCGATCCAGATCGGCCAATACCGCATTCACGCCCCGCGGGTATCGTTCTTGACCGCGGTTCCGCGGTCGTCGGATGCCCCAGGGATGGGACCCCGAGGTCAATAGCATCACAAGCCACGGCTGGCTGAAACGGCGGCTCTTTGAGCTCGACAGCTGCTGCATGATAACGGCTTGTCGGAGCTGGTCCCCGCTCGTTTCGTGAAGGCGAGGAGAGCCAACAATGCTTGCGCTAACCCGACGAGTCGGTGAAGAAATCGTCATCGGAGACCCTGCTAAGCCGTTAGGGGTGATCCGGGTGGTGAACATCCGCGGGGACAAAGTGCGCCTGTCGTTCGATTTCCCCAAGGACACCCCTATCAACCGCCGAGAACTGGCTGATCAGAAAGCCCATGGTCAGCTCCAGCCCAGCTCTTTGACCCAACGGGCCACCAACGACTATCCCGTCCCACGGGTGTCGCCGCCAACCCGCGAATAGAAGAGCCGCGCACTCCGGGGCATCTCCCGACCTGGCGTGCCAACATCTGTAGCGAGCTACGACCGTAAAAAATGGGGTTTGGACCGAATATGAGCGGGGAAGTGCGTGGGGGCCGCCGACGACGACTTGGCCGCCTCCCCCACCGGTAGCTCGGCAAACCTCGGACGGTGGCTCTTGAACACCACCACTCCCCGGGTTAACACGTTGTAACGGACCACGAGGGTGTTGTTTTTCAAGCCCCCGAGCCGCCGGTCCGCGAATACACGCTTGAGCACGGCTTCGAGCCCTTCGTCACCGTACTTGGGGCGCTGGCCCCTGAGACACGGTGGGGGCAATCGATCCTATAGCCGCGATGCGGTGCTGGGGAAGACTTCCCAGCCCATCTGGCGGTACATGTGGAGATCTTGGAAGCCGGGATCCGCACCGCGACCCCACAAGCGAGGATGCTGCCCGTGGATGTGCCCGCGACCAGGTGACCAGGTCGACACCCAGTTTATGCTCGAGCTGGTCGAGCCATGCCACGGCCTGACCCCTACGGATCCCGCCGCCATCGAGTGACAGGACACGGTAGCATTTCTTCGACTGAGCCATGTTTATACCCACCCCGGATGAAAATACGGCGTGACTCATGTACGCGGCAGGGAGGTTTTCGGGGTCTCATCCAGCACCGACGCGGTGTTTGGAAACGCGTCGCGATCCATGCTTACCCCGGATCGATAAAGTCGATCGAACCGCAGTCGGGGACCAAGCCCGCCTCGGCGCCCTCTTGAAGCAGTCGGCCCACCGCCTCGCGACCCGTGAGGCCGTAATCGAGGGTCCAATCGTTGACGTACATCCCCACGAACCGGTCGGCCAGGTCGCGGCCCATGTCCCGGGCGTAGTTGAGCGCGTAGCGGATCGCCTCGTCCCGGTGGTCGAGCGCGTGGCGGATCGAACGAAGCAGCACCGAGCAGATCGGGCCCATCTCCGAGCCCAGGTCACGGCGGATCGCGTTTCCCCCCAACGGCAGGGGCAACCCACGCGATTCTTTCCACCATTGGCCCAGGTCCGCTACGCACCGCAACCCGGCGTGGGTATAGGTGAGCTGCCCCTCGTGAATGATCAGCCCCGCGTCGAACCGCCCTTCGGAAACGGCCGGGATGATCTGATCGAACATCACCACCTCGTGGTTGATTGCCTCGGTCGGCTGGTCGACCCCCTCATCGCGCAATAGCAGCATCAGCGCCAGGAACGCGGTCGTGCGCCGCCCAGGGACAGCGACCTTCACCCCCTTAACTAGGTCACGCACCGACCGGATCGGTGAATCCTCTTTAACCACGACCATCGGCCCGTAGCCGTCCCCCATCGACGACCCGCAACTGGTCAACGCGTAGTCCTTAGCCACGAACGGGTACTGATGGATCGAGATCGCGGTAATTTCTAACTCCGCCCGCTGGGCCCGCTCATTGAGCGATTGGATGTCCTCGAGCACATGGACAAACCGGTACGTCCCGGTATCGATCGTGGAGGCGTGGCGGTCTTGATCGGTGTCCGGGGCCGCCAGGGGGTACCACATGAACGCGTCGTCGGGGTCGGGCGAGTGGCCGATGCGAAGGGTCCGGTTCTGGGTTTGTATTGTCATGGTCACTATGTGATACGGGCTAGCCCGTGGTTTAGCAATGGTGAGGGTTCGACCCAGCGTTTCAGCTCCGGGTGATTCACGCGGGGCTAAGGTTCAAACACCACCCGGCACACCCGCCGCTTGCCGACCTTGAGCACCGCGGGCTCGTCCAAGGTGATCTTCGCTTGCGGGTCGGTGATCTTTTGACCCGCGAACGTGACCGCGCCCTGCGTGACGAGGCGGCGGGCTTCGGAGTTGCTGGCCGCGAACCCGACGTGGCGGACCAGGTCCAAAATCCCGATCGGGGATTGTGGAGCGGTTTTGGTTTCTAAATCCGTGGGAAGCTCGTGCTGGGTGAACCGGCGGCGGAACTCCTCGCTGGCGGTGTTGGCGGCGTGACAATCGTGGAACGACTCGACGATCACCTTCGCGAGGATGTCCTTGGCTTGGCGCGGGTGGGTCTGGTCGGGATCGGTCAGGCTGGTCACTATCTTTTCTGGCAGGTCGGTCAGCAGCTTGAAATACGGCCCCATCAGCGGGTCGGGGATGCTCATGACCTTGCCGAACATCTCATCGGGGGAATCGGTCAGGGCCACGTAATTGCCCTTGGACTTGCTCATCTTTTCATGGCCGTCTAGCCCGGGCAGGATCGGTAGGACCATGACGACCTGTTTCTCGAGGTCGTGCTTGTCCATCAGGTCACGGCCCACCAGGTTGTTGAAGGTCTGGTCAGTGCCCCCCAGCTCGACGTCAGCCCGGATCGCCACCGAGTCGTATCCCTGCATCAGGGGGTACATGAACTCACTGACCATGATCTCGGTCTCGCTTTGCATCCGCTTCTTAAAGTTGTCGCGGTGGAGCATCTGCTGGACGGTCATCATCCCGGTAAGCTTTAAGACATCGGCCATGGACAGCGTCGATAGCCATTCGCTGTTCGACCGCACTTCGAGCTTGTTGGGGGAGGTATCGAGGATCTTGCCCGCCTGGTCGAGGTAGGTCGCGGCGTTGTGCTGGATCGTCTCGTCATCAAGGACCGGGCGGGTGGTGTCCCTGCCGGAAGGGTCGCCGATGCGCGCGGTGTAGTCGCCGATGATCAGCACCGCGACGTGGCCCCTATCTTGGAACTGCCGCAGCTTTCGTAAGACCACCGCGTGGCCCAGGTGGATATCCGGGGCGGTCGGGTCCATCCCGAGCTTGACGCGAAGTCTCCTGCCAGACACAAGCTTCGCCTGAAGGTCCTCACGGCTGTACAACCCCTCGACGCCGCGGACGAGAGTATCGAGATCCGGTGCGGTTTGAGGCATGGCTCACATGATACAAACCTAACGCTGAAAAGCGGGGTGGGGCTTCAGAAGACGCGTGAGCAGCATAGACGGGTCTCCGGCGACACTCGATTGGAAACCCGTATGCGGAGGGTATACGCATCGCGTATCAACGTACCGCGTCGGTGACCCGTTTGACCCCGGAAACTTACCTGCCGCGTACAAGAGTCATGCCGTAATTTCATCCGGGATTGGTATAGATTCAAAGCATCAAGCTGCGGGTGAAGCTTCCTCTGGAGCGGGGGGTTGGGCCGGGGGTTGTATCGGCGCGGGGTCGCCCACCCCGTCCGCGGCCCCGGCGTTACTCAATGCACGCTCGATCGCTTTGTGGAACTCGGTTGCGAAGTCGATCTTGAACGGTTCGTTGGCCACGCCCGCTTCATCAGCCTTGGCTTTCAATTCTTCCGCCAGGGCGGTGAGCTCTTCGTCGGTAAGGGTGTCTTTGAAGACCCGGTCGCCGTCTTGGTCGGTAGTGAAGACCGGGGCCTGGATCTGATCGACCGCGTTTTCTGGTAGTTTCTTCTCGTACATACCCCGGGCAAACCGCTGGACGGCCAGGGCCGCTTCTTGCTTCTTTTCTTCGCTTAAACCGGATCGGGCGATGTGGTGCGTCTCGATCATGTGAACCACGCCCATGTGCAGCAGCGGGGTCTGGGCCAACTCGTCGAAGATATTGCTTAGCTGATCGAGGGTGATCCGCCCGGCCTTGTAGTCCTCGGTCACCCGATCGATGTCCTTGATAATCGCGGACTCTTGGTTCACGGGCAGGTGCATCTCCTTGACCGCTTCGACCAAGATGAGGCGGGTGCCGTCGGCGATCCAGCCGGAGACCCGCGGCATCACATAAAACTTAACGACGAGCGCCGCTACGACGATCAAAACCACAACGGTGACCAGGCCCGTGACCAGGCACCCACCGCGTCTGTACGTCCGTCGCTGGTTCATAAGGAGATCTCCGTTGGGCAAGGGGTTATTAGCGTCAGTGCGGGGCGATCGGACCGGATTAAGCCGAGGATTGGTCATGGTCCAAGAACGAGCTTAGCCCGGGTCGGAACACGACCTTGTCGTCGACGACGATTAGTTTTTCGTCGAGGTGCATCTGCGCCGCGTCGCTGAGGACCTTGGCTTCTAGGGCCTGGCCTTTCTTCTTGATATCCGCGGCTGTGTCTTTGCCCACGTCGATGTGGAACACGTCCTGGAAAATGATCGGCCCTTCGTCGAGGTCTTCGGTCACGTAGTGGGCGGTGCACCCCGAGACGCGCACCCCGCTGTCGTACGCCTGGCGGTACGGCGCCGCCCCGGGGAAGTGCGGCAGCAGCGACGGGTGGATGTTGATGATCCGGTACCGGAACGGCGCGACGATCTCCGGGGTGACGATCTGCATGTACCGGGCCAGGACCACGAGGTCCACGTTCTCCTGATTGAGCTGTTGGAGCATCCACGCCATGTGCGTGGGTTTATCCGAGGCGGTCTTCCAGTCGAATTTCAGCCCGGCGTCGCGGGCGATCGGTTCGAGATCAGGGTGATTGGCCAGGACGCAGGTGATCTTGCCGCGGCCTCCGAATTGCCCAGCCCGTTCGTCTTCGATCAACTGCTGGAGGCAATGCGGCTCTTTGCTGACCAAGACCGCGATTTTTTTGATCTTGCGCTGGTTGTGGAGGGTCACCCGCACCTGCATCTGGATCTGCTGGCCCAGCTCTAATAGCCCGGTGATCAGCTCGTCGAGGCTCAGGGACATCTCGGCCAGGTCCACGAGCATATCCATGATGAAATGCCCGTGGACGACCTGCTGCTCGATGTCTTCGATGTTGATCCCGTGCTCAGCGACGTACGTCGCGAACCGGGCGACCACGCCCTTCTGGTCCTGACCGATGACTGTGACGACCGCTTTGACCTGCTTCATGATACACCCGCCTTTCTCGCCTAAACCCAGGGCCTTTGCCGATCAGGGCTTGGGCCGTGCCGTCCGAACGAATGGACGTGATTGTAAGGCCATTGTCGCCAAGCCGCACCCGTTAGCAGGTCGCGGTAGTGTGGAGCCCGATCGATCTACCTTTGTTACGTTACAATCTCTCGGATCTTTAGATCCCCCGTTCTTTAGAAGGGCATGATGATGGGCGAACCAAGCAGTTTTGACCTTGTGGTGATCGGCGGTGGGCCGGCGGGTTACGTCGGGGCGATCCGTGCGGCTCAGCTGGGGCTGAGCGTTGTGTGTATCGAGCGAGATAAGCTGGGTGGCGTGTGCCTCAACTGGGGGTGCATCCCGACCAAAGCTTTGCTGGGCGCCGCGGAGTTCTACGCCAAGCTCAAGCACGAAGCCGGGGATTGGGGGATCCTCGCTGAGGGGGTTACCCACGATTGGCAGAAGGTGATCGGCCGGTCGCGGAACGTGGCGGGCCAGCTCAACCGGGGGATCGCGGGGTTATTCAAGAAAAACAAGATCACCCATATCCAGGGGCACGCGAAGATCACCCAAGCCCCCGGGCAAGGCCCGGGCGGAAAGGACGGAGGTTTGGGGCGTGTGACGGTTTCACAGGGCAAAGGACAAGACACCCGATCGATCGAGGCCAAGCACATCATGATCGCTACCGGGGCGGTCCCGCGTATTCTTCCGGGGATGGATTTTGATGGGGATAAAGTCATCAGCTCCAAGGAAGCGATGGCGCTGGACGAGCAGCCTGGGAAGCTTTTGATCATCGGGGCTGGGGCGATCGGGATGGAGTTCGCGTATTTCTACAACGCGTTCGGCACCCAGGTGACGGTCATCGAGATGATGGACCGGTTGCTGCCGATCGAGGACCATGAGGTCTCCAAAGCGATCGGCAGAGCATTCCGTAAACATGGCGTCGACTGCCGTACCGGTACGAAGACACAGGCGGTTCGTGTCACCGAGCAGGGTGTCGAGCTGGATATCGCCCCGATCGATGACGAAGCCAAGAAAGAGACCCTTTCCGGCGACAAGGTGTTGGTCGCGATTGGGGTGCGTGGTCGGTTCGACGGTCTGTTCGATGACAGCCTGGGCATCGAGATCGTCAAGGACCACATCAAGGTCGACAAGGCTACGTATCAGACCTCGCTGTCGGGGGTGTACGCGGTGGGCGACGTGATCGGCCCGCCGTGGCTGGCGCACGTGGCTAGTGAGGAGGCGATCGTGTGCGTCGAGCGCATCGCTGGTCATGATCCGACCCCGATCGATTACACTTCCATCCCCGGCTGCACGTATTGCCAACCCCAGGTCGCTAGCATCGGCCTCACCGAGCAGGCCTGCCAAGAGCAGGGCATGACGTTAGGCCAGGATTATACGATCGGGAAGTTCCCGTTCCAGGCTTCGGGCAAGGCCCAGGCCGCCGGCCACACCGAAGGATTCGTCAAAATCATCGCTGACAAGAAGTATGGCGAGATCCTCGGGGCGCATATGATCGGCGACCACGTCACGGAGCTGATCGCGGAGCTAGGGTTGGCCCGTCGGCTCGAAGCGACCGTTGATGAGGTCATCACCACGATCCACGCCCACCCCACCCTAAGCGAATCGGTCCACGAGGCGGTCTTGGGGGCCCAGGGCCGGATGATCCATTTTTAAGTGTAGGGTCACGCATCCGTCTTGCCCCCGTCAATGATGGGGGCTGAATAGATCGATGCCCTACACGCGATGGTTACGTTCTCAATTTCATAGCCCGTAAAGCTGCCATAGCTTCGACACGGTCGTCGAACGTATGCTTTTCGGTGCCGATGATCTGGTAGTCCTCGTGCCCTTTGCCCGCGATGAGCACGAGATCATCCGGCCCCGCGTCCCGGATCGTCGTGGCGATCGCTTCGGCGCGGTCGGGCACGACGCGGACACGGTCTTTCTCGCTAGCTGGCACGCCGGACAGGATCTGCTCGATGATCGTCATCGGGTCTTCGGTGCGTGGGTTGTCGCTGGTGATGACGATCCGGTCGGCCAGGTCACAGGCAACGGCCGCCATCTTAGGTCGCTTCGCGCGGTCACGGTCCCCGCCGGCGCCGAAGATGACCGTAAGCTTGCCGGCTGGCATCGTTGTGTTTGTTTCATCAGGCCTAGACCACATCGAGGCGACTCGTCGCAATGCCCGCAGGACGTTTTCTAGTGCGTCGTGTGTATGGGCATAGTCCACGATTACCGCGGGGCGGGCAGCTGTCGATGAGGACACGTCAATGACGATCGATTCGAGACGGCCCGGGATCGGGGGGCACGTTTCTAAAGCACGGCATAAATCCTGGAAGTCACAACCCGTCACCGCGTGCGCCGCGGCGACGGCTTGCAGCGCGTTTGAAACGTTGTGAAGACCAACCAGCGGGGTATGGGTATCGACGTTGCCCCAAGGCCCGATGACACGAAACCGGCTGCCGTTTGCACTCAGTCGTGACACCATCGCGGTGATCGACATCGACGGCTGGGGGAAGTCGCCGCCTATCCTGTTTCGGGGCTGCCGAGATGGGGCACTGACAGGCTCTTCTTCTCGAACATTTGTCCAGATGACGGCTGCGCGGCAGTCGCGGGTCATCCGCGGGCCACAGGGGTCGTCGGCGTTGATCACGGCCCGGGCTTGAGGGGTCTCCGGGAGCTGTTGGAACAACCGGGCCTTAGCCGCGGCGTAGCGTTCTGGCGTCCCGTGGTAGTCGAGATGATCGCCGGTGAGGTTGGTAAACACCCCCACGTCGAACGCCAGGGCACCGGTCCGGTCTTGGTCCAGGGCGTGGCTCGATACCTCGGCCACCGCAGCCTGGCAGCCGTGAGTGACCATTGCGCCTAATAAGCCCGAGAACTCGATCGCTCCAGGGGTTGTGAGGGTCGCCGGTCGGCTATCCGACCCGTCATCGATCACCACTGTGCTGATCAACCCGCACTTGGCCCCGACCCGGTCGAGCAGGTGCTTGGTGATATAGGCGGTGGTGGTCTTGCCGTTTGTGCCGGTGATCCCGATCAGCTTGATTTTGCGGCTGGGGTGATCAAAGAACCGCTCAGCCAGTTCACCTACCCGGCGGTGGTCGAGCTGGCTGAACTGGACCCATGCAACATCTTGAAACAGCGGACGGTGGGTTTGCTCCGTGAACTCCGCAGGGTCGCTATCTGGCAGACCCTTCATATCCTCGGGATCGACGTCGGTGATGACCACCGCGGCGCCGCGTCGGATTGCCTCGGGGATGAACGACCGCCCGTCACTGGCGCCACCACGGCGTGCCACGAAAGCACCGCCTTCGACGACCGTTCGTGAATCGTCGGTGATGTCACGGACCTCGACGCTGGGGTCGCCCCGCAGCACGCGGGCGTCATGAAACGGGCGTATCAGATCCTCAAGGGTCATGGATGTTCTGGTGGTAATCGACGCACTTTACCCCACGTCAATCACGTGGAACAGACTCAGCTTATCAATCAACGATTCATTGCCAATCGATGCGTCCATGTCATTCGTAACCGATTGTAAGAGCATAAGAACCCGCTTGCTGATGGGTGCGGCTCGCGGCGGGTCTCCATGGAGAATCTCCTACTGGAAGGGGCAAAGTAGAAAGAAAGACCAGCCGATATCACCTTCATGTGGGGGTCGAGGCTAGCCCATGCGCCAAGTGTGCCCAGTGGGGACTGAGCGGGTCGACGGCCGGACGTGAGCGGATCTAGCGGCCGGTAGAAAACATCGCCTGGGCGGAGTAGACAGTATGCCTTCAGGATCAGATTCCGACATGCGTCCGGTCGAGACGATCCGATTGTCGGACCGCGACAAGAAACGCCTGGTTGAAAAGATCAATAGCCGGCTTCGCCCCCCACCTCAGGGCAATGACAGGCGGCGTTTGAGGGTGGATCTGTCGGCCACCAGCGTCCTGATGACGGTCTGGAACGAGACCGACGACAGCAGCGTCATCTTCTCCTCGATCCCGCGCAACCTCAGCACACACGGCATGTCGATCATCCACGGGCAGTTCATCCATCCCGGCAGCCGCTGCCGGGTCCAGCTGCCCAGCCTCACCGGGGCTGAAGACGTCACGGGCAAGGTCCTGACCTGTCGCCTGATCGCGGGGCTGGTCCATGAGATCTGCATCGTGTTCGATGAAGCGATCGACCTAAGCAACTTCACGGACTTCACCCCCGAGCAGGCGTTGCGTTATCACCAAGAAAAAAGGGACGCCGACGTCCTGGGCAGCGCCCTGCTGGTTAGCGAGCTCGAAGCCGACCGCAAGCTCTATCGCCACTGGCTCAAGTACTATGGCCTAGACGTCACCGAGGCCATGGATCCGTACGAAGCATACTCCGCGATCGATGAAAACCCCGACTTCGACCTGATGCTCATCAACCTTACTCTGGGCAAGGAAAGCGGGCTCAATGTCATAAAAGAGTTGCGGGATCAGCACCACTCGACCGCATACATCATCTCGATGTCGGGCAACGACGACCCGGACCTCGACGCGAAATCTTACGACGCCGGGGCGAACAAGTTCCTCGCCAAGCCGTTCAAGTCAGAGGATCTTCGCGATGTGATCGTTGAGGCCTTGCTGGGCGCTGCCGGGGGCAGCGGCCGCGGCCCGCTGCGCAGCACCCTCGCGGATGATCCCGAGATGCGGCCGTTGATCCAGGAGTTCGTCGAGTCCCTCGAGGACTACGCGATGCAGCTCGATCAATCGATGCGGACCGCTAATCTCGAGTTTGCTCACCAGATGTGCCATCAGCTTAAGGGCGCCGGCGGCGGATACGGGTTCGAGCCGATCACCCTCGCAGCCCAGATGGCGTTGAGCCTGCTCCAGGACGAATCACCCAACGAGAAAGCCGTGAAACGCGCCGTGGATGAACTGATCGCGGTGATCCGCAGCGCCAAAGTCTAGACGGCTCTCTAGGCGTTTGGATCAACAGCGTTTACGGCCGCGTCTCTTTCTTCGACTAGGCTGGGGCATGGCCATGGCGTCTCATTCCTAGGGTTATCCGGGGTCGGCACGCCCATACCGTCGGCGCACGGGTTAATCAGGGCTACGCTTCGGACGCACGCGTGACAATCGCGGGCGTTTCTCCGTCACGGACCCAGACGCTACCCGGGCCTCGGCGGCCGTGGACGTCGGTTAGGCGGCGTAAGTACCGCTCCAGGGCCGGCTCTTTGAACGAATCCAGGAACCCGCTGTCAGCCGACCGATTATGGCGGCGGATCTCTTCGATCATCTCCTGCTTACTCATCCGTATTTCCTTGCGGTTCGGGGGGCACAGGCCTGAGAAAGGGATCCAAACCGCTTTGGCACAGGCGGGGTCGCGTCCGACCGGAACCATCCCCCCGTGGAGAGGCATCCTGCGAGTTCCGGCCATTGATCGATAACGACATCGACCGGATCGTCATCATGACTTGAACGTGTAACCAAGTGGGACGTTGCCGCCGGCCGGGGGTGAGCAGGGGTCAACACCTGTTGGACGATGCACCCATCGAGCCCCACGTCATCCACGCGGCACGCCCTTTGTACACCCACGCGACAGGCTCCCGGGCCTGATCAGCACAAAATTTTACGCGTTCGGTATATCATAGGTCTGCCTCCTATCGGGCCTGAGAAGGAGCGGGCCTCGAAACCGACAACCGAAAGGCAAGGTCAGATGAGATACCGCACACGACTCACCCTCCTGCTGATCTTCTTGGCTGTGGTCACCAACGGAACGATGGTCTTCATCTCGTTCGGGCTAACACGCGGCATTCTCGTCGAGGAGATCCAGAGCAAGATCTTATCGATCGCTGCCACGGCGGCGTCTGCCGTGGATGGCGACCTCCATCAACAGATCCAAACCCCACAAGACCAGCAAAGCGAGGCTTATAAGACGATCGAAACTCAGCTTCGTCGGTTCCGAGATTCCAACCGCCGTCAAGACCTGTTTATCCGCTACCTCTATACCATGGCTCAGCGCCCCCAGTCCCCGGAAAACCCTTACGGCGCTATCTTTGTCGTCGATGCCGAGGAAGACGACACCGGCAATAAATCCGATGTCGGCGACGTGGTGGAGACCTCGACCACAGATGTCGAGCCACTACGAATGGAGCAGCATCAGATCGACGAGATCTTCGAGGATGAATTCGGCACCTGGATCAGTGCCAACGCTCCAATTCGCAATAGCAGCGGGAAGGTCGTTGCTGCCCTCGGTGCGGACCTGGCGATCGATGATATGCTGGCTAAGACGAACCTCTTGCTCCAGAGGGGGCTTATGGCCATGCTCGTGGCCATCATTATCGCCGTCGGCATCTCGATTTTCTTATCGCGGCGGGTCACCCGCCCCCTTGATCTGCTGTCTCAAACCGTTGCCGAGATCGGCGACGGTAATCTCGACGCCTCGGTAAACCTCAAAACCAAAGACGAATTCAGCCAGCTCGGTCAAGCGGTCAACGACATGGCCAAGGCCCTGCGCGACCGGGAGCTGCTCAAGGGCACTCTGGCGCGGTACCTGTCGCACCACGTCGCCGAGAAAGTCATCCGATCCGGCCAGATGCCCGAGCTCAAGGGCGAGCAGCGCCAGGTCACGATCCTGTTCCTGGATATCCGCAACTTTAGCCAGATGGCCGACAAGCTCTCGCCTGACAAGGTCGTCGACGTGCTCAACCAGTTCTTCGAACGCATGATCGAGGTCATCTTCCGCCACAACGGCACGCTTGATAAGTTCACCGGCGACGGGCTGATGGCCATCTTTGGCGCCCCCCTCGAGGATGATCAACAAGAGTACCACGCCGCCCAGGCCGCCATTGAGATGGAGCAGGAGCTCGATCGCCTGCGCCAGCAGTGGCAAGCCCAGGGCCGCGATCAGCTGCGTATCGGCATCGGAATCCACACCGGGATCGCCATCGTGGGCAACATCGGCTCGACCCAGCGCATGGACTACACCGCGATCGGAGACACCGTCAACCTCGCCGCCCGGCTCGAATCGGCCACCAAGGACCACGACGTGTCGATCCTGCTCAGCGAGCAGACCCACGCGGGCTTGAACAACCGGTTCGAGTCGTCGTATATGGACACGATCCGCATCAAGGGTCGCGCCGCGCCGGTGTCGGTATACACGATCAAAGGGCCGCGCCGAGAAAGAGAAGAACTAACAGCGGTCTAGAGCGCTTGGCGTAATTAATCGCCGCTGGCCGATAAGAGAGATTTCTGGCAAGGAGGCCAAGGTCATGGCGTATTCGATGGATCTACGTAAGCGGGTGGTATGGGCCGCCGAGTCGGGTCAGACGATCACGGGGGTATCACGACAGTTTCGGGTGGCGAGGTCGACGGTTCGCGACTGGTGTGATCGGCACCGCCGGGGCGTGTTGACGCCGGGGGTGCCGGGGCCCAAGGGGTCGGTCAAGCTTACGGCGGCCGATGAGCAACGGATGCGTGAGGCGGTGGCGGCCAAGCCGGGGATCACGGCCAAGCAGTTGAGGGCGATGCTGAACCTGGGCGTCGTGGAATCGACGGTGTGCCGGGCGTTGAAGCGGCTGGGGCTGTCGCTCAAAAGAAGTCGCTGATCGCCGCCGAGCAAGATCGCCCCGACGTGGCCCAACGCCGCCACAACTTCACGATCGCCCGGCGGTTCGTGGACCCGGCCCATCTGGTTTTCCTCGACGAATCTGGGGCCAAGACGGATATGACCCGGCTGTATGGCTGGTCGCCGATCGGGCAGCGTTGCGTGGACCGCACCCTGCACGGCCGCTGGAAGACGCTCACGATGCTCAGCGCGATCCGGCTCGACGGGGTGATCCAAGGTGCGACGGTCGTGGTCGATGGCCCGATGAACTCGGCGACGTTCCTGGCCTACACCCAGCAGTTCTTGGCCCCGTCGTTGCGCCCGGGTGACGTGGTCGTGATGGACAATCTCTCGAGTCACCAAGCCGCCGCGGTGCGCGAAGCGATCGAGGCCGTCGACGCCGACCTGGGGTACCTGCCCCCGTACAGCCCGGACCTGAACCCGATCGAGAAGCTGTGGAGCAAGGTCAAGGCGTGGCTACGCCGCGTCGCCGCCAAGACCTTCGGCACGCTCCAAGACGCCATCGCCGATGCCCTGACAGACGTCACGCCCACCGAGTGCCAAAACTACTTCACCTCTTGCGGATATGGCGATTATTGACGCAAAACGCTCTAGACCCATTCCAAACGGCCATCTGTTACGCACCTTTCGTCGTGCGACGCGATCCTGCACGTCCTTGGCAAATCCTCGCCTACACCCCGGCCAGCTGGGCGATCTGGGTGGAGGTGAACTGGCTGTCGTAGATCGTGAAGTCGCGGATGACCCCCTCGAACTCGTGAAACGCGTAGTTCGGGTCCTGCGGCGACCGGCCCCAGATGTTGGCCCCGATCGCCAGCGGTTCGGGGTTCGTCTCCCAGCCCTGTTGGAAGCCCAACGACCAGTCCATCATCTGGCCATCGACGTACAGCCAGAAACCGTCGGGGCCGAACGTCACCGCCACGTGGTACTCCACCCCCACCTCGATCAGGTCTTGAGGCGTCGACAGCCACTTCTGGCCCTGGTCCTGGCCCTGCATGCGCGCCTGGATCCGCCCGTCGTCGATGAACACCGTCAGGTGGCCCCCGTGGTCCTGGCCCTGGGCGTCTTTAGAGAACAACGCCCGACGCAGCTCGACCTCCTGGGCGACAAAACTCAGCGAGATCGTCGCCTGCGACAACGCCAACGACTCGTCATGAGGCACCTCCACATAGTCATCGCGTGAACCGCTCAGCAACAAATCGCCCCCCGCACGCAACGCCACGCCCGCGATCGCCGGTCCGTCGTCCACCGATCCGATCGCCGGGCCCTGCCCATCGTCGGGCTCGCCCCCGTACGGAGCCAACGCCGCGTCGAGATCACTGATCGTCTCGATCACCCCGTAGTCCCGCTTGTGCACCGTGTAGTCGCTGGCCGTCAGCAGCGTCCCGGGCACCGTGATCGTGCCCAGGAGGTCGCCGTCGTGGGCCCCCCCGTTGGGCTGACGCGACCATAGGTGAAGCACCGTCGTGTCGAGGTTCTGGTCCCCGTCGCTGTCGAGGTACTGAACGTCGTACACCTCGGTGGTGTGGCCCTCGATCAAGATATGGTCGCCCTCGTCGCGGTCGAAGTCGGCGATCAGCTCATCACCCAACGCCTCGACCCAGTGGTCGTGGACGTAGTCGTTCTCCCCGGCCACGCCGCCCATCCCCCAGTGGATCGTCCCGTCGCTGTTGACGTGCTTGAGGATGATCCGACGCTTGGCGTTGATCCGCGTCTGGAAGTAGAACACATCCGCGCCGCCCCCGCCGATCAGCACGTCGTCGCCCTCGATCGGCTGGCCCGAATAATGCGTGTTGCTGGCCGCGTCCAGCTCGCCCAGGGGGTCGTCGCCCGCGTCCCACGGCTGGGCGATCTTCGGCTCACGCGCGTCCGATCGGCTGATCAGCAGGTCCGCGAGGTCGCTGCCCTCGAGCACGTCGCGGCCCTCGCCTCCGTCGAGCACGTTGGCGAACCCGCTGAGGTCGAGCGTCTCACTGGGCGACGGCACGTCCAACACCCCCGCCTGATCGTTGGCGATCAGCACGTCGTCGCCCGCGTCACCGAACACCGCGTTGACCCCGTACCCCGACGCCTCGAGCGCTGCGTCGTCGCCCAGTGTCCCCACCAACACCGCCTGGTCGTTGACCGTCGGTTCCGACAATGCCGGCGGCGGGCCCACCCCGGCCAGCTGGGCGATCTGGGTGGAGGTGAACTGGCTGTCGTAGATCGTGAAGTCGCGGATGACCCCCTCGAACTCGTGAAACGCGTAGTTCGGGTCCTGCGGCGACCGGCCCCAGATGTTGGCCCCGATCGCCAGCGGTTCGGGGTTCGTCTCCCAGCCCTGTTGGAAGCCCAACGACCAGTCCATCATCTGGCCATCGACGTACAGCCAGAAACCGTCGGGGCCGAACGTCACCGCCACGTGGTACTCCACCCCCACCTCGATCAGGTCTTGAGGCGTCGACAGCCACTTCTGGCCCTGGTCCTGGCCCTGCATGCGCGCCTGGATCCGCCCGTCGTCGATGAACACCGTCAGGTGGCCCCCGTGGTCCTGGCCCTGAGCGTCTTTAGAGAACAACGCCCGACGCAGCTCGACCTCCTGGGCGACAAAACTCAGCGAGACCGTCGCCTGCGACAACGCCAACGACGCGTCGTGCGACACCTCCACGTAGTCATCGCGTGAACCGCTCAGCAACAAATCGCCCCCCGCACGCAACGCCACGCCCGCGATCGCCGGTCCGTCGTCCACCGATCCGATCGCCGGGCCCTGCCCATCGTCGGGCTCGCCCCCGTACGGAGCCAACGCCGCGTCGAGATCACTGATCGTCTCGATCACCCCGTAGTCCCGCTTGTGCACCGTGTAGTCGCTGGCCGTCAGCAGCGTCCCGGGCACCGTGATCGTGCCCAGGAGGTCGCCGTCGTGGGCCCCCCCGTTGGGCTGACGCGACCATAGGTGAAGCACCGTCGTGTCGAGGTTCTGGTCCCCGTCGCTGTCGAGGTACTGAACGTCGTACACCTCGGTGGTGTGGCCCTCGATCAAGATATGGTCGCCCTCGTCGCGGTCGAAGTCGGCGATCAGCTCATCACCCAACGCCTCGACCCAGTGGTCGTGGACGTAGTCGTTCTCCCCGGCCACGCCGCCCATCCCCCAGTGGATCGTCCCGTCGCTGTTGACGTGCTTGAGGATGATCCGACGCTTGGCGTTGATCCGCGTCTGGAAGTAGAACACATCCGCGCCGCCCCCGCCGATCAGCACGTCGTCGCCCTCGATCGGCTGGCCCGAATAATGCGTGTTGCTGGCCGCGTCCAGCTCGCCCAGGGGGTCGTCGCCCGCGTCCCACGGCTGGGCGATCTTCGGCTCACGCGCGTCCGATCGGCTGATCAGCAGGTCCGCGAGGTCGCTGCCCTCGAGCACGTCGCGGCCCTCGCCTCCGTCGAGCACGTTGGCGAACCCGCTGAGGTCGAGCGTCTCACTGGGCGACGGCACGTCCAACACCCCCGCCTGATCGTTGGCGATCAGCACGTCGTCGCCCGCGTCACCGAACACCGCGTTGACCCCGTACCCCGACGCCTCGAGCGCTGCGTCGTCGCCCAGTGTCCCCACCAACACCGCCTGGTCGTTGACCGTCGGTTCCGACAATGCCGGCGGCGGGCCCACCCCGGCCAGCTGGGCGATCTGGGTGGAGGTGAACTGGCTGTCGTAGATCGTGAAGTCGCGGATGACCCCCTCGAACTCGTGAAACGCGTAGTTCGGGTCCTGCGGCGACCGGCCCCAGATGTTGGCCCCGATCGCCAGCGGTTCGGGGTTCGTCTCCCAGCCCTGTTGGAAGCCCAACGACCAGTCCATCATCTGGCCATCGACGTACAGCCAGAAACCGTCGGGGCCGAACGTCACCGCCACGTGGTACTCCACCCCCACCTCGATCAGGTCTTGAGGCGTCGACAGCCACTTCTGGCCCTGGTCCTGGCCCTGCATGCGCGCCTGGATCCGCCCGTCGTCGATGAACACCGTCAGGTGGCCCCCGTGGTCCTGGCCCTGAGCGTCTTTAGAGAACAACGCCCGACGCAGCTCGACCTCCTGGGCGACAAAACTCAGCGAGATCGTCGCCTCCGACAACGCCAACGACTCGTCATGAGGCACCTCCACATAGTCATCGCGTGAACCGCTCAGCAACAAATCGCCCCCCGCACGCAACGCCACGCCCGCGATCGCCGGTCCGTCGTCCACCGATCCGATCGCCGGGCCCTGCCCATCGTCGGGCTCGCCCCCGTACGGAGCCAACGCCGCGTCGAGATCACTGATCGTCTCGATCACCCCGTAGTCCCGCTTGTGCACCGTGTAGTCGCTGGCCGTCAGCAGCGTCCCGGGCACCGTGATCGTGCCCAGGAGGTCGCCGTCGTGGGCCCCCCCGTTGGGCTGACGCGACCATAGGTGAAGCACCGTCGTGTCGAGGTTCTGGTCCCCGTCGCTGTCGAGGTACTGAACGTCGTACACCTCGGTGGTGTGGCCCTCGATCAAGATATGGTCGCCCTCGTCGCGGTCGAAGTCGGCGATCAGCTCATCACCCAACGCCTCGACCCAGTGGTCGTGGACGTAGTCGTTCTCCCCGGCCACGCCGCCCATCCCCCAGTGGATCGTCCCGTCGCTGTTGACGTGCTTGAGGATGATCCGACGCTTGGCGTTGATCCGCGTCTGGAAGTAGAACACATCCGCGCCGCCCCCGCCGATCAGCACGTCGTCGCCCTCGATCGGCTGGCCCGAATAATGCGTGTTGCTGGCCGCGTCCAGCTCGCCCAGGGGGTCGTCGCCCGCGTCCCACGGCTGGGCGATCTTCGGCTCACGCGCGTCCGATCGGCTGATCAGCAGGTCCGCGAGGTCGCTGCCCTCGAGCACGTCGCGGCCCTCGCCTCCGTCGAGCACGTTGGCGAACCCGCTGAGGTCGAGCGTCTCACTGGGCGACGGCACGTCCAACACCCCCGCCTGATCGTTGGCGATCAGCACGTCGTCGCCCGCGTCACCGAACACCGCGTTGACCCCGTACCCCGACGCCTCGAGCGCTGCGTCGTCGCCCAGTGTCCCCACCAACACCGCCTGGTCGTTGACCGTCGGTTCCGACAATGCCGGCGGCGGGCCCACCCCGGCCAGCTGGGCGATCTGGGTGGAGGTGAACTGGCTGTCGTAGATCGTGAAGTCGCGGATGACCCCCTCGAACTCGTGAAACGCGTAGTTCGGGTCCTGCGGCGACCGGCCCCAGATGTTGGCCCCGATCGCCAGCGGTTCGGGGTTCGTCTCCCAGCCCTGTTGGAAGCCCAACGACCAGTCCATCATCTGGCCATCGACGTACAGCCAGAAACCGTCGGGGCCGAACGTCACCGCCACGTGGTACTCCACCCCCACCTCGATCAGGTCTTGAGGCGTCGACAGCCACTTCTGGCCCTGGTCCTGGCCCTGCATGCGCGCCTGGATCCGCCCGTCGTCGATGAACACCGTCAGGTGGCCCCCGTGGTCCTGGCCCTGAGCGTCTTTAGAGAACAACGCCCGACGCAGCTCGACCTCCTGGGCGACAAAACTCAGCGAGACCGTCGCCTGCGACAACGCCAACGACGCGTCGTGCGACACCTCCACGTAGTCATCGCGTGAACCGCTCAGCAACAAATCGCCCCCCGCACGCAACGCCACGCCCGCGATCGCCGGTCCGTCGTCCACCGATCCGATCGCCGGGCCCTGCCCATCGTCGGGCTCGCCCCCGTACGGAGCCAACGCCGCGTCGAGATCACTGATCGTCTCGATCACCCCGTAGTCCCGCTTGTGCACCGTGTAGTCGCTGGCCGTCAGCAGCGTCCCGGGCACCGTGATCGTGCCCAGGAGGTCGCCGTCGTGGGCCCCCCCGTTGGGCTGACGCGACCATAGGTGAAGCACCGTCGTGTCGAGGTTCTGGTCCCCGTCGCTGTCGAGGTACTGAACGTCGTACACCTCGGTGGTGTGGCCCTCGATCAAGATATGGTCGCCCTCGTCGCGGTCGAAGTCGGCGATCAGCTCATCACCCAACGCCTCGACCCAGTGGTCGTGGACGTAGTCGTTCTCCCCGGCCACGCCGCCCATCCCCCAGTGGATCGTCCCGTCGCTGTTGACGTGCTTGAGGATGATCCGACGCTTGGCGTTGATCCGCGTCTGGAAGTAGAACACATCCGCGCCGCCCCCGCCGATCAGCACGTCGTCGCCCTCGATCGGCTGGCCCGAATAATGCGTGTTGCTGGCCGCGTCCAGCTCGCCCAGGGGGTCGTCGCCCGCGTCCCACGGCTGGGCGATCTTCGGCTCACGCGCGTCCGATCGGCTGATCAGCAGGTCCGCGAGGTCGCTGCCCTCGAGCACGTCGCGGCCCTCGCCTCCGTCGAGCACGTTGGCGAACCCGCTGAGGTCGAGCGTCTCACTGGGCGACGGCACGTCCAACACCCCCGCCTGATCGTTGGCGATCAGCACGTCGTCGCCCGCGTCACCGAACACCGCGTTGACCCCGTACCCCGACGCCTCGAGCGCTGCGTCGTCGCCCAGTGTCCCCACCAACACCGCCTGGTCGTTGACCGTCGGTTCCGACAATGCCGGCGGCGGGCCCACCCCGGCCAGCTGGGCGATCTGGGTGGAGGTGAACTGGCTGTCGTAGATCGTGAAGTCGCGGATGACCCCCTCGAACTCGTGAAACGCGTAGTTCGGGTCCTGCGGCGACCGGCCCCAGATGTTGGCCCCGATCGCCAGCGGTTCGGGGTTCGTCTCCCAGCCCTGTTGGAAGCCCAACGACCAGTCCATCATCTGGCCATCGACGTACAGCCAGAAACCGTCGGGGCCGAACGTCACCGCCACGTGGTACTCCACCCCCACCTCGATCAGGTCTTGAGGCGTCGACAGCCACTTCTGGCCCTGGTCCTGGCCCTGCATGCGCGCCTGGATCCGCCCGTCGTCGATGAACACCGTCAGGTGGCCCCCGTGGTCCTGGCCCTGAGCGTCTTTAGAGAACAACGCCCGACGCAGCTCGACCTCCTGGGCGACAAAACTCAGCGAGATCGTCGCCTCCGACAACGCCAACGACTCGTCATGAGGCACCTCCACATAGTCATCGCGTGAACCGCTCAGCAACAAATCGCCCCCCGCACGCAACGCCACGCCCGCGATCGCCGGTCCGTCGTCCACCGATCCGATCGCCGGGCCCTGCCCATCGTCGGGCTCGCCCCCGTACGGAGCCAACGCCGCGTCGAGATCACTGATCGTCTCGATCACCCCGTAGTCCCGCTTGTGCACCGTGTAGTCGCTGGCCGTCAGCAGCGTCCCGGGCACCGTGATCGTGCCCAGGAGGTCGCCGTCGTGGGCCCCCCCGTTGGGCTGACGCGACCATAGGTGAAGCACCGTCGTGTCGAGGTTCTGGTCCCCGTCGCTGTCGAGGTACTGAACGTCGTACACCTCGGTGGTGTGGCCCTCGATCAAGATATGGTCGCCCTCGTCGCGGTCGAAGTCGGCGATCAGCTCATCACCCAACGCCTCGACCCAGTGGTCGTGGACGTAGTCGTTCTCCCCGGCCACGCCGCCCATCCCCCAGTGGATCGTCCCGTCGCTGTTGACGTGCTTGAGGATGATCCGACGCTTGGCGTTGATCCGCGTCTGGAAGTAGAACACATCCGCGCCGCCCCCGCCGATCAGCACGTCGTCGCCCTCGATCGGCTGGCCCGAATAATGCGTGTTGCTGGCCGCGTCCAGCTCGCCCAGGGGGTCGTCGCCCGCGTCCCACGGCTGGGCGATCTTCGGCTCACGCGCGTCCGATCGGCTGATCAGCAGGTCCGCGAGGTCGCTGCCCTCGAGCACGTCGCGGCCCTCGCCTCCGTCGAGCACGTTGGCGAACCCGCTGAGGTCGAGCGTCTCACTGGGCGACGGCACGTCCAACACCCCCGCCTGATCGTTGGCGATCAGCACGTCGTCGCCCGCGTCACCGAACACCGCGTTGACCCCGTACCCCGACGCCTCGAGCGCTGCGTCGTCGCCCAGTGTCCCCACCAACACCGCCTGGTCGTTGACCGTCGGTTCCGACAATGCCGGCGGCGGGCCCACCCCGGCCAGCTGGGCGATCTGGGTGGAGGTGAACTGGCTGTCGTAGATCGTGAAGTCGCGGATGACCCCCTCGAACTCGTGAAACGCGTAGTTCGGGTCCTGCGGCGACCGGCCCCAGATGTTGGCCCCGATCGCCAGCGGTTCGGGGTTCGTCTCCCAGCCCTGTTGGAAGCCCAACGACCAGTCCATCATCTGGCCATCGACGTACAGCCAGAAACCGTCGGGGCCGAACGTCACCGCCACGTGGTACTCCACCCCCACCTCGATCAGGTCTTGAGGCGTCGACAGCCACTTCTGGCCCTGGTCCTGGCCCTGCATGCGCGCCTGGATCCGCCCGTCGTCGATGAACACCGTCAGGTGGCCCCCGTGGTCCTGGCCCTGGGCGTCTTTAGAGAACAACGCCCGACGCAGCTCGACCTCCTGGGCGACAAAACTCAGCGAGACCGTCGCCTGCGACAACGCCAACGACGCGTCGTGCGACACCTCCACGTAGTCATCGCGTGAACCGCTCAGCAACAAATCGCCCCCTAGGTCCAACACGACGCCGTTGAATATCGGATCGGTTGTGGCTTTGATGGGTCCGGCGTCGATTGCCAGATATCCAACAGATTCGGCGGTATGTGCTTTTTCTTGATCGGCTGACCGTTCTTCGTCGAGAAAGAAACTGACGCCGCTGCTGTCGAGGCTCCGATACCGGATCGAGGCGGGATCGTCACCATTGGCGGTCTGCATGTTAGCCAGGAAGACCGGTGAGTTGGCGAAGTCCGTGGCGAATGATATGGAGGCGGTCTGGTTCGTGATGCTCTGGGCTGTGGCGGCTGCCTCGAAAGCGAGGCCATGGGTACTGCCCGTGCTCGGTTCCAACGCGATGTAACTGATGGATTCTTCTAGATGGACGTTATCATGGCGCTCGTCTTCTTGTAGATACACTTGGAAGCCGTCACCGGTGACGTTCTTGACTCGTGTCACGACGGGCAAAGGTTCGTTGACACTGGTCACCTGTGCCAACACGACTGGGGTCGAACTAAACGACGGCAGGTCAACCGATCGGGATTGATGATCGGCAGAGGTGGTGCCCGCCACGATTACTGTGCCGTCTTCAAGCGTGTGCGAACCTGATTCAATGACCAGGTACCCGATCGTCTCCTTGGTGTGTTTTTGGTCAAGGTAATCCCACTCATCGATCTGCCACTGGAAACCTGTGGGTGTGACGTTCCTGACACGTACGGTCACCGGGTCTCCGCCCTCGCGCGATAAGGGCCCCATGACCACCACGGGGTCGTCATACGTGCGGCTGAGGGTCACCTGATGCCATTGATCGGCATCATTCTGCCGAGCGGCCACGGAACCGCTTTCACCAATGGTAAACGAGGGCGTCGCGTTGGCGGTTTGTGCCGTGGTTGTATAACTACTGGCATCGATTGTAGAAGAGGGATCGGCCACAAGGGCATCGAGAGGCTGAGTTGGCCCCACCCCGTCGAGTGCGAGCAGATCGCCGGATAACAGAACTCGAGGTTCGAGCATTTCCAGTCCCCATGAAGGCATCGAACTTTCCGGGGCTCGCTGAGGGCGTTTCCCCAGATGAGTTGAGGCTTTTCGTCTTATCCTTCTGAGGGCGCGCCGATATCGACGTGTGTGCAGCTGGCGTGTCATCTTTGATCCTCTCGAACCCGCAATAATTAAGTTAGAATGCCTTGGGCGCATAGATACCGTGGCCCATCAACTTACTTCCCTGACCATCCATTCCACCGGGCTGTTTATCTCGAAACCGGTCTCTCACCGGCAGGCACATGCAGCGTTCAAAGCTGCACCAGGGAATCAGCATTCCCAGCCTTTCTAGACGAGACATTATGAGTCCGCCCCACCCACAAGTCAAGTAAGAACCGATCATTTTGAGAAAAATTAATCGAGTAGTCCCCGGTGGTTAGACACGATGCGGATATCGGCGATGAATGCTCACTGCGTCGATCGTGTCGTGCATGCCACCGTAGACGACGATCTTGACGAACTCAAGGGTAACGGAGTCGTGCGAGAGACCCATCTCGATCATGCTGGCGTGGTCGGGTATCGCAACCTCGCTGAGACCCGGGGACTCGCCCCCTGCGGTGTTAAGCCTTAATACTGAGGTTTCCTTGAATCAAGAAATGATTTAGACTTAACTCCCCCATCATTGGCATGAAGCTAAGCGAAGCATGCATGGACCTCTAGCCCTTCGCGCGGCGATTGGACCGATCTCGCCCCGGTTGGGGAATCCCTCGGCCTTCTCACATGGTCACCGCTACGCGGCGAAGCTGTGGCACCGCGGCACATTCCACTTACAACAACGGCGAAAGCAATGCCGCCGCGTCGTCGAGGATCTGCCGGGCCGCGGGGCGCTGTCGCCACAGATACCGATCTACGCACGACGCCTCGGCAATGTATTGCATCTGGGCCTGGCGCAGCTGCCGGGTGACCTCCGGGCCGTAGAGGAGCACGTTGAGCTCGAAGTTCAGGTAGAAGCTGCGGATGTCGAGGTTGCTCGAGCCCAACAGGGCCAGCACGTTGTCGACGGTCATGGTCTTGGCGTGCAGCATCCCCCCGTCGTGCTGATAGAGGTGCACGCCCGAGGACAGGAGCCGATCGAAATACGCCCGGCCCGCGGCCGAGACCAAGGGGTGGTCGCTATACCGGGGCACGACCAGCTCGACGCGCACGCCCCGGTCGGCGGCCATGGATAGGGCTAATAGGGTCGGCTCGTCGGGCACGAGGTACGGGCTGGTGATCACGACCCGTTCCCGAGCGGTATTGATCGCGGCCACAATCACCCGCAGTAACGAGACCGATTCCTGCGTCGGGCCGGTGGGCACGGCCTGGGCGGCGATCTGGCCGCGGGCCTCGACCGGGGGGAACAGGTGGGGGGAGTCGATTTTAGAGCGGGTCTCGAACTCCCAGTCGTCGAGGAACACCGTCTGGAGCTGGCCGACGATCGGGCCCATGAACCGGCCGGTCAGGTCGATCCAGTGCCCGGCTTTGCGGTGACCGTAGTCGGGATCGACGATGTTCTGGCTGCCGGTGAAGGCGGCGTGTCCGTCAATGATCGCCAGTTTGCGGTGGTTTCGTAGGTCCAGGCGGGCTAGCTTGCGGCGTAGGGGCGCCGCCGGGAGCATCCGGTGGGCCTCGACCCCCGCGTCTCGCAGCTGCCGGGCCAAGCCTTTGCGTGCGAAGAAGTGGCGTGAGCCGGCCGCGTCGGCCAGGACCCGGCAGGTCACGCCCCGGGCTGCGGCGCGGGTCAACGCGTCGGCCACGTGGTGACCAGTGGCGTCGTTATGGAAGATGTAGAACAGCAGGTGCACGTGGTGCTGGGCTGAATCGATGTCGGCGATGAGGCGGTCGATCATCTCCACGGAGTCGGCAAGCAGTTCCACATGGTTACCGCCGAAGATCGGCATCCCGGTGAGGCGCTGGGCCTGAAGGATGATCGGCGTCCAGGTCGGGTCAGCAGGGGGCTTGACGATCTGCTCGTGGAGATCTTTTTCGTGCGGATGATCCCCGAGGCTGCTAACGAACCGTTTGTGCAGGCGCATCCGCCGTCGAGCCAGGCGGTTTTCCCCGATGAACAGGTACACCACCAACCCCAAGAGCGGGATGAAGAAGATCACGCTCAGCCACGCCAGGGCGGTTGACGGGTTGAACCGCCGCCGGAGGATAATCGGCACCATCGCCAGGCGCACCACCCACTCGAAGAAGTTGTAGACGAAAAGAATGGACACCGGGTGCAATCTTAAGCTTCAAACGCCGCGCCGGCATCTTCGCGAGGAACGGCGCACGGACTGATTCACGCCGTCACGCATGGTCGCACGACGCCGGCTGAAACTACGATCGGTATACAACGGTCGGATCAAACGGTATCTTGCCTGCCGTGTTTGACGCGGACCGATTCATCGCTGATCGGGCGCACCACATCGATGCGTCCGGGATTCGCAAGGTGTTCGACCTCGCGGCCCAGATGATTGACCCGATCAACCTGTCGATCGGTCAGCCCGATTTTGACGTGCCCGAGGCGGTCCAAGACGCGGCGATCGAAGCCATCCGGCGGGGTGTGAATCGGTACACCGTCACGCAGGGGCTCGCGGAGCTTCGGGAGAAAATCGGGTCCGCGCTGCGTGAGGAGTTCCCCAATTGGTCCGGGCTTCGCGAACCCCCGTCGTCACCGCAGGCCAGCGGTGTGTTGGTCACGTCTGGAGTTTCCGGGGCGCTGGTGCTGGCGTTGCTGGCGTGTGTCGGGCCGGGGGACGAGGTGCTGTTCGCCGACCCGTACTTCGTGATGTACAAGCATCTGACCACGCTGGCCGGGGCGACCCCGGTCTGCATCGATACCTACCCCGATTTCCAGTTCACCGCCGATCGGATCAAGCCCCATATCACCGACCGTACCAAGCTGCTGCTGTTCAACTCCCCGTCGAACCCGACCGGGGTCGTGGCGAGTGAGCAGACCTGCCGCGAGGTGGTCGAGCTGGCCCAGCGACACAACCTGTTGATCGTTTCCGATGAGATCTATGACACGTTCTGCTATGAAACGATGGAACGCCCGGCGGGATCGGGTCTGCAACGCTGCCCGTCACCCGCGGCGTTTACTGATAACCTGCTTCTGCTTCGCGGGTTCTCGAAAACGTACGGGATGACGGGATGGCGGCTGGGGTACGCGGCGGGGCCTAAGGCGATCGTCGAGCAGATGACCAAGCTCCAGCAGTTCACGTTTGTCTGTGCCCCGTCGATGGTCCAGGCCGCCGGGCTCAAAGCCATGGAGGTGGATATGAATCGGCATGTCGAGTCATACCGCCGTAAACGGGATCGGGTGGTGGAACGGTTAGCGGAGGTGTACGAGCTGTCCCCGCCGGGTGGGGCGTTTTACGTGTTTCCGAAGGTGCCCGAACATCTAGAACTCACCGGTAACCAGTTTGTGGAAAAGGCGATCCAGCGTGGGTTGCTGATCATCCCGGGGTCGGTGTTCAGCGACCGGGATACCCATTTCCGCCTCAGTTACGCCTGTGATGACGCGGTGCTCGACCGCGGGTTGGACCTGCTCATGGAGATGGCGTCGTGACCGGGTGGGTGTTAGACGGGTTGGAAAAGTATAGGGTCGATGGGATTCCCGTAAGAACCCGCTTGCTGACGCGCGCGGCTCGCTGCGGGCGCGTTGGGACATCACAGCTCGTCATAAGGTCAAAATAAGAAGACGACCGAGAAGCTGATGAGGTGGGCGCGGCCGAATTCGCGTCGGACCTCCGGGAAGGTGTTGTACGCATAGGCCAATTCGATCGGGACGCCCTGGATCCCGTAGTACCCGACCCCTGCGGCAATACCCAGCTGCGGCTGGGTATCGAGGACCGCCCCTGCCCGCAGGGCCAGCTGCGGCGTAGGCAACACCTCCCCGCCGAGGTACCACCGCCCCACCTCGGTCGTGCCCAGGTCGCTGTCCATGTGGAGGTACTGCCAGTCACTGTATAAACCGACCTCCCGGACCGGCCGCCAGCCCAACCCGGCTCGTACCTCCGAAGTCTGGATCGTGTCCGAGATGTCCACAGGGACCGGCCCGGGGATAAAGGCTGATCCGACGGTGTCGGCGCGGTCCCATTTCACCCCGCCGTGGAGGCCGACCATGAAGGTTTCGCTCAAAGCCATCTGCGCGCCGAGGTTGAACCCGGCCCCGAGCGATTCGGTCTCGGTCGCGCTGGGCACACCCATGGAGATATTGTTGATATCCAGCGTCGAGTCGCTGATCTGCACCTCACCCCCGATGGCTAAGAACTCTGCGACGCGGTGGGCGTAACCCAGGAACAGCTCGTTCGATCGCAGGGCGTACTGGTCACCCTGTCGGCTGTTGCCCTCGTGGGAGTCCAGACGCACGTACGCCGCGGTGATCGTGCCGGCCTCGGGAAGCCTCATCGCGCCGATCGCCGCTAGCCCCGTGACCGAAACCCCGTTGTTGAAAAAAACGTCGCTTGTCAGCCCTAGGCCGAACCCGTTGTAGTCCACGGGTGGGATGCGGAAGTCGTCGGCTGCGGGGTTGGTCGAGGAGGCCATCGGCAGCGCCGCAGACGCCTGGCGGGCGTTGGCGTCGGTGAAGACCAGGATCCGCTGTTTGGCCAGGACGATCCGGGTCGACACCGGCTCGTTGCTTAGATCACCTCCGCGAGCGGGTTCGTTGGGGAATCCGGAGACGATCAACGCGATGATGATCCGCCAAACAAACGGTGTCTGTTCCTTGGATCGCACCCACCGGATGCATCGCAATGGGCAGCTATGGGCGTCAGGATAAGGGAAATGTCGAACCATATGGGTAGTGCCTCCCACTCGCCGATGAAACAAGTTCAGCCCGTCGTTGCGGTATGGAGGTGATTCAGGTGTGCGGCACTACCTTCATACCCTGTTCCCAAGCAGACTCGAGTCGGTCACCTTGGGAGTGCGTACCCCACAGTATGCACATGAATCAGAAATGACAACCCCTTCAAGTGTTAGGGCAAATGCTATCTGTGATCGGCTCGTACGTTTCTCGCCGCAGCGGAACGTCCATCTATCGTTTTTATCTATGGCCCACAAGCGTCAACGGAGACGGGTTACAGCTCGTCGAGGTCGCTTTCCATCGTGTGTTTCCATTCTTCGATATGCTCGAGGTAGATCGCGGTCCCGCGGGCGACGCAGGTGAGCGGGTCGTCGGCGATGCGGCACTCGAGACCGGTTGCCCCGGAGATGACTGTATCGATCCCACGAAGCAGCGCCCCGCCCCCGGCCAGGACGATGCCGTTGTCGACCAGATCAGCCGCCAACTCCGGGTCGGCCCGTTCGAGGGTGCGGGTGACCGTCTCGATAATGGCGGACAAGGGCTCTTGCAACGCCTGGCGGATCTCGTCAGAGGTGATCACGGTCTTGCGGGGCAGGCCCGAGATCATGTCGCGGCCGCGCACCTCCATCGAGTGCTCGTCGCCCTCGGCGGCGGCTGAGCCGATCTCGATCTTCACCCGTTCGGCGGTCTGCTCGCCGACCATGAGGTTGTACGCCTTCTTCATGTGGTTGATGATCGCTTCGTCCATATCGTCGCCGGCGACGCGGACGGATTCGCACTGGGCGATGTCGGCGAGGCTCATGATCGCCACCTCGGTGGTGCCGCCGCCGATATCGACGATCATTGACGCCGTGGCCTCGACGATCGGGAGGCTGGCCCCGATCCCCGCGGCCATGGGCTCTTCGACGAGGTAGACGCGTCGTGCCCCGGCCCGCTCGGCCGAGTCGAGGACGGCCCGCTTCTCGACCGCCGTGATCCCGCTGGGCACCGCGATGACCACGCGCGGTTTGACCATCTTCCGCTTGCCGGTGACCTTGCGGATGAAGTAGGCGAGCATCGCCTCGGTGATCTCAAAATCGCTGATCACCCCGTCCTTAAGCGGGCGGATCGCGGTGATCGAACCCGGGGTGCGGCCGAGCATGACCTTGGCCTCGCGCCCCACCGCGTTGCCGTTGTTGAGCACGTGGTTGGTGCCTTTTTTAACCGCCACGACGCTGGGTTCGTTGAGGACAATCCCCTCGCCACGGACGCACACCAGAGTGTTGCACGTGCCCAGGTCGATGCCCATGTCCACACTGAACCAGCTTAGGAGGTTGTCGTAGATCAAGCGGCCTGGCCTCTTGGGGTGTACATGCTGTGAACCTCGGGGCCCCGTGGGGGATACGCGGGGCGGAGAAATCCCCCGTCGTGAGCTTCATCCTCAGGGGGCAAGGCGGTACAGGCCTGTGGGTACCTCTTTCGGGGGCGGGACCACCGTATCAGCAAAGTCGTTGATGGCCGTCTACGTGTCACGTCCCAAGACACCAGCATGCATCTTATCTGATTTGAAATACCCCTGCCTCGTTGAACCGCTGCCCACGGGTTGAACGATGATCAAACCGTGAGTATCGGGTCTTGAACGGGTACGGTCGACGTGCTAGGAACGATCTCAAATGGGGTCGAAGTTCTAAAAAGATCGAGGCTGCGCATCCATGTAAAAATAATGGCACACAGCAAAGCCACCAGGGCGATCACCATCAGGGCGGTGTAGATGTTCACGCCGGCTTTTTTCGAGGCGGGTCGGCTGGGCCCGTGAACGAATTGAGTCATGGTGGTGCTCCGGGATCGAAAGCGGCTGTGGCTCGTGGTGTCTTCTGACGCGGGGTGCTTGACCCGCGGCACGGGTCGCTCGCGTGGCCAGGTGACCTAAACTTAATATCCTCCGGTCAGCACGGCGTCGCCGGTGGTGACTTCTCCTTGCTGCAACTCCAGACGTCCCGCGGAACTGCGCGCATCAACCGTGGTGATGATCAGCGTGCCCAGGAACTGGCTGCCGCGGTGCACCAGGAACTTCATATTCTCGATGACCCCGTCATTGGTGCCGACGTTGACTTGGGCGTAGGTCTCGTCATCAAACCGCTCGACGCCGGTGACCGAACCCTTGATCGGGATCTTCGAGAGGATCGGCCCGGTCGGGTTTTCTTGGCTCATCAGCTTCGCCTGCCACTCGGGCGGCAGCTGGACGAGTTTTAATTCGAGGTCGGAGTTGCGCTCCTCGAGCTGGGTCATCTTCTCGCTGACCCGACGTACCTGCCGCTCCAAGGCCTCGAGCTGGCTGTCGAGTTCCTTGTTGCGGTTGATCAGCTGGATAATCTGCGTCTGCTGCTTGAGCACCTGATCGCGGCGGCCTTTGAGCTCGGTCTCGTACTCGGTGATGATCTTGACATGCTGCTCATTGGCGGCGGTCAACCGGCTCCAGTTTGCCTCATAGGAAGCGTTTTTGGCGGCCGCAGCGCTGAGCTGGGCTTGGGTTTCTTTGAGGTCTGCCGAAAGATGGTTGATCTGACCCAGCAGGTTGGTGTTCTCGCTCTTGAGAGCAGTGACCTTCTGGCTGTCCAGCTGCTGAACATTGGCCAACTCGCTCTGCCGCAGCCGGGCAGTCTCTTCGGCTATCTGCAACGCCGCCTCGGCGTCTTCAGCTTGCTGGCGGTAGTTCTCGGTATTGGCCACGAAAGGGACCATCATCGCCACTAAGACGACCGACAAGATCGTGACGAGCACCACAAAAACTTTGGTTACAACGCTCAATGAAGCCTCCTCTCAAAACCGAAGCCTTGAGATCTATAATCTACTTTCGTCAATTAAATACCTATTATTGATAGGCCCGATGCCCTATCCCATTCATCTATCTGGCCATTAACTATCGTAGGCTTACTACCTTGTCAAATAAGATCTAACCGCCAACGGCAAGCATTTTATCCAAGAATCCTTGGGTTGGCTGTATCGATGTCGAGTAGCACGTCAGCTTGAAAGCTTGGTCGTCGACACGATGCAATAACATTGCATCGGATGCCAGGCAGATCTCTTGAGAACCTGGCTCTAATCCCTGTCGTGTCGGGTCTTCACCCTTCCCGCTGGGCGCCGGGCCCGATGAACCGTTTTCCACTAGAGCTACACCCAATAAGCTTGTGCATAACCCGCAGTCTGTCGAGCCTCATCAGACCTCACGCGTTACATGTCATGGATGAGACACAAGATATACTTGACGCGCATCAAAACACCACGTCGGTGATGCATTTGATCTCG
Organism: Phycisphaeraceae bacterium; assembly: GCA_965224205.1. GTDB lineage: Bacteria > Planctomycetota > Phycisphaerae > Phycisphaerales > Phycisphaeraceae > CBDCYN01. Next base: position 150,778 of record CBDCYN010000016.1, read on the forward strand.
AAAATTTCCTTACTACGTACCCCAATTATGTCACACTGTTAAACAAAATCATTATACCACCGTTACTTAAGCGTGGGGTACCCCTCAACGAAGACCCAATCGTTACCCTCGGCCGGGACGTGGCAACCCAGACAATCCGCTGCATAGTTCGAAGAAGCGTTCTTCTTCGGGTCTTCACTCTTAAACAACGCCCAGCCCCAGCCCTCACCCCAATTGGGGTTGTCCTCGAAGCGGTTGTGTTGGTCTTTAATCATCACAAACCAGACCGAGACATCCCCCGCCCAGCTAGCTTGACCGGTCGTGAGTTTCCCGGATTCGATCTTGCGGATCTCTTTGACCAGCACCGCACCATCCGGGAACTGCCCATTCTTTTTGTATGCTGCTAGGGAGTTGGACTGGGTGTAAACATCATGGAATCCGTGCCCCGGTGCTTTGGGGTCTTTGACCGCCCAACTGCCCAGGTGCACCCAATCGCTGCGGTAGTTCTCGGGGAGGCTAATCACCCCGGTCTCATCGACGTAATCAGAAAATACAGCGACCGGTGCGTCCTTCCCCCAGGCCCACACGGTGGGTATGACCACACACACCAGCAGCAAGAACAAGAAGAGGAGTCGTTTCATCATTATCTCCATAGGATTAAGCGTGGATCCTACATCAGTATACACTCATCGCGTATCCAAGGACCCCGTGAGGTATCGCTTGGACCCCCGGCAAATTCGTTGCAGCGTTTATTCGTCATGCCGTCAATTCCTCCGGGACCGGGATAGGATTTATACCTCACGCGGCTAAGATTGTCCGATTGTTGAAGTGTTGGAAGTTGCGGGTGATGAGGGTTTGGACGTTGGGTTTGTCGTCGGTGGCCAGCTTGGCGATGCCGTCGTGGATGGCTTGCTGAAATCGATCGAACGTTTCGTAGTACCGGCCGTTGAGGCAGCGTTTCTTGAGCAGGCCCCAGATCCGTTCGATCAGGTTCAGGTGCGGCGAGTAGGACGGCAGGAACATCAACTCGATGCCCAACCCCACGGCCCGATCTTGGACCAACCGGCAGCGTTGATACCGCGCGTTGTCCAGCACCAGGGTGATCGCTTGGCCGGGGTAACGCCCCGCGAGCGTCTCGAGTAATTCGCAGACCGTTTGGGCCGTGATGTACGTCGTGTTCGTGACGGTCACCAACTCTCGGGTCACGAAATCCAACGCCCCCAACACGTTCAGCCGGCGGCGGCCGGTGGGCGTGCGGATGAACAGCCTCACCACGCACCACACGTAGCACAGAAACGCGCCATGGACGAAGTGGCAGGCGTCTACAAAAAAACCCTGCGATCACCCCGTTCGGCTTCGTCCAAAGCCGGATCGAGGGTCTGTTCAAGGAATTCACGCTGCTGTTGATGCTTGGCCTGATCAAGCTTGCCCGGCACACCCCCGAGTTTGCGACGACGCAGACCCAGCCGTTTCAAAAAAGCTCGCACTTGCGTCGGGCCGCGACGCAGACCGGTGAGTTGCGTGATCTGATGGCTCGCCTCGTGGATCGTCGACGGCGGGTGTTGTTCCAAAGACGCCTTGACCTTCGGGCCGTGCGCGTTCAATTGACTGGGCTGACCCCGGTAGCCGTTTTGCCTCAACGCCTCGATCCCACCGTCGAGGTACGTATTCAAATAACGCTGCACCGTCCGGCTGCTGACCCCTGCCAAGGCCGCGATCTGCCGATGTGCCAACCCATGGCTCTTGAGCCAAACCACCTGCAACTTCCGCCGCACCCGCGGATCTGGATCGCTAAAACGCCCCCGATCCAACGCCGCCACCGCATCGTCCGTCAATGTGATCTGAAGCATCCATGCCTCCTGTGTCCAGTGACTTCGTAGTAAAATCAAACCGCTAACGTCAGCCTATTCTACCGATCAGACAAACTCACCCGAGGAAGGTATAGACACCCATTGAGGTAACGAGCGATTCCCAAGGGATCATCTCCCCTGTTTGGACCCGCGATCAGCCCGCAGTATCGTGTCGCCCATGCCCGCGTTGCGTTTCGAAATCACCGGCCGCTGCCAAGAAAGTCATGCCCGCGTGGGACGGGTCGCCACCCCTCATGGCGCGTTCGACACCCCCGCATTCATGCCGGTCGGCACACAGGGCACCGTCAAGGGCCTGCTGCCGTCGCAGGTCCAGAAACTCGGGGCGCAGGTGATCTTGGCTAACACGTACCACCTCATGCTGCGGCCCGGTTCGCCACTGGTCCACCAGATGGGAGGCCTCCACACTTGGTCACGATGGCCGGGGCCAATCCTCACCGACTCGGGCGGGTTCCAGGTCTATAGCCTCGCCGACATCAACCGCATCACAGACCACGGCGTCGGCTTCCGCAGCCACCTCGACGGGGCCTGGTTCGACCTCACTCCCGCTAGATCAATCCAGATCCAGAACGAGCTTGGCGCCGACATCATCATGGCGTTCGATGACTGCCCGCCAGCGATAGAAGGGCCAACTCTTCACGCCCCGTCGATGGCAGCTAACGATGAATCAGACGGTTGCGCCGGCGATCGTGTCATCGGGAACAATATTCAAACCCGCCTCACCGCTGACGTCGACCGCATCCGCCAAGCGTGTGAGCGCACGGTGCGATGGCTCGACGAATGCGTCCGGTCCCATGAACGTACCTCGGATCAGGCCCTATTCGGGATTGTCCAGGGGGGAATCGATCTGGACCTGAGATCGTGGTGCGCCCAAAGAGTGCTCGAACACGACCTGCCCGGTTTTGCGATCGGGGGATTAGCTGTGGGTGAGGGGTACGAGGCGTTCAAAAGAGTCATCGGCCACACCACCCCGCTGCTACCCGCGGATAAGCCCCGATACGTCATGGGCGTGGGTTACGAGCGGGACATCCTCGCGTCCGTCCTGGCGGGGGTCGACATGTTCGACTGCGTCCTGCCCACGCGCAACGGGCGAAACGCCTATGCGTTTACGACAACCGGCCCGGTCCGGCTGCGCAACACCCGATTCAAAGGCGATCCGCAGATGATTGAACCCGGCTGCGACTGCCCCGCTTGCCAAGGCGGTTATAGCCGCAGCTACCTGCGTCATTTGTTCCAGGCCAGGGAGATGCTGGGGCCGATCCTGGTCTCGATGCACAACCTCCGCCACTTCCAGCGCTACATGCTGGACATCCGCCGGGCAATCACTGACAATGCCTGGCCTTGGTTTCGCAACAAGTGGTCGGCCGTGATCGCTCCAGAACCGGATCGGGGGTAGATCATCGGGAAGTTTTTACGCGATCGATGACCCGTCGAAACCCTTCGGCTCGCGGCACAACATCAAAGTCTGTCCCGCGACCAACAGCGGTTTGACCGACATTGTGAATCATTAGGGTAAACCATGCGTGATCTCTGGACCATTGTCCTAGCCCAACAAACCCCCCCGGACGCACCGCCGAACCCGCCGGTGGAGATCCCCACCAACGGCAGCCAACCCGGCGCGACCACGACTCAACCCCAGGGATCGCCCGGAAACGGCGGACCCCCGCCCGCCAATCCGTTCGGCGGCCAGTTCCTGTGGATCATGATCGTCATGATCGCGGTCATGATGTTCTTTACGATGACCAGTCAAAGAAAGGAAAAGAAGAAGCGAGAAGCGATCCTGGCAGCGTTGAAGAAGGGCGACAAGATCCAGACCGTCGGCGGGATCCTAGGCACGGTCGTGGAGGTCCGCGATAATGACGTGGTCGTTAAGGTCGATGAGAATAATAACTCGCGGGTCAAGTTCGTGCGCAGTGCCATCCAATCTGTAATCGAGGAGAAAGAAAGTGCATGACAAGAAGATATCGACCAAGAAGTGGGTGCCACGATCTGCTGGTCAGCTAGTGTTTCCGGCAGGGGCGGACCGCACCGGCTCTCGACCCGCCGGTGGCACACGCCCACCCACGCACGACACAAATGCCCTAGGGCAAGGCCGTTGACAAGGACCCATCGAACATCGTCCACGGGTCAGCCTTACCCTATGGACGGACCTTTCGTCCCATCTTATATGTGACATCCGAAACCAGCCCATTCGTTTAATCATGGAAAACAACCCGATCTGGAAGCCGTTGCTGATCCTCGCCGTGCTGCTGGTGTGCGGGGGGTACCTCTACCCGCCCGACCAGAAGCTCAAGCCCGGCCTGGACCTCCAGGGGGGCACGACCCTGATCTACCAGGTCAACGTCCCCGAGAACCAAGACCCGCGCGAAGTGATTGACCAGACGATAGAGACCCTGCAAAAAAGGGTCGACCCCAACGGCGTGATGAACCTGTTGTGGCGTCGCCAAGCCGGCAACCGGATCGAGGTCCAGATGCCCCCGCCTGCCCCATATACCCAGCAGCGTCGCACCGAATACCTCGAGCTGCGCGACCAGCTGCTCGAGGGCAATATCGCCAAGCGAGACTTAGAGAGCGCCGTACGCGCCGATCCCGCCCAGCGCCAGGCGATGTGGCAGCGTCTTGCCGACGACCCCCACCGGCTGAGTCTGCTCCAGGAACTGGCTCAGGCGTATGACGCTTTCACCCAAGCCACCAAGCCCTACCAAGACGCTCAAGACGCCCTGCGCACCGCCCGCGAGGCCCCGCGGTCCCTGCCGGCCGACGCGCCGGAGGATCAACGCGACGAAGCGCGACAAAAAATCGCCTCGCTCGACGAGGACCTGATCGCCAAAACCCGTGCATTCGTCCAGGCCCGACGCCGCTTCGAGACCGTTCAGAACAAGGTCCTAGCCACCAACATCGACCCCAATGAGCTCGAAGCGATCCTCAACCTGCCCCAAACCCCCGCCCGATCGACCAGCGCCCAACCCGCACCGAACGGCGGGGACCAAGCTCAACCGGTCACCCAGCGGCAGGCCCAGCTCGACCGGTTCATCGCCGCCCACCCCGACCGCGCCGAGCTGATCCGTGCCATCGTGGATGCTTATGACCGATACAACGAGGTCAAAGGCCCGCTCGACGACCCCAACGACCTGATCGCCTTATTGAGAGGCTCCGGGGTCCTTGAATTCCGGATCGCCGCCCCGGCGATGGTCCAGGACCTCCAAGAGTATCGCGAACAACTCCGCACCCGCGGCCCCAAAGCCGGGTCGAACAAGCCGTACCGTTGGATGGTCATCGACGACCTGTCGAGCTTCGCCGACGACCCCGCGGAAGTCCGCGCGGCCAACGATGACCCGCAGGCGTATTTCGCGTCGCGCGGCATGGTCGGCCAGGCCCATGGGCAAGATATTTACCTGCTGCTGGCCAACTCGCCCGACGCGAGCATGACCCACGCCCAGCCGGGCTGGAAACTCAACCAGGCCAACGCCCAGCGTGACGACCGCGGGTTCGCGGCGGTCGGGTTTGAGCTCAACCGCCTCGGCGGCCAGCTCATGGGCGAATTGACCGGCGCCCACCGCGGCAGCCCCATGGCGATCGTCCTCGACGGGCGCGTCATCTCGGCGCCCACGATCCAGAGCCAGATCCAAGACAGCGGCATCATCACCGGCGGGCGGGGCGGGTTTTCTCCCAACGAATTGCAGTACCTGCTACGCACCCTCAACGCCGGGTCGCTCCAGGGCCAGCTCAGCGACGAACCGATCTACATCAAGAAATTCGGCCCCCAGCTGGGTCAGGACAACCTCGAGCGCGGCCTGCGGGCGTCGATCTGGGCGTTGATCACCGTGGGCGTGGTGATGGTGATCTACTACTTCTTCAGCGGCCTGGTCGCCAACGCGGCACTGCTGGCCAACGTCGTGATCATCCTCGGGGTCATGGCGATGTTCCGCGCGACGTTCACCCTCCCGGGGATCGCCGGGATCGTGCTGACCATCGGCATGGCGGTCGACGCCAACGTCCTGATCTTCGAGCGTATCCGCGAGGAATTAGCCGGGAAAGCCGACCCGTTCGCCGCGATCCGCCTCGGTTATAGCAAGGCCCTGACCTCGATCCTCGACGCCAACATCACCACCATGATCACGTGCGTGGTGCTCTACTACACCGCCACGGCCGAGGTCAAGGGGTTCGCGGTCACCCTGCTGGTGGGCCTGGCCGCGACGATGTTCACGGCCCTTTTCTGCACCCGGGTCGTGTTCGAGTACTACCTGGCGTTCGGGGGGCGGAACCTCACGATCCTGCCAACGAAGCTGCCGAACCTCTGCGGGTGGATGTACCCGAACGTGGACTGGATCGGCAAAGCCCGTTTCCTGGGGGTCGCGAGCCTGGTATTCGTCGTGGGCGGGTTGTTCCTGGTCGTGTCCCGGGGCCAGGACCTGCTCGATATCGAGTTCCGCAGCGGCACGGCCGTGACGTTCGAGCTGGCCGAGGGCAAGACCATGACCCTCGACGAGGTCCGCGACCGGCTCGACAAGATCGCCGCGAATACCGGCCTAGAGGACATGGCCAGCGAGCACGCGACCGTCGTGACCGTCGGCCAGGCCCAGGGCGCGACCGCCTCTTCGTTTAGCGTCGCGACGCTCGAGACCGATGCCCAGAAGGTCAGCGAGGCGGTCAAGGAAGGTTTCGAAGACGTTTTAAATGTCCAACGATCGATCGGGTTTGACGGGATGGGGCCCTCGACGCAAGCCCCCCTGCTGTCGACCGCGCCGGTCTACCCGATCCTCCACGCCCAGCTGGGCGACAACATCGACCGTGCTGCGGTCGTGGCGGACGTGACCGAGTATCTGGGCGGGGTCGCGATCGTGCTCGAAAACATGGACCCGCCGCCGACGCTCCAAGAGATCGAAGACCGGATCGAGAGCATGCGCCTCGGGCCCGGGCACGACGACCTGGGTTACCGCCCGTCGATGGTGATCGGCCTGGACCTGGCACGAGACAGCGGCGGGGGCACCGCCGAGCGGTACAAAAGTGCGGTCGTGGTCAGCCGCGATGAATGGACCAACTACCTCGACGCCCCCGACACGTTCAACGCGCCCGAGGGGTTGGCCCAGACCGAGTGGAGCCTCGTCCACGACGCCCTGCGCCGCGACGCGAGCCTCGAGAGCGTCTCGAATTTCTCGAGCCAGGTCTCCAAGACGATGCAGCAGCAGGCGATCGTGGCGATGGTGCTGAGCCTGTTGGCGGTGATCGTCTACATCGCGATCCGGTTCGGCAGCTTGCGGTACGGCCTGGCCGCGATCGTCGCGCTGGTCCACGACGTGGCGATCGCGCTGGGGGCGGTGGCGGTGGTGGGGTATTTCGACGACACCGCGTTCGGGCAGGCGATTCTCCTCAATGACTTCAAGATCAACCTGGCCCTGGTCGCGGCGTTGCTGACGATCGTGGGGTACTCGCTCAACGACACGATCATCGTGTTCGACCGGATCCGCGAGAACCGCGGGCGGCTATCGGCGGCGACGAAACCGATCATCAACAACTCGATCAACCAGACGATCAGCCGGACGGTGATGACCTCCGGGACGACGCTCGTGGCCGTGCTGATGCTCTACGTCATGGGCGGCGAGGGGGTGCACGGGTTCGCGTTCACGATGCTCATGGGGGTCATCGCCGGCACGTACAGCTCGATCGCGATCGCGGCGCCGATCCTGATCATGGGAGGGGCGGCCAAGCCCGCTGAAGACCGATCGTCCAAGGCGGTCGTGCCTCAGGGCAGCTAGAGCATATTGCGTGAATATTCTTGATAGCCACAGGATTCAAAGTAGTTTCTGCATTCAGTGGCATGAACGGCTCGCAGGGCGTCGGCGATGACCTCGGTCAGCGTGTCCAACGTCTTGGCCCCCACGCGACACAGCCACGCCTTGACCTTCGACCACAACTTCTCGATCGGGTTCAGGTCCGGCGAATACGGCGGCAGATACCACGCCTCAGCCCCCGCCGCCTCGATCGCCTCACGCACACCCTTGACCTTGTGGCTCGACAGGTTGTCCATCACCACGATGTCGCCGCGACGCAACGCCGGGGCCAGGCACTGTTGGGTGTAGGCCAGGAACGTCTCGCTGTTCATCGGCCCGTCGAGCACGATCGTCGCGTCTTGAACCACCCCCTCGAGTCGGATGACGCTAAGCATCGTCACCGTTTTCCAATGGCCGTGGGGCGTGTGATCGACGCAACGTTGACCCATCGACGACCAGCCATACCGACGCGTCATGTTCGTCTTGGCTCCGGATTCATCGAGAAACACCCGACTCCCCGGATCGATGAACCGACGGGCGATCGTGAAGTTGTGGCGGCGTTGGGCCACGTCGGGGCGATCTTGCTCGGCGGCGATCAGCGACTTCTTTTGAGCGACAGCCCCAGCCGCTTCAACGCCCGACAGACGGTGGACTCCACCACGGGGACACTCAGCCTCGCCATCAATTGTTTGGCGGTGATGCCCGGCTGCGCCGCGACCGCTTGACGCATCCGCTGCTCATCGTCCGCCGTGAGCTTCACCGATCCCTTGGCCCCGGTGTGCCCGCCATCAACTCGCCGCCACGGGCCCGATCTGGCCAATCACGCACCGTCGGCCACGTGACGGAAAACCGCCGTGCCACCGATGCGATCGAGTCCCCCGATTCCACCGCCGCCACCACACGCTGCCGCAAGTCCATCGAATACGCCATGACGAGGCCTCCTTGCCATAAATCATGCTTATCGACTATTCAAGATTAATTACGCCAGTTGCTCTAGGGGTCAAGCCCGACTGCGTAAAGGGACGATCCCGTCCCAAAGAGAGGGTCATATACCCACCTCGTATCAAACACTACATCGGTGATGTGTGGGACACCGAATATTTCCTTGCCGCGCCACACACATCATGCCGTATTTTCATCCGGGATCGGTATATTTTGGGGGCGTGAGCAGGTGGATCTGCCCGCATCCACCGGGCCCGAAATTCTGATTGAGCTTGATGCCCACACCCTATCTGACCGCCCGTCGCTGGAGCCTGATTAGCTTCCGGATGCCGCGTGACGCCAAAGCGAGCATCTTCTCAAGTTGTGGCTTCGAATATGGGCTGGCCTCGGCAGTCCCTTGGATCTCGACAAACCGCCCTCGGTAGTCCATCGCCACGTTCATGTCCACCTCCGCACGCACGTCCAGCGGGTAATCCAGATCGAGGTACGGCTTGGCATCGACGATCCCGACGCTGACGGCCGCGACCGGGCCGCGGACCGGGTTCGTTGAGATCAGTCCCTCGGCGCGGGCTTGGCGGACCGCCAGCGCCAGGGCGACCCAAGCCCCGGTGACCGACGCGGTGCGCGTGCCACCGTCGGCGACCAGTACGTCGCAGTCGCAGGTGATCATCACTCCCGGCATTTTTCCCAGATCCACCGAAGCACGCAGCGACCGACCGATCAGGCGCTGGATCTCTTTACCCCGTCCATCTTGGCCCCGCCTTTTGCGGTCTGGCGTTGACCCAGGCAGCATGGCGTACTCGGCGGTAACCCAACCGCGCGGCGGGTCCGCGTTACGAAGCCACGGTGGAAGGTCCGCCTCGAGACTGGCGGTGCACAGGACCCGGGTGCGGCCCTGCGTAATGATCACACCTCCCGCAGCGGCGGTGGGGCAACATTCGATCTTGGTCGGCCGTAATTGATCGTATCTTCGCGGTGTAGGCATGATCTCATAGGTAACAACCCCATCCATAACCTGCAAACAGTGCCGGGTAGGAATGCTTCGGATCCCTGGAATCACCGTGCCGGGCACAAGGGTAGGATCGCGCCCTCACCCGGGGGGGTATACTTGTGAGAAGATCGTTACCAGATTCAGGCTTGGGCTATGGTTCTCGAAATCGAAGGCAAGATGAGGATCAACGACATGGATACGGTCGCGGCGGTGTTGACCGCCGCGGCGGGCCCGTGTTGTAAGGAGGTATTCGAAATCAATACCTACTTCGACACCGTCCAAGCAGATCTGCGAAACTCGGATCAAGGCCTGCGCGTGCGCACGGAGCGGGACCTGAACACCGGCGACGCCCGCGTTATGGTGACCCACAAGGGGCCACGGCAGCCGGGGCCGCTGAAGACACGGCTCGAGAACGAGTTTGTCGCCAATGACCACGAAGCCGCCTCACGGCTGCTTGAAGCGTTGGGCTACCGGCCGGTGCTGACATTTGAGAAACGACGCCGCTTATGGCGGCACACCGGCTGTGAGGTGGTGATTGATTCGCTGCCCTACATTGGGGATTTTTTAGAAATCGAGGGGCCGTCGCAAGAGGAAGTGTTCGGGGTCCGGGATAAGCTGGGGTTGTCCGACCAGCCGCTGATCCCAACAAGCTATATCGCCATGCTTACCGGATACATTGCCGAGCACCAAATAACGGGCCCATACATCGGCTTTGAGACCGAGGGTCGCCCGTGAAGTGCTAATCGTGTTCACCCTCATCGATTGACGTCATCGTCTGCTCGCAACACTGCTGGTGGATATACCCGAGCATCGCTTCGTGCAAAGACGCGGTCACCGGGCCGATCCCCCCATCACCGATCGCCTGATCATCGATCCGCCCAACCGCAGCGACGAGCTTGGTCGTGCCGCAGACCATCACCTCATGAGCGTTTTTGAGCTGATCGATCGTGAACGTTTGCTCGATCGTTTTGATCCCCAACTGCCGGGCCAGTTTAAGGACAATGCGCCGAGTGATCCCGTCGAGGATGTCCTGGTCCGCTGGGTGCGTCCACAGCTGACCTCCATGGACGATGCTCACACTTGTGGCGGTCCCCTCGGTGACCACCTGTCCGCGGCATAAGATCGCCTCATCGGCACCGGACTCGAGGGCCTGGTTCTTCGCTAACACGTTGCCTAAGAGCATCAGCGATTTGATATCACAGCGGTGCCAGCGGAGATCGGGCAGCGTCACGGCTGTTAAGACTACAGGGAGCGCTTCGTCTTCGAGCCGATTCGCGGGATAGCTGATCGCCAACACGGTTGGGGGGTTCCCCGCGGGAAAAGCCGCGTCGCGGGGGGCGCTGCCCCGGGTGATCTGCCAATAGACCGTCGCGTTCGGTGTGGCGTTGCGGCGGACCAGCTCGTCACTGATGCGATCCAGCCCAGCCGCATCGGGCGGTGGGTTTAGACGGACCGCAAATAGGCTATGCTTAAGCCGCTTGAGATGCTCCGCCATCCCCAACGGCTGGCCGTTAAAATACCGGACCACCTCGTAAACCCCGTCCGCGAACAAACTGCCCCGGTCTTCGATATCGAGGCGAGCGTCGCCACGGGGAATGAACCGCCCGTTGAGGTAAACCATTTTCTCGTCGCGGTCCATACGTCCGTCCAGATTAGAGCAAAGACGGCCATTCTAGAATTCGGCGCCGGGCGTGCACTCAACCGTCCATCGACAGGTATTCGGTTAAGTGCTTCACCCGTCGGTTTCCGAATCAACCAGCTGCGGGGTTTTAGTTGAACCCTCGAGCATCGCCGCCAGCCGTCGGCGCATGGAGGGGTGTCCGTTAGGGGGCGGTTCATCGCTTGGGGGTGGTGCATCATCGACCGATCCGGTCGGCTGTGACTCGACCACCGCATCCGTCACCACCGCAACCGGTTCGAGCGGTCCCTTATCGTCAACCCAATCTTTCTCGACCTGATCGGTCACGGTGGGTTCGGGCATCGTCGAGTCAGGGCGCGGGCGGTCTGCCTCATCGTGGGGTACCTCGACTAGCTTTGCTGACCCTGCCGCGTGCACGGTGATCTTCCCGTCGGGCCCGACCTGGTCGAGGCGGACCGACACCCGCTTCGAGACCCCCCGTTCCTGCATCGTTACCCCGTAGAGAATGTCTGCGGCCTGCATCGTGTGCTTGTTGTGGGTGATCACGATGAAGTGTGATCGGTCTAAGAAGCTGTGGATCACGCGCGTGAACCTCTCGACGTTGGCGTCGTCGAGCGCCGCGTCGACCTCGTCGAGGATGCAGAACGGGCTGGGGCGGGTTTTAAAAATACTCATGAGCAATGCCACCGCGGTCATCGTTTTTTCACCGCCTGATAAGAGGCGGATCGAGCGCGGTTCCTTGCCCGGCGGCTTGGCGATGATGTCGATCCCGGATTCAAGCACGTCGATCCGGCCGTCGTCGTCGGGGACCATCACCAGGTCGGCCCGGCCGCCGCCGAATAGCCGGCGGAACATCCCGTCGCGGCCCGCGAAGTGCTCTCGCACCTGGTCAAACGTTTTCTCGAACCGCTTGCGCGAGTCGTCGTTGATCTGGCGGATCAGCTGCTGGAGCTGGGCCTGGGCCTGCTCGATGTCCTGGACCTGTTGGATCAGCTCGTCGTGTTTGCCCTCTAGCTCGTCCTGCTCGTGGATCGCTTCAAGGTTGACCGAGCCGAGGCGGTCGAGCTTGCTGCGGAGCAGATTGATCTCAGCCTCGACCTGATCATGATCGATCGGCTGGGGCGGGCCGTCGATCTGGTCGTACGCTTCTTTGATATCCAGCGAAAGCTGCTCGAGGGTGCGTTGAGACAGCTCCTGGATGCGGACTTCCAGTTCACGCTGGTTGACCTGGAGGTGGTGGAGCTGCTTCTGGGCTTCGTCGGCGGTTCGTCGTTGCTGGGTAACGCCACTGCGGAGTTCTTGGATCGTCTTGTCGGCGGTTTCGAGGCGGTGGTCACACAGTTCGCGGCGGACTTCGACTTCCTTGGCACGCACGGCGATCTCTTCGATCTGCTTCTGGGCCTGGTGGGCAGTGTCTTTGAGCTGCTCGACCCGGTCGTCGTGCTGGGCGATTTGGTCTGTCAGCGCCTGGTGCTGGCGGTCGATGTCGGCGCTAACCCGCTGGGTCTGACGCAGCTGCTGACCGACGCTGTTGAGCTGCTCGGTGACCTTGCCGGCTTCGACCCGCAGCCCGGTGACGGATTCCTGGCACTTCTCGCACTGCGTCGTCAGGTCGGTCAACGCCGCTTCGAGTTCGGTGATCTCACGTTGCCGGGCGGCGGATTCTTCTTCGAGCTTGCGGTTTTGTTCCTCGTGTTCGGTGCGTTGCTGGTGGGCGTCGGCGAGTTGGCGGGTGATCTGCTGTAACTCGGCTGCGAAGACGGGCTGCTCTTTCTGTAACGATTCGATCCGGTCACGAAGGTGGTCCACCCGGCTGGTGAGCTCGACCCGCTGCTCGTTGCTTTGATAAAGGGATTGACGCAGCTCATCGGCGGCCTGCTCGATCGTAGCGGCTTCGTGGTCGAGTGCTTCGAGGCGGTTCTGGTCGGCGGTGATCTGGGTGTCGAGCTCGGTGCTGAGCTTTTCAAGGTGGGCCAGCTCGCTGCGGCGGCCGATCAGCCCGGTCGAGGCGGTCGACTGGCCGTTGCCGTTGGCGGCCAACCCGGCGGTGACCCGCCCGTCGGCTTCGAGCAGCTCCCCGCCACGGGTCACGAACCGGTAACCCGGCGGTAGCACGGTTTTGAGCATCATCGCGTTGTCGAGGTCCGAGACGACGAGGGTGCGGCCCAGCACCTGCTCGACCACCGCCCCTAACGGTTTCGGGCACAGCACCAAGTCTAAGACGGACACGGCGCCCTGCGGCAGCGGGAAGTGGCTGGTGTCGCCTAAACCCCCGTACTGATCCAAGGGCATGAACGTGACCCGGCCTGACAGAGCGCGGATCTGTTCGAGGCACCGCCCGGTCGACGGGTCGTGCAGGTCCGCGAGCCGTTCGACGATCAAGGCCTGCTGACAATCCCCAAGCGCCGCTTCGACGATCGGGGCGTACTCGATGTCGGTCTCGATCATGTCCGCTAGCAGACCGCAAACGAACGCGAACGGACCGGCGGTAGGGGGGGATGCGGCTTCTTCGTCGCCACGTTCGGCGAACTGACCGGCTAAGACCGCCTTGACCGGGTCGGAGACGCCCTGGTGGCTGTCGAGCATCTCTTGGAGCACGGTGCGACGCGACTCGAGCCCGCTGCGTTCTTGTTTGGCTTCGGATAGACGCTGGCTGAGTTGGCCCTGCTGGGCGTCGAGTTGGGTGGCCTGGTCGGTGTGACGCTTGAGTTGGTCTGTTTGTTTTTCGATCTGGGTGACCAGCGCGGTGAGCTTTTCTTCGAGCTCGGTGCGCTGGGCGGTGGCCTGGTCGATCTGGCTCGAAACGCCCGCGGCCTGGTGGTCGATCTTCTGTCGGGTGTTGGCGAGGTTCGTCTCGAACGCGTCGAGCGAGCGCAGCTCGTTCTGGACCTGGGAGCAGCGTCGCATGAGGTGGACGACCGCGGCTTTTTGATCTTCAACATGTTTGCGGCGTTCGTTGAGCTCGTGCTGAAGGCTCTGATACCGCTTCTGGGCTTCTTCGAGCTGCGAAGAAGAATCGACACGGAGCTGTTCGAGCCGGGCGGCTTCCTGGGTCTGCTGGGCCTGCTCCTGATCGAGGTGCTCGCGACGCTCGGTGAGCTCGGCGAGGCGTTGGGTATCACGTTCGATCTGTTGGCCAAGCTCGGTGAGGGTGGTCTGGGCGAACTGGACGCGGTGCTGGGCTTGTTGCTGAGCCGACTGCTGCTCGGCTTGCTCTTGGCGGACCTGAGACAGCAGCTGCGAGGCGGACTGGCGGTCGGCTTCGGTCTGGGCGAGCTGGGTTTCCTGCTCGTGCAGCGCATCGGAGGCTTGGGTGAACCGTTGGTTGGCTTCATCCACTTGCTCGTTGATGGCCGTGGATTCGGTCGCGAGCTGGTGGTAGCTGGCTAAGGAAAACGATAGCTGCAACTCTTTGAGCCGGTGGGAGTATTCCTGATGGTTACGGGCCTTGGCGGCTTGGATCTTGACGCTGCGGAGCCGTCGCTGGGCGTCGTCGAGGCGCTGGCGGGCCAGGGCGAGGTTCTGGGTGGTTTTCTCGAGCTTGCGTTCGGCTTCTTTCTTGCGGGCTCTGAATTTGCTGATCCCGGCGGCTTCTTCGAAGATCTCGCGCCGCTGCTGGGCGTTGGCTTGGAGTAGCACGTCGACGCGGCCCTGCTCGATGATCGAGTACGCGTCGGTGCCGATCCCCGTGTCCATGAATAGCTCACGGATATCACGTAGCCGGCAGCGCTTCTTGTTGATTAAATATTGACTCGACCCGTCACGAAACAGCTGACGGGTAACGGTGACGGTGTCAAGGTCGAGCGGCAGGCGGCGCAGGCCCGAGGGCAGCTTGGGGTTATCGAACGTCAGCCCGACACTGGCCATGCCCGAGGGTTTACGGGCTGACGAGCCGTTGAAGACCACGTCGAGCATCGCTCCGCCGCGCAGGCTCTTGGCCGACTGCTCGCCGAGCACCCAGCGGATGGCGTCGACCACGTTGGACTTGCCGCAGCCGTTAGGCCCGACGATCCCGGTGACCGGGGCATTGAACTCAAACTCTGTCTTGTCAGCAAAAGATTTGAAGCCAGATAGGGTAAGTTTGGCTAGACGCATAGGCATCGACCTCCCTGTCGATTATCGGTCCGTGGTTTCCAATACCGCCAATTTCCCGTCCGTTCAAAACTACAACACGCACGAAAACGCACTGTGATCGTATGAACGGTATTATATCGCTACCGATGGGGATTGTCGCATTTGTGGATCGCAGGATCCGCGAGAAGAATGGGGCAGCGTTTACCCGCCTCTGGCGTGTTGCACCAAACCCGCATGGTCGGGCGGGCCCGGGCGTGTTCGGATGTCTTTAACGAGAGTCTCGGGGAGCTTGCTGGTCTGCTGCAACGCCCGCATGTGCCGGATCGAGACCCCTCCCAACTCAGCGATGGTGGCCGTCCCGATCGTTTCGGTGTACTGCTTGGGGCGAAATGCGTCTAGCGCGGCGTCATCGACGCAGATCTGTTCTAGAACTTCTAGCAAGGCATCGAGGCTGTTCATCTTCATATACGGGCACGTCGCGCACCCACCAGCCATCGAGCATCCCTCGCCCTCTGCGACCCCGGGGACGACCGGCAGCTCCAGCCCTGGCGCCTCGGCAATCGCCTCGCTGGCGACGGGGAAGATGATCTCGGCTTCGACCTTGGCAGTGTTGGGCGGTTGTGACTTCAATAGCGACTGGACCCGCCGTGCGATCGAGGTGATCATCCCCGATTCGGTACCCAGCACGAAAGGCAGTCGTTGTGAGCGGTCTTCTTGAGTCGCTTGGCGGACTTGGCGGGTGATGAAATCTAGGATGTTCGAGGTCGATCCGACCACGCCCCGGCCGAGGCGCTGGGCCTCGAGCCCAAGGGTGAACATCTCTCCGGGGACCTCGAGGTGGGCGGTGATCCAGGCATCCGGGTAGTGGGTGCGTATCTTTTCGGTGACCGTTTCTCCAAACATATGGTGAACGATGCACACGCCCTGATCGAAGTAGTGGAACCTTTCGATCAGCTGCTGGATCGACCTGCGGTCGTGCTGGGGGTGAAGGGCAGCGATCGCGTCGTTGCCCAGCGCGGGCAGGGTCGTAAGGAGCTGTTGGAGGTTGCGACCCATGTAGGTATCGGGGCCATACCAGACGTGAACGTCGGGCACCTGGGCGGCGGCTTGGAGGATCGTATGGACGACGTTTGACGAGGTGCATGTGATCGTAGGCACCCGATCGACCGCTATCGCTTTGGTCCGTAGGCTCGTATTGACATAGATAACGTGGAGAGACCGGGGCGTTTGCGCCGCTTGAGTGAGGTAATCGAGGTAAGGCTTCGATTCCGCAGCCTCGGCAAGAGAGCAGCCGATCGGGTCACTGGAAACCCTGTAGACCTCGACCCCCGCAAACCCGGTGGCATCGAGCGTGGCGCGGACGTTTTCGCTCATAAAGTCCACGCCCAGGACTACGACTGTCTCGACCCCAGCCCGGACCATTTCCACCGCGGCGTCGGCCATTTTTAAGGAGTCGGCGATGTGGATGTGGGGCCACGAGGACGCGGACAACACGCCCTGTAGCTGCGGGTCCATATAAAAATGAGCCACGACCCCGGCGTTCTTCGTGGCTAAGAGATCGGTGAGCTGGGCGACGGTCTCGTCGTCTGGCTGGAGGTACTCGGCCAGGGCCTCGACGAACGCCCCTTGCGGTTCGAGGCGGTCGGCAGAAATAACCAGACTCGGAAACGGTTGGGTAACCATCGTGACACTTCATCCGCAGCCGCGTGGGATCGCCAGCGCGTCTGTCTTTTGAACATGGGACTAGATCGAAGCTACCAGTATAAGTATAATGTTCCCACCGAAGAAGATTGAGATCTACCCAGAACCTGCCTGTAGAGATCCGTACGCATTCAAAACTGTGTCGAAAACACCACTCGTCCGGGGAAACCCCGCCGCGTTGAGTCGGGTTTAAGACGATCACGGCTAGCCCGATAGCGTGTGGGGCACGCTGGCGCGAAGAATCGTTCGTGACGCCCCGGTGGGCGAATGAATGCTAGTTTTAGTTTGTATTTTTACACAAGGAGATGCAGGACTATGAGAACACCAAAGACATTCCCTACTCCAATGGCGATCGTTGCGCTGGCCCTGGGGGCGACGGGCTGGGCCCAAGCCGAGGACATCATCCCGATCGACTTGGCGACGATCCAGCTGGGCGCCAAGATCGTCGGCCCGGTCGGCCCCGAAGTCGAGGTGACGTTTATAAACGAAGCCGACAGCGACGAGGGCGTGGGCGACCTCACGAGCAGCGTCTCGTGCCCGGATGAGTTCACCGAGTGCATCCCCCCCAACAATACCGCCGGGACGATCTACACTTACGTGCACACCGCCATCCCCGGGGTCGACCTGCCTAACGATCCGCCCTTCCCCTCACCGCTCCAAACGGTGCCCTTCGACAACGTGACCCAGTTCGACCTGGGGTTCGAGGCGGCAGGGTTCAAAGGCGTGGCGGGTTACAGTTTCGACGAAGCCGCGCTGGCGTTAGGCGCGACAGACCTGATCACGATCGAGCACCGCGATGACGGGAGCTTGGTGTGGACAATCGATTCAGACGATTGGGACACGGGAGAATCGATCACGTTTTTCTGGCAGACTACTCAACCTCCTAGCGGTCCGGGTGGGGTGTACTCCATCAGTGACAGGCTGGTGACCGGCACGGGTGCGGGCCCGCTACCAACCCAGGTGGTGATCCCCGAACCGGCGTCTGCGGCGGTGATCGGTTGTTTGGCATTGGGTGCGTTGATCTGTCAGCGGAGGGGATGATCGAGGTAACGCGAACTGTAAATGAATATGGAACAGCCCCGCCGACGGCGGGGCTGTATTGATTTCAGGTCGCCTTGCAGAGGTGGGTATTTGTTGTGGCTCGAAAACGGGGGAGGATAATCCATTCTGTGTCGCGGACTGTTAGTCAGCCGGCGGCGCCCGAACAATGTTTTGAGATTGAGCCTAATCCGTGAACCACACGCAACGTGCGTCCGTGTAGGGCTCCGTCAAGGACCCCTCCTGTGACGAAGGCGAATCCGCCATGCGTATCCTCGGGACGATGCCCAGACAGAGCGTTGAGCCAAAGTCAGAGGTCAAGGGATCAATGGATCGTCACGCATCGGGTTGAGGCGGGACGATATCACGGGCCAGCCCGACGAGGGCCAGCAGGCGGATGGTCCAGTACGTCGGATCGAGCTCGAACCAGCGGCGGCCGTGGGCGGCGGCTCGTTGATCCTTGTGATGATTGTTGTGCCAACCCTCGCCGAACGCCAGCAACGCCACCCACCAAAGATTGGTCGAGTTATCGTTGGTCTCGTAGTTGCGGTAACCCCAGGTATGGGACGCGGAATTCACGAACCACGTCGCGTGATACACCACCACGGTTCGCACCGCCACGCCCCAGATCACCCACGACAGGCCGCTGGTGGGCCACCCCAAGTAAGCCGCCCATTGCCCCCCCAGGTAGCATAACAGGACAGTGATCAGGGTGGGCACGATATAGAACCGGTTCAGCAGACGCATCCCTCGGTCGCGACACAAGTCTTGAGCCGCCCCGCACGCGGTCCAGGGCAGCCCCCCTTGATTCTTGTGCAGGCACCAGAAGACGTGCGCCCAAGCAAAGCCGTGGGTCGGGGAGTGCGGATCCGTCGGCTGGTCCGAATGCTTGTGGTGGATCCGGTGGGTGCCCACCCACTGGATCGGCCCGCCCTGACAGGCCATGCACCCCAACCAGGTCAAGAGGTACTCAAACCACTTTGGTGTTTTGAAGCTGCGATGAGTAAGCAGGCGGTGATAGCACAGCGTGATGCCGATCGCCCCTGTGAGCCACACGAGCAGGGTCGAGACCACCAGGGCACTCCAAGAAAAATAGAACGGCGCCAACAGGCACCCCAGATGCATCACGGTGATCCCGATCACCACGGGCCAGTCCAAGCAGCGAAGAGACAAGCCACGCCCCGTTGGCGAGGACCCGACAGCAAGTTGTTGAGGCATCCAGCTCCCTTCAATGAAGTTAAGAGTCTAAGCCCATCTATCCGGATAATACCACAGGCTAACTGCCTGTGGCTTACAAGAAAGAAGTTTGATGATCCCTCGCCCTGTAAGATCTCGATACGGAATCAATGATCTTAGTACTTTTGATATAGCATCGTCCATAAGTGTCGGTCTTCCATGAGAAATTTGTCAAAGGATCTCATGCCTCCAGGGTCGAGCTGGCTCGTGAGAACTGCAGCGGTAACCAGAGGGCTCGCGGTTGCTTCGAAGAGCCGGTCACGTCGCGGAGGCTGACCGAGCGTGGCATTTATTATTATTCTGCATGATAGTCTATATCCATCCTGAATAAAGATAAAATTACGGCATGACTCGTGTAGGCGACAGGCAAATGATCGGCGTCCAAGGCGTCCTCGACTCGGTATTTTGATACGCAACACTTACAACGTGGATTAGGTCATTTCAGCCGTCACACCGGCCGGCCCGATAACAGGGACATGGATCGATTGATACGTCTTAGGTGGCCTGCGCTCATGGTGGCGGTGTTGAGCTGGGTCGCCGTGGCGGCGGTCTGCTATGGGGGGCCCGATCTCCTGCGCGGCCATCGGCTGGTCCATCGGTTCGATTTTGAGGAAGCCAAACTCAACAACTTCGAAGATCTGCCCATCCACTGGTTCGTGATAGGCCGACCGGCCGATACGGCCAACCCAACGTTTTTGCGCCAACCGCTCCATGAAGCGTTAACCGGTGCCCAGGGGTTCCCGCGGCACACGATCGTGCGGTTCGACCACCCACAGGATCAAGCCGGGCCCCACAGCCTGTACCTAGGCCTCGACGGGGGCAATGCCGGGGCATTCCTGGAGGTGGGCGCGTTGCCGGCGGTCCCCGGCAGTGATTACTTGATCAACGCCTCGGTGCGCACCGAGGCGTTGGAGCACGCGGGCGCGCGACTCGTCGCCTACTTCGTCGACGCCAACGGCAACCGGATCGACCCCAGCGAGTCGATCAGTGACACGGTCCGCACCCGGGGTCAGTGGCAGGTGATCACGGTGAAGCTCAGGGGCGACTTCCCGAAGGCCGCGTGGATCGGCATGCAGGTCGAGTTGATCCAAACCCACGACAGCGGCCGGTCACGCCTGGGCCGTCACGACATCGTGTATCAAGACGTCTACGGGCACGCCAATTTCGACAATATTACTATCTGGCAATTGCCACGCATGGTCGTACGGACGCAGACCCCGGTGAACGTCATCCGCCACCCCGACCGCCCGCGGCTCAACATGCGCGTACGAGACCTCACTGGGCACGAGCTGATCGCCCGTGTGCAGATCTATGATCACCTCCACCGGCTGCTGACTCAAGACGATCAGGCCATGGGCCGGGGGCTATCGGAGAGCTGGAACTGGCAGCCGCCCCTGGACCGGTTCGGGTGGTATCTGGTCGATATGACCGCCTATGAAGCCGATGACCCGGCTATCCCGATCGCCAGGGCGTTATCAGCGTTCCTATGGCTCGGCCCCGAGGAGCCGATCAGCGAAGCTGATGTCTACCGTTTTTCCCTGTCGGCCGAGTCGTCGCCGCCAGAAGAACGACAATTGATCCCCGAGCTTCTCGATGTCACGCAGATCGGCTTGGTGACGTTAAGTGCATGGGATCCCGAGACGACTCCGGACGATCTCGACACCCGCCAGGCTCAGCTAGACCAGTTGATCCAGCGGGCCCACGCCAGCCGCGCCCGGGTTGCTCTGAGCTTGGCGCCGCTACCGGACCGGTTAGCCCATGAGCTAGACATCGATCGCTACAGCCCGATCTCGATCTTTGCCCATCCGCGTGACCAGTGGCTGGGGTACTTATCGCCTGTTTTATTACGGCAGGGGCAGATGGTACGCCAGTGGCAGCTCGGTAGCCTCGAACAAACTGAAATGCACCTGACCCCCGACCTGCCGCAGCTGGTGCGTTCGATCCGCGGCGTCCTCGGAGATTGGGCCCCACGCCCCACGCCAGTCGTGCCGTGGCGGCTGACTCAATCCACACCAGAAGAGATCGACCCGGGCGTGTTTTTTACGGTCGACGTCCCTTCGGCGATCCGGCCCGAGACGATCGGTCAGTACCTCACCGAGTGGGACCGCGGCATGATGGACAGGATGCGGGTGAACTTCGGTGTGCTGAGCGGCACAATCATGGTCCACCGGCGGCGGATCGAGGACCTGGCGCTGCGTATGATTTACGCCTGGCAAGCTGGGGCTCAGCAGTTGGCATTGGCCCGTCCGTGGACCCCGTCGCGTGACCGGCCGCTGTCCCTGGTGCCCGACCCGTTGTTAGGGGTTTTTGCGTCGGTGAAGCACCGGCTGACGGGCCGGCGGGCGATCGGGGAGTTGCCGCTCGACGATGGGTTAAGGGGGATCGTGTTCGACGGTCCCGCGGGGGGGATGTTGGCAACATGGAATGAATCGGCCCCCCGGGCCGACGCGGCGATGGATCTCTTTCTTGGCCAGAGCCCGGTGGGGTATGACGTATGGGGCAACCGAGTGCCGGTGGGTCAATCCCAGGGACGGCATCACGTGCGGCTAAACCCCACGCCGGTGTTTATCGAGGGGATTGACCCTCAGCTGGCGATGCTAAGGGCCTCTTTCAAGGTAGACCCCGCGTTTATTGAGTCGACCGGAGTGCCCCATGAGCACCGGATCACGTTCACCAACTCATGGCCACGGACCATGACAGGGAAGCTGACGATTACCCACCCCAGCCGTTGGACGATCACGCCCAGAGAACACCGTTACTCCTTGGAGCCGCACGATTCTGTGACGCTGCCGGTGGTGATCCAGTTCCCGGTCTCAGAGGTGGCCGGGGATAAGCGTCTGCGGGCCCATTTCGAATTCACCGCCGGTGAGCGGTATGACGTGAACCTGTCTACTGCCCTGGAGATGGGGCTTGCCGACGTCGAGCTTGACGCGTCGCTGTCGTTAGAGACCGACCCGGTGACGGGCCGGGTCGACGCGGTGGTGACCGAGGTGATCACGAACACGGGCCAGTCGACGCGGTCGCTGAACGTGTTTGCGGCCATGCCGGGTTACCCCCGCCAGGAACGGATGATCGTCGCGATCGAGCCCGACCAAGCCGTGGTCCGCCGTTTCCGGTTCCCGGTCGAGATCGACCAGATCGCGGATGCTAAGGTCCGGGTTGGGCTGCGGGAGATCTCCGGGCCCGCGGTGCTCAATCAGGTCTTGTCATTCGAATAACACCCATTCCTCGCGGGTTCCTCCTCGGCCCATAGGGCGTGCCACACATCGACCCATCGAGATATAAACTGCGCTAAATATCGGGTGTATGCCTATTATATTTTTTGGCAACATTGCATCGCGTCACAACAGAAAACTCGTTTTTCCCCCATTTTTGAATAGGAGATAGATTGTTGGGCGGCGACCAAGCGTAGATAAAATCTATTATTTTATTTTTATTTGGCTCAAGATACACCGCGAAGACGGGGATGAAGAACAGGTCACACGGTAGCCCCACGTCGGCGCATCGGCGGGCGAGCCTGTAACAACAAACAACCCTGGCTTGGAGGAGTAGCGTTCATGTCGCTTTGTTCTCGTGCGTTCAAGATGCTTCGGACACAGTATGGCAGACGGGTCGGTCACCAACGTAAAAACACGCAGCCGTCACACGGGGCGGGAAACGTGTGGCATGGCTTAGAGCCCCTCGAACGACGGGCATTGTTGAGCGGGCTGATGCCGTTCGAGGTGGTTGCCCTAGAGAACACCGCCGCGGGGCAGACCGCATTGGTCTTTACGGACCTCTTCGGGCCGGTACTCAATGACGCCGGGCAGGTCGGGTTCATGGCCCAGGTCATCGGGCCGGGGGTCGACGATGTCAACAACACCACCCTGTGGGCGGGCTCGCCCAGCGACCCGACCCTCGTGGCCCGGTCGGGCGATCCTACACCCGGCATCGACAACGCCAGCTATGGCTTCTTCTTTGATGATACGAGCTTCAACCTCTCGCCCACGGGGCAGGTCATCTTCTCGAACCTATTCGTGGTCGATGGCACCACGGACCCCAACGAGGACCCGTTCGGATTCGGGCTGTGGACCGGCCCGGCGGACAACGTCCAGCTGGCGGAGAGGTTCCGAGACTTCCTTAGCCCGTCGGGCGACGGCCAGGGCGATCAGCCTGAAGATTTTGCACTGCTCACGGGCGGGGACCTAGTCAACGGCCACAACCACGTCGCGTTGGTCGGGGTTGTGGTCGACGAGGCGATGTCACAAGACGACCCGTTCATCGACGCGGCGGTCTGGTCGGGTCCCGTTGGGGGGTTCGAGCTGGTGGCGAGGAAGGGCGACCCAGCACCGGGCACCGATGGGACGTTCGGCGACACGTTTATCCCGGTAGCGTTAACGGATAGCGGGCAGATAGTGATGCTGGCGAACGTCGTGGGCGACGGGACGACGCAGGGGGACGCACTAGGGATCTGGTTCGGCGACGCCGCGGGCCTCGAGCTGGTCGCCCAGCCGGGTGACCTGGCGATAGGGGTCGACGGGAGCGTGTTCGGGGAGTTCTTGTTTGCGTCAAGTGTCAATGATGCGGGCAAGCTCGCCATTTTGGCGACTCTCGATGATGGTGCTAACGGCGGGATCTGGGCGGGGCAGGCGGGTGACCTGAAACTCGTCGTGCGTGAAGGCGACCCTGCCGCTGCCGCCGGCGACGGGGTGCTGTTCTCGGTGTTGCTGTCTTCACCCGTGGTTAATGCCGAAGGGGACGTGCTGTTCACATCACTGCTCGAGGGCCCGGGGGTGGATGAGACCAACGATGTGGGGATCTGGCGAGCGGGCGACGACGGCTTGCAGCTGATCGCGCGGACCGGCGATGCCGCCGCCGACGTCGGTCCGGGGGTGGCATTCGAGTCGCTCACAGGCCTGGATTTCGGTCTGCTCGAAGAAACCGAGGACACCACGTTCCCACTGCTGGTGGCCAACGGACAGAGGCAGGTTGTCTTTACCGCCAAGCTGGGCGGTGAGGGGGTGGATGAGTCGAACGACCGCTCGATCTGGGTCGCCGATGGCGACGGCCACCTGCGCATGGTCGTGCGTGAGGGGCAACAGATCGAAGTCGGCGAAGGGGACACGAGAACGGTCGGCCCCGACGCGTTTTCGTTGATGCCCGATGAACAAGAGGAAACCGTAGGTGATTTCTTCGTTGACGATCTATTAGGCGGGGTGATCAGTGGGGGGCAGGACGGGCGGCGGACCGTCTTCTCCGATGATGGGCAGCTGGTCCTGCCGCTGGGCTTCACGGATGGGAACACGGGGATATTCCTGTTCGATGCTAGCGCGGACGTGCCGGAAGGAGAGGTCGATCTGTCGGCACAGTTCGATGACGTAAACCTGCCCCCGGCGGTGGTCGCGGGCCAAGACGCTAAAGGGCAGGTGAAGGTCGTCGTCACGAACACGGGGACGGTTGGGGCTGATGAGCCGGTCGAGGTCGGGGTGGTGCTGCGGCCGGTGGGGGTGGGCAGTGATGCCCAGGATATCAGCGTCGCGACCGGTGAGATCTCTGGCCTCAACGCCGGGGCGAGCAAGACCGTTCAGCTTAAAGTCATTGTCGGCGAGACAGTCCCGCAGGGGCAGTACAACCTCGTGGCGGTGGTCGACGGCGTGGCTGAAGACATCAGCGACGACGTGATGACCGTGGACGAGCCGTTCGGGGACCTGACCGGTGAATTCGCCGACAAGCTCAAGCTCCAGGACAAGGTGGTGCCCGGAGACAAAGTGGGGATCCCGATCGTGGTTACCAATAAAGGGAATGTCGCGGTCGACGGCGTGATCGACATCAAGCTGTTCGTGTCGACCGATCAGACGATCGATGAGGGGGACATCGAGATCGAAACCGATGACCTGGCTGAACTGCGGGTCAAGCTTAAACCGGGCAAATCTAAAACGTTCCGGTTCGGGGACGAGGTGCCGTTCGACCCTGAAACGCTGCCACCCGGGCAGTACTTTATGTTGGCCCGGATCGAAACCGACGACACAACGGTCGATTCAGGCGCAAATAACAACACGATCGATCATGACCAGTCGGGGCAGCCTGTGGGCTTCGAGGTCGTGTGGGATTTTGGGAACGTCGACGGACGTCGGGGTCGCACCAAGCTGGTGGGCGAAACTGAAGAGGATGACGAGCAGGAGCGGGTGACGATCCAGCTCACCGGGTCAGGCTTCGGCCAGATCGTGGCTGATGATGACGGCGAAGGGATGAACATCGAGCTCTTCGACACGGACGCCTCGACCAAGGTGAAGATCAACGTTAAGGGAGGCGACGGGCGACTGGACATCGACAACATCATCGCGGTCGACCCGGTGGGTAGCTTCGATGGCCGGTCGCTGGACCTGCTGGGTAACGCGACCTTCGAGGGTGGGATCGAGAAACTACGGCTCGGCGATGTGGCCCATGATCATGAGATCTTCATCGGCGGGTCGATCGATTCGAAGCCGGTGACGATCGAGATGGACCGGGCCATCGATGTGCGCATCGAATCGCTGACACCGATCAAGTCACTTATCGCCACGGAGCTTCTCAGTGCTGACGGGGGTTCCGAAGACGGGGACAGTCCCAGCGAGGTGATCGCCCCGTCGATCGCGAAGCTCCAGATCAAGGGCGACAAGAAAGATGGGGTCGCAGGGGATTTCAACGCCCGCTTAGTCCTCGACGGCAGCGACGAGGCAAAGGATACCTTGGCTAACGTGAAGATCGCTGGTGGTGTGGTCGACGTGGCATGGGAGGTCACCGGGGATGTGGGCAAGATCGCGGTTGATGGGCCGGTCGTGGGGTGGACGTTGATCACAGATGGCAGCGTAGATGGGCTGAAGCTGGGATCGGTCCAAGGTGCGTCGGTTGAGGCCGGGGGCGATATCAAGTCGATCGAGGCGGTGCAGTGGGAAGACGGCTCGATCGAAGCGTTGACCCTCAAATCCATCAAGATCAAAGGCGATCGCCGTGACGATGCGATCGATGGGGATTTCGATGCGGACCTGACCCTTAACCCCGACGACGTGGATATCGACAAGGCGTTAGGCAAAGCTCAGATCGCTGGGGGCGTGGAGGGGTCGGCGTGGACGATCCACGGGGACACGGGGCGCATCGATATCCGGGGTACGATCGAGGATTGGTCTCTTGCGGTGATGAGTGACTTAAATGGCTTGAAACTAGGCGAGGTAGTCAGCGCGACGGTCCACGTTGACGGGGACATCAAGAAGATTGAGTCGACCCAGTGGCTCAGCGGCTCGATCGAGGCGGACACGATCGGGGTGCTGATGACCAAAGGTGGCCGGCGTCACGAGATAGCGGGCGATTTCGTGGCTGATTTAACGCTCGGCGGCCCTGATGATGGGTCCAAGGCCAAGGTGACCCTCGGCAAGGCTCAGTTCGCCGGTTTGTTGTCGAGTAGCCAGTGGACCGTTGCCGACGCTGAACGTGGCGCCGCTGGGGTGATCTTGGCTCAGACGATCGACCCCGGCTTCCATGGATCGTTCAACGGAGACGTCAAGACCGTCATCTCCAAGGGCGATGCTGGCGGGTTCTTTGCTGGCGAGTCGTTCCAGAAAATGGACTTCAAGGCCAATGTCACGGATCTGACTGTTCTGACCGGGGCAACTCTCGGCTCCGATGGGCAGCTCGGTGGCGATGGTGATGCCGCAGATGGGTTCGGGACCGGTGATCTGAAGAACTTCCGGGTCGGTGGCCACGCGGACGGGTTAACAATCCGCGTCGGGATGGACCCGACGGGCACGGAATTCGACGACGGTAACGACGTGCTCGACCCCGACAGCCAGCTGGGTCGGTTCCAGATCGTCGGGCAACTCAGTCAAGACAGCGTGGTCTTTGCGGCGAACATGCCTGATGCGGTGTCGATCGATAAACAGAAAGTCGACCCGCTCGAAGATGGTCGGTTTAGACTGGTGCCGGTGTGATGTAGAGAGAATTGGGCTATTGAGCGGCACTACACACGTGTCGCTATCTTAGCTACATTACCGCCATGGATGCATTATGGCGGACCCATGATATTACGGTAGGTACCAACGGTGGTTGTGCCCGGTCGGCGGATGACCTAGCAGGATCGGAGTGGTTGCTATCCAACGGCCGAGGGTCGTATGCGATGGGAACAGCAGCGGGGGTCAACGCTCGGCGTTATCACGGGCTGCTGATTGCGGCTACACGGCCCCCGGTTGGGCGGGTCGTCGCGCTGAACCAAATGATCGAGAAGCTGACCGTTGAGCACGGCAACAAGGGAGAATCGATCGAGCTCTCGTCGTGTGTGTTCCGTGACCCCGATAGCGGTTCGATGACCACGCCACAGGCCCCGGTTTCGCTGGTTCGGTTTGAGAAGGGGCTTAGTGTCAAGTGGACGTACCGTTGGAGCCCGTCGGAAGATACCCCAGGATCGGGAGACGGGATTGAATACACGCGTGAACTGATCGTCCACTGGAAAAAGCAGGCCGCCACACTGCGGTATTCGCTAGGCGCGTTAAGCGATAAGGCGGCTGCATCCAGCGGGAAGGTGGATCTATTTCCCATCATGACACTGCGTGATTTCCACGCCCTGCTACAGATGCGCGAAGCGGGGTCGATGTCGGTCCAACCACACGACGATCGGACGGTGAGCGTGTTCCGTGGGGACATGGAGGTGACGCTCCGCAGCGCCGGCGCGACGTTTGTCCCGATGCAGCCGCCCAACGATCCGTGGTGGTATCACCTCTACTACCCATTCGACACCGAGCGGGGCCAGGACGACCTCGAAGACGGTTTTGTGCCGGGCCGGTTCGAGGTGGCGTTCGATCAGCTCAAAGAGCCGATGACGTGGTCAGTGACGGTCGCGTGGGCGGATCAGCCGGTCGAGCCGGTCACGGACACGGGGCTTCGGGCGACGCACTTGCAGCCGATCTTGGATACCGGGGCGTTTGTCAGCCCGCCACAGCAGTCATCACAGGCTTCGCACCCCATGTTCCCGGCTGATCAGCAGCCGAACCCGGCGACGCTCAAACGGGCGCTCGTGATCGCCAGTGATGACTTCGTGGTCGAGCGGCGCATCGCGGACACGACCCTGGCGACGATTTTAGCCGGGTACCCTTGGTTCGCGGACTGGGGCAGAGACACGTTTATCTCGATGCCGGGCCTGCTGCTGTGCACCGGTCGGTTCGACGAGGCGCGGTCCACGCTAAAGGTGTACGCCGAGTCGATCCGCAACGGCCTGGTGCCCAATCGGTTCGACGACTACGACGATAAAGCGGCGCACTACAACGCGGTCGACGCGAGCCTGTGGTTCGTCCACGCGGCGATGCAGTACCGCCTGATGAGCGACGATGTCGACGCCTGGAACGGCTGGCTGTGCGGGGCGGTGATGCAGATCATCGACTCGTACCTGCGCGGCACGGACCACGACATCCGCATGGCCGGCGACGGGCTGATCAGCGCCGGCAACGCGCGGACCCAGCTGACCTGGATGGACGCGGCCCGCGATGGGGTGGTCTTCACACCGCGGTTCGGCAAAGCGGTCGAGATCAACGCCCTGTGGTACCACGCGCTGGTGGGGATGTCGCAGCTGCTGGCGAAAGAAGACCGGTCGACCAGCGAACATTACGTGAAGCTCTCGAAGCGGGTGAGCCGTGCGTTTTTGAAGAACTTCTGGGATAACGAAGTTGGATACCTTTACGACCATCTCTGGACCGATGACCAGGGCAACGAGGTGACCGACCGGACGATCCGCCCCAACCAGATCTTCGCGGTGAGCCTGCCCCATTCCCCGCTGCCGCGAACCAAGCAGCAGAAGATCGTTAAAACCGTGATGCAGCAGCTGCTCACCCCGTACGGGCTGCGGACCCTGCCCGAAGATCATCCGGACTTTCACGGCCGTTACACCGGCCCGATGTTCGACCGCGACTCGGCGTACCACCGGGGCACGGTCTGGCCGTGGCTGATCGGGCCCTACGCCGAGGCCGTGCTGCGGGCGGGGCGGTTTAGCGACAAGTCGAAGAAAGAGGCGTTGGCCGCGGTCGAGCCGTTGTGGGAATACCTCATGACCGACGGCCTGGGGCAGCTGCACGAGATCCACGACGGCGACCCGCCCCACCGCCCGGTAGGGTGCATGGCCCAGGCGTGGAGCGTCGCGGAGGTACTGCGTGTGTTATGGCTGATCGAGCAGGATCCTCAGAAATAGACACGGCAGACCCGAACGATGACGAAGGATATGTTTTTTCAAAAAACCTTCCCATCGCTTGGGTGGGTTGGGTTATGGGGTCTGCTGATCGCCGGGTGCGTGGCGGATCAGGATCCTCACCGCTTGAGTGGGCCAGGAGAGGTTCACCATATCGTGGTCCTGTGGCTCAAGGAACACGGCAACTCTCGGGCCCGTCAACAAGTGATCGAAACGGCCAGAAGTTTCAGGTCGATCCCGGGTGTGGTTCGGGTCGCAGCTGGGCGTGTGGTCCCTAGTCGTCGTACGATCGTCGATAGCAGCTTCGACGTCGCGCTGGTCGTGACGTTCCGCGATGAGCAGTCGATGCGGTCCTACCTAGACCACCCCCACCACCAAGAAGCGGTGAAGAACGTTCTCAATCCTCTGGTCGATAAGATCATCGTTTACGACTTCTTAGATTGAAGGGCCGCGGACGGATCATCTAGCCTTGAACCCGATAACGTGGTAAACCCAGGGCCACGGGTTACGGCTCTATAGCCATTGGCGTAAATAATCTTCTTTGACCGATAAGTGTGATTTCTGGCATGGAGGCCAAGGTCATGACCTATTCGATGGACTTGCGGCAGCGGGTGGTCGTGGCGGCGGGGTCGGGTGAACCGATCGCTTCGGTGGCAAAGCGGTTTTCCGTGGCGCGGCCGACGGTGCGCGACTGGCTGGGTCGACATCGACGAGGGGAGTTGTCGCCGGGCGTGCCGGGGCCCAAGGGGCCGGTGAAGCTCACGGCGGCTGATGAGCAGATCTTGCGTGAGAGGGTCGCGGCCCAGCCGGGGATCACGGCCAAGCAGCTGATGCCTCTGCTGAGCGTGCGGGCGGTCGAATCGACGGTGTGCCGGGCGTTGAAGCGTCTGGGGCTATCCTTAAAAAGAAGTCGCTGATCGCCGCCGAACAAGAACGTCCGGACGTGGCTCGACGTCGGCGAAGCTTCATGATCGCCCGGCGGTTCGTGGACCCGGGTTCGTTTGTTTTCCTCGATGAATCCGGGGCCAAGACCAACATGACCCGGCTGTACGGCCGGTCGCCGATCGGCGAGCGCTGCGTGGATCACACCCCGGACGGCCACTGGAAAACCATGACGATGCTCAGTGCCATCCGGCTCGACGGCGTGAGCCAAGGCGCGACGGTGGTGGTCGACGGTCCGATGGACGCGGCAACGTTCCTGGCTTATACACAGCAGTTCTTGGCCCCGTCGCTGCGGCCCGGGGATGTCGTGGTGATGGACAATCTCTCGTCGCACAAAGGCGCGGGGATCCGTGAGGCGATCGAAGCGGCCGGCGCGGACCTTTGGTACTTGCCGCCTTACTCGCCCGACCTCAACCCGATCGAAAAGCTGTGGAGCAAAGTCAAAGCGTCGCTACGTCGGGTCAGCGCCAAGACGTTCGACGCCTTGAACGACGCCATCGCCGATGCCCTGCGAGCCGTTCACCCCACAGAATGCCCCAACTACTTTCAAGCCTGTGGCTATGGAGAACATTGATGCCAGATGCTCTAGCGTAGCTGTTGCCTTACATTGATCCTCGATATCACGTGCATTCAAGACTCATGGGGCGAGCGTTTCTGGTGGGCTGTTATCGGTAGGTCACGGGCCGTGTGATATACCCATCCCGGATGAAATGGCGGCATCACTCGTGTACGCGGCAGGGAAATTCTCGGTGTCCTGCGCGTGCCCGACGCGGCACTTCGATACGCGATGCGTATATCTGTCTGCAATGTGTCGCTGGGGGCGATATTTCCGGACTTCGCCCACCGCTTCTTGGTCTGTTTAAGCGTAGAGGGGTCGCTGCTGTAGCCGAGCCCATCCCAGAAAGCGGTCAAGGCGAGGGTGAGTTGCCTCACGCGGACCAGTAACCCCTTTAGATAGACGATAGGGAGAAAGAGCCGAACAAACAGGCGTTCGGCGCCAGACACCGGCTGCGCAGCCTGATCGGGCAGCGGCCTTGGGGTCTGTATGGATTATCAGGAGGCTTAAATGCACGACCGTAGAACAGATGATTTGTTTGATCGGGCGGGTTTGTGCATCGTCGTCATGATGCTGTCATGGGGCCTTAGCCTGCATCCAGCGGTAGGCGAGGATCTTGCTCCCGACCAGGGGAGCATCAAACCACCTGACCACACGGCGTGGGCCGATGACGACTCAACGCAGCTGATGGATCACTTAGACTCGCCTGACCCGTCGCCCTTCAACGATTTTGCGGACCTGAGTCTCGAAGAGTTGATGAGTATCGAGGTCACATCCGTCGCGGGGGTCGAGCAGCCGTGGTTCGCCACACCGGCGGCGATGTACGTGATCACCGGTGACGACCTGCGGCGATCCGGCCACCGCAGCATCCCCGAGGCGTTGCGCCTCGTACCCGGCGTCAACGTGGCCCGGGTGGCTTCGAGCCAGTGGGCGATCTCCGCCCGAGGGTTCGACGACCTATTTGCTAACAAGCTGTTGGTGTTGATCGACGGGCGAACCGTCTTCGACCCTTCGTTTAACGGCACACTCTGGGACGTGCAGGACACGGTCCTGGAAGACATCGATCGGATCGAGGTGATCCGCGGTCCTGGGGCGACGCTCTGGGGGGCCAACGCGGTCAACGGGGTGATCAACGTCACCACGAAAAGCGCTAGAGATACCCAGGGCCTGTACGTCACCGGCGGCGGCGGAAGCGAGGAAGCGGGGTTCGGGACCGTTCGGTACGGCGGACAGATCGACGACGACGCGTTCTACCGCGTGTGGGTTAAGTACCACAACCACGACCAGTCCGAAGCCTATGCTGGCGGCGACGCCCCGGACGATTGGGATATGACGCGGGGCGGATTCCGGGTAGATCTTCATGGCCAAGACGGCTTGAATTTTGTCCTTGATGCGGATCTTTATAACACCAATCAAATCGGCGAGTCATTTCGGACGCCTACACCGGGACACTTTACGGCCACGTCGGTGGTCGGCGACGGGCGGGTCAGTGGCGGGCACGTCTTGGCCCGGGTCGAGCAGGGCACGGATGAGGAGACGGGCTGGAGCATCCAGGGGTACTACGATCGGACGAACCGTGTAGCGGCCAACGGGTTCGATGTTAGCCGCGACACGTTTGATCTCGACGGCCGACATCGCTTTCAGCTGGGCCAGCGTCATGAGATCCTCTGGGGCCTGGGGTACCGGCACACGCGCGACCGTTCCGAGGGCACCGTGGTGCTGTCGTTCAGTCCCGCCGACAGGAGCGCCGACACCGTCACCAGTTTCATCCAAGACACCGTCACACTTATCCCCGAGACCTTGTCTTTGATGCTCGGGTCGAAGTTTGAGCACAACGACTTTTCTGGGTTTGAGTACCAGCCCAGTGCCCGGTTATCTTGGACGCCCGGTGAAGGTCAGATCCTCTGGGCGGCGGTGTCTCGACCGGTACGGACCCCGTCCCGGTTTGAAGACGACGTGCGGTTTCTGTTTGCCTTCGTGGATTCCGGGCTGATTTCGGGTGGCCCGCCCTCAGGGGTATTTATCCCGATCACCTCCCAGGGCAACCGCGACACCGACGCCGAGGAGGTCACCGCCTACGAGCTGGGATACCGGGTACGGGTCAGTGAGGCGGTCTCGATCGACGCCGCCGCGTTCTACAACGAGTACCGGGATCTGCTGGCCCCGACGGCGGGCCTGACCCGGACCTTCGCCAATAGCGGCACGGCCGAGACCTACGGGGTGGATGTCCTCGTCAGCTGGCGTCCAGCACCGAACTGGCGCATGACCGCCAGCTACAGCTTTTTGGACGTGCAGACCCACGGCGAGGTTTTCAATGAATTTGAAGGCCTAAGCCCTCACCACACGGTCAAGCTCCATTCGTTCCTCGACATCACCGCGGATCTCGAGTTCAACGCCGCGTTGAGTTATATCGACGGCCTAGCGGCGGTGGACGTGGACGCGTACTTCCGCCTTGACCTGGGCATCACCTGGCGGCCGACCGACTCCCTCGAGCTCACGGTGTGGGGCCAGAACCTGCTCGACGGCCAGCACCCGGAGTTCAGGGATAGCTTCGGGTTCATCGCGACCCCGGCGGAGGTTGAAAGAGGGGTCTATGCCCAAGCCACTTTACGGTTTTGAAGGCCGGCGCACGGGCGATGAGGTTGGGCCAAGAACGATGACTAAGTAACGATGCACCGACGTGTCCTCATCTTGGTATGCACCGTGGCGGCGGCCATCGCCTGGTCGTCCCGCGATTGTGCGGCGTCACTCAAAACGGTGGATGAGCTGAAAATCAACAAAATCAAGTGCGCCTACCTCTTGAATTTCATACGTTTCACGATCTGGCCACCGGGCGCGTTCGCCGACCCTGCAAGCCCGGTGGTCGTGACGGTCTTGGGCCAAGATACCTTGGGAGATACCCTCGATCGGACCCTTCGAGGCCACCGCGCCATGAAGCGGCCGTTGGTTGTTCACCGCCTATCCGTCCCGTCGAAGATCGGTGGCAGGCAGCACGATCAGGCGTACCTGGAATGGGTCTCACGTTTACGGCAGAGCCACCTGTTGTTCATCAGCGTCTCCGAGCAGCCGCGTCTCTCGGAGATCCTCGGCCAGGTGTACGACCTGCCGGCCGTGACCGTCAGCGACATCCCTGGGTTCGCGGAGCAGGGAGGGATGCTCGGCCTAACGATCCGCGACCACAAAGTAGTCTTCGACGCCAACGCCGAAGTGATCGCGGCGTCACGGGTCTCGGTGAGTTCCAAGATCCTTAAGCTGGCCAGGGTGGTAACCACCCAGCGAGGGGAGGGCCGGCCATGATCTTCCTCAACCGTATCCAGACCATGGGCACGAAGCTGACCCTGGCATTCACGTTCACGAGCTTTATCGCGGTCACGCTGATCTGCATCTCGGATATGGCCAGGGAGCTGGGACAGATCGAGAAGATCAGTATCGAAAAAATCTCTACCCAAGCGGCGATGATCGCGATCCACAGCGAAGCGGCTCTGCTATTCAACGATCAAGACGCCGGGGTCGAGACGCTGCGGGCTCTGATGGTCGACCCCTCCATCGTCAGCGCGTGCCTCGATACCGCCCATGGCGAACCCTTCGCTCACCTCGGACCCGACCCCGGCACGCGCCCATGGCAGCGCCCCCCCGGTGAGCCCGGCTGCCGCGTCGAGAACCAGAAGCTGCTGCTGTGGCAGCCGATCAACCATGACGGACAAGCCTTGGGCACCCTGCTAATCGAATACGACCTGCATCAAGCATACGCCCATCTACAAGCAAACATCTTCATCGCCGCGGGGATCGGGACGTTCGCGGTCCTGGTTTCCGTTTTCCTGGCGATGTGGCTGCGTCGGGTGCTCACCCGCCCGATCTTGGAGCTGGCCGAAACCGCTCGGCACGTTTCACAGACCGAGGACTACAGCACCCGCGCGGTGAAATACAGCGGCGATGAACTAGGCCAGCTTACCGACGTGTTCAACCACATGCTCGACCGGATCCAGATCAACGACCGGCAGATCAAACACGCCCGCGATGAGCTGGAGAAACGCGTCTACGAACGTACCGCAGAGCTGCGCAAAGCCAAGAATGCCGCCGAGACCGCCAGCCGAGCCAAGAGCGATTTCTTGGCCACGATGAGTCACGAGATCCGCACCCCGATGAACGGCCTGATCGGGATGATCGAGCTGTTGCTCGACACCCCGGTAAAACCGGAGCAGAAGCGTTACCTCGAGGTGGCCAAATCGTCGGCCGACGCGCTGCTGAACCTGATCAATGACATCCTCGACTTCTCCAAGATCGAAGCCGATAAAGTCGAGCTTGAAAGGATCCCATTCGCACTACACGAAGGGGTCGAGGATTGGGTCCAGGCGTTTGCCACGAAAGCGTCGCAGAAGCAGCTGGAGCTGATCTGCCGGATCGATCCCGCGGTGCCGGCCCGGGTGATCGGTGACCCCAACCGGTTACGGCAGGTCGTGTCCAACCTGCTCAACAACGCCCTGAAATTCACGGAAGAAGGTGAGGTCTACATCCATGTCAGCGTGGCCCAGGATCCCGGGCAACAGGCGCTCGTCGAGTTTGCCATCCGGGATACCGGCGTGGGGATCCCAAACGACCGCATCGACCGCTTATTCCAGCTGTTTAGCCAGGTCGACGCTTCGACAACCCGCCGATACGGGGGCACCGGCCTGGGGCTCGCTATTTCTAAACGGCTGGTCGAGCTCATGGACGGCCGGATCGAAGTCAACAGCCATGTGGGGCACGGCACGGAGTTCCGGTTCGCCGTTCGGTTTGATACCCCGCCCGGCGATCATGGCCGTGGCGACGATCAACCGGTCCGCGGCAGGCTGTCTGGCCTCCGGACGCTGATCGTCGAAGACAACGCAACGCACCGGCAGATCCTCTGTGAGATGCTAACGGATTGGGAGATGCTCGCGGACACCGCGCCGGACGCCCACACGGCCGAGAAGATGATGGCGGCCGCAGCCAAGGACGGCCGTCCCTACTCGATCGCCCTCGTGGATCTGTACCTGCCCGGGATGGACGGCCTCTCCTTCACTCAACGGGTCAAAAGCGATCACACGCTTTCGGAAACCGCGTTGATCCTCCTGGGTTCGGTCGAAGACACCCTAAGCCAAGAACAAGAGCAGTCCTACGGGTTCTGTGCTCGAGTCACGAAGCCGGTCCGTCAGTCGGAGCTGTTCAACGCGGTCACCGTGGCGTTGGGCCGAGGCACACCCCGCCCGTCGGGTCCTCGTAGCTCAGGGGTCGCGGATACGGACGGGCATCCAACCGAAACCGTGGCGGGGGCGCCAAACCGCGATAGCCTGATCCTGTTAGCCGAAGACAACGAGATCAACCAGATGGTCGCTAGCGAGGTCTTGAGGAAGCACGGCTATCGCTATGAAGTCGCCTCCAGCGGCTATGAAGCCGTCCAGTGGGTCCAAAAACAACGGTTCGACCTTGTGTTGATGGACTGCCAAATGCCGGTGATGGACGGGTTCGTCGCTGCCAAAGAGATCCGCCACCTCGAACGCGCTGGGCAGCTGCCCGATGGCGAGGGACGTCGCTTGCCGATCATCGCCCTGACCGCCAATGCTATCAAAGGCGATCGAGAGCGGTGCCTGGTCGCCGGGATGGACGACTACCTCACCAAGCCCCTCGATGCGCAGCAGCTGATCACGACGATCGAGGCTCATCTCGCCACCGCGACGGGCCCTACGGATTCAGCCTTTAACCTGCAATCGGTATGGGCCCGCTGCCAGAATGATGCCCACGCCGTGGCGTCGGCTCTAGAGATCTTCCGTGATCAATCGGCCCAGGACCTCGAGAGTCTCATCGGGTTTGTCGAAAACGAAGACGCGCAACAGGTCGCCCACACCGTTTGTCGATTGAAGGAGAACGCCGAAGCCGCCGGCGCCGACCGATTAGCGGAGTTAGCCCAGCAGCTCGTATCCATGGCGCACAACGACAGCCTCGCCGAGGCGTCTCAGTGCATTCAAGCGATGTACAGCGAATTACAGAAATGCATGAGAGCGTTTCCGGCGACGCTCAACCAGTTGCGTCGCCCCCCCACCGACCTGCACCCCACCCAGGAGTCCTCGAGCCCATGACCTCTCATCCGTGTAAGGATATCTGGACGGTCGATGACGATCAGCGGTGGGTGGCCGGGATGTTCGGTGTCGATGGCAGGAACAAATTTACCGATGAACGACCGCCGCGAGGACAGCCATACACCCTGTAGAAAGCGAGATTTAAAATGAAACTAGAAACATTCACCTATGACCCCACACGGGGGTGGTCGGCCGAGCCTTTCCCTCAATTCGACAGCCCCGAATCACTGGTCGTGGTCTTCGGCGCGTCACGATTTATCGACCACCCGCAGCCGATTGCCGAGCTTTCGCAGGCTTATCCGAATGCCCACATGGTCGGCTGCTCGACATCCGGTGAGATCGCCGCTGCCGGTTTATCGGACAACGGCTTATCCGTCGCGGTTGTCGGATTCGACCAAACGCACCTGGTCTGTACCCATGCGAAGATCAGCCAACAGGAAGACTCCCACCAAGCGGGGACGGAAATCGCCAAGACGTTGCAGGACCCGGGATTGGCGGGGGTCCTGGTCTTGTCAGATGGGCTATCGGTCAATGGAAGTCAGCTTGTAAAAGGACTCAACGAGGTGTTGCCCGAATCGGTGGTGGTGACGGGTGGCCTAGCCGGGGACGGCGACCGGTTCAAGCAGACGTGGGTCCTCAAGAACCGCCAGCCGTGTAGCGGATACATCACCGCTGTCGGCTTTTACGGCGACCATGTGCGGATCGGCCACGGCTCGAAGGGGGGTTGGGATATCTTCGGCCCCGAGCGGTTGGTCACCCGGTCACAGGACAACATCCTCTACGAACTCGACGGCAAACCGTCTCTGGAGCTGTACAAGCGGTACCTCGGCGATCGAGCCTCCGGCCTGCCCGCGACTGCGCTGCTATTCCCGCTAGCGGTGCGCAAAGATCGCTCCGATGAGAAACGCGTGGTCCGCACCATCCTCGCCGTTGATGAGGACACTCAATCGATGACGTTCGCCGGCGATGTCCCTCAGGGCCACCTGGCGCAATTGATGAAAGCGAATTTCGACCGGCTCATCGATGGGGCCTCCGACGCGGCACTGATGACCAAACGCAACAATGGAGCCGCCAACGGGCCGACCCTCTCGATCGCCATCAGCTGCGTGGGCCGGCGGCTGATCCTCGGCGAACGCACGGAAGACGAGCTCGAATCGGCGTTAGAGACGCTGCCCGAAGGGACTCAACAGGTCGGGTTCTACTCCTACGGAGAGATCTCCCCGTTCGTGACCGGGCACTGCGATCTGCACAACCAAACGATGACGCTGACCACGATCCACGAGACATGAGCAAGCGATGCACAGGCTGCTAATCCGACAACTCAGGAAGTTCGGACTCGATCAGGACACGATCCCGGATCTTGACCAGTGGCGACAGCTGTTGCAGCGCGTCGACAAGGCCTATACCCAGATCGATCACGACCGCTACCTGCTCGAACGCTCGTTAGCGATCTCGTCCGACGAGATGCGCCAGCTCTACGATCAGCTCAAGCAATCCTCAGACCGACAGATCGCCAAAGAACAGGAAAAACTCAACGCCGTGGTCGCGTCGATCGGCGACGGGGTCTGCGCGATGGACCCCCACGGCCACGTCCTGTTCATCAACCCCGCTGGGCAGCAGCTGCTAGGTTGGACCCACGAGCAGCTGTCCGGAAGGTCACTGCTGGATATCGTCGAGATCCGGCACACCGCTTCGGATCAGCCAGACGGCCGCCCACAGATTTCGTTGAGTCAGAGGACCGAACGGGACGGACCGGTCCGCAACGAGGACGGGCATTTCCGTCGCAAGGACGGCGCGCTGTTTCCGGTTTCTTATGCGCTCAACCCCGTCGCCAGCAATGATCAGGATATCGGGTACGTGCTTGTGTTCCGTGACATCACCGACCGCAAGCGGGTCGAGCAAGAAGTGCTTCAGAGCCGCCACCGCCTGCGCCAGATCTACGAGGCCGCCAACGACGGGATCTTCGTCATCGACCCGGGTCTGGGGCAGATCATCGAAGTCAACCCCCGCGCCGCCCAGATGCTCGGGTATACGGTCGAGGAGCTGGCCGGGATGCCGGTCTCGCGGATCCACCCCGATGAAATGGACGCTTTTCGAGAATTCGGCACGGCCGTGATCGAGCAGGGCAGCTATTTCACGCAAGAGCTGTCGTGCACCACGAGAGACCGCCGGACGCTGCCCGTGGAAATCTCAGCGTCCCGGCTGCGGCTGGGCAGCCGGACGCTGATCCTGGCGATGGTCCGCGATATCACCGACCGCAAGCAGGTCGAGGACGAGCTCGTACGGGCCAAAGACCTGGCCGTATCGGCCAGCCGCGCCAAGAGTGACTTCCTGGCCACGATGAGCCACGAAATCCGCACACCGATGAACGGGCTGATCGGGATGATCGAGCTTCTGCTAGGCACCGAGATGGAAGAGAAGCAGCGCAAATACCTCGAGGTGGCCAAGTCTTCCGCCGACGTGCTGCTGGCCCTCATCAACGACGTCCTGGATCTTTCCAAGATCGAAGCCGACAAGATCGAGCTCGAGCAGATCCCCTTCCATCTATGCGAAGGCATCGAGGACTGGATCCAGGCCTTTGCCACGAAAGCGTCGCAGAAGCAGCTGGAGCTGCTCTGTAAGATCGATCCCGGGGTGCCCGAAGAAGTGGTCGGCGACCCAAACCGCCTGCGACAAGTGGTCACGAACCTCCTCAACAACGCGATGAAATTCACCGACCAAGGCGAGGTCACCCTCGAGGTCAGCCTAGAACGGGACTATAGCGGACACGTGGTGATCCGTTTCGTGGCCCGCGACACCGGCGTGGGGATCCCGTCTCAGCGGATGGACCGCCTATTCCGATCGTTTAGCCAGATCGACGCCTCGACGACGCGAAAATACGGGGGGTCCGGCCTAGGCCTGGCGATCTCGAAACGACTCATCGAGCTGATGGGCGGGTGGATCCGGGTCAGCAGCCAGGT
This sequence comes from Phycisphaeraceae bacterium, assembly GCA_965224205.1. GTDB lineage: Bacteria > Planctomycetota > Phycisphaerae > Phycisphaerales > Phycisphaeraceae > CBDCYN01. Next base: position 190,753 of record CBDCYN010000016.1, read on the forward strand.
CGGAAAAGGCACCGCGTTTACCTTCGTCGTGACCCTGGGCAAGGCCGCTTCACGTTCGACCTCAAACCTTACAGCGGTATCGCGTCCAGACCTAACGCAGCTGGCCGTGCTAGTGGCTGATGACAACGCCACGAACCGTGACATCCTCAAGCAGCAGTTGCACCATTGGGGGATGCGGGTTCATACCGCCGCCAACGCGGCCGAGGCCCTGGATATGTTGGAGCGGGCCGCGGCCGATGGGCAGCCGGTCGATCTGGCCATACTCGACCTTCAGATGCCGGGCGTCGACGGGCTGGGCTTGGCCAAACAGATCAAACAATCACCGTCGACACAGGCGACGGCCCTCATCGCAATGTGCTCGATCGGAGATCGGCTCGACGAACCCTCGATGCGCGCCCACGACATCGCCGGCTGCGTGAACAAGCCGGTCCGTCAATCAGAACTACTCAATGCCGTATTACACGCCGCTCAAGGAAAGCTATCGGTCAGCGACAATCCACCGTTGCGTCAAGAGGGTCAGGAACGCACCAACCCGACAACCCCTAAAGACAACGACAACCGAGACGCGCCGAGGATCCTCTTAGCTGAAGACAATGAGATCAATCAACTGGTCGCCGGAGAAGTCCTCGCCAAGGGGGGATACCGCTACGAAGTCGTGTCCAACGGCAGGCAGGCGGTCGAGGCGGTCCAACGCACCGCTTTCGATCTTGTCCTGATGGATTGCCAGATGCCCGAGATGGACGGGTTCGATGCGGCTCAACGCATCCGTGTTCTGGAGTGTTCGGGTGACCTCTCCCAAGCCGGGCCCAAACGTTTACCGATCATCGCACTGACCGCTAACGCGATTAAAGGGGATCGAGAGCGGTGCCTGGAAGCGGGCATGGACGATTACCTGACTAAACCTCTCGACCCGCAACGGCTGCTGGACGCGATCAAGCATTGCCTCGCTTCGGCCGACAACACCGGTCTAGGTGAAAAAAACCAAAAGCACGACCACGCCCACCCCTCCCCGCTGCCGGTCGAGGGTGAGCCAGACCGCCCGCCCGCCTCCGACCCGCCGATACCGATCGGGGACCACCCCATCGACGTGGATCAGCTTATCGATCGCTGTTTCGGTAATGTGCAGATGATGCACCGGTTACTCAATAAATTCGCGCAGCAATCGGTTTCGAACCTTCAGCGGCTGGTGGGCCTCGTGGAGGAAGGCGACGCGTGCACCGCGGCCGCACAGGCTCACGCGTTTAAGGGCATGGCGACAAACCTCTCCGCGCAGCAACTAGGGCGGTTGGCGGAGGAGCTTGAAACCATGGGCCGCGAGGGTTGTTTGGACCACGCCTCGGAATGTTTGCAACAGATGCAAGAGGAACTGGATCGTTGCCTGGCGGCGATCCCCTCGGTCCTCGCCCAGGCCGATAGTAAGAAGACACCATGACAGGCCAAGGGTCATCGACAAATCGCGGATCGGCTGCTCGGATAGGTCCTCCGGCATGGGTAGGACTGTGCTCCCGGCGCACGCTCGTGGACAGGCCGGGCACGCACGCCCCTGACGAAAGGGGCGACCGATGAAACGACTCAGCATCGTGGCGGTGGTGGTGATCGGTGTGGCACTGTCTGGCTTGATCCACTGGAAGCATCGTTCCGATATCCGCCTGGCCATGGATAACTACCACGCCGAGTCCCACAAAGAGGCGGTCAACGTCGCCCTCAAGGTCGAAGAGGTGTTCAGGAAGTCCTACCAGGAGTTGCGGACGATCGCCCGCTTACCGAGCGTCAGGGGGATCGATTCGCAGGCCATCAGCTCAGGGTTAAGCAAGCCGGCCCTGGACCCCGAGGTCCGCCAGACCATCCAAGAGATCTACAACAACCTCGCCACGAGCATCGCGGTCTCGAGGATTTATATCGTACCCGCGAAGCTCGACCCGGACCGGATCAACCCTCGAACCGGCGAACCCTGGGAGCCTTGGGTGGCCTTTGAAGGGCCCGCGGGCGATGCCCACCCCCCGCAGGAGACCGACCCCGACCCTGACCACCACCCGGCCACCCCGGATCCCGAGGCGGTCGAGATCCATGAATACCGGTTGATGAAGGAGCAGCTCGATTGGATCCGGGCCCGCGCCCCGCGGCTAGAGGAGGTCTCCGATATGGATTTCCCCGCGGTCGGCGGCCGCGAGGTCATGACCTGTGACAATAGCCGCTACTCACCCTCTAACCCCGATGACAAAGACCGCTGCGGGCTGGTCTACACCGTGCCGTTCTACAACCCTCAGGGGGACCTAGAAGGCGGCGTGTCGATGGTGATGCTTTCGCACGCGCTGCGTGACCTATTGCCCACCGGGGACTATGCGATCCGCAGTATCGAGCACAACTACACCATCGAGCCACGCCAGCCCGGTGCCTGGCAGACGTCTGATTTCTGGCTATCACGGGCCAAACCCAACCCAACCCTATTATATTCCGAGGTCCACCCCATCCGTACCCATGACGAAGCCGGTCAGTGGGTGCTGTGGGCCGGTCAGCCCGACGAGCGTTTCTGGTCACGCGGCGATGTACGTCACTCGCGGCAATTCGCCATGGCCGCCCATTTCGGGGTCGTCGCGATCACCATCGGTTCGGTGATCCTGGTGTGGCTGATGCAACGCAACCGTGAACTGCTCGAAGCCCGGGCCCAGGACCTCGAGAACCGCGTCGAGCAGCGCACCGCCGACCTGGCCGCCCAGACCCGCCATCTCCAGAAGGAGATCGAGCAGCGGAGCCGCGCCGAGGCCGAGCTGTTCCAGAGCCGCGAGCGCCTGCGCCTCGTGTACGAATCGGCCAACGACGGGATCCTGCTGATCGATCCGACGACGGAACGCGTCGTCGAGGCCAACCCTGCGGCGGCGGCCATGCTGGGCTGTCCGCTGGCCGACCTCGCCGGGTTGCCCATCCAGCAGGTCTGCCCCGAGGACATGGAACAATTCCAGCGTCTAAGCCGATCGGTGCTCAAGAAGCAGTCCTCGGATACCAGCGAGCTGCGCTGCGTCACCGCGGACAACCGCCACATTATCACCGAGATCTCTGCTTCGCGCATGTTCCTGGGCGGCAGGGCCCTGCTGCTGGCGTTCATGCGTGACATCACCGAACGAAAGCAGACCCAACGCGAGCTGGTCGAAGCCAAAGAGGCCGCCGAAACAGCCAACAAGGCCAAGAGTGAGTTCCTGGCCAACATGAGCCACGAGATCCGCACACCTATGAACGGGGTTAGCGCCATGGTCGACCTGCTGCTTCAGACCGAGCCATCCACGAGGCAGAGGCGTTACCTAGAGATCGTCAAGACCTCCGCGGGCACGCTGCTTCAGCTGATCGACGACATCCTCGATTTCTCGAAGATCGAGGCCGGCAAGCTAGAGATCGACCTGGTTTCTTTCGACCTGGTCGAACACATCGACGGGATCGTCCACGTCTTCGCCGAGCGCGCCCACGCCAAGAACCTCGAGCTGGCCTGCTTCATCGACCCGGCGGTGCCTTCTTATGTACGGTGCGACCCGGTGCGGCTAAGGCAGATCCTCACGAATCTGGTCAACAACGCGATCAAGTTCACCCAGGAGGGCGACGTGGTGATCAGGGCCACCCTCGATCAAGACGACCACCGCGAAGCGTTCATCCGGTTCTCGGTCAGCGACACCGGGATCGGCATCCCCTCCGAGCGCCGCAAGCGGCTGTTCAAGTCGTTTTCACAGGTGGACACCTCAACGACCCGGCGCTTCGGCGGCACCGGCCTGGGGTTGGCGATCTCCCAGAAACTCGTGCGCCTGCTCGGCGGCGAGATCGGCGTCGAGAGCGAGCCCGACCGTGGCTCGACCTTCTGGTTCACGATCAAGGTCATCAAGGAACAGCCACCGGCCCACAGCGTCCTGCGGTATCGAAGCCGTCCCGATTTCCGCAAGGTCTGGTGCCTGGTCGTCGACGACCATCCCACGAGCCGGGACATTTTGATCAAGCAGTTGCAGGGGTGGGGCGTGACCGCGTTGGCCGCGGCCAGCGGCGACGAAGCGCTGGAGATCATCCGCGACGGGATCGACACCGGCGCGGCCTTCACGGCCGTGATGCTTGACTATCACTTGGCCAAGGCGGACAACCTGAAACTGGCCGATGTCATCCGTCACAACGGTGGTCAAGCGATCAAAAACCTTATCCTCATGACCCCGGTCAGCGATGTCGTCGACCCAGAGGTCTTGGAGATGCACGGCATTACCTCCTGCCTGCCCAAGCCGGTGCGCCAGTCTCAACTGTTCGACACGCTGATCACCGTTGTGAACGGGCCGGTACCCGTCGATCCGACCATAGAGCAGGGTGACGTAGTCAGCCCAGAGGTACCCCTGGGTGTCCAGCAGCGTGAGGGCAGGATCCTGCTCACCGAGGACAACAAGATCAACCAGATGGTGGCCTGCGAGGTGCTCACCCAGGTCGGCTACGAGTTCGACCTCGCCGACACGGGCACCGCCGCGATCGAAGCCGTCACCCGCGAAGCCTTTGACCTGATCCTTATGGACTGTCAGATGCCCGAGATGGACGGGTTCGAGGCGACCCGCAAGATCCGTGAATTGGAAAAAGATGGCCTCCTCAAAGGCAGCCGCAAGCGGATCCCGATCATCGCCCTGACCGCCAACGCCGTCAAAGGAGACCGCGAGCGGTGCCTCGAAGCGGGAATGGACGACTACTTGACCAAGCCGCTCGACACCCAACGGCTCGTCAATGCGATCGAAGCGCACCTCGAAAGATCCGACCCGTCACGGCCCCATGGCGACGCGTTATCGGACTCGCCCCCCGCGATACCGCCCACCGAGCCCGCCGATCCGGTCGACTCAGACGAAGCGGCGGGTCCGGTCCTCAATCCGAACCAGGACGATGAATCGCCCCCCGACCGCCCTCTCGACGCCGCCGAGGCCCTCCAGCGGTGTATGGGCAATGTTCAGTTGCTAGCCCGGATGCTCGATAAGTTTCAAGAGCGGTCGCTGCAAGACCTCGAAGAACTAGGCAAGCTGATCAGTGAGCAAGACGCCCCGCAGGTAGCGCGGGTAGCCCACGCATTGAAAGGGTCTGCCGCGAACCTATCCGTCAAGCACGTCTGCGACTGGGCCGGCCAGCTCGAGGCGATCGGGCGCGACGGGGATTGGGATCAAGCGGTGTCCTGTTTGGACCGCCTGAAGGAGGAAATCGATCGCTTTATCAAGGCCGTGCCCGAAGAGATGGCCACGGTCGCCAAAGCAACGGAGCAGAATGGATGAAGATCCTTATAGTCGATGACGACGAGATCACCCTTGAGCTTCTCGACAACGCGTTGACCCAATCGGGCTACGACGTGATCACCGCCAGCGATGGCCAGAAAGCGCTCCAGGTCCTCGACGAGGGCTCGTGCCGGTTTGTCATCTCAGACTGGGAGATGCCCAACCTCAACGGGCTAGAGCTTTGTAAGGCCATCCGGTCCGGGGACTACAACGGGTATGTGTACGTCATCCTCCTCACCAGCCGCAGCCAGAAGCAGGACACGGTCGAAGGGATGACCGCCGGGGCCGATGACTTTATCTCCAAGCCGTTCGAGCCCAACGAGCTGATGGTCCGTGTCCGTGCCGGGGAGCGCATCCTATCGCTCGAAACCCGTGACCTGACCATCTTCGCGATGGCGAAACTGGCCGAGTCACGCGACCCCGAAACCGGTGCCCACCTCGAACGGGTGCGCAACTACTCAAAGATCCTCACCAAGCAGCTCGTCAAGCAGAACACGCACCCAGACACGGTCAATGATCAGTACTGCCGGTTGATCTACCTCACCAGCCCCCTGCACGACATCGGCAAGGTCGCGATCCCCGACTCCGTGTTGCTTAAACCAGGCCGGCTCAGCGATCAGGAATTCGAGATCATGAAGACCCACACCATCGCCGGGGCCGAGACCCTCGACGCGGCGCTGCGCCAGCACCCCGGGGTCCCGTTCTTGCAGATGGCCCGGGACATCGCCGCCTGCCACCATGAGCGTTTCGATGGGAAGGGGTACCCCAACGGCCTGGTCGGACAAGACATCCCGCTCTGCGCCCGGCTCGTCGCCGTCGCGGACGTCTACGACGCGCTAACCTCTAAACGCGTCTACAAAAACGCCATGCCCCATGACGTAGCTCGCGGCATCCTGCTCCAAGACGCCGGCACCCATTTCGACCCCCAGATTATCGAGGCGTTTACCAGCGTCGAGGAGCAGTTCGTGAAGATCCGCGACCGCTACGCCGACGAGCACGCCGCCGCCGCTTGACCGTAAACCCTCCGTCGCGAGCCGCGCGCGTAAGCAAGCGGGTTCTTACGGCTTTGGCGATGATCCAGGATTGATCCCGGTCTGTATCAATCGGAATACACATCACCCATCTGGCTTTGCACCAATGTAGATGTGGACGGGGGTTGCGGGCCCGATGCATTCTTCGCTGCTTCAACAAGGCTCCCACCCCCGAATCCCAACAACACCGCCCCCAGCGACGCGATCGCCGCCCCGATCCACCTCGCGTTCAGTGGAGCGACCGTGGTGTCCTCATTAGGTTGACCGAAATAGCAGCACGCGATGATCCGCAGGTAATACACCGCTGACACCGCGCTGTTGAGCACCGCGATCACGACCAGCGCCACGTACCCGTGCTCGATCGCTGAGCCGAATAGATAGATCTTCCCGATAAACCCGACCAACGGCGGCAAACCGATCAATGAGAACACACTCACCGCCAAGATCGCCCCCGCCATCGGGTGGCGCCGCCCCAGCCCAGCGATGTCGTCATACGTTTGTGCCTCCCCATCCCGGGCCGCGACCACCCCCAGCACCGCGAACGCCCCCAGCGTCGATAGCCCGTACGCGACTAGATAAAACAACACCCCCGCGACCCCATCGCCTATCGCCGACCCGTCTCCCGATCCCGACGACTTAGCCGCGATCAACCCAACGAGCATATACCCCGAATGCGCCACCGAGCTATACGCCAGTACCCGCTTGACATTCTGCTGTAGCAAGCCCAGCACGTTCCCGATCGTCATCGTCCCCACCGCCATCGCCCACAACACCCAAGCCACCGGTTCATAGCCTGAGCTGTCGAGATACCCCGTTAAGCGAAGCAAGCTGATCAGCGTCACGAAACCCGCAATCTTGGGCACGATCGCCAGGAACGCGGTCACGGGCACCGCGGCGCCCTGGTACACGTCGGCGGCGTAGAAGTGCATCGGAACCGCAGCGATCTTGAACGATACCCCCACCACAGCCAGCACCAATCCCACGATGAATAGTGACGGCAGCGGGTCGGCGGAGCGGATCGCCCGCTCGATCCCCGCAAACCCGGTCGTCCCGGTCACCCCGTACATCAGCGTAAACCCGTAAAGGAACACCGCCGCGGCCAGAGCGCCCAAAAAGAAATACTTCACCGCCGCTTCACGGGCCTGGGACTGGTCCCGCGTGGTCGCGACCATCACGTACGTCGGCAGGCTTGTGAGTTCTAATGCCAGGAACAGCCACACGAGATCATCCGCCCCCGCGCAGAGCATCGCCCCGGCGAGGCTAAATAGGAAAAACGCGAAGAACTCACCCCGTAGCGTGTGAGCGGGTTCAAACGCCAACCCCCGCCTCTGTTGGTTCTCCGCCTCTCTGTCCTGGTGCAGCTGATCGGGGACACCAGTGGTCACCATCAGCAGAAGCAAGCCCAGCCCGATGATCGCTAGCTTGATGTAAACCGTGAAGATGGAGGTATCCGTCGCCTCACCTGCCGGGCCGTACCAGACAAACACCCCAGCCAACGAGAGAGCAAGCCCCGCTAGCAAGACCGTCGCCCGCCTCGCTTGAGCCGAGCTCGATAGCCCCAACGCCAAGCACCCGCACGCCCCCAGCAGCAGGATCACCTCCGGCCAGATCAACGCCAGCTTGTCGCTCATCGGGTTCATCGTGCCGGCTCCGCGTCGCGGTTTAGACCAAGGGTTAACGATTCATCGAGGTCACCCGGTACCCGGTCCTGTGAGACCGATTTTTTCGGTGAGGCGGTTAGGTTCCCTTCCGATACCGTGAAGTTCGCGGGATCAACTGCGGGTAACTCGTCGATTTGCACCAACCCCGCATCCACCCGCTGCATCAGGCGATCGATCGGCTCTTCGAGCGACCGCAGCACCGGGGTGGGGTAGAGCCCGAACGCCAGGCACGCCACCGCCAGCGGCACAAGGGTGGCGATCTCCCGGATGTTGAGATCTGTCACCTGCGTGTGATCCTTTCCATCAGCCCCGTGGCCGACCGGGCCGTCGGTTGTATCGATCTTCAGCGGGCCAAACACGATCTTGCCCACCATGTACAGGATGTAGATCGCCGCCAGGATCATCCCGAACCCCGCGGCGACCGCGTACTCAGGGCCCAAGACTTCCGCCGGTGATTTGAAAGCGCCCAAGAGCGTGAGGAACTCACCCACGAACCCGTTCAACCCCGGCAGCCCGACACTGGCCAAGCAGAAGAACACCATAAAGAACGACCAGACCGGCATCACCTTCGCCAAGCCGTTGAGCCGGGCCATCTCGCGCGTGTGGAACCGCTCATAGATCATGCCTACGCACAGGAACAACGCCCCGGTCGAGAGGCCGTGGTTGATCATGTACATCACCGACCCGCCGATCCCGATCGTGTTCAACGCGAACATCCCCAGCACGCAGAACCCCAGGTGCGAGACCGACGAATACGCGATCAGCTTCTTGATGTCCCGCTGCACCCAGCAGATCAACGCCGTGTACAACACCCCCACGACCGCTAGGACCCCGATCACGGGCGCGAAATCGATCGCCGCCAGCGGCGCCATCGGGATCGCCAGCCGCAGCAGGGCATACGTCCCTAATTTCAACAACACCCCCGCCAGGACGACCGAGCCGGCGGTCGGGGCCTCCGTGTGCGCTAGCGGCAGCCAGGTGTGGAACGGGAACAGCGGGACCTTCACGGCGAACCCTGCCAGCATCGCCGTCATCACCCACGCCTGTTGTGTCCTGCTTAGCCCGGTCACCGGGTCGGCCGCCGCCTGGACCAGCGACGCGATGTTGAACGTCCACGTCCCAAACACGTCGTAGTGCCACCACGCCACGTACAATACCCCTGCGAACGTGAGCATCGACCCGGTGAACGTGTACAGGAAGAACACCTTCGCAGCCTTGAGCCGCTGGGTCGACCCAAAAATCCCGATCAGGAAGAACATCGGCACGAGCGTGAACTCGAAGCAGATGTAAAAAAAGATCAGGTCCGTGGCCACGAACACGCCCAGCATCGCCGCTTCGAGCCACAGCAGCCAGAAGTAGAATTCTTTCGACCGTTCTTGAACCGCCGAGAACGAGCCCAGCACCACCAGCGGCATCAAGAACGTGGTCAGCAGCACCAGCCATAGTGAGATTGAATCCACCCCGTACGCGAACGCCAGCCCGAACTGCGGGATATACGCCGTGGCGTGCCCCAGTTGAGATAGTGCCGGCGATCCCCAGTCGAACTGTTCGGCCACGATCAACGAGATCACCAGCGTGATCAGCGTATTGACCATCGCCCATTGACGGATGTTCTTTGAGGTAATGAACGGCGAGATACCGACCAGCCCGCCTAAGAGCGGCACTAGCAACATCATCGGGATCAGGTATCGGTCTGTGTCCATCGTCATTAGTCTAAATGTTCATATCGCATCGTTACGAGCGTGTAGCGTGTAGGGTGGGCACCGCCCACCGTCTTCGAGCATTATGTGGCAAACCGTGGTGGGCATTGCCCACCCTACACATTCCCACATCAACTCACGACCCATACGCCCAGATCACCATCAGGACCAGCACCGCGGTCCCTGCCGCCATACCGATCCCGTAACCCTGTAGCAGCCCACGCTGGGCCGGCTGCACCGTAAGCCCCAGCATCTTCGGGACCCACGCCACCGCTGCCACCACCCCATCGATCACCAGCCGGTCGAATACGAAGCACAAATCCCCTAGGACCCGCAACGGCCCCACGACCGCCGACTGTAGCATCTCATCGACGAAGTACTTGTTTTCAAGGACACGCACCAAGCCTCGCCAACGGGTGGCCAGCTCGTCGGCTCCCGCCCGGTTCAACCGGTGGAAATACGCCGCCACCGCGATACCTCCGATCGCGATCGCGCTGCTGATCCACATCATCGCCGCGTGCAGCTCCATGCCCATCAGCGTCACGTGCCCGTGATCGCCATGGTGACCCGCGGCAACCCGGACAGGTTCGGCGCTCGAGCCCAAGACCATCTCCTCGATCCAGTGCCCGCAGCTAAACCCTGCAATGACCGCGCCGACCGCCAGCAGGACCAGCGGGCCGTTCATCAGCCAACTCACCTCGTGCGCATCGTGGTGGTGCTCGACCTGGATACGGCTCGTGCTCCCAGCAGAGTGCTGCGGGTCGTCGGTGGGTCCGTGGGGTTCATGTTCGCTGCCGTGGCCATGCTCGGTGCCCATCTCGTATTCCTGTGGCCCGGTGAACACCCGGAACCACAACCGGAATGTGTAATACGCGGTCAGGAACGCGGTCACCAGCCCAACCACGGCCAGCAGCGTGTACAACGGCTGCTCATGAGTTAGCCCCTTGCTCAGCGTGTCGGCCAAGATCAGGTCCTTGCTGAAAAACCCTGCGGTGTACGGGAACCCCGCTAGCGCCAGGCAGCCCACGAACATCAGCCAGCACGTGACCGGCATCTTGTGCCTCAACCCCGACATCTTCCGCATATCCAGCTGCCCGGCCAGGCTGTGCATGACCGACCCGGCGGTGAGGAACAACAGGGCTTTGAAAAATGCGTGCGTAAACAGATGGAACACCCCCCCAACCGTCGACGCCACCCCCACGCCCAGGAACATGTACCCCAGCTGCGAGATCGTCGAATACGCGAACACCCGCTTGATGTCGTACTGGCACAGCGCGATCGTCGCCGCGAATAGCGCTGTGCTGGCCCCGACCACCGCCACGACCGGCAGCGCGTACGGCGATAGCTCGAACAGCGGGAACAGCCGGGCGATCATGTACACCCCCGCTGTGACCATCGTCGCCGCGTGGATCAGCGCCGACACCGGCGTGGGCCCCTCCATCGCGTCGGGCAGCCACACATAAAGCGGGATCTGCGCGCTCTTGCCAAACGCCCCGAGCATCAGCAGGAACGGGATCACCTGCACCGACCACGACGCCCCGTTCGTCTGCTGATCAAGCAATTCAAATAAGGGAGCGTACTGAACGGTGTTGAACTCCAGGTACGTGAGCATGATCCCCAACGCGAACCCCAGGTCCCCGATCCGGTTAACGATAAACGCCTTCTTCGCCGCCGCTACCGCCGACGGCTTCTGGTAATAAAACCCGATCAATAAATACGAGCACAGCCCCACGCCCTCCCAACCCAGGTACAAAAGCACCAGGTTGTCAGCCATCACCAGCGTCGTCATCGCGAAGATAAACAGGCTCACCGCCGCGAAGAACCGCGCGTACCCCCGGTCCCCGGCCATGTACCCGCTGGCATAGATCACCACCAGCGTGCCGATCCCCGTGATCACCAGCAGCATGATGATCGTCAGCGGGTCGATGAAGTAGCTGAAATCAACCCCGAACCCCCCGATCTGGATCCAGTCAAAAAACGGGACCACCGCCCCGTCCGCGCCCGGCTCGATCCCCCCCTTGACCATCCAGGTGATCCCAAACGCCCCGAGGATCGACGCGATGCAGACCGGTGCCGCCGCGACGCGCAGGCTACGCCGGGTGCAGCACAACCCGCACAGCACCGCCGCCACTGCCGGCAGCCAGGGGATCCATCTCGCGGTTTCAACGCCCACGGCTGTATTCCTTATTACTTATCACAGTTCGCGTCCTTGCAGGTCGAACGGGTTCTTTTTGGCGGATCGGTATCGCTATCCGCTCATCTGGGCCCACGCCCCGGCATCGAGGGTCGGTTTGCCACGGAATAGCAACACGACCAGCCCCAGCGCCAAGGCCGCCTCAGCCGCGGCGATCGTGAGCACGAAGATCACAAACGTCTGCCCGGTCACGTGCCCGTGGTACCGGCTAAACGCCACCAGCGACAACGCCACGCCCTGGAACATCATCTCCGTGCACAGGAACATCACGATCAGGTTCCGCCGCGTCAGGAACCCGATCAGCCCCAGCGCAAACAGCACCGCGCCGGTCAACAGGAAGTGCGATACCGTGATGCTCGGCAGTGTTTCAGGCATGCGTTGTGTGACTCGAAAGAGATGGGGAACCAGCCGAAGGGTCGTCCCCCGGCCCCGGCCCGGCCCCCCCCGGATCAACCTGCCGCCGGGCGATCACGACCGCCCCGATCAAGGACACCAGCAGGATCACCCCAGCCAGCTCCAAGCCCAGCGGGTGTTCCCGGAATAGGTCCAGCCCCACCCGCTCCGTATTGCTGATCTGATGCATATCCGGGGTCACCGCCGCCAGCATACTCGCTTCTTCCGGGGTGATCCGTTCCGCCAGCCGCTGGGCGGGCCGGTCCTTTAATATGGTCTTGGCCAAGGCAAGGTCTTGTCCGGGCGTGGTCGGTTTAGGTAAACCTCTGGGCCCCTGCTCAAACGCGGCGGTTAACAGGACCGCCAGCAACAAGAACCCCGCCGCCACCGCCGCGACCGGTTCAAACGCCACCCGATCGTAATCCGGTCCCGAGGCTTCGTCTTGAGGGTCACCCGCCTGTGAAGCGAGCATGATGACAAAAAGATACGTCACCAGGATCGCCCCGCCGTAGATAATTACCAGGGCGAACGCCGTGAACTGAGCTTCGAGCAACAGGAACAACCCCGATACGGCCAAGATCACCATCACAAACCACAACGCCGAGAACACCGGCTTGGTATGGGTGATCACCTTCGCCGCCGAGGCGATCGCTAACCCGCTGAAGATGTAGTAGTAAGAAAAGGCTGCGTTCTCTAGGCCCAACATAGCCGGCAGGTGCCGGGATAGGTACAACCACAGGGCACCCAGCGTCATGGCCCCCAACAGGGCTCCCAGCCGCGTTGGGCTGTACCGCTGCCGGGGCATCATCATGAACACCGCCACGGCACCCAAGACCGATGCCACATAAAAAGCGGTACTCATAAGGGCGGACTCCACATGTTGAGCATTCAAGCAGCCTCGATCGTCCGTCCAGCACACGCCATCCCGGCCTGCTTGTTCCACAGAATAAAAGCCGTGGTGGTGGATTGCAACACGCCCGTAGGGCTGCTTTGATGTAGTCTTGAGATCTCAGGCCTCGCAGGAGGTCTGCCACGGAGGCGAGGCTGCGTGTGGTCTGTTGCACCGTCTGGTGCCCTGTCACGTCTAAAATTTCAGGTTGTACTCTCAGCGAGCCACGACTGTGACAAGTCAGCGGGTTTGAACGCCAATGGGTCCCCGGCCCGCTGCCTCACGGTCGCGGCTCGTCTCGTAGAGGTTGACGGAACACTAGGGGGTAGCTTCCTCCAAGATACCCGCCGTATCCGTCTAGATGACGAAGACGAGGACTCTCGGCCAGCCGCCCGTGAAGTTCTGCGGATTCGCCTAAATCGGTGTCTTGAACCCCATGGCGCGGAGCACGCACCAACCGCACCAACCCTCATAGATCTGGAACACCCCGGTGGCAAGCAGTACCCCTGCCACGACCCAGGGCCACCAGCCGGTGAGCAGGGTGAAGATCGCCATCACCAGCAACACGACGCCCACCGAGGCCATGATCGCCCCGCTGATCAGTCGCGCCGCTTTACCCTTGGCGTCGAGGTTACACCGCATGATCCTGATTGGTCCCTGAGTGTCACGGCAGGTGCTGATCGATCTGGGGCACGAGCCGCTTGGCGGTGGCCACCAGCAGCTGACGGGCTTCTTCCTCTCGGCCCCGCTGGGTGGGCGTGCTCAACCGGATCAGGGCCCCCGAGGCGTTACGCGACGTGATCCCGTTGACAAAGATCCAGAACTGCTGGCCGAAGAAGCTGTGTGTGTAGTGATCGCCGCTCTTGTACGCGTACAGGAAGCTGGTCGTCTCGTCCGCCCGCTGGGTAAGCAGCTGGCGCATCGAGATCGGCCCCACGGAAGGGATGTCGACCGAGCGGACCTCTTTCTCGATGATCCGGTCCCCCCCGCCCTCGATGCATACCTCCGGCGGGTGCGTGCCCTTGCGGTTATTGGCAGAGAACACGATCAGCAGGTCCATCGGCGTGCCCTTGTTGGAGCGAAACCGGCGGAACAGGTAATCAGGATTCTCGAGGATGATCAGGGTCTTCTCGTCGAGGTCCTGGTCCTGCCCCTGGAACGTCTCGTCGCCGACGGTATACGACATCGCCACTGCGTCTTTCACCAGCCCAACCGGGTTCTGACTCTCCCACGACCCTAGCGTCCACCAAAGGCTCAACGCCGTGGCGACGCTCAGCACCGCCGCCGACGCCCGCACCCGGCCCAGCCGCTGGTGGTGGTGCCTGTCGGCCATCGCCTTCACCGACTCGAGGAACCCCATCAGCCGTTCATCGACCCACGAGCGGTCGAGCTTCACGCTAGCGAAAATCACCAGCCGCTCGATCCCGAACAGGATCCCCAACGCCACCGCGAACACCAGCAGACCTGAAAGATCGTGGAACGCACTACCCGGCCCCGCATCCGCGACCGAGAAATAGTGCGCAACCAGGTTCAGCGATGTGATCCTGACCACGTTGCACACCACCGCCACCGGCACCGCCATCGCCAGCATGAACAGCCGCCACAGCCCCTTGACCCGGCACACCATCGCAAACAGCGATGCGAACCACACCAGCGAGATCAGGCTCCGCAGCCCCCCGCACACGTTCTCAACCACCAGTGACTTATCACCCGGCAGGTACACGAAGCTGCCGTCGAGCACTGTGGGGATCCCGAATACATGGATCAGCAGCCAAACCGACCAGCTGCCCGCGATCCCCTTGAGCTGGAAATTCAGATCCCCGATCCACACCTCCGGCAGCGGCACCATGAACGACAAAAACCCCACCGGCAGGCCGTACGCCCACAGCAGCGGCCAGCCGCCCCAGATCAGCACTAGGGCGCCGATCACACCCACGAACGCGAACCCGGACACAAACGTCACCCGTGCGTACACGCTCACGAGGTGGAAGAACAAGAAAAACGCCAACGCCGCCCACCCCACGGCGGCCGAGCTGGGTGTACGGTGGATCGGCACCCCCACCCGTTTATACACGTACCAAGCGATGCCCAGCGATGTCAGCGGCACCAGCGGGCCGTGCGTGTAGTACGAATCGCCCTCGGTCAGCCGCTCCGAGAGGGTCATTACCTTGCTGTGCCACGCGGGGAACCAGCGGTGCCACATCTCGTAGAACGTCAGCCACCACCCCGCGATCATCAGCCCCGCCACCGCGACCAAGCCCCACTTGGCGCCCATGGGCACTTGTTGGGCTTCTTCACGGGCGCGGTCCTGCTCGAGCTGCTGGATCTTGGCCTCGGCTTCGTGGCGGACCTTCTCTTGGTACGCGGTGGTCTTGGTGTGGTCCTGTGTCGTGGTCATGGGATCCCCCGTACGATCAGAGGCCCGGCCAAGCGGGTTAGCCACACCGGCAGCTTCTGCCACATCTCCACCCGGCGGCGGTTCTTGGGGTTGTCGGGTCGCATGCTGTTAATATCCCCTTCACGGATATGATACTGCCACACGGTCGGGTAGGGCTTGGCCCCCCACTGCTTCTTGAATCGGTACGTGCCCGAGTCGACGCTGGATCGGCCAAAATCGAACCGGCGGTTGCCCCGCTCGATCGTCCGAAGCAGCAGCTGGTGGTACATCCACATGTTCGCGTTCGTGTGGTTGAACTCCCGCAACGTGCTGGCCGACGGCACCTGGGTTAACCCTTTATCGTGCACCAGCAGTGCACCAGCAATGGTACGGCCCTCAAAGCCGACCACCGCCAGTTCCGATCGGTCGGGCATATATTTAAGGATAGACGCGAAAAGCTTCCGCGGGTAGACGGGGGTCCCCAGATCACGCATGTTGACCGCGAACACGTCGTAAAACGGGTCCAAAACGTCTAACCCTCCCCAACGCAGCGTTAACCCCGACTTTTCACCCTTTCGCACCTGGTTGCGGGCCTTGGCGCCGACCGCCTTCCACAATCCCTCTTCGTCGTCAGGTAGGTCTAGGACCATCAACACTTTATCGTCTCGGATCGCTCCAAAAGCCTTATGCCCGGGCACGAAACAGTGGTGCCGCAGTTCCATATATTGCACTTTAAGCCGCTGCGCCAAGCCTACCGCATGGTCGATCAGCTGCGCCGCCACCTGTGGGTCCTGTGCCACCACGCCCGCCCGGTTGATGTACGGCAGGCTCACCAGGAACCGCCCGAACAAGTGGCTGGCCACCAGGACCAGCGGCAGGTACCCGACGATCGGGCCCTTGTCCCCATCACGGGCGATGAGCATGTAAGGCCGGTGCCCCAGCGAATCACGCAGCACGTCGAGCCAAGCCGGATCGTGCTCCCCGCACACGCCGGATTCGGATCCGGCCTCCGCGAGAAATTCCCGGACCTGCCCCACCACCGCTTCGGAGGGCGTTTTAATTTCTTGGATCATCAAGACGGGTACCGTTCACGAGACAAACCACGCCGCCGTTGCTGACGCGACGAGTTAACGTCTTAGGTTTAACGAATCTCTACGCGGGTGTACATACCAGACAGACATACACTATACCGACCGGGATCGGCATAAAAAGTGCAGGACAGTCGCGGACAGGGGATTTTTTTCGTGGATCATTGATACACCTCTCGATTCATTCGTGGTCGCCCCCAGCGAGCCACGCGTGTCAGCAAGCGGTTTTTTACGGATTCTCCATCGCCCGCATCTTTATCCCGACTTGTCTTAGTCCCGCGTGAATCACGGGGGGACAAAACTAAAGAAAGCCACAAGGTGTGTTGGTGAGCTAGGCGATCCCAAATTTCGGCGTCCGGGCGCTCAACAGGTACGAGCCGGTCACTGCCCCTTGGACAGGTCCACCACGGACACCCCCCGCAGATACAGGCGAGACAAAAACCCGCCCAGGCTCAACGGGTGGCGGCCTGGCAGCGGCTGGTCGTCGTGGTGCTCGAGCAGGATCTCATCGTTGACCGCGAAGGTGATCTGCCCGCCTTTCTTGGTGAGGGTCAAGATGCAGTCTCCGCCGGTGTTGCCCTTACGCTGGCCTTTGATAAAAGCTTTTTCTTTGGACAGCACCACAGAATCGGCTGAGAAGCGGAAGTGGTACCCCGCCCCATCGGCGATCTTGGTATCGGTGTGCGCCGTCGCGAACCGCACCCACATTACCCGGGCGCTGTCGGCGCCGCCATAGATCGTGTATTTTCCCTTGACGTACTCGATCTGACACCAGATCGTCAGCCGGAAGTCCTCGGGTAGATTTTGTTGGGTGGTGATCCAGTACGGGTCGCCGTCATTGCCGACCACCAGGTGATCAAACCCCTGTTCCACCTGGGCATGATCAGCTTGCCAATGGGTTAGCTTGGCGGGGATCGTGGGCGTGTCTACCACCAAACCGCGGTCCACGACGCCGGGTTGCGGGTGGACGTCCTTAGCTAGCTCATGGGCGCGGTCTCTGGCCGCTTGAGCTTGGGATAGGTACAGGGCGTAGCCCATGTTGTCAGCAAAGGGGTTCTTGAGCGTGACCACCCCCACGGCCTGGCCGGCGGTGTTGAGCAGCGGCCCTCCGGAGTTGCCCGGATTGACCGCGGCGTCGGTCTGGTAATAATTCAGCCCGTGGATCGGCACCCGTGTCGAAGAGATGCTGCCCTTGTTGAACGCCAGGATCGGCAGGTTGGCCCTGGTGTAGGGGTAGCCGATGACCGCCACGTCGCTACCCAGTGGCAGCTTTTCTTGAGATAACGGCAGGGTCGCGAACCCTCCCCCCCCCGGCTGCGCGGCGATCTTCAACACCGCGAAGTCCAGCGGGCGGTCACCCGGCGGGGCGTACACCAACTCGGCGAGGTAATAGTCCAGCTCGTCGGGATTGTCTTTGCGGGGGACCCCCGCGTAGATCGTCGACTCGCCTCTGAGGTTTTCTGGGGGCTCGACGACGTGGCGGTTGGTATAGATCAACCCGTCTTCGCTTACGAGGAACCCGCTGCCGCTGACCGGGGCGACCCGCGGGGTGTAACGCTTGATGTAGACCACCGCCATCCGCGCTTGGGCGATGTTGAATCGGGAGGCCTGTCCCGACGCGGTACCGACGGGCATCATCAGTAACGCGACGAACCATACCATCACATGCGCGGGCCCCATGACCCGCACAGCAAGCCTCGCGGTGATGTCCTTGGGATCGTGGGTGGGCCATCGGAACGTCATCCCCATGATTTTATACGAATCACGTATCAGCGGACCGCCCCGAGAATGCTTTGAGCCGCGTTAATTATCTAGCCGCACTATACACATCGCGTATCAACGTGCCGCGTCGGGGATGTCGTTTGTCCCGAATATTTTCCTGCCGTGTGCACGAACTTTGTCGTATTTTTGTCCGGCAGGGGTATAACCTCACGGACAAGATGCCATAGCCCACGATGAACCGCTGGCAGCCAATTTTACCTTTGCTACAATCCGTCACCGCTGGTTCCATAGATCCCTGGGGATTGGACAATTGACGGACTTTTACGAATCCACTTAAGGGAGATGATCACATGCCGGAAATCGATGACAACACGAAACAAATGATACTGGACTACAGCATCAACGCGATCGGGGCGCTTGCGGTCCTGTTCATTGGGTGGATCGTCGCGGGCATGGTTGGGGGGGTGGTTCGCAAGACGTGTGACAAGGCGAAAGTTGATCTGACCCTGGGCAAATTCTTTGCCAAAGCGACGCGTTGGATCATCCTCTTGATGGTCGTGCTGGCCTGTTTGGGGATGTTTGGGGTCGAAACGACCAGCTTCGCGGCGGTCTTGGCGGCGGCCGGGTTCGCCGTGGGGATGGCCTTGCAAGGGACGCTGTCTAACTTCGCGGCTGGGGTAATGCTGCTGATCTTCCGTCCGTTCAAGGTGGGCGACGTGGTGTCTGTCGCGGGGCATACCGGGAAGGTCAATGAGATTGAGCTGTTCACCACGACCATGGACACCCCGGACAACCGCCGCTTGATCCTGCCCAACGGCGCCATCTTCGGGGCGAGCATCGAGAACGTGACCTTCCACGACAAACGCCGGGTCGACGTAGCGGTCGGGGTCGACTATTCGGCCGACATCGACAAAACCCGTGCCGTTCTTACAGAAGCGGCCACCAGCGTGGCGGGGCGGCTACAGGAAGAAGCCCCGGTGGTGGTTCTGGTGGAACTGGGGGCGTCGTCCGTGGACTGGTCGGTCCGTGTCTGGAGTCAAACCGCCGATTACTTTGCGGTCAAAGAGGCCCTGACCGAAGCCGTCAAGAAATCTCTGGATCAGGCCGGGATCGGGATCCCGTTCCCGCAGATGGACGTCCACGTCGATGGGGCGTTGTCGGGTTCTGGTCAATAATGAAGGTCATGACGCAACGGGCAAGCGAATTCCTCGCTTGCCCCGCGACGACCGGCTTGCCATCTAGAGCGACGTCGAATCCAGTGCATGATCCGGATCGAATGAAAGACGATTCGCACCTATATTTTTATTGGATTTAATGTAACGAACTGATGTCGAGAGGCTAATACGATGAAGATTTATCACGTTTGGGTGTTTGTATCCGCTTTGACGCTGCCCTATGCCGCTTGGGGCGATGAAGTCGTTTTACAAGACGGCAGCCGGTTGATTGGGACCGTGACCCAGGTGATCGACGGGTCGGTGACGATCGAGACCGACTTCGCTGGGACGATCACGGTCGACAAATCCCTGGTGAAGGGGATCCGCACCGATGAGCCCAAATCGGTCCAGCTGCCTTCCGGTGACCGAGCGATCGGGAAGCTTGACTACAGCCGTTCTGGACAGAAGGTAACGACCGACACGGTCGGCGATATCTCGATCGACCTAAACCAGGTCGACGCCGTTTGGGCCGCCGGCCAGCCACACCCAGCGATGCTCGCTCAGCTGCCGAAATGGTACGGCAGCCTTGAGCTGGGTCTCGACGGCCAGACCGGTAATTCCGAGCGTATCGCGATCAACGGCCGGGCCGAGGTGCACCGCGACACCCCCACCGACCGGATGATGATCTACGCCCAGGGTCGATCTTCCCGGGAAAATGGTGAAGACACGGTCAAAGAGGTCTTGGGGGGGATTAGCCTCGAGATCGATCTCGATGACGACTGGTTCGTCTTTGCTAAATCGGAGCTGGAGTTCGACAAGCTCGAAGATTTAGACCTGCGGGCCACGGTGACCGGTGGTGTGGGTTACTTTGCGATCCGTGAGCCCGGCCATGAACTTAAGCTCCGCGCCGGCCTGGGCTTTCAACACGAAAGCTTCAGTACCGGTGAGTCCAACGACTTTGCCATCGGTGAATTAGGGCTGGATTACCTCCTAGAGATCGCGCCGTGGCTTCTCTATACCCTCCACGCCACTTACTACCCAACCTTCGAGGACATCGCTGATTACCGGGTCGTCTTGGAGAACGCCGTCGCGATCCCGCTATCACCTAAAGAAGACTGGCGGTTACGGATCGGGATGCGTAACGATTATGACTCGATGACCAAAGGTGACACCGAGCATCTCGATACCTACTATTTTATGAATATCGTCTGGGCGTGGCAGTAAGTAAGGGTCGCGGGACCATCGCTACGAGTCGACGTGGAAATGTGCATAACGGAACCGATGCTTTGGGTTCGGTGATCTGCGGCGTTGCTCTTCAATCCTTAAACGGATGCCTGAAAAGATAAAGGCATCACTTTCTTTGTGCTTTTCGTAAAAAGGGGATACAGCCATACGAGTCATGGAGATCCAGATTCATCGGGCAGCTCGACAGGACATGGTAACCGCAGTGATCGCGGAGATGATCATGACCCACGGGACGCCACGGTAAGTAGGGTGGACAGATTTTTTCATCATCTATCACCCTGCTGTTTGGCAGGGTTTTTTATTTGCAGTAAAACGGACCCCTGACGCGCCACCCCGTTCGCCGTATCGGGACTGAACCGCTATGCCACAACCGCCGCCTAAAAGGATCGAGATCTACGACACTACCCTCCGCGACGGGGCCCAGGGCATGGGTGTGGCGTTTAGCCTCACCGACAAGCTCAAGATCGCCAAGCACCTCGATAACCTGGGCGTGGATTATATCGAGGGCGGCTACCCCCTATCGAACCCGAAGGACGAAGCGTTTTTTACCGAAGCGGCCAGCTATCAATTCAAGCACGCCCGCATCTGCGCGTTCGGGATGACCCGCCGCCGCGGGATCGCGGCGAAGGACGACGACGGGATGAACGTCCTGGTCGCCACGCCGGCGCCGGTGATCACGATCGTGGGCAAGACCTGGGACCTGCACGTCGATGAGGTCCTGCGCGTCGACCGTGACGAGAACCTGGCGATGATCCACGACTCGGTTTCGTTCTGCCGAGCCGGCGGCCGCAAAGAGGTGTTCTACGACGCCGAGCACTTCTTTGATGGGTACCGGGCCAACCCCGCTTATGCGATCCAGACGCTGCGTGCCGCGGCCGAGGGTGGGGCGACCCGGCTGGTGTTGTGCGATACCAATGGCGGCAGCCTGCCGGGTTG
Organism: Phycisphaeraceae bacterium; assembly: GCA_965224205.1. Lineage (GTDB taxonomy): Bacteria > Planctomycetota > Phycisphaerae > Phycisphaerales > Phycisphaeraceae > CBDCYN01. Next base: position 212,407 of record CBDCYN010000016.1, read on the forward strand.
GGTCGCCCAGGTGGTGGGCGAAGTGATCGAAGCGTTCAAGGATTACCCCGCAGCGGTCGGGGTCCACACCCACAACGACTCGGGGCTAGCGGTGGCCAATTCCCTGGCCGCGGTCGAGGCCGGCGCGATCCAGGTCCAGGGTACGGTCAACGGGATCGGGGAGCGCTGCGGCAACGTCGACCTAACCACGGTCGCGGCGAACCTGCGTCTGAAAATGGGTTACGACTGCCTCGACGGTCAATCCATGGCACGGCTCACCGAGGCGAGCCGGTACGTGTACAGCCTGGCCAACATGAACATCCCCAACAATCAGCCGTTCGTGGGGTCCGCGGCCTTTGCTCATAAGGGGGGGATGCATGTCCACGCGGTTCAGCGGATCCCGCATAGTTACGAACACATCACCCCCGAGTCTGTGGGTAATACCCGTCGGGTGCTGGTCAGTGAGCTAAGCGGGGTGAGCAACATCGCCGCCACGTTCGGTGATCAGGCCAACGTTGCCCAAGACCGCAAGCTCATGAAGCGGGTCCTGCAGCGTGTCCAAGACCTGGAAAACCAGGGCTACCAATTCGAGGCGGCCCCCGCGAGCTTTGAGCTGCTCGTGCACGAAGCCAGAGGCCAACGCCCCGCGTTCTGGAGCCTGGACCACTACCGGTGCGTCATCCTCAAAAGGGACAACGACCCGCCGGTCACCGAGGCGACGGTCAAGCTGACGGTCAACGACCAGTCGCACCACCAGGTCGCCGAGGGCGACGGGCCGATCAACGCGCTCGATAGTGCCTTACGCAAGTGCCTCGAAGCAACGTACCCGCAGCTGTCGCGTGTCCACCTGCGGGACTACAAGGTGCGCGTGGTCAACCCGACCGCCGAATCAGCCGCGACGGTCCGTGTGGTGATCGAATTCGCGGTCCACCCCCAGCCGGGGGCCACAGACGACGATCGGAGGGGAAAACGTTTACGTTTATTTAGCACGATCGGGGTCAATGAAAACATCGTCGACGCCTCCTGGCGGGCGTTGACCGATGCGTTTACGTATCACCTGATCGAGTCACGGGTCGAAGCTAAAGGATGAACCGTGCCGCCCCCGCGGTTACCCTAGCGCCCCCGACCGGGCCGCCGCAGTGATCACGGGTGGACGGCGTCACGGCCGGTCGAGCACGAGTTCGTGGAGTTTGGAAACGCGATAGGTATAGTTTTCGATGACAACCCGGATGACCGAACGACTCGAACAATTGTTGAAGTTTTTTGAAGCGGACCCTCAGGACGCGTTTTGTAGCTACGGGATCGCCCTCGAGTATGCCAAGTCAGGCCGGCCCGACGAAGCGATCCGGTGGTTGGATCAGACGCTGCAAATCGATCCCAACTATTGCTATGCTTTTTATCAGAAATCGAAGATCTTGGCGGATACCGGCGACATCACTGCGGCTCGGCGGGTGCTCGAGGACGGGATGGCGGTCGCCCAACGCGTCGCCGATGAACACGCCTACAGCGAGATGGCCGAATTGAACGAGTCGCTGACGGGTCCCGTGTGAATCTGCGTCAAAAAAAAAGTCGTTCTACACGGGTAAGGGCCGATAGTTCCCCACGAAGCTCTAGCTTCGGGCTGGCAGCCCGCCCTGAGAATGACGACGGTGAGCCACCCCCTCATTTGTCTCTATTTTTAGAGGATCTATGAGAGAGCTGCGTTAACCCGAAGTCGTCCAAGGTGCCAGACCGGCGTCATCGCACAGCGAAGGCATGATGGTAGATGAAATTATTGTGCTTGTCCGTCGCCGCGGCCTCTAGGCCCACGTCGGGGTTGTGGTAACGTAAGTGATTGGTAAACATGATCCCCGAGACCAACCCCACGACAGTCGCTGTGAACATAAGGTATAGTAACAACGATATTACTGTCTCCAGGAGATCGAATACGACATGCTGACCATCGACCCGACACGACCCCGTTATCTAGCAGCCTGGTTGTACGCGGTGATCACTCTGACCTGTGTACCCGGGTGGGCCCAGCCCATCTTGATCGTGGAAACGTTTGACGGCGGGATCCAGAACAACCTCGGGGGGTTCTACAATACGTATCAGCGGCAGCCTTCCACCGCGACGTTCATGCAGGTCGACGATGTGCGACGCGGCGACGCCGGCAAGAGCCTACGCATCTCGATCGACCGCCAAGATAGTGGGTTCTGCGGGTGGTGGATGCACTTTTTCAATTTCCAGAAAAAACCATATGAGTATCTAGACACGACCCCGTACAAATACTTGTCCTTCTGGGTCAAGGGCCAGAACGGTGGCGAGCCGTTTGTCGTGAAGATGGCTGATGAGGAATGGATCGGTAAGGAAGACTCCCTGCCAGTCGGTGACATCAAAAAATTTCTGCCTAACGGGGTCACCACGCAATGGCAGGAAGTGCAGGTGCCGCTGGACGACATCCGCCGCCTCGACCGCACTAAGATGGGGGGGATGACGCTTGATTTCACCACCTCGGGCCTTTATACGGTCTATATTGACGATGTGAGCCTTAAAGCCAATCCCCAGATCCCCACGCCCGTGACCCGAGCCACGGATATCGACCGCACCAACGATCGACCTTACCCCAAGTCGATGTGGGTGTGGGCATCGGAAACGTTTCTTAACGACGATGCCAAACGGCATGAGCTTTTCGAATTCTGCAAGCAGAACGACATCCAAACCCTCTGGGCCCAGCTGCTGTACACGTTCGAGCCCGAAATCGATTTTAATACCCCCCCTGACCCGGCCAAAGACCCGCCCCAGACCCGCTGCTTGATCCAACACCAAGACAAGCTGCGGCGGTTTATCCGCGAGGCCCATCATTTCGGCCTCAAGGTCCACGCGTTGGATGGGTACCCGGAATACGCCCAGAAGCCGTTCCACCACGCCCCGCTAGCGGTGGTCGACGCGGTCATCGCGTTCAACCAGGAATCGGCCCCCGCCGAGCGGTACGACGGGATCCACTTTGATAACGAGCCATACCTGCTCATCGGCTGGCAGGACCGTGACCGGCGTCAGCAGGTGCTCGCGGAGTTCCTGGAGCTCAACGCCCAGTGTCAGAAGCGGGTCCGCGAGGGGTCGCAGATGCAGTATGGGATCGATATCCCGTTCTGGTGGCAGAAGCAGGACGCCGAGACCGGCCAGTTCTTCGGGCAAGTCACCTTTAACAATAGGGACGACGCGGCCAGCTATTTCTGCATCGACCTGCTCGACAACGTGGGGATCATGAACTACCGCGACCGCGCCGGCGGGGCCGACGGCATGATCGCCCACGGCACCGACATCCTCCAATACGCCGACAAGACCGGCGGGGCCAAGGTGTACATGGGTATCGAGACCTTCACCTACGACCCCACGGAGGTCTGGTTCGCCACCGGCCTGCCACGCGCCGCCTTCGCCGAAGCGATCCGCGGCCGGGCCAAGGACTATATGTTGCTTAGCCGCATCCAAGGGTTCCGAGTCCAGACCTTCGACGACGGGTTGAACATCCACGTCGGGATCGAGCTACCCCCCGCGATGACCCCGAAAGACAAAGACCGCGTGCGACGGGTCATGGGCGAGATCGCCCGGCGGTTCGGGGTCTCATCAGACCCGGGTCTCAAAGCGGATACCGACCGGCTGCTCAAAGACGCCGAGTTCGCGCTCGTGGCCGATGTGGAATGGGACCACTACCGGACGCAGAACATCGTCGACCCCGCGACGGAAAACATCTACAGCGGCTTCGTGGCCACCTCCATCATGCTCTCCAAAACCACGTTCGCGGACAATACCCTCGCCGAGATGCAAGAGCAGATCGAAGCGGCGGAACAGGAATTCCGCAAACACAAGTCCTACGAGGGCATCGCCGTCCATTATTACGAGACCTACCGCAGGCTCATAGGTCAATAGCAAGGCGGCGTTTGAGGTGTGGGTTGCCAACGTCCCGGTGGAGGCCTTGATGTGTGCGCGACTCCCGCCCGTCTCTGGCTGCGTTGCCCCGCCAAGGTCAATCTAGCCCTATCGGTAGGCCGCGCCGACGCGCAGGGGATGCACCCTTTAGCCAGCTGGATGGTCGGCGTCGAATACGCGGATGAGCTTGTGCTTCGTCGCCTCGACCAAGGCCCCAGCCGGTTCGAGATCCGCTTCGATCCGGGCTGCCCGGCAGTGACCGGTTGTCGCGTCGATTGGCCGCTGGAAACGGACCTCGCGTTCCGGGCCCATCGCTGTCTTGAAGAGCACGCGGGCCAACCTCTGCCCGTGGAGCTGAAGCTCACCAAGTGCATCCCCACCGGGGCGGGGCTGGGCGGCGGGTCGAGCAACGCCGCGTCGACCCTCGTGGGGCTGCGTCGCTTGTTCTCGCTGGAGGTCGACGCGCAAACCGTCCTGCGCCTAGCGGGTGGGTTGGGCAGCGACGTGCCGTTCCTCGTGACCGCCGTATTAGGCCGGCCCTCAGCCCTGGTGACCGGCTTAGGAGAAACGGTCGAACCGCGGGTGATGCACCAGGCCCTGGATCTGGTGCTGATCTTCCCACCGCCGGGCGTGACCTGCCCCACGAACGAGGTCTACCGCGCCTTTGATCGCCTGTTCCCCAGCCCCACCCACACCGACCGTGAGCCCGCCGACCCGTCACGGGTCCTGGCGTTGATGGAGTCGTCACCGCTAAAGTCGCATTTACTTTTTAATGACCTGGCCCAACCCGCGTACAGCGTGGCCCCCCGTTTGAAACAGGCCCACGACTTGCTGGAGCGACAGTTGGGCGTGCCGGTGCACGTCACGGGGTCGGGGTCGACGCTGTTCGTACTAGCGCCATCACAGGCCGCGTGCTCAGAGCTTGCAGAAAGCATTTGGGCCAAGCTTGGCCTGCACGCCATCGCGACCCGGACCCTGCTTGTTTCTCATCCCGAAGGTTCGGGCCCGTAGCGTTCGGGCAAGACACGGAGGGCGCCAGTCCGCTGCGATACCCACCGTGTATTTTTCGCCACGGGTTGAGGTCGCGACGATTGAACCACCAGACGAATGGTCGATGCCCGTCTGATCATTGGCCTTGTCTCTGGGCCTCGGTGGCCGGCCGGCCTCAACCCGTGTCGGGGCCCGTCGTCACCGCCGGTCGTAGACCAGGTCACGCGCCTGTTTGAGCAATTCGGGGGGGACCTCGGGCATCGGGTAATAGAGCTGTAGGTATTCGCGAAGCTGTATCGGCTCAGCGACACGCAGGTAGACGACCGGTTCGAGGGTTTGAGCCGCGAAGGTAATCGCTCTGGCCAGCCGGTCCGGCGCCGCGGCGAGAAGCAGCTCCCCGTTGGGTTCAAATCGGACCGGGATCATTGAGAACTGCCAGGCTTGGCGTCGTGAGATCAGCTCCAGGGCTTCAGGGTCGTGTTCCTGCTGTGATAGATCGATCGTCCCGGTATTGCGGTGGTATTGCTCGACCCAAGCCTGCTCGATCGAGTGGATCGTCACGTCGAACATCCGCTCAGCGAGCACCCCGAATGGGGTCTTCGTCCTCTTCTGCGCCTGGCAGATCTCTAGCACCTGCTGCTCGGTCAGTACGCCCTGCTCAACGAGGACCTGCCCGATCTTGATCAATTTTGACACCCCGATGGCCCCTTCTCTATAGTTTGCCGAATCTTCTGCCGTAAAAATTTAATATCAATCCACCTCACTGGGTTTATCGTCCTCGCGAGGGGGAAAGGTTGACCCACGTCAATTACCACCAAAACAATGAAGCGTGGGCGGTGACAATAAGAGCGTGTGAGGCGAAAAATTAGGAAGATTCAAGTCGAGAGCTTCGTCCATGTCACACCACCTCCGACGGTCATACGGCCATGAATACGCTATTCCCATGCCGCAGTCGCCGTGGTCGTTTGACGTTCATGGATTCATTGCGTAACCGGCGATCGGTTGTTCGGGATGCAATTCGATCGATCAAAATTCATCCCATGCTCAACAGGGGGAAAATCCGAAAATTTTTCCTAATTTTCCTAAAGATCCAAAGCAATACGTCCGATAAAGGATAGGAAAGGGGAGGCTCCACACACGCAAGGAGAAAAGGAGCCTACGATGCTTGTTTTGGAACGCCGCCCAGGTACATCCATCCGAATTGGTGATAACATCCACGTTGAAATCCGAGAGATCCGCAGCCGCAGCTCGGTCAAATTGGCAATCCGTGCCCCGAGACAGATCCCCATTGTCCGTGACGAGCTGATCACTGATCAATCGCCGACACACGCCCCACTGGGGACGCCTCAAGGTCTTCGGGTCACCCTCGTCGAAGATAACCTCAGTCATGCAAAGCTGATACGTCACGCTCTGGCTGAAAACGGCGTTCGTGACATCACGCTCCACAGCACCGGCAATGACGCGATCACGTCCCTAAGCCCTTCGGATCAAGCCGCTCCAGAAGCGGTCAAACCCAACCTCATCTTCCTGGACTACATGTTGCCAGATATCACCGGCTTGGACATCCTACGCGAGTTACGTCGCCAAGACGCGTACCGGTCCACCCCCGTTGTCATGCTCAGCGTCTCTGGGCAAGAGCAGCACGTCTCTCAATGCCTAGCCAGCGGAGCCAACGCGTTTGTGGTTAAAGAAACCGGGTATGGCCAGTTGCGGGACTCCATCGCGAGGGTTGCAGAATTCTGGACACACACCCGGTTGGTTGCGTAAGAATCTCCATCTGATTGACATATAAAATTTTTGTGTATAAAGAGAGTCGTGGATGGAGCCTGAAACATGGGAGGCCCGGTCATGGAGGACCTGTCGCGGTTCTGTTGTCTGTAGATTACGGCAGCGTCGTGTTCGGGGCTCCGCAGACGGTTGAGGCAGCCCAATGCTTTGTCATGGTTGAAATTTCGGGCCAACGGCTCGGCGGGGCGCGCGTCAGCAAGTGGGTTCCTGATCGAACATCGGCCATGGCTTAGAGCGTATCCCGAAATGGTGTACGACGCCCCCAGCGAGCCGCGACCGTGAGGCAGCGGGTTTCTCGGAATACCCCGACCACTTGACGTCGAACACGAAAGCGGGAAACGCTCTAGAGCAACTGGCGTAATTAATCTTGAATAGTCGATAAGCATGATTTATGGCAAGGAGGCCTCGTCATGGCGTATTCGATGGACTTGCGGCAGCGTGTGGTGGCGGCGGTGGAATCGGGGGACTCGATCGCATCGGTGGCACGGCGGTTTTCCGTCACGTGGCCGACGGTGCGTGATTGGCCAGATCGGGCCCGTGGCGGCGAGTTGATGGCGGGCACACCGGGGCCAAGGGATCGGTGAAGCTCACGGCGGACGATGAGCAGCGGATGCGTCAAGCGGTCGCGGCGCAGCCGGGCATCACCGCCAAACAATTGATGGCGAGGCTGAGTGTCCCCGTGGTGGAGTCCACCGTCTGTCGGGCGTTGAAGCGGCTGGGGCTGTCGCTCAAAAGAAGTCGCTGATCGCCGCCGAGCAAGATCGACCCGACGTGGTCGATCGTCGCCGAAACTTCACGATCGCCCGTCGGTTCATCGATCCGGGGAGTCGGGTGTTTCTCGATGAATCCGGAGCCAAGACGAACATGACGCGTCGGTATGGCTGGTCGTCGATGGGGCAACGTTGCGTCGATCACACGCCCCACGGCCATTGGAAAACGGTGACGATGCTTAGCGTCATCCGACTCGAGGGGGTGGTTCAAGACGCGACGATCGTGCTCGACGGGCCGATGAACAGCGAGACGTTCCTGGCCTACACCCAACAGTGCCTGGCCCCGGCGTTGCGTCGCGGCGACATCGTGGTGATGGACAACCTGTCGAGCCACAAGGTCAAGGGTGTGCGTGAGGCGATCGAGGCGGCGGGGGCTGAGGCGTGGTATCTGCCGCCGTATTCGCCGGACCTGAACCCGATCGAGAAGTTGTGGTCGAAGGTCAAGGCGTGGTTGTGTCGCGTGGGGGCCAAGACGTTGGACACGCTGACCGAGGTCATCGCCGACGCCCTGCGAGCCGTTCATGCCACTGAATGCAGAAACTACTTTGAATCCTGTGGCTATCAAGAATATTCACGCAATATGCTATACCTTCCTCGGGTGAGTTTGTCTGATCGGTAGAATAGGCTGACGTTAGCGGTTTGATTTTACTACGAAGTCACTGGACACAGGAGGCATGGATGCTTCAGATCACATTGACGGACGATGCGGTGGCGGCGTTGGATCGGGGGCGTTTTAGCGATCCAGATCCGCGGGTGCGGCGGAAGTTGCAGGTGGTTTGGCTCAAGAGCCATGGGTTGGCACATCGGCAGATCGCGGCCTTGGCAGGGGTCAGCAGCCGGACGGTGCAGCGTTATTTGAATACGTACCTCGACGGTGGGATCGAGGCGTTGAGGCAAAACGGCTACCGGGGTCAGCCCAGTCAATTGAACGCGCACGGCCCGAAGGTCAAGGCGTCTTTGGAACAACACCCGCCGTCGACGATCCACGAGGCGAGCCATCAGATCACGCAACTCACCGGTCTGCGTCGCGGCCCGACGCAAGTGCGAGCTTTTTTGAAACGGCTGGGTCTGCGTCGTCGCAAGCTCGGGGGTGTGCCGGGCAAGCTTGATCAGGCCAAGCATCAACAGCAGCGTGAATTCCTTGAACAGACCCTCGATCCGGCTTTGGACGAAGCCGAACGGGGTGATCGCAGGGTTTTTTTGTAGACGCCTGCCACTTCGTCCATGGCGCGTTTCTGTGCTACGTGTGGTGCGTGGTGAGGCTGTTCATCCGCACGCCCACCGGCCGCCGCCGGCTGAACGTGTTGGGGGCGTTGGATTTCGTGACCCGAGAGTTGGTGACCGTCACGAACACGACGTACATCACGGCCCAAACGGTCTGCGAATTACTCGAGACGCTCGCGGGGCGTTACCCCGGCCAAGCGATCACCCTGGTGCTGGACAACGCGCGGTATCAACGCTGCCGGTTGGTCCAAGATCGGGCCGTGGGGTTGGGCATCGAGTTGATGTTCCTGCCGTCCTACTCGCCGCACCTGAACCTGATCGAACGGATCTGGGGCCTGCTCAAGAAACGCTGCCTCAACGGCCGGTACTACGAAACGTTCGATCGATTTCAGCAAGCCATCCACGACGGCATCGCCAAGCTGGCCACCGACGACAAACCCAACGTCCAAACCCTCATCACCCGCAACTTCCAACACTTCAACAATCGGACAATCTTAGCCGCGTGAGGTATATAATACCCTTACTTCTGTCAAGCCTTTCCAAAACGGAGGGCAGATGCTACGGCACCAAGCTGATCTGGGGTCTGTGATGAATCTCGCAATTGTGGATCCGCGGATGCCACGGCGTTACCGTCTCGTTCAGCTACCTGCACCCCCCACTGCGACAAGCGATCAAGGAACAAAGCGACCTTCTCAAACACCTTCTCACACCCCTCCCCGGTGACGATCACGTGCCGGTCGAAGTCCATCTCCACCAGCAGCTTTTCTTGCGAACCGAGGTTCTCATAGATCCTCTGACCGCTGTTGGGCTTAACGATCGGGTCGTGGTCGCCCTGGATCACCAGGGCCGGGGCGGTCACCTCGCTCAGGTGCTTACGGGACGCGGCCATGGCTTTGGTGACCTGACCCAGCCCCGCGGGGTAGTGCACCGCGTAGTTGATGTCGGGGTTCTCGGTGTCGGCGTTGGAGATCTCTTCATAAGCCTCAAGCGGCAACCCCAGCTTCTTCATCACCTGGTTCCACGCCAGCACCGCGCCGACCGTGGCCACCCGCCAGTCGCGTAACCGCGCCGGTCCATTGATGGAGAATACCGCGTCGACCAGGCCCTTCTGCGTCGCAGCCAGGTACAGCGCCAAAACCCCGCCCAGCGAGAAACCACCCAGGACCACTCGGTCGCAGTGCTCGCGCATCGCCACGACCCCACGGATGATCGATTCGATCCACTCGTGCCACGATACGGCGGTCAACGCGTTCGGGGCCGTGCCGTGGCCCTTGAGGCTCACCCCGTAGACGCTGTACCCCGCCGCGTGCAGATGCTCAGCCAGCGGCCGCATCTGGGCTGGGGCCGAGAGGTACCCGTGCACCAAGACGACCCCGGTCTTCGCGTTAGGGGCGTCTAAGAAAAATGGCTCACCGACCTCGGCCGGCCGGCACGCATCCACCGAGCACGCCTGTTGATAGTCGCGGTGGAACCGCTGCCGATCGGCCCGGTGCACCGCTTCACGCACGCGTTGGCGCAGCTTCACCTCGGAGAAGGCGATGTGCCTCCGCACCGCAGACACCACCGGCTCGACCGGCTCGATCTCGTTGGCGATCACGTCCACGGTGTTACGCAGCCGTACCTCGTGGAAGTCATACAGCCCGCGGAGCTTGTGATGGGCTACCCTGTACGTGTCCTTGTGATCCTCGATCACACCGCACTGCTTAGCCAGCGTTAAGACGCTCTTAAGTGGCTCGAACCCCTCGCGGGCCGAACGGGTCAGCAACGGTGTTAACCCCTTCCGCAGGTGCGGGTGCAGACGCAGCCCGGGGTGCTGGCGCAGATCCATCGCGGCCAGGTACAGCGCCCGGTGCAGCTGCTCGGCGGGCACCATGTCCCGCTTCAACGCACGCAGGCTGTAGCAGAATAGGTGGTCGAAATTCACCTCGGTGTTCTGGTAAATAGATCGCATCGCGTGGCGGGTCAGACGCTTGGCCTGTTGCTTAAGCAGCAGGTCGTGTCCCCATCGCTGCGAGACAAGACCCGCCACCCGGCGGAGGATATCTGTGGGCTTATCGAGGAACGATCCAACCTCGATCGCGTCGCCGAAGCGGATGCTCATATCGGTATCACCCAATAGCATCTTGCCCTCGACGCGCAGCTCCTCGTCTAGCCGGGTGCTGATGTCGGCCCGCATCAGCTTCGCCAGCCGCAGGAATAGGTTCTCATCAGGTCGAAGCGGGTAGTACGTGATCGTCACCGGCACGACCACCGTGCCCTGCGCGCACAGGTCGTTGGCCGCGTCGATGTGATACCGCTGCTGGATGTCATCGACGGTGGGCGTATTCCCGTCGGCGATCGCCGTGATGCACCGCCGCCGGGCCATCTCGGCCTTGAGCGCCAGCAACGCCGCCCCGGTGTGCGGCGGGCCTTGCCGCAGCGGGTTGTCGAGCTTGAGCCGACCCTGCTCGATGATCTTCTTGTTCTTGACCATCACCCCTTCAGGGTAGATCACCCACCCGTGGCGGCCGGTGAGAAGATCACGGATAATCGTCCGGTTGCGCAGCGGCTCGTGGGTCGAGATATTCCCACATGCCCGTAGGTACTTCCCTAACGCCCCGGTAAAAAGCGTATGATCCGCGAGGCAGCGCACCGGCTGCTGGACGCTGCGGTAGATCGCGTACGGGATCAGCATCGTCTCGAACCGTGTAAAGTGATTGACCACGAACAGGGTCGGGCGGTCGACGAGGTTTTGTTGCCCCGTGACGCGCATCTTCAGTCGCAGGACGCGCTCCATCGCCCTTAAGAAGACCCCCGTCGCTTTGTAGGTTCGTAGTCCCATATCAATCTTTAGTACGTATTCGGTTTAATGCCGGTGTGCTGCCCGCGACAAGAACCCGCTGCCTAATGCTCGGGCCCGATCGGGATCACCCCGTGCTCGAGCCAGCGGATCTGCCCATCGAGCACGTCGTTGACCACCCGCTTACGCGACCGGCACCGTGACCGCTTGACACCCTGGAAATGGTCCTCGATCCGGTGCCGCGCCTGCTTGCAGAACAGCTTCGCCAGCGACCACGCCTCCCCATTGGCCCCGTGTTCACGGTGAAACAATAAGTGCTCGGCGTACGCACACGCCGCGGACATCGCGAACAGCTCCGTGCCGATCTCCATGAGGTGCCCCAGAAGGATCTGCCGCTTCTCTAAGCCCTGCTGATGACGCCCCATCGCGTGGAACAGGGTCATCGCCAACCGGTTCGACGTGCGATCCATGTACCGCCACTGCGCCGCCAGCCGCTTGTTCGTATCAAACGATCGCCGCCGCAGCCGCCCCCACCAACGGGCGGGGTACCACTTGGCGTAATAACCCAGCACGCCCAGCCCAGCCTTGGCCTTCTTACCGATCGGGTTACCCGGTCGCAGCACGTCCGCCGCTAGCCGCAGGTGCGGGTCGAGCGCCTCGCGGGCTAGGAACAGACGCATGATGTCGCTGGTGCCCTCGATGATGGTGTTGATCCGGCAGTCCCGCATCATGCGCTCGACCGGGTACCCGACCTCACCGCGGGCCTCGAGCGACGCGGCCCGTTCATACCCCCGACCGCCGCGGAACTGCATCGTCTCGTCGACGATCTTCCACGCCGCCTCGGAGCAGAACAGCTTCGCCATCGCCGCTTCGATGCGGATGTCACGGCCTTCATCAGCCCAGTGCGAGGTCAGCCAAGTCACCGCCTCCATCGCGAACGTCGTGGCTGCGATGTACGCGATCTTCTCCTGCCCCGCCTCGTGCTTAGCGATCGGCTGGCCCCACTGCTGACGCTCCTTGCCCCAGCGCCGCACGATCGACAAGCACTGCTTGGCCATGCCGGTGCACGCCGCAGGGAGCGTCAACCGACCGGTGTTGAGCGTTTTCAACGCGAGCTTCAGACCCAGCCCCTCGCCCCAGAGCAGGTTCTGGGCCGGGACTTTCACGTCGGTGAACCTCAGCAACCCGTTGTGGATCGCGCGGATGCCCATGAAGTCGCAGCGGTGGACGATCTCGATCCCGGGTGTGTTGGCCTCGACGATAAACGCGCTGATCTGCTGGCGCTCCTTGCCGCGGACGATCTTCGGGGCGGTCTGGGCCATGACGACCAGCAGGTCCGCGATCGGGCCGTTCGTCGTCCAAAGCTTCGTGCCGTTGATGATGTAGTGTTGGCCGTCGTCGGTGAGCTTGGCCGTCGTGGTCATGCGAGCCGGGTCGGAACCGACGTCGGGCTCGGTGAGGGCGAACGCCGACAACGCCCCGTCGCTGATCATCGGCAGGTACTTGGCCTTCTGCTCCTCGGTGCCGAACATCTTCAGCGGCTGGGGCACCCCGATCGACTGGTGGGCCGAGACCTGCACCGCGGTCGACCCACAGTACGACGAGATCGCCATCATCACCCGGTTGTAGTTCACCTGTGACAGCCCCAGGCCGCCGTATTCTTTAGCGACCTTCATCTTGTACACACCCAGGCGCGTGAGGCCTTCGTGGACGTGTTGCGGGATCGTACGCGTCTCGTCGGCTTCGTCAGCGTTGAGGTGCTCAGCCAAAAACGCCGAGACCTTCTGGACTAATTCATCGCCGATCGCCCGGTCTTCGTCGCTCTGGTGAGGGAACGGCTCGAGCCACGACGGGTTGAATTGCCCCAGGAACAGCGGCCCGGCGAAGCTGCCGCGGTCGTCGCCGGCGTCACGGGCCGACTCGGCGACCTCCATGGCGGCGCGCTGGCCCTGGTTCATCTTAGAGGTATCGATGATCCCCAGGTCGGCCTCGGCCGGCGGGCGGGTGTCTTGGGTCTTGGGTGATTGTGTGCTCGTGCTCATGTCGTCAGCCCTCCTTCTGTTCCTTTTCCGAATAACGTCGCTGTTCGATCGCTCAGGTCCAACCAAAAACGTGGTGGCTTTAGGACGTGGCGATGATGATCTCTTTCTTCGTTTCAACGGCGCGGATCGTGGGGCGGGGTTTACTTCGACGGTCGTAAAACCGCCCGCCCGTCCTGGCCAGCCGGTCGATCATCGGCGAGGGCACGAAACGTTCCCCGTAGGTCATGGATAACGTGTTAAGCCTCGCGGCGATCTCGACCGGGGTTTGCTCGTCGGCCCACCGCAGCAGCCCACCCCGAAACGGGGCGAACCCGGTGCCCATGAGCATGGCCATATCCAGGGTCTCCGCGTCCTTGACGATCCCTTCATCGAGGCAGCGGGCCGCCTCATTGACCATGGTGAGGATCGCCCGGTAGACGATCTGCTGGTCGGGGATGTCGTTGCCCTCGCCTTGCGATGAACCGCTGATCTGCTCGAGCACGCGGGGGTTGACCTTCTTGTCGCCTTTGCCGTAGACATAGATCCCGGCGCCGCGCTTCTTGCCCATCATCCCCCCGGCCTTGACCGCCGCTTCGAGCACGGGCGGCACGTGCATCCGGTGCCCGTAGGCCTTCTGTAATACCTGAGCGACCTTCAGCCCCACGTCGAGGCCGACCTCATCCGCCAGTGCCAGCGGGCCCATCGGCATGCCGAACTTCTCGATCAGCCGGTCGATGCGCTTCGGGTCGACGCCTTCTTCAAACATCCGCACCGATTCGTTGACATACGGCAGCAGAACCCGATTCACCAGGAACCCGGCGCAATCGCCCACCACCACCGGGGTCTTGCCCAGCCGACGGGCCAACGCGACCGCCTCGGCGACCGTTTCGGGTGAGGTTTCCTTACCGGGGATCACCTCCACGAGTGGCATCCGGTTGACCGGGTTAAAGAAGTGCAACCCGACAAACCGCTCGGGGAACTTCAACGCCTCGGCCATCTCGGTGATCGACAGCGACGACGTGTTGGTGCAAATTAAAGCGTCTGGGTCGACATGCAGCTCAAGCTCGGCCAGCACCTTCTTCTTGATCGCCATGTCCTCGACCACCGCCTCGACCACGACGTCGACGTTGGCGAACCCGTGGTATCCCGTGGTGCCGGAGATCCGGTGCATCGCCATATCCATCTGCGCGGGCTTCATCTTCCGGCGCTTGACGAGTTGACGGTTCATGTCCGCCGCTTCGGCCAGGCCCTTGGCGACCGCGTCCCAGGTCAGGTCCTTCATCCGGACCGATAGCCCCGCCCCGCTCAAAGCCCAGGCGATCCCGCCGCCCATCACCCCAGCCCCGACGACGGCGCTGCGTCGGAGGACCCGCGTGGGCATGGTCATCGATTCCGTGAGCTTCTTCTTCGTCCGCTGCGAGGCTTGGAATACCCACACCAAGTTCCTGCTTACCGAAGTCGTTGCCAGCGATCCGAACGCCTCAGCCTCGACCTTCAGCCCCTCTTCGATTGGCTCGCCGAATGTTTTTCGGATCACGTTCAGCGCCTCGACCGGGGCGGGGTAGTGGCCCTTGGTGCGTTTCTCGAGCTGCTTCGACGCCTGGCGGTAGATCAACGCCCGCCCGGGCGGGGTTTTCTCTAATAAACGCATCGCCAGCGGCTGACGCTTGACGCGACGCTGGCGGACTTTTCGTGCGCCATGCGAGGATTGGATCTTTTCGATGAACTTGCGGGTTTGTTCTTGGAGGAACGGTGGCGCGACCAGCCCATCGACCAAGCCCATCTTATGAGCCTTGGTCCCGGTGACGGTCTTGGCGCTCAGGATCAGGTCCAGTGATTTGGGCAGACCCACGAGCCGCGGCAGCCGCTGCGTTCCGCCCCAACCGGGGAGGATGCCAAGCTTCACCTCGGGCAACCCTAACGTTGTCTTGTCACCATCGGTCGCGAGGCGGTAGTCACACGCCAGGGCCATCTCCGTGCCCCCGCCCATGCACGCACCGTGGATCACCGCCAGGGTCGGCATGCGTAGCGCCGCGAGCTTGTCGAACACCTGCTGGCCCATCTGGGCTTTGTGCACGGCGTCGTCATGGTCCTTGATCGCGGCCAATTCGGCGATGTCGGCGCCGGCGATAAACCCATCGGGCTTGCTGCTGTGGATGACCAGGGCGGCGAGGCTCGTATCGTTGGCGAGCTGTCCGAGCACCTCGTCGAGCTGGTGCATGGCCGCGGAGGTGAACTTGTTGACTTTTTCCCCGGGCAGGTCGAACCGCAGCCAAGCGATAGAGTATCCGTCGATTTCAATGGTCCAGGTGCTTTCCATTACGCCGCCTCCAGTACCAGGGCTGCGCCTTGACCGCCGCCGACACACAGCGTGGCTAGCCCGCGTTTCTTCTTGTTGCGTTTGAGTTGATTCAGCAGGGTAACCACCAGGCGTGTGCCGGTGGTGCCCACGGGGTGGCCCAGGGCGATGGCCCCGCCGTTGACGTTGAGCCGGTCTCGGTCGAGCTTGCCAACGGACTTGTCGCGTCCCAGGCACCGCCGGGCGAAGTCGGCCGATTCGAAGGCCTTTTCGTTAGCGATCACCTGGGCCGCGAAAGCCTCGTTGAGTTCGATCAGGTCAAAGTCGTCCATGTCCAGGCCGGTGCGTTTAAGCAGCTTCGCGGTCGCGTAGACCGGGCCCAGGCCCATGCGGCTGCCCTCGAGCCCAGCATAGGTCCAAGCCGTGAGGAACCCGATCGGGCGTAGGCCCAGCTGGTGGGCGACGTCTTCACGGGCCATCAATACCGCAGCGGCGCCGTCGGTGATCGGGCAGGCGTTGCCGACGGTGACGGTCCCTGCTTCGCGGTCGAAGACCGGTTTGAGCTTGGCTAAGGCGTCGATGCTCTGGCCGGGGCGTGGGCCGTCGTCTTCTTGTTGAACGGTTTTGTATTTTGGGGGCACCACAACCGGGACGATCTCGTCGTCAAAAGCACCGGTCTGCTTGGCGCGGTTGGCTTTTTCGTGGCTGGCTAGGGCGAATTCGTCTTGTTCGCGGCGTGTGATCGAAAACTCACGGGCGAGCACCTCGGCGGTTTGACCCATGTTTAGGCCACAGACCGGGTCGGTGAGGCCTAGCTTCAGGGCAATGACCGGGGCCAGGTGGCCGGGGCGGAACGTGCTGAGGGCTTTGAGTTTCTTCGAGGCCGTCTTGGCCTTGGCCAGGTGCATGAGCAGGTCGGTCATTTTGTCGCCCAAGAGCATGGGGACGTTGCTCATCGACTCGGTGCCGCCGGCGAGGATCAGGCGCGCTTGACCCGAGGCGATCTGGGCCGCGGCGGCGGTGATGGCCTGCATGCCCGAGGCGCAATTGCGGTGGACCGTATGGGAGATGACATGCTCGGGGATCCCCGCCTTAAGGCCAATTACCCTTGCGATGTTAGCCGCGTGGGCGGGTTGGGAGACGTTGCCGAAGATGACCTCATCGAGCATGCCGGGATCGATCTCGGTGCGGGCCAGCAGCTCCTTGGTCGCGAAGGCGGCCAGGTCGTCGGCTTGGACATCTTTGAGCGGGCCGCCCGCTTTGCACAGCGGGGTGCGCACGCCGTCAATGATCGCGATTCGCTTCGTCATGTTTCTCCTTTGCCCTGGGGGTCGTCTCTGCATGATGACGGCCGTTGCCGTTGCTTTTCCCATTATTCTTACGTGTATCCGTGGCAACGGTTTGGTCGACATCCATATTATCCGCGCGGCCGTGGCGGTCGTCATCGCCGTGGTCGGTATCGCCGTCTGGGTCGCTGGGTAGGCCGGTTTTGGAACCGTTGTACATGGTTTCGATGATGTCGCGGTACTCGTCTTGGATCTGCTGGCGGCGGAGCTTCTGGGTCGGGGTCAGCGACCCGTTGTCGACCGATAGCTCGCCGGCGACCAGGCGGTAGTTGCGGATCCGCTCCCACGGCTCGAGTTTTTCGTTGATGCGCTCCAGGACGCGCTCGATCTGCTGCTTGACCTCGGGCAGCTCGAGCAGTTCGTCGTCGCTCATTTCTTCATCGACGGCCGGCCCCATGGCTTTCCGTAGGTAGGCGGTATCGGGGAAGATCAGGCAGCAGGGGTATGGCCGGGCATCGGCGAACACGCACGCCTGGTCGATCAGGGGTGAGGCGGTCAGGGCCTGCTCGATCGGGGCGGGGCTGACGTACTTGCCGCCGGCGGTTTTGCAAAGGTCCTTGATCCGGCCGGTGATCGTGAGGTAGCCGTCTTCATCGATCTGGCCCTGGTCGCCGGTGTGCAGCCAACCGTCGGCGTCGATCATCTGGGCGGTGGCGCGCGGGTCGCGGTGGTAGCCGGCCATGATGTTGGGCCCGCGGGCGAGGACCTCGTCGTGGTCGCCGATCCTCAGCTCGACCCCGGGTATCGCCTGGCCGACGGTGCCCACGCGGTTGTGGCCGGGGTGGTTGCCGGTGATGACCGGCGACGCCTCAGTAAGGCCGTAGCCCTGGTAGATGGGCACGCCGATGTTCATGAAAAACCGGCACAGGCGCGGCGATAAAGGGGCACCGCCACAGATGAGTGTCCGCAGGTGTCCGCCCAGGGCGTGGCGCATCCTCGCGTACACAAGGCTCTCGGCTAAGCGATCGCTGAGCGTCGTGGAATGGCCGTTGCCGTTGCGGGCGTGTGCGAGGCGGATCGCCCAGCGGCCCAGCGGTTTGCGGAGCATCCCCGCGGACTCGACCTTGGCGACGATCGAGGTATAGATCTTTTCGAGCACCCTCGGGACGACCGCCACGGCGGTGGGTTTCACGTGCGCTAGTGTTTCGGGCAGGTCTTGGGCGGGGTTGGCGAACCAGAGGCTCACCCCACGGCTAAGGCAAAAATAGGTGACCATGCGCTCGAATGCGTGGGCCAGGGGCAGGATGCTCAACGCGCGGTCATCGGCGGCATTGAAGTCGAACCACTGACCGGCGGCGTGGATCTGTGACACCACATTGCGGTGGGTGAGGCTCACGCCCTTGGGTCGGCCCGAGGTGCCGCTGGTGTAGATGATCGTGGCGATGTCGTCGGGCTTGGCGCGGCTGCACATCTTCGCGAACAGGGTCGGGTCTTTGATGGACAACTCGTCGCCGTACTGCATCAATGAATCGTCGCTGATGAACGACCCGCGCGACGTGCCCGCTCCGTGGACGATGGTCCGTGAAAACAAGCGCCGGCAGCCGCCGGTGCGGAAGCGTTGGACGGCTTTGTCACCGCAGATGAAGGTCAGCCGGATGTCGGCGTGGCGGATCTTGTACTTCAGGTTCGTGACGCTGCTGGTGGTGAACAGCGGGACCGAGACCCCGCCGGCGATGAGGATGGCCAGATCGGCCATGAGCCACCAGGGCGACGACTCGGCGAGGATGCCCACAGATTGACCGGGCTTAAGACCCATCGCCTTAAGCCCTAGGGCCATGCGGCGCACACGCTTGGTGAACGACTCGGTCGAGACGTTCTGCCACGCGTCGTCTTGGCGGAGGTTCAGCGCCGTGGCGTGGTGGTACGTGTGCGTCACGTGCTGGAAAAGGGCCGGGATGGTGTCGAAATGTTCCATAATCGGCTTACGCTGCCTGCCGACAAAAAGATCTGTTGGGCGGCTTTGGTCTACAGCACAGGGCAGAGGCGGGAGCGGGCGATTAATCATAGGATCGCCGCGCCGGGCTGGGCCAGCGGCAGACCATCCGAGCCATTAAAAAACCCTGATCTCTTCCTTCCTGTGTTGCGGGCCGTGTCTGCTTGACACCTCAACCGCCCCGGAGTGCTCCGGAGTGCTCCGGAACGCTACAAAGGCGTTCGCTCCTAACTTATAGATAAACCCGAATCCGGTTAAAGCAAGTGGAGGGGGGGAGTTTTTCGATGGGTAGGTGTACGGGTGTAGGGCTTGTATACATATCGCGGATCAAAGTGCCGCGTGCTGGTTGTCGGTGACCGCGGATTTTTCTTGCGGCGTACACGAGTCATGCCGTCATCTCATCCGGGATCGGGATACACGGGCGCCTCCGCTGCTACAGGGTGTCGTTCAGCCTTGTGTGAGTCAAGAAGTTTCTCAACGAAGCAACCCGGATCCGGTTCAAGTAGCTCAACCGACGAAATCAGCGATGTTCATTGAGCTGGGACAACTTTAGCCGCGTTGTTTCAGCCAGCCCTCTCTCACGCGTGTGTCTGCCACGAATGTGAATCTGCCACTCGCTCGTGATACCGACATCCAAGTGAATTAGTTGTCGCGAGCTCAAGGCTTCAATCGGGCATAATGGGTTTTAATGAGGGGACAGCCGGGCGACCGGCGTGGGGATCTCGATTACACTCTACATGATGAACCGCCCACCATCATCGACACCCGAGCCGAACCCTGATGGGGATAAAGATGCCGCCCCAGAACTGAAGGTCGGTTCACTAAGATTCGAAGACGCGATCGAACGGATCGAATCTTTAATTGAAGCGATCGAGTCGGGCCAGATCGGGCTCGAAGAAAGCCTGCATAGCTATGAACACGGGATGAAGCTGATCTGCCACTGCCGAACGATCCTGGACGCGGCCGAGAAGCGAGTCGCTCAATGGACGGTCAGTGCTGACGGGCAGTTGCAAGCTCCCAAAGAGGACCCCGAGGAAAACGATTAGGATCTTCTCAATGCTTCGGCCTCGCGAATGGGTTGGGGACGCAGGTCGTCCAGCGGAGGATCACCGAAGACGAAGAGGATCTCGCATGATGGCGCCGTGCGGCGGCCCATCAGTGGCGGGACCAGCAGTTCGGTATGTTGCGCTACATTCAGGGCCGGGGCGTGGTCGGCTTCGATGGCCTCGGGAGAAACATATCCCAGGGGCTGATGTAAACGGGTACGGTTGGTCCGCCTAGCGCCTCGGCCCCCAAACCATCGGCCATGGCTGCCCCTGCCGAGCCAGAGCACCAGACGAAGCGTGATCGTAGTAATATACCCATCCCGGATGAAATTGCGGGATCACTCGTGTACGCGGCAGGGAAATTCTCGGCGTCCTGCGCTTGCCCGATGCGGTACTTTGATACGCGATGTGTCGATCTTTTCCCGTTCCAGGCACGAATTAGACTGATGCGGTACTAATGGGGCATGTCGAGTGGGGCCGCTTCGTTTCTGATTTTTAGCTCGGTCAACTTCTGTTGGCTGTGCCTGGGGTACGCGGCGAGGCGAAGGCGGTGGGTCAACGAAGAGCTGAGCCGGCCGATCCATTTCCACACCGTGGTATGGATCTGGTCTAGCGCGATCCTGCTGAGCCTGTGGAAGCTGCCGATCCGGGTCGAGAACCTGTGGCTGCTGGTGATCCAGCCGGTGTTGATGGGCTTGTGCGCGTACGGGTCGATCCCGCTGGCCAAGGCGATCGGGTGCACGCGGGATCAGGTCGGGGTGATCGCGGTCGCCTCGGGGCTGGGTAATCACGGGTTTACTCTCGGTTCATATCTGTGTTACGTGCTGCTAGACCCGCCGGATGAGGCGCTGGCATATAGCACGGCGTACGCGATGGTGACGAATCTTTCCGTCGTGACCTTGATCTATCCCCTGGCGCGTTACTACGGGGCTAACTCGGGTGCACACGACGGGGGCGGGAGCAGTCGGTCACCGGGCGGGTCCCGGACGGGGGGTCCCAAACCGATCGCAGTGATGATGGCCGAGAATTTCCTGGATCTGCGTGCGATGCCGATGTACGCGGCGTTGGTGGGGGTGGGCCTGGCGGCGACCGATACGGCGTTCCCGCTGTGGATCAGCCGTTGGCACGTGCTGGAGGTGCTATTTTATCTGGGGGGTTTGGGCGGTTACCTCGGGATCGGGCTTCGGCTCCGGCTCGGGGACTCCAAGCGGTACCTCAAACATCACGTGCTGGTGGCGGGGATGAAGCTGATGGTGATGCCCCTGGCCGCGGCGGCCCTGCTTTGGGGAATTAGCCTCACGCCTCGGCCGGTGCTGCCGCTGATGCGACAGGTCGTCGAGATCCAAGCGATGACCCCGTGCGCGATTATCACGGTGATGATCGCGAATCTGTTCCACCTCGACCCTCGACTGGCCAGCGTCGTGTGGGTGTGGAACACGGTCCTGTTCGTGGGTTTGTCGTTGCCGGTAGTCTTGATGACAATGGCTTAGGTTCAGCGTCGAATCTTTTGAGGAGGTCGGGCGAAGGCTGTCACGGTTCGTTCGCTTGGGATCGCGTCAATGCAATGATGCGGGGTTAAAACGGTTTGTGTGACGTCAACGTTTCAAGATTTAATAAAACCAAGATTCAATAAAACCATGATCCTCCCCGAAGCAAACTGCGGGGAGGATCATGGTTGACCCAAGAACCCCCTGGCCACCTTCCAAACATCCCCCGCGCCCATCGTGACCAGCAGGTCATCGGGGCGGGCGATCACCTCTAGCTGCTCGACGATCGCGTCGAACGGGTATACGTGCAGCGCCTGCTGGCCGCGTTGGCGCAGCCGGTCCACGAGATCCGCGGCACTGACGGTGTGCTTCTCCTGCTCGCTGTCACGGACAAAATAGATGTGCGGGACCACGACGATATCAGCCTCGGCGAAGCTGGCGGCGAACTGATCCATCAGGAACCGGGTGCGGCTGTGCTGGTGAGGCTGAAAGACACAGATGACCCGTCCGGGTCGGTAATGCCGCCGCAGGGCTCGGAGGGTGGTATCGATCTCCGTGGGGTGGTGTCCGTAGTCGTCCACGACCACGACCTGACCCGGCGGCTGGACCCCGTTCGTGGGGATCGCTTCGACCCTGGGCACACGACGGCGACCCAGGTACTGCATCCGTCGGTCCAGGCCGCGGAACCCCGCCATCGCCTGGGCGATCTGGCCCCAATCCGCCCCCAGCCGGTGGGCGGTGACCGCTGCGGCGGCCGCGTTGTAAGCCATGTGCTCACCCGGCAGCGCCGCGAGCCACTCCGCGACGAGCCGGCCGTGTCCATAGAGCCGGATCAAGGTCTGGGGCGGATCCGACTTCCCAGCACGAGGCGTCGCAGCATGGGCACCCACCGCTTGGTGCGTCGAACCCGGACGACTCGCTGGACGATCGACGGTGTCAGGGCCGGTCAGCTGCACACGCCAGTCGGCTTGCGGGGCGAACCCGATCGTCTCAACCTCGCACGCCAACCCGGCGATAACATTCAGCCGGTGAGCCATCTCGTGGTTGATCAGCAGCGTCCCGTGTTCGGGGACCCGCCTGGCGAACACCGCGAACGCTTCGACCACCGCGTCGATCGTGCCGTAGACGTCGAGGTGGTCTTCTTCGACGTTGAGGATCACCGCGTGCGTGGGGTGGAAATGATGGAAGCTGCGGTCGAATTCACATGCCTCGGCCACGAGCAGGTTCTTGTCCCCGCACCGCCAGCCGCCGCCGATCTGTCCGCATGTCGCTCCGACAATGAACGAAGGGTCGAGCCCACAGGCGATCAGCGCGTGACAGAGCATCGAGGTGGTGGTGGATTTGCCGTGCGTGCCCGCGATCGCCACGCCGGTCTGCCCGATCATGAGCTGGCCCAGCAGCTGCGCGTATTTGAGAACCCTGATCCCTCGGCGTTTGGCCTCGATCACCTCCGGGTGCGTGGAGGCGATCGCCGCGGAGACGACCACCGCGTCGCACGTGGGGGGTACGCTAGCGGCGGTCTGTTCGAGGCTGACGTTGAAGCCGTCTCGCTCCAGGGCTTCTACCATGTCATTCTTGTGTAGATCACTTCCGGTGCACCGCGCTGCGGCTTGGTGGACGAGTCTGGCCAAACCGGACATCCCGCATCCACCGATGCCCACAAAATGAAGATGGCGGCCCGCCAGCTCGACAGGCTGGGGCGTCACGGCTAATCCGGCAAGGGCAGGGTTGGTCATGGATGCGGCTCCAATCGGAATCAGCAGAATAGGTCCCATGAGAGAAACTCACGAGGTTGTACCGATCCCGGATGAAAATACGGCTTGATTCTTGTCTGCGGCGTAACCATTCCCGGGCGCAACCCTATCATCCGCTCGGTATTTGGAATGTCCGAGGCGCGCCTTAAGTCACACTAAATTAACCCAAATGCCTATATTTTCAGCAAATTCTTCCCAGGAAACGGCACACAGTCATCCGTGGCGATCGAATTGTTTGGATCAACCGTTTGCTAATCGTCTGGTCCGAATTATTAGCCGTATCACCAAGAAGACTTTCCCGCAGCGATCACACCTTGTCAAGGTGTGGGAGAAAATCTTGCCCGTGCTGAGGGTAACGCTTAAACTATGGCTCTTTATCTGTAGCGTCGGGACCAGGCTGACGACGCAACCGGCGTGCTGAAGACAGCGAGAGGGTAGAGAATAGCGTCCTACCAAAAAAAGGATAACCCGGACAAGGAGCGAACGTCATGGCTCAGTCGCAGGTGAATCAAAACAACGCAACAACGTCGGGGGGGCGCCCCAGCGACGCGGGCATGAAGTCGGTCCTCCAAGAAAGCCGCAAGTTCCCTCCTCCCACCGGCTTTGCTCCCAGCGCCCATATCAGCTCATTCGACCAGTACGAGCAGATGTATCAAGAATCGATCGACAACCCCGAGAAGTTCTGGGGCGAAAAGGCCGCGGACCTGCACTGGTTCAAGAAGTGGTCACGGGTCCTAGAATGGAATCTGCCCGACGCCAAGTGGTTCGTCGGCGGCCGCACGAACGCCTGCTACAACTGCGTCGATCGACAGGTCAAAAGCGGCCAAGGCGACAAGGTCGCGATCGTTTGGGAAGGCGAACCACTCGACGACGGCCCGGAGATCCGCCGGTTGACCTATAACGACCTGCTACGCGAGGTCAGCAAGTTCGCCAATGTGCTCAAAGATCTGGGCGTAAAGCGTGGCGACGTGGTGACCCTCTACATGCCCATGGTCCCGGAATTAGCGATCGCGATGCTCGCCTGTGCCCGGATCGGGGCCCCGCACTCGATCATCTTCGGCGGGTTCTCCGCCTCGGCGATCAAGGACCGCGTCGAAGACGCCAAGAGCAAGGTACTGGTCACCGCTGATGGTGGGTGGCGACGCGGCAAGCCTGTGCCATTGAAAGATACCGTCGACGAGGCGCTGACCATGACCAGCCTCGTCAAGCACGTCGTGGTCCTAGAACGGTGCAAGAACGAGATCCGGTGGACCGAGGGCCGAGACCATAAGTGGTCCGAAGTCATGGATAATGCCTCGAGCGAATGCCCTTGTGAGGAAATGGACGCCGAGGACCTGTTGTTCATCCTCTACACCTCGGGGACCACCGGCAAGCCCAAGGGGATCATGCACACCACCGGGGGATACCAGGTTTATACCTACCTCACCAGCAAGTGGGTATTCGACCTGCACAGCGACGATCCCGACGAGCTGTACTGGTGCACCGCCGACATCGGCTGGATTACCGGGCACAGCTACATCGTCTACGGGATCCTCCCCAACGCGGTGGCGACGTTTATGTACGAAGGGGCCCCCAACACGCCCGGACCGGACCGGTTCTGGGATATCGTCGAGCGACACAAGATCACCAAGTTTTATACTGCTCCTACCGCGATCCGCGCGTTCATGAAATGGGGCGACGAGCACCCGCAGAAGCACGACTTATCAAGCCTCAAAGTCCTGGGCACCGTGGGCGAGCCGATCAACCCCGAGGCGTGGATGTGGTACCACAAGACGATCGGCGGCGAGCGGTGCCCGATCGTCGATACCTGGTGGCAGACCGAAACCGGCGGGCACATGATGACCCCCCTTCCCGGCGCGACCACGACCGTGCCCGGCTCGTGCACCCGCCCGTTCTTCGGGATCGACCCGGCGATTGTGGACAAAGACGGCAACGAGCAGCCGACCAACACCGGCGGGTTCCTCGTGATCCGCAAGCCCTGGCCCAGCATGCTGCGGGGGATCTACGGCGACCGTGAGCGGTTCATCGAAACCTATTGGAGCCAGATCGACGGGGTGTATTTCGCCGGCGACGGGGCACGGCGGGATGAAGACGGGAATTTCTGGGTCATGGGCCGGGTTGACGACGTGATCAACGTTTCGGGCCACCGCCTGGGCACCGCGGAGGTCGAGTCGGCGCTGGTCAGCCACGCATCGGTCGCCGAGGCCGCGGTGGTGGGCGTGCCCCACGAGATCAAGGGCACCGGGATCGCCGCGTTCGTGACCCTACGCGGGGGTCAGGAGCCCAGCGATGAACTCAAACAAGAACTCACCGCCCACGTTGGCCACGAGATCGGGGCGATCGCCAAGCCGGACCAGATCCGCTTCACCGACGCGCTACCCAAGACGCGGTCGGGGAAGATCATGCGTCGCTTGCTGCGCGAACTGGCCACCGACGGCCAGGTCCGCGGGGACACGACCACGCTTGAAGACCTCTCGGTCGTCGCGAAGCTGCGTGACAGTGACGAGGGGTAAACACTGCTGCCTGTCCGCCGCTGTTTCGTTTTCCGCCACACAGATCGCCCATCGTAGCCGCCGGGATCATACAAAAGAATCCTTGTTCTTAACCTCAAAAGCACGCAGCAGGCGGTCGATCTGTTGGCCCGGGTTGGCCGCGGTGCACACGCTGCTGCTCACCGCCACCCCACCGACCCCAGCGTCGACTAACTCGTTGATATTATCCGGCGTGATCCCGCCGATGGCCAGATGGGGCATCCACGGAAACGCCGCGAGGAAACGCCGCAGATATCCTGCCCCCGCGACCGGTTTTCCGGGTTTCGTCGGCGATGCGAACATTGGCCCCACGCCGCAATAGTCCGCTCCGTCGCCTACCGCTTGCTTAGCCTGATCCAGATTGGTGGTGCTGACCCCGATCAAAAGTTGGTCTCGAACCAGTTTTTTTACCTCGGCACATGGCAGGTCGTCTTGCCCCAGGTGCACCGCGTCAGCCCCGGCCAGCCACGCAACGTCGGGTCGGTCGTTGACTACCACGCCAACGCCATAAGGCCGACACCGTTCGATCAACCGCCGGGTGCGGTCCAGCAGAACGTTCGATTCAAGGGTTTTCTCCCGCAGCTGGATACAGATCGGCTGATGCGCCCGTTCAGCGGCTTCAATGACAGACGCTGCGACACGCCACCAATCCCCAGACGGGCACAGCTCTTCGCTGATCAACACACACAGCCGCCAACGCTGCACCCGTTTCATGCTACGTCCCACAGCACCTTTCTCATCATTTTTCGCACCGCCAAAGCATTAAATCGACTCCCTCACGCTTCGTGGCCGCTTCGGTCCCGTGGAGCGGGCGGCCCCCCGCCGCGTGGCCGATGACATAGATCTCGTCTTGATCCTCAAAGACCTGATGGGTGAGGGACGACGCCACAGAAGGCAGCGGCCGTCGCAGATGCAGCAACAGACGCGCCGGGGGAGGGGCGTAGCCGGGGGGCATTGGGTCGGGTCGCAGCCAGTAGATCGGCCGGTCACCGGCGATCGTCACCACACTAGCAACAAAAGCCTCAAACGGGTCGTCAGCCCTCGGAGCACATGAGCGGAGGATCAGGAAACCCGTCACCGCCATCCACGCCCACAGGACCCAGGTGCAGGCCGCCTTCTTGAAGTCTTGTTTCTTAAGCCACCGCGCGCCTAGACCGACGGGCAGGATCATCATCAACCCCCAACCCCAGGCTAGCCACCAAGCAGGGGGTGGCTCGAACGTCCAGCCCGTGTCTATGAAACCGGGCAAGGGCACCCTCCTGGACACGACGACAACACCAGCCACCGAGGCCACGGCCAGGGTGGCTTGATACGCCCAGCTCGTGACCTTCGCCCAGAGCGGGAATCGCCCTTCATCCGTAAGCACAGCCAGACGATGGAAAAGCTGCGCCAATACGATCGATAACGGAACGACGAGTGTGGTCGCGGTTCCTACATCCTCTACCCGCGTCCACAAGACAACGCCCGCACCACCCGACAAGAGCCATATCCAGCCGAGGATCAACCGCAGACGAACCCCTTTAGTCGACGGGATAAAAGGGGTCGCGGCCGCGGCCAAGAGCCACAACGTCCACGGCAGTGTGACCGCGATTAACATTAACATCTCTCGACCCAAATCTCGGTCGGCGCCGTCACGCACCATCCAAGGGGTCAAAGACTCACGCCAGAGCGTCAGCAGCGTCGGGTCCTGGCCATGGACATAAACCACCCAAGGGAAAACCGTTAACGCCGCAATCAGCGCCGCGGCCAACAGCCCCAGCAGATGCCCCAACCGGTACGGACAGATCATGAGAATGAATGCGATCGGTAACACCGTCCCCACCAACCCCACTGGCCCGACGGTCAAGACCGCCGCCCCCAGGGTCAGCCCGCAGACCGTCCAACCGATTGCCTGGCGTGTGACCGATGGCATCGGGCGAAGCGGACGGGTCGCCCACAGAGCCGCCGCGATACACAACGTCGACCAGCCCTGAAAAAAGCTATCCGCGGTGACCGATCGGCCCGTGGCGACAAACGCCCAGCTTGTGGCGCAGATCGACGCGGCGCACAAGCCCGCGTACAAGCCCTCTATAGACACCCCGATCCAGAACACCGCGCAGATCGCCACCAGGGTCATCGCGAACCCTGTGTACCGTCCGATGCGGATCAAGTCTTCCGTGCTGGTTCCTTCGCTGGCCAAAAGATGGAAGCACGACACCAGCAACCACACCGACCCGGGCGGGTCTTGCAACTCCTGATGCCCGTTGAGGTAGGGGATGAAGGTGTTAGTCAGCCCGTCTGCGGCGGTCGCTGCGTGTGCGTGATGATCGAGTGTCTGGACCGCGGTAGCCAGTGTTCTGGCCTGATGGGGATCCGTCACCACAGATCGATGAAGCCCGATTAGCAGCGGCGCGCAAGCTAGCCCAAGGCAAAGAACCACAGCCACCCACCCCCACACCCGGTCCGGGTGACGCGAAGGCTGCTCAGACGCTTTAGCAGTCGGCATCGATCGCGGCGCGACCGCCGGCTGCGGCTTTGAGTGGGCAGGCTCCGGAGGGACAGGATCATGGGGATGAGAGGTGATCACCGGTTGGTTATAAGAGAGTCTGAAGAAAGACCCTTGACTTTTGAACGCGAACAC
Organism: Phycisphaeraceae bacterium; assembly: GCA_965224205.1. Lineage (GTDB taxonomy): Bacteria > Planctomycetota > Phycisphaerae > Phycisphaerales > Phycisphaeraceae > CBDCYN01. The sequence continues at coordinate 240,883 of CBDCYN010000016.1, forward strand.
CCCGTCGATCGATGGAACTGGATCATGCTGCGCCAATTGAAAAATTTCGGGTGGTTTAGCCTAGCAAGCCGCTTCCTCATGGGCGAGGCTCGCTGATAGGGCGACTCAAAATGATGCAGCAGACTCGACCCTAGAGTCCAGCACGAGTTCATCAAGGGTGTTGCTCGTTGATCTGTATTCATCGCGGACTCGTAACTTCGAAAACCGCCGACACAATTCTTTTGTACCCACGCTGGTTGAATGGGTGGCGTGGTTCTCATACGCGACGCCACCATCCTCGGGGTTTACCGTATCACCAATACAGGCCTTGGATACGCGACGGATAGATTTTATCAAGAATCTACGTGGCGTCATTTCAACCAAGACGGAACTGTTTAGGCGATAACTTCTGTCATTTTCAGTGGATGTGGTTAGTGAGGGGTGGCGTAGGGGTTCGTCACCCAACATGACAGAAACACTAGGCAAGATAGGAATGATTTCATACAATGGGTTTTGTTTAATACCAACCCTTTAAGGGGAGTCGGATATGAGGAAGAGCATGTCGCGGTATGTCTTTCCGTTGACGGGGATGGTTCAACAGGTGAGCAAAGGGCAACAGGCTTGGTCTCGTTTCCAACAACGAGTTCGCGTCGCCGCCAACGGATCTTCTTCTGATCAACGTGTGAGGACAAGCACGGGGACCGGTCGAACGGGGTCATCAGCCGTGGGCGTCGGTCATCTTGCCATCGCACTGGTGACGTGGTTGCCCTCTACGGAGTTGGCCACGGCACAGATCGCCACCGATGGGTCGCTTGGCACCGCGACCCCGCTGTCCGGGGTCGACGTCCAAATCCCGGCGAGCCTGGGACAGATTCAATGCAACGATACCAACACCTCCTGCAATCTGTTTCATAGCTTCAGCACCTTTAATATCGATACCAATCAGGTGGTGACATTCGTCGCACCCGATGTGGTCGCACCCGACGTGGTCGCCAATATCTTCGCCCGTGTCACGGGGGCCTCACCGTCGAGCATTGATGGCTTGCTGCGTACGTCGTCAATGCCGAACGCCAATTTCCTCTTGATCAACCCCAATGGGGTGGTGTTCCACCCCAACGCGACTCTCGACATCGCAGGCAGCTTCGTTGTCGCCACCGCCAGCGAATTGAGATTCAGCGACGGTGGGCGATTTGCCACGACGAACCCCACCGCCGCCGATAACAACGTGCTCAGCACCGCCCCCCCCAGTGCGTTTGGGTTTATCTCTCCAGACCCAGCCAACCCACAGCTGGCGGATGTGACGGTCGAACCCGGTGTCAGTGACCCGTTGCTGATGGAGATCCAGGCAGTGGCACCGCCAGTAACGTTGCCCACAGGTGAAACCCTCGTGCGGGTGATCGTCAGCGATCAGGGCGTGAGAGACTCTATCCCCGGCGTGGCGACGGTATCGGGGATCGAACCCTTGTTCCCGTCGTTACCCGATCCGCCCGTCGATCCACCGGTCGACCCGCCCGTCGATCCACCGGTCGACCCACCCGTCGATCCACCGGTCGACCCACCGGTCGACCCACCCGTCGATCCACCGGTCGACCCACCGGTCGATCCACCCGTTGACCCACCGGTCGATCCGCCCGTTGACCCACCGGTTGACCCACCGGTCGATCCACCCGTTGACCCACCGGTTGACCCACCGGTCGATCCACCCGTTGACCCACCGGTCGATCCACCCGTTGACCCACCGGTCGATCCGCCCGTTGACCCACCGGTTGATCCACCCGTTGACCCACCGGTCGATCCACCCGTTGACCCACCGGTCGATCCACCCGTTGACCCACCGGTCGATCCGCCCGTTGACCCACCGGTTGATCCACCCGTTGACCCACCGGTCGATCCGCCCGTTGACCCACCGGTCGATCCGCCCGTTGACCCACCGGTTGATCCGCCCGTTGACCCACCGGTCGATCCGCCCGTTGACCCACCGGTCGATCCGCCCGTTGACCCACCGGTCGATCCGCCCGTTGACCCACCGGTCGATCCGCCCGTTGACCCACCGGTCGATCCGCCCGTTGACCCACCGGTCGATCCGCCCGTTGACCCACCGGTCGATCCGCCCGTTGACCCACCGGCCCCGCCAAGCCCAATCGATCCGCCCAGTTCGGCGCAGCCATTGGACGTTGGGCTGCCGCTACCAGCCCAACTCGTCCAGTTGAACGAGCCGTTACTCGTAAGCGAGGTGACGACCCCAGAGCCGGACCCACAATCCAACGATAACAACAACAACGTGACCGGTGTCGATATCCCAACCGTACCGGGCGCGCTTTATCGTTCCGAGCGGATGGCCTTGCCACCGATTTGTGCGGAGGACGAGAGCTCGTTTACCGTCTGGCCTGCGAGAACGATAGCCATCGAGCCGGGCGGATGGATCCCCAGCTTTACCGAGCTGTACCCGACAACCTTAGCTTGGACGCCACCGCCACCGTCGGCGGGACCTCAACACGCACTGGCGGTTGATCCGCCTAGGCTAGATCGGGCTCCTGAAGCGGCAACAGCGGATGATGTTCCACCGTCCAGACCGGTGGGGCTTAGTTACAGCATCGTTCCGCCCCATTCAGGCCCGCGGCGTTAGTGAGGTTCGTTGGACACGCGGTGACGCGGTGCTTGGGCCCAGCCAATTGATGAGCGCGCCAAGTGCGCGCTACCGGCCTCGTTTTCTACGTTGGACGTTATATCCTAACGTCACCAAGGACATGATCCCCAGCCCCGCGGTCAATGGCTCTGGCACGGTACCAGTGATCGGCTCACGAAACTCGGCTTCTCCGAAGACATCGATCAGGATTTTGATCTCGTCCATCCCTTCAGCGGGGATCCGTACCGTGAACGTGTCGCTACCCGACAAGGTATCCGACCCATTGCCGTCGAAGCGCGTGTCCCAGCGGATCTCCTCGATCGGGGTCAGACCGGTGTACCGGAACAAGCTGATCGCGGCAAAAGCGCTAGCGTCTTGAGACGCCGCGTCGGTCGACGCCGAAACGGTGATCTGCCAATCGAGCTGGATGTCCACGAGCATATCCAGCGGGTTTTCGTTATCGATCTCTAAGTCCGCGCTGCCCGCCCAGAAGGACTCGACGAACTGGCCCGGGGGCAGGGTAAGTTGGTCGCCGCGTGTGCGGGTTTCGAGCGAAAACACACTGCCGACATCGCCGGCTTGGGGATCGAATTGAAATTCAGGAACGATCGGGTCTGCGGGCGGGTCATCGAGCACAATATCCACCGCCTGGTTTTGGGTAATCATGATCCCGGGCGGCAGCGGGTCAAAGCTCGGCAACAGCGTCTCATCCGTCCAAGACAAGATCGTGACACGGCCGAACCCGTACGCGTCATACGTGGCCACGGCCCCGACACGATGCGCGAAACAAACGGACAACGCTGATGCAATGATAGCGGGATAGATCATACGCCCTGTCATGGTTGTTATTCCTTTCCACTAAGATGTGACCCTGACCAAAAAGAAATGAAATGCTGCTGACGATACAGAGATGAAGTCAGACTAAGTGACATTATAAGGGCTAGATCTTGATTGTCTAGACCCTTTTCTTTTTCGGACGACTCAAGCCAACCATTGGGTATTACCACACACCACGGGCGGGGTTACGTTCTTCGGGCCCGCGCAGACGCCGCGTGGCCGTCGAGGCCTTCGGCTTCGGCGAGGCTGGCGATCCCGTCGATGGTCTGATCCGACATGCCGTGTCGATAGAAAACGGTCCCCGACCGCTTGAGGAACGTATACACGCTCACGCCGCTGGCAAAACGGGCGGTGGTGCCGGTGGGTAGGCAGTGGCTGGGCCCGGCCCAGTAGTCGCCGGCTGCGACCGGGGTCTGATCCCCGAGGAAGAATTCACCCCCGTGGCGGACCCTCTCTAGCCAGGCTTCGGGGTCGCCCACCGCGAGGTTGACGTGCTCAGCGGCGATCTGGTCAGCGACCGCCGCCGCTTGCGCTTCGTCATGAACCAACACCGCCGCGGACCCATCGCCTAGAGCTTGTTCGATCGCGTCACGGCGATCCCGATGGGCGATCTGCTCGACCAGTTTTTCGTTGACCTTCGCGATAACCTGCTTCGACCAGGCCACCAGGTAGCAGCGGCCAGGGTTGTGCTCGGCTTGGGCGATCAGGTCGCTAGCGACGAAGGCAGGGTTGGCGGATTCATCAGCGATGACCACGATCTCACTGGGGCCGTAGAACCCATCGATCCCGACGCGCCCCGTGACATGGAGCTTGGCCAGTTGGGTATAGAGGTTGCCCGGTCCGGCGATCAGGTCCACGGGGTCTACCAGGCGGGTGCCGATCGCCAAAGCCGCGATCGCCTGGGCGCCACCGATGCGGTAGACCCTAGAGATCCCCAGCAGTGCGCAGGTCGCCAAAACGAGGGGGGATATATCGGTGACAGGAGGACCATGATCCGATCGCTCGCGGTCACCATCAGGCGGCCTTGTCGGTGGGGGGGAAACGACACAGATCTCTTCCCGCTTCACCCCCGCCGCCAGGGCCGGGACGGCTAGCATCACCACGGTCGACGGATACGACGCCTTGCCGCCCGGGACCGCCAACCCCACTCGACCGATGGGCGTCAACCGCAATCCCAGCTCCGCGCCGCCCAGCTTCAGCGGCGACGGGTTGACGGGCTTGATGTGGTGTTGATAAGCGTGGACCTGGTCAATCGCGGTTTCTAAAGCTTGGCGTAGGCCACGGTCGAGTCGATCTAAGCTGCGGGTGAGCTCTTGGGTTTCGACCACGATGCGGTCGGCGGTAAACCGCGGGTCGGTCCACTTCTGCATATACCGGACGACCGCGGCGTCGCCCTCGTCGGCGACGTCGGCGACGATCCGGCTGACTTGATGGGCGGCGTCGGTGTCGACCCAGGAAGATCGGCGCAGAGCCCGGAACCACTCGAAACCGTCGAGTTCCACTGGCCCGGGCGGCAGTTTGTAGGTGCGAAGACTCATCCGTGGCTCAGGTCTGCTTGAGTGTATAGGTCCCGTGATCACGGTGGATCAAGCCCCTGAGCTCAAGCATGGTCAGGTCCGCCTGGATGGCGGATACGGGCTGACCGGTGGCGGCCACGAGCTGGTCGAGGCGGTGTGGTTGGCCCAGCACTTCGAAAAGACGTTGCTGGGCTTCGGTGAGATTCCTGGCACGCAGGGTCGGTGGCGGGTCCGATCGGCTTTGGCTTGCGCCCGGAGATTCGGTGACCGCGGCTTTGAGCAATTGGCCGGTTTCGCCCAGGTTGTCCATGATGTCACCGCTGGTCGTCACCAGGGTAGCCCAGCCTTCGCGGATCATCCGGTGGCAGCCCCCCGAGGATCGTGAATCTGCCCGGCCGGGCACGGCCATGACTTCTCGGTGGTGCTCCTCGGCCGCGAGTCTGGCGGTGATCATGGCACCCGATCGAGAGGGGGCCTCGACGACCAGCACGCCCAGCGATAGGCCCGAGATGATACGGTTGCGGCTGGGGAAGTTCTCGGCGAGGGGCGGGGTCGACATCGGCAGTTCACTGATTACCGCGCCCTGCGCTTCTGCGGAGGATGGCCCGGATGCGGGCTGTGCGGTGCCCGCGATCGCATCGAATAATTCGGCATGATCGGCGGGGTAGGGGTTGGCCAAACCGCTGCCGAGGACGGCGATCGTTCGGCCCCCTACCCGCAGGGCGGCACGATGGGCTGCGGCGTCGACCCCGTAGGCCCCGCCGCTGACGATGCACAGCCCGGCTTGGGCGCACTGGGCGGCTAACCGGTCGGCTTGTTGTCGCCCGTACAGGCTGCAGCGGCGGGTGCCAACCACGGCCAGCGCGACGGCGTCTTCGTCGTGGATTGTGCCACGGACGTAGATCAGAGGAGGCGGGTCCGGGATATGTTTAAGGAGCTTCGGGTAACGAGGGTCCTGGATTGTCAGGACCGTGGCCCGGTGCTGATCGAGGAGTTCTTTTTCTTTTGACACGACGGCGCCATCGGCAAGAGAATCGATCGCGCGGCGGATCTGCTGGGCTTTTATGAGGCCGATCCCGCGGATCTGTGCCAGGTGATGCGCCCCGGCGCCGAGCACCGCCTGGGCGCTGCCCATCTTCGCAAGGCAACGACGGGTGAGGGTCGGGCCCAGGCCGGGGACGAGCGTGAGCGTGAGCATCGCGTCTAGTGATGCGTCGGTCATACACAGAAGTGTAGCAGGCAACGATGGGGCCGGGCGGGAGACACCGCCGGGCAATTCGGCGCGACGGGGTGGTCTGTCCGTGTTGCCCTCTAAGGGCACGCTCCGCAGGTCGCCGAGGATCGACGCTCTAAGAAGGTAATTATGGCGAAAGAAGTGCGTATATAAAAATGCGGGGACACGAAACCGGATCGTGTCGTCCCGTCGGGTCGCCCGATCGATGGGGTCGGGCTGGCGTTTTGGAGGTGTGCAAGGCGGTTGGTGGCGGCTACGAAGCTGGCAGGCTGTTGGGGCGGCGCTAGTCTAGAGCGTTTCCCGATTTCGTGTACCACGTCAAGTGGTCGGGGAATTCCGAGAAACTCGCTGCCTCACGGTCGCGGCTCGCTGGAGGCGTCGTACACCATTTCGGGAAACGCTCTAAGGTGGGGTCCTCGTCCCGGTTTGCGGTGGGATGAGTTCCAAGGCACATGGTGAAATATAAAAAATTCAAGCCTTGAACTGGCCCCCATCAGATCTGGATATATATTTCAATCAGCAGAGCAGAAGAAGGGCATTTTCTAAAGCGTGCCAGAAATCACGCACGATCCGGGCTGAAGATCTTTTCCGATCATAACCCATGGCTCCGTGAACGTCTGCCGGAAGAACAGGCGGTTGGCTATCCCGCGGCGCGACACACGTCGCGTAGCGACAAGATTCAGGCCGATTGCCTGGGTAGAGCGGTCTGTCTGTGGAGAGGAATCGTCGATCCCGGCTGGTAGGGATCTGGAGCAGAAGAAGTCGTTGAGGTTGTTTTGATCATACGAAATCAGGAGAGGAGAAAGCACCATGAAATCTAAGCTAACGAAGTGGATGAAAGCGCTGGCGGCTTGTGGAGCGGCCCTGACGCTGATGGGTTCCGTGGCGGTGGCGGACACCGTGACGTTAGTGGAGCCTAATGCCTGGGGCACGGGTTCGGCCGGCGGGCCTTTCGAGGTGGACGCCACGAGCCTGAGCTTTACCCCCCGCCACTTGGGCGTGCACGGTGTGGCGGCAAACAGCTGGCTTACCTTCTGCGTGGAGCGTAATGAGTACTTATCCAAGGGTGGCGTGTACGACGTGGTTGTCAACACGGCGGCTGTGGGAGGCGGGCTGGCCGGGGGCAACCCGGACCCGATCGATGCCCGCACCGCGTTCCTTTACACGCACTTCTTAGCCGGTGACCTCAACACGCTGCTGGTCAACCGGTTCGGTGGGTCGGCTATCAACTTTGATTATCAGAACACCAACGGCGGCACGGATGAAGCCGGGGCTGCGATCCAGAACGCGATCTGGAAGCTCGAGCAGGAGATCACCACGAGCTACGGCAACGCGACGCTCGCCGGGCAGCTCCTGACGCTGGCCAACGAAGCGGTGAGTACCAACGCCTGGAGCGGGATAGGCAACGTGCGGGTGCTGAACATGACCTCCAACAATGGGGCGACCCAGAACCAGGACGTGCTGGTGATGGTGCCCGCTCCGGCATCAGCGGTAGGAGGGGCGGTCCTGCTGGCGGGGCTGGCGGCGACGGGCCTGAAGCGGAAGCTAAAGACCCGCGTGTGCTGATCACTTGTTAGGCAGAGCTACTACTGAGCCGACGTTCGTTAGGCTAATCAAGACAATCATCCAAGCGGCACCCTCGTATGACGGGTGCCGCTTGTCGTTTCGTCGATCGGGTCGTTACGGGGGGCTGGTTTTCGGTCCTCTTTTTTGGGGCACGTTCTGGGTGTAGGCGCGGGGCCTCGTCGAGTGCTGATGAGAAATTTCTGGAAAACTTGTTTTGGGGTCGGCGAGTAGTTGACGGGCCTCATGGCTGTGCTACACTGGTAGGTTCATTGCTCGTTCCGGGGAAAATGTAGGAAGGTGGCTCTAGGGGCGATCCCAGAGCCGCAGCTGATCTTTGACAAGTGGATAGCCAGGGTTAAGTACGAATTGTAGTACCGAGATCTCGAGATCGGTCTGTCTTTTCTATTAGGCAGGCCGTATATATCGTGAATCAGTGGGATCTCATCGGCTGATTCGGCCCATCACCCGGAAGTAGATTTATAACAAAGGTTAACCACGCCACGTGGCTAGGCCGAGGTAAAAACTTCCGGGGGGGGCGGTTGTTGGTCGGTGTGATCAAGCTACTAAGAGCGTATGGTGGATGTCTTGGCGTCAAGAGGCGATGAAGGACGTGGGAACCTGCGATAAGCCCAGGGGAGCTGGTAACCAAGCTTCGATCCTGGGATCTCCGAATGGGGAAACCCGGCTTGCTTCGGCAGGTCATCCGCACCTGAATGCATAGGGTGCGGAAGCGAACGCAGGGAACTGAAACATCTAAGTACCTGCAGGAAAATAAAGAAACCTCGATTCCGTCAGTAGCGGCGAGCGAAATCGGAATAGCCCAAACCATCCTTCGGGATGGGGTTGTGGACACCAACGTGGCATCGTGGATTTGGCTGTGAATCGTCTTATCGAAAGTCGAACCAAAGAAGGTGATAGTCCTGTAACAGCTAAAGAAGCGGGCCTAGGTGCACCAGAGTAGCACGGAGCTCGTGGAACTCCGTGTGAAACTGGGGGGCCCACCCCCCAAGGCTAAATACTCCTTGACGACCGATAGTGAATCAGTAGGGTGACTGAATGATGAAAAGTACCCCGACAAGGGCAGTTAAAAGAACCTGAAACCATACGCTTACAAGCGGTCGGAGTCTGTCTTCGGACGGATGACGGCGTGCCTTTTGCATAATGAGCCGGCGAGTTAGTCTTTGTGGCAAGGTTAACCCGTACCCCGGGGTAGCCGAAGCGAAAGCGAGTCTTAAAAGGGCGTCAAGTCGTAGGGATTAAACGCGAAACCCAGTGATCTACCCATGGCCAGGTTGAAGGGGCGGTAACACGCCCTGGAGGACCGAACCCGTTAACGTTGAAAAGTTATGGGATGAGCTGTGGGGAGGAGTAAAAGTCTAATCAAACTGGGAGATATCTCGTTCTCTTCGAAATAGTTTTTGGGCTAGCCTCACGTAACAGCCTGTGGGGGTAGAGCTACTGATTGGGGATGGGGGGCTAACCGCCTACCCACCCCAGCCAAACTCCGAATACCATAGGCCTTTGACGTGGGAGTCAGACTGCGGGGGATAATCTTCGTGGTCAAAAGGGAAACAACCCAGACCGCCAGCTAAGGTCCCTAATCGAGCCTCAGTTCTTAAGGAAGTTAGAATGCCGTGACAGCCAGGATGTTGGCTTAGAAGCAGCCACCATTTAAAGAGTGCGTAATAGCTCACTGGTCGAGGATTCTAGCGCCGATAATGATCGGGAATAAGGCATCGAACCGAAGCTGCGGGCTCGTATCTTTGATACGAGCGGTAGAAGAGCGTTGCTGTCAGCATCGAAGCGGGCGTCTCAAGGCCCCGTGGAGCGGCAGCAAGTGATCATGCCGGCTTGAGTAACGATAAAACAGGTGAAAATCCTGTTCGCCGTAAGCCTAAGGTTTCCTGGGGAAGGTAATTCCGCCCAGGGTTAGTCGGCCCCTAAGGCGAGGCTGAAAAGCGTAGTCGATGGAAAGCAGGTTAATATTCCTGCACCACGTTGTGCGGTTGAAGCAGCGTGACGGACCCTTCAAGTGAGTCGCACGGCTAGATGTGTGCGTGCCGCAAGGCCGAGGGCGTTTTGACCCCGAAGCTCGCAGCGAGGGTTCCTAGAAATAGCAGCTGTGGACAATCAACGTGACCGTACTAAAACTGACACAGGTAGGCGTGGTGAATAACCTCAGGCGCTCGAGAGAACGGTTGTTAAGGAACTAGGCAAATTAACCCCGTACGTTCGCAATAAGGGGGCCCTCCTCCTTCGGGAAAGGGCGCAGAGAAAAGGCTCTGGGAACTGTTTATCAAAAACACAGGACTGTGCTAACTCGCAAGAGGATGTATACAGTCTGACGCCTGCCCAATGCCGGAACGTTAAGGAAGCAGGTTAGCCTTCGGGCGAAGCTTGCGACTGAAGCGCCGGTCAATGGCGGCCGTAACTATGACGGTCCTAAGGTAGCGAAGTTCCTTGTCGGGTAAGTTCCGACGCGCATGAATGGCGTAATCACTGGAGCACTGTCTCAACAACCGACTCGGTGAAATAGAAGACGCGGTGAAGATACCGTGTACCCGCAGCAAGACGGAAAGACCCCGTGGACCTTTACTGTAGGATGGTATTGGCCACGAACATGTTCTGCGTAGGATAGGTGGGAGGCTTTGAAGCCGGGACTCTGGTCCCGGTGGAGCCAACCTTGAAATACCACCCTGGGCATATTTGTGACCTAACTTGGACCCGTGAATCCGGGCCAAGGACCGTGCTTTCTGGGCAGTTTGACTGGGGCGGTCTCCTCCTAAAGAGTAACGGAGGAGCGCAAAGGTCGGCTCAGCACGTTTGGAAACCGTGTGTCGAGTGTAAGAGCACAAGCCGGCTTTACTGCGAGACGTACTTGTCGAGCAGTCTCGAAAGAGGGCTCTAGTGATCCAGCGATCCCGTGTGGAAGGGTCGTTGCTCAACGGACAAAAGGTACCCCGGGGATAACAGGCTGATCGCATCCGAGCGTCCATAGCGGCGATGCGGTTTGGCACCTCGATGTCGGCTCGTCACATCCTGGGGCTGAAGGCGGTCCCAAGGGTTGGGCTGTTCGCCCATTAAAGTGGCACGCGAGCTGGGTTCAGACCGGCGTGAGCCAGGTCGGTCCCTATCTGCTGTGGGCGTAGCAATTTTGAGAGGATTCTTGCCTAGTACGAGAGGATTAGCAAGGACACACCCCTGGTGCGCCAGTTGGACCGCTAGGTCCACCGCTGGGTAGCTAAGTGTGGCAGGGATAACCGCTGAAAGCATCTAAGCGGGAAGCCTCCCTCAAGACCAGAATTGCATGCGAGCTTGCTCGCGAGAGACCCCCGGAAGACCACCGGGTTGATAGGCCGCAGCTGCAAGGGTTGAAATGCCCTCAGGTGAGCGGTACTAACGGTCGATCGCTTGATCACTCCGACCATCCACCGACCCCCGGAAGCATCCTTTATTAGATGCGCCACGGGTTGAGCGGGTTGGTCCACAAGATCCTTGATTCACATCAAGAGACTCGGGACTACAAAACGTACAGACCGCTGTACGAGATCCACCACGAGCCGCGACCGTAAGGGAGCGGGTTCCGTGAGTGGTCAAAAGAACCAACAGATCCAACACGAAAGCGGTCAACACCCTGGCTTATCACTTGTCGCAATACCACGACGTGTCTGGTTACCCCCGGGCCCGTCGATTGCCGGTGACCATAGCGGCGGGGCCACACCTGATCCCATCCCGAACTCAGCAGTTAAGCCCGCCGCGCCGATGATACTGCCTCAGCGGGAAAGTAGGTCATCGCCGGCTTATCCAACCCCGTCGCCCTAAAGGCGGCGGGGTTGTTTTATATTCGCATTGCAAGAGAAGCAATTAGGTTTTCCCACTTGATCAACATCTTTTAATGTAAGTGGAGATCAAGGCACTAGCCAGTAAGGAGCCAGTGCCACCCAGCCGGGATCCAATTGAGAACCTATGCTGGATCCGAGCCTACCGGACTACCTGATTAGCAGATGAACTGCCAGCGGCAGCCCGGCGATCTGTCCACCCGGTAGCATCCATCAGGACTAATCCGCCTACTCCCGGCTCAGCGTAGTGGATAGCCGAAGGCTCCACCAACTGAGCGGTGACGTCTTGTGGATTCGTGGTGTCAAGCAAGATCCACGACACGTTGTATTTCCGCAATAACCGTATCCTTTGCGCATCGGAGGTTGTGGATGAAAAGAACGCGGCCACGTCTTCTAGACGTTGTTGCTGATGCGGCACAAAATACTCCAGGTGCGCCGCGGCGACGACCCGTCCCGCGAAGGAGGGAACCGGCCAGCCGACGTGCGGCTCGGCCAGGACCACGTCGTGTTCTTGGATGTCTTTCAGTGCCTGTGTGTAACGAGAGAAGTACCGCGGCTGCTTGTTCTCTCGTCCGATCATTCTCGCGATCGGGGATCTCAGCAAGTGGGGTTCACGCAGTAGGTCCGCCACCTGAGGCAGCCCCCAAAACAACAACAAAAATGGGAGAAGCAGCGTGGTCGCGCACCGATTGAAGCGGTCGCGGTGAGGGCTACAGAGGCCTAAGATGGCGTCCTTCCACCCCTTGGCCCGTAGCAACCCGCGTCGCCAAGCCACATACCCGACGAGTATCTGAGGGAAGATCATCCCTGCCAGAGGCAGCCGTGCGAAAGTCGCCGACCGGGTGGCAACCGAGAAGGCCGTTAACACCGCAACCATCAGCATGCCCCAGAGCCCGAACCGCACAACCGCATCACGCCGGTAGGGCAGCGCCAACAAGGCCATTAAATAACAGGGCAGGCACCATTGTGTGAGCATCAGCCGCACAATGGTGGGGTTGTACCAGTACCATGGATCGGGCCGTTGCCGCATAGCGGCATGCAAGTCGTACATCGGCCACGTGATGCCTAGTAAGAAGACGGCCAGGGCCAACGCCGCCGCCGCTGCGAGAAGACGCCACCGTTTCGCTCCCGTGTTGGTCAGGCCTATTGAAACAAGACCGATCCCTCCTATCACTGCCGTCATGCCATGATTGAGCAACGCCGTCGTGATCAGCACGACGCACATCGGCCAAACCCAAGCCATTCGACGAACCGAATTCCTTGCCCCTTGCCACATCACCCATGCCAGCAGGCAAATCACAAGAGCAGCTGCCGAAGGATTAACTTGGTGCCATGGCAGGTCCGACAGTGCCAGAGAGTTCGCGTAGCCGGGAGCCTCTCCGTAGAGCAGCACCATCGCGAACAGGGTGGGCAACGCGATGACCTGCCGCCCAAAACCACGCAGCAAGAGATAAAGTCCAACGAAGCACATCGCTGTGTTCATGACAGCCGCGAGGCTCAAGATGTCGTAGGCATCGATCTTCATGACGCGCGACGCGATCGCCAGGGCCATGCTGTACGGCGAGTATCGGATCGAGGGCTCGGGGGTCAGATACGTCGGATTTCCTGGGTCGTTACCAAGCTCGGACAACACCCGAACCACCCGATGATGCTCCCACGCATCGGCCAGCAGATGCTCCGATCGATACGGGGTGGCCAACGCGACGATTAGAATAAGTAGTAAACTCGTCATACAGAAGGCCAGATTCAAAACCCCTATTCGTGAAGCTAATCTATTCACTTGTCTCATTTCGATTTTTCTTGTCATTTTGGTAGCCCCTCACGATGTTGGCCGGCGTTACTAATGCTTTCGGGTGTCCAAGGCGAGGGATAACCCCGGAGGGCGTACTTTAGCACACCACGAATGCCGCAAGATATCCGACTGATGTGTTGAAGTACAACTTACCGAACTGATCAAGAAATTTTGTCAGTCCAGCAGGTCCAGATCGTAGGTCCGGGCATGCCCGGATGACTGGTGGCATGGCTTGCCCGGGAGCCGTGTAAGACGAAGACAACTGAATAATCGCCCGGTTTCGGTTCGTCCGGGATCCGGCACAGGCCGGTGACCATAGCATCGAGGTCACACCTGATCCCATCACCCTGCTCCCCGAAAACTCAGCAGTTAAGCCCGCCGCGCCGATTTCAGGGTGATCACTTCTGGGGGCTGCCTGAAGCGAGAAAGTAGGTCCTCGCCGGCTTATCTAATCCCCGTCGCCCTAGCGCATTTCCCGATTTCATGTACGACATAAGGACGTCGGGTTATTCGGAAGAACCCGCTGCCTCACGGTCGCGGCTGGCTGGGGGCGTCGTACACCATTTCGGGATACGCCCTAAAGGCGACGGGGTTGTTTTGTTTCCGAAGCACGAGGTAAGTAAAATTCTTGAATCAACATAAAGTGCGAGAATTAGAAGGGTATTCCGGTTAGTCCCAGCCATCCATCCCTGATCAGGATACAAGGCAGAACGAATGAGAAAAAAAGAACGAAAGTCAATTAGTTTTTTTGCCATCCCAGCCCTACTGATCGTTATGGGCTGCGTGGCAATCGTGCTGGTAGATTTTCTAACAAGGGATGATGATGGAGACATCCCAGTATCTGATGAGCCTGATATTGCCAAAGCTGATTCCGATTGGGTCAAATGGTACCGACCAGTAGACAACCCCGTATTCACGACAACCTATGGCAACAATCATGACTCGATTCTTTTTGTCGAGCCGGAGCTCGAGTACCCCTACCATTTGATCATAAGCCATACACCAGAAGCTGCCCATCTTTGGAGAGCTAAAACCTTTTCATGGAATAGCTCCGATTGGGAACTTGTCTCTGATCAATACATCATTGGCAATCACTATGAATATGACGACGGTGTGAAAGTAGATGGGGTCTACTATATATACGAAGAGGGCATGGTATACACATATTCCGGGCCACTAGAAGAGGCCAGCGGCAACTGGAAGCTTGCAGGTACGTTCCCTCAGGACCAATGCGATGATGTGGGGGTTTATTTCGAGGATGGGGTGTTCCATATATTCGGGGAATACGGAGATTTTCCATATGGTCCTGACGGAACCAGCTTATCTCATTTTACTTCTCATACGGGCCTAGGTGACTGGAAGCTTGTCAGTACCAAAGCGGTGGATCCTAATCCTAAAGGAGGGCATCAGTATGGGGTCGGAGACGCTACCATCGCCAAGATCGAAGGTCATTATTATCTCTTCTGCGACCTCGAATCAAAGGGAAGCCCATATAAAATAATTGCGTGGCGGTCGGGTGCCCTTGACGCGCCATTCGAGTACCTAGGCAAAGCGATTACGCCGCGATCCGACGAAACGGATGACTGGGACAACTACAGGATACAAGATCCGGATATTGGGTATATCCCTGAACTGTCTCGTTACGTCATAACCTGCAACATGAAAGACCATGATGGGATCCCGGGCGGGCATTTCCCTACGCTGGAGAACAACCAGACACGAGTGATTGGTGTCTTCTACTCGACCAATATTATCACACCGACCAAGGAATGAACCCGCTGCACACGATCAAACACCACAACTTATTTTCTTATGCCAAACACAAAAGCGTGCGAATGATCCGACGCATGCAAGGAAAGAAATTATTGCATTTCCTCCATGTTGGCAAAACAGGAGGGACAGCCATCAAGCACGCGATCGGGCCGTACTCCATCGGTCGGCACTACGCCATCTATCTCCACTCACACAACGTCCGATTAGAGGATGTCCCAGTCGGTGACAAGGTGATCTTCTTCCTGCGAGA
Source organism: Phycisphaeraceae bacterium (assembly GCA_965224205.1). Lineage (GTDB taxonomy): Bacteria > Planctomycetota > Phycisphaerae > Phycisphaerales > Phycisphaeraceae > CBDCYN01. The sequence continues at coordinate 256,296 of CBDCYN010000016.1, forward strand.
CCCGATAAGCAGATTTGTTAGCGGGTTCTATAGCAGGCAGCGCCAAGGGAAACCAAGGTATTTCACGCCATGGAACGAGGGTGAAAGGAGAGCCTTTGAAGAGTTTCATCTGCCCAATCAATTAGCGATAGCTCTTTCTTCTGTGGATCTCGCCAAAAAAGAAAGAGCTCAAGCGGCCATGAAACATATTGAACACGTCAGAGATTCGTATTGGGGTTGGTTCGGAAGTGAAGAGTATTTCAAATCCAGATTTGCTGATGTCCTGTTCATTGGCTTTCAGGAACGCCTCAAAGTGGATTTTGATAATCTCAAGTCAATCATTGGATTGCCTGAAAATGTAGAGATTCCCAGCGATGACGTGCAATCACATCGAAACCCTGAACACCTCGATAAAACGCTAGAAGATGAGGCTGTGGTTAATCTCAAACATTGGTATCAAGACGACTTTGATTTTGTCGCACTATGTAAACAACTCATCGAACAGTACAATCTTGATCGGCAGGGTGGCGCCAGCTACTTGTCAGCGGGTGTTCTCAACGAACGATAACCACACCGGGCGGGTCAGCCGTCCGTGGCAGACCCTTTCTCGCAAACGTTCTGAGGGTCGTGTGAACGTCGGTCAGAAAATGTAGCGCCCGTCGAGTAAAAAATATGGCGCCGGGGATGACTGTATCTCTGGCTGGAGGGTTGGTCCAGCCTCTTGGTTGATCTCCTGAGTGATTATTTGTCTTTGGGTTTACGTCGCCGCTTGGCGTCCTTGAGTCGGTAGCTAGGACCGTTGGCTTCGAGCACGTGGCAGCGGTGGGTGAGCCGGTCGAGCGCCGCGCCGGTGAGGCGTTCGCTGCCAAGCACCTCCACCCAACGTTCAAACGGGAGGTTGGTCGTCACGATCACGCTGGTTCGTTCGTAGGCGGTCGAGATCACATCGAACAGCAACTCGGCTCCCAGCTTGCTGGCTGGGACGTAGCCCAGTTCATCGAGGATCAACAGGTCCAGCTTGGCCAATTGGTTCTTGAGCCGACCCAGGACCTGCTCTTCGCGAGCTTCCATCATCTGGGTCATCAGCTCGGTGACCTTGTAGAACCGCACCTTCTTGCCACGGTGGCACGCTTCCATGCCCAGGGCGGTGGCGACATGGGTCTTGCCCGTGCCGGGGTTACCGACCAGCAGGATGTTCTCGCGATGGTCGAGATACACACACCGCATCAGCTCGGTAACCAGGGCTTTGTTGATCGACGGTTGGGCGGCGAAGTCGAAGCCTTCGAGCGTCTTGGGCGATGGGAACTTGGCGGCTTTGAGCCGACGCTCTGCGGCGCGGCGTTCACGTTCGATCAGCTCCAGCTCGACCAGTTGCAGAAGGAACCCGACGTGACCCACGTTCTGCTGGGCACAGCGGCGGGCGATCTTGGCGTACTCGCGTAGCATCGTCGGCAGCTTCAACGCCTTGAGGTGGTGTTCCAGTAGGACGGTGCTCTTGCTCATGCCGCACCCCCCGGAAGTCCTCCGCAAATATCGCTGGACGCCGTCTCTTGGAGCGGGTGCGGAAGCAGACAGCCATAGGCGGATAAATCGGGCTTGGCTACGTGGACACCGCTCAGATGCGGTCGGCCGTCGAGGCTGAATAACGCCACGGGGGGTTCCTTGAGCCCCTCGAGGATCACTCGTACGGCGTCAGGGATGACCGTGCCCAACTCCAACGCCTTGTGCACCGCTTGCTTGAGTTGACCCAGGCTCGCCCGTTCCAATAGCCGCAACACTTGGATGAACTGGCCCGTGCCCTTCGAGCCCCAGTCGGCTTCGAGTTTGCGACGCAGGATCCCGAAGCACGGCGGCAGATCCCATTGCTCCAAGGGACGGGCCACATCAAAGGCCCCGGGGCGTCGCTCCAACAGAGCCAGGTAATGCACCGGGTCAAAGTGGACCTGTTCACGGCCCCAGTCACGCAGGTGTTCGGCGATCACCTGGTCCCCCTGCATGACCCGCACCGTCTCGATGTCGCCCACGAGGGTCAGGCGGTGATGCGCCCACGACACCGGCACCGAATAGTCGTTGCGGTCGAACCGCACCAGGCTCAGAGAGTTGGCTCCAGCCAATATGACCCGACGGGCCTCAAACGCCTCCTCTTTGAGAGGAAGCATGACCGAGCGTTCCTCGTCCAACCGCTGACCCTTGGTCGTTTCTTTACCTCGTAACGACCGGGTCAACTCAGCACGGCAACATCGCTCGAGATGTTCATTGAGTTCAGCGAATGATCGCACCTGGGGGATCGGCACCAGGAAGTTACGGCGGGTATATCCCACCAGGTTCTCGACGTGGCCCTTTTCGTTAGCCTTGCGCTCTAGGCAGAAGTGCTCGTCGAACAGATAATGACTCTGAAGCCGAAGAAACCCGTCCGTGAGTTCCCGTTTCCTGGATCCCACGAACTTCTTGACCGCGATCCGGCTATTGTCGTAGCTAATCCGCGTGGGCACAGCTCCGAAGAACTCAAACGCTCGGACATGACCATCCTGGAACGACTCGGTGCACTCGCGGGGATAGGCCCGAACGAACACCGCGTCCGAATACGGCAGGCTCATCACGAACAACGCCACCTTGACCGCCTCGCCGTTGAGAAAGATCGTCGCCTCCCCGAAGTCGACTTGCGCCTCACCCAACGGATGACTCATCTGTATTAGTTAAGACTTCATCTGACGCTTCCGTTAATCTTTGTTTCTCACAGAAGGAGACCGTCAGATGACCACCGACCAGAAGATCATTGCCAACAAAGTGGGGTTGCTCAAGCTGGCCCAGGCGCTGGGCAGCGTGTCGCGGGCGTGCAAGGTGATGGGGTATTCTCGAGACAGTTTCTACCGGTTCAAGCAGCTCTACGACCAGGGCGGGGAGTTGGCCCTTCAAGAGATCAGCCGCAAGAAGCCGATCCTGGCCAACCGCGTCGACCCCGAGATCGAGCAAGCCGTGGTCGCGTTCGCGATCGAGCAGCCCGCTTACGGGCAGGTGCGGGTGTCGAACGAACTCAAGAAGCAAGGCAAGCTCATCTCACCGGGCGGGGTGCGAAGCGTGTGGCTGCGGCATGATCTTGAGACGTTCAAGAAGCGACTCAAGGCACTCGAAGCCAAGATGGCTCAGGACCCCGACCACACCGTGCTGACCGAAGCCCAGGTCGTGGCGTTGGAAAAAGCCAAGCAAGACAAGCAGGCCCACGGTGAAATTGAAACCGAACACCCCGGCTACCTCGGGGCTCAAGACACGTATTACGTGGGCACGATCAAGGGCGTGGGCCGGATCTATCAGCAGACGTTTATCGATACGTATACGCGGGTGGCGCACGCAAAGCTCTATGATCGCAAGAACGCCCTCGTGGCCGCGGATCTGCTCAACGACCGGGTGATCCCGTGGTACGAACAGCACGACGTGGACCTGCTACGCATCCTCACCGACCGCGGCACGGAGTACTGCGGGAATCGTGAGCACCACGAATATCAGCTGTACCTGGCGATCGAGGACATCGATCACACCAAGACCAAAGCCCGAAGCCCGCAGACCAACGGGATCTGCGAACGGCTGCACAAGACGATGCAGGACGAGTTTTATAGCATCGCGTTCCGCAAGAAGATCTACACGAGCCTCGAAGAACTCCAAGCCGACTTGGATGCGTGGCTGGTGACGTACAATGAACAGCGACCCCACAGCGGCCGCTACTGTTACGGCAAGACCCCGATGGCGACGTTCAAGGACTCGATCCCGCTGGCCCACGCCAAGCGGCTCGATGGCTCTTCTCTAGAAGGGGTTCGGGTGAGCGAAGCGAACGAGAGCCGAGCCGAGGATCTGGGCGTCACCCAAGGCGCGATCGAGGCGCGGACGAAAGACACTCGAAGCGGCAGTCTTGCTGTTGCCAGATAACTCTCGCGTGTCAGATGAAGTGGTGGCTAGTACAACTCAGCGGCACAAACGTCTGGGCGTGCACCCGTTTCCACGCCCGAACCGCGTCGCCCACGACCGTGAGCTTCCCGTCGAACCCGTGATGTTGACACAACACCTCGAAGATCCGTCGGATCGTGTGACGTTGCTTGCGCGGAGCTTTCCGGTCGTCCTCGAGGATCTGGTGGAGGATCGGCAGGAACCGATCGATCTTCTTCTCGCCCACCTGTTTGACCCGTCGATACCCCGGGGGTTCAGGGTATTCGAGGATCTTCTCAAGCGTCTGCCAATGGATGTCAAACTTCCGACACGCCGAACGCTTGCTGTGGCCCTGGGTTAGAACATAACGCCGCACATCCGTCCAAAACTACATATCCGTATACACCTCGTCTGCGTCCTTACTGGGGGGGGGTGAAACAGTAAAAACTGTTCCATTGCCGCCCCAGTCTCAGGACTAGGCAAGGCGCTACATTTTTGGGCCGACCGTCAGCCCCCCGACGGGCGCTACATTTTCTGGCCGACGTTCACAGGTCGTTTCCCGCTCAGCCAGCCGCCGCTTGAGCCAGCCCCGGAAGGTTCTCCTTCTCCAGCTCACGATGCCGCCGCACGTCCGGCTCATCCATCGCCTCATACCGGCGCCTCCACGCGTAGTACGTGTTGGCGCTACCGTTGCCTGCGGCAGATCTCCTCGACCTTCTTCTATCCCGCTTGCCCTTCCCGCAGGATGGTCACAACCCGCTCGCCCGAAAACCGCTTCTCAATCTCAGGCCTTTCCAGCCCGCCATCCTAACCTTTCAATAGACGACATTTTCCGGGAGCAGGACCGCCGTTTCATCCGGGATCGGCCTACCCTCATAAATCGCCTAGGCCTTCGTCATCAGTTTGGACCGTAAAGATATCGAACGAGGTCGTCCCGGCACGGCTTAGCAAACCAAACCGGCCGTCTGTCACGAGTGCGTTGAACGCGTAACTCATCGTGGGCTGGTCATTGAGCGTGACGCTCACGGTCGTGCCACGGATCGTCAATCCCAAGGAATAATCGGTGTCCGCAAGGATCGGGGCGTCATACGTCGCGTCGACGAACCAGCCCTTGGCGGTACGGTGACCGATCGTGATCTTGCCCGCTGAGATCGTGACATACTTGAAATGCTCGTCATCGTACTGATCGAAGACAAACCCACCCTCTCCCGTCACGCTAAGCGTGGTCGACAACAAGATCGATGAGGCGGGTGACACGAACAAGTCCGCCGTGCTGATTGCAGGGCCCTGAGCGCTGGCCGTTCCTTGGTAACTTCCGTTTGTCAGCGCCCATGTGCCGGTCGCCGCCGCGGCGGCCAACAGATCCCCGGTCGTGCCGTCGTTGAAATCGACCGTTTCGGTATAGGTGATCGCCGGTGCAATCCGCTGAACGACCAGGTTATCGATCCTGGCCTTCGCGTTATCTGCCCCTAACCCCACCATCCCTTCATTGGCGAAGTGGATGAAGCCGTCCTCGTCGACCCGGGGAGCGAACGCGTAAGACAGCGTGTGTTGGTTGTCGACGATCAGCGTGACCGCCGAACCGTTCACGGACAGGAACACGTTGTAGTCGGTGTTCGATTTCAAGGAACCCTGGGCCGATCCTTGGACGTCGACGATCCACCCGCTCTCGTTTCGGTGGCCGATCTCGAGCTTGTTCGTAGATACGTTGATCCCCGCGAACTTGAAGTCCACGTCGCTCTGGTAGTCGAAGACCAGGTAGGCGTTGGCCTTGAACCCACCGGTCGGTTTGGCGGGGTTGAGCGTCGCCAGCATTTCAAAGTACTTGGGGATGTATTTGTTTACGTTAAAGACGCTCAGCGCATCATCACCCAAGGCCACCGGCTCGACCTGGTACCTCCCGTTAGACACGGTCCACACACCGGCGTCGATGAAGAACCCTTCGGCGCTCTGATTGCCCTGTAGGCCGTTGAAGCTGGCCGATCGCAGCACATCACGTTTGCCGCCGGGGATGTTCCCGGCCTGAGGGTCTGCCGGCGCACCGGTCTGGTCTTGCCAGGCAAAGTCTTTCTGCAGGACCAGACCCAACTCCCCGAACGGTTCGCCGTTGCGTCCCGGGTTCGGCTTGTTCTGGGTTGGTGGCGGTGGGGTGGCGCCGCCGTTGGCGTCGCCGTAGCGGGTCGGGTCGGCACCGTCCCCGGCTGAGAGTGCATACAGGAATTCCGGCAGGAACGGCTGGAGCGTGCGGCTAACGGTCGCCATCCCGAACGGCGCGAACGGCACCAGGTAGCTGTTGTACTCACCGACCCAATCGATCAGCCGGTCACCGCCGGTATTGGCGATCAGGACGTCGCGCCCGGCCCCGCCATAGGCACGGTCTTCGTAATCAGGATGGGTATCCGGTTCATCGTTCTGATCCTGATTGGTGTCGTGGTCGTCATCCGCGTTGAGCAGGTCGTTGCCCCAACCGCCGTAGGTGTTGTCACGGCCGGTGCCCCCGACGATCCAGTCGTTGCCGAGATCACCAAAGGCCGCGTCGGCGCCGTCGTCATTGACCGGGGCGTACTCCACGCTCTGGTTCTGGTTGCCAGGTGTCTGCCCGCCCGGTCGCCACACGCCCTCGAGCTGATCGAAATTGAGCAGGAACTCCAGCGGCGCGTCCGGGTTGCCGGGTTTCCAGAGGTTCCCGCTGCTGTCGAGCTGCACCTTTCTGCGCGGCTCGTACTCGTCGTACAGGAAGAACTCGCCGGCCCGGAACCGGTTGTTGAGGTGCTGGCCGTCGACGTCCACCGGGTTGAATGCCAGCACGTCGCCCGGATTCGGGTTGCTGACCGTATCCCCCGGGTTGATCAGCTGCGGCATCGACAGGTCGACGAAGGACCCGTACCCGAGGTCGAGCACACCGCCGGTCGGGTTCCCGTCGGCATCAAACGTTGGCACGTACGCCGCTTCGAGCGCCTCGGCACCGGAGATGGCGTCATCGCCCGAGGCTCCGTGCAAGAAGTCGTCGTCGAGACCACCGAAGATAATGTCATCGGCAAATGGCGTGTGATCGGCGTTGTCGGGGAACTCGTCATCAAGCCCCAGCCAATCCGGGTCGTAACTGAAGGGCACAAGGTCCACCGATTTCTTCAGTTCACCCTCGACGTGGACGACCGCGAACTGGATGTTGCCCGGCGTCTTGATGACCTCGTTGAGCACGGTGCCGTCCGAATACTTCGGCCTCGGGTCGTCATCCAGGAGACCGGCGATCCCGTACAGCGGCTCGCCAAGCGTGCTGTTGCGGCTGGTCAGCAGCAAGCCGTCGTCGCCCAACACGCCGTCCTGGCCCGTGCCGCCCGAGACCCAGTCGTCGCCGTAACCGCCGACGATGTCGTCGTCGTCACTGTTGCCGAAGACCACATCCGACCCGGTCATCCCGAAGATATAATCGTCGCCCGATTCGCCGAAGATCAGGTCGCCAGCCCCGTTGTCCGCCGCCTGCCCCACACCGTCGCCGTCTGGGTCGGCAGCGCCATCCACGTAGAGGCCGCCCCGGAAGTCGGCCCCACCGAGCGTGTAGTCAAGCTGCTGCATGGCCCGAACGACGATCCGCTCGTCGCCTCGGTCTTCAAACGCGGAGTTTTGGTCGTAGTTAAACTCACGGAATTCGTCCTGCCCGATCTCCACGAGACGGAAGACGTTCGCGTTATCGCCCATGATGAAGTCCGCGTCCGCCGAGTGCCGGTCTTCCAGGGAGATGCTCGGGTCGTCGCCCGTCGGGACGCCGCCCGCGTTTTCGGTGCCCAGGTCGGTATCGGTCGCGCCCACAAAATCGTTGCGGGCGATCCGCGCCGGCGCCCCGGCCCCGCCGAAGATCGTGTCCGACCCGTCGGGCCGCATCGCCTCCGTCACGAGGCCGAACAGGTTCGAGCTGCCGCCGATGAGGTCGTCCTGCCCCAGCCCGCCGAAGATGAGGTCGCTGCCACCGTTGCCCTCCATGTAGTCGTCGTCATCGGACGCCGCCTCGGGGATGTTGAAGTAGAGCGTGTCGTCGGTGTCCGGGTTGGACCCGGCATCGGCCACGTCGATCTCACGGGTGATGAACTGCGGCAGGCCGTCGTCGGCGGTATCGATGCTGCCGTCACCCTGCATCAGGTCGTCGGCGAGCTGGCCGAACATGACGTCCTTATCAGCGCCACCAGCCATCACGTCAGCCCCGAACAGCCCGTTCGGCGTCGTGTCCGCGTGATCCACCAATTCGATATCGCGGCCGACGGTGTCTTGCGGGTCGCTTTCGGCGACCGGCAAGACGTTCGTCGTGATCGTCGCGTCCCCGTCAAGGCTCGTCGTGTAGATCGCGTCCTCGGTCAGGACGCGGAAACGTGGGCTGACGTCATCGCCACGCCGCCACACAATGGCGTTGTCCCCGGCCATCGCGTCGTCGCCGCTGTCACCGTCCATCAGGTCGTTAACCGCGGGGTTGAGCGTCGCCACGATCGCCGGCACGGTCAGCTCATCGAAACCACCCGCCACGTTGTGACCGCCGATCATGTCGTCATCGTCGCTGCCGCCCCACATGCGGTCGTCACCCTGCTGACCGAGCATCACGTCGTCGCCCTCTTCGCCCCACATCAGGTCGCCGTCCCCGCCGTCTCCGTCGCCCACGTCGATCGCGAAAAAGTTGCGCGAATGGATATCCGTCAGTGTGCTGAACTGCGGGTACAGCCGCCCGTGGTCGCCGAACATCAGGTCATTCCCGTCGGCGCTTTGGATCCCGTCGGCTTCGCTGCCCGTGTCGCCAAACAGCGTGTCGGTATCGGTGCCGCCCAGGATCGTGTCCCGGCCGTTGTCGCCGTACAAGAGGTCGCGCCCGCCGTTGTTGGGTTGCTCGGTGGTGATCAAGTCCAAGGTGTCCAGGTTCTCGTCCCGCGCGGCGAAACCAGCAGCTAGGGCTGGGTTTTCATCCCCCACGACGATCCCCGTGACCTCGCCCAACCGCCCGGTCGACAGCCATTCCAGGGCGCCGTTGTCGCCGAGCATGATGTCATCATCATCCAATGCATTCGACACGACCGTGACGACTTGCTGATCGCCGTACAAGGTATCGCCGCGGACCCCGCCGAGGATGATGTCACGACCCGCGTTGCCGGACACGGTATCGGCACCGCCGGTGTCGTCGACTGCGTCGTTCTCGTCGGTGCTGCGCAGCAGGGCCGTGGCCCCACCACGAACGATGCGCCGGTCGTCTCCATCGAGCAGGTTGCCGTCGAGCGCCGGGTCGACCAGCAGCATCAACCCGTTATCGCCCAGCAGGACATCGTCACCGTCGTCTGCCCCGCCGCCGGCGGATTCATCGTCGCCGTAGATCACGTCACCCGCTGTGCCGCCCATCGCCACATCGGCGCCGGCGTTGCCACGGATCGTGTCCGCCCCGCCCAGACCGTCGGTGAACGACTCGATCCGATCGAGGGTCGCCAGGTTGGCCGGGGACGCGCCCGTCAGGGCGAGCGTGAGATCCAGATCGGCCGTAAAGTCGACCAGCCCGTTGTCGCCCAGCAGGATGTCGTCGCCGTCGGTCGCACCCGGTGTGGCCGCGTCGCCCCAGATGTCATCGCCGCCGACCCCGCCCATCGCGATATCGATGCCCGAGTTCGCCTCGATCGCGTCGTCGCCGCCGGTCGCCTCGAGCGTGTCGGTCGTGAAGACCCGCGCCAGCGTGCCGTGCTGGAGGTAGTCGACCTGCCCGTTGTCGCCCACGAGGATGTCGCTGTCGGCCGTGAGCGGCCCAACGGTCCCGTCCAGCTCCGCGTCCCCAAACAGGTTGTCGCCGCGGCCGCCGCCGATCACCACATCGTCGCCGTCGCCGCCAGATAGATTGTCCTCGCCGGTGAAGGGCACGTCGGCCAACGTCAGATCGATGCTCTTGATCGTCTGGAGCACGAACAGCTCGCCCTTGCCGAAGACATAGTCGGGGTCGGTCGGCTCGATGAACGAAAGGTCAAAATCGATCTGCCCCCGGTCGCCCACCAGCACGTCGTTGCCGAGCTCGCCGATGCCGTCGTCGGCACCCGGGCCGCCGATCAGGAAGTCGTCGTCTTGACGGCCATCGAGGGTGTCGTCGCCGCCTTGTGATGGGTCGGTCTCGTTCGAGACGATCTTCGTCGGCGCTGCTACCCAGACGTCAGCCACCTTGGTGTTCGGGGTGATGGTCACGAGCGTGACCTGTTGGAGCATCTGTACATGGTCGCCAGCCAAGACGTCACGGCTGTCGAGGTCGTCGGGGTTGAACGCGTCGTCTCCGTCGATGAAGTCGCCACCCTTACCCCCGACCAGCACGTCCCGGCCGGTGCTGCCGAAAATCTGATCGTCGCCGCCGAAGTCCTTGTCCACCGACAACAGCTCGGTGGCGAACGCCGCACCGGCTGCGGGCTCGAAATCAAAGGTCACGCGGCCGTGATCACCGAACACCACGTCGTCGCCGCTGCCGGCCTTGATCAGGTCTTCAATGGTCTGACCCACCGCGGGATCGCTGGGTTGCAGGCCCAGCCCGCCGCCGCCGAACACGATGTCGTTGTCCTGGCCCGCGTCGATGGTGTCGTCCCCGTCGCCGGGTTCGGACGCGGCCTCGAGCCGCTTGAAGTCCTGCGTTGGGGCGGTGTAGGTGTCCCCGCCGGGCAGCCCGTCGAGGTCGTCGCCCGCGACCCACACAACGATCTCGCCGCTGTCGCCAAAAATGACATCAGCCCCGACATCGCCCGTGATCGTGTCGTTCCCGGCGTTGCCCAAGAGGATGTCGTTTTCCGTGCCGCCGGCGATCGTGTCGTCGCCGCCGTTACCAAAGACGATGTCGCTGTCGCGGCCCGCGAAGATCGTGTCGTCACCGTCGGTGCCGCCGTGCGGGGTGCCGCGGCTAAACCGATCGCCCTCGACCCAGGTGAACGCGTCGCCGTCATTCTCCAGGTCGACGCGGACGTTATCGCCGCGGATCAAGTCGTTGCCCGCCTCGCCGTAAATGGTGTCGTCCCCAGCACCACCGCTGACATTGTCGGCGCCGAAGTTGCCAAACAGGGGTAACAACCGCAGCGGGTCCCCGTCCATGCCCATCTGAAGCATGAAATCGCCATCCAACAGGAACGTCGAATCAGCCCAGATCTTGTCGTCACCGCCGTTGCCCTGGATTTCGTCCGATCCGCCGCCGCCGCTGATGATGTCGGCACCCTGAGTCGCGGGTGTGATAAAGAGCGGTTCATCGGTGCCGGGCGCGAGGTCGAGCATGCAGTCGGTGATGCTGAAATCGAGATCGCCCCATATCCGGTCGTTGCCGGTTTCGCCCATCAACACGTCAGCGTCCCCGCCGCCGGTGATCAGGTCCACGCCGTCGCCGCCGAGGATGGTGTCTTCGCCGTCGCCACCAGACAACGTGTCGTTTCCGTCGTTGCCGAAGATCAGGTCGTCGTCGCCACCCCCAGTGGCTACATCGTTGCCAGCCCCCGCGGTGAGGGTGTCGTTTCCGATACCGCCGTCTAGGCAGTCGTCCCCAGCCCCACCATCGAGCGTGTCGTTCCCGGCCCCGCCGGTCAGGTGGTCTTTACCGGTATCGCCGGTCAGCAGGTCGTCCGCGTTGCCGCCCTGGAGCATGTCCGCCCCCGCGCCGCCTTCGAGTTCAACCCGTACATCGCCGTTTGTCGCGTCGGAATCAATGATGACCTTGTCATTGCCCTGACCGGCGAAACCGAGGATCCGGTCGAACCCCTTGTCGCTTTTGAAGTCTTGCCAATCGTCATTGCCGTTTTCATCAAAGTCCGGGCCCTTGCCCTTGACTCTGATATGTTTGTCGCTCAGAATTTCAATATGGATTTCTTCATTGCCGTCGACCGGGTCGTCGGCCCCGTTGTTCGTGTAGATCCGATCGGTGGCGAATTCGCCGATGTTCAGGCGTAGCGTGCCGTTCTCCATATCGGTCGCCAACACCGGAGTACGCGGGACCACGTAGTGCTCTTCATACAGCGGCAGGGTCGGGCCGAACTGGAATTCTTTGCGCCACGCCCCGAACAGGGCTTCGATGTACGCGAACAGCCGGGCTTCGATCAGGGCGTCGACATCAAACAGCCCCAACGGCCCCACGCCTTCTTTAAACCCGTTATAGAGGTTGGTGAGGATCTCATCGAGCCGCACACGGAAGTCCCCGTCTGGGTCGGCCAGGTCGAACCCGACGCTGGCGAAGATCCCGCCGCCGACCCCCGCCGTGGCGACCACCGCGTTGAGCTCGGCCGCAGCCGTGATCTCCCCGGTCACCAACACCTCCGGCACGTCGACGCCCGGCTCCCCGGTGAAGGGGTTATCGTCGTAAATAAAGAAGCCCTGCACCAGATCCAGCGGGTTTCGCCCCCCGTTGATGAAGCGGAAGATCCCCTCGGTGTCGTAACCAAACGCTAAGTCGATGATGGCGTTGATCCCACCGGCGAACCGGGCCCCCAGCCCGTCCCAGATCGGGACGTAGATCGAGAAATCAAACCCGAACTCCAGCGGCGCCAAGTCATAAGCGACCAGGGTCATGTTACGACCGAAGAGCAACCCGAGAATCTCGAAGGGGTCATCAAGGAATGGGAATGAGAACCCGCCGCTCTCCGCATCACCGCCGACTCTTTCGGTCAGGTCCCCCAGTCCGCCTTCAACGAAGCCTGAGTCGATGAATTCGAACACGTCTACCAGCTCATCAGGAAGTACTTCCGACAGCGCGTTCAACACACCCTCCAGATCCTGGCTGGGATCGATCAAGCCGCCGACCTGGTTCATATCCGTAAGATCCAGGCCGCCGCTACCGCCAAAGCTCAACGTGTCCGCCATAATCGTGATGTAACCATTCTCTCCGTCTTGAGCGACAGTCGACGCGAAATCCACGACCTGGTCGAGCAGCTCCAGCGCCGTGACCAGGCTCGGGTCGACAATCCCGAACGTCGCGGCCACGTCCAGCAGCGAAGTCGGGCCCAGCAGGTCGGACAGGACCGGGATCGGGTCGGTGAGGATGTCCAGGATCGGATCAATCGGCTCGATCACGTCGTACACGTCGCCGATAAACGGGCCGATGGTGTCGCCCAGGAACGACCCGATGTCGAGCCTGATGTTGCCCAACTCCAGCAAAGGCAGCTCGGGGTGTTCCGCGTCGACCCCGATGTGGTTGCCGTCGATCGTGACGTCCCCGAACCCCCAAGCGAAAGCGAAATCGGCGAGGATCTTAGGCAGGCCGATGCCGTCTAGGTTCTCGGTGACCCCCAGCGTGAACTCGAAATCGAGGTCCACCTCGGCCCCGAAATCGACGTCGAAGTCGAGGTTGCTGATCTCGCCGAACCCGATCCGCCCGTTGTCGGTTCCGGTCACGTCCACCGAGAACGCGGCGGCCAGATCGTCGTTGGTACGTAGATCGTCGTGCGGATCCTGTGGGTTCATTTCGTCAATAATGTTCTCGTTGATCGCGGTCAACTCCAGGAGAAATAGCTGAGCACGAATGTCCTTCGGAGCGTAAACCACGATCTCACCCGAAAGGTCAGCCTCACCGTCGGGGTTGACCTGGAAGAAGAACCCATCTTCGAGCGTCACCCCCATCCCGAAGGTGAAGTCGACCGCAAGATGAACCGTGACCGGTTCGTTGATCTGAAGCTGGAACACCTCGAGGTTCAAGTCGACGTCGTTAGTAGAGAGGTCCTTATGTACATGCAGGTCGATCACATACGAGAACCCGTCGGCTGCGAATATGTCGTCGGCCAGGTTGCTGAAATCCGCCCCATCGACGAACTGGTAGGTCGTCGTGGTGGCCCCGTTGAACAGCTGAAGCTCGATCGCGTCCCCGAGGAAGCTCAGGCCAGAGATCGCCTCCTTAAGCGCTTCACCTACCTGCCTGAAGATATCCGCCGCCAGTTCCGGGGCGGTCTCGATGATGTTGGTGATCGCCGGGATCACATCGTTGCGGATGTCGTCGATAAACTCGCCGGCGTCCTCGAGCGCATCGCCCACCAGGGGCAGGTCCTCGAGCGCCGCGTCACCAAACACGTCCCCGGTGATCAGGTCACCAAGGGTGCCCAGGACGGTATTCGCACCGGAAAGGAACAGGTTCAGGGTATCCAGCAGGGACAGGCTATCCAGATCGATCTGAGAAAAATCGGGGATCGAGTTGAGGGTATAACTGACCCCATCGGCGCTGAACGGGTCCGTGACCACGGCGCTAAAATCGAGGTTCCCGATAAAGCTAGACGACGTCGGGAACGATATCGGCAACACCGCGGCCACCCCGAGTTCGACGTCCACGTTGTCGGTATTGAAGATCGCCGACGCGTTGGCCCCGTCAAAGAATTCGGACAGCGTGATGTACCCGTCACCCGGTGTGCCAACATCGGGCAACTCGATGTTGATCGAAGCTCCTGTGTCGTTGCCGAGCACCGCGTTGTTGTTAAGCACGGCCCCGCCGTTGGTCACGAACAGGCCCAGCGGCCCCAGCGCCCCGGTGAAGGTCACGTTCTCAGCCGAGGCGAACGCGGTCAGGCCCAGGTGTGTAAAGCCGTCGATGCCCTCGGCGTCGTTCTCGTCGACCACGAGGAAGATATTGTCGAGGACCTCGGTCTCGGTGTGGACCGGGTCGTCGAGGATTGCCGATAGCCCGCCCACGTCGACGCCGAACACCAGCGACGCGTCGAAGTTGAACTCGGCCGCAAGATTGGCCGCGCCGCTGAGCTCGAGCCCCGGGACCGTGATCCCGACCTCGCCCTCGAGTAGCTCGACCATGTCGATCTCCAGCGGGAGGATGTCGGAAAAGTTACGATCGAAATCAAGGTTGAACGTCAGGATCCCCGGGCTGTTGGCCTGGTACCCGATATGAGCGGCGGGGCCGATGAACCGCTCCAACCCTTCATTGACCTTGTCTAGCAGTTCTTGGAGGCTCTGGGCTGGGTTGGCGGCGATATCCTCGACGGTTTTCGCGAAGTCTTCCACGAACGAGAGCGTGTCCGCCAGCGACACCCCCAGCAGCGGCAGCGGCTCATTGACGATGTCCAGGTTCTGGACGTACGACTTGAGCCAATCGGCGATCGCGCGCAACGCGGCGATCGCGTCATCCATATCAAAGTTAGCCAGGTCGGCCAACGACCCCAATTTGGCATCGACGGTGACCGTTTCCAGATTGGTGATATCCCTCAATTCCACATGGATGGATGGCGATCCCACCACTTCGCTCAGTTCGTCATCTAGATCGTCTGCAACGCCGCCGGCCCCCGCGATCTCGATAGCCGCGCCGACCCAGTCGATCGACGCCGAGCCACGCAGGTCAATCTCTTGGTCTTCATACTTCTCTGGCTCCTGACCTTCGACTAGACCGAGCCCGAGAATATCGCCATCAGCACCGGGGCCCTCGAGCACGGCGATTAAACCGTCATCGGCGCTGAGCGGCTGGCCAAGTGCGTTGAAGATGTCTTTGATATAGATTCTGTTTTCTTTCACCGGCGGGGGTTCTTCGCCTTCGACTACCTCATCGACCCCGAAGTCGGCGTCGACGGCTGCATCCAGTGCGATCGTCGCGGTGCCTAGATCAAGCTTGACAAACCCAAAGTTGGCTGTGCCGGTGGCGCTGCCATCAAGCTCAATCGACGCATCCAGGTGCACGTCCTGGATGAACGCTTGCAGTCCATCGAACTCGCGTGCGGAAATCCCCTCATCCAGGCCCAGGTCGTCTTCACTCACCTCGTTGACCGACGACAGCTCGATCACCTTCAAGCTCGGGTCACTCACCGCGAAGACCAGACGCGGGCCTTCCAGCCCGGCCACGACCTGGCCGGCCAAGGCACCGCCGCCGATCGCCGCGTTGATCGCGTCCACGACGCCCGGCAGATCATTCGTGATGGCCGCGTCGTCGATCGTGATCACCTGCTGCGTGACCACCCCGCCCGCATCGGTCACGTTAATCGTGAAGCTGGCGTCATCGCTGAGCGTGGCGTCGATCGACGGGCCGACGCGCGGCGTCGTTGCGTTGACCGCGCCGATCGTCTCGGCCGGATCGATCCCGCCGAGCGTGATGGAATCGGCGAACGCGAATTCTAGATCGGTGTCCAGGGCCGCCGTCGGCTGTGAGAACCGGATCCCCCAGGTCCCGGTACCATTTGAGTCTTCATCAAGGAACTCGACCGCGGCAGCCGTGAGCACGGAACCGAGGGTCTGGTCGCCGCCCATGAACACGGTTTCGTGCAGCGCCAGGTTGATATCACGCGCCGCGGCGCGTGCGGCCTCCGCCACGGTGGCAGGAGTCATTCCATCCTCGAGAACTTCATTGTCGCTGAGAATGGCCGAAACGTTGAGGGGGCCCGAGTCTTCAGCGCCCTGGAGGAGTTGTACCGTGAAATTGACGGCCCCCAGGTTCCCGTTGGCCGGCAATGGGGTGGCAGGATCGTCCCAACCGGCGACCATCGAAGCATCGGTCGTTAGGGACAACTTGGACGAAACCGCGTCATCCTGCAACCCGAGTTCGGCCCGCGCGATCGGGTTCGTCCCATCCACACCGATGAAATTGATATCGATACCCGGATCGGGCGACGCAATTTTGATTTGATGGCCGACAACCTCATCGCCGACGATCGTAGCGTACGTCCCGGCCCCGAAGGCCATTAAGAGGTCGTTGTTCATTGAAAGCACGTCGTTCAGGTCCCCGACCAGGTCCTCGACCGACGTGTTGTTGGCGGTATTCTCGACCGATAACGTCACGGGCACGTTCACGGTCTGGACGACGTCCGCGTCGTCCTTCCCGATGATGGTCAGATCGAAAACCGCGTCGTCGCTGAGTTGCCCGTCGACCGGCAAACGTGAGGCTGAGGCACTCTGAGGATCCTGGAACCCTAGGGCTTCAAAAGCCGCTTCCTCCCCGGGCGTGATGCCGCGGTTGGCCACCTGTAGGAAGGAGTTCGTGACGATCTGTTGCAAAGGTGGTTGGTCAGGATCAACGGTGGAACCCGTGATGACCAGACGGCCTTGATCGTTCGCACGCACCACGACCTCGGGCGCCGGCTCGGGAAGAATCTTATTGGCGACCGCTTCGGCGATGGCCGAGTTGATCTCCGCTTCCAGCGCCGTGGCCAAACCGGCTGCCGAACCGTAATCGCCAGGCGCGAGTGTGACCTGCACGGAACCGACGTTGCCCAGGACCAAGCTCAACTTGATCGGGTCGGACCCCGCGACGTTGCCGTCAACCACGCGTCCGACCAGCGCCGGGGCCATGCGCGCCGAGACCACTCCCACATCGGGGTCCTCTTTCAGCTCGATCCCCAGCGTCAGCTCCAGGTCGAAGCCCGTTTTCAGGTTCAGCTGCCCGGACATGGCCACGTTGCCCAGTGGGCTGAGATCTAACCCCAGGCTCCCGGCCACATCGATCTCGTCGTTGTCGGGGGCCGCGTGCAGCTCGATCGTGAACAACAGCGTCGGGATATCATCATCGCTGACCACGTACCGTGGCTCGATGCCGACCAGGGCAGCGATGTTGTCAAACTTCATGGTGTCGTTGTAAGTCGAGAGGATGTCGTTGAGCGCAGTCTCGAGCTTGCCGACGAAATCTTGAACGTTGTTGAAATCCGCCACACGCACGCCGTTGACATCTTCGTTGGTCAGCGCCTCGTACAGCGTCCGCATCGGGCCCTCGAACTGCAAAAAGTCCGAGACCTTGGTCGAATCGACTACGGGCAGCGACAAGCCGAACAACTCGGCCTTGCTTTGCAGCTGTTGGAGCAGGGCTGACAACCCGGAGAAGATGTTGGCCATCCCGGTCGAGTCGATGTTGCGGAACGGGTTGAGCTGATCGAAATTCAGCAGCTGGATCTGGATCGCGGTGCGTCCGTCATTACTCGTGTCTACCGGTTCATGCACTGGCGAGAACGGATCGTTGGTGTACAGCCGCACCGTCGGCGAAGCAGCACCGAATCCATCCCCACCCAGCACCCCGGCGGGCTCGACTTCAATCGGCAGCTGGACTTCGATAGAACCGCCCGTCAAGACTTCCGGCGTCGCACCGCTGATCGCCGCGCCGCTTGAGAAGTCACCGCTGAACGCTACCCCCACGTTCATATCGAAATCGGCGGTGCTGGCCCCCGCTTTGACGTTTAAGAAACCCAGCTGCAGGACCGAGAATGCATTGGTCGCCACGTCGGCCGTCACCCCCGCGGAGAACCCGGGGTTGCGTAGGAACCCGGCGGTGGGGGTGACCGTTGTGCGGGGCACCTCGGGGGTGTCTTCGTCGCCGTCATCGTCGAACGTGTCCTCGACGATCGTGACCGCTACGCCCAGCGTGCCCGTGAAGCGGTACGCGCTTTGCAACTCGATCTTTGGAAGAAATTGAGTGCTCGAAAGACTATCCGCCTGGTAATCCAGTTCTAGAGCGTCGGCGTTGCGGCCCAGGTCGAGGCTGAATTTGTCGTCAAATTCGACGGCGTTTTCGGTGTCGGTGGCGGAGATAACGACCTCTAAATTAAACAGCAGCTCATAGTTGTCGCCACCGAGAGGATTGAGCAGGTAGTTTTGAACACCATTGGTACCCGGGTCGGCATCAAGGACGTTGACATCGATCGAGACGTTCTCAATAACGGTTTGCAGACCGTCCAGGGCGTTGGCAAACGCGTCTGCGTTTCCACCAGCTACGAAGGGAGAGCTGGCCAGCAAGGCGTCGATGGTGTTGCTGATTTCGGTGACCGTAGCCGCATCGGTCTCGAGCACCTGCCCGAGGGTTGGCGCAAAGAAATCGTTGCGCGACAAAATGGGCTCGCCATCGGTCTTACGCTCACGTTCGAGCAATCCCGGGATGGCGGTGTCTAACGCCTCAGCGTAGCTGCTCGCGCCTTGCGCGGCGTTGGCGGCGCTGTCGACCAGCCCCAGCCCGGCTTCGAGCTGTGCCGTGACCATCACCCCGACCCGCGGATCGGCCAGGTAATCATTCTTCTCAAGGCCGTTGAAAACGTCGGCCGCCAGTAGCAGGCGTGGCTCGAGTGGTTCAAATTGTGCTGCGACCATGCTCCGAACTGCATAATCGGTCAGGCCGCGGCGCTTCAAAGCGTTGCGTTTATGGTTCTTCCGATTCCGCCACCAACTGGATTTCATTGCGCGTACCATCATTCGCCTCTCTGTAAAAAAGGTTCCCACGAAATTGATTGTGTTCTGTGTGGTCGATCAAACCCACCCCGGTAGAGTGATCAAATCGGATGATTCAGTTACCTGATCC
Source organism: Phycisphaeraceae bacterium (assembly GCA_965224205.1). GTDB lineage: Bacteria > Planctomycetota > Phycisphaerae > Phycisphaerales > Phycisphaeraceae > CBDCYN01. The sequence continues at coordinate 275,413 of CBDCYN010000016.1, forward strand.
TAACCCTCTTCATGCCTGCGCCAACCCCCCAAATCTAGGGGATAAATAAAAAAAAAGTCATGCTTGCAATTAGGATCGCCCCTTATTCTGGGCATTCCGTTTACTGCGGCAGGTCAGTATTGAACCTCTGTGTTGCGGTTGGCCTATGCAACTAGGCCCCGGGCTTCACGAGAAGCTCAGCGTTTAGCTGCTAGATTAAATTAGCTGCACTCGAACCCTGCACTCAAGCCCACTGATTCAGCCACATATCTACCCATGCACAGCCATGGACACTTGTCGCCGCCGACCCCGGAACGTCGGCGAACTTGAGCGCCCGTTGACTCACTGAAAGGGTAGGCAGCACCTGTTGGTGGTATTGACCTCTCTACTCTACACAAAGACCGCCTCCGGCTGCGGTGCCATCGGACGGATCAACTGTTTCGGATATTAACCCTCTTCTTGTCTGCGCCAACCCCCCAAATCCGGGGGGGGGGGGATAAATGAGGGTTACAAGCAGCCCTTTGCCTGCGCGTACCGACCAGCGGTGTTCTTGCGCCGCCAAGTCACTTCTCCTGTGGACCCTCAGCGCACTCGGGGCGGATCTCTGCCGCGTCACCGGCGAGGAACTGGGCTAACAGCTCACCGCTGGACTGAACCCCGAAATGACGATAAAGCTGCTTGATGTGGTCGTCCACCGTGTGGCGGGACAGCCCCAGTTTATGGGCGATCTGTTTGCGGCTGTCCCCGTTGAGCAGCAATAGCAGCACCTGGTACCGCCGCGGAGGCAAGACGCTCATGGGCGCCGCGCCGGGCACGTCCGTGCCCGCTTGGTGTAGCCACGCCACTTCGGAAAGGACCAGATGGACGATCACGTGGTCCCGGTTGCTGAATCCAGGGGCATCAGCGACGCGGTAAAAGTTGATACAACTGGCCCCCCCTTTCCCCAGGGGGCAGATCGAATAGATAAAGTCATCGATCCCCATAGCCGTGTAGTACTGTTGGTAGACCTCTGACCCGTACCATTGGTCGTCGGGCAGCAGCTGACGCCGGCTCCTGGTGAAATGATGCCCCCGCATGGCCAACGACCTTAACGGCTGATTAAAAACGGTCTCAAAATCCGATGCCATCGGCCGCTGCATGTAGATCGTAAGCCAATCTACGGCCACATTGCCCTGACCGTGGACGATGTTGTACGGGACAGGCGTCCGGCTGAAACGCTCGTCACTGGCCTGGATCAGCGCCCAGCTCCAGACGTCGGCCTGGATGATCTCGGCCAAGCCTTCTAGCAAAAACCGCTTCTTGGCCTGGTGATCCCCGCTAACTACCGCCACGTCTCCCAGTAGGTGGATCACCGCCCGCGCGTCCTGCTCGTAAGGGATCAGCGCATTGGATTTGTTCCCGGACATCTTCCCCGTGCAGCTCCTGTGCGGTAATGAGTAAACACTTCCCAAATGATAATACCACAAAACCACGGCAATAGCAGCAGGTTGGTGGCCAGCCCCCAGGGTCTTTCCAGGGCGATCTCCTTTGGATTTCTCAACCCCGCATGAACGCTCTGTGAGAGTAATTTTCGGTCGTCCTGCACAGGTAAGGACAGATTGTTGTCGATGAGTCTTTAGCTGCGGGTTGCCTGTCTAGACACGGGTATGTGGGGCGCGGTTGAGGTTGGGGGTTCGGGGCGGGTGTAGGACCTAGAGTTCGCCGACTCAAGACCAGAACGAGCCCCGAGATGACTCGACGTCGTGACCTCTCCGCCCAACCGCAAACCGATCTGGTTCTATCGGCGTTACGCGGGGGTGAACCCATGGAAGTGTTAGCCCGCCGACACGGCCACCGACCTACGGGGCCCGCTGTTCCAACCGGTCTTCCTGGTCACCGACAATGGGCCCAGCTTCATCGCCCACCGTTTTCGAGAAACGCTGGCCGGGATCCGGATCGCCGCCACGGGGTTCGGGGCCATCAGCCACGTGCGGATCGGCTACCGCCTGCCCACGCAGCTGGGGTTGCTCGAACGTTTCCATAGCACCCTCCAACACGAAGAGGTGTATTGGAATCTCTACGCCGACCCGTGCGACGCCCGTACAAAGCTGGCCGTCTTCCACGAACGCTACAACCTCGCCTGGCCGCAATGGGCCTTGATCCCTTCCGACCCAACCACCGCCCCCGCGAGCGTGCTCACGCCTCACAAGGTGTACATGAACAACGTGAAAGCCGATCCCCCGTCCTGATCCTGGTGGGTCGGCTGGCTACAAAAGGACCAAGACAACACCCTCGAACCCCCAAGCAAATCACCCTTTCCCGTATCCGATTGAAACCCGTGGCAAGACATTGCCTACAAATGGAATTGACACAAAGACACGGACTTGCAACGATATAAAGCATACCTGGAGAGGTGGCCGAGCGGCTGAAGGCAACGGTTTGCTAAACCGTCGTACTGGGTATTCCCGGTACCGCGGGTTCGAATCCCGCCCTCTCCGTTATTCCTTGTTTCATCGCTCTTTCTGCTTTCTTGGCAGGAAGTTGCATTCACAGGGTCGCGACGACTAGTTGAACCTTTCAATCTCTCAGAGTCTCTGGGCGTCTCATCTGAGCCATGAATTTGCGCCAAGCAGCGCGCCAAGTTTTTGACGTCTGAAACCGTCGCATCCGTGCCCGTGGCAAGGGTTTCATCACATTCTTGGGGCGACAAATCCGGCAGCACGGCCAACGCCGCGGACTGTTCGCCACGGTAGCTGTGGGAATACCGGTCCATCGTCAGGGTGATCGTCGAGTGTCGGGCCAAGGTCTGGGCGGTCTTCGGATGCACCCCACCTGCGGCGAGGTTGCTGATAAAGGTATGCCTCAAGGCGTGGAAGTCGACCACACGACCCGCGTCGTCGCGATAGACGATGCCTGCCTCGGCGAGGTCGGCCTTGAGCATATCGATGATCTGGTCCGGCTTGGGCATCTTGAACACGAGTGCGGATGGGATCAATCTGGCCAGAAACAGACGCAACTCGTTAACCAACTCGGAACGCAGGGGCAGTGTGTCTTCCCGCCTTCGTTTGGAGTAGGCCGCTGCCACGGTGACTGTCGGTTGATCGTTATCTATACCTCACGCGGCTAAGATTGTCCGATTGTTGAAGTGTTGGAAGTT
>CBDCYN010000017.1:0-29697 GCA_965224205.1 Phycisphaeraceae bacterium
AAGGCGATCGCGAAGCCGGCGCACGCTCCGCTGCAGCTCTTCGATCTGGAGACCGACGTCGGCGAGGAGCACGACCTCGCCGCCGAGCATCCCGAGATGGCGCGCGAACTTCGCGCGATGATGGACGCCGAGTACGCTCCGTCCGACCGCTGGAAGTTCCCGAAGAAGGATTGACGATGCCGCTGCTCGCCGACATCCACGGCAACTCCCCCTGGTTCGCCGGCTGGGGAACCCTGGCCCTGATCAACGCGGGGCTCGCACAGGGCAAGAACCGCAGCGGCTTGAACTGGTTCGTCCTGTCGCTGTTCCTCGGCCCCATCGCGACCTTCTTCCTGGTCGCCTTCTGCGAGCCGCTGACCGCCTCGGGCAAGCCGCGCAAGAAGCGCTGAGCGCAGCGATCAGCCGCGGACCGCCGGATCGAGCTCCACGCGCACCGGACAGTGGTCCGAGCCCTTCACGCGGGTGTGGATGCGCGCCGCCTTCAGGTAGGGGAGCGCTCCGGGACTCAGCAGGGCGTAGTCGAGGCGCCAGCCGACGTTGCGCTCGCGGCAGCCGGCGCGCTGGCTCCACCACGAGTAGCAGACCTCCTCGGGGTGCAGGTGGCGCCAGGCGTCGGTCCAGCCGGCGTCGATCCATCGCTGGAACTCGGCGCGCTCCTCGGGTCGGAAGCCGCTGTTCCTGACGTTCTGCTTCGGCCGCGCGAGGTCGATCTCGGTGTGCGCGGTGTTGAAGTCCCCCACCACGACCACGCGTTCGCCGGCGTCGATCAGCGGCTGGTGGATGTGGTTGGGCCTGTGCTTCGTAGGCGGCGCCTGGCTGCGTTTCACCAACGTAGCAGCCCGTCCGCTATGGACCGACGAGTTCACGACCATGATCACCGCCACCGAACGGGGGTTGTGGGAGAGTTTCTTTACCCAACAAGACCCCCAGCCGCCGCTTTATCAGCTGCTGCTTCGGTTCCTGATGCTGTTTACCAGTGATCAGCCGGCCGAGTGGATCGTGCGGGGCCCGGCGTTGGTGGGGGGGGTACTGTGCGTCATGGCGGCGTGGTGGTTCGCGCGGGTGTTGTTCAGCCCGTTCATCGCGGCGCTAACCGCCCTGGGGATCGCGATCAACCCGCTGATGGTCTACTACGCCCGTGAGGCGCGGCCCTATAGCTTGTTCACGTTAGCCGCAGCCTTATCGATGACGTTCTTCTACAGGGTGATGAAATCCGGGCAGCGGCGGGACCTGATCGGCTACGCGGTCGTGACGGCGGTGATGTGCCACCTGCACTACTACGCGGTGTTCTGTATCGCGGCGCAGGTGGTTTTCTTGATCATGGACATCGTGCTGAGCGGTTCGTCACGGTCACGACTCAAACCCGTCTTCATGGGGTTCGGCGCGGCGGCGGTGCTGTCACTGCCGGCGATCAGCTTGTTCCTGCGGCTTTTGAGCCAGGGGATGCCCGGGGCGTGGTGGATCGCCAAACCCAGCCCGATCGAGGCACCAGACACGCTCGGTGATCTATTAGGGCTCCGCGCGGTGGGGGTGGTGTGCCTGATCCCGCTGGTCTCGGCGTTCTGGCTGTCGCGGACGCCTTATGACTGGTCTGCTGACGGGAGTGACGGGGCAGCAAGAGATCCGGGAGTGGGCTTGGACGAAGGATGGTGGGCGCGGCGGCGGGCGGTGATCTACGCGGCGTTGTGGGTCGGGTTCGGGTTGTTCGTGCCGATCGCCGGGTCGATCCTCTACAAGCCCGGGTTCGTGATGCGTTACGCCCTGCCGGTGACGATCCCGATGTTGGCGATGGGCCTGGTCTATGCGTACAGACTCAACCGGACGGTGTTTATCCTCACAGTCGTGGCGCTGTTCGGGTACACCCTGCCCAAGGCGGTCAGCCAGACCCGTCCCCAGCCGGGGATGCGCGAGCTGGTAGCGACCTTGCACGCCCAAGCCAAGGTCACCGACCGTATCCGCGTCGCGGATTGGAAGTTCAGCGACGATTACATCAACCCCGAGGTCTACGGGATGAGGTACTACGGGTACGAGGGGTCAGCGGATCTCATCCCGGTCAAAGAGTTCGAGGACTGGCTGCGCAGCCCGGATGAAAAAGCGAGGGTTTTACCGGCGGGCAGGACGTTCATGATCTGTTTCGGATCGACGGTCAACCCGGTCCGCGACTACCTCAGCCGCCGTGGCCGGGCGTTTGAGATCCGCGAGTTCGGGCGGCGCAGCTTCCTGATCGACACCCTCAAGCTTGTGCGGATCGAGGCCCAGCCGACGGTCCCCGTGTCGCTTTCGTTGCCAAGCCAACCCGTGAAGTCGCCCTCACCCGTGCCGCTACCGGACGATGTCGAGACCTCAAACGATCTCGAAAACCTCACACCGCGGTTGTCATCCCCATTGCCGCCCGCAACGCAGCCCGCCCCTTCCACCCAACCTCAGCAGCCTTAGCATACACCCGTTCTCGCATGGTTCGGCGGATGAAACCGCACGGGTTCATCTGGATGCGTTTTACAACCAGTTGCCGATGATGAGGTACGCGGACCAGAAATACGGGTCGGCGTCGCGGTCGCGGATCCATCGGATCTGCGCATCCCGCAGCGCCTGGGCTTTCGAGTCGCCCGGGTGGTCAACGAGGTGTTGGTAGAAGTCCCCGACGATCACCGTCGTGGCTTGGTCCTGGACGGTCCAGAGGGTGGCCAGGGCGCTGCGTGCCCCGAATCGTAAGGCGACCCCCGCCAGCCCCAGCGCGGCTCTATCATCACCGGCAGCCGTGTCACAGGCGCTCAACGTCAACAGCTCCAAGGGGCGATCGCGGAACCTCGACGGGCCGATGATCCGCTCGAGGCCCGGCAGGGTCAGCTTGGTGTCGTATGTGAGGATGAAGCAGTCCCGCGCGCTGGCGCCGAAGTGGCCGTGGGACGCGATGTGGACGATCGAGTAGGGGGACCGGTCCACTTCATCCTTGAGCCGGCCGGCGAGAAACCCTTCGTCTAGCAGCGCCTGGCCGCCAAAGATGCCGCTGACCCGGTTGAGTTCGACCGGCACATGCGGCAGGGCCCCAAATCCGCTGTGCACCGCGCGCGACAGGCCTGCTGCCAGCAAGCGGTGTTGGCCCGACGAGAACGCGCTGGGGGCGGTCAGGGTCAGGCCAGGGGTCACCGCGACCGCGTACCGTTCGATCAGGTAACGCTGCCCGTCGTGCAGGGCAGCCATCGGGATGGTCCGCAGCGGCCCATCGGGCACGAAGACCAACGTGTCAATCCCCTTGGCCTCGAGTTCCTCGGAGATCGGGGCGACCAGCCAGTCGTAGAGGCGCCGCCCATGACGGCGCTCGAGTCGGGTCGAGACGTCCTGGAGTTCTTTGTGGAAGCTTTCGACCTCACGGGTCAGTTCCAGATCGCGCACCTCGACCGTGAACCGCTCGAGGCCCCCGGCCACGCTCAGCAAGATTTCGAGCCGATCAGGAAGCGGGATCATGTAAACGACCGCGGTGCCCGGCGAGACGTCCTCGATCCGTACCTGCTGGGCTTCGACCAACGCCAAGCAGCGGTCCTGAAAATAGTCCATCAGCTCCGCGGACTTGAACCGTTCGATGACCGACCGCGCCTCGATCAGGGCTCGAGCCTCGGCCTCGGCCCCAGTGGCGTCACGTGCTTCTTGCAGCAGCAGGTCCGCCAGCCCGTAGTAGAGGGCCCCGACATCGGAGCGGAAATCCCCGTCTCCGGACAGGTTGCCGTGGCCCAGGAGCACGTCAGCGCGGATCGACTCAAAGGTCTCGGCCGCGCGGCGATACGCGGCCAGTGCCTCTCGGGTGCGGTTCATCGCCTGCAACAACCGGCCGGTCTGCCATTGACCACGGTACAGGTGGTGAGGCGACCGGCCCCGCTGGGCCGCGAAGACCGCCCGGCGGGTCGATGCCAACGCCGCGGCGGCGTCGCCGCGGGCCTCGGACAGCTGCCCCAATAGCGCCCAAGCCGCAGAGGCAACGCTGGGGTGGTCGACGCTCTGGGCCCAACCCGCAGCTTGGCGGGCGGCGGATTCAGCGACCGTTAGGAACCGCGCACGACGGCTGTCTTGACGATCGACCTTGTTGGCCGCGTCGATCCCCCGGCCAGCGATCGCCAGCAACAGCTGCGCTTCTTCGTAAGACCCTGGGCTTTCGTGGAGCATGCTCAGGGCCGCCTCGAGGTTGTCGAGCGCCTGGGAGTCATCCCGCTGTAGCGTCGCCACCCGGGCGGCGTTGGCGAGGGCACGCGACGCGGCCAAGAGCTGGCCCGCCTGCTGAGCCAGATCAGCGCTTGAAAGAAAAGCCGACAGCGCTTCGGCGTCTTGGCCGTGGGCGCCATGGAGATGCCCGAGGTTATTATGCACCTGGGCCAGGGCACGCGGATCGTTCACTTCTGCCGCGATGGCTAACGCTTGATCGAGATACGATCGGGCGGCACCGTCACGGGTTAACGTCGCCATAGCGCCCAGGTCGTTGTACACGCCAAACAGAAGCGGCCGGTCGTCCAACTCACGGGCCAGCAGTAGAGCCGACTCTAGACACGCCCCCGCCTGTTCGAGATGACCCAGCTGCCGCAGGGCCCATGATTGATGGCGTAGGGCGAGGACCTGGTCGGGGACCGAGCCCAGTGCCCGAAAGCCGTCGCCAGCCTGTTGCCAAAAGCTAGTAGCAGACGCGACGTCCCCGCGTTGATAGGCATCCCAAGCGGCTGCCATCGCCGCCTTAGGCTGCGGGGAGGCCGCCTGGGCCGGGAGACCTCCTGGGTCGGACATTAACGCGGCGAACAACCATGCCACCAGCATCACCACGCGTCGAACCCAGGGACCACGACGATAAGGAACAGCCCGGATGCGAGGGTCTAGGGTCATTAAATTCACCTCATCTTTCGAGTCCGTCGGGTTCGTTCAATGAAGCGTTGCGGAGGGGCCACCCCGGGGGCCGAGCCGTCGCAGCGTCCCACGGTGACCTATGATATAGAGCTGTCGGCCGTCGGGTTGAAAATACAGCTGCCCCGAGGCCGCACCTTGACCGGGCAGGGTCAGTATCGCGGTGCCGGAATCGGGGTCCCACAGCTTGATCGAGCCGCTTTCCTCAACGGACGCGACCCGTTGCCCATCGTGGCTGAAGGCGATACGGGTCACCACGTTGGCGTGGCCCGCGAACGTCCGCCTCGGGGCCCCCGTTCGGGGATCGATCAGAAGCACCCGCCCATAACCCCCCAGAGCCAGGGCCCGGCCGTCCGGGCTTATCGCGTGGCTTTCGATGCGATGGTCCCACCGATAGCTCCACCCCAGGCGCCCCGTGTGGCGATCCCACGCCTGGACCGTTCGGTCCGTATCCACCGACAAGATCCTCGGGGCGTTCGGGTCAGGAATGAAATAGAGTTGACACGAACCCTCAACCGAAACCGAGCCGGTCAGTGTCACCGCCTTGCGGTCACCGTCAACCGGCCCCATCCTGACCGCGGTCGTGACCGAGGAGCCGTCACCGGCCCAAGCGATCTGCCGCCCGTCGCCGCTGAACGCCAGGCTGCTAACAAACCTCAACCCGTGGTTGAACCGTGCTATGGTTGTCGAGGTCAGCGGGTCCTTGAGCACGATCTGATCCGAATCGGCATACGCCCATACCCGGCCATCGGGGCTGAACGTCGGCAGGCGGATCGCTTGTCGAAAGGAGTCGACGACCCGGCCGGTCGTGACGTCCCACCGCTTCACGTCCCCATCGAACCCGGCTGTCACCACCCACCGCCCTTGGGGGTCCATCACGATCCATTCGAGTTCTTGAGCGTCGATCGGAAGGGTCGAGATGGGCTCATTGGATACGACGTCCAACAACAGGACTCCCGCGTGGCCCCACTGGATCGCGGCGATCGTGCCCGAAACCGTGGCCGCCAGAAACTCTCCCGGGCTTCGTGTCCACGCCGGCGACTCAGTGGCGACGTCCCAGATCTTGACGGTGCGATCGTCGCTTGCCGAAAGCAGCTGGTGGCCGTCGGGGCTGAACGCCACGGCGGTGACGATTTGCCGATGGCCCCGCAGCGTCCGGGCCGCAAGCCCCGTTTGTGCGTCGAGCAGGCGTATCTGAGCGTCCCAACCGCCCGCCGCTAAAACCCGTCCCTGAGGGCCGAACGCCAGGCACCGAGACGGTCGGTCCACCGCCACGGACTGCCCGGTCGATCGATCCCACAGCAGCGTGCCCGTGACCCCACCGATCGCCAACCGCAGGCCATCGCCGCGATAGGCCAAGCAATAAGGCGATTCATCGAGACGGATCTCACGGACCACGGCCCCGGACGGGACCTCCATGAGTGTCACGCCCTGCCCGGGCTTCTTGCCGCCGCCGATGGCCAGGGTCTTGCCGTCAGGGCTAAATACGAGGCAGCGGACCGCGGCATAGGGCACCGGGGTGGAGACCACGAACTTGCTGCGCGATCGGTCCCAGAGACGCAAAAGACCGTCGTACCCGGCTTGAGCGATGTACCGGCCGTCGGGGCTGAGGGCCAAGACCTGGCAATCCGCGGTGATCGCCGTCCGCGTCTGGCCGGTTTGGGCATCGCGTTGGATCAGGCGACGATCCGCGACCGTCCACAACGTCTTGCCGTCGCGGCTGAGGGCGGCGATCTCCGTAAAAGGATCATCGAGCGGGGTCTTGGCGACCACCCGGCCGGTCGACGGGTCCCAGCGGATCAGCGCGGTGGTATCCACGGACTGAACCTGCCGGCCGGATCCCACCCACACCGCCGCGAGGACCGGCTGGCGGTGACCCTCTAACGTGATCGTCGATTCATCGGTGAGCGACCCCAGGTAATGCCATTCCCATCGACGCAGGTCCGGGGGGCAATCGGCCAGCAGGTCCTGGGCGCGGTTGATCTGGCCCTGCTGATACGCCGATTCGGCCAGGGCGATCTGGTTGAAGTACTGGGTGCGCCGCCTGGCTTCGGCTTCGGATCGAGCGAGTTGGGCTTGGAGGACCGCGTCGGCCCGGGCGTGCTCGGCTTCTTGGCGCAGCCGACGCTCGCGGACGTAGCCCGCCGCCACTAAGCAGACGAACCCGATCAAGATCACCGCCGCGACGGCCACCGGGACGCGGTGTTGACGCAGCCGCCGCTTCAAGAAATAGGTCACCGTCGCCGGCCCGGCCAGCAGCGGGTCGCCGTTTTGAAATCGCCCCAGGTCTTGAGCCAATTCTCCCGCGGACTGGTAGCGGTCCTTGGGGCGCTTGGCCAGCGCCTTAAGCAGCAGGGATTCGAGGTCGCGGTCCAGCGTCGGGCACACGCGGCGTGGGCGGCGCACTTCTTCTTCGATAACGCGACGCCGCGACTCGAAATCGGTGCCTTCGAGGCTGTGAGGGTGATGGCCGGTTAATAATTCATAAAGGATGACCCCCAGCGCATAGACGTCGCTTCGGGAATCCACTTTCTTGAAGTCGCCCGCGGCCTGCTCCGGGGACATATACGCCGGCGTCCCTGCCAGCTGACCGGTCCGGGTCATGTCCGTGGGCGATGCCTGGTCGGTGAGGGCCTTGGCCAGGCCGAAATCGAGCACGCGTGGCTGGCCGTCAGAGGTGATCAGGATGTTGGTCGGCTTCAGATCGCGGTGGATGATCCCGTGCCGGTGAGCGTGCTGAACCGCGTCGCACACGGCTTTCATGAGTTCGACGGTCTGACGACGGGTCAACCCGCGTCGGCGGACGTGGTCGTCGACCGGATCGCCCGCGACGAGTTCCATCGCATAAAAGTAATTGCGCCGGTCCAGGCCCGAGTCGTAGACCCGCGCGATGTGCGGGTGGTCGAGCCGAGAGGCCAGCTCGATCTCACGCTCGAAAAGCCGCCGCGCCGCCGGGGACCACACCGACGAAGGGTTCATCACCTTCAGCGCTACCTCGCGTCGGGTGCCCAGCTGCACCGCACGCCAGACCACACCCATCCCCCCCCTGCCCAGGGGCTCAAGGATCCGGTAGCCCTCGATCTGGGGCGCATCCGGCTGGGCGAACTGCCCTTTCGAGTCCTGGGCGGCGCCCAACGCGCTCATCGCAGGGGCCGGGGCCTCGACGAACTGCCCTGGATGTGCGTCCTTTTCTGCCATGGTCCGACAGGTCCCCAGGCCTCACGGCGCCCCGACGCCGATCCGGGTTCGGCATCACCGTGATCCACATGGACCGCCGGGGCCAGCGCGGCTGCGTCGCTGGGGCCTGCTATGATTATAGGAGTTACGAACCTCGTGCCGGTATCGCCCCCACCGCGACACGCCCCAGTCAACAGGAGCCCAGCGGATTGGCCGACGATTCAAACCATCGAGTCCACCTGTTCCCCACGACGCGGTGGTCGCAGGTTGAGCAGGCGGCCAACCCGTGGAACACCCGCACCCAGCAGGCCCTAGACGGGCTGTTACGCACGTACGTCCCCGTTTTTCGCTCCTACCTCTTGTTCAAGAAAAAAATCCCCGCCCAGCACGTCGACGATCTGGTCCAAGGGTTCATCACCCAACAGGTGATGGAGAAAAATGTGATCGCCTCGGCCCGCCGGGACAAGGGCCGGTTCCGAAACTACATCCGCGTCGTCCTGGACCGGTACGTGGTGACCGAATACCGGCGCAGCTCCGCCGCCAAGAGGGGCCAAGGCCGCGCCGCGCCGCTCGACCACGCCGCGGACCATGCCGACCCGTCGGCCCAGGACGCGGCCCAGGGGTTTGATCTGGCGTGGGCCCGGGCCGTGCTGGCGTGCTCGCTCGAGCAGATGCAGGACGCTTGCCGGTTCTCCAACCGTAGCAACGTCTGGGCGATTTTTGAGCTGCGCCTGGTCCGGCCGATCCTCCACGGCCAACCCGAGATCCCGTACCGCGAGCTGATCCAACGCCTGGGCCTGCGGTCCCCCAGCCAAGCGACCAACCTGCTGACCACCGGCAAGCGGATGTTCATCCGCACGCTCCGCTCGGTCATCGGCCAGTACGCCGGGTCCGAAGAACAGATCGATCAAGAGATCGCCGACCTGTTCGCGGTCCTGTCGATCGGCGATCTGACCAACAGCAGCCCGCGGGCCATGGACGATCCGTGACCCGGGGACCGTACCCCTGCGGCGCCACACCCAGGGGCCGCGGTTTCGTCTCCGTCTCAACACTACGCACAGAACCCAACCCCCATGGACAGCCACGACCTCGATCCCCGATCCTCGAAATCCCTCCACCAGTTCATCGCTTCGGGGCTGGATCCCGATTCCGTATGGGGCCCGCAAGACTTCGCGGATATCTTGTCGCACCAGCTGGCGTCGGCCTTGGTGGACGAACTGTCTCTCGTGCCCGGCATCGACTCGGAGCAGGTCGAGTCTCTAGCCAGCCGCGCCCACCCGCCGATCCGATCGTTCCACGACCTCATCCTCCATCCGAGCCCGCCAGATGAGCTGCTCGAGCACGTCAAGGTGTACACCAAGATGGCCCGTGCCAACGCCAAGGACCCGGTGCTCGAGCAGGTCGTCTCGTTGATCTATTACGCCAGTATCGCCGCGGCGCTGCTCAGGCACGGCACCCGCCTCTCGACGCTCGATAACGCGGCGCTGCACGAGGGCATGGTCTGGTCGCGGTCACGGCCATGGGTCGACCCGTCCTTGACCGACCTGCTGGATCAAGCCGCTCAAGCGTTAAGCCCACCGGACGGGTCGTGACCTTCAATCAACACCATCGACCGACTGCTGCCCGCAACGAGCCGCGACCGTGAGGCAGCAGGTTTCTCCGAATACCCCGACCACTTGACGTCGTACACGAAATCGGGAAACGCTCTAACCCACGCCAATCCATCGGAGACACACGCCGCGATGTCGGGCAGAACCCGCTCCCTCACGGTCGTGGCTCGTCAGAGATTCCCGCGGCATGATCGTCGTCATGCGTAACTATGTAGCCCCGCCAGGAGCAGGTTCACCCCCCAGTACGTCCACAGCATCACCACGAACCCCAACGCGCTGAGCCACGCCGTGACCAGTCCTCGGTTCTTGACGCTAAACCGCACGTGGATCACGATCAGGTAGATGATCCACGTGATCAGCGCCCACGTCTCTTTCGGGTCCCACGCCCACCACCGCCCCCACGCGTGGTCCGCCCAGTACGCCCCCAGCAAAATCCCCACCCCCAGCACCCAGAACGCCAGCTGCAACACCACCATCTGCGCCTGGTCGAGGTCACGCAGCACGCGCTGGGGGCCGATCGGTGGCGATCCTCCGCCTGCATCATCATCACCGCTGCCACCGACCCCCATCGCCCCGGTGCTCACCTCCCCCAGCCCCGCCGCCGCGAACCCGGTTGCCCTCCGGCCACGCAGGTAGTGCGTGCCCAGGTAAAACAAGCTTACGAAGAACCCCAACGCGATCAGCCCATAGCTAAAAAGTACCATGTTCACGTGCAGGTACAGGATCCGGCTCGTAGCCAAAATCCCTGCGACCTGTCCGACCTCCTGCGACGGAATCGGGTACGTATTAGCTAGCAGCAGCCCGCACCCGCTCAGCGCCGCCGCCGCCGCCCCGAACAGCCACTGCCGCCGCCAGATCATCAGCACGATCCCCACCAGGGTCGCGAACCAGCAGATCGCCATGAACGACTCGAACTGGTTGTGGATCGGCCACCGCCCCGCCAGCACCCCCCGGGTGGCGATCCCCGCGGTGTGGACGATGAAACCCAGCCCCATCATCCCCACACCCAGGCCGATCAGCCACCCCCGACCCGCCCCGAACGCGATCAAGAGCACGATCATCGCCGCGAAGTACGCCCAGTGCCCGATCGTGAACCGGGCCGTCACGTTGTATACGTACTCCAACCCGCGCAGCCAATCGGGGGGATAGGTCTGCGGGCGTAGCGATGGGATCAGACTCGACAGCTGCGTTGCCGCGTCGTTGACCGTCTCGGCATCCAGGCCCCGCCAAGCCCGGGCCAGACGGGTGAACTGTTCCGTGACGCGCCCAGCGACGAGGGGCCCCGGGTCGTCGGCGTTGTCGATGAACGCGGCGGGGCGGATGGGCCCGGTTGGTGGCCGTTTGGCCTCCCCGGCTGGGTCCGCCAACGCCGCGATGTGCTGCCACGGCTCGTCTTGAGCGGTCGGGCTCACCAGCCAAAGGCCCTGGTCGATAGTCTCAAACGCCATCACACTCATCCTCACCTGCCCCAGGGCCTTGAGCATCAGCAGGTCGTTTTCGACGCTGGCGAAGACCCGCTGGGCCTTGTCGCTGGCGACCATGCGCGGGGTGAGCCGACCCCGCACCAACCACGCCTCCCGCTCGTTCGGCGGTAGGAGGTTGGTCACGAGGCTGCGCCGCAGACCCAGGACCTCGATATAGATCAGAGGCTGGTCGTGGTAGTAACTCTGGTTGAATAGCAGGTCCAGGTACGTGAACACCGGGTCGTACCGCCGGCCGGTGCCGGGGTCCTTCCACCGCTCCTTGCCGTAGATGCGCATGAGGGTCTCGCGCGCTAGGGTGTCGAGGATCTTCACACGTCCGCCCTCGAACACCGCCAGCTTCGCCAGCCCGCGCAGGTCGACCCGGTCCGCGAACCGGTCGTGCTGGGTCGGGTCCGGGTCGCGGCCGTCGCCCGGCTGCTGCGTCGCGCCTTCGGCGCCTTGCGATTCATCGAGATGCACTTCCGGCGCCTCGACCGGGGCCTGCTGACCCGATCCCGGCAGTGTGTTGCCTTCTGGGGTGTACCGGACCTGGGCCAACGCGGCCACGGCCGATAACACGGCCACGCACCAAACAGGCCAATCAATTCTTACACGGGCGTTAACCATGGCGGATATTCTCACTATCAACCCAACCGGCGGCAACCCGACCCCGGACCCGGCCGCGTCAAGGCGTTGCGCACTGACCTGCTCATCGATTACACGTCACGTTTGTGCGCACAAACGGTCGGCGAGGACCCCGGAAAATCCGATAAGCTGAAAATTTTTTTTAATGATGTCACAGCGGGTTTTACGTTGTGGAAAACACTTCGATGCGTCACCTCTGCGCGCACAAAGACGACCATCGGCCCCTTAGTAGAGGCCCCAACGTTGACAACGTTCAACGTCTTCAACGTTCTTTAAATTTAAAAACGTTAATAACGTTAGGAACGTTAAACGTTATTAACGTTGGCGCCGCTCGACTTGCGATCCGAACCCACGATCGACGCCGCTTACTCAAAGCAACCCACCTATCCCGAAAACGGACCATGCCCGCGCCCCAACCGCCCACGCCGCAGCCAGCCCGCCGCCAACAGCCCCGCGACCATCACCGCCGTGCCTGGCTCCGGCGTCGAGGTTGTGGTCAGCGGCCCGCAGCTTTCCAACCCATGGCCGGGTTGCCCGCCGCCATGGCTGTCGTCGTCGATGACCAGCCCCGCGACGAGGCTTTGGGTCAGATCCGTGCCGAAGTTGCCCTGAAACAGCACGAAGTCCACGAAGTTGACCTCTTCGTCCCCGTTGAAATCGCCATCGAACCAGGTCCTGTCGTCGAGCCCGAAGTTGCCCTGGAATGCGAGAAAATCTACGAACCCCACGACCAGGTCCCCGTTCGTATCCCCCGGCACGGTCGCCACCACGGTCAGCTCGTCCGCCGTTTCGTCCACCACCGGCACCAGGGCCAGGTTGCCCGAACCCAGGTCGAACACATCCCCCTCATACCCGGTGAACCCGCCGCCGATCTGCCCGGCGGTCAGCACCGTAAACCGATCGCCGTGCTGAGGCGTCAGCCCATCCGTAAGCTCGATCGTCAGGGTCCCGTTGAGGGTCGCGTCACCCGAGACGGTGACCTCGTCGTGCCCGCTGGCGCCGATCTGGACCTGGAAATCAGCCGACGGCCCAAACGACAGATCTCCGTTCACCGCCATGCCCAACGCACCGCCCGAACCGCTTGCGGCAGTCGCCCCGGAACCGCCCCCGTCTGCGAGATCGCAGGTATCCGTATCACCGTGGGCGTGTTCCTGGTCGCCGCTGGGGCCATCGTGGTGGCTAGCGGCATCTTCATCGCCGGCCTCATTGGCCTCGAGGGGCCCACCCGATGGTTCGGCCGCCACCGCCGCCGCAGACAAAGCCTCCGCCCGGCCACCGGGTCGAAACACCGCGTTGAACCGGAGATTGCCCGAGTATCCGCCTTCCCCGCCCGTCACGTCGCCTTGGAAGGTCAGAAACGCCCCGCCCGCCGTCGGGCCGTCGACCTGACCATGGTTCGTAAACGCCCCTTCAATGCTCGCCCCGCCGGTAGCGCCCGACGCGTCGATCGTTTTGTTCACCGGCAGGATCATCCCGGTCGGCGCAGCCAGCACCCCGCCCGAGCCGAGGGTCGTGGTCACCGCGTTGAGCTCGACCTCGTTGCTTTCAAGCAGGGTCACCCGGTGCGAACCCACCGCCAGCGACCCGGCCATGAACCGAACCCCGTTGGCCTGCCCCGAGTGGCCGAGGGTCAGGTCCCCGCCGTCGGCGACCGTGGTGGTGTCGGCTGCCGTGCGGTACAGGGCCGACACCGTCCCGAACCCGCGCAGCTCGTCGTCCTCGACCAGCTGCACCCCGTTGGGAGCAGTGAGCGTCCCGCCCGCGAGGGTCACGAGGTGGCCCGCCTGGGCTTGCCCGCTGGCCAGCAGGGTCACCGTCGCCGAACCGACGTCGAGGGTCCCGAGATTGATAAACCCCCGGGATTGCGACGCGTCGCCCAGGGTCAGCGACCCGCTGCCGGTCGCCTCGATCCGAGAATCACGCGTGGCGCCCAGCACCCGCCCGGCGACCGTGCCCGAGCCGGTCAACCGGCTACGACCGTCGACGATCAGGTAGTTCTCGACCTCGAGCGTGGCGCCCGACTGCAGGCGCAGGGTCGGCACGCCGCCGGGGTTCGACGAAAGCGACAGGGAGTAGATCGACGCCGTCGCCCCCGAGACGGTGACCGTGAGGTTCTGTTGCGCGGCGATCAGGACCGCGTCGTCGGCGCCCGGGGCGGTGCCGGTGGCCCAGTTCGACCCGTTCGTCCACGACCCGCCGGTGGTTTGGCTACCCCATGCCCGCGCCGGCTGGGCGTTGACCTGCCAGATAAAAAGCCCGTTGCCGATGTCGCTGCCCAGAACGATACCGCTGGGCAGGAACGGGTAGTTGCCCCACAGGCCGGTGAAGTTCGGGTTGTCGCTGCCGGGTTGGGTATCGAAGAACGCGACTTCCACCGGGGCTACGGGGTTGCTGGCGTCGAACACGCGCAGCCCGCTGCGGTAGTTGGCTTCGTAGATCAGCCCGTCACGGGTAAACAGGTTGTGGTCGACCGCGCGGTTGCCGTTGGTGAAGGTGCCGACCTCGAACGGGTTGGCCAGGTCGCCCACGTCGATGACCCGGGTCGTGGTCGAGGCGATGTCGGGGTCCTTGCTCTCGTCGAACTCGTCGTTGAGGTACACGTACTGCCCGTCGGTCGACAGCCAGCCCTGGTGCGAGAACCCGTTGTTGGAGTACGGCGTTCGGCTGATCAACTGGATGTTGGATTTGTCGGTCACGTCGAGGATGTCCAGCGCCGCGTCGGCCCCGCCGGTGCCGTTTTCCGCGAACGCGAACGCGACCTGCTTGCCGGCGTTGGGCCCGGAGGTGTACGTGACGACCTGGGCGTCGTGGACGTACCGATCGGCCCACTGGCCTACCAGCGGGGGGTTGACCGGGTCGGCGTTGAGGTCGTAGATCATCAGGCCCTTAGCCGCCGAGCCGGTCGACCCGGTGCGGTAAAGGTACCCGCTGGCCGTGTCGATCGCGACGTTGTGGGTCGGGGTGGTCGTGACCGTGTTGGCCAGGGTGACCGTGCCCGAATCGATCTGGCTTAGGTCGTAGACCTGCAGGTCCTTGGCGCTGCCATCGGCGACGACGTACGCGTGGTGACCGAAGGTCTTGATATCTCGCCAGGTCGTGAACGAGGCCGAGAACCCAGCGACGATCTGCGGGTCGGTGGGGGTGGTCACGTCCACAAACCCTACCCCGCGTTGGAGGCCGATGATCGCGTACTCGCTGCCCGACGGGGAGACGTAACCCCAGATATCATTGGCGGCGTTGGAGTCTGAACCGACCGGGCCGTCGAAATCCGGCAGGGGGATCCACGCCAGGAGATCAACCCCGCGGGACGTGAAGTTTATCGCCGGCTGCCCGCCCGCGGCTCCGGAGAAACCCGGCCCTTCGTAACGATCCTCCCCGCCCTTGTCGCCGTGGGCCCAGGCGGGGGCGGCGATGATCATAGTCAGCACGGCGCTGACGCCCGCCGAACGGGAGGCGATGCGTAGCTTACTGCTTCGTTGATTCGTTCTCCCACCCCCGCCCGTCGTGTTAATCAAACCTAACCTTCGCTGACGTATCCGGCGACGCGGTGTGGCGTGCATGTTGATAGCTCCGGGGAGGATGAAGAAGAAAAATCAAACATATTGTGGATCATGAAGGCCACGTATTGGTTTATGTTAAGCGGGATGGATCTAGGGCGGTTGGTTGGCTGAGTCTAGCGTCATTTCGGGCCGGGGGGCCAATTGGCGTTCAAACCCGCTGCCTCACGATCGCGGCTCGCTGAGGAAGCATTCTGACATTATAGCGTGACGGAACGCTAAACTTTGTCTCAGACTCTCGGTGGCACCCGATCGGCCTAGCCTATCGGGACAACCGGGGACGTTGGATGATGAGGAGATGGTTGGGGCACCATTAATGGCGTGGGAAAACGATACTGCTTTGAACAGTTAAATCTGTGGAATCGTCTTTTTAAGTTCTCTAACCTTGTAAGTGCATGACGCAGATGACGCTGGTCTTCTCGTATTTCGGATCGTAGTATTTCTATTTCTTTTAGTGCTTCCTCGTTCCGCAGCCCAAACCCTTCCATTTGGGTTAGTTTGTTCCTATCGAGCACGATCTTCTGTTTAAGTGCTGCGATGACACCGATCTGATAAATCGCACGATCAATGATATCTGGGCAGATACGATTGAAGTCAGGGTCGGCTAATGCCATGTCCAATTCATCCTTTTGCTTGACAATAGGCCACACATGATCAGCGAAGAAGATTTAAATCCGCGCGGGGACGGAGCAAGGTCGAGGCCAGGGGGTAGGCCCGGCATCTTGCCGGGCACGGGTTTATCGCAACCTGTCGATCAGATGCCCGGCAGGATGCCGGGCCTACCGGGCTGTCGTTTTGGTCTCAAAACCCCGGTGAATGCAATACGAGCGTAGTTACGTCCACCACTGTACATACAGAGATTGCATTATGATGGATCCTTGAAAGCGAAGCTCAGGCTCATGGATGCCATTGGGCACACCTGCTTCGAAGGAGAATCGAAAAGTATAGCTTGAATAGGGGCCAAAGGACTGGGTGACGCTGTTAGATGGCTGATTAGGCCGGATAAAATTTGCTTCGGCCATGACGATCGTATTAGGGACATTACGCCTTTGGTGAACAACGATTGTGACTTTAACAATCCCAACAGCCCCATTGATAGGTTCCCAAGGCCCGAATCCGCCCGCTCTAAGCGGGTATTCAAAATTTCCCTTTGGCATAGCGAGTTTCTTCCAATTAATTGAAGGTAGAGAAATAGCCTTAACCCGTTCGAATAGTTCATCGACCGGGGCACGCTTCGCCTAGCTCCCCCAGGGTTTCCGCGCTGTCGCGTCTGAAACGATTCGCAGAAATGGGGCGGAGCCTGCGCGTATCTCGAAAAAAAAGAAAAAACGGTGCTCGTTTGGCACGTTACGGCGGGGTTTCTCGATTTGCCCTGTCTTTCGCGACCGTCTGTATCTCATTACAGTACGCACCGACCGGCCGTGGATTGAACCTGATTGTTAGAACTCTCTAGACAATGGATACCGACCCCAGGATGACTGCCCAAGCTCTGCGCAACGTCGCGATCATCGCCCACGTCGACCACGGCAAGACCACGCTCGTCGACCAGCTGCTCTACCAATCCGGGATGTTCCGCCATGAAGAGCTCGACAAACTCGCCGGCGGTCAGCACGGGCTGATCATGGACTCCAACGACCTGGAGCGCGAGCGCGGGATCACGATCCTTTCCAAGAACTGTGCGATCCAATACACCGGCCAGGACGGGGTCCGATATAAGATCAACGTCATCGATACACCCGGGCACGCGGATTTCGGCGGCGAGGTCGAGCGGGTGCTGATGATGGCTGACGGTGTGCTGCTGGTCGTCGATGCGTTCGAGGGGCCGATGCCCCAGACCCGGTTTGTTCTCAAGAAGGCTCTCGAACATGGCTTGAACCCGATCGTGGTGATCAACAAGGTTGATCGACCCGATGCGCGGCCCGACGACGTGGTCAACGAGGTGTTCGACCTGCTCGTGGAACTCGACGCCGATGAGCACGCCTTGGACTTCCCGGTGATCTACGCGTCCGCGAAGCTGGGATGGGCCTCGACCGATCACGGCGACCGGCCCGACGACCTCCAGGCGGTGTTCGAGACCATCGTCAGCCGTGTGCCCCCACCCGGCGGCGACCCCGACGCCCCGCTACAGATGCGGGTGACGACCCTGGAGTATTCGGAGTACACCGGCCGGGTGGGCGTGGGCCGCGTCAACGAGGGGACGATCCGCGAGGGGCAGGAGGTCACGGTATTCGCGCGTGACGGTTCGGCCACGAAGCAGCGGGTGTTGCACCTCCACGAGTTCGAAGGGTTGGGTAAAAAACGGGTCGAGGCGATCTCCGCCGGCGACATCTGCGCGGTGGTGGGGTTGGACCCGATCGATATCGGCAACACGATAGCGGCCGTTGATGGGGGCGAGGCGTTAGCGTTGGTGCAGGTCGACGAACCAACGCTGAACATGACGATCCGTGTCAATGATTCCCCGTTCGCCGGCCGTGAAGGCCAGTTCGTGACCAGCCGTCAGATCCGTGATCGGCTCATGAAAGAATTGCAGTCGAACGTGGCGCTGCGGGTCGAACCGGGCGAGACCGCTGAGCAGTTCAAGGTTTCGGGTCGTGGCCTGATGCACCTGGGGATCCTCATGGAGAACATGCGGCGTGAGGGGTACGAGTTCGCGGCCGGCAAGCCGAAGGTGATCTTCCACCAGGTCGATGGCAAGACCCACGAGCCGATCGAGCGGCTGGTCGTTGATTGCCCCAGCGATTGTCAGAGCTCGGTCATGGCGCTGCTGGGCGACCGCCGCGCCCAGGTCGAGTCGATGGACGCCAAGGCCGGGGCCAGCGGGTTTATCCACATGGAGTTCACGATCCCCGCGCGTGGGCTGATCGGGCTGCGCACCCGGATGCTCAACGCGACCCAAGGCCGGGCCATCATGCACCACACGTTTGAGCGCTACGAGCCGCTGCGGGGTGAGATCCCGCCCCGGGCCGCGGGGGTGATGATCGCTACCGAGACCGGGCGCGTCACCGCCTACGCCCTTGATGGGTTGTTCGACCGGGGCTTCTTCTTCGTCAAGCCTAATGATCAGGTGTACGAAGGCCAAGTCGTTGGCGAGCACTGCAAGGATAGCGACATCCCTGTCAACGCGATCAAGACTAAGAAGCTCACGAACATCCGCACCACGGCCAAGGACGACGCGGCGCAGGTCCGCCCGGCGCGGGAGATGTCGCTCGAAGCGTGCCTGGAGTACATCCAAGACGACGAGCTGGTCGAGATCACCCCCGAGTCGATCCGGATGCGCAAGCGCTTGCTCAAAGAGGCCGACCGGCGAAGGGAATCGCGCAAGGTCAAGGCGTAAGTGAAAATAGATCGACTAACCCCCCACGCATGAAGGTACCAATGACGCTCTGTCGAGGGGGCCACAAAAAGGGTTGAAGTCGGCAGATTTTTTATTATTATATGATCTGGCCCCGTCGGGCTGGCACGAGGATCCCGTGAGCATGCAGCGCTCTGTACCGGATGGAAGGCATGGATCCGGTCGGTGAGGCCTTCAGTGTTTCAAGACACCGCGGCGGGGAGGTTAACCTTGTTGGTGTTCTGCTGCGCCTATGCGCTAACAAGCCGTGGGACGAGTTGAGCCGGGATCGGGCTGCCGAAATCCCCGCCAGCCGCCCCCGGCAGCCGGGACGTTTGGTTCGTTTTTTTTACCTAATCGAAGGAGAGTTTCATGAAAAACGATGACAAAATGACGAAAACTGGGTGTGCTCGATGGATCACCACCGCGGCGGTAGCATCGGTCGTGGGTTTGTTTTCGGTTCAGTCGGTCGATGGGCAGACGGTGGATCCGATCCACGACCCGCCACCGGCCAGTGACGATGTCGATCTCGAGGATACCCACGGGACGCTAGTGGATACGACGATCATCTTCGAGCAGGTGGTCAAGGGCAACCGCAGACGGGACGGAGTTGACCTCGTTTGGCACGATGGACGGCCTCGCGGTGTTGGGGCACGTGTTCCCCACGACCCTGAATTCATCCGATATCGGGTTCGGGGCTGATGAGGGGACGGTCGCGTTGGCGATCACCGCCCACCCGGAATTCGATGACACCCCCCTCGCGGACGAAAACAGAGACGGGGATTTCGACAACGACGGCGGGGTGATCCACTCGCACTGGGTGGTGCTGGTCCCTGACGCACGGGTGGCGGGCGGTTTCGCGGTCAAAGAACTGGACCTGGCCGACACGAGCATCATCAAACCCGCGACCCACCCTGGTCTGCCGCTGTTTATCGACTCGCCGAACTTCTTCGTCGACGCTGAGGACGATACGATCTCGGTGCACGTCCCGGTCGAGGCGGTCAACGACCGATCCGATTTCAAGTTCGGGGCGCTGACGGCCTTTTTAGAGGTCCACGGGGACGCGGACCCGCTGCTGGGGGTGTACGTGATTTACGACATCCTGCTGGACGACAGCGACCCCGGCAACCTGGCGCCGTTCGGTATCGTGCCCGAGCCCAGCGCCGCAGCGATTTTCGGGCTGGGTCTGGCTGGGGTCGGGCTGAGGACGCGTCGCCGCGTCGTGGGGGCCTAGAGCGCTTGGCGTAATTAATCGCCGCTGGCCGATAAGAGAGATTTCTGGCAAGGAGGCCAAGGTCATGGCGTATTCGATGGATCTACGTAAGCGGGTGGTATGGGCCGCCGAGTCGGGTCAGACGATCACGGGGGTATCACGACAGTTTCGGGTGGCGAGGTCGACGGTTCGCGACTGGTGTGATCGGCACCGCCGGGGCGTGTTGACGCCGGGGGTGCCGGGGCCCAAGGGGTCGGTCAAGCTTACGGCGGCCGATGAGCAACGGATGCGTGAGGCGGTGGCGGCCAAGCCGGGGATCACGGCCAAGCAGTTGAGGGCGATGCTGAACCTGGGCGTCGTGGAATCGACGGTGTGCCGGGCGTTGAAGCGGCTGGGGCTGTCGCTCAAAAGAAGTCGCTGATCGCCGCCGAGCAAGATCGCCCCGACGTGGCCCAACGCCGCCATAACTTCACGATCGCCCGGCGGTTCGTGGACCCGGCCCATCTGGTTTTCCTCGACGAATCTGGGGCCAAGACGGATATGACCCGGCTGTATGGCTGGTCGCCGATCGGGCAGCGTTGCGTGGACCGCACCCCGCACGGCCGCTGGAAGACGCTCACGATGCTCAGCGCGATCCGGCTCGACGGGGTGATCCAAGGTGCGACGGTCGTGGTCGATGGCCCGATGAACTCGGCGACGTTCCTGGCCTACACCCAGCAGTTCTTGGCCCCGTCGTTGCGCCCGGGTGACGTGGTCGTGATGGACAATCTCTCGAGTCACCAAGCCGCCGCGGTGCGCGAAGCGATCGAGGCCGTCGACGCCGACCTGGGGTACCTGCCCCCGTACAGCCCGGACCTGAACCCGATCGAGAAGCTGTGGAGCAAGGTCAAGGCGTGGCTACGCCGCGTCGCCGCCAAGACCTTCGGCACGCTCCAAGACGCCATCGCCGATGCCCTGACAGACGTCACGCCCACCGAGTGCCAAAACTACTTCACCTCTTGCGGATATGGCGATTATTGACGCAAAACGCTCTAAAACTAGATTAAAGCTCACGGTGCGTGCCCCTGGCTGCCCGGTAGCTAGGGGGTAGAGGCTAAAAAACTCAAGGACCGCAGGCGGATCAACCCAACCGCCTGCGGTCCTTGGTCATTGGTTGGGGTATCGACCGGCTTGCTTTTTGTTTCGGGGATACGTCTCTAGCTGTTGGAGGTCCGTGCGGCCGTCCAGAACGGCCCGAGATAAGATTTGACAAGGGTATGCCCCGTTAAGACAATGCGAATCCTTAATTAAGAAAGGCAAGGAAGATGGCTCGATTTACCCCCAGCGTCGTGACCGGGGCGGCGGTTTTGGCCTTGTTTGGGATGGCGTGCATCGGCTGCGGTCGGTCAAGCAGCAAGGTCACGGCGATGTCTGTTCATGGGGACATGAGCCCCGAACTGGAGTCGATCGCGTTGACCCCCGGCCAGCGTCGCAACCAGGTGCTCCGCTCCGCGGATACCGACCTGCGCCAGGTGGCCGATGACACGATGGGCATACTGCTCTTGGACCGCCCATCACGGATGAGCCCATACCCGGTGCCCTGAGCCAGATGAATCAGGCAACGCTTCAGGGCGAGGTGGTGGTGATCAACCAACGACCGCTCGCGTCACCGGCAAGTCCGGGTTACGATGTACGGATCGCGTACCCAAGGACCGCATCGAGGACAGGGTTGCCCGCGGCAGCGGTTGGGTCGTGTACCTGTATCACGCCGTGAATTCATCTAGGATGGGGCGTTTGAGCCGACGGTCGATTGGGTGTTCCCAACCGCGGCTAACGGGCCACCACGGTTGAACCTCAATCGTTCATACGTGGTGCATCGAAGAAGATCGAACGACAAGAAAAACTGGCTATTCGACTTAAAACCGTACGGGGAGCTCTTTTTATGATAGACCCTGGTCGGACGCATCCCAAACGACGAAACCCATGGTCCTCTTTGGCTTTTATTGCAGCCTCGCTGGCACTGGGTGCCGTCACGTGGGCAGACAACGAAGACGAACAAGAGTACCTGCGTTCTAAAGGGTACGTCAGCTTATCCGCAGGTCTGACGATCCCCGATGAATCGGACGTGCTGGTCATTTTTGAAGACCTCAGCGGCGACCCCCTGGACGCGCAGGTTTTCGATACGGACATCGAATATGACCCCGGGCTGGCGCTGATCGCCGCGATCGGTCATGAGGTCTTCTACCCCCTGCGTGTTGAGCTGGAGTTTTCGTTCCGGTCCAACGACATTGATGGGGCCAACAGCACGCCCACCGCGGCGATGTCCGCCGACGGGGATGTCGAGTCGGTCTCGTTGATGGTCAACGTCCTGGCGGACATCCCGATCCATGACAATATCGGGCTCTATTTCGGCGGGGGCGTGGGCGGCTCGCGGGTCGACGTGGACGTCCAGGCGGCGTTCGAGATTCCCACAGACCCCACCATCACCGGCGTGGGGCTCGACGGGGACGACATCATCTTCACCTACCAGTTGATGGGCGGCCTATTCTTCAGGCTCAACGAATCCGTGATCCTCAACGTCGGTTACCGGGCGGTGGTCTATGACGACCTGGACGTCACCGGGAATTTCTATGAAATGCCCACGCTCCACGCCGCGGAATTTGGCATCCGGTTCGAGTTCTAGGCGGCCCGTCGCAGGGTTGAGGGTGCCGATGGGTGCGGGTGCTTAGAAAGTGTGTGAGAAGCATATGACGACTGAAAATAGGGTGCCACTGGCTGCTTGTCAGCCAGTATCTCAACCTTTCGCTACTCGCACTGGCTGACAAGCAGCCAGTGACACACCCCTTTTTACACATGTTTTTAGGCGTGTCGCGTACTCAAGACCCCGCGTCGAGGGGGTATCGGACATCGAAAATCCCCGTCCCGCGTATACGGGCTGTGCCGTGGTTTCATCTGGGAGGGGTTGAACGCGTCTAAGGAGGGGGTATACGCCGTGGTCACGGGTGAGGCGCCGATCGTGCCGTATGTTTTTCATGATCACCGGGATCTGCTAGTTTATTCCTTCGTTATTCATCCTAGGGATTCACACCCCATCGACGAATAGGACGATATCACCCTTATGGCGATCCAACTCGCATTCAGCACCGTGGCGGACCCCGGCTGGACGATCCAGCAGGTGGCCCAGCAAGCCGAGTCGATAGGTTACCACGGCGTGGAGCTACGCACCCTCGGCCCGGGCGGTAGCGCCCTGGCCAGCGACCCGGCCCTTAGCGACCCCGAGAAAGCAGCGCAGATCTTCAAAGCCCACGGCGTCGTGCCGGTGTGCCTGAGCACTTCGGTGTGCCTCCACCACCGCGACGAGTCGGCCGCGACCGCCGCCAGCTGGCAGATCACCAAGGACCTCGAAGCCGCGTCACGGATCGGCTGCCGGTTCGTGCGGGTGTTCGGGGCGAACGTCGAACCCGGGGAGAATCTCCAGAGCGTGATCCGCCGCATCGCCGACCGCGTCGCACCCCTGGCTGATAAAGCCGGATCGCTGGGGGTGGAGATCTTGTTCGAAAACGCGGGGACCCTCTCGACCGCCAAGCCGTGGTGGTGGCTGATGGACCTGGTCGACCACCCGATGATCGGCCTGGCCTGGAACGTCGCCAACGCCGCGGCCGCCGGGGAACCAGCCAGCGTCTCGGTGCCGATGCTCAACAGCCGCATCCGCCTCGCGAAAGTCAAAGACACCCGCGTGGGCGAGGGCAGCGGGTACCTGCCGCTGGGCGAGGGCACTGTGGGGATCGAACCGTTCGTCAAGCGGCTGCTGGGCGTGGGCTACGACGGGTTCATCAGCTTCGAGTGGGACCGCCTGTGGCTACCGACCCTCGCCCCGGCTCAAGAAGCTCTGCCCCAAGCCCATCAGACCCTCACCGCGTGGCTCGAGGCGATTCATGACTCGGTCGAAAAAGGCAAAGCTGCTGCCGAAAAGGCCGCAAAGAAAAATGCCCCCAAACCCCGACCCAAGCCCGAAGCCCAAACCGAGCCCCTCGCCGCCTCTTGAGCGGGGTAGCGGAATCAACATGCGCTAGTCACGCCAGCAAGGTTAAGTCTTCAAGCCCCAACACGTCCCCCTCTTTAGTTTGCCCGCGCCCTTTGAACGCCCGGATATACCCATCGCGGATGAAATCGCGGCATGACTCGTGTAGGCGGCAGGGAAATTTTCGGTGTCCTGTGCGTGCCTGACGCGGTACTTGGATACGCGGTGCGTATATCTGTGATGTGTTGCCTTGCCGGCTAAGTTGGGTTGCTGATCAGGGCGACCCTTGCCGCGACCACGAATCACGCCATATCTTCATCCGGGATCGGTATTTTCTCGGGCGTGGGGGCATGGGTTGGCCGGCCCGGGCGCCGCGGTATGAGCCCAGCAGCAGGTCCCAGGGGATCCCGGTCGCGAACGCGTAATTGCATCGGTGGTGTTCGTGGTGGAGGCGGTGGTAGCCCCACAGCCACCGGCTGACACTGGACCGAGGGGCGCGGCCGTGCTGAAGGTGGCGGTGCACCGCGTCGTCGAAGCCCATGCTCCCCACGCACCCTACCAAGAAAGCCGCCCCACCCGCCGCCCACGCCAACCCTACACCCCACAGCGCGGCACTATAACCCAACGACGCCGCGACCGCCGCGGCCGCGGTCAATAACCGTGGGAAGCTGATGTACCGCTGGTGAGGATCACGCGACGGGTCGTGGGGGGCGTGGTCGTAGATGTCATGGTGCATGAACTCGCCTTCGGTAAACAAGCTGGACTTTTCGTGCGGGTCGTACCCGGTGATGAGTTTGTGCCACCAACGGTGGACCCCATAGTGGCTCAGCGACCAGGCGGCCCAGCCCCCCACGAAGCTTGTGATCACTTCAAGCAAGGATCATCGCTGCCTAGACGACAGCCTCTTATGGCCGCACCTACAGACACGACCTAGAACATACCGTAGAGGATGTACGGAGGATCAACCCCGACACCACGGGGCGCACCGTTAGCACGGAGCCATGATCGTGGTGTCGTACTCGGTTTCGGTAGACTCAGCTCAACCGCTGAGCATCTTCAAGCGGGATCAAACTTAGGTAGGTAGAATCCCAATCACTCTCAATCTTTGTCTAGTTTATCTACGCATGCCAAGATGTCAAGGATCAATCATCAGAACAAACAAAATGAGCAAATTTTTTGATCGTTCTTCAGCTTTCGACTAGAAAGGACAGACCGTTTACGACGAGTCTCTAGCTGCACGCGGCCAGCCGCAGCAGAGGTTTTCGGGGGTCAGCCCCCGTTTCCTGGTGTTGAGCGGCTTGTCCGAAATTTCAAACGCGACCCAGCTTGCGTTTAATGTCCGGCGATCTGGCTGGCCTGGAACAACGGCAGCATCAGCGCGGCGGCGATGAATCCCACCAGCGTGCCCAGGAACAGGATCATACACGGCTCGATAAACTGGACCGACGTCTTGAGCGTTCGGTTGTATTCATCCTCTAGAAACTCCCCCAGGCGTGCGAACACCAACGCCAGCTGCCCCGATCGCTCCCCGGCGTCGATCATCAGCGCCACCGGCTCGGAGACAAACGGGCAATCCAGCAGCGGGGTCGACATTTTGTCGCCGCGGCGGATGTGTTCGTCCACACGTTTCCACAGGTCCTGGTAGAGCGAGTTCGACACCACCTCGCGAGCGATCGCCACGGTGTCCGGTAGGGGCACGTTGTACTCCAGGAGGATGGCGATGGTCTGGAACGTGCGGCTCTGGTACAGCGCGTTGAACAAGTTCGACACGACCGGCGTCGCCAGGGCGAGGTGGTCGAGGTGGCGCTTGCCCGCCGCGGTGCGCGTCCAAACGACCACCGCCGTCACCGCCGCGATGGTCCCGAGGACCCACCCCACCCAGTGGTTGACCAAGTTGTCACTGATCGCCATCAGCACGAGCGTCGGCCCGGGCAGGGCCGCGCCGCGCGTCTCGAACACCTCTACGAACTTTTGGAGGATTACCGTCAAGAGGAAGATCGTCACCCCGATGCACATCAGGAACATGAACAGGGGGTACATCATCGCCCCGCGGATCTGCTTGATCGCCCGCAGGTCGTTCATCAGGTAGTCGGTGCTGCGGCGCAGGACCTTGCTCAGCGAGCCGCTCATCTCGCTGGCCCGGATCAGCGCCCGCAGGGTCGGGGGGAACGACCGCGGGTGCAGGTCCATCGCTTGGGACAGTGACCGGCCTTCTTGGAGGCTCTTGGACACGTCTTGGAGTAGCCGACGCAGCTTCGGGTCGGACACCTGTCGGCTCAGGCACTGCAACGCTTCACTCAGAAGCATCCCCGTTTCCATCATGACCGACAGCTGCGACATACACCACGCTACGTCGGCGCGCGAGGCCCTGCCGTGTTCTTTGACCCGCGGCGCGTTGGCCCGATCCGTGCCCATCCGCACCACGAACAGGTTCCGGTCGCTAAGCAGGCGCCCGGCCAGCTCGACGCTCTCGGCCGAGACGAAGCCCGAGACCAGCTCGCCGCTTTCGTTGCGCGCTTCGTAGGCGAACTTGGGCATCGCTACGTCACCCCCGGGGGCTCGCCATCGCCATCGGGCTGCGGCGGGGCCACCGCCCCGTTGGCGAGTTCGTCGGTACGTGAGACGATCTCGAGCACGCCTTCGACGGTGATCAACCCCTGGCGTACTTTGTTCAGGCCGTCCTTGAACAGCGTGCTGCGCGTCGGGCTACGGGCTGTTTCCCGGAAGCCCCGCATGCTCGGGTCGCGCGCGATCACACCTAGCATCTCCTCGTTGAGGGCCAGCAGCTCATACACGCCCACGCGCCCGATGAAGCCCGTATGGCGGCAGGTCATACACCCGGTGCCGCGGTACTCCACGTCGATCGGGCACGGCCCGTGGGTGAGCTGGGCGAGGGATTCTTGCGTCGCGGCGTTCAGCGGCACCGGTCTGCGGCAGTCCGGGCACACCCGCCGCACGAGACGCTGGGCCAAAACTCCCCGCAGCGACGCGGCGACCAGGTAGGGCTCGACCCCCATGTTCACCAGGCGGGGCACCGCGGCCGGGGCGTCGTTGGTATGGAGTGTCGTGAGCACGAGGTGCCCGGTGAGGGCGGCCTCCGTCGCGAGTTTAGCGGTCTCCGCATCGCGGATCTCACCGACCATCAGCACGTCCGGGTCCTGTCGAAGCAGCGACCGCAGCGCGCGGGCGAAGGTAAACCCCGCTTGAGGGTTGACCTGAAACTGGTTCGTGCCCCCAAGCAGGCGCTCGACGGGGTCTTCGATCGTGCTGACGTTGGACTTGGCCGAAACGATCTCGGACAACGCGGCGTAGAGCGTGGTGGTCTTGCCGCTGCCGGTGGGCCCGGTCACGATCACGATCCCGTGCGATTCCTGGATGAGCAGGCGGAACGCGGCGAGCATCCCGGCCTCGAAGCCTAGCGCGTCGAGGCTGCGCACCGCAGCGGTGCGGTCGACGATGCGCATCACGACCTTTTCTCCGATCTTCGTCGTCATGGTCGACACGCGCAGGTCCACCGGGCGCTTCGCGAGTGTGACCGTGATGCTGCCGTCCTGCGGCAGGCGCTTCTCAGAGATGTCGAGCCCTGCGATGATCTTGATGCGGCTGACCACCGCCGGCAGCAGCCGGCTCGACGGGTGGATGGTCTCCACCAGCTCGCCATCGACGCGGCAGCGGACGCGGAACTTCTGGTCTTGTGGCTCGATGTGGATGTCGCTGGCGCCCCGCTGGACGGCGTCTTGGATGATGTAGTTCACGAGCTTGATAACCGGTGAGTCGCTGGCGGTGATGCTGCCGAGGTCGTCGCCGGCTTCGTGGTGCTGGGTGGCGCTGAGCTCTTCGACGTCGAGCCGGCTCAGCAGGTCATCGAGCTCCGTCTTGGCCTCGTCGGGCGTGTCCGGGGCGGTTGGGGTCACGCCCCGTGTCACGCTGCTGCGCGTTTCTCGGATGTTGGAAGCCTCGGCGGCGATTACCTGCACCCGGCAGCCCGACTGGCGCGCGATGTCTTCGATCAGCCGGACGTCGGTAAACCGCTCCACGGCGATCGTCAGCCACCCCTCGGTCAGGGTCAGCGGCAGCAGGTTCTGGTCCTCGAGGTACGCTTCGGGCAGGCTGCTCAAAGCTTCGGGGTGGACCATCTCGGGGATCAGCCGGACATACGGCACCCCGATCGACTCGGCGAGCACCTCGGAGACCTGCTCGGCGCTGATGGCGTCCATCTCGACGAGGATCTCGCCCAGGGGTCGACGGGGCGTGTTGTGACGCTGCGTCTGCAGCGCGGACTCGAGCTGTTCCTCGGTGATCAGCCCAAGCTCACGCAACCGTTCCCCGATGCGTCTGGGGCGCGGGGGCCGGGTCGCGGATCGGGTCAGTGATAGAGTTTGACTGCGGTCCCATATTTTTCTACCACGACGAATGCCCGATCGATCTGCGAGACCCTAAAGCCGTTGACTTCTTCGCCCCGGTTGTAGACCCGGCCGTTGATCATGGCCCGGGGCGGGTCGCCGAGCAGGACGGCGTTGACTTCGAGTTTCTCGGCTGCTTCCCGACGCACGGCCTGCGCGTCCGCATCAGCCGGCGCCGTTTCCACTTGAGGCAGGTTCGGTTCCCACGCGAACGGGTCGTGCTCGATCCTCACCGCCCAGGTCACCGGGACCGGCTCCACAACCGGGGCCTGGGGCCGATCGGGCTGTGGCTCGTTGCCGGTTCCCAAAACGCGGCCCGCGGGGTCGAGATCCTCAGCGGTCGCGCCGCCCGGCCCGTTATGAACAAAACGCACGTACGACGCCAGCACGAGCGAGACGATAAGGAAGGTTAGCGTCACGCGCTGACGCCGCTGCTTGGCGTGGATCGCTCGGGTCCCGGCGTCGCGGGCCATCAGCTCCCCTCCTCCGTGGCACGCTGATAGGCCAGCAGGTGGATCTCGATCGAGAGCGTGTCGTGATCGATCGCTCTGCCGTCGCGGGTCACCTCGAGCCGCTCGAGACGGGTGATAGGGTATTGCTCTTGCAACCGTCGCCCGAGCTCGAACGCGGAAACGAACGGACCCCGATACGCGACATGGACCGGCACCTCTCGGAACGGTCCCGTGTCGTGGGCCTCCTGGGTGGTGATGGATTTCTCCTCGACGCGCAGCTCCACGAGCGTTTCCGTGAGCAGGTGCAGCAGGTCGCCGACGTCGCGTTGGAACGGGGCGTCGAGCTGGTCCCGGAGATCGGCCACCCGGTCGCGACCGGCCGGCTTACCGGGTTGAGACCGCAGCTCCTGGATCTCAAGCGTCAGGGCGTCGAGCCGGTCCGATCGCTCGGCGATCAGGTGCCCATGGCACAAGCCCCCGATGGCCACCAACGCGGCCCCGGCGGCCGTTGCAAGGATAGACCCGTTTCGGTTCATGGTCGGTGGTTACTCCTAGCGACACGGCTACGGGTCACCAGCGGGATCTGCATCACGAGCTTAAACTTTTGAAAGGTCTGATCGCCGATCGCGACTTGATGGTTTTCGGTCAGGCGCACGTCGCCGAAGATGTCGCTCTTGATCGTCCGGTCCACGAGGTCGGGGACGGCGTCGGACGTTTCCGCGGCACCGTCCAACGCGATCTCGATGTGCATCGGGCCCGCGTTGTTGCGGTGTGGAGCTTGCTGACCCTGTTGCGGCGCCGATACCGGTTTGGGGATGGTCAGCGTTAGCCCGTGAAGGGTCACGTCGGGCGGGATGAGTTGGGTCAACAGCGCCAGCAGCGCCGGGGGGGGGGATCGGTTCACGCAGGGACTCGATTGATCGCAGCTCGCTAAGCAGCCCTTGGTGCGTCTGCTGGGTGTCCAT
>CBDCYN010000018.1:0-36733 GCA_965224205.1 Phycisphaeraceae bacterium
CAAAAAAACATCCCCCGGTGTTAACCGAAGGATGCGTAAAGCATTACACTATGTCTCAAAATTCGTTCTGTACGTTGACGGATATACTATTGGTCACCGGCCGTCCGGTCTCTAGAGTTCAAAAATCTCCGGTATTATTTGTACGGGCGGACCAGCCACCTATGGCACCCGATTCAGGTTTTCATAATAAACTCTAGTCTTCGAACCTGTAAATTCTCTAATTTCATTAAGACGATATCGGTTGTCAGTGTTAGCTGTCAGTGTTAGCAACCAAAACGAATCAACCGCAATGAATGCATATTTCAAGCTTTGCGGCGTTTAGTCGCGTACGCCAAAGCTCCCATGCTCATCATACCCAGTGAGGCTGTGATCGGCTCGGGAACCAGGGCTGGGCCCGGGGGTGGCGGGGGCACGATAATGGTCTGGATAATGTCAAGAATCAGATCTGACGCTTGGTCCGCATCAATATTCATCATAATCATGTCAGCATCGGCAAAGTCCGCAGTTCCGTTAAAATCCGCAAAGAAGAACTGGTTCGACCCAACCACTAGCGGGGACAAGAGAAGATCAGACGAATCGCCACCAGAATCCACCACGGTGATGGTCACGTCCACCGCGCCTACGTCAATCGAGATCAGCTCAAACTCGATCCCGTTGGCTAGACCGCCGTCAGTCAGGTCCAGCCCCCCCAGACCCGCACCATTGGCGTCCCAGGTCACTTTCGAACGCCCGCCCGGAGCAAATGCATCCTGCGAGTGCCCGATCGCTCCCGGTGGGACCGCTACTTGGAGCTCGGCACCGCTCGAGATCGGATCCCCATTGCCTGGAAACCCAAGGATCTCCAGCGTACGAGACCCGCCGATCGCGTCACCCGAAGCAAAATTCGTGGGGCCGGGGTCGCCGATCGAATCCACGATCCCAGGTCCGCTATCAAAATTATCAATAATAAGTGCTTGAGCGCTGCTGGCCAGCACCAAGCCTCCACCACACACCGCTACCGTCGCCAGTCCCTTCGTGAAATGCATTGCTATCTCCTCATACACGCATCTAAATTATTATAACCATATCTGAGGAAGCCTTCTTTAGAAAATGTTCGCTCCTCGGATCGTGTACGAACGCTTCTTCTTCAGGAGGGTCCTCCCACTCAAATGTCTTCAACAGTCTATCAATCGTCGTTCGCTTGTCAATAGCATCACGCGAAATTTTAGAAAAAATATCCTTGAATTTTATGCCTCCCTTTGCCTAAACTAACAATATGGCCCGGATTATTCATCTTGCCAGTGAAACATCTGTTAGTACTTGGCTTATGCACCACTGTCTGCCGGCCGAATGGGGGCGAGATCTTGATAATTTTTGGGTATCCCTTATGTGCATTTTTGGCAAAACAAACAGCCCCCGGCCTTCACCGGGGGCTGCGATCAATCCATGTACCTAGATTAAATAGGTAGGAATAAAGATGAATTTAAACCATTCTTTATCCTTGTTAAGCGCCGCGACGCCGGGTCGTGTAGCCCAACGCACCCAGGCCCATCAGGCCCAGCGAAGCCGTGATCGGCTCAGGCACTGCGTTACGAGGGGTCGGCGGCACGTCGATCGTCTCAAGGAAGTCGATCACCAGGTCCGAGGATTCATCGGCTTCGATCGTCATCATGATCGACTCCACATCGGTGAAGTCCGCACCCACCGAGAAGGACGCGAAGAAGAAGTTGTTCGTGCCCAGCACCAGGCCCGGCAGCTGCAGGCTCGACATCCCCCCGCCGGTGTCTTCGACCATCAGGGTCACGTCCACCGTACCCACGTCGATCGAAAGCAGGTCCATGCTCAGCCCGTTAGCTAGGCCGCCGTCGGTCAGGTCCAACCCGCCCAGGCCCGCGCCGTTGCTGTCCCAGGTCACCTTCGACCGCCCCCCAGGGGCGAACACATCCTGCGAGTGCCCCAGAGCCCCGGGCGGCACAGCCACGGACAGCTCCGCACCCATCGACAGCGGGTCGCCATCGGTGGGGAACCCCAAGATCTCCAGCGTCCGGGACCCGCCGATCGCGTCGACGGACGCGAAATTCGTCGGCCCCGGGTCCACGAGCGAATCGACCGTGCCCGCCCCGCTGTCAAAGTTATCGATCAGCAACCCGTAAGCGTCGCCCGCCAGGGCCAGCCCACCGGCGCACGCCGCCACCATCGCCATACTGTGTTTGAAGCGCATGCCTCTCCTCCATAAAAAGTGTAAAAAATAAAATGTCTTATCCGACCGTCTCGCTAACCGCTAGCGAGGCCGGTAACGCTCAAGATGTGCCTAATGAGTCCACTAGAGATGAATCTTTCACGTCTCAATCAGAACATAACCCCGGAATGGCCCGGGTCAAGATAAACGTTATTTTTTTCTATTAAAACCTTCTTTCCGCCCAACCTCTACCCCCGTCATGATCCCACTAAATCTCCATCTCGCTCGCTCGACCGCTGTGTCCCCGTCGCCCTCTGTCCTGGCCGTGGCCGCCATGTTCGGCCTCGGCGTGGACGAAGCCCGGCGGGTGACGATCATCCCTCCCACACAGGTCACACTGCGACCCGGCCAGGTCGTGTTCATCACCGGCCCCAGCGGGTCGGGCAAAAGCTCTCTGCTGAAGCTGATCCAAGAAGCCCTAGCCGGCCGCGACGACGCGGACGTCACCGCGTTCGACGACCTACCACCTCTGCCCGATCAGCCCCTGGTCGACTGCTTGGCCCCATGGCGAGATTCGTTGCAAGACGTGCTCAGAGCCCTTTCGATCGCCGGCCTCAACGACGCGTTCGTGATGCTGCGCAAGCCCAGCGAGCTGTCCGACGGCCAACGCTATCGCCTCAAGCTCGCCCAGACGATCGTCACCCCCCGGCAAGACGACCGGCGGCTGCGGGTGATCCTCGCGGACGAGTTCGCTGCCACGCTCGACCGCACCACCGCCGCAGTCATCGCCGCCAACGTCCGCAAGTGGGTAACGCGTGCCACAACAACGGCCTGCCCTGCTGTCCCGCCCGCGTGTACGCCGTCAGCTTCATCGCCCACGCAGCTGCGGGCGGCCCAACCTGCCGCTAAACCCACGGCCACCATTCCCGGCCCCCCCGACTCGTCCGTATCCCCCAGCCCCGGCGTGTGCTTTATCGCCGCCACCACTCACGACGACCTGCTCGAACCGCTAGCCCCCGACGTGCTAATCGAAAAACACCTTGGCGAGCAGATCGACGTGGCCCAACGCCCGTAACCACCGGACGCCCGGGCCCAAACAACGCGTGCCCCAATCGAAACCCACGGGCCCCTGGCGTGGGGCGCATGACCGTCTTCAATGACCTAGAGCGTTTTCGAAGTTGATGTAGAGCTTCACAGCGAGCCGCGACCGTCAGGGAGCGGGTTCTTTGGACCGATCTTCATCCAGATAGGCTCTACACGGACCAAGAAAACGCTGTAGTGCTTTGTCACATTTGAAATTTCGGGTCAACGGCTCGGCGAGCCGCGCGTGTCCGCAACGGGTTTCCTGATCGAACACCGGTCATGGCTCAAGAACCCGCTTCCTCATGATCGCGGGTCGTTAAGTCACCCTGCCCAAAATTCAACCGTGGTGGAGCATTAGAGCATCTGGCATCAATGTTCTCCATAGCCACAGGCTTGAAAGTAGTTGGGGCATTCTGTGGGGTGAACGGCTCGCAGGGCATCGGCGATGGCGTCGTTCAAGGCGTCGAACGTCTTGGCGCTGACCCGACGTAGCCACGCTTTGACTTTGCTCCACAGCTTTTCGATCGGGTTGAGGTCGGGCGAGTAAGGCGGCAAGTACCAAAGGTCCGCGCCGGCCGCTTCGATCGCCTCACGGATCCCCGCGCCTTTGTGCGACGAGAGATTGTCCATCACCACGACATCCCCGGGCCGCAGCGACGGGGCCAAGAACTGCTGTGTATAAGCCAGGAACGTTGCCGCGTCCATCGGACCGTCGACCACCACCGTCGCGCCTTGGCTCACGCCGTCGAGCCGGATGGCACTGAGCATCGTCATGGTTTTCCAGTGGCCGTCCGGGGTGTGATCCACGCAGCGCTCGCCGATCGGCGACCGGCCGTACAGCCGGGTCATGTTGGTCTTGGCCCCGGATTCATCGAGGAAAACAAACGAACCCGGGTCCACGAACCGCCGGGCGATCATGAAGCTTCGCCGACGTCGAGCCACGTCCGGACGTTCTTGTTCGGCGGCGATCAGCGACTTCTTTTTAAGGATAGCCCCAGACGCTTCAACGCCCGGCACACCGTCGATTCGACCACCCGCACGCTCAGCAGAGGCATCAGCTGCTTGGCCGTGATCCCCGGCTGGGCCGCGACCCTCTCACGCAAGATCTGCTCATCAGCCGCCGTGAGCTTCACCGGCCCCTTGGGCCCCGGCACGCCCGGCGACAACTCCCCTCGTCGATGTCGACCCAGCCAGTCGCGCACCGTCGGCCGCGCCACGGAAAACCGCTTTGCCACCGAAGCGATCGGTTCACCCGACCCCGCCGCCACGACCACCCGCTGCCGCAAGTCCATCGAATAGGTCATGACCTTGGCCTCCATGCCAGAAATCACACTTATCGGTCAAAGAAGATTATTTACGCCAATGGCTATAGCCCCGGTTGCCCAGCCGGGTACCCGATCCCCGCCCAAATGCCGACAGGCCCACCAAACCTGCCGTCAGCAACCCCGCTGACACCGGCTCGGGAACAATCGGTGTTTCACTGCCGAAGGTGATGTTGTCGAACCCGATCTGGTTAATCGTGCCGCCGAAATCGATCGACTGGGCCACGCCATCAAACGCCACCCCGATCGGGACAAACGGGCTGAACTGACCGGTCGGGTCCGGCGCCCCGTTGAACGGGGTCTGGGGCAGCACGAGCGTCGCCAGGACATTCCCGGTCGCCTCCGGCCCGGAGTAGACCACGATCGAGCCCTGGAAATTGATTGAGCTATAGAAGAAAGAAAACCCATCCGTGAACCCGTCACGGAACGTCATCGTCGCTGCGCTGCCCGTAAGGAAGAACAAAACGGTGTCCGGCGATGGCTCGCCCCCGAAGTTGCCCGAGATTGGCGTCAGGCCCACCGCGTCTGCATCGACGATCGCCAGGGCGTTGTCTGAGAATTCGACCCCGAAATTCTGCCCCGGGCCGCTTCCGGCATCGCCCGTACCCCCGTTGTAGAAATCGCCCACACCCTCGAAGACAGCCGGACCATTCTGAAGGACACCCAGCCCTTCGAAGTCGAGCACGAACGGGCTGGCCCCCAGCGCCGGCGAGGCGATCGCCACACAAGCAAGCAGTTGCATCGCCAACACCCGACCCGCGATCCCAAACGAAAACCTCCCCAACCTTGGCAAGCGACAATGTGACATGGAACCCTCCCTTTTATGCTTGAAACGACTAATACAGATACAAATGCAAAAAATTAATATAATGGAAATGCAACCCACTGTCAAATCCGCCCCAGATTCGGACACGACACGGCGGCGGGCGCCTGGGATCCAACCCCTAACTGTAACATAAAATCATATATTACAGATATTTATATTGAAAATCCATTCCCGTGGCGACGTTGAGGGCCTCTACCTTACCCGAATAAAAATCATCGCGTATGCAACGCACCAGGGGAGATTGAGATGAAGAAGTACCAACCCGCTCGCAGCCGGCAGGTTGGGCAGGGGTGGATCCGAAGACACCCTGAGCGTCGCAATAAAATATATAAAATTTTTTTGTGGTCGATGAAAAGTATTCCATTGGCCTGCGTACATTCTTATAATAGTGATCTCTGTGCCAATGACAGATCGATGGGATAATGGGCTTAGATGAGCTCTCCAACCATCATCTATGAGGATGTTGATAGGGCGGTGTGTACCCGTTGGAATTGAAGAATCAAGGAGAATTCTAGATGAGAATGGCTATGTTGATTGTGTGCGCGGGGGCTTCGGTGTCGTCAGCCGCCCATGCCGGCGTGTTGAAATACGATGATTTCTCCGACACGACGGGTCTGGTCATCAACTCCAGCGCCGCGGTGGTCGGCGACAACGGGTTTGACTCGGCCCCCGTCCTGAGGCTGGCCGATACGGATAACTTCACCGCCGGTAGTGTCTTCACCAATCAGCGGATGGATATCTCCAGGTTCAGCACCGAATTTTCGTTCAGGATCCAGCCCGGCTTTGTAAACGGATCCGGGACCGACGGGTTCGTGTTCGCGATGCAGCCCACGAGCCCCTTTACCAAGGGCGGCACCGGGGGCAACCTCGGCTACCAAGGGCTGGGCACGCCGGTGAAAGTCGGGGTCGAGTTCGATCTGTTTAACAACTTTCAAGACCCCAGCAGCAATCATATCGGGATCAATACCGACACGACGAGCTCGCTTGTCACCGCCAACATCTCCCCTGATTTCGATAACCGCAACCTGTGGCACGCGTGGATCGACTACGACGGAACGACGCTGGAGGTGCGGGTGACCGAGTCCGATACGCGCCCGGATCAGCCGCAGCTGGCGCTGGCGATCGACCTGGTCGACCAACTGCTCACCACGGATGTTTACGTCGGGTTCACCGCCTCCACCGGCGGCGACGCATCCGCTCACGACATCGTCTCCTGGCGGTTTGTCCCCGAACCGGCCTCGGCGGCGCTGCTGGCAGCGGGTCTGATCGTGACAATCGGGTTGGGACGTAGGCCGTCCTGAGAGGTAAGGATGCGTAAAACCGAAACTCTTATCAATCCGACCACCAAATGCTGAGCACGTGAAGTAATAACTGCGGGCTGGCGGCACGCAGCCAGAGCCTCGTCGATATCAATCTGTCCTTACCTGTGCAGGACGACCAAAAATTTAAATGAACGTCACGCGTGAAGATCATCGGGTAGGTCCCATTCGTTGAGGTCCGCACCCACCGCATTGGCCTTCACGCCGTAATACAGAAACCCCATCGCTGCTGCGAAACCCACTAAGCTAGCCATCGGCACACTCACCGCCGCCAGGCCCAACACCGTCGTGGTGACCACCACCGGGGTGACCGCCATGATCGATACGCTGATCAATCCCGGGTAGGTCAGCTTCGCTCCTGTCACGCGGTTAAACGCCAAGCCGATACACGCGTAGATCAATACCTGGACCACGCGGAAGAGGTACCCAAAGGCTACCGCAAACGGGTACACGACGACCGCGAACCAACGCTTGATCAGGTCCAACCACGCCAACGCGACCTGTTCATCGAGGTCGAGGTCTGCTATTTCACCCAGCGAAAACATGCGCACCTCGCGCGCGTTGCGACGCACCATCACCCGGTCCTCGGTCAGCAGCAGCTTCGCGTCGGTCTCATCGAGCGAGGTGATCTGCCCCGTGGTGTCAAGCACCGCCAGCACCTGCTGA
This sequence comes from Phycisphaeraceae bacterium, assembly GCA_965224205.1. Lineage (GTDB taxonomy): Bacteria > Planctomycetota > Phycisphaerae > Phycisphaerales > Phycisphaeraceae > CBDCYN01. The sequence goes on from CBDCYN010000018.1 coordinate 7,375, forward strand.
TCAGCCGGATCCGTGATGACGTACGGCTGAGACGCCGCCACGGTCGCCACGCCATCGCGGATCTGGATCGGCGGGATCTGCCCAGCGATCGCCACCCCCTCGGTGTCTGCTACTCGGTTGACTCCCCGATGGACACTGACCATGGATAGCCCCCAAGCCGCTGCCACCAGGATTAGCAGGTAGAAGAACGAGACCCACCGCCAGTACCGCCCGACGTCGCGATAAAACTCTTTCGAATAGAACGACAGCACGAACGCGTGGAAAACCGAATATCGCCGCACGGGAGACCTCCAAAAGACGTAGACCCAACTGCCTTACATTATATCCCCATCCCGGATGAAATCGCGGCACGATTCGTGTATGCAGCGGGCAACTTTTCGAGGTAAGGCGCGTACCCGACGTCCGGTGCCACTGGCGGCACACCCTTGGCCTCCAAAACGAGTTTTCTGACAGAGCCTAATCTTCTTCGGTCTCTGTGACGATACAAGGAGCGAATCATACCATCCGGCTATGCTTCAGTTATCGGCCCGGGAAGATGTCTAGCGATCCAAAACTGCCCCAACGAAAGAGGTCACCGATGATGAATCTAAAGAACCTAAAAACCGCAGCGTCTGTGACGATCCTTGCCCTGACGATGGCACCCGCAATAGAAGCCTCGCAAGCCCCCGCCTCCAAGCCCGACGCGGACGCGGCGGTCAAGATCCTCCAAGCGGGTAATGCCCGGTTCGTCTCGGGCCAATCCGACCACCCTCATACCGATTCGGCGCGGCTGATCCAAGCCGGCAGCGAAAACCAGGGCGATCACGCGTTCGCCACGATCATCACCTGCTCGGATTCACGGATCCCGGTCGAGCGGATCTTCGACGTGGGCGTGATGGACGTGTTTGTGATCCGCGTAGCCGGCAACGTCTGTGACACCGACGAGAACGGGACGATCGAGTACGGCTTGTGCCACGTGAATACCCCGGTCCTGGTCGTGTTGGGTCACACCCAATGCGGCGCGGTCGCCGCGGTGACCGCCGCGGTCGAGGGCCACGGCCACGCCCTCGAACGCAACATCCCCGCCCTGGTCGACAACATCGAGCCGGCCGTCCGACGCGCCGCGAAGAACCACCCCGACCTTAAGGGCAAGGAGCTGGCGACGGTTGCCGAAGAAGAGAACGTCTGGCAGTCGATCCAAGACCTATTCCGCGAAAGCCCCGCCACCCGCGCCCTGGTCTCGAAGGGCAAGGCCAAGGTCGTAGGGGCGATCTACGACGTGGGGACCGGCAAGGTCCGCTGGCTCGACGAAGCCAAGACCGCTGAAATCCTCGCCAAGGTCGAAGCCGATCCCAACAAAGCCACCCAGGCCATGGCCGGGGCTGACCCTGAGGCTCAAACCCAAACCGCCGAGGTCGAGTCTAGCCACTGATCCATTCTCGGGTGACGCATCCATTCAAAACCCCGGACCCTTCATGATGGTGAAGGGTCCTTTTTCCTGCGCATGGGGCCCCTCGTCACGACACCTATCATGACAACGAACCATCGCCCGGAATCGTGTCAACACTGATCGCCCAGATCAAGACGAGCATACCTTAGATCGATAAAGACAACGTATGAGGGGATATAGAACGTCTAAAAAGACGCTGGGAGACCTAGTGGGCATACAGGTTAAATCTATGACAACCCAACTAAAACCGCTGCATGTCGTGATCGTCCTGGTCCAGCTGATCTTTGGTGCCCACGCCCTTGACGCTTCGAGTTCAATCGAACCCAGCTCAGAACCCAGCCCCGCCAAACCCCTCGTTAAGACCGACCCTGACCACAGTGCGCAGGCCTCGGCGACGAGTGATAACCCTTCAAAACCAACGAAATCCAGCTCTCCCAGCCGCTCGGCGACTCATCACTCAAAGATCTCCACCACCGGTCAGTACGACGCCCCTGACCTCGTCCTCGCCGACCGCCCGCCATGGGGTGCCGCGGCGGGCGAATTCAAGCCGTACCAAGTCCCCACAACCGCGAACGTCGACGACCGCCTCGTTAAGATCTTCTGGGCCGCCACGGGAGGGGTGGTGCTAGTGATCGTGGTCCTGGCGGTGAAGGCCTCCAAGATCCGCGGGTCCGACGGCGTGGACCGTCGCGGCTTCACCCTCGGCACCAAGCTCGTATTGGGGTTCGGGGTGTTGTCTTCGATGATCATGATCGTCAGCGCTTTGTCCCTATCAGGGCAGAACGCCTCAAGCCATAAAGCCCATGAATTCAGCGATATCGTCGGCGACGCCCAGCTGCTCGAGTCCCTTCAACGCGACGTGCTCATGGTGCGCATGAACGTCAAGGACTTCCTGATCACCAACAGCGATCAGGACCTCAAGCAGTATTCAGACTACCTCGCCACGGTCAAGGATAAACTCAACGCCTCCAAGACCGCGATCCACAACCCCACCCGGGTGCAGCTGATCGCGCAGATCCGCGACGCGATCGACCGATACGAGGCCACCTTCGCCCAGGTCGTGGCGGTGATCGACCAGCGTAACGCGACCATCAACAGCCAGATGAACCCCACCGCCGCCCGGGCCGTGACGCTGATCGAAGAGATCATGCACACCGCCCACGCCGACGGTGACCTCGAAGCGGCCTTGGAAGCCGCCGAGGCCGACACCCGGTTCAATCAGGTCCGCACCGCGGCGTTTAAGTACCTCCGCTCCAGCGACGTCAAGGACCAGCAACAGGCCGACGCCCACATCCAGAAAGCCGAGAAAGTCTTCGTCAAGCTCGAGCGCGAAGTGCAGAACCCCCACCGGCGCAAATGCCTCGCCGAGGCGAAACAGGCGTTCCAGTTCTACGCCCAGCGGCTACAAAGCACGGTGGCTCTCGTCGAGAAACGCAACGACCTGGTCAAGAACACCCTCGACGTCATCGGCCCCCAGATTGCCGCCACCGGCGTGGAGCTGATCGATTCGATCACTCACACCGAAGCCCAGCTCCACCATGAAACCGAGGCCGCCGCCAAAGCCGTCGTGAACCAAGCGGTAGCCTCCAGCGTGGTCGCCCTGATCATCGCCGTGGCGACCGGGGCGTTCTTGATCCGGTCAATCACCTCGGCCGTGAACAAGGTCTTGTCAGTCCTGCGCGCGGTCGCCGCCGGGGACCTGACCCAAGAACCGCTGAACATGACCTCCACGGACGAGATGGGGTCCCTGGCTCGAACGGCGGATCTAATGAGCGAGTCGTTAAAAAACTTGATCTTGGAGGTCAGCGGCTCCTCGCGCCAGGTCGCCTCGGCTGCGACCCAAATCGCCGCCTCCAGCCAGGAGGTGGCCAACGGGATGAACGAGCAAGGCCGACAGGTCATGCAGGTCTCCTCGGCTGTGGAACAGATGAGCGCTTCAATCGTCGAGGTCGCCCGCAAGAGCAGCGACGCGGCGGGCAATGCGACCGAGGCGGGCCAGATCGCCGGCGAGGGCGGCGTGGTCGTTGAGGAAACGATTGAGGGCATGAACGCCATCAGCCAAGCCGTCACCGCGGGCGCGGTCAGTGTCGGCGAACTGGGCAAACGAAGCCAACAGATCGGGCAGATCATCGAGGTCATCAACGACATCGCCGATCAGACCAACCTGCTGGCCCTCAACGCCGCGATCGAAGCCGCCCGCGCCGGCGAGCACGGCCGCGGCTTCGCGGTCGTCGCCGATGAGGTCCGCAAGCTCGCCGACCGCACCACCAAGGCCACCGATGAGATCGCCGAATCGATCCGGGCCATCCAGATCGAAACCACCCAAGCGGTCGAGCGCATGAACGTCGGCACCCAGCAGGTGGACACCGGCGTGCAGAAGGCGTCCACCGCCGGCGACAACCTGCGACGGATCGTCACGTCGGCCAGGGACGTGGCCGGGATGATCCAATCTATCGCCGCCGCCGCCGAGCAGCAGTCGGCCGCTAGTGAGCAGATCGCGGCCAACATCTCCTCGATCAATACGGTCACCCGCCAGAGCAATGAAGCGGCGACCCAGTCGTCCCAGGCCGCTTCTCAGCTTTCTGTCAAAGCCGAGGAGCTCCAGGCCTTGGTGAACAAATTCACCGTTTAATCCACCGCCCCCCACGGGTATGATCCGATCCTGGCAAGCGGTCATGCCCCCAGGCCGCCGGCCGATAAGTAGCGCGGGCTGCTGGCTAGAGCGTTTCCCGATTTCGTGTACGACGTCAAGTGGTCGGGGTATTCCGAGAAACCCGCTGCCTCACGGTCGCGGCTCGCTGGGGGCGTCGTACACCATTTCGGGATACGCTCAAGCCATTGTTCCGCCCCCTTCCCTTTCACAGCCCGTTTGCGGTGCGCCCGATCACCTCCGCGGCGATAGCGGTCCCGTATTCATCGTATAAGATGGGGGGGCTGGAGAATGTATGGGCACGGCCACTCCTATCGCTTCCGAGGTTGATCCGCTAGCATCCTCTCAGACCATGTCGATGCGAGGGTTTGTCCACGAGCTGGGCAGCATCGATCGCCACGACTCGAGCCAATCGTTTGTCTTCCTGCTGGGGGCGGGGGCGAGCGTGACCTCGGGGATCCCCGCCGCTAGGACGCTCGTCGACCGCTGGCTCAAGGAGCTGCACCAGCAGGACGCCGACCACGGCACCTTGGCGTTTCCGCAGTGGATGCAAAAGGGCCACCACGGGATCGAGGGGATCGACCCATCCAACCCCGCGGCGAGTTATTGCAAGGTCTACGATCGCCGTTTCGGGTCGAACCCGAGTCACGGTTACGCGGTATTGACCTCGCTGATGAAGGACGCCCAGCCCGGGTTCGGCTACTCCGTCCTGGCGACCATGCTCGCCAAGGAGCGTCACAAGGCGGTCATCACCACCAACTTCGACAGCCTCATCGAGCGCGCCCTGCTGTATTACACCAATTACACCCCGCTCACGTGCACCCACGAGACCACCGCGGGGGTGTTTACCAAAACCCTGATGCGGCCGCTGATCGTCAAGTGCCACCGCGACCTGCTGCTGGATCCACTCAATGGCGCTCAAGAGACCCGCGACCTGCCCGAAAGCTACGGCCAAGCGTTGAAGAGCCTGCTGCCCGGGAAGGTGCTGATCACGATCGGGTACGGCGGCAATGACGACAGCCTCATGGATTTTTTCGCCCATCAGCTGGGCGCCGACCACGCGCCCGCGGCGGTGTATTGGTGCTACTGGGAGCCCGGCGGCCCGCCCGACGCGCGGGTCCGGTCATGGGTAGCCGACCAAGGCGGCTGGCTGGTGCCGATCCCCGGGTTCGATGAGCTGATGGCCGGGGTCAACGCCGAGTTCGGGTTCGGGTTCCTCGAACAACAAATGGAAAAACAACACAACGACCGCATCCGCCGGTACAAAGAGCAGGTCGAGCAGATCGCTAAGAAACAACCATCGCCCTCGCAACCCGTCGCGGCATCGCAGGAGGATCCCGAGGTCGCGGCATCGCAGGAGGATCCCGGGGACGACATCACCCCCGATGCCCCGACCAATAGCGGTGTTAGCACGGGTTCTGATACGCTGGATTTGACCGAATCTCACCGCACCGTCCGTCATGCCCGGATTGGTTTTTCGGGGTTAGATAGCGCCTCTTCAGGTGAACTACAAAAGAAAGTCGGTCGAGCAAAATCGCCGTCCACCCGTGCCCAACCCCGCCCCGGCGACTCCCTTGCGCGGGCCCCCAAGCCAAAAGCCCATGCCGTCGAACCGCCCATCGGGGACGCCATCAGCTTCGCTTGCGAATCGATCAGCACCACGGTCGAGACCGGCGACCACACCAAGACCCCGTGGATGAACCTGCTGTCGACCCTGTCGCTCGCTGATCCTGAGGTGAAGGACAAGGCGTTTAAGAAGCTCATGGCCCTGGCCCCCAATGAACTGGCGGTCCTAGAGCGCTACGCGGAATTTCTTGAAGACCAGCACCGGTACACCCAGGCCGAAGCGCTGCGCGACGAGGCTGTCGAACAACTCAGAACCCAAAAACCCGCGGATCAAGAGCGTCTGGCCACGAACCTCGCCAAGCGGGCGTGGCTGCGGCGGTTGGTCGGCAAGCCCCAACAGGCGTATGAGGACATCGCGTTCGCGGTCGACTGGGCCCGGTCTCACACGCCAGGGGATGAACAGGGCCTGGCGATCTTGTACGCGACCCGCGCTGATATCCGGCGGGTACGGGGCGACCTCGACGGCGCCTATTCGGACATCCACAAGAGCATCGATTGGCTCAAATCCCAATCCCCACGCGACGAGCGGAGCCTGGCGATCAATTACGCCACGCGCGCAGGCATCCGCCGCGCCCTGGGCGACCTGCTGGGCGCCTCAGCCGACATCCAGAAGAGTATCAATTGGCTCGAGCTCCAATCCCCGCGTGACGAGCGGGGCCTGGCGCACTGGTACGCGAGGCGCGGGCGCATCAAGTACGACCGTGGGAAGATCGACCAAGCGGTCGAGGACATCAGCCGCGCCGTTACGGGGCTGCGTGATCAAGAACCGGTCAATGAGTACCGGCTGGCGCACGTCCTGCGGGCACAGGGCCATGTCCTGGCCGCCGCCGGCGACTGGGACGGGGCCAAGGCGGCGATCGAGCAGAGCGTGCAGCTGCATGTCAAGCGGTTCGGAGCCGGACACGAGTGGACCGCCAGGGCCAAGCGGTACGCCGTTGACATTAACGCGGGCCGCGTACCGGGGAACCGCGGCGCACAGGCGCCACCACGTGAAACGTAGCCCCGTGACCACTTCCCTGCGTCCCCCAACTCACACTGCTGCGTTTTTTCAAGCAAAACCGATGAAATATTAGTCTTTGGCGCCGCTTTCGCGCAAAACTTTGATGATTTGATCGTACTTCCATGGGCTATGATGGTGGCGGGAATTGGCGAAATGCAGCAGGGACTGGCCCATCACGTTTTGGTTGACTTTCGCGCCGAAGTGCACGAGAAGGTCAACCATTTCATAGTCGCCCTGGCGGATCGCCTCGTAGAGGGGGGTGGGGCTGCGATCGTTGAGGCGCCCGTCCACGTCGGCTTTGTGATTGAGCAAGATCTCGGCGGTCGCGATCCGGCCGTGCACGACCGCGAAGAACAAGAGGGTGCCGCTCATGTTCCCCGATTCGCACTGGGCGTTGACCTCGGCGCCGTGCTTGAGCAGCAGCTCGGTGACCGCGACGTTTCCTTTGGTAACCGCGAAGTACAACGGCGGCGCGGTGGACCCCTGATACCGCAGGGGGAGGTTCGGGTCCGCTTTGTGCTCCAGCAGCATCTGCACGACCCCGGGGTGATTTTCCAGAACCGCCCAGTGCAGCGGGGTGCGCTTGTTCTCTTCCGATAGGGCGTCAGGGACAGCGCCGTGTTCGAGCAGGATCGCGGCGATGTCGGTCAACCCCCAGCGGGCGGCCTCGTGCAGGGAGGTGCGGCCCCGTTTGGTGGCGTGCACGAGCTCCGGGCTGGTTTCGACAATCGATCGAGCGCGTTCGACGTCACCGAGGCCGATGGCCATGAACAGATCGAGCTCCCCGCCGGCTTTGAGCAGCGCCGAGGTGACGTTGGGGTGCGAGCTTTGGATCGCCCGGTCCAGGGCGGTTTCCCCCGCGCGGTTGGTAATATTGGCGTCGGCTTTGTTGGTCAGCAAGATCTGGACCGTGAACAGGTGCCCGTTCGAAGCCGCCAGGTGCAACGCGGTGTTGCCCTGGGGGTCCTGGGCGTTCACGTCGGCGTCGCCCTTGAGCAGCATCTGGACCACCCGGGTCTGGCCTGCTTTAGCGGCCGCCAGCAGCGGTGGGCGTCGGGGGTGGTTGGGGTGGGCCCCATGCTCGAGGAGGTGGCGGACAATCTCCACGTCACCGGAGCCGGCGGCGTGATACAAACAGGTCTCGTCCCCGACGGCGACGTTGGGATCGGCGCCGCGTCCGAGCAGCAATGAAACCGATTCGAGCTGGCCGCGCAGCGTGGCTTGGTACAAGGGGGTCTGGCCGAGGCTGTCGGGGACGGTGACATCACTGCCCTGATTCAGCAGAAGCTCGACGGCTTTGGTCTGCCCGTGTTCAATCGCCGCGATCAGCGGGGTGACCGCCCGGCTGGGGTCGTAAAGCTCCGCCCGGGAGTTGATGTCGACGCCCATGTCGATCGATCTCTTGAGGTTGTCGATGTCGCCCGTGGCCGCGGCTTGCAAGAGCGTGCCGGGGGTCGGCCACCAGACGAACGTCCCGAACACCGACATGATCACGACGTTGGCCACCAAGCCCCCCAGGGCTTTGAGCCGCCCCAACCGCCGGGGGCTGGTGCCGATCAGACCGGTGAAAATCCCCGCGGTGCAGATCGCCACGAACGCGGACCCGACCACCATCATGACCACCCCGCGGCCTTGCTGCTGGGCCTTGGATCCTTCCAACGCGATATCGGCCACGAGCAAGATCAGCCCCACGATGGCCAGGCCGCAGGACAGGGTCCCCATGAAGGAATCCTTGACACGGTTCTCACGCCGCGACGACTTCGTCCAGTGCTCGTACTCTTTCCCGAATGAGCTGCTGCGTCGCCGCCGCCGCCGGCGCTTGCGTCGATGGCCGCTATGATGTTCCGTAGAGCTGGACAATTCCATCTAGACTCTCGAGATTCAACGGTGATCAGCGGGATAGAGAACGACAGCGCAACGCGACGAGCCCCGGTGATCCTAAGTTGTCGCTAACGCACAAAGCCTTAGCGTCAACCGGTTCAAAGACTTCGGTGCTGAGGGTCGATCGAGTACGTTCCTGACGCGATAGAAGCTGGATTAAGGATATTGGGCCATGTACAGCTATATCGGGTAGATTGAAAAGTACTTAAAATCATGTTGTATGAATATCTTCCCACAGTGATGATAACGATGTATCCAGGATATGCCTGTGACCCGGTCGTTGGTTTCGATCTGCGACTGACGATCTTGTAAAAAACTCATTCTAGTTATTCGCTGCCCGGATTCAAGATATAGGTCCTCTGCGGTGTTCGGGCCTCACTTAGACACCTCGACCCCGTAACTATAGGGCACCGATGACAGAGATACAAATATTTTCTAATACGCTTCCAGAATAATTCTGAGTCGATTTAGTAAGATGCGGCAGATGGCCTGACTAGGGACGGTTGGGCTTGAGTGATCGAGCGATGATGGCATGGAGGCCGACGATGAAGATCTCTTTACGACACCCCGAAGACCTTGATGAACTCAAGCGGCGGATCGGCCGTGAACGCAACGCCAAGCAGCGTGATCGATATCGGGCGGTGAGGTGGGCGTTGGAAGGTAAGAGTTCTTACTGGATCGCCGACACGCTCGATCGCGGCCGGGCTTCCGTGCAGCGTTGGGCCTACGCGTACCGCGACGGCGGGATCGACGCGCTCGTCATCAGGCCCCAGCCAGGCCGCCCCACCAAGCTAGGTCGAGATCAAGAAGACGCGTTCATACAACGACTCGACACCGGGCCCACCGACGCCGACCAGGGCGTGTGCACCTTGCGAGGCAAAGATGTCGTGCGGATCCTCGATCAAGAATTCGGCGTGCCCTACAGTCTCCAAGGCGCCTACGACCTGCTGCACCGGTTGGGGTATTCATGCCTGACGCCGCGGCCGAAGCATCGCAAGAACGATCCCGAAGCGATGGCGACGTGGCGGCAAGACACCCCCCTTTGATCCAAGAGATTCAAGACGAACATCCCGATCAGCGGGTCGAGGTGTGGTTCCAGGACGAAGCCCGTTTCGGCCAGCAAGGCACGCTCACGAAAGTCTGGGCCCCCAAGGGATCGCGTCCCACCGCCGTGAAGCAGACCGAGTATGAATGGGTCTACCTGTTCGCGGCGGTCAATCCGGGCACCGGTCGATCCTCGGCTCTGTTGGCCCCGACGGTGAACACCGACTACATGAACGAACACCTGCGGTTCATCTCCCAGGAAGCCGGCCCCGGTAAGCACGTGGTGTTGGTGTTGGATCAAGCCGGGTGGCACATGGCCAAAGCGTTGGTGGTACCCGACAACATCACGCTATTGCACCTGCCGCCGTACTCACCTGAGCTCAATCCCATCGAACGGGTGTGGGCCTATCTCAAGAGCCACTATCTATCCAACCGCGTGTTCCATGACTACGACGACCTGTTCGATGCATGTCGACAAGCGTGGAATAGATTCACCCAGGACGACCTATGCTCCATCTGCCACACATCATGGATAACGACTCAAAATTAAGCTGGATACGTATAATCCGATGGATAGGATAAGCGCATCTGGCTGATTCTAAGAATGTATGTGAGAAGTATACGGATCCGATAAAAGGTGTCTCTGGCTATTTGTTAGCCAGTGCCTTCAAGGGAGGCCCGTCGCACTGGCGGGTAAGCCGCCAGGCGCACACCCCTTCTCATACACGTTCTGAAAAAGGCTGGCCCACGGAAACCCCTAGCTGCGGGTGAACAGCCCGCAGCGCAGCCTCGTCGACAACCATCGGTCCTGACCTATGCACGAGACGACCTAAACCGGTTGCCTTCGATGGATCATCCCGTAAAGCTCGGCGAGGACTTCAAGAAGATGCCCGATCTGATCAAGGGGTAACATGGAAGCCGCATCCGAGGTCGCGTCCTGAGGCTTGGGATGGGTTTCGATGAACACCGCCACCACACCCGCCGCTACGGCGCAACGGGCCAGCAGGGCCGCGTGTTGCGGGCGGCCCGCCGAGACCCCGCCCCCCCTACCGGCACCCGGCAGTTGTGTCGAGTGGGTCGCATCAAAACAGACCGGCCACCCCAGCGCCATAAGGTCCGCTAGACCAGAAAAATCGTTGACCAGGCGGTTGTAACCGAAAAACGTGCCCCGTTCGGTGAGGATAACACCGCCACGACTGGGGCCGACGGCCGGGCCGGATCCTGGCTCGGGGCCGGCTTCGCACAGCTTGGCCACCACGTTTGTCATCTCCGCCGGCGACATGAACTGGCCTTTCTTGGCGTTCACCGGCCTGCCGGTCGACGCGGCTGCGGTTAGCAGATCGGTTTGGCGACACAGAAAAGCCGGGATCTGTAGCAGATCCACCACCCCCGCCACCGCCGGGGCGTGACCCGGCTCGTGGATATCCGTCGTGACCGGGACGCCCAGCTCCTTTTTGACACGCTCAAGCATCACCAGCCCCAGCTCGAGACCCGGACCCCGCGGGCTGTGGATCGAGCTGCGATTGGCTTTATCAAAACTAGCCTTGAATACGTACCCCAGCCCCAGGCGGGTGCAATGATCACGCACCGTCTGCCCCACCTCGAGGCACAGGTCGACGGATTCACCCACGCAAGGCCCCGCGATGATGGCCAGCGGCTGACCCGACCCGATTTTCACCTCACCGACCTGAACAGTCTGCATCATCCGAGATAGAATAGAATCAATTACTTGTATTGGATAGCCGCGATACCGATTCACACGCGTGCTATCCAGTGTTCAGAGGCTTCATCCCCAGCAGGTCGAAATACAAGGAGAACCTGTGAAAAGGGAAGATCTTGATCACGCGACACCAGAAACGCTCACACAGGTCATGCGCGTGGGCCAATCGTGGGGCGACGAGGCCTGGAGTCATCGGGACCTCGCCGAGATGCTCGAGCACCTCTTGGCGTGTGACCTCACCACGGAGCTCGACGGTCCCAATAACGTGACCGAACAGACCCTGCGGCAGCTGGCCGGGTCATGCACCCCCCCTCTCGAGACCCTGGGCGATGTTCTGACCACACCTAACCCCCCGGTGGAACTGTTGAAAATTATCAAGGAGTATTCGAAGGTGGTGTCTGGGCTGCCCGATCGGACGCTGCCGAAGCCGATCGCGACGGTTCTCTACTTGGGCAGCATCGTCGCGGCCTGGGTTCACGGCGGGGTGAAGATCACCCAGCATAGCCGGCAGGATGTGGCCGGTGGGGTCTCGTGGTCGTTGTCCCAGCCGTGGTTAGAGATGAACCTCCGCGACCTCTTTGAGCAGTTCCTCCAAGACACCGCTACGGGAGGATAACCTGACTTACAAGCTGTTTCAAAATCTGTATCCCGTTGGTTTCCGCACTGGCTGACAAGCAGCCAGTGGCACCCGTCCCTGGTTTTTGAAACAGCTTCTTAGATCCGTACCGGGTGAAATTGCGACACGATTCGTGTACGCGGCAAGTCATTTTTAGGGGTTCAGCGCGTACCCGATGCGGTATTTTGATACGCGATGCATATAGGTCGGTAGCGGCGACCTTGCGTGACCGCTTACCACGCGAAATGGGCGAACGCCTTGTTCGCGTCGGCCATGCGGTGGGTCTGCTCGCGCGTCGAGGCGGCTTTGCCCTCACCGCGAGAGGCGTCCATCAGCTCACGGGCCAGCCTCATGTACATCGGCTTACCCCGCTCGCTGCGCACCGCGTTGATGATCCACCGGAACGCCAGGCTCTGCTTGCGCTTGGGCTTGACCTGCATGGGGACCTGGTAGTTCGCCCCGCCCACACGCTTGGAGCGCACCTCGACCTGCGGCTTGATGTTGTCGATCGCCTTCTCGAACACCTCGATCGCGGTTGGCTCGCCGTTGGTGCGTTTCTCGATCTCATCGAACGCCGCGTAAACCACGCGCTGGGCGACCGCCTTCTTCCCGTCGTGCATGATGCAGTTGATGAACCGTGACAGCACCTTGCTGTTGTACCGTGGGTCGGGCTTGAGGTTCGCTTCTGCCTTGGTAATCCGTCCAGCCATCGATTCTTTTCCTACAAATCAAAGATACGTCGACCACACCTCAATCAGATCACCCCACGCCGAGGGGGCATCGGGGTCGATCAAGATTACTTCGCCCGTTTCTGGCCGTACTTCGAGCGGCCCTGCTTGCGGCCATCGACCCCCAGGCAATCCAGGGACCCGCGGACAACGTGGTAACGCACACCCGGCAGGTCGCGGACACGCCCGCCCCGCACCAGAACAATGCTGTGCTCCTGGAGGTTGTGGCCCTCACCGCCGATGTAAGCGGTCACTTCTTTACCGTTCGACAGGCGTACCCTCGCCACCTTCCGCAACGCCGAGTTCGGCTTCTTAGGGGTCACGGTCTTGACCTGCAAACACACCCCACGCTTCTGCGGGCACGCGTCTAGGTCCTTGACCTTACTCTTGGCTTTCGGGGTCCGCCTCGGGTTCCGCACCAGTTGATTAATCGTGGGCATATTTAACCTCTATTTATCTTTACGAATCGAACAGGTAATTGTAAATAAGTCTCTGCCGCCGAGCAAACAGCGCCCAGCACAGCCTGGCCACCGGCACACCGCGTACGCCCGTTATGCGACATCCCGGTGGTTAGAGATCGCCCAGGAATCACGCCCGGTACAGCAGCCCCAGCATCGCCATGGCCACCTTAGCGGCCTTGACCTTGTTCGAGCCTACGCCCTTGGATAACCCCACCCGGTTGCGGAAAACCACCGGTACCTCGATCACGCGCATCCGCAACTTAAGGGCCTCGATGAACATATGGGGTGAAAAGTGGTTGCCCTGGACGGATAAATGGTCTTTGAGCCGGTGGTAAGAATCCACCCGCATGGCCCGGTAAGTACACCCTACGTCGGTGAGGCGGGTGCCCCAGAACCGGGTCTGGATCAGCTTGGCGACCACCTGGTTGGCGGGGTTGATCAGCCAGTCGAGCTGGGTCTTGGTCTCACGCAGCTCCTGGGTCGTGCGGGTGCCCAAGACCAGGTCGCAGTTCTCGAGGTAGGCTAAAAATTTCTTGACATCCTGACCCGAAAAGGTCATGTCCCCCTCGCAGAGGATGACCACGTCGGCGTCTTTAGCTGCTTCGTGCATCGTGCGCATGCAGCACGATCCGTACCCCGGAATCATTTCCGTAAAGACCTCGTCCGCCCCCGCCGCCGCCGCGGCCTCGAAGGTTTTATCCTTGGAGTTGTTCTCGACGACGATGACTCTGTCCACGAGGGGGCAGGCCTTGAAATCGGCGACGGCTTGCCCGATGCACGCCTCGTCGTTGTAGGCCGTCAACCCCACGTGCACCCTGGCCTGATGCAGCGGGATATAAGAAAAATCTCGCGCCGGCACCAAGAAGCGGTGGAAAATAAACAGCACCACAAACACAAACAGCCCCGAGGCCAACGTGCCCAGCAGGCTCACGCGGTGCAACCGCTCAAACGCCGACCCCTCGTGCAGCGGGGTGGTGACGTAGATGGTGGTGGTCAGACCAGAAAGGATGAGGCAAATCAAAAAAGCGGTCATGCCCCACAGGGCCAACCGCCCGATCCAATTCGCCGCTACGCTCACGCTCGCCGCCCCTGCTGAAACACGACACCCCTTGCCGTTCTAGTGGCCATGCCGCCATGGTCAGCCCCGCCACGCGGGCTGTCAAACCGACCGCCCCGGCCCCCGGTCCCCGGTCCCTCGGTCCCCACATGCACACCCGCCGCAGCCGGCACGCCGTGGTAGATCGCACCGGACTATCCCCTAGCCCGACGCGGCGACCCGATCAATACACAATCGCAGTAGCGTCTTCGATGGTCTCGATCACCTGACGCACATGGAAAGGCTTCTTGAGGTACCCGTCGAACCCGTTCTGGAGCAGTTGATTCGCCTGGCCGTCGGTGAGCTTGCCGCTCATCGCGATCACCTTGGTCAGCTGCAAGTCGGGGTTGTCGCGGACGAGCTTGAGCACCTCCTGGCCCTGGATATCGCCGAGGTGGATATCCAATAGCATGACATGGGGCCGGAACTTCTCGCACTCCACCCCCGAAGCGAACCCCGAATGAGCGGTGCGCACCTCGTAGTTTGCCTGCTCGGTAAGCACCTTCTCGAGGACCTCGACGATCTCGGATTCGTCGTCGACGATCAGCACACGGGTACGCCCACTCTGAAGCCCGTCGAGCGGGATGTTATGGGCCTTCATGAAACGGATCAGCGAGTTGAGCGGGATGCGCCGGTCCTTGGACCCCGGGATCCGGTAACCTCGTAACTGACCAGAATCAAACCACTTGCTGACCGTGCGCGGCGCTACGTTGCAGATCTTGGCTACTTCCCCCGTCGTTAAAATATCTTTCTGTCGCGGCATTGGGATTAACCTTTCTCCTGGATGCTCCTCACCAACCGGTTAGGCGGCTTGGTCTATGTCTTGATCGGCAAACCTCAGGCATCGGTTAACCGTTGTGAAACGAAAGAAGCGATCAAAATGCGATCGAAATCACAGCGGGGGCTTGACAACCGGGTGGGCATCGGATGATCAGCCTACACCCTGCATACCGACCAGATCAGGGCCGGTTAGATAATCACCGAGTAGGGCTAGAATTAAGAATTACGGGCCCCTTAGCCCCCTAGCGTCAGAAATATTCTTTGACAACAACAACCCCAGACCGGGCACAACAATTTTGTCGCGTTCTCAACCGGCAGGGGCACG
The DNA here is from genome assembly GCA_965224205.1 of Phycisphaeraceae bacterium. Lineage (GTDB taxonomy): Bacteria > Planctomycetota > Phycisphaerae > Phycisphaerales > Phycisphaeraceae > CBDCYN01. The sequence continues at coordinate 22,731 of CBDCYN010000018.1, forward strand.
TCGCGATCGAGCCAACCGCAGCGTGTTATCCGTATGAAAATCTCACGAAATCCCATGATTTAGCGCATTACCCGAAATGACGTATGACGTCCCCATCGAGCCGCGACCATGAGGCAGCGGGTTCTTCCGAATAAACAGGCCCCCCTTAGTCGTACATGAAATCGGGATACGCTCTGAAGGCTCGTCCCAGCTGCTGGCTTAGATCCTCACGCACGGCTACGATCGAGATGTCACGGAGAAATAGCCACGCGATCCGTATCGACTCGAACACAAAAACTAAAGAAGAAATGACAGGAACGGCACTAGACCGCCCTTTTGGACCCTACCTTCACCCCGGGGCAGCCGCACCCAGCCGTCTGCTTGCCCGGTCTGGGACAGATCATCGTGCCCCTCTTTCGTGACCGGTTCGGCGACCTGATCCCCTAGCGATCGGGCTAACCTCAAAACCTCAGCCCCGGGGTCCGTCTCAATGGAGCCCGCCAATCGGACCTGCCGCCATGGCAGATCCGCCGCCTGCCCCACGTCCCTACCCATCATCCGCCTCACCACCGGCCACAAGAACAGGTGAGCCGTGGCCAGGGCCACAAGCGGCACCCCGGTCAACCCCAGCACCAGCCGGTTACGATCCCCAGCGGCAAACACCTCCCCACCGGGCGTCACCGCCACCCGGTCTAGGATCTTTTCAAGCCCCAGCTGTGGACAGATCGCCGCCAGCCACGACGGGTAATCGTGGCCCTCGGGGGCAAGAACGATCAGAAGATCAAACACCGCCGCGGCCCGCCCCACCGCGGTTACAGCCGGCTTGAGGTCGCCGCACACGGTCTCCTCGGTCACCGAGGCGATATCGAGGCGGTGAAGGAACGAGGTCAGCATCGCCCCGTTGGCGCTACGCGGCGGCGGCGGGCTGGCGTCGCTGCCGCGAGCGCTTGGTCGCCCAACCTTCACGTCGGCGACGCTCAAGACGCGAACCCTCGGTCGATCCACAACGAGCAAACCCGTCGCCCCACACGCAGCCGCGATCCCGATATGATGCGGCCCCAACACGGTATTCGCCGGCAACGCCACCGCCCCGCGCGGCAGATCGCTGCCCCGACGGCATACGTTCTGGCCCGGCGCCATCGACGAAGCGGGGCTACGGATCTCGCTAGGGGCGGGATCCTCATGGCGCCCAGGGGCGTGGGACCCAGGCTCCGGCGGCCGCGGGGACCTCGCGACCGCCTCGAGCGGGATCACGGCGTCGGCCCCCACAGGCATGGCTTGACCAGCGGAGATCTTCATCACGCTCTTGCGCGGCAGCGTCCCGGCCGATAACCCGTCTCGAGGCTCCCCCCCGATCGACCCAGATACCGGCCACACCGCTTCCGGCTGGACTTCCTGGCTGTGCACCGCGTACCCGTCGACCGCCGCCAGATCGGTGGGGGGTTGATCATGATGGGCGATCACCTCCTGCCTCAACACCCGCCCCAGGGCCTGGTCGAGGTCCACCCGGTGGGCCGATAAAACAGGGACCACACCCAGCAACCGGGGCAGCGCTTCAAGATAAGACTGCGGGCTGTGGTGTGAGATCATGTCGCCACCGTCATCGCGGATGATTCAACGCTGTGCGCATCGCGTATCCAAGCGCCGCGCCGGTGATCCGGCTGACCCCGACAATGGCCGTGTCGCGTACAAGAATCACGCCGCCATGTCATCCGGGACGGTATAACGCCGCTTGCTCCGGGCCCCAGTACCAGCATGTATCGGTCGATTCGTGGCCGGCCCTGTGGCGAGGGCGGCCGGGCCGGGATCGATTGTCGCCCCGGCGCGGCTCCCCTACACTCTGGCCATGCTCAAAGCGATCGTCTTCGATCTTGACGGGGTGTTGGTCGACTCTGAACCCCTGCACTACCGCGCTTTTCTCAACGTGGCCAGCCGGTACGGGGTCGGTTTCGATTACGCGACCTACCTGCAGCGGTATATCGGTTATGACGATCGGGATGGTTTTCGGACCATGTTCGCCGATTCGGGCCCGCCCCCGGCTGGGCCGCGGCCGCGACCCTCGAACGCCCCCGAGATATCTGATCTTTGTCGTCAAAAGGCGACCGAATTCGAGGCGGCGGTGGCCGGCGGGATCGTCGCGATGCCCGGGGCGCTAGACCTCGTGGAGCGGGCCCACCAGCAGATGCCCCTGGCCGTCGCCACGGGAGCGACCCGCGGCGATGCCCTGCTGCTGCTGAGGTGCTTGGGGATCGACAGCCGGTTCGATCCCATCGTCACCGCGGACGACGTGACCCATTCCAAACCCCACCCCGAAACCTACCGGTTAGCGGTCAGCGGCCTCACGGACCACCGGTCGCAGCAAAAAATGACCGCCGACCAATGCCTGGCGATTGAAGACACCGCCGCGGGTGTGGAATCGGCGCGGGCCGCGGGCCTCAAGACACTGGGCGTGGCGACCACCGGGCCGGCATCACAGCTTAGCCGCGCCCACCGCGTGGTCGGATCCCTGGAAGGTTTAACAACGACCCAGCTGCATGAATGGTTCGACTGATCGGCCCGTCGATCTACATATGGATCTACGCGTCGTGTCTACCTCATTATCACAACCCTCCCTCGCGGGCTGGACGTTCGGGACGCCGAAACCGCTCCCTGGCGGTCGCGGCTCGTTAAGGCGCCTAACCCGAAAATGATCGCGTGACAGGGCAGTAAATCGCCTCCGGAAATAATCGATCTTTACCGGGTTACAGGACGACCAAAGATTGAACCCGACGGCCCGAACGCAACGACGCCACAAACCGCGCAAGATTTCGATATCCTAAGCAGCCATGGATGTGGGATTTCAAACCAATCGCGGTGAGGCGGCACAGCCCGGATGTCAGGTGATGCGATGAGCGACGCGCCGTTAATGCTATCGGTTAGTGGCCTGCGAGGGTTGGTCGGTCGCTCTCTTACACCCCCGGTGGCCGCCCGATACGCGGTGGCGGTGGGGCAGTGGTTGCGTGGCCAACGATCGAGCAACGGGGCGCCCCATGTCGTCGTGGGTCGTGACAGCCGCCCGTCGGGGCAGATGTTCGAGATGGCTGCCGTCGCGGGCCTGCTGGCGTCGGGTTGCCGGGTTACGAGCCTGGGGATCGTCTCGACCCCGGGCGTGGCGATCATGACCCAGGAACTCCAAGCCGACGGGGGGATGGTCATCACCGCTAGCCACAACCCGATCGTGTGGAACGGCGTGAAGGTCTTGAGGCACGACGGTGTCGCCCCGCCCCCCGAGCAAGCCGGGCGGATTATTAACGCATTCGAGACCGATCAACTCGACTACGCCCCCGTCGACCAGCTGGCGACCCTCCAGGTCGATCCGAACACCCATCGTGTGCACGTCGACCGGGTGATCGATCCCATCGACAAGGCGTTGATCCAGAAAAGCAAGCTCAAGGTCGTGGTCGACAGCGTCCACGGGGCGGGTGGGCCCTCGGCCGCTTTGCTTCTGCAAGAACTGGGAGTCGAACTCGTCCACCTCTACGCCGAACCCACGGGCCAATTCCCCCACGAGCCCGAGCCGACCCGCCAGAACCTTACCGGCCTGTGCGACGCGGTCCGTGAACACGGGGCCGATATCGGCTTCGCCCAAGACCCCGACGCCGACCGTCTAGCGATCGTCGATGATCAAGGGAGCTACATCGGCGAAGAGTACACCCTGGCGTTTGCCTGCCTGCGGCTATTAGAACGCGACGACCGCCCCACTAACGCGGTCCTGGCGGCGAACCTGTCGACGAGCCGGATGATCGATGACGTCGCTGCGCAGGCCGGTGCCCGCGTGGTGCGGTCGCCCGTCGGGGAAGCCAACGTGGCCCAGACGATCCGCGCCCACGACGCCATGGCCGGTGGGGAGGGCAACGGCGGGATCATCTGGCCGCGGGTGGTGTGCGTACGGGATAGCCTTGTGGGCATGGCGTTGGTGTTAGAGCTGCTGGCCCACCGCAAGCAACACCTCAGCCAGATCGTCGAGGGCATCCCCCGATACGCGATTATCAAGGACAAGATCGATATCGATCCGCAGATCAAAGAACACTTCGTCGCGGCCCTCCAAGATCATTACGCGTCGCAGAAGATCGACCTTCAAGACGGGGTGCGGATCGATTGGTCCGACCGCTGGGTCCACGCCCGCACCAGCAACACCGAGCCGATCTTGCGGATCATCGCTGAATCCCGGGACGAGTCCCAAGCCGCCGAGATGATCCAAGACGTGCGCCGAGTGATCGGGGCGGGATAGTGGCCGTGACCCGCATCGTACCTGCAAGCGCCCGTCGCGGATCCATGAAATACAGCGTGACAGGCTCGGTTTCCCCCGGCCGCGGCTGCGCCGCGTATTCGATTCATCATGCTGTCCGTTCATCCGCGATGGGTACCTTCAACGTTCCCCATGAGCCTTTCCTTGTCACACAATAAACCACTGGATGTGGGTCGGATCGGTCTGGATCGCGACCGGCTGCCCCCCTTCGAGGAGGGGCCGATCGATCTGCACCCGTGGTTCGGCCCCGCCCCATCCCCCCCGCCTTTGGAACTCGAGATCGGCACCGGCAAGGGCACGTTTCTTGTCGAGGCCGCTTCGCGAAACCCGACGGTGCGTTACATCGGGGTCGAGTTCGCCAAAGCCTACTGGCGCTACGCCGCTGACCGGTGCCGGCGCCACGGGCTGGAAAACGTGCGGATCGTCTACATCGAAGCGGGTGCTTTTGTCCGCCAATTGGTGCCCGACGGCTGCCTCCGCCAGGTCCATATTTACTTCCCCGACCCCTGGCCCAAGAAGCGCCACCACAAGCGTCGGCTGATCCAGGAGGGGTTCCTGCGCGACCTGCACCGGACGCTGCAACCCGGCGGGCTGATCCGCCTAGCGACCGACCACGAAGACTACTACCGGTGGATCCTCGAACACGCCCAGCGCACAGACGATCTCTACGAGCGGTTACCGTTCGAAAGCCCCCTGATGCACGGCGACCACCGCGATCCTAACGGGTCAGGTTCGGCTGAACTCGTGGGCACCAATTTTGAGCGAAAATACCGCCACGAAGGGCGGGCGTTCCACGCGATGATGCTGCGGAACCGGTTGCCGGCCCCCGGGGAAGCTGCTGCGGAGGCCTCGTGAACACACCGGGCGCCGCACGGCTACCAAGCGGCCCTCGGGGGCACGCCGTGGTTGCGTCGTGGCGATGCCGCCGAATCGGCCGCAGAGGGCGTAGCCGGGTTTCGGGCCACCGTCGTCGCCGGGGGGGCCGGCACGGGGTCATCTTCCTGCCCGGGCAGCTGCCACCGCCACCGGCTGCCTTCGTAGACCAGGGGGACGTTGATCGGGTGGGTCCCTGAGTCATCACCCGGGGTGAGGATCAACTGGGCGATCCCGTATCCAAGCGGCTCAACTTCAGCCTGCATGGACCGATCCACGGCGATCTTATTCCAGAGCAGCGCAAAGTACTGGGACGGCGTAAGACGGGTAAAGTCATCGCTCCCCCCGCCGAGCTGATCAAGGACCAGTCGCTGAGCGGCTGGGTTGAGGCCCCGCATCACCTCGAGGTCTTGACGGATCTCCCGCTGGGACCCCGCGTCGAGCATGAGGAATAACTGCTCGACGTTGTTCCGCCTTGCGTCGAGCCACCGGCGGCGGAAATCCTCGAGCGACTCGTCGGCTGCGCGCTCGCATCCAATCAAGCTCAGCGCGGTAACGAGCAGGATGATGTAGAGGAGGCGACCTGATTTTATAAGACTCATAAGACGATTTCACACCCCACGACAACACACGATACACGCGGGGTTGGCTGCTTCACCGACACCGAGTTTGAATACGCGGGTCGTATGCATAACGGTTCGTCGTGATGCCTGTTTTTCACCGCCCCCCGCAGTGGTTCATGGGTCGGGGCGGATGTTTTACCAAGCCCAGCATTCGCCATCAAGAAGCAGTACCATCCTATCGTGAACGTTCGTCGTTGCCGGTGTTTTCGATGATACACCTCGCGGACCAGGATACCATGTCGCGGACCCGTTCGACCCCGGGCAGGGCCCTGTCACGTATACCGATCCCACATGAAGGTACGGTATAAATCGTGTACGCGGCAAGGGGATTTTCGGTGTCCCATCCATCACCGACGCGGTGCTTGGATACGCGATGCATGTACAAAAGTTGTGCCGCCCGTTCATCGGGATCACTATGGATCATAGGCGGGGTGGTGGGACGCGTCACGACGGCGACGTGATCGTCACCAAGGCGATGGGCTCTATGGGTTTTCCCGAGGATTGATGGCCGGTTCAGGATCACCGCTGACTCGATCACACGACCGTGACCCCTCCGATCACCGGCGGCGACCGAACCGCGCCCAGACCCAGCCGCGGGTGTTGATCGTCCGCCCGTCGGCGCTGGGGGACGTGAGCCGGACGGTGCCTGCCCTGGTGACCCTACGCCGAGCCCTGCCCCACGCCCAGATCGACTGGTTGGTGAATGACAGCTATGCCCCGGCCATCGCCCATCACCCCGATCTTGATGACGTGGTCCTATTTCCCCGGCGACGGTTCTCTAGATTTCTACGCAACCGGCAAGTGACCGCCGAAGCGATGTCGTGGGCCCGGTCGCTCCGCGCGCGGCGATACGATCTGGTGTTGGATCTCCAGGGCCTCTTCCGATCGGGATTGTTGACGTGGCTCACCGCGGCCCACGATCGGGTGGGGTACGCCAACGCCCGCGAGCTAGCGTGGCTGGCCTACAACCATCGGCACCGCGTCGAGACCCGGTTGCACACCGTCGACCGGATGCTCGCTCTGCTCCAGGCCCACGGGTACACCCCGTGCCACGACATGCGCCTCTATATCAGCCGCGAGGACCAAGACTGGTTCGATGATTGGCGCCGCCAGCACGCCCCCCGCGACCGTGGGTATTTCTGCATCGCCCCGACCGCCAAATGGCTAAGCAAATGCTGGCCGATCGAGAAGTTTGCCGCTGTCGCCCGCCGGCTGCTGGACCGCGGGATCGCTGGGAACCGCCTGGTGGTCCTGACCGCACCCGGCGAGCGACACCGCGTCGAGCGCCACCTCCAGTCGTTTCGGGATCTGCGAGATGTGGCCCTATTCCCAGAAACAACCGTGGGTCAGCTCATGGCGTTGATCCATGGCGCACGGCTGGTGGTCTGTAACGACTCGGCGCCGCTGCATATCGCGGTGGGGTTTAACCGGCCCGTGGTGGCGGTCTTCGGCCCTACCGACCCAGCCCTGGTGGGGCCCTACCGTCGTCCCGAAGCGGTCGTGCGTCCGCTCGATTGGTCGGGCGCCGCTAAACATCATTACCGTCAACTGCGTCACGACCAGACCCTTATCGCCCGGGTCACCGTGGATCAGGTGTGGGAAGCCATTGCCCGGCAGCTGCGGCCGCCCGCGGCGCGTCACGAACCGACGATCGCCCCGTCCAACTCTGGCTAGGACAGCCAGACCGGTCCAAGAGCTGCTTTGAGGATGGATCTCTGCTAAAGCCTCCAACGCCCTTCTCCGATTCAACTGTCAGGTCCCCATAGGCTTTGGGGCGAACCATGCACGGCCAAGCCGCCCAATCGATACGCCCATCGGAGCCTGGGGAATGAGTCAGCTCAATCGCGTGAGGTAAACGGAGGAAGCCCGCTTCGATATCCACTCCAGCAGCCCGCTGGCAGCCGGACGGCCAACAACCGGGCCGGCTTGACCACGACACCCGATATCGAAGCTGTATAAGGAGGACCCTAAAATGCCCACAGAAACCGCCAACACGTCCCAAGCCGCGCCCGACGCCGCCCACATCGCCGATGACGACCTGTTGCAGCTGGTGAGTTTCGTGGTCGGGACCGAGGAGTTCGCGATCCCGATCCTTTGCGTCCAAGAGATCAACCGGATGATGGAGATCACCGCGGTCCCCCACAGCCCGGAGTTTATCGAAGGCGTGATCAATCTCCGCGGCAAGATCATCCCGGTGATGGACCTCCGCAAGCGGTTCGGGCTCAGCGAGCTCGAGAACTCCGTGGACGTGCGGATCGTGGTGATCGAGGTCGCGTCACGGGTCATCGGGTTCACCGTCGACCGGGTCAACGAGGTGTTGCGGATCGACGCCAACATCGTCGACCCCCCCCCGCCGATGGTCTGCGGGATCGACAGCGACTACGTCCAGGGGGTGGGCAAGCTCGAAGATCGTCTGCTGATCCTGCTCAACCTCGATCGGCTGTTTAGTGAAGACGACCTCGAACAGGTGGACGAAGCCGCCGCGTCTGCCGCGGCTTGACCCGCTCAACCCCTGCACCCGCCGCGTCCGGAGAAAGCGCCGATGGCAACGACCAACATCGTCATGACCCAGGGTCAGTTTGAGTCGTTGCGGAAGGTGATCTATGAGCGGAGCGGGATCCACTTCCCCGATACCAAGAAGTACGTGCTCGAGAGCCGGCTGACACGGCGGCTCGAGGAGTTGAATTTCGACGACTTCACCCAGTACATCAAGTTCCTGACCACGGGACCGTACCAGATGGACGAGTTCCAGGAGATGTTCAACCGGATCACGATCAACGAGACCAGTTTTTTCCGCAACGAGCCGCAGCTGGACGTCTTCGAGCAGCGGGTGTTGCCGATGCTGCTCGAGGCCCGCAAGACCTCCCGCCGCCTGCGGCTCTGGTCGGCTGCATGCTCCACCGGGGAAGAGCCCTACACCATGGCGATGCAGATCCACCGCACGCTGGGGGTGAGGCTCCAAGACTGGCGGATCGACATCCTCGGTACCGACATCAGCAAGAAGGTCCTGGCGGCGGCCCAAACGGGGCGATACTCGTCCTACAGCATGCGCACCACTGACCCCCTGGTCTTGCGGAGGTACTTCTCAGAAGAAAACGGGTTCTACCAGATCAACCCGACTATCCAGAGCATGGTGAACTTCGAGCGGGTCAATCTCCGTGATTCCCTGGCGATCGCCCGTTTCGGGACGTGGGACGTCATCTTTTGCCGAAATGTCATGATCTACTTCGACGACGCCATGAAAACGCACTGCGCCCGCGTCTTCCACAAACAGCTGGCCGACGACGGGGCACTTTTTATCGGCCACAGCGAGTCGCTGCGCGGGATCCCCGTCCCCCTCGAAGCGGTGCCGATCCCTCAGGCATTTTTGTATGTGAAAGAAGATGGCCCCCTAAATCAACAAAACCTGTGGCACACACCTGCCGATCGATATAGAGCACACAGAGCGTAACCGCTGGCGCAGGTACGCGGAGCAACGGTATGTCTATGGAAGATATGGACCCGAGTCTGATCCAGGATTTCCTCACCGAATCCAACGAGCTGATCGAGCAGCTCGATGCGGATCTCGTGAAGCTCGAAGACCTCGAGGACGCCGAGCAGAAAGAGCTGCTCAACGGGGTCTTCCGCGCCCTGCACACGATCAAGGGCGCCGCCAGCTTCCTATCGATGACGACGCTCACCACCTTCGCCCATGCAGCCGAAGACGCCCTCAACAGGCTCCGCAAGGGCGACGTCCAGGTCAACCCCGAAATCATGGACGCAATGCTCCGCAGCGTCGACATCCTCCGTGGGATGCTCGAAGAGGTCGCCTCGGGCCAAGACATCACCCCGGGGCCCGCGGAGCTGATTGACCAGCTGCACGCCATCGCCGAGAAAGGCGACGGCGCCCCCGCGTCCCCGCAGCCCGACACGCCCGGCGAAGCCCAGCCCGACGCACCCCCCGAAGCGGCGACCGACAACCCCCTTGAACTGCCCTTGCAGCTGGCCGCCACCAAGGCCGATCTGCTCGAGTTCATGGCCGCCGACCTCCAGGACGCCTCGCGGCAGATCGGGGAGCTGATCGGCGACGTCCACGAGGCGTCGTCCCGGGGTGAATCCTCGGCCAAACTGGTGGAGATGACCGGGCCGATCCGTCAGACCGCTGATTTCTTTGAGCTGCCCGCGCTGACGTGCCTGGTGGACCTACTGGCCAAAGCCGCTTCGGCGGCACCCAACAGCGCGCCCGAAATCCTGCCCGATCTGTTGATCCGCCTCGAGGCGATCCATCACCTGATCCATGAACAAGCCGAGGCGCTCAACCGGAACGTGGCCATGAACTGGCCGCTAGAAACGTTCCAGCAGCGGGTCGAGCAGCTGGTAGCCGGCAACCCGCTTGGCCAAGAAGTCACCGGCCGACACCATGACAACGTCAATCAGGTCCTTGAACTCGACGGCGTGATCGAACCGGCTCAAGACCCACAAGTGGCCGCAGATCAGCCGGCTAGCACGACCGACGCGGCGTCAACAGATACGGCCGCGAGCCCGAATCAACCCACGACGGCAAACCCCTCCACGGGTAAAACCGGTGATGGCGGAGAGGCCAAAACGCGGGGCGCTGCGGTGGGCGATCAGACCGTCCGCGTCGAAGTCGGCCGGCTCGAAGACCTGCTGAACCTGGTGGGGCAGCTGGTCCTTAACAAAAACCGGATCGTCGCCCTGTCGCGCAAGCTCACCGAATTTGGGCTGCCCCACGAAACGATCGAGGACTTCACCGGGGCTTCAAGCGAATTGGACCATCTCATCGGTGAGCTCCAGGTCGGCGTGATGCGCACCCGGATGCAGCCGCTGTCGAAGCTTTTCGACCGTTACCCCCGGGTGATCCGCGACATGGCCCGAAAGACCGATAAGAAGCTGCACCTCGAGGTCGTCGGCAAAGAAACCGAGGTCGATAAAACCGTGCTCGAGAACCTCGCCGACCCGCTGGTGCATATCCTGCGCAACAGCGCCGATCACGGGATCGAGATGCCCGACGACCGGGTCGAAAACCGGCAAACCGGAGACCGGGACGATCCGGCTCAGCGCCGAGCACCAGGGCAGCCACGTCCGCGTGGAGATCACCGACAACGGCAAGGGCCTCGACCGTGAGGTGATCGGCAACAAGGCCATCGAGAAGGGATTGGTCGGCGCCGAGCAGCTATCGTCGATGAGCGATGAAGACGTCTTCAGGTTCATCTTCGCCGCGGGGTTCTCGACCGCGGCGAAGGTCACCGACCTTTCGGGCCGCGGTGTGGGGATGGACGTGGTCCGCACCAACATCCAGAAGCTCAACGGCGCGATCAATGTCCGTTCGACCAAGGGCGAGGGGACGACGATCGAGATCCTGATCCCGCTGACCGTCGCGATCATGCCCGCGATGATCGTGGGCGTGGGCAAACACCTCTACGCCGTGCCGCTCACGAGCATCCTCGAGATCGTCCGCCCCGAAGCGTCGTCGCTGTATTCGGTCAAAGGCCAGCCGGTGATGAGGCTGCGAGACCGGGTCCTGCCGCTTCTGGATATGAGATCCAAGCTCAAAGAAACCAGCTGCGGGACGGGCCAGACGTTCGCCGTGGTCGTAGGCGTGGGCAAGGACCAGGTCGGCCTGGTCGTGGACCGGCTGATCGGTCAGCAGGAGATCGTGATCAAGTCGCTGGACGACTGCTACGCCACGAAGGGCCCATTCAGCGGGGCCACCATCCGCGAGGACGGGGGCGTGAGCCTGATCCTCGACGTTAACCAGCTGATCCGGCAGGCACAGATCCAGGAGAAAGCCGCCGCATGACACGGCCCAACGACCCGACAGCCTAAGGAGATCAACGATCGTGGATAGTTCCTACATCATGCCGTTCATCCAGTCGATCCAGAACGTGTTCGAGACCATGATCCAACTGCCGGTTCAGGTCGGCAAGCCGACCCTGAAAGAGACGGGGGCACCCATCGTTCGATATCTCGGGCATCATCGGCATGTCGGGCGATGTCGAAGGGTCGGTCGTGCTCAGCTTCCCCAGGCGACCGCCGAGCGGAAAGGTCGTGGGCCTCTTCACGGGATGGAGATGACCCAGCACGCACGAAGACTTCCCGACGCCATCGGTGAGCTGGTGAACATGATCTCCGGCGGGGCCAAGGCCAAGTTCACCGGGAAGCAGGTGAGCATCACCTGCCCGTCGGTGGTGATCGGGTCCGAGCACATCGTGGTCGGCCGCAAGGACGTGAGTCTGCGTCATCCTGCCGTGCTCTTGTGACTGCGGGGCATTCGCCGTGGAGGTGTTCCTCCGGCAGGACACCATGACCAACGCTAATAACCAATCGGCCGCCCAAGCCAACGCGTAAGCCACCCTAGCAGGGAGATCATGCTATGAGAGTCTTATTGGTCGACGACTCAAAAACGATGCGGAATATCCAGAAGGGGATCCTCTCCCAACTGGGGTACACCGAGGTCCAGGAAGCCACCGACGGGCTCGACGCGCTGAGCAAGGTCGGCGCGTTCGACCCCCAGCTGCTGCTGGTCGACTGGAACATGCCCAACATGGACGGGCTGACCTTCGTGAAGGAGTACCGCGCCAAAGGGAACAAGGCCCCGGTCATCATGGTCACGACGGAGTCGGAGAAAGCCCGGGTGGTCGAGGCGATCAAGGCCGGGGTTAACAATTACGTCGTCAAACCGTTCACGCCCGACGTGCTTAGCGACCGGATCAAAGAGACCCTCTCGCGCGTCTCGGCGGCCTAACCGGGGTCCGCCCCGGGGGGGGATACACCGGCGATGCCAGCGGATCCGAACGAACAGATGATCCGTGTCTCCGTTGCGCCCGACGGCCTGACGGCGGAACTATTTATCCCTGCGAATACCCCCCAGGAGTTGCTTACCCGAGATATGTGCGCTGGGATCCTCCGGGCAGCCGGGGTCGAGACCACCCAAGCGGTGCTCGACGCCGTCGATCAGGTATTAACCGCCCATTGCCCGGATCAGCCCTGTCAGGCCATCGTCGCCCGAGCCACGCTGCCACAGGACGGTCAAGACGGCCGGATTGAAATGGCTATCGCAAGACCCGTCCGAACCATCACCCCCCGAACAGTCTCCCACGGAACCGCAAGGCCCCCAAGACGATCCCGCTCAATCACAGGACCACCCCGACGAAGCTTGCCCCGACGAAGCGTACTCACACTATCAACGCAGCGCGTTCTCGTTCGTTGAGCCTGGTCAGGTCATCGGCAAGGTGATCGCGCCGACCATGGGCCACGACGGTCGAGATGTTGGCGGGCGGACCCTCCATGCCAAGCTGGGGCGACCCGCCAAGGTTGAAACCGATGACACCGTCCTGATCGACGGGTCGGGGCAGATCATCGCCCAGGCCGACGGGATCGTCGATCACCAGGGTGATAAGCTCACGATCCGGCAGGTCCTGGAGATCCATCAATTCGTGGATTTCTCGACCGGGAATATTGAGTTCACGGGGCAGCGTCGTCGTCCACAAAGGCGTGCGGGATTGCTTCGAGATCAAGGCCACTAGCAGCGTTGAGGTCCGCGGCCTGATCGAGGCGGCGACGATCGAGTGCGGCGATGATCTCCTGGCCCTGGGGGGGATGGCGGGACGAGAACGGGGCAACGTAACCATCGGCCGCAACCTCGTGGCTAAATACCTCAATAACGTCCACGGGGCCGTCCAGGGGGATCTGGAATTTGAGCGTGAAGTGATCAACTGCGAGCTGGACGTCCGCGGGGCGGTCCGTTCCAAAACGGGGCGGTTGACCAGCAGCATAGTGTCTGTGTTTTCCGATGTCGAAGTCGCCGTCTTGGGCAGCCACGCCCAGGCCCCGACCCACCTGATCTTCTCGGGGGGTCAGCGGCTAGAGCCGATCGAGCAGAAGCTCAAGGACTTGGTGGAACAGATGTCGCAAAAGCGAGAATCCTTGATCACCGAGCAGGACCAATTCAACAGCGACGCCAAGAACCTGACCCCAGCCCTGCGTGAGCGGCAGACCGAGATCATGTTCGAGCTTCATGAGATCGACTCGCACTTGTCTCGCAGCGCTGCTGTCCTTGAAGCCTTATCCGAACGCCTCATCGAAGCCCGCGCGCTGGACGTGACCGTGCACCGCAGGCTGCACGCCGGGGTGGTGTTCGACATCGGTTCGCGGTCGTTCAAGATCCGCGAAACCCTCGCGGGCCCGGTCAGGATCTTTTGGAGTAAGAATGGGTCGATTCTCTTAAGGAAGGGCCGCGA
>CBDCYN010000019.1:0-23591 GCA_965224205.1 Phycisphaeraceae bacterium
CTTCACCCGTGAGCAGCACGCCGGAAAAATCAACGACCGAGTCGCCGTCGATGTCCAGATCACCCTCGATCACTAGATCGTCCCCGGGCACACCGCCTATAAGTTCACCGGTTTCATCAACTTCGATGTGGATCTCAAGGTTCCGGACACCAGTGATTGCTCGAGTCGGAGACGCGGGGGCTTCCTTGAACGCCAGAGGGGTCGCGTGGATATCAAAGGCATCGGTGGCTGCGTCGTAAGTTAAAGTTCCGTCGTTGTTATAAGCAATAAGCGGAAAGTCGAGCGTGACCCCTAAAAGCGTCGAATCAAGCATCACCCTTGATTCGAGCGGCTCAAAAAGCTTGGCGGAACGCTCCGACTCGGCGACGATCCAAGGCTGGGATCCGGCCCCGCGGAACTGACGAAACCAGGGGGTCCAACGCCGCATCGCTGCCTTCTTCTGACGCTTTCCGCTCTTGCTCATGACAACACCTTTCTTGCGTGTAATGTCCCGAACAGCACACCGCTGACGGTCCAATCCGATTAAAAAACCAAACAAAAAACAATAGGGTTATTTACTTGACGCAACCAGCCACCATCAGTTGAGACCAAGGACGTGTCATCATCTACTACATTTTGTGCATGGCTGCGTCATGTGAATACCCAGAAAAAACAATAGAAACCCAGACCCCTCCGAACCCGATACCAACTACCCAATAAAAAATCTGAGGATGAATCACCGCGTCCCCGCGGGTTCTTCACCTCAGACGCACAATAAACGCCTCACAACTCTCTCTTCCCGCAACCTCACCCGATCGAACGCCCACCGAGACGCACCGTCTGCTGTTTTGATGCCGGTATCCCATCAATTGGACTCCGATCATCCCTCGAATACGGCCTCCGCGACGATTACCGCCGCGCAGTCGTTCGATTCGTTTGCCCTAGAAAAGCTCGATCGTGCCTCGATCCATTTCATCCAACCAAGACATCAATCAACCTTGCCAACACTGTGCTTGTCGCGGGCATGACGAATATGAAATATGAAAATTGTTCAATACACCGTGCCCTCAAGCCGACCTCTTCTTTCTCCTCGTCTAACTTTAGATCACGACCGTATTTACTTACACCCCCCTATGCCTGACTTCGACGACCCCAAGACTCAACAAATCGCCGAACCCAGCGAACGAGGAGTGAGTATCATCCCAACGCGCCACCGAAGCACCTTCCCCTAAAACCGTACATCCATGACAGACGAACGAACCGCGATCAGTCTAATAGTGTGCGTTGAACAGTTAAATACAGGCAAATTTCACACCCGCAACCAACACACCGCACCATCCAACAAGAAAATCCACAGGGTATGGCCGCAGAAATATTTTCAGGATCTCGCTCGAAAACGGACGGAAAGAACATCGCTTGGCGAGGCACTTGGGGATACACATACTGGCGGCACCACAAGCACCCGTCGCTGCGCCGCGCCCGTCGTCAAATAATATCACCGCGCCGCCGACGGTTCATGCCGTAGCTGAGCAAGCCAAACCCACCAATCATGAAAAGACTCGCCGACACCGGCTCGGGCACAACTTCGACCGGCATACCTACATTGGCAACAGCAGTGAAGGTAGCACCAAAATCATCGACGAAATCGCCATCAAAACCAGCAGAATTGAGAAGGAGTCCCGCGGGACTTCCGAATAAACCAGCCGCATCGCCACCGGTAACGCTAAACAAGAATTCAAGTGGATCGCCTCCTGCTGGATTAAAACCAAAGCCTGTCAAATCCCCGGTCAAAAGTGTCCCGGAATTAAAGCCCAAGCTGGGAACTTCACCAGATATAGAGAAAGTACCGCCCACCAAATTCCCGGACTCATCGATCTCCGCCGCTAGGCTAAACCCGCCAAAGCCGTTGTCGATGCCGATCGGCCCACCCACACCATCGTCATCGATCGTCGACGCATCCCCATCCGCCGTCAATATGTTGCTAGTCGAATCATAGTTGACGCTGATGAAGTTTGAATTGATGTCCGGGAAATCCTTAAGGACCAACCCGAGCAGCGCCGCATCAGCTGACGACGCGAACATCCCCACCGCTACCAAACCGGCCAAAGCTTTTCTTTCAACCAATCTCATAAATACCACTCCTTTAAAAGAATATGATTTTCGACAGACTCCCTCGCTAAGACACTCAATCTGCAGCTTTACACATCAGCGCGCAGATAGAAAACAACACAAGAATAAAATATCGCCTCCCAATCAACCCCTCGTGACCTCAATTTTATACACGAAAATCACCCTCTATCCTCCCCGTGGCCTCCACCATTGCTTTCTACACTCTTGTCGTATGATTAGGTTGCATCTCTCTCTACACCTAGCTTCGTATCCAAAATATCAAATCAATGTCTGGCCGTCAATACCTTTCTTACCAAAATCCTAGTTTTTTTTGGGGGCCTGTTGAATAATTGAATTTCGGGTGAAATCTGCAACGAGGCAAAGTTGACACCAAAATCGCCTCCGCAACGAATTATTCAACAGATCCTTTTTGCTAAATGATTGCTATAGGTGCTACGACGTCACGAACTGACGGATTCGTGATCACCTGCCGGGCAAGGTAAGCGACCCCAGCCGCACCGCCGCAGACAGCTGTACGTGATCAAAACCGCCAGCCCTGGAACGATCTGTCTCAGCGCTTCGGCAAGCTCAACAGCGTGTGGGAACGGGTAGTCAAAGTGATGGACGACGTGGATCTAGCCCACGACGAGGACCAGCCCGAAGTACTGCAACAACTGGATTCGACCAGCGTCAAGGCCCACCCCAGGGCGTTCTCATTTAAGCGTCCTGTGGCGCGAGAACGAACCCTCCACCGATTTGACCCCAAGACGCCAAGGTTGGATTTCGCAACCCCTCACAACAGCCCAGGAACAAGCCCCTCAAGGATAAACGCTACTGACCCGTCCTGAGGGGGCAGTATCAGGAGGTAAAATCCAAAGGCCCGCCTCGACCGGCCGGCGGTTGGCCCAAAATATACCCATCCCGGATGAAATGACGGCGTGGCTCTTGTACGCGGCACGACCATTTCCGGGGTCAGATGGGTCACCGACGCGGTATTTTGATACGCGATGCGTATAAAAACATGATGCCCACGACCGCCAATGCCTAGACCGGTCCCGCGGTGGGCTGACGACCAGGCTGCACGCGGCGATCGACGGCGACGGCCGGATGCGTCGGCTGATCGTCACCCCCGGGCCAACGCGGCGACGCCCCGCAAGCCACCGCGTTGCTGCGTACACCAGTCAGGCAAAGTCAAGGTTTGTTTAAGAAGCTGTGCTACTGTGTACGCAGCAACGCGGTGAGGGGTTTTGGTCTTTTTCGCTCCTGTATCCGTTGTATCGGTCTCTGGGTCGTTCGGCGGTGTCTCGTTGCAGTCGGTTCTCCCGGACGGCTCGCAGACGCCGTTTCAAGTACCCCAAGAGTCCAATCCGAACCGGGTGGAAATCCCGTTGCTGCGTACACCAGTCAGGCAAAGTCAAAGTTTGTTTAAGAAGTTGTGCTACTGTGTACGCGGCAACGGGATTTCGGTATCCGGGTTGATCGTCTAGCGCCGCGGCTTGCGTAGCCGCCGTGCCGGGGGGTTGATCCATGTTCGTTGCGTCTTCATTGTGTTGCCCTCCTGTTCGGGGTTCGTTCTAATGGGTGATGACTTCATACGGCTGGGTCGTTCTTCGTGCGTTGGCCGGGTCGCTCCGCCTGGGTATCACTTCTTACACCGCAACCGCACGCAGCGGGGCGAACCGCAGGCCCGGCATGTGATGGGCCACGTCGATCGCTCTGTCCACGGTATCGGCCACGACCGTGGCGATGAGCATCCAGCTATCGGGGAACTGCGGGTCGAGCGTGAATACCTGGAACCGTGTCATGATCGGGCCTCCTTTCAGTTCATTGTCCTGGGTTTCACCTGAACTCAAACACGTCTGTTCTCTATTAATAGATTCGCTTGTGGAGACGATATTCTGCGCAAAACGAAGAGAAAAAATGAGATTTTGCGTGACACCATATGAGAGCGTGTGTGAGAAGGGGTGTGCCACTGACGGCTTGCCCGGTAGTCAAGCCCGTCGAAAAGCTTGAGGGGTAAGGCGATCAGGAGAGGCGCTGCACTTCATGACCGACGTTCACCCCTTGGGGGCAACCCGAGACAGCGTGGACAGGCTTGGGAGCGGTCGACCAACGAAGCCGCAGCCACGACCCGAGGTTAAACGCACGGGTGTGTGCGGACCAGGGGTTCATCCCGCGGCTTTGTGAGGCGTTGGGTTAAGGGGGACGAATGGATCGGCGATCTGGTGCTGGACCAGGTACGACTCGAGCAGCCCCGCGTAAGGAGGGTGGATCGGCCGCAGCGAATCGAGCCCTAACGCACGGCGGGCGCCCTGGACGTGTTCGGGCGACGCAGCACTGATCTCGACAAACCGTCCCAGATGGGGGACGGTGTCGATGCTGATCACACACTGTTTCCACCGCCTCGGCTGGCGGGCGATCTCGAAGCGGCGGGCCTGGCGGAAACCGACCGCCTTGAGAAAAGCAGCCGCGCAGCTGTCATCACCGACCGTGACCTGTACCTCTTGGCTACAAGTCGGGTGCTCGCGTTCATCGGGCTCAAACCAGGTGATGCAAGCGAGCCCGGGCTCGGCCCCGTTGTCCCGGTCGACGCAAAGCTGCAGCCCCATGCCCGCGCACTGTGGACGATGGTCGGGGGGGTGGTAGTACGTCACCGTCTGGACACGCTCGCCGAGCACCGTGGCCCCCAGGTCAACTAGCCGCTGGTCGAGGTTGGTCGTATCGCTTAGCTGCACCCGGATTTTAGCCCGTTGGCCTTCTTGAAAGAGGTCACGCCGCGTCGGCTGTTGCGTGGAGGGGGCCTGGGCCTTTTGGGGTAACTCCTTATGGGTCTGGCTGGCGGGTGTTACCGGAGGCCGCGTGGGGTTGGATTTGAGGGCCGCTGCCGTCCGGACCAACCCTTTCTTCAACGCTTCTAAAACCTTACCCGGCAGACCGGTCCAGATCAGCAGCATCAAGGCCAGCACCGCTGCGACGGCGATCAGCAGCGGACCGATCGCCAGATGGCCATCACTCGATAGCTGCCAGTTTTCGCGTAGGTCATCCCAGTGGACCCGCTCAGGGCCGTCGAGGGGTCGCTTGGCTAGTATCCACCAGGATTGTAAGAAACTCACGATCATTACAGGCGTTATCGGCGATCCGGCCCCCCTTGCTGACTGAACGTCAGATTGTTTTGCTGCAGCTGGACCTTTCGTTAATCCGGGTCCGGACGAAGCAGCCATGGATTGATGGAGCTAGGGTGGGCGGCATCATCAAAGAACAGGTGACGATCGGGGCATAGACCCGGTTGGGGTCAAGCGGTGTCGCGGACCTTGTACACGGCTACACGGCACGATAAGTTTCGGATCCATCGGACCATCGACGCGGTGTTGAGGGACACGGTGCGTCTAATTTGTTTCAAGAATCCCGATGGGTCGATATCCTTTGGTGGATGATGAACGACTCTTCTGCCACTGGGCGGGTGTCCCCTTTGGCGATCCACTCGATCGCGGCGCATGGGCTCCTATTAGCCGCCGCCGTCTTGCTGATCGGCTTGGCCTTCCCGCAGCCCGGTTGGGGGTGGTGTGCCCATGTGGGGCTTGTTCCGGCAGTGGTTTTGGCGATCGGAGCGACGAGCACGTGGCGGCTGCTGTGGACGTGTTACCTCATGGCCTGGGTATGGTGGCTGGCACGGATCAGCTGGCTAAGCGGGGTGACGGTCGGCGGGTATCTCGGGTTGGCGGCGGTCATGGCAGCGTACGGGCCGGCGGTCATGGGCGCGGTCCGTTGGCTATACAAGAAATACCCGCGGCTGCCGGTGGCGGTGATCCTACCGATGGCATGGGTGACCATGGAGCTGATCCGTGGGACGGTCCCGGCGGGAGGGTTCGCTTGGTTTACCCTGGGCCACAGCCAAGCCCCGTTCGCCGCCGGCCAGGCGCCGGGCCGGCTGATCCAGGTCGCCGATCTTTTCGGCGAATACGGGGTGAGCTTCCTGGTGGCGATGACCAACGGCCTTCTCGTAGATGTCATCCTGGGTGTCTGGGCGGCGTATCAACGTGGCCCGCTGCAACAGCCCGTGGGCGTGCGGCTAAGCTTGTTGCTGTGGATCATCGTTCTAGGCGGCTCGTGGTTGTACGGCCAGTACCGGATCCAGCAGACCCGCGGCATCATTATTAGACAGGCCTTCGCCATGGCGGTCGTGCAGACGAACGTACCCCAGGACAATAAGATCCGGCCCACGCCCCAGCAGCGGCATGCCGATTGGCAACGGATGCTCGAGCTCACGCGGCAGGCAGCGGCTTCGCCCGTGGCCCCGAGCCTAGTGGTCTGGCCAGAAACCATGGTGCCCATCCCCTTAAACACCGAGGTGACCGCTCGCTATCTAGCCGCTGCGCACGAAGACCCCACGGCCGCCGGGGCGTTGCAATACCATCATCAGATCGCTTCGACCGCGCGGCAGCTGAACATCGATCTGATCGTCGGGGCGGCGGCTTACACGTGGCGGCAGCCCGGGGCGGGGCGGTACAACGCGGCGTACCTCTATCGCAACAACGGGACCCAATCGTCCGACCGCTATGACAAGATCCACCGGGTGCCCTTCGGAGAATACATCCCCTGGGTCGAGAACATGCCGTGGCTCAAGAAGGCGTTCATCCGGCACCTTAGCCCTCATGAATCGGATTATACCCTCCAGCCGGGGCGGGACTGGACGGTTTTTCGTGTGGGGTCTCGTGCCAGTTTGCTGGACACGGGTCAAGATCAGCCGCGCTCACTACAGCAACCCGCGACCCAGGTCCCCCGTGAGATCCGGATCGCTACGCCGATCTGTTTCGAGGACAGTATCGCCGAGGTCTGCCGGCGGATGGTCTACGGCGACGGCGGGAACAAGCGGGTCGACCTGTTGGTGAACCTGACCAACGACGGGTGGTATCAGGGTTACCAGCAGCGGCCCCAGCACATGCAGATCGCGGTGCTGCGGTGCGTAGAGAACCGGGTACCGATGGCCCGCAGCGTCAACACCGGGGTAAGCGGGTTCATTGATTCGGTGGGACGGGTGGGGCCGACGGTCAATGTCGATGGGCGGTCCCAGCACGTGGACGGGTCGGTGTCGCACGCGGTGACGCTCGACACGCGTCAGTCCGTTTGGGGCCAGTACGGGCAAACGCCCGTCTGGGGGTTGGCGGTCATGACGGGGATCTTGTTGGTGGTTCCGGTGTTTCGCCGTTCCCAACCCGCTATCTCGCCGCTGCGGATGCGGGGCATGTAACCTGGATCGAGACGATGATAGAAGTAGCTGATCTAACTCGTGACCGACGCCGCTGGGTGGATCGCTCGGTCTTTTTCAAGGCGTGTGCAGGCGGGATCGTCATGCTCCTGCTCTGGGGGACCGCGACCCTGGCTCAGGACGCCGGGGATCCGTCACCGGCGGTGGACGCACACACGCGTGCTCTGTTGATCGTCCTTGAAGCCACGGACAGCGAAGACCCGTTCCTGCGGGCCAACGCGGTCGAGGCGATCCAGCCGATCGAGAAACGGCTATTGCCGGTGATCCAGCTGGCCCTGGACGACCCCCACCCCGCGGTGCGGTTCGCGGCCCTAGCAACGATCGGGAAGCTCCAACTTGAGCCGCTGTCCCCACAGGCCAGACGGTTTCTTAAAGACGAATCACCGTCGGTTCAAGCCGCGGCGATGTTCGCCCTCGACCGCTGCCACCAGCCGGTGGACATCAGCCCGATGGCAGCGATGCTGACCAGCCAGGACCCGAGGCTGCGGTCCAACGTGGCGATGCTGATCGGGTACAACGGCGACCCTAGCGCCGCGCCGATGCTCCGGGAGTTGGCTAAGACGCCGATGCCCCGTGCCAGCGCCGTCCAAGAAGCGATTGTCCGGATCCAGATCGCCGAGGCCCTGGTAAGGCTGGGCGACGATTCATCGTTGAGTGCGTTGCGGGCTGGGGCCTACTCTCAGTTTGACGAGGTAAGGATCCTGGCCGTAACCGCGATGGGCGAACTCCAAGACCGACGGATGGAGCGTGCGCTCTTTCAGCTGGTTTCGATGCCCCCGATTGAGCTTCAGATCGCCGCCGCAGGGGCGCTGGCCCAGATGGGTCGTTTCCAGGAAGGCGTCGACATCGTGCTCGAAGCGAGTCAATCCGATATCCCCACCGTGCGGGCACAGGCGGCACTGACCCTGGGACATTTTCCAGACCTCAGGGCCCGACAAGCGATCGAGTCACTATTAGACGATCCTGTTCAGCAGGTTCGCCTCTCAGCCTCCGCCGCGGTTCTACGTTCTTTGGGTCCAAACGATCACGACCTTAACCTTGGATCGCCACCTGACGATAACTTTAGTGAGAAAAAAGACTAAAAGAAAATGGAAAGGGCCATCAAAATGATGCTTCGACGGATCAGCCGTTCGATAGGCCCACTTGACGACAGGCTGAAAGTCGACAATGATTCTAGATAGAGACGGACTTGATTTGTAAAGAAAGGAGGCGCTTGGCAAAAAACACTAGATAGGATCGATCTGAGATCGATCAGACCTACAGGGCTGTACGAAGGTCATCTATAATAATCGCTTTTTGCTATTTTTCTATTTTTTTTCTTCTTTTTTGAGCTTCGTTCAGCCTTTTTTCTGCGCATTTCGACCCGGGGTGACGGCGCAAGAGCCCTCCCGGGGACGTACAGCACGGGTCGGATGATCAAGGGATCCAGCGATGCAGTCGCCTGGGGATGACTCACCTCCCACCCTAAGCACGATTCACCTCTAAGTTCGGTTCCGATAACGGCGATTTTAACCCGTTCCACCGGGTTCAAGGCCCGTGTTTTCGGGTGATGATTGAGGTGGGGCTTGATTTTTGCCGATTATTCTCCCTATAGATAGGGGACGCGATAAGCGATTTCTCACTGCTGGATCCCTCGATCATGCAATGGGCAGATCCATCTCCTGGCTCGCTGTTTTCCATCCGGCCGCTCGTGCGGTATGTCGACGAGAACCAGGCCGTGATCGAGGTCCGCGTGCATCTCCATCCCCCGGTCCCCAACTCATGGGACGACCGCTCGACCCATGAGATCGACGTGCACCTCGACATCGCCAGTTCACAAGGCTTCCACGACGAACATCACAGCAGGCTCGAGCTGTCGGATCATCAGGGCATGGTCCGCTACGAGCTGGTCAAGCCCGATCGCTGGTGGCCGGCCGGACTCGGGGACCAATCCCTGTACGAACTGACGGTGCGGCTGATCGTGGGCCAAGAGACGGTCGGGCAGTACCAGACGATGATCGGCCTGACCTCCGTGCGACAGATCCAGCTTGATCAGGGTGTGGAGGTATTGGTCAACGGCCGGGTCTTCACGATCCAGTCGGTGGTACCCATCGATCTGCCCGACGAGGGGTCGCTGCTGCCAGCCGCGGGGGATTCCTTGCTTGTGGTGCGTGGCCACTACGGGCCGGATGTCCTCTATGACGCAGCCGACCGGGCCGGTATCCTGATGGTCCAGTGCGTCCCGATCCACCCCGAAGCCAAGCCGGGCCTGAACATGCTTCAGCAGATCAACCGGCTCTCGGCCCACCCCAGTCTGGTGGGCTGGTTCGTAGGTCACCTCGGGGATCTAACCGGCCCGGTAAGCCGCAGCATCCGCCAACTCGACCCGACCCGGTCGGTGTTGACGCAGCTAAGCGGTCACGCCTTGAGCTGAACTGGCCAAATCTAACGGCGTGACCGTCAGCGTCGACCTACACCCCAACCTCAATTAACGGCAATGGCGGCGCAACCGAGCCCGGACAACCTGCTCGAAGCACCAGCCACGGGTAGCTATCGCAAATCATAAAATCCGATAAACCGGGCCTGATCATCTTACGTAAGTTTTTTTCTTCTTTATCGTTAATTATTGAACGCTTTTACATCATACCTGCCCATCTTGGACCACTTGGACCAAATCACGGCATGACTCGTGGACGCAACAAGAAAACGGTCGGTGTCCAAGGCGTCTCTGACGCGGTATGTTTGATACCCGAAGCGTATATCAAAGGTTTGAGTGAATTCTAGCCCATAGGGAGCAACCCGATGTCGATGTCGTACCGTCCCGTGGTCCTGATCGTCCGCGACGGCTGGGGCCGCAACCCGAACCCTCAACATGACGCCTTCAACGCCGTCCACTTGGCCCAAACCCCCTGTTGCGACCGCCTCCTGGCCACGTATCCCTGGACGCTGATCCGCACCAGCGGAGAGGACGTTGGCCTGCCCAACGGCACCATGGGCAACAGCGAAGTCGGCCACCAGAACCTGGGCGCCGCACGCGTGGTCGATCAAGAATCGGTCAGGATCACCAAAGCGATCCGATCGGGGTCGTTCTTCGATAACCCGGTCTTGGTCGACGCCATCCGCGACGCTCAGAAACAGATCCCCTACCGCCATGTCCACCTGCTGGGCATCGCCTCCGACGCCGGTGTCCATGGGCTGTTAACCCACCTCTATGCCTGCCTGGAACTGTGCAAGAAGCTCAACCACGACCGGGTGGCGCTGCACCTATTCACCGACGGCCGTGACACCGGCCCGTTTACCGGCAAGAGCTTCGTCGCCCAGGTCCAAGAAAAATGCAACGAGCTGGGCGTGGGTCGCGTCGCCAGCGTCTGCGGCCGGTATTTCGCCATGGACCGAGACAACCGATGGCAGCGGGTTGAAAAAGCATACGCGTGCCTCACCGGCCTGCACGCGCGTAAGCTCGGGCTGCCGTTCGCTCAAAACGCCGATGAAGCGATCCAGCGGTACTACGACCACCCCCACAACGACTCACAGCAAGGCGATGAATTCGTCACCCCCACGATGATCGGCCGCGACCTCGACGACGCCCTCTCAACCCGTCTGCAAAACGGGGATACCGTCCTGTTCTACAATTACCGCGGTGACCGGCCCCGCCAGATCATCAAAGCGTTCACGCTAGACGACCCGGACTGGGCTCAGGTGCCACCCTCGCCAGATACCGGCCAACGCGGCTTCGACCGTGGCAGGAAGCTCGATCTGAGGTTCGTGGCCATGACCGCCTACGAGCAAGGCCTGCCCGTGGACGTCGCGTTCCCCAAGCCGCCGAACATGAACGATATCGTCGGCCAGTACCTCGCCGACCACAGCCTCACCCAATTCCGATGCGCCGAGACCGAGAAATTCCCACACGTTACTTTTTTCTTTAATGACTACCGAGAAGACCCGTTCCCCGGCGAAACCCGGAAGATGGCCCAATCCCCCAAGGTCGCGACCTATGACCTCCAACCCGAGATGAGCGCGTCCGAGGTCCGCGACCTGGTCCTTGAGCGTCTCGCCGCTGACGACTGCGAAGATTTTATCCTCGTGAACTTCGCCAATGGCGACATGGTCGGCCACACCGGCAAACTCGACGCGGCCGTCAAGGCGGTTGAAGCGGTCGACCGGTGCGTAGCCGCGATCACCGACGCGACCCTCAAACGCAACGGCGCGTTGATCGTCACCGCCGACCACGGCAACGCCGAGCAGATGGTCATGCCCGAAACCGGATCCCCACACACCGCGCACACCACATATGATGTCGAAGCGATCATCGTCACCCCCGACCCATTGGATCTGCCCCTGCGCGAAGGCGGGCGGCTAGCTGATGTCATGCCCACGGCCCTGCAACTGATGGGCCTCGACCCGCCTGAGGCGATGACCGGGCGGTCTCTATTGCCCGCGGAGGTCTCGCAAAAAGTTCGATAGTCCTGAAAAATCTATGAAAACCCGCCTCGACACCCAACGACGGTGCCGTGGACGACCGGCCAAGCGTTGTACTTTAACCTCGAGAACGCCGTGCGTATGAAAAGACACCGCGGCTGAATAACGACCGCCCTGAGCTGTGGATCAAACCGTGTCGTGAGCCGACTCGACGACGCCCGCCCGCCCAGATACGACCGGCCCGTAAACGAGCATCAATGCAACCGACCCGCTTCATCGAGATGATCGCCCTGATCTTCCCGCCCCTGCCACTGGCTTTGCTATGGCTGGGGTGGTTGGTCCAAGCGGTGCTCTCGGTCCTACAGGTGCGTAAAGCCGCGCGGATGTTCGACCGCCATCCCAGAGACCGCCACGATGCGTTCCGCCCCTTCGCCACGGTGATCGTCCCGTTCAAGGGCCTCGATACCGACCTTGAAGCCCATGTCCAATCTCTTTTTGAGCTCGATTACCCGGATTATGAGCTGCTGCTGATCGTCGATAGCCCCACCGACCCGGCCTACCCGGTGCTCGCTAAACACGTCGCTGCCCACCCCGACCACCGTGCGGAGATCCTCGTGGCCGGCCCCGCCGGGCCCCACGAAGGCCAGAAGGTCCATAACCAGTTATTCGCGATCGACCACCTCGACGCCCGCCCCCCTGCCGCCCTCCCCCAGCCATGGGTATGGGTCTTCGCTGATAGCGACGCGATCCCGGGCAACCGGTGGCTGGCGGATCTCGTGGGCCCGTTAGGCCGTCAAGGGGCCATCGGCTTGACCACGGGGTACCGCTGGCTCATCCCCACGCCCCACCGCCCCGACGCGGGGCACCCCGCGACCCCCACCCCAAACCGGGCGACGATCTGGTCTCACCTCGCCAGTATCATGAACAGCTCCGTGGCGTGCTTCTACAAGGCCGATCGGTTCAGCTATGCCTGGGGCGGATCGATGGCCCTTCTGGCTCAAACCGCTCGCCGCGGGGAACTGCGCCAGAAGCTTGTCGGGGCCCTGTGCGATGATTATCAATTCAGCCGGATGTGCCGAGAGTTAGGCCTTCGGGTTTATTACGTGCCCTGGTGCCTCGTCGCCACCCACGTCGATTTCACACTCACCGGCCTGATCAACTTCGCCCACCGCCAATACCTGCTGACCCGGGTATATGCCCCTTGGCTGTATCTCGGAGGGCTAACGATCACCAGCCTCTATGTAGCCGGCTTCTGCACCGCTGGTGCGGCGCTGGTCGGTTCCGTGACCGGCTGGTTCTCAACATTACCGTGGTGGTGGCCAGCGGCAACGCTCACGGCGGTATCGATCGCCGACCAGGTACGGTCCACCTACCGTCGACGAGTCGTTGCTCACGCGTTCGATGTTTCTGGCTTGCAAGCGTTAAGATTAACGCTTTGGTTAGACCGTTGGGCCACACCGTTGTGGATGACCCTGCACTGGCTGCTGATCTTCAGGGCTGCGCTGGGAAGGACTATGCGCTGGCGCGGGGTCCGCTACCGCCTGTTCGCCCCTCAGCGGGTTGATCGTCTTATCTGATGCCAGGAATGATCCCGCTCGTCGATCACGCCCCGCGGATTGAACCCGCTGTGTCCCAGATCTATAATTGATACAGCAAACCCCAGCGGAAAAAAGGTTTTGAAGCGCCAATGCGATATCTGCAATAAACCCGCCACACACCACTCGGTGGAGATCATCAAAGGGCAGAAGATCGAAAAGCATCTTTGTGAGCAGCACGCGGTGGAGGCGGGTCTCGCGGGCCAGACCGTGAACTCGGCGATCAGCGAACTGCTGCCGAGCCTGGTGAAGCTACAGAACGAAGCGACCACCGACGACGTGGCCTGCCAGCACTGCGGTTTGACCTTCTCGCAGTTCCGCAACCAGAGCCTCATGGGCTGCCCCCACTGCTACACCGACTTCGAGCAGCAGATCGAACCCCTGCTCGAGCGCGCCCACGAAGCGGCCACGTACCACATCGGCAAGGTCCCCCGCCGCGCCGGGGAGGGCCAGAAACGCCAGCAGCAGATGATGCGGATGCGCAAGCGCCTCGCGGCCGCGGTCGAGGCCGAGGATTACGAGCTGGCCGCACGCCTCCGTGACGACATCGAGCGGTTTGAGGACGACCTGCCATGAGCCTGCGCCAGATGACCGAGCGTGCCAGTGAGTGGCTACGCGGGTCGGGCCCGCACAACGAGATCGTGATCTCTAGCCGGGTGCGTCTGGCCCGTAACATCGGGGGGTTCCCGTTCGTCGAACGGTCCAACCGCCGCCAACGGCATGAGATCTTCGACCGCTGCCGACGCCAGGTCATGAGCGGCCGCCTCGCCGAGGGCGTAGCCTGGATCGACCTGTCCGCGGTCAGCGCCATGGACCGCCAGCTGCTCGTCGAGCGGCACCTGATCAGCCGCCAGCACGCCTCCCTCAATGAAGACCTGCCCCGCGCCGTGGCCATCGCCCCGGATGAAACGTTTTCGATCATGATCAATGAAGAAGACCATCTGCGGATCCAGGTCCTCCGCAGCGGGATGCAGCTAAGTGAAGCTTTTGATCAGATCAACCGGATCGACGACGTGCTCGAGGAACGCCTCGACTACGCCTACTCCAAGCGGTTTGGGTACCTCACCGCCTGCCCCACCAACCTGGGCACCGCGATCCGGGTTAGTGTCATGCTGCACCTGCCGGCGTTGAAGCTTACAGGAGAGATCGAGAAGGTCCGCCGCGCCGCCCGCGACATGCACCTGGCGGTGCGCGGCCTGTTCGGCGAAGGGTCAGAAGCTCTGGGCGACCTATATCAAGTCTCCAACCAGACCACGCTGGGCAAGACCGAGCAGGAGATCCTTTCAGACTTTGAGGTCACGATTGTGCCCCAGATCATCGCCTACGAGCAACAAGCCCGCCAGGCACTGATGCGCCAGCGCGAGACCCAGCTCGATGACAAGGTCTGGCGGGCCTGGGGCACCCTCCAGCACGCCCGGCTGCTGGGCACCGAAGAAGTGTTGGCCCTGCTTAGCCACCTGCGCCTGGGCGTGAACATGAACCGGATCGATACCATCGACATCCGCAAGGTCAATGAGCTATTGCTGCTGACCCAGCCAGCCCACCTCCAGTGGCTCCACGGCGGCCAAATGGCCCCCCCTACCCGCCGCCGGTTCCGAGCAATGCTCGTGCGCCAACGGCTGGAACGAACTAGCTAAGAACACGCCTCCATCGCAAATTTTATGCCTACAACGACTCCTTATCCCCAAATGCCCTCCGTATCAAAACGAGAAACGTCAGCTCACTTTGTCAGCAGCACGCCCCACCGTCGCCGCACGATGGTTCGTCGCTGAACTCGGTCGTGTGATAGCCATCGCCCTTGGTTTCCTGAGGGTGGCGGATAGCGGCACCTTGACAGGTGAACGGCTTCATCTCATCGGATAACACGGGCTGACGCGGGTCGACCGCGACCATCTGCGCCGCATATGGCCCCGAAGGATCGGTCATGAGTCGATACGTCTTCTCGCACACCGCCATGCGTTGGCCACGGTGGAACACGTGACGATCATCGTCGTGGACCTGCTTCCATGGGCCTTTGTAGATCACCGCGTGGTGACCCTCGAGGCATGGCCCGCCCTTACCCTTGAACGCACGCACGGTCACCGCCCGGAACTCCACGCCGTCAATGACGCGCCATGGCTCGTGGCCGTAGGCAAGAACCTCGACCCCATAAAACCCCGCCTCCTGGAACATCTCCAGGAACCGGTCCTCGCGGAACGCCCCGGAGATGCACCCGCTCCAGAGCTTGGGATCGCTCATGATCGCTTGTGTCGGGTCTTCGTCGCAGACGATATCGGAGATCACCGCCCGCCCGCCGTCTTTGAGCACCCGGTACATCTCCGCAAACAGCTGGACCTTGTCCCGCGGCTGGACCAGATTCAGCACACAGTTGGACACCACCGCGTCCATGGTCTGGTCCCCGATCAGCGGGTCATCGCGGCGTAATTGGTCGCACACCGCTTCGAAGTGGCCAAGGTCTTCGATGGAAGTGATCGGCTCGTCCCGCAACCGCTGCTGGACCCGGTCGAGGTCTAAGGCGAGGTCCTGGATCTTCGCCTTGTGAAACTCGACGTTGCGATACCCCAGCTTCTGGGCCATGTCGTCTTGGTATTTTCGGGCCAGCCTCAACATCGCGTCGTTGAAGTCCAGGCCCACCACCCGGCCTCGTGACCCGACCTTCTGGGCGAGGATGTAGCAGATTTTGCCCGCCCCGCTGCCTAAGTCCAGGACCGCATCGCCTTCGCTGACATAGCGTGAAGGGTCCCCGCACCCGTAGTCCTTTTCGATGATCTCCTGGGGCAGGATCTTGAGGTACTTCGGGTCGTAGCCATCGATCGGGCAGCACAGGGCCTGCTCGGCACGCTGGGCGCCCTGAGCGTAGCGGTCGAGGACCTCTCGTTCCACACAACGGGTCGGGGTGACGATTTGGGACAAAGTAAGGGCTCCTAAGAGGTTCCGTGACGATATCCTGCAAGGCAATAAGATACAAGGGAACTTGACAATAAAACTCGTCGCTGCAATCTACAACTCTTCTGCTGTAACCCATGGACAAATATGTGATTCATCTCGATCGGCGTGTCTTGCCACGAGGCGCTTATCTATATTATCCTAGTGAAAGATCATGACAGAATTATTGCCGCCTATTACCCGTGCTGTTGAGGGTTTTCATCGACTCCTAAATTGATAAACTTCTGTTGTTCAGGATGATACAGATTTTACAGAAGACAGAAATGTTCATTCATTATTCCTAGCGTCGAGTTTGCTTGCGTTCCCCAGCTTCGCTTGGGCGACGAGGTAAATCATCTATGCCCATCATCAGTAGATGCGATCGTCCTGCCCCTGCCCTTGAGGCAACAAGTAACAAGCTTGCCATCAACCCCAAACACGGTTACAATAATAATAACTTATTTATATGGTATCTCACGTTACCTCACGCAGTGGATGAACATTAGGTCAAGCCACGGTTTGGGTTTACCTTTGTAAAGGAGTCTAATATATGTCCCCGGTTAACGCGTCGAGCGGTATTCAGGCCTCTTCAAAACAATCGCCTCGGGCGAACCGCCGCGTTTCGAATCGGCGGAATAAACGCCTGGAGAAACGACTCACCGCGTATTCGTCGATGGCGTCAGCGGTGGCGGCGATCACCGCGGCAGGGGGTGGGCTGGCCCACGATGCGACCGCGGCGATCCAGGTAGTCGACACGAACAACCTGCCTGCGGCGGGCGGCTTTTTCGGCGATCTGCGGGCCTGGGACGTGGATCTCGACGGTGTGCCCGACTTTTATGTAGATGCCGGGTCGTACGGATACTATCCTTCCTTTTTCATCGGCGGTCACCCGTCGGGCGGGATCGACAACGGTTTTATCGCGAACCTCAAATATCAATCCTATTTCATGGCGTCGTACCCCTTCGCGACGAACCTGGAATCCGACGCCCAGGTCGGGGGGGCACTGACCAATTTCTTGCCTTCAGCGCACTTGGCGTCGTCGTTTTCGACTCTTGGGGGCGTGTATCAGGGTGGAGATTTCTTAAATACCACCGGCCTGTTGGGGTTCCGGTTCGAAACGGGCAACGGAAATCTGGCCAACGGCTGGGCCCTGATTGAAACCCAGGGCTTCGCTGCTGGAGGCATTGGGATGCGAATCTTAGCTGCGGCTTACGAGGACTCCGGCGACCCGATCGGTGCCGGCCAGATCCCCGAACCGACCTCTTTAGCATTCCTCGCCTTGGGGGCCGCTGGAATACTGGCGATCCGTAAACACCGATCGACGGCCGACTCAACTGCCTCGACGAAGGCTGATTGATGTTCTACGGTGAGAACACTGGTATGAGAAAAAATTTGACAACAGTCTTTGGGCTGCGATTTTACCCTCAGACCGAGGTCCGATGAGGTTGCAGATCACTCAGGTCGATCTCATTTCAAAAGGGATGTTGATTTGAAAGAGGGATGAAGCGGACCTAATCTTTTTGTATCTGTTTAGCGTCTAGCCAGGCACGGGAGGGCGTTGGATTTTGAAATTCTGATCTGCTGATCGCGGTCTATAATCGGCCATCGATATAAAGGGATAAGATGGCGTTCGAAGGGCTGGGGTGCCCGCTTCACCATCGGTCAGGACGACACGACAGGAACAGCCAGGATGGCTCGACCCACCTACGATCAACTGCTTGAAATCATCGCCGAGAAAGACCGGCAGATCCTGCGACTCGAGAAGCGTGTGGCTCAACTCGAAGCTCGGGCCGGCCAACTCGAACAACGCCTCGAACAAGCCACGCGTTCGACCCAACGCCAAGCCGCGCCGTTCTCCAAGGGATCGCCCAAAACCCAGCCCAAGAAGCCCGGCCGCAAGGCGGGCAAGGCGTACGGCCCCAAAGCCCATCGGCCCCCACCCCCGCAACCCCCCGACGAGGTCATCGACGTGCCGTTGACCCCGCGGTGTCCCGGCTGCGGCGGCGAGGCCCAAGAAGATCACGTGACCCATCAGTTCCAGGTCGAGATCCCCCGCCGGCCGGTGGTGCGACGTTTCGACCTGCACGTGGGTTCATGCACGCGGTGTGGTCGACGCCTTCACCCCCGCCACCCGTTGCAGACCTCAGATGCCACGGGGGCGGCGGCCTCCCAGCTGGGGCCGGACCTTCAAGCCATGATCGTCCTGATGAAGGACAAGTACGGGCTGAGTTATGGCGACATCCAAGGCTTGCTCAAGCAGGTCTTCGGGATCTCGATCACCCGTGGCGGTGCGACGCACGTCGTGCTACGTACGGCCCGACGCGGTCAATCTGTTTACGACGGCCTGCGTGACGTGGTGCGTCACAGCGACACGGTTTACCCCGATGAAACCGGCTGGAAAGTCGGCGGATGGCTGCAGTGGATGTGGGTGTTCGTGACGAAGAAAGTCACGCTGTATGTCATCCGCCCCAGCCGCGGCGGCGAGGTGGTGCGGGACGTGTTGGGCAAGGACTATGCCGGGCGGATGATCCACGACGGCTGGTCGCCTTACGATTCTTTGGAACAGGCCACGCATCAGCAATGCTTGGCGCATCTGCTTCGGCGGACGGGCATGTTGCTGGAGCAAGCCACGCGTGGGGCGGTGCGTTTCCCGCGGAAGGTCAAGGCGTTGTTGCTCGATGCGCTGCGTCTTCGTGATCGACGCGACGCGGGAACGATCAGCGAGCATGGCTTGGCCTGTGCCCGCGGGCGATTGCGTAAGCGGTTGGACCGCTTGCTGGCTTGGCGTCTATCGCATCGTGGCAACCGAACGTTTCGCAATCACCTGGCTCGCCACGCCGATGAGATCCTCACGTTTCTGTATGAACCGGGGATCGAAGCGACCAACTGGCCCGCCGAGCAGGCGATCCGCCCGGCGGTGGTCAACCGCAAGGTCTTCGGCGGCAACCGTACGGCTGCGGGTGCTCGTGCTCAGGAAATTCTGGGCAGCGTCCTGACGACTTGTGATCAACACGCCCACGACGCGTTGGCTTTTCTGTCCCACCTCCTGCGTGCTGCCTCCGATCAGCACCCCGATCACCTGAGACGACTCATCTCAACCGCCCAGATTCAACCGGCTAACCGCTAAACAGATACATCTTTTTTTGGACGTTGGTGCAGGCCTGCGTTTTTTCTTTAGCTCCAACTTAACAGGAGGTCTGGCATGGATGCCCAAGCTCCGCGCGGTCTGCTGCGCTTCTTTGACGATTTGGACGACCCCCGCCGCTTGAGCGGCAACTACCGCCACGGTTGGTCGCACCTGATGGCCATCGCGATCTTGGCGGTGTTGTGTGGGGCCCAGGGCTGGGCGGACGTGGCCCACTTCGGGCGGTGCAAGCAGACGTGACTCAAAACATTTCTGCGGCTCGAACACGGGATCGCCTCGGATCAGACGTTCGGTCGGGTGTTCGCGATGCTCGAGCCGGATCAACTCGAACGCTGCTTCCT
The DNA here is from genome assembly GCA_965224205.1 of Phycisphaeraceae bacterium. GTDB lineage: Bacteria > Planctomycetota > Phycisphaerae > Phycisphaerales > Phycisphaeraceae > CBDCYN01. The sequence goes on from CBDCYN010000019.1 coordinate 19,759, forward strand.
GAATTGGACCCAGCACCTCGCCGACCACAGCGGGGTGCGGTGGCCCATCAGTGGCGGACTCCGGATGAAGCCGGGAAGATACCCGGCCAAGGAGTCCTGCGATGTCTCAACCTCAATCGCGAATCCCGACCCTTCCCTCGGATCAGCGATCGCTCAAGCCGTGTCGGCGGCGGTTCACCGAGCCGTTCAAGCGTGAGACGGTTCGGTTGGTGACCCACGGGGGCTACACGTTCAAAGCCGCGGCCCAAGCGGTCGGCATTTCCGAAAAAAGCCTTCTTGAATGGCACAAGCAGCTCGTGCCCGCCCCGACGCCTTGTGGACCCGATGCGACCCTTGAGCAGTTGCGGCAGGAGAACCGCCGCCTGCGTGGCCAACTCAAACAAGCCGAATTGGAACGAGCGATTTTTAAAAAAGCGACGGCCTGCTTCGCCAAGGAGTCGTTATGAGATACCCATGGATCCGACAACACCGCGACACGTTCCCTGTCGCGGCCATGTGCCGGGTGCTGGAGGTATCGGATTCGGGCTATTACCCGTGGCTAGGCCGTGATCCCAGCCCACGGGCGGATCGCACCGCCAAGATCCGCGAGGATGTCCGCGAGGTGTTCGAACAAAGCCAAGGCATCTATGGCTCGCGCAAGATCGCCGAGGCCCTTGAGCAACACGAGCAACTCGAATCGGCCTGCCGCCACACGGTGACGAAAGCCATGCGAGAGATGGGGCTACGCAGTCGCGTGGCCAAGACGTTCAAACCCACGACCACCCAGGCCGACCCCGATAAGGCCCCGGCCCCGAACGTGCTGGATTAAGACTTCCAAGCCGACGGCCCTGATCAGAAGTGGGTCACGGACATCACCTACCGGCCCACGTCTGCGGGTTGGGTCTATCTAGCGGTGGTCTTGGACCTGTTTAGCCGCAAGATCGTCGGCTGGGCGATCGACACGTCGTTGGCCACGGATCTGGTCGCCGAGGCGTTGCGACAGACGATCGAGTCGCGTCAGCCCAACTTCCGGGGGGCGGGATTGATCTATACCTCACGCGGCTAAGATTGTCCGATTGTTGAAGTGTTGGAAGTTGCGGGTGATGAGGGTTTGGACGTTGGGTTTGTCGTCGGTGGCCAGCTTGGCGATGCCGTCGTGGATGGCTTGCTGAAATCGATCGAACGTTTCGTAGTACCGGCCGTTGAGGCAGCGTTTCTTGAGCAGGCCCCAGATCCGTTCGATCAGGTTCAGGTGCGGCGAGTAGGACGGCAGGAACATCAACTCGATGCCCAACCCCACGGCCCGATCTTGGACCAACCGGCAGCGTTGATACCGCGCGTTGTCCAGCACCAGGGTGATCGCTTGGCCGGGGTAACGCCCCGCGAGCGTCTCGAGTAATTCGCAGACCGTTTGGGCCGTGATGTACGTCGTGTTCGTGACGGTCACCAACTCTCGGGTCACGAAATCCAACGCCCCCAACACGTTCAGCCGGCGGCGGCCGGTGGGCGTGCGGATGAACAGCCTCACCACGCACCACACGTAGCACAGAAACGCGCCATGGACGAAGTGGCAGGCGTCTACAAAAAAACCCTGCGATCACCCCGTTCGGCTTCGTCCAAAGCCGGATCGAGGGTCTGTTCAAGGAATTCACGCTGCTGTTGATGCTTGGCCTGATCAAGCTTGCCCGGCACACCCCCGAGCTTGCGACGACGCAGACCCAGCCGTTTCAAAAAAGCTCGCACTTGCGTCGGGCCGCGACGCAGACCGGTGAGTTGCGTGATCTGATGGCTCGCCTCGTGGATCGTCGACGGCGGGTGTTGTTCCAAAGACGCCTTGACCTTCGGGCCGTGCGCGTTCAATTGACTGGGCTGACCCCGGTAGCCGTTTTGCCTCAACGCCTCGATCCCACCGTCGAGGTACGTATTCAAATAACGCTGCACCGTCCGGCTGCTGACCCCTGCCAAGGCCGCGATCTGCCGATGTGCCAACCCATGGCTCTTGAGCCAAACCACCTGCAACTTCCGCCGCACCCGCGGATCTGGATCGCTAAAACGCCCCCGATCCAACGCCGCCACCGCATCGTCCGTCAATGTGATCTGAAGCATCCATGCCTCCTGTGTCCAGTGACTTCGTAGTAAAATCAAACCGCTAACGTCAGCCTATTCTACCGATCAGACAAACTCACCCGAGGAAGGTATATCACTCCGATCGTGGTTGCCAATACACCCGCGACCGGTATCCATCGATCCTGCGTGGGCTGGAGGTGACGGTGAGCATGAGCCGCACGGGCTGCTGTTATGACAACGCCGTGTGCGAACGATTTTTCTGGTCACTCAAGCATGAGTGGACCAACCGCCAGTCGTACGCTGATCTGACGGATGCCCGTGGAAGTGTGTTTCAATACATCGAGCTGTTCTACAACCCAACCCGTTTACACCAGGCCCTGGGATATGTCTCCCCCGAGGCCTTCGAAGCCGATCACGCCCCGGTATTGAATGTGGCGTATTATACGAACCCCGGAGTCCGTCACTGACGGGCCACCGCACGGGCCACGCAGTGCCTCAACTTTATCGAGGATCCGGGACAGGCGGGCGTCATCGATCGGGTCGGGGCGGGTTTGGTTCAACAACGCTTCGAGCTGCGGCAGAGCCTTGGGCTTGTGGGGTCCGCGAGACTGGGGGGCGTGCCCGTTGTGCGGCGAAGGGTCGGAGGGTTCACGGCGGGTCATGCGTTGGTCCCTTCAAGAAGGGGTTGACGTTCGGTCCATTTCTTCACGCATCTTCGCCACGAGGCGGTGACGCAGCACCCGCACCGCCCCCCGGCGGTCATGCCCAGCTGACGAGTCAGGTCCTTGGCCCAGTGCCCTTCCTGCGTGCTGGCCAAGAGGATGACACGATCGATCTCGTCCCACTGACGCAGGATTTGGCGCAGCCGTAGGACGTCTTGGTGAAGCGGGGAGTGGTGGTCGTGATCCGTGCCAGTCGGGGCTGGGGGGGGCTTGGTCATCCAGCGGGCGTTGGGTCAAGCTGGCCTGGAACCAAGACAGCAAAGATTGACTCGGCTAGGACGTCGTCGATATCTTCGGTCCTCAGCCAGTGGAACGTGCGACGCAGCAGCCCCGCGACGTGGGGCCCGTAGCGACGCAAGATCTCAGCCAACACCGTGTCATCGTCCCTTTGGAGACGAAGACCCAGCGCGTGACCCGAACCATCCGTCCCGCTCATCCTGACATGATGGTGACGACGGAACGGTGCCGAGCTGAGATGCAGGCGTTGGATCATGTTGTAACACCTCGCGGGTCCGTTTCGCGGGTCGGCCTGGGACGGAAAAATCGCGGCTGGTAACGTCCTCATGTGTCACGTTAAATGATCAACCACGCCCAAAGGACGTGGTATTGAGAAGGCCCCTTGAAGGGGCCGTTAGACGTGGGGAAGGCCCCGTTGGGGCCGTTAAACGTAGGTTCTAAAGATCGAGGTAGCCTTGGCCACTTTCCAGACGCTCTTGTTCTCGGATGTATTGACGGACCTGTTGTTCGTCCAAACCCACGGTGCTCACGCAGTAGCCCGCGGCCCAGAAATGCAGACCGGTCATCCGTCGCTCACGCATCAACTCGCGATGGATCCTCACCGCGCTCTTACCCTTGAGGAACCCGACCGTCGACGCCACGCTGAACTTCGGCGGGATCCGAAGACAAAGATGAACGTGATCGACCATACAGTGACCCTCGACCCGTTCGATCCCTTTCTGGTCACAGAGACTGGCCAGGACCTGCCCGACCCCGCGCCTGAGCTTCCCGTACAACACTTTTCGCCGATACTTCGGTATGATCACGATGTGATAGGCACAGTCCCAA
>CBDCYN010000020.1:0-78616 GCA_965224205.1 Phycisphaeraceae bacterium
TCGAGGTCGTACCACTCGACCCATGGTGTCCCGGGGCCATCGGTTTTAGCGCCCCACTCCTCAAACGACAATGATCCCTCTCGCACCCACCGTTGATGTGGGTACGCCAGCTCGATCCAACGGCCACCGGGGCGCAGGTGTTGTAAGAGGACACTAGATTCATCTCGCATCACCTCAAACGGAGCGTTGATCATCGACCCTTGAGCCCAGACGACGTCGAAGTTATCAGGCAACCGGTCGAGATCCGCTAGTTCATGGAGCCAAAAATGATCGACTTGGATCCCCAACGCGCTGGCCAACCGCCGGTGCAGCTCAACGTTGCCGGGCACGATATCGAGCAGCGTGACGTCCGCGCCGTGCAGCGCAAATGTCAACGCGTCGATCCCCAACCCTGCGCCCACGTCCAGAACACGTTTGCCGCGTAACGCATCGCGGTACAGCTCGTGGTACCACCCGCGGATCGGGTACGCGGGACCGGTCATTGCTAGGCGTCGCTGCCTCTGCCAGTACGCGACCAGTTCGGCGTCGCACAGGTCTTGCAACTGTCGCGAGTCGACCCGGTTGGCCCCAGCGGCCGGGACGGTCGACCACTTGGCCCGTAGCGCCGCTAACCAGCGGTCCACCTCACCACCGTCTTGACGCAACCCGGTTTCACTCGTCGTCACCACGCTCATCGGATTCTCCAAACAACGATGCCGAAGATCATGCAGACCTCCGCGTCGACCGCGTCCCGTACGTCGCCCGGGCCCGGTTGGCTTCGACCGCTCGTTCCTCTGCGCCACCGTAGCCGCAACCCGGGTCGACCTCTAGCACGGGGTGATCACGATCGAGCCGGTCCTGCACCGCGGCGGGCAGCTCGCTGTGAGGCGGCGCCACGCACCCCCATGCTGCCTTGGTCTGTTTCGGTAGATCGACGTACGCCAGCCGCTCGGCCCGCTTAAATAGCTGCCGGAACCGGTCCGGGGGTACATCAGCGTAGACCCGGCACTGGTTGACCTCCCCGATGCGACGCCACTCCTGCGGGTCGTCGGTGTCGATCACGCCCTCGGCTTTGAGCTTGTCGTAATCCGGCGACCCGGGCAGGGGTACGTACCAGTTGATCCCGACGCTGGGCGGCTTGACGTCTTCCAAGAACGCGAGGGTCTCGAGGATGTCCTGCTCACGTTCACCGGGGTAGCCCAACAAGATGCTCGCGTGGTACGGGAAGCCCAGCCGGTTGTGCAGCGTCGCGGCTTTGGTGTTGAACTCGGCGCGACACGACTTGCTCATCAGGTCCAGGACCCGCTGGCTGTTCGACTCGAACCCGTAGAACAGGTACCGGCACCCCGCCGCCCACATCAGCCGCAGGATCTCCTCGTTGACCTGATTGGGCCGGATATTCGCGAACCACTCGACGCACTTCTGCGTGCCGCGGCGCAGGATCTCTTCGCACATCGCCCGCAGCACCCGCCGGTTGTTGCCGAGGGTCGAGTCGGTGAAGTACAGCCCGGTCACCGAGAATTCCCGGTGCATGTACTCCATCTGCTCGACCAGGTACCCCGGGCTGTAGAACCGCACCGCCGATAGCGCGTTGTACGCACAGAACGCGCATTTGTACACGCACCCCCGGCCCATGATTAAGTCAAGGCTGCTGGTGCGACGAAACCCCATCCGCGCCCAGCTGGGGGTGGCGTAAAATTGATGGTCACACAGCGACCAATCGGGGAACGGCAGGTCATCGAGCGGTGATACCTCCTGACCGCACCCGGGCATCAGCGTGGTCTTGCCCACGATCCCCGATACCGTCAACGGTTTAGCCCCGTCGGCGAGTTCGAGGATCCCCAAATCCGCTTCGCCTTTGAACGCGTAATCGAAGCCTAATTCGGTGATGGTGCCTTGCGGCTCGGTCGACGCGTGGATCCCTCCGGCAATAAAGACAGGTTTGAGCCCGATCTCGTCGCACACCCGCCGGGCGTGCTCGACCGCTCGTTTGACCTCGAAGTAATGGATCGAGAAGAACCCGAAGCCGATGATGTCGGGCTTGAAAGCGCGGATCTGCTCGCCGAGTCCCGCGAGGGTCGCTTCGACGCTGCCACGGTGGATCACGAGGTCACGGATCAGGTCGATCACCCGCACCGGGTGCCCGTGGTGCTTGAGCTGGGTCGCTAAGAGAAGCAGCGCGTACGGCCCGTTCCGCCACTGCCGCGACAGATCCTGATCCGCCACGCCCTCGTCGTGGTAGTTCCACGGCTGGACCAGCATGACCTTGGCCACGCTATTCATCTCCTAAGATACGCAACATGATCAGCGGCTCGGTGTCGACGCAAACCGACACAGCCTTATCATCGGCCAAGCGCCGGGATTGACATCATTTTCGAGATTCGCCCTTGTACCGCAGTGTCCGGATCGTTCACTCCTGCGGTTCAGTTGACGAAACCATCCGTCAACCCGCCCAAGAAAGACCCGGGCGTGGTTCGGCAGCGATGAGTTGCGTGATCTGGGAGAGGATCCGCTTGAGGCCTGCTTCGTAAGTGCGGGTGGCGGCTACAAAGTCCCGTTGATCTTGGGCCACCGCAGCGCGGTCGGCCGGCCGGTTGAGATACGTTTCGACCCGCCGCCTCAATGCTTCTGGGGTATCGAACGTCACGTCGTCCCACCCGGGCAGCGTGTCATACAGATAGTCCACGCACTGCTCGAGGTGGCAGCGATAAGTCTTAATCGGGTCGTCGTCTCCGTCGAGGGTCAGCCGGTTAACCGCTTCGTGCAGCTCGTTGAATCGGTGGCGTTGATCCTCGGGCAGGTTTACGACGTCGGCGGCGCTTCGCACGCCCGGGCCCAGACGCTTCAGCCATGTGCTAAGCTCTCGGTGCAGCCGATCAAATGGATGTTCACGGATCAAGAAAAACCCCCCCGCCACCAGTCCATCGAGCAGCCGCTGATGCAGGCACGAGAACGGGACGATCTGTAAATTAATCTTCGAGCGCCGGGTGAGTTCTTCGAGGTCATGACCGTATGCCACCGGCCCTCTGGCATGGCGTGCGAAGTCGGGGTTGTCCTCCCACCCTGCCCCGTACAACGCCAGAGACAGGCCCAACTCATCCGCCACCTCCGTGGCCCAACGGATTGCCTGCTGGCGGTAGAGGGTGTTATTTAACCCGTTGAACAACCGCAGCGCGAGTTGGTTCATCTTGACCGGATCCAATGGGCTCATGTTGGACTCTTGACACGCCCTATGGATGATCTCAACGACAGCTTTGGGGCTGTACAGACACCGGTGGCGTGCATAGACCTCGGTGATGCGGCGGCAACACCGCCCGACCATCTCCCGGATCACCCCGTCCCCGCCGACCTCATCCATGAATTGATCGATGATCGCCTGAGGGGTCATCGAGGCGTTGGAGACGAAGACCAGGTCGTCCCCATCACTGGTCCATATGGCTGGGCGCGACGGCACGCGCGTAAGCTTGTCGAGGTAGAGGCACTGTCGCAAGGGGTAGCCGAACGAATCCGCGTAGAGACCGGGCGCAGCGGTGAGGACAAAGTCACGGACGCCCACGGACCGTCCGGCATCGGGGCTGATCAGGTGGTTGAGGTCGTCCTGGATCCAGGTCACGACGGGCAAGGCGTCGGGCAACGATGTGCCGAATCCCCGGCGGAGGTGGTCGATCGTGAAAATCAGGTCGGGGCTAAACCGACTCAAGATTTCATGGATGGCCCGGCTGGTGACCCGCTGGTGCTCGCTGGGCTCGATGAGGGTTGTGGTCTGCCACCCCAGTTGTTCAAACGCCTGAGCCACGTCACCGATCGCGTGCTGGAGCACGGTCGTGAACCGGGACGTTACCAGCATGACGCGGGGTTGACGCCCCGCCTGGCCGCGCAGGATCGACGCCCACCGATCCGGGCTGCGTGACGCGTACGCCTTGTCCGCTTCGTCGTACCGGTCCTGACCCTCCTGCGCAACCCGTGCGACAATCTGGTTGATCGCGGGGACCACCGCCCGGCCTTCGGGGGTAAGCGGGACGATATGTGTCGGTGGGACCATGAACGGGTCGTCCCGCAGGTCGGCTTCAAGGTGGTGGGGCCATTGGAGACCGACGTACCACCGGACGCGTTGGCGGCGGATCGGCCCGTCGTCACCGCTGAGGTCGTGCAGCATCAACACCGCCCGTACGAGCTGGGCGTCGGGCTCGACCACGCACATCGGGATCTCGATCCCCAGCGGATCGGGCGGGTTGCGAGACAGGAATTGCGCTAACACATGCCCGTCGCCGATCCCTGCTAGCCCGTAGCAGACCGTGGGGCCCTGGGCCTGGTCCATCACCCGATGAACGGCTTGGAGATGCGCCCGCGGTGGCCCGCGGTGGATGACCGGCGACACACGGCCATCGGGTCCGACTCGGACAATGGTCGCCACGCCCGCGGTGGGTGTGTCGATCTGGTACTGCGACGACTGCTGATGATGGGTGAGGTTACCGGGTTCGTTTTCAGATCGCGACGCCGCAGAAGGAATGCAATCGCAGGACACCACCGCTCCGTAGACCCGTGGGCGGTGTTCCTGAAGGTCGGCCATGTTCGCGGCGTAGCGACGCAGGGTGCGGATCTGCTGCGTTGGTCGGGGCACCTGACCCAGGGCCTGCGCCGCGGGCGCCCACCTCTCACGCACCACGTGCAACAAGCCGATCGACTCGATCAGCTGCTGCGGGTAGGGCTGCGGGCACCTGGCGAGGACCCGATCTGCTGCGTCGAAGTCCTCACGGCTCATCGCACGTTGAAGCTCGTCGATCATCTGACGCGATGGCGGTGACAGGGTTGTAGCGGGGCTGTCCACCTACTGCTCATCGGCCGCTGGCCAGATGTCGCTACAGAACCGGCCAAGATCGCGAGGTGAAGCCGTTCGAGATAGGCTGGGCTGGGGTTCCATCACCCGGTGTTAGGATTTCAGGCTAAGCAACAGCATCGGCTCGAGGGTGGTTTGGTCTTGACGTACTCATCCATAGGCTCTATTTTTCGTCGTTGTGTGGTTCGCATTGGCGCCGGTCCAAGCCGGTGCTGACCGGGCGGACCTAAGGGCTCGTAGCTCAGTTGGTCAGAGCGCACCGCTGATAACGGTGAGGTCGGAAGTTCGAATCTTCCCGGGCCCATGCAGTTAGGTCATCTCGAATCGTTCTTCCGTGGCATCAACTGTCACTCTCAGGGCTGACTAGACAGCGGGGTTTTTCGCTGTTTGATCTGGATTTAGAGAGAATTTCCCGTGGACCTCTTGGAGAACGGTTTGTGTCAGTTCCCAGAACCCCGATTCCCTGAACACGGTCGCGTTGCCCGCTAAGGCGCCATGCCGCTGGGTGTGGTGGTTCCAGTGGCTTTGAGCGGAGGCGATCCAACGGTGACACCGTTGAGCCTGACTCGGGTCCAGACCGGATTGAAACCGCCTATACGCAATCAAACCCGCCCACAAGCTACACAGAGCAGTCAAAAGGGACTCGGCGTAGATCATGTGGTTAACCAGTGGCTCGAGAACCGCATTGGGCTGGGTATCCAACAGGTTCTGGAGAGCCACGCGGTCGGTGCTGATCCGATCAACCGCTTGTTGTTTCTCGTGAACCACCTCGTCCAGGCTCGACTCGGGCAGTTGCTGGACGATTTCCCAAGCGGCCTGGGTGTCGATCAGATCGTCTTGGATCCACCCATCGTTAGGGTTCCAGGCTGTGGGTCGGGTCCGCGCCAGCGGTCGGAGGTAAAACCCGTTGAGCACGATCTGGGTGGAATGCTCGAGGATCTGGGTGAGGATCTGCACGGTAGGAGGGTGTTGGGTCCCCAATCGCTCATGGATCCATACCCTGGCGAGCTGATCAGACGGGGTCTGAGGGTCGTCCACAAGCCTGGGCACAGCGAACACGTTCGCATCGACCCAGGTTTCGTCCTTGATAAACGGCCCACCCCAACCGCCCCCACGCACCCACGCCCACAACCCCGCCCACCGGATCTTGCCGGTCACATGGGCTAGCCCACCCAGCAGTGCGTCTGATGATCGCCCATCGTCGGTTTTTTCCTTGGTTCGGTCCGGGGAGTGTTCCGGAGCGAGTTCCGGGGCGTGATCCCGCCACAGGGGTACCTGCCAGTTCGGGATCGCGCCTTTGGCTTCAAACTCGCGCTGACACTGCAATTCGTAAAGGACCGGACGGTCTCCCATCACGAGGCTGCACGGGTTCCAACGCTGATACCGCCAGAAATCGGTGTGGGTAAACTTGAACGAGAACACCAATCGATCGTCACCCGGATCGCCGGGCAGCCCTTCGACGATCTGCCGGCACAGCTGTACCGAGTCGTGGAGGCCACGCGGATGGACGTTCCAAGCCCTGGCAATAAGCCGTTGGTTGAAGCGGGTGACCACCAGGTCATAAAACACGTGAAGCACCCGGCACACCCGCTGGGCGTGGCTTAGTCTTTCGCACCGCTTACAATCCGGGCTATAGATCTCGTTGCCGATCAGATGGGGCAAACGTTCAGCCTCACTGTCTCCGAAGCGTATCGTCACGCCATCGACCGGTGGCAGGCTGCTCAACAACCCCTCCAGAGCGTCGCGAGACCGCGTCAGCGCCTCGTCGCTGGCGGGGCAGAGGTGATGACGATGGTTTAAACAGGTGACCGTTGAAGGGGCCCGCTCGACCCACTGCCGCGCCAGGCTCAGCACGTCATAGGATAGATAAACTTCTAGCTCAGCCTCCCTCGCGTGGCGGATGTGCTCGCGGACCTGATCCCGCTGCCTGACGACCCATCGTCGCAGCTCATTGTCCGAGATCTCGTCCGGGTTAGAAATGCCCGACAACCCGGTGGTCTGGTAAAAGACCAGCCCGTTGTAACCCAGCTTTCGTAGCTCGTGAGGATCGCTGTAGCGGCTTGTGATCGTGGGTTCCGCGGGGTTCTGGAGGATCGTCGCGAGCTTGAGCATACGATGGTTTTATCGCAAGGCCCGGGCCATAGCAAGGTTTAAACATTTGTAAAAATAGATCTTGTATACGCGCCGAAAATACCGATCCCGATTGAATTGGCGACGCGACGCCTCAACACGGCAGAGAAATTTCCGCAGTCAAGCTCACCTTCGACGTATTCAAAGCAGCCCCAGTGGGTCTATCGCCCTGTTCATGCATGATTTAAGCGACGGGTTAATTGGTCAATCCGTTTAGCGTTATTCACCGTGAGCGATTGACCGAACTTCCAACACTTCTGAAAAGTGTTCGCGAATAATTCGTCGGTCAATGCCAGTGCTTCAACGCGAGAAAAAATGAGGTCGAAATGCACTTCGAGCAGATGCTCCAAAAGGCATGTTGCAACCGCATCGCGTATATCCTCTTGAGGATGGGTGCCCCATTTGGCAACGAACGCCCAGATCTCTTCAGGATGGGATTCTATATACTCCGCTATCCGGATAATCGCTTGCCAGCGTGGGTCTAAGTCATCAGGCTCAGCAGGCGCTCCAGGAAGCAGCGAGTCAGCGAATGCGATGCATAGGTGAACAGATGAACCGGGCATTAGGTGTTACCGCAGCTTCCCCACAGCTGTTGTCATGATGGCTACAGGATCTTCGCCGCCAGTGAGGCCAGCTGCGACCGCTCGCTCTTGGCCAGAATTACGTGCCCGACGATCGCCTGGCCCTTGAAGCTTTCGACCAGGTACGCCAGACCGTTCGACGACGAATCCAGGTATGGGTTATCGATCTGGCCCACGTCGCCGGTGAGGACGATCTTGGTCCCCTCGCCCACCCGCGAGACGATCGTCTTGACCTCGTGCGGGGTGAGGTTCTGAGCCTCGTCGACGATCATAAACTGGTTGGGGATGCTGCGGCCGCGGATGTAGGTCAGCGGCTCGAGCACGAGCTGGCCGGTGTTCATCAGCTCGTCCAGGCGCTGGTCCGGGGTACGGCTATCGGCGTGCTGCGGGCCGGAGGTACGCGTCGACAGCAGGTAGGTGAGGTTGTCGAAGATCGGCTGCATCCACGCGGCGAGTTTCTCGTCCTTATCTCCGGGTAGGTAGCCGATGTCGCGGCCCATAGGCATGATCGGCCGGGCCACGAGCAGCTTGTCGTACCGCTGCTCGGTGAGCACCTTGGTCATGCCCGCGGCGATCGCCAGCAGGGTCTTGCCGGTGCCAGCTGACCCTAGGAGGGTCACGAGTTTGATCTCGTCGTCAAGCAAGATATCCAGGGCCATCACCTGCTGGACGTTGCGGGCCATGATCCCGAACAGCGGCTTGCGTGGGCCGTGGATCGGGATCAGCTGCTCGGTGTCCTGGAGGCGTCGTGCCAGGCCCGTGTGCGACTCATCCACCAGGTCTTTGAGCTGGAGGTACTCGTTGGCGTGGAGCTGGATCGGGGTTTCTTGCCCGTCGTCGCCGGTTTCCACCAGGTAGGGCTCGAGGCGGTCAAGGTCGAGTTGCTTTTCTTGGTACAGGGTGTCGATGATCTCGGTGGGGACGGTCACGGACGCGTACCCGGCGTAGAGGCGGTCGGCATCGACCTTCTGGGCTTCGAAGTCTTCGGTCTGGATGCCCAACGCGTCGGACTTCAACCGGGCGTTGATGTCTTTAGAGATCAGGACCGTGGTCCTGCCCTCCTGCGACAACGACCACGCCACGCCGATGATACGGTTGTCCGGGGCGTCGGATTGCAGCCACTGGGGGCGGTCGCGGCTAGCGAAATCCACGCGGATGCGCCCGCCCTGGTCGTTCCACTTCACCCCGTCGGTGAGCCGTCCCTGGCAGCGCAGCCGGTCGAGGTGGCGGATCACCTCACGGGCGTTGCGGCCCACGTCGTCGTTCTGGGTCTTGAACTTGTCGAGCTCCTCGAGAACGGTAAACGGGATGACCACCTCGTTGTCTTTGAACATGAACAATGAGGCGGGGTTGTGCAGAAGGACGTTCGTGTCGAGCACGAAGTATTTCTTTTCGTTGTTCTCTGGGGCTGGATCGGATGGGTCAGCCAAGGCTGTCTTCTCCTATCGGGCGACGGGCATCGCCGGTAACAAACCTTACTTCACGCATCGATGTTTTGATTTTACCCCCCATCAGTGTCGGGGGGCTAAGGATACGTGTTTGAAATCCGTGAACTCCTTATCTCTTAGCTCCGAGGCCTGGCCAAGTTGTATTTCAAGATACACCGGATCGCCGAGACCCCGTCCTTCCAGTTGATCTTCTTGCCCTCCTCGTACGTCCGCCCCGCGTAGCTGACCGGCAGCTCGTAGATGCGGATCTTGAGCTTGGCGATCTTGGCTGTGATCTCCGGCTCGAACCCGAACCGGTCTTCCTCGATCGTGACCTGTTGGAGCACTTCTTGGCGAAATATCTTGTAGCAGCACTCCATATCCGTGAGGTTGAGGTTGGAGAACATATTGCTGAGCGTGGTGAGGAGCTTATTGCCCAGGTAGTGCCAGTAATAGAGCACACGGTGGGCGTGGCCGATGAAGCGTGAGCCGTAGACCACGTCCGCCCGGCCGTCGAGGATCGGGGCCAGCAATTCGGGGTATTCATTGGGATCGTACTCTAGGTCGGCGTCCTGGATCAGAACGATGTTCCCGGTGGCCTTGGAGAACCCGGTCCGCAACGCAGCGCCTTTGCCTTGGTTGACGTCGTGAAAACAGGCTACGAGTTGGGGCTTGGCGCCTTGTAGATCACGCAGCACGTCCGCGGTGCCGTCCGCCGAGCAGTCATCGACGACGATGATCTGCTTGTCCATCGCCTCGGGCAGCTGGACCTGCTCTATCCGGTCGATGATCTGCGGCAGCAGGTCCCGCTCGTTATAGACCGGCACGACGATAGAGAGTGTCTGGCTCATGGTGACCTTGTCGCTGCGGTGTCCGCAGGTTGAAAAGACTTGATTTCCTCCCACTCGACTGGGCTAAAGCAATACAGGGCGACCATCTTCCCGGACCACGTCCGCTCAAACCGACCTCTGTCCGATAACCCCCGCCCTAGCGCTTCCCATTTTTCTTGCATCGGCTGGTTGTGGTGCCCAGCTGCGAACCACACCCGGCCTTTTTCGTGGCCTCTGATCAGCGGCTGGTACAATTCTAACATTTTCCCTTCCTGCGGCCACGGCGCCAGACGAATGCTGCCCGCGATCGAGTCACCGCCCAGTTGCTGGTTGACCAGCGCCGCGGGGGTCATCAAGACGAGATCGTCGGCCCCGGCGACCCTCGCCAGTTCGCCCAATAATTGATCAATCGCGGCGGTTTCGTATTCCGCCCCTCGGGTTTCATACATCACCCCAACCGATAAAACAACTCCAACGGCGACGCCGACCCATGATACAACCGCGTGCCCGCCTGGGTTAGCCGTTGCATCGTCCGTGGGCCGCGGTGCGTCAAGCTTATCGCCGACACGGCGACCTGACCATTTTGCCCATCCCCATCCCATGAAGACCAAGGGCCCCGCCAACAGGCATACGTGCGCCATCACCACGAGCGGGAGGTTCACCCGAACCCCTAGCGGCCAAAACCCTCCAAGATTGGCCGCCACGGTACAAGCCACCACCGCCGCCGCAGAAACCGCCGCCACCCGTTGACACCGATACCAGGCGAACCACCCCGCCACGGCCATCGCCATCATCACATGACCCGGAACCGCGTATCGATACCAAGACTGTTCGAAAAACTCGACTCCCATCCGCCACCCTGAAACGGCCAGCCCCCAATCCAACGACAGATATTGATCCGACCAATAGTCTTTGAGGACATCAGACCCCGAGATGTGCCTGTTGTACAACAGGTGGGTCACCGAAGCCAATACCGCCACCACCACGCCCGCAGCGACCGTCGTCGTGACCTGACAGCGGTCCCGTTTGATCGCCCAGGCGGCACATACGACCAACCCTGTCCCCGCGATGGCAAACCAGGTCGAGAATCCGGTCAAAATCCCCACACAGGCTAGAATCAACCAGCACATCGCCGCCGATCGGCTGGGACGATCGACCCAACGATCCGCCGCAAGCACCAACCCAAGCGATACTGCCGCGGCGGGCAGGTACTGCTTGATCTCGGTGGCGTAGCGTTGAAACAGGGGGCAAGCCAGAACAAACAGAGTCGCCGCCCATCCCCACGCGGCGACCCCGCACCAACGACTGGTCATGGAGCCGATCATGACCAACAGTCCCGCTGCCGCCACCACCGCGGGCAGGCGGTACACCCAACGGTGCCCGCCGGCCCACCGCGCCAGAGTGTGCATCGCCGCCATGTACCCCACCGCGACCGGCTGGCGGTCATGCATCGCCCGGGCCAGTGCATCGGGAAGCTGCGGGGTACGGGCGAAGTCGATGACCCACGATTCATCGTAGAACGCCGCCCGGCCGATATGGCAGGTCGCCACCACCGCCAGCGTGACCAAGACGGCCGCAACCGCCGTGATCGAGGTCAAACAGGTGTACCGTGTACCCACACTGCTCACAGCGGTAGGTTAGCAACCCCCCAAGACATCACCAACCGGGGTGTGACTCGATGCGGTGGCGGCCAGGGCTTGGGTTTAGATATCAAAGTACATGCAGAACTCGAACGGGTGGGGCCGCAACCGCAACGCCGCCACTTCGTTGTCTCGTTTATACTTAATCCAGTAATGGATGACGTCTTCGGTGAATACGTCGCCCTCAAGCAGGAACGCATGATCGTTCTCGAGCTCGTCAAGAGCCTCAGCCAAGTCGACCGGGGCCGAGCCGATGCTCTCGTACTCTTCGGGCTCGAGGTCGTAGAGGTCCTTGTCTAGCGGGTTGCCGGGGTCGATCTGATTCTTGATCCCGTCGATCGCGGCCATGAGAAGTCCCGCGAACGCCAGGTACGGGTTGCACGACGAGTCGGGGCAGCGGAATTCGATCCGCTTAGTCTTGGGGTTGTCTTGGTACATGGGGATCCGGATCGCCGCCGACCGGTTCCGTGAGGAGTAGACGAGGTTCACCGGGGCTTCATACCCGGGCACGAGGCGTTTGAAACTATTGGTGGTCGGGTTGGTCAGCGCGATCAACGCTGGGGCGTGTTTGAGGATCCCGCCGATCGCATAAAGGCCCAGCTCGCTTAGCCCTGCGTATTTCTTGCCCGCCATCAGCGGCTTGCCGCCCTTCCAAAGCGACAGGTGGGTGTGCATCCCCGACCCGTTGTCCTGGAACAGAGGCTTGGGCATGAAGGTGGCGACCTTGCCGTGCCGGGCCGCAACGTTCTTGACAATATATTTATAGTACATGCAGGTATCGGCCATGTGGACCATTTCTTGGAAGCGTAGGTCGATCTCGGCCTGGCCGCCGGTGGCGACCTCGTGGTGGTGGCACTCGACCGGGATACCCATCTGGAGCATCACGTCGACCATCTCCGAGCGGATGTTTACGCCCGTGTCCATCGGGGCGGTGGGGAAGTACCCTTCCTTAAGGCGGATCTGGTACCCCAGGTTCGTTGGGTCTTGGTTCCCACGGTTCCAGATCCCCTCTTGAGAATCCACGTGATGTCTGGAATAGTTGACACCCTGGTCGTACCACACGTTGTCAAAGATGAAAAATTCAAGCTCCGGGCCGAAGTATGCGGTGTCTGCGATCCCGGACTTACGTAAGTACGACACCGATTTACGGGCCACAGAACGGGGGTCGCGGGAGTATTCTTTTTTGGTGATTGGGTCCTTGATATCGCAGATCAGCGAGATCGTAGGGTGTTGGAGAAACGGATCGATCTTGGCTGTCTCGGACACCGGCACCAGCAGCATGTCCGACTCGTTGATCGCCTGCCAGCCACGGATGGATGAACCGTCGAACCCGAACCCGTCGACGAAGCTCTGCTCGGTCAGCTCGGTTGCGGGGTAGGTCGTGTGCTGCCACAACCCCGGGAAATCCATGAACCGGCAGTCCACGAATTCGATCTTGTTCTTCTTAACCAGCTCTAAAACTTGCTTGGGGGTCATGGCGCCTCTCCTGTATGACACGCTCTTGGATACACGATACCAATCCACTGAATCGCAACGAAGATACCGATAGTTGCGGCTAACGACAACTGTCGTCATTCGGCTGCGCCTGCGACTGCCCCTTAAAAGCCCCGGATTCTATTAGTTAGCTAAGCCCTTTCTCACGTAGGAATGCAGCATGGCTTACATATCCGGAAAGATTATCCCCGGGAGTCAATCGATCCCTCAAAGCGTCATTGACGCGCGACGCGTCGGCGTGATCCCGTCGGCTATACAGCACGCGCAGGTGATCCCGGCAGGTTCTGGTTCACGTAGATTAGGTCGTACAGAGATGCGATGCCAAAGCAAAGACCATCACATTTAATACATGTCGAGATTTTTCACGGAAACGAATCAGAGGCTTGCGTATCTAAAGCAACCGTTCCCAGCATTGCCTTTTTTATGGTCAAACCGAATCGGCAAACGATCAAAATGACCACAATATTCAGGGCAAACGGTATCGCGATCGAGGAGGGGAATATATTGATCGTGAATGAAAATTTGACTCTGTCGATGTGATGCACGGGCGGCCCTGTAGAGGTGAAATAAAGATGAGGAGGGTATCTGGACACCCAGCTGCGGGCCCGCAGCTGCATCTTCCCGGGAAAACCCTCGCCACCACTTTGATACGCATCGCGTATCAAAGTACCGCATCGGGCACGCGCAGGACACTGAAAATTTCCCTGCCACGTACATGAGGGATGTCGCCATTTCATCCGCGATGGGCAAATTTCACCCGTCCGCTAGATGGCGAAATGATGATCAGGTTCCGCTCGTTCTATCTCATTTAGTTGAGACCAAGGCGACCTGGCCGCTAGCAACATCGAAATCGAAATCCGCGTCGCTTAACAAGCTCCTTAGGTCGTTGAGCAGCGCCGGGTCGTTGGGGCGTTCATCAATGAGGTCCCGGATCAACGCCAACGCGTCGACCCAGATGCCGCGGTCCGCCGCGATCCGGGCACGCTCACGGCGCCGCTTGATGCTGGCCAATTCCCCCGCCAGATCGGGACGATCGGGGCGCCAGATACTGCTCTTGGCCGCGGGGTTACGCGCTGGGGATTGGGCATCCACGATAATCATCGCCGCCCACTCGTACTCTTCAGCCGGGTGGAGCTGAACGTCGAATTTCGACAAGTCCAGGCGTTGGATCCCCCGCTCCATCTGCCCGCCCTTCAGCGTCAGCTCGATAATCGGGTCAGGGCTGTCCTTGCGGTTAATCGTCAGCCGCACCGGGTGAGTCGCATCCGAGATGTACCAGAACAATGACGGCTGCGCCTGCGTGGTGACCGCGGCACGAGAAGGCACCAGCAACAACACCCGTGGCGGGGGTTGGTCAGAAGCGGATCGTCGGGTGCTGACAAAGCGTGTAAACCGGTTGGGCAGGCCACTAAAATTCGACGGCACAAACCGCACCGGCCTCAACGGGGCCTGGATCATGCCCACCGCCGGATCCGCCGCAGCCGACGCAGCGACGGTGATCTCGCTACCTGCGGTCGCGGAGGTCATCAGCAACGAAACGATCATCACGCCAAGAATCCTATCCATCAATAATTCTCCTATTCAAGATGCAGCTCCCGGTAATGACCGCCTTGAGCGACACCACCCATGCTACGACTAATCGATCCACCAAGCAGCCCACGCCTCTGCCTCGCCCTCAGCAAAATACAATGGCTACCATTAATTACGCGCAGCGGCCCACAATCTTGCGCCGCCACCGGCCCAGAACGATCATTTCATCCAACCGACACCCGACGTCAGCTCATCTCGGATCAAACCGCGCGTGAACCGTGCACGCGGCACAGCAACTCTCGGAATCAATCGGGCCGACTCTCGAATCTGAGGTAGTTGTGATAGCTCCTTACAGCGCCCGAAGGGTCGAATACTGACTACTACAGATCATCTCACCGTCGAATCCGGGTTCACTCTGGGCTCTACTGCCAGTTACCGATCACCAGGAACGGTGACCAGAAATAGGGGTCGTCGTAGGCATACTCCTGGTTCTTCATCAAGCTCAGCTGCGCCTGCTGTAACGCCTTGGCCTTCGACAGATCGGGGCGGTTGCGGATCTGGCGATAAAACTCCGCCATGAGCTGAGCGGTCGATTCGTCAGCCACCGACCACAGCGTCGCCAGGGCGCTGCGGGCACCGGCTTTAACCGCGATCCCAGCTAACCCTAGGGCGGCACGGTCGTCGCCCATCGCGGTTTCACAGGCACTGAGTGTCAGCAGCTCGATCGGCTGGTCACGGTACCGGGCCATGTTGATCAGCCGCTCGAGGTCGGTGAGGGTCATCTTCCCGTCCTCCTGCCCGCTGTGGTAGACCAACAGATAAGCCCGCACGGGCTGGCCCTGGTCATCGTAGCCCCCGAACTTCCCATGTGAGGCGATATGGACGATCGAAAACGGGGTCTTCCGCACCTGGTCTTCGATCTGCTGCATCGTAAACCGCTCATCGGTGAGCACCACCGGGTTCTCGAAGCACTGCTCAAGCTTCTCGATCTCAATCGGCACATGCGGCAGGCGCTGATCCCCGTCCTGGCCGGTCAGCCCGCAGATCAACAGGCGCAGCTTGATCTCCTCAAGCGTCTTGGGGTTGGTCAGGGTCAACCCGGGGGTGACCGCGGTGGCGTAGCGCTCGACCAGGAACTGTTGCCCGTCATAAAGCGCCGCCATCGGCACCGACCGCAGCGGGCCGTCAGGGACGAATACCAGCACCTCGATCTGGTGCTGCTGCAACAAGGCCTCGATCGGGGCGATCAACCAATCATATAGATCATTGGCGTGCGAGAGATGCCGGTTCGAGGTCAGATCGCCTAGGTCATAACGGAACCGGTCCACCGTCTCCTTGAGCTGATCTCGGCCCACGGGCACGGTGAACTTAAACAACCTGCTTCGGATCCCGGTGTGCGGCCCGGCTGCCTCGTTAACGCCCATGTACCCAGGATGGACCTGGCCGTTAGAACCACCCTGCGAGGGCTCGGGGGGTGGGACCGGGCCCGGCCCCACCGGCAGGTCGACGAGGATCTCCGTGCGGTTATCCAGAGGAACGTGATAGATTACCGCGGTGTCGCGAGCCAGGGCTTGGATCTCCTCCTCGGGGACCTGGGCGATGCACTGATCTTGGAAATAGTCCGCCAGCTCAGCGGTCTTGAGGCGTTCGAGGGTATAAATCGCCTCCCGCATCAAGCTCTGGGCTTCGGGTGAATCGGGGGCCAACGAATCGGTCCGCTCCAGCAACAGATCCGCGTACTGGAACAGCACCGGGCCGGCTTCTTTATGAAAGGAGGTTGTTGTCTCTGGGCCGGGGAACTGGTTACCTAGACCGAAGGTGGCCTGGGGCTGGATCAGACTCAGATTACGCACCGCCCTGCGGTAGGCGCTGATCGCCTGCTGAGGCCTATTTTGATGACGCAGCAGCCGCCCCTGCTGCCACTGCAAGCGGTAGAGGGTGGTGACCATCGAAGACTGCTGAGCGATCGCCGCCGCTTTGTTCGCGGCTTGCAGCGCTTCGTCGTAGCGGCCCACCTGTTCATAGAGCCCCGCCAACCCTTCCAAGGCGTAACAGGCCCCGCGCCGATCGAGCAGCTGCCCCGCGAGGGTCAACGCCGACCGGTAAGTATCAAACGACGCCTGGATCCACCCGTCGCCAGATCCTGCCGAACGCTCAGACAGCAGGTCTTGGGCGCGGCCGACGGCCACGAGCAAGAAAACCTTGTCATGGGTCGCTTCAAGCTGAGAGACGGCACCGAGGGTCTGCTCGACCAGAGCTGCTGCGGTTTCGAGCCGCCCAGCCGCTGGATCGGCCTGTGGTAGGGGCGGGATCGAGGCGGTCTGCCCGGCGGCGGTTTCGTTGTCCCCGCGGTGATCGGGACCGGTCGCGTTGATCGTAGCCATCGTCGCGTTCATCAACGCTTGGGCTTGGAGCGGAGCGTTATGCTCCTCTAGCGCAAGCTGAGCCGCGATCAGATACGACTCTTGAGCACGTTTGAAATAAGCTTTGGTGCTCAGGTAATTGCCGAGATTGTTGTAGATCGAAGCCTCCGCTCGCCGATCGCCCAGCGCCTGGGCCATGGCCAGGCTCTCATTAAGAAAAAACTCGGCGTCCGGGGGCACCCCGGTATCGATCGGGTATCCCTCCGATTCGCCGATCGTGCGGATCTTGATCGAATTGGCGCTGGACCCGGCGAAATCTCGGGTAAGGGTCAGCAACACGGCCAGGTCTTCATACAGCGCCATAAGCCGGAACTGATCGTCCATCTCCCGAGCCAGCCCGATCGCCTGTTGGAGGCGGTCTAGCGCGATGGAATAGCTACCCATGGCTCGCAGGGCAATGCTTTGACTACGCAGCGCATCGATCTGCCCGTCGGTCCGCTGCGATTGACGATACAGGGCTTGGGCTTCCTTCCAGTGCCCGATGCCCATTTCGTAGTCCCCCTGCTGGTAAGCCCGCCAGCCCTCGGTCAGCTTTTGGTCGGCATCGGGGATCTGGGCCTCCAAGGCCACGGCACCCCACGATACCGACACCCAGACGCTCAGGCCCAAGACCACCCGGTAGTACCGGCGGAGATTCATGCTCATGTTCAGGCTCCTCATCGGACGGTGGTCCTGCCACGTCGCGTATAAGCGTGCCCCGTGTGGGGCGTGCACCCTAGCCCCGATACCTCGAGGCCGGCTTTCTCTGACTTGACGAGCACCAAGGTCCTGTCATCGAAGGCCTCTAATGTTAGTTGAGTTAGTCGAAAAGAGCGAAACACGGTACTTGACAAAACCTGGCCCGGCCCCACCCGGCGAGGTCTGTCATCGCCTACCCCTGATCTCATGGGATCTATCTATATTCTATTTCATCTTTCCCCCCCGGCAGGCCCCTTCCCCGCACGCCAGATCCGGATCGATCCGAAATCGTCCACGGAGGTCAGTTGTTGGTTTTCGGGTTCAAACGCTAGTCGCGAGATCCCCCAACGGTGCCCGCTTATGGTGAGCACCTCGGCCTTGGCTTCGAGGTCCCAGACACTGATCGCTGCCCCGCTGCCGCCGGAAAACAAGCGCTGGCCTGCGGAGCTAAATACCAGCGACATGACCGTATCCTCGTTGCTAGGCAGGCGCAACATCTCGTGCCCCGAATCAGCGTCGAGGATCGTGATCTCCCCCCCCTTGGCCCATGCAAGCTGTCGCCCGTTTGGGCTCAAGGCGATGCGACGCTCATGACCACGGAACGAGACGATCTGCCGGCCGTCACGAGAGTCCATCAAGGTGATCATACCCCCCGCGTCCCCGACCAGCAGCCGCCGGCCATCTGAGCTGATGCTGAGGTGGGTGATCACCCCTAGACCGGTTTCCCAGGCGTTGGTTAACCTCGGCTGCCTTGGGTTGACCAGATCCCAAGTGCGCACCGCCCCGCTGTCGTCACCAGTGATTAGCAACGGGTCGCGGGGTGAAAAAACCATGGACCGGATGTCCTCGTGATAGCCCTTCAAGACCGCTAGCCGGGCGCCCGAAACCGGGTCCCAGACCTCGGCCTGATCACACTCGACCGGCGTGTCCAACCCCAGGAGCCCGGCCAGCCATTGCGCCCACGACGGCGTTTGAATCTTGGTAGCCGCCACCACGACCTGCCCGTGAGGGCTAAACGCCGGGACGCGGACTATTCTTCTGGGACCGCATATCAGGGACACCTCACCCGATCCGATACCCCAACGGGTCACCGCCCACAGCCCGGTCCGTGAGCTCCACCGGCACACCAACGACCGGGCGTCAGGACTAAATGTCGCCGATTCCAAGAGCCATGGGTGGTCTGTCACCGGTAAATACGCCCCCGCCACCGCCCCCAAGTCAATGATCATCGGGATCGCAAGGGGTCCTGTGACTAAACCCGGCAGGGCGGGTCGATCCGTGTTGAAGGGGAACGCCCGGGGGTGTTCCAACTCATCGCCCGTTTGCGTATCCACCACCTGGACCGATCGGTCGCCGTATTTTCGGGCGATCCATCGGCTGTCGATGCTGATATCCAGGAACGGCACCTCGTTGTCCAGCCCCTGGACCTGCCCCTCGAGCGACCAGACCTTGACCGTGCCGTCGTCACTGCAAGAAACCACCTGCCGCCCATCGGGGCTAATCGCCAAACTATTGACCTTCCCCAGGTGCCCGCGGCGTGTCCCGAGCCTGCCCAGTGACGGAACATCCCAGATCGTCAGCACATCGTCCGAACCGCTAGACACCAGCCGTTTACCCTCGGGGCACAACGCCAGGCACCCGCCGCCGCTGTCCATGGCTTGGATCACCTTCATGCCGTGGGCGTCTATGACGTGGATCTGGGTCCTACCGCCGGCGAAGAGCCGTGAACCATCGCGGCTAAAAACAAGGGCGTCGGTCGTCTCCGTCGGCTCAAACACCCCGCCCCGTGGCTGGAGGGTATCGGTATCCCACCGCGCGACCCACTTGCGGGTCCATCTCAAGACGGGGTTACCGTCTGACGGGTCGACGGAGCCCCGGCGGGTCTTGCCGCCGGCTGCGAGGGACTGGCCGTCACGGGAAAAAGCTAATGCGGTGACACGGCCATCGGTCTGGATCAACCCCGCGGTGCCGCGACGCAACCCCAGGTCCACGAGCTCGATGCGGTCGTTAAAACCGATCGCCAGGACCCTGCTTTGATGGTCAAAGGCCGCGGTGAAGACCTTACCGTCTGTCGGTTGCTCATAGATAAGATCGTTGGAGGCTAGATCCACCACCCGAACCCCTTGCCGGTCCATCGAGGCCAATCGCCGGCCGTCTGGGCTCAACACGACCAGGCGCCCCGGGCTGTATTCGCCCACAGGCCATCTTTTCAACAGCCGCGCGGACCCGGCGTCATACACCGCGACCCTTGCGCTGTCGGCCGTGATCAGACGCCCACCCAGCGGGGGAGCGGCGGGGGACTCAATCGGGCTAAACGTGACGGCCGACACCGATCTGCTGTGTGGGATACTTAGCCATGACTGGTCGAGGCCGCCGCGGAGATAGTGCCATTCCCATTGACGCAGACGCGGGGCGCATTTATCGAGCCACTGCTTGGCCCGGAGGTAGTTGTGGTCATCGAAAGCCGATTGAGCTAACGCGATGTTGTTGGAATACTCCGACCGCTCCAGCGCCTGATTTTTGATCTCGAGGATCGCCCGTGCCTGATCGGCCTTGATGCCCGCCTTGTAAGCCTGGTTTCGCAGGTGCAACCCATAAAGAAAAAACATGAACAGGCCCAAAACGGCGGCCGTGGCCAGCGAGACCTTGCCCCGGTGTTTCCTGAGGTGCTTGCGCAGAACATAAGCCGTGGTGCCCGGGACGGCGGCGATCGGTTCACCGCTGAGGTAAGCATCGATATCCCGGGCTAGCTCGCCGGCCGAGGCGTAGCGTTGTTCAGGCTCCCTGGCCAAAGCCTTGAGCATCAGAGATTCGAGTTCCCAGTGGACCGCTGGATTGACCTTCCGCGGCGCGGGCACGTCTTGGTCCAGGATCCGTCGTTGGACCTGTCTCGGGCTGCCTTTGGGGTCGTGGGGGTACTTCCCGGTCAGCAGCCGGTAGAGGATCACGCCCAGGGCATAGACGTCGGTACGGGTATCGAGCGGCTGATCACGTGTATCATCGGCTTGCTCGGGCGCCATAAAGGCCAGCGTCCCCTCCAACGGGCGGCGTTTGGCGCCCAGGCCGCCGTTGGGCTTCTCAAGGGGGCCCGGGCGCGTGCCGAGCACCTCTTGGGCCAGCCCGAAATCGACGACATACGGGCAGCCGTCTGGGGTGACAATGATGTTGGATGGCTTGAGATCGCGGTGGATCACCCCCCGTTGGTGGGCGTGTTGGACCGCCTGACAGACCGCGAGCATCAGCTCCAGGATCGATCGGTGGGACAGGTCGGCTTGCTTGACGTACTGATCCAGGGGCTGGCCCTCGATCAGCTTCATGGCATAATAATAATTGCGACGGTGGACCCCCGAATCGTAGACGCGGGCGATGTTGGGGTGCTCGAGGCGGGCGGCGAGGGTGATCTCCCGCTCAAACCACTCGCGGGCCTTGTTGTTGCCGACGGCTGCGACGTTCATCACCTTCAGCGCGACCGTCCGTTTGGTGCCCAGCTGCGTGGCCCGCCAGACCGTGCCCATCCCTCCCCGCCCGATGCGGGGGCCGATCTTATACCCCTCGACCTCGGGCTTGATACAGATGTCCACGTCGGGGGCGCGGCGGCCTTTTTCTGGACCGGGGTCGGTGACGCCGCTAAAGAAGATAGGGTCCCCTGACATCGTCAATTGATCGTCTGGGCCGGATGATCCGGCGCGTGGCCTGGGGTCTGAACCTCGCTCTTGGGCCGAGGCGGCTTGATGCGTTGGTCTTGGATCCATACCCATCCGCATGACCAAGCTAGAGGATAAAAAAAGTAAGGGTGGGGAACTACCGTCGTAAGCATTCCCCACCGCGACCGATTCTCGTCCGTTGATGATCTTGTTGGCGCCGCGTATCAAACAGCCGTCTGGGCCGGGGACATCGATCACGGTGCGTGATGGAACCGTCGGATATTATTTTACCGCGGCGCTGGTTCCATGGACCGAGACCATGAGCTAGCCCGTCGACCCCTTCTCAAGGAAGGCCACATGTTAACGCCTCCTTCGCAGCCAGGCCGGACCGGGTGATGGAGGCGCAGTATGAACATACCACTTCACTTTTAGAGTATACCCTGTCCCTTCGGGTATGACCATAACCGATTCCCGGACCTCTCTCGTAGAATGCAGTTTTTCTCTCACACCGCTAGCGGGAGAGCTCCATGTTCGGATATAATGAGAATAGATTAGTCTGGTATCGATGGAAGTTGGAACATCGACCCGCCCGTTTCGGGTGGTATGCAGATCGGCCATTTTCGTGTGTGTATTACTAACGCTCTCCGAATCCGGTCACGCCTAGGAGACGTATTATGACTCGGGTGACACTGGGGCCGCAGCCTTCTCAGACGGGCTCGACAAGCTGGACCCTGATCGGGAGGGTGGTCCACGGGGAAGACTGGGAGAAGCGAGAGGCCTTAGAAACCCTGCTTCAGCGGTATCTGCCCGCGATCCGGGCCTACGTGGTGGCCCGGCGGTGGGTCAAGGCGGACGATATCGATGATACCGTTCACAATTTCGTGGAAAGCCAACTGCTCGACCAGCAGCTGCTGGCCAAAGTCAATCAGGAGAAGGGGAAGTTCCGAAGCTACTTATTTACCGCGTTGCGGAATTTCCTGATCAACCAGTTCCGCAAGAAGGAGCTGGTGTGCACCCCGATCGAGACCGATCTCCGCGTTGACTGCTCCCCGGAGCACCGGTTCGATTGCGAGTGGGCCCGGCTTGTGATCAACCAAGCGGTCGAGGAAATGAAGCAACAATGCGAAGACTCGAGGCGTCGCACGTTGTGGGTCCTTTTTGATAAGCGGGTGCTAAGCCCGATCTTTGACGGCACCGCCGCCCCATCTTACAAACAGATGATCCAGGAGGTTGGCCTCGACAGCCCCACCCAGGCCGCGAACCTGCTCGTCACCGCCAAGCGGATGTTCGCGCGCGTCTTGAGAGACGTCGTCGCGCAGTACACGCTCAATAAAGATGATGAGCAGGGCATTGATGACGAGCTTGATGACCTGATGCGCGCGTTGCACGGGTAGGATGTTTAGGGTCACAAGCGTCCCCTACCCCCCCAAGATATCCAGCGACGTATGAGCCCTGCCCAGACTCGGCGGCACTAGAAGCGGGGTGGGTGAGGGTTAAGTTGCAGAGGACACCTTCACCCAGCGTTTGGCCTTCATCTCGAAACGCGGCAGGCTGCCACAGGGTACCGTCTTGATGTCAATCCGCAGGGGGAACGCGGCCTTGAGGTCTTTCTTGAGTTTGGCGACCAGGGCTTCATTGTTCTCACAGGCCGGTGCCGGTTCGATAAGGATGCTCATCTCCGTCATCGGCTGCTCGGTGCGGACCTCGACCCGGAACTCGGCGACGCCTTCGACGCTACAGATGACGTCCTCGATAGCGCTGGGGAAGATATTCACCCCGCGCACGATGAGCATATCATCGGTGCGGCCAAGGATCCCCCCGTCCAGGCCCAGGTCGTAACCCTCCCCGTCATCGCGGGGCAGGTGGATGGGCCGGACCATGTCACCGGTCCGGTAGCGCAGCAGCGGCGACCCGCCGCGGCCCAAGGTGGTGAGGATCAGCTCGCCAGTTTCCCCGAGGGCGACAGGCTGATGGGTATTGGTGTCGAGCACCTCGACCAGGTACGAGCTCTCGATGATCTGGAGGGTCCCCGGGCGGGTGGGGGCCTCGAAACTCACCGGGCCCACCTCGGTCATCCCATGGTGGTCGAAGATCTTGGCCCCGCCCCAGGAGGTTTCCAGCAGGCTGCGTACTTTGGGGATATTCGCGCCCGGCTCGCCGGCGACGATGATGGTCTTGACCTGCGCCGCGTCGAGTGAGATCCCCTCCTCGTAGGCGACCTCGGCGAGGCGGATCGCGTACGTCGGGGTGCAGCACAAAACCTGGATTTCGTTATCAATCATCGCCCGAAGCCGCTGGGCGCTGCTTAGCCCCCCGCCGGGTAGGCACAAGCAGCCCATCCGTTCAGCGGCCTCGAACGCGGTCCAGAAACCCAGGAACGGCCCGAATGAAAACGCGAAGTAAACCCGGTCGCCGGCCGCGACCCCGGCTGCGGCGAACACCCGTTGCCAGTTTTCGAGCATCCACGACCAGCCATCGGGCGTGTCAAGCCAGCGCAGCGGCGTGCCGGTCGTGGCGCTGGTCTGGTTAAAGCGGGTGTACCGGTCGAGGCTGTAGGTGAGATTCGACCCGTACGGGGGATGAGCTTGCTGATCCTCCACCAGCTGCTGCTTGGTGGTAAAAGGCATCTTGGTCGAGAATTCTTCGAGGCTGGGCAGGTCCGGGCCCAGACCCGCGGACTGGATCTTCGAAGCATAAAACCGATTGGCGGGGACCAGCTGGGTCAATAGCCGTCTAAGACAGTCCAGCTGATGCGCTTCGAGCTCAGGCCGGTTGTGGTGTTGAGTTGGGTTCATGAGCTGCTTCTTCCTTCGTGGGGCTGGTCTGATCAAGCGGCTCTAAATGCTTGACGATACGGGCGGGGATACCCGCGACCGTGCAGTTGTCTGGGATGTCCTCCAATACGACCGCGTTGGCGCCGATCCGGACGTTGTGACCTATCTTCACTGCCCGGATGACCTTGGCGCCTGGACCGAAGTAAACGTGGTCTCCTATACCCTTGCAATGATACGCTACCACCACCCCGTGCTGAAAATACGCGTATCGTCCGATGCGACAGGCCGGCAGGTACACGCCGTTCCAGGTATGGATGACCAATCCCTCGCCGATCTGAGCCGATAGCGGGATGTTTACCCCCATCCAGATATTGACAAAATAACGCAGAACAAAATAGACCGCCAATAGGACGTGCCGAACCACGGGCACCCTCAGCTTCCACGCCCAGTGCCCGAACCGGTGGACCAGCACCGCTTGGGTCCCGGGGTGGAAAAACTGGCTGACCTTCGCCGCGACACCCGCTTCGCCCTGGTGGTTGGTCCTTAGCCCCCGGGTTAGATCTTCTCGGATATTTTCAAACATGACGATTTAACGCGTCGCGTATTAATGTCCCACGTTGGGGGATGGATCTGAACCCGCATATTTCCTTGCCGCCTGTACGAACCCTGCCGTATCTTCATCCGGGAAGGGTTTAGACCGATCCCTCCGCTTGCTTGGCGGATTCCTTCATCTCTGCCCATCGCACCGCCGACAGGCTGACCTCGGTAACACGCGTCCCGGTTGCGCTTGAGGTTCTACGGCATCGTATCCTCATGGCCCGATCGAAAGAACCTTGTTCACGACTTCTGAATGACTCCAATGCGTATCAAAATACCGTCTCGGGTAAGCGCTGAACACCGGAAATGCACATACTGCATACACGAATCAGGCTGTCATGGATCCTCCCATAGGGGGTGTAACAATCTCCACCAGCTTCCGCAGCATGGCCGTCGGCAAGCAGCTCCTCTTATTTTTTCGGTTGACTTCCTGTATTGCTTGAACCGCCCCCAATCGTTATAATTTGAATAAAATAACTAGTTTAGATAAGCATAGCGTTCCGTTTACGCCCTTCCTACCCCTGTCATGCGGAGAAGCAAAGAAATGGTGCAAAGAAGGATCCAAAGGGCTGCGTTCGTTCTCCTTTTGTCACTTTGGTGCGGGTCGGCGTGGGCAGAGCATCTGCGGCTCAAAATCGATCCCGGCCTGAACACCTGGGTCAAGGAGCCGGGAGTAAGACTTGATCTCGATGCCAACGATCCTTCGGGAACCGCGGGTTTCCACACGCCCTATGTCTTGCAGCTCGACGACGGGTCTTTCCGCATGTACTACGACGCCGTCGGCCCCGGGTTGGTTCTTAGCGCCCACTCCACGGACGGCCTGGACTGGACCAAAGAAGCCGGTACCCGTCTCGCCGGCGGGCGGGCCCATCCCCATGTCCTGCAGATCAACCCGTCTCAATTCCGGATGTACTACGAAGTCGGCGGCAACCGGATCGGCAGCGCGATCTCCAGCGACGGCCTGGACTGGACCATCGAGTCGGATAATCTCTTAACGGGCGTCGACCCGATTGTGGTCGAACGCCCCGAAGGTGGCCTGCGGATGTATTACCGGGGCGTCGGGACCACGTCTATTTTCAGCGCGACCTCGGTCGACGGCATCAGCTGGACGGTCGAACCCGGGGCCCGGGTCTCCAACGCAAGAGAATTTGCCGCCTTCACGGTCCCCGATGACTCCGTGGTGCTCTATTACGGTCTAGGCACGCCCGCGTTTAGCCAGATCCTTAGCGCACGATCAGCCGACGGGCTGAACTTTGAGACCGAGCCCGGGGCCCGATTGCTGCCCGGGGGCCCTGGAGACCTCGATAGCACCCAGGTCCTCACCACCTCGATCATACAGCTCGATAACGGCTTGGTACGGATGTATTACCAGGGGTCCAATTCCGGGAATATCAACATCCCCGGGCGGGTCTTTAGCGCGGTGATCCCCGAGCCGAGCGCGGGGGTGTTGCTGGGGGCTTTGATGTTCATCGGCTGGTGCAAACGGTCTTCAGATCGTGAGCACAGCTAGCACGGTCGTCATGTGCGATGAAGGGGCACGGTGGCTGTAGCTGCGGACTGGCAGCCCGCAGCTGAATTACCCGCAGGGAACAGACACGTTCTTGATTCTATAGAACACCGCTGCGGATCGAGCCGCCCATCTTGTCCTCTTGAGACGATCGATCCTCACATTGCAAACCCTTGCCCGTCCTGTTAGAACAAAGCCGGTCGGGTGCACGTATTCTGTACCATGTAAACCGGATCGGGCTTTATCTCCCCATAGGAGTTTTTGACATGAAGTTGAATCGTCTCTTGCTGTTGGGCGGGCTGATCGTTGCTTTCTGTATCACCGGCTTCGTGGGCGCCAATGCCACCCACATGCTCTCAAGTCGGCCCACCGCGGTAGCGGTCGTAGATATCGCCGCCGTTTTGGACTCGATGAAGGAAAAGATGCAGATCGAAGCCGACCTGCGGACCCAGCAAGAAGAAGACCGTAGCAAAGCCGAGGCCATGGCCAGCGACCTCAAAGCCCTTGAAAGCGACCTAGACATCCTCGCCCGCGGCACCCCGGCCTACGACGAAAAGCTCCAGGAGCTCGACCGAAAAATCATCGAGGTCCAGAGCTGGCAGCAGTACCAGCAGCAGAAATATCAACGCGAAAGCGCCCGTCAGATGATCCGGCTCTACCAGAAGATCTCAGCCAAGGCCGGCGAGGTGGCCAAAGAAAACGGATATGACATCGTTCTCTATAAAGATCAGCCGATCGACGTGGATTTCCGCAAGGTCGAGCCGAAGATGATCTCCAGCGTGATCAAGACCCTGGTCTCGCAGCGGAAGATGCTGTGGTCCTCAGACGAGATCGATATCACCGAACAACTCATCCAACGGATGAACAACGAGTTCAGCAACCTCGCTCAGTAAGATCACGGCTCCGCGGCGGCCGGGGACCAAAACCCTTGAGTTGAAAGAAAACGAGTAAAGATCCATTGTTTCCAGGAGGCTCTAGCTGTGGCTGCCAGCTCGCAGCTGAGGATCCCCACGGGTGAGATACCCGATTTATCCTTACCTCCATCTACAGGACGACCCTCGACGCGGTATCTTGTGACGCGATGATGGATAGACCGTTCTTGACGCCCGTCGCCGACTTCGCGGATGATCCGTTACACCTCACAGCAGATCTGTGACCTGGTCGATGGCCATTTAGAGGGCCCCAGCGACCTGACGATCCACGGGATCGATCAGCTCAGCTGCGCCACAGCAGACCAGATTACGTTCCTCCGTGATGGTAAACACGCCAAACACTGGGCTGAATCGAACGCTTCGGTCGCGTTGGTGACCGAAGGGGTTGACGTCGAAGCGATACCCGGCCGTGCGTTGATCCGGGTCGCGGATGCCGACCTGGCGGTCGCCGAAATCCTCAGGCTTTTCGCTGCCCCGCAAGCCACCCTCGCCGCCGGGACACACCCATCGGCAACTGTCGATGCCGCAGCGAAGCTGGCCCCGAGTGTGGCTCTCGGCCCCGGCTGCTACGTCGGCCCAGATGTGAAAATCGGTCCCGATAGCGTCTTGCATGCCAATGTCACCGTGCTCGACGCGACGACGATCGGCAACGGTTGTACTTTATACCCTGGTGTGGTGGTCCGTGAACGCTGCGAGATAGGTTCAAGGGTCACGATCCACCCCAACGCGGTGATCGGGACCGACGGGTTTGGGTATAGGCCCGACCCGGGGGGGTCACGGTGGGTCAAGATCCCGCAGATCGGCTCGGTGGTAATCGAAGACGATGTGGAGATCGGAGCCGGCACATGCATCGATCGCGGCAAATTCTCCGCGACCGTCATCGGCCAAGGCACCAAGATCGACAACCTCTGTCACATCGCTCATAACTGCCGGATCGGCCGTCATTGCGTCTTAGCGGCGCAGGTCGGGTTGTCCGGAGGGGTAAAAGTTGAAGACTGGGCTGTGATCGCGGGTCAGGTGGGTATCGTTGAGCACCTCAATATTGGGGCCGCTGCTCGTATCGGGGCCAAAAGCGGGGTGATGGACGATGTGCCCGCTGGGGAATCGTGGATGGGCATCCCCGCCCACGACACGCGCAAGACGTTGCGGGAATGGGCAGCGGTGCGTAGACTTCCAGATCTGTGGAAGGCGCTGAAGAAGATAGAGTTAGTGAAAGCCGGTCTAACCACAGGAAAAAAATAACCACGCCGCGTGCGGGCCCATCGACGGTGGTGGCAGCGTCGTCACCACAGCTTCTGTGATCAGTCTATAGAATCATTGAATAGGGTAGCTTTTCCGCCCTCTTTGCCCGGGTTGAGCCGATGGAACTTCAGCACACGATTAATCAACCCGCATCCCTGGAGGGTCGCGGCTTATTCACCGGCGAACACGCCACGGTGCGCTTCATCCCCGCCCCGGCGAACCATGGGGTTGTGTTCGTCCGCAAAGACCTTGGGGGCATCGAGATCCCAGCCTTGATCAGCCACGTGATCAAGCGGGCCAGGCGGACCACCCTGCGACGCGACGACGCCTCGGTCGAGACCTGTGAACACTGCCTCAGCGCCGTGGCGGGGCTACAGATCGACAACCTGATTATCGAGATCAATGGCCCCGAGCTGCCAGCTCTCGATAGCTCGTCGCAACCTTACCTCCAAGTGTTAAGCCAAGCCGGGATTGAACCATGCGACGCGCCGCGATACCGCCTTCAAGTCACCCAACCGGTGGTGGTCCGCCACGAAGACGCGATGGTCGCCGCCGTCCCCAGCGACGAGCCGACCATGCAGGTCCTTTTCGAGCTCGACTATGCCCAGAACAGCAATATCGGGCGCCAATTTAGAGCGTTTAGCTTTACCAATGGCGACTACGCCCAGCAGATCGCCCCGGCTAGGACTTTCGTACTCGATACCGAGATCGATGGCTTACGGTCAGCGGGCTTGGGCCTGCACCTAACCGAGGAGGACGTCCTGGTCATCGGAGAAAACGGACCGTTAGGGAATAATGATTTCCGCTTCCCCGACGAACCGGTCCGCCACAAGATCGTCGACCTGATCGGAGATCTCTACTTGCTGGGTTCTCCCATCCGGGGCCGTATCATCGCCCGTAAATCGGGCCACGCCCTGAACCACGCGATGGTCCGCAAACTGCTCCTTCAGCAGCAAACCCAACATCGAAAAGACATTACGGCCCATCACAACATCTTGGATATCCGCAAGTTAAGTCGTATCCTCCCCCACCGGTACCCGATGCTGCTGGTCGACCGGGTGGTGGAGGTCGATTCCGACCGCCGAGCGGTCGGGATCAAAAACGTGACGATCAATGAGCCCTTTTTTCAGGGTCACTACCCCGGCACGCCTATCATGCCTGGGGTGCTCGTGGTTGAGGCGATGGCCCAGCTCTCGGGGGTGTTGATCGGGCAGAAGCTCGAGCACACCGGCAAACTCGCGGTCCTGCT
The DNA here is from genome assembly GCA_965224205.1 of Phycisphaeraceae bacterium. Taxonomy (GTDB): domain Bacteria; phylum Planctomycetota; class Phycisphaerae; order Phycisphaerales; family Phycisphaeraceae; genus CBDCYN01. Next base: position 29,495 of record CBDCYN010000020.1, read on the forward strand.
GAGCCTCGACCGGGTGAAACTACGCCGGCCGGTGACCCCCGGAGATCAGGTGGTCCTCGAGGCCGAGTCGGTGAGGGTGCGTCGCCGGATCGCTCATATGCGTTGCCGAGCGTATGTCGCCGAGGACCTCGTCGCAGAAGCAGAGGTGAAGTTTATGTTGGTGGATGACGATCAAGAGTAGGCTAAAAACACAGAGGGCGTCGATACGTTACTTATATATATCGCCGGCTAGTTGGCGAAGATCCAACAAGAGAAGATACTCCGTGCGTAACGCTTCTATCGAATATGCGGATTTAAGTGAGGTGGCCGACAAACGCGTGAACACCTAAACATCAAGGCCGTGGGCGATGACGGCCACCGACCTCGCACGCGGCACGGGCACAGACCCACAACCGATCGATCATGAACCAGATCCATCCTACCGCGGTGATTGAACCCGGCGCCGAGCTGGAAGACGGCGTGAGCATCGGCCCGTTCTGCTACGTTGGGCCCAAAGTGAAAATCGGTTCGGGCACACGCCTGATCGGCCATGTCACCCTCCTGGGACGTACTGTCCTGGGATCGGACAACACGATCTGGCCCCAGGCCACGCTCGGCGGCGACCCCCAGGACCTTAAATTCGAGGGCGAGGAAACCGCCCTGATCATCGGCGATGGCAACGAGATCCGCGAGTCGGTCACGATCCACCCCGGCACCGCCAACGGGGGCGAGGTCACCCGGGTCGGCAACGACAACCTGTTCATGGTCGGGGCCCACATCGCCCACGACTGCACGATCGGCAACCACGTGGTCTTAGCCAACGCGGTCCACCTCGCGGGCCATATCAGCATCCAGAACCACGCGGTGATCTCCGGCGCCAGCGGCCTGCACCACTTCGTGACCGTCGGTCAGTACGCGTTCATCGGGGGCATGACGCGGATCGTCCACGACGCCCCACCGTTCATGATCCTCGAGGGCAACCCCTCGAAGGTCCGCGGGGTCAACACCATCGGCCTAGCCCGCCACCGGTTCCCGAAAGAAAACATCGACCACCTCAAAGACGCCTACCGCCGCCTGTTCCGCAACAACGCGCCCGACGGGGTTGTCAAGACCATGGCCGAGAGCCTCGATCACCTCGAAGCAGCCTACCCGCACGACGAGTGCATCGCGATGCTGGTCCGGTTCATCCGTAACTCGTCGATCGGGATGCACGGCCGGTACCGAGAGTCCCGCCGAAGCGATAACCGCAGGGCCGCCCCGGTCAAGTAACCCCTCCGTGACAGCTGCCACACGAAACAGTAAAAAGACAACCCGACCTGGCCCGAGGACACGGCGTGACCAGCGCGCCCCGCGGCGTTACGATCGGGACCAATCCTGCCGGCCAGTGACGCGTCTAACCCACAAAGAGGATTCGCCAAGGAGAGAGGAATTCGACCGATGATCGACGTGATGATCATTACCTATAACGAAGCGGTCAACCTGCCCGACTGCCTAGCCGCCCTCAAGGGGTGGGTGAACAAGATCGTCGTGATCGATAGCGGCTCGACCGACGGCACGCAGAAAGTCGCCCAGTCCTACGGCGCGACCGTTATCCACCACGATTGGGAAGGCTATGCCAAGCAGAAGAATTGGGGACTCGAGAACATCCCGTTCGAATCCCCCTGGTTGCTGCTGGTCGACGCCGACGAGGTCATCACCCCCAAGGTCCGTGACGAGCTGGTGGCGATCGCGTCCAAGCCGCCCCAAGAGGTGCCCGAGAACGGGTTCTTCATCAACCGGCTAACCTACTTCCTGGGCCGGCCGATCCGCCACTGCGGGTTCTACCCCAGCTGGAACCTGCGTTTTTTCAAACGGGACAAAGGGGTCTACGAGGAACGAGAGGTCCACGAGCACATGATCATCGACCACCCGGTCGGCTACATCCCCGAGCCGATGCTCCACGTCGACCGGCGCGGCCTCGAGCACTACATCGCCAAGCACAACCGCTACTCCACCCTCGAAGCGAGGGTCCTGTTCCGCGAGATCACCGACAAGACACCCCAGACCGACCTACCGAACCTCACACAGGCCAACCGGCTCAACCGCTGGCTCAAACGCACGCTCATGCCGTGGGTCCCCACGCCGGGTCTGTGGCGGTTTTTATATATGTACATCGCTCGGCTGGGCTTCCTCGACGGCCGGGCGGGCCTGACGTTCTGCAAATTCATCTGCATGTACGATTACATGTTGTCCCTGAAGCTACGCGAGGCCCTGCGTCAAGCCAAGCAAAGCGACGGGTACACCGTGCCCCTCGATTCCGGTCTGGCGATATACGAAGGCAACGAGGCGGTCGATACCCGCGGTCAAACACCCCCGGCAGATGATCCATCGCTCGCCGACCCAGTCGGGGTGGACACCGCCCCACCGGAGCAGACCCAACCCGAATCCAGCCCGTGGAGTTTCCGTGAGAAGCTGGTCCGGGCGCTGTGGATGCTGATCGGCCGGCCGATCTTCCGGCTAAGCTTCCACAACTGGCACCGGTTCCGTTGCACGCTGCTGCGGCTGTTCGGGGCCAAGCTCGGGCGGCGGGTGGCGATCCGTCCCACCACCAGCATCGAGGTGCCGTGGATGCTCGAGATCGACGACGACGCGACCATCGGCGACGACGCGATCCTCTACAGCTTGGGACGGATCCGCATCGGCAAACGAGCGATCATCAGCCAATACGCCCACCTGTGCGCCGGCACCCACGACTACACCGACCACCGGTTCAAGCTCGTGCGCTCACCGATCACGATCGGCGACGACGTGTGGGTCGGCACCGACGCGTACATCGGCCCCGGCGTGACGGTGGGCCGGCTGTCGGTCGTCGGGGCCCGGTCGAGTGTTTACAAGGACCTGCCCCCCAGGAAGGTCTGCGTGGGCAACCCGGCCAAGCCGATCAAGGATCGGCAGCTAAGATAGCCGCCGCTTGATCGCCCGCACGCCCCCGAGCCCGCCCAGCAAGGTCAGGCCCATCCAACGCCGCCACGGGCAAGACGCATACACGATCGGCAAGATCACCCCCGGCACCGGCCGGATGGTCCTGCGGCAAAGCTGTTTTACGCGTCCACCCACCGGCACCCACAGCGAGGCGTGCGCGTGAGCAAGCGGGTTCGGGGTCCGACAATCATCCGTACGGAAAGTTACGCTAAGGCCGTCTCGTGCCTCAAGCGCTCAGGTCGCGCACCAAGTTCCTTTCACTGGTTCCCTCTTCTATTCGCGGTCGAGCATGGAAACGATCATTGAAAACTGAGCCGGACGGGGGCCGAACATTCATTGAAATTTGAGCCACTGCAGCGGCCATAGCGTGTAGGGATTTAACCCCCTGCACGGAGGCCAGATAGGTGCTGACAGTGGACGATTACGAACTGATACGACGGATGCATGTGGTGGAGGGTCGGAGTATCCGTGAGATCCGGCGGCGGCTGGGTCATTCACGGAATACGATCGCGAAGGTGTTAACCCATCCGACCCCGCCGGGCTACCGGATGGTCCAACCTCGTGCCAAACGGGTGTTGGAGCCCTACATCTCGATCATCGACGCGTGGCTGGAGCAGGACAAAATGGCTCCTCGCAAGCAGCGACACACGGGCCAAGAGATCTACGAGCGTCTGTGCAAAGAACACAAGTACCGTGGCAGCGTGATCACCGTGCGTCGGTATCTGCAGGCTAAGCGGCAACACCAGCAGGAGGTGTTTATGCCGTTGGCGTTTGAACCGGGCGAAGAGGCTCAGGTCGACTGGCACGAGGCGGTGGCCAAGATCAACGGGGTTGAACGCAAGGTTCAGGTGTTCTGCATGCGTCTGTGCCACTCGAAGGCGTCGTTCACGTGGCCGTATGAGCGGGCGACGTTGGAGGCGTTTCTGGACGGTCACGTGCGGGCGTTGGCCTACTTCGGGGGCGTGCCCAAGCGGATCGCTTACGACAACCTCAAGTCGGCGGTCACCCACGTGGGAGCGGGCAAAGACCGCACGCTCAATGAGCGGTTCAAGCACCTGCGGTGTCACGACCTGTTCGACACCCGGTTCTGCCCCCCCGGAAGCATGCCCACGGACGGGCTGTGGAGAACTTCTTCCGGGGGGCCAAGCGATCGGAGCGGTCGTATCTCACGCCGGTGCCCGAGGTCGCTTCGATGCAAGACCTGGGTCGTCACATGTTAGAACGGTGTGACGCAGACCTGGATCGTCCCGGGCCGTTGCCCCATCAGGATTGGACCCGACGCCAGTTATTGGAAGAAGAGCGGTGTCATCTTCTGCCTCTACCGCCCACGCCGTTTGAAGCGTGCATGCTCAGTTATAGTCGGGTCGACAAGCGGTCGCTGGTGACGGTGGCCCGCAACCGTTACTCCGTGCCGCTGCGGTATGCCCACCACGACGTGTCGATCAAGCGGTTCGCCGATCGCGTGGAGGTCTGGCATGAGCAGTCACGCATCGCCCGACACGACCGCCGCTACGAACAGGGTCAATTCATCCTCGAACCCGATCATTACCTGAACCTGCTGAAGATCAAGCCCGGCAGCCTCGACAACGCCCGGGCGTTCAAGGGCCAGCCGTGGGGTGAAGACTTTCAGCGATTACGTCGGGAACTCGAATACCGCTACGAAGATGAGGGCACCCGCCACTACATCGACACCCTGTTGTTGATGACCCAATACCCGGTGGAGCAGGTCAAAGCAGCGGTGTCGTTGTGTGTGCGTCGTCGGGCGTTCAGCCGCGACGCGGTGGTCACCGTGCTGCGGAACGAACCGCTGGCATCGTGCTCGAAGTTGGACCTGTCGCATCGCCCCGATCTGCACCAGATGCACGACGGCACTCGCCCGCTGGGCGATTATGACCAGCGGGTGGGCGTCGCAGCCGAAGCTGCGGAACTGGAGGTGGCACGATGAGTGATCCCACCCCCACGGTCTTGTTAGACGAGTATCTGCGGACGCTGAAGCTGTCGGCGATGTTGCGGGAATATCCCGGGGTAGCCCGGCAAGCCGCCGATCAAAAGGCGACCTATGAACAGTTCCTCCAGCAACTGGCGGAGTTGGAAGTCAACCAGCGTCACGCCGCGTCGATCCAGAGGCGGATCAAGGCCGCGAAGTTCCCGGTGCTCAAGGAACTCGACGCCTTCGACTTCACCGCGGTGCCCAAGCTCAACAAGCCCCGGGTGCTGGAGCTGGCCCAGTGCTTGTTCATCGAACGACGGTCCAACCTCACCCTCAACGGGCCACCGCCCCGGAAGGCACGGGCAAGACGCACCTGGCGATCGCGATCGGTTTGGAGGCTTGTCGCCGCAAACACCGCGTGCGGTTCTACACCGCGTCGCAGCTGGCCAACCTCTACCTCGAAGCCCGAGAAGAGCGGCAGGTCACCAAGCTCGAAGGCCAGATCAAACGCCATGACCTGATCATCATCGATGAGCTGGGCTACATCCCCCTGGACCGACGCGGGGCCGAACACCTGTTCAGCTTCTTCAGTCAGTGCTACGAACAGACCAGCCTGATCGTGACCACGAACCTACCTTCGCAGACTGGCCTCAAGTCTTCGCCAACGATCAACGGTTGGTCGGTGCCTTGATCGACCGACTCACTCACCACGTGGACATCCTGGAGCTGGTCGTCGACAGCTATCGCCTCAAGGCCAGTAGGAAGAAGAAAACCCAACGACGAAAAGGAGGTGACAGCCCCGACAAGAGCTAACTCCTGAGCCGGACACCCTGAGCAAGAAACTCAGGGCTTTGGACAACGCCGATCCCGGCGTTATTCTTCGAACCCAGGTGGCTCACTTTTCAATGATCGTCCGGCTCAATTTTCAATGATCGTTTCCATTCCCGCAGCGTACACACGCCCCCGTCGACCCCCGGAAGCGGCCCCTCGTCAAGGCGTTTCATGAACGCTTGTTCTTGATCCTGGCCCAGCTTCGTGGGCGCCCCGGGCCGGGGTTGCTCGGCGAGCGCCCCAAGCCCGCCGTCGCGGTAGGTATAGGCCCACTTCTGCACGAACCGTGGGCTGCGATCGAGCTTGGCGGCAATCTGAGAAGCCGGCTGGCCCCGCAACGCCCCGTAAACCGCCCGGTAACGATCGCGTTGCTTGGCGTTGTGTTCACGGCCGATGCGTCGTTGCAGTTCGTCTAGGTCTTGGGGGGGGGTGTAAAGAGAGGTAGTGTGTGTCAAGTTGCGCACATTTGATCAGGCGGTCTCCGGTGGATGTAAGTTTGGTTGGCCCGCAGTGAGGGCGAACGTAGTGAGCCCGAGCGGAGGGGCAACCAAACTTCGCGCGGCTACACCGCCACGCTCATCGGTTCTTCCTGTTGTTGTTCCTGTTCGTCGAGCCGTTTCATATCCAAGTACCGCCGCGTGCCCCAACGGGTACCGGCGACGTGTCGCAGCCTCGCTGCCGAGAGCATCAACGCCGATTGCCCGTCCGGGAAGCTGCCCACCACCCGAGTGCGTCGGCGGATCTCACGCATGATCCGCTCCAACGGGTTGTTCGTGCGGATCCGAAGCCAATGCTCACGGGGGAAGCTCATGTAGCTGAGCGTCTGTTCGACCGACGCACGCACCAGCTGGGCCGCCCTGGGCAGTTTCATCGACTCAAGCTTGTTCGCCACATCCTCGGCCTTCTTCAACGCCGCTTCACGATCTTCCTGGGCGTGGATCGCCTTGAGCATCGCCGACACCTCCTGGACCTTGCCCTTGGGGGTGATGCTAAACACGTTGCGGTACCAGTGCACCACGCACCGCTGCCACAACGACTCGGGATAGAGTTCGCCAAGCGACTCGACCAGACCCAGACACGCATCGCTGATCAACAGCTTCACGCCACGCAGGCCCCGCGTCTTGAGGTGACGCAGGAACGCCAGCCAACCCGCCTTGTCTTCCTTGGCCCCCTCGGCGATCCCCAGCACCTCACGATACCCGTCCGTCGCCACGCCGATCGCCACCAGCACCGACACGTTGCGAACTTCACCACCCCACGAGCGTTTGAGGCTGATCCCGTCGAGATATACATACGGGTGTTCACCTTCGATCGGCTTGTTCCGCCACTGCTCGATCTGTTGATAGACCTTCTGATTCAGCTCGCTGACCGTCGATGGGCTGACCTTCGTGCCCCACAACGCCGCCGTGATGTCCTCGACCCGACGCACGCTCACCCCGGCCAGGTACATCTCGATCAACGCTTCCTCGACGCTGCTCTCGCGACGCTTGTACTGCTCGATGATCTGCGTCTCGAACGGCAAGCTCTGCAGCCGTGGCACCTTCAACGACACCTGACCCGCCTTCGTGTGAAGCTTCCGCTGGTAGTGGCCCGCCCGCGTATCCTTGCGGGCATCGCTGCGCTCATACCGCCCAGCCCCGCACAACACCTCGGCTTCGGCATCCAGCAGCTGGTTCAACGTCTGCTCCACGGACTCACGTACCACCCGGTCCACGTGACCCCGAACCTTCGCCTCGTCGATCCGAAACACCTCTTTCATCCCGCGGTCCGATCCAGTACCCTGATCCATTGCAGTTCTCCTTGAATGGGGTTGTTTATACCTTCCTCGGGTGAGTTTGTCTGATCGGTAGAATAGGCTGACGTTAGCGGTTTGATTTTACTACGAAGTCACTGGACACAGGAGGCATGGATGCTTCAGATCACATTGACGGACGATGCGGTGGCGGCGTTGGATCGGGGGCGTTTTAGCGATCCAGATCCGCGGGTGCGGCGGAAGTTGCAGGTGGTTTGGCTCAAGAGCCATGGGTTGGCACATCGGCAGATCGCGGCCTTGGCAGGGGTCAGCAGCCGGACGGTGCAGCGTTATTTGAATACGTACCTCGACGGTGGGATCGAGGCGTTGAGGCAAAACGGCTACCGGGGTCAGCCCAGTCAATTGAACGCGCACGGCCCGAAGGTCAAGGCGTCTTTGGAACAACACCCGCCGTCGACGATCCACGAGGCGAGCCATCAGATCACGCAACTCACCGGTCTGCGTCGCGGCCCGACGCAAGTGCGAGCTTTTTTGAAACGGCTGGGTCTGCGTCGTCGCAAGCTCGGGGGTGTGCCGGGCAAGCTTGATCAGGCCAAGCATCAACAGCAGCGTGAATTCCTTGAACAGACCCTCGATCCGGCTTTGGACGAAGCCGAACGGGGTGATCTGTATTAGTTAAGACTTCATCTGACGCTTCCGTTAATCTTTGTTTCTCACAGAAGGAGACCGTCAGATGACCACCGACCAGAAGATCATTGCCAACAAAGTGGGGTTGCTCAAGCTGGCCCAGGCGCTGGGCAGCGTGTCGCAGGCGTGCAAGGTGATGGGGTATTCCCGGGATAGCTTCTACCGGTTCAAGCAGCTCTACGACCAGGGCGGGGAGTTGGCCCTTCAAGAGATCAGCCGCAAGAAGCCGATCCTGGCCAACCGCGTCGACCCCGAGATCGAGCAAGCCGTGGTCGCGTTCGCGATCGAGCAGCCCGCTTACGGGCAGGTGCGGGTGTCGAACGAACTCAAGAAGCAAGGCAAGCTCATCTCACCGGGCGGGGTGCGAAGCGTGTGGCTGCGGCATGATCTTGAGACGTTCAAGAAGCGACTCAAGGCACTCGAAGCCAAGATGGCTCAGGACCCCGACCACACCGTGCTGACCGAAGCCCAGGTCGTGGCGTTGGAAAAAGCCAAGCAAGACAAGCAGGCCCACGGTGAAATTGAAACCGAACACCCCGGCTACCTCGGGGCTCAAGACACGTATTACGTGGGCACGATCAAGGGCGTGGGCCGGATCTATCAGCAGACGTTTATCGATACGTATACGCGGGTGGCGCACGCAAAGCTCTATGATCGCAAGAACGCCCTCGTGGCCGCGGATCTGCTCAACGACCGGGTGATCCCGTGGTACGAACAGCACGACGTGGACCTGCTACGCATCCTCACCGACCGCGGCACGGAGTACTGCGGGAATCGTGAGCACCACGAATATCAGCTGTACCTGGCGATCGAGGACATCGATCACACCAAGACCAAAGCCCGAAGCCCGCAGACCAACGGGATCTGCGAACGGCTGCACAAGACGATGCAGGACGAGTTTTATAGCATCGCGTTCCGCAAGAAGATCTACACGAGCCTCGAAGAACTCCAAGCCGACTTGGATGCGTGGCTGGTGACGTACAATGAACAGCGACCCCACAGCGGCCGCTACTGTTACGGCAAGACCCCGATGGCGACGTTCAAGGATTCGATCCCGTTAGCCCACGCCAAGCGGCTCGATGGCTCTTCTCTAGAAGGGGTTCGGGTGAGCGAAGCGAACGAGAGCCGAGCCGAGGATCTGGGCGTCACCCAAGGCGCGATCGAGGCGCGGACGAAAGACACTCGAAGCGGCAGTCTTGCTGTTGCCAGATAACTCTCGCGTGTCAGATGAAGTGGTGGCTAGTACAGGTGATCGCAGGTTTTTTTTGTAGACGCCTGCCACTTCGTCCATGGCGCGTTTCTGTGCTACGTGTGGTGCGTGGTGAGGCTGTTCATCCGCACGCCCACCGGCCGCCGCCGGCTGAACGTGTTGGGGGCGTTGGATTTCGTGACCCGAGAGTTGGTGACCGTCACGAACACGACGTACATCACGGCCCAAACGGTCTGCGAATTACTCGAGACGCTCGCGGGGCGTTACCCCGGCCAAGCGATCACCCTGGTGCTGGACAACGCGCGGTATCAACGCTGCCGGTTGGTCCAAGATCGGGCCGTGGGGTTGGGCATCGAGTTGATGTTCCTGCCGTCCTACTCGCCGCACCTGAACCTGATCGAACGGATCTGGGGCCTGCTCAAGAAACGCTGCCTCAACGGCCGGTACTACGAAACGTTCGATCGATTTCAGCAAGCCATCCACGACGGCATCGCCAAGCTGGCCACCGACGACAAACCCAACGTCCAAACCCTCATCACCCGCAACTTCCAACACTTCAACAATCGGACAATCTTAGCCGCGTGAGGTATATACCGCTACAAACAGACCAAGCTCGATATCGTGGATTGCTTCCTCGCCGCACAAGCCGCCGCTGAAGGCGATGCGGTGGCCACGTTCGACAAAGGATTTGATAACTTCGACGACGTACAGCTTTGGGACCACAAAGGTCGAAAATAGCCGTCGGATAGCCGCCGGGCAGGCCCGACATCTTGCCGGGCATTTTGCTCAGTCGCTGGTGATTGTATCCGGTATCCTGTGGCCCACCGTATTATAGTACTTGGCATAATGCCGAACTTACTCGACGTAAAGAATGCGGGCGGTCGAAGGTCTGTTATGCGGCAATAAACTTCAAGCGATGCGGCGACGTATCGCCATACTTAATGCTCCGAGGCCAAGCATCCCCAGCGTCGTGGTCACTGGCTCGGGGATTCCGTTGCCCCCGGGAGGAATGATTGGAGGATCATTATTCACAAAACTCTCACTGCCGCCGCTGGTAAAGCCTTGAACGTGGATCCCGATGCGGAGATCGCCATTATTCAAATCTTCAATCGTGTCACTTAACGTCTGACCAGCCTGTAGATCGAATAACAGCCCAAGCGTCTCACCTGGGTTGATACCATTGGGCTGCGTTGGTGGGAGTGGAGTAGCAGTAAAATCTGAGGTTGCTACAAATGGCGGTAATGCCTGATTCGCAGCAGGAAGATTGCCCGGGCTTCCACCTTGCTGATATTCAACATCGGGCGGATTGTCGAAAATCGTCGGGGCACCGAGCAGCGTGCCGTCATCAAAGTAAATCTGAGTAATCGAGGATGCATCAGGGCCGATGTTGTCAAAAGTAAACAGAACCTGTGTGTCCGCTAGATTCATCCCCCCTAGGGAGTCGGTCACGGTCACGGTCATCTGAGCTTCACCGATCGCAGCGTCCCCCGCTAAGTTGCTTGAGATATTCGTAAAGCCCAATGTCAGCGCCGCCCACACTGGGGATCCAACCATCAGAATGGGCACTGTTATAATACTAGAAATAAACGATTTTTTTAGAAATGAGCAAAACATCTTGTTGAAACCTCCAAAAAATGGTTCATCTTCCCGGACACGTCTTCAATTCTTAACAGCACGAACAATCTGGTTGCCAACGGACTAATTGATTACAGAACTGGTGTGCGACGTTCTATTTAATCACCCATCGTTCTATCTGGTTCATTTCAACTCTTTACTTATTCGTTGCTATGACCTCAAAAAAGGCAAAAATAGCTACTTTTGCTGAAAATTAATGCACTTTCAGCGGCTACTGTCACCACTCATTCGTTTAAAATATTTTTTTCGATTCCCGTCCGACTTAAAAAAGGGAAAGTTATCCGCTCCCCACAAATTCTTTCTCATCTACCTTCCTACACTATTTACTATGATGATAAAATCACTTCTCGGTTGCAATACCTTTATGACTAAAATCTCAGAAAAAAATGAAATAGTAAATTAGGCAACGGCTCAAGGAAGACGTGTTCGGCGATGGTGTACAAGCTGGTGCAGTCGGCTGAGAAGCGCTGGCGAAAGCTCAACGACCACGACCGGATCAGTGATGTAATCGCTCGGGTGCCACCGGCTGCTGGTCAGCCAGTGCTTAGAGCATATCCCGAAATGGTGTACGACGCCCCCAGCGAGCCGCGACCGTGAGGTAGCGGGTTTCTCGGAATACCCCGACCACTTGACGTCGTATAATAGGACACACACTCACCACACTGGCGTGCAAGCCGCCTGTAGCACACCATAGGTGGTATTGCAGCCCTGCCGATCAACCTCACACCCCGGGTGCCTGGAGCTAAGCGGAGCGTGCCCCAGCCGATTGGCCCTCGGTCCTGGGGCATGGCCGTTTTCGACGACCTAGCCCCAGCCACCCCGCCGTTCAATAAAGGGTTAGATAAGTTGTTCACGTCCGGGCAGGCCCGGACCTACACCGCTTTGGTCGGATCCCATGTCGAGTCCGGTGGTAACAAGATGCTAAGGCATCCTCCGAAGTCTCGTACCCACAGCCCTCCTTCGCGGTCCACGCGCGAAAGAACTTGTGCTAGTTGCTTCGACTCTAGGTACTCAACAGAAATGATGGAGTCGAACCGACGCCAACCACCTCGCTTCTTTACCACCCGTAATTCGTATACATTGTCCGATGCGATTTCTAGCTTAACCACATCCATATAACCCAGCGATTCTGCTTCAAAAACCGACGGAATTTCTATAACACGATAAAAATCGTCACCTATTGGCTCAACTTCAAATCCTTGGATTGTCAACCCTTCTTCGGGAATTCTAAGGTCAAGCGTGATAGTGCGACTCGTTGACATGATGTATGGATCGATATGGTTATCCGGTGCTTGTCATCATACTAAATATTATACCATCAACGACAGACTGCCCTAAAACGACTTTTCGAGGTCCGATACTCGAGGCTAATGTTTCATTCGATACGTTTATCCACTCACTGCCCCGCAGGGCAAGACTCATCCTGCCTGCACAGTGTCGACCATTTCGCACTGGCTGACAAACAGCTAGTGGCACCCAGCGAAGATGCTCTTGACGTTGAAAATTCTCTGTTAGGAACGGTCACGCCCCCGCGCCTTCGAGGACCCGGAATAACTCGCGGCGTTGTTCCGGGGTTAGGCCATCGTCCGGGGGTTGGGGCGGCTGGTCTTGGGCGGCGGGTGTGGCGGGGGTGATGACGCGGCGTTGGAGCTTGTCGTACCACAGCCGGGTCTGGCGGGCGTTCTTGAGGGTGAACTCCTCACCGTGGGGGCCGAAGACGTCGATCCGCTCGTCGGCGTGGTCGGCGTATTGGGCCTCGGCGCCGTGCTGGACCATGGACACGCCGATGCGGCGGTTGACGTAATCTTGGACCATGCTCAGCTTCGGGCCACGCATGTGCGGCTGGCCGTGCAGCTCTTCGACCAGGGCGATGTTGCGCCGCTCTTGGCCGGCGGGGATGATGTCCTTGAGGTCGTAGTCGCCGTGGATCCACTGGCCGCGGAACATCAGGCAGCCGTAGTGGCGGGACTTTTCATTCAAGTCGACGGTGTAAGCGCCCTTCTTGGCGTTGAGGGCTTTGGCTTCTTCGAGGCCCTGGTCCACCGGGCGGGCTTTGTGGCTGGGCTGGACGCCGCAGTCGACGAGGAACCGTTGCCAGCACTCGACCGCCCGCTGACGCTTGGGGCGGGTGAAGGCTTGAAGGTGAAGGGTCGGGACTACGACGAGGCCGGCGAGCTGCCTGCCGTTGGTGTCGAGGATCGCGGTCTTGGGCTTGCAATCGATCCGCTTGGGGGTGTACCCCGATCGGCCGATGTAACGCAGCGACCGTTGGTTGATCCGACGCACGAGCACCCACGAGTTGTAGGTCCTAGCGACGTCGCGGAAGATGGTGGCGTCACCCAAGCGCACGGTGTAAGGCTTCCTTGATTACAGACTAGCTCTGCGGCGAGCTGCTTCGCTCTCTGTCTATATGTAGATACGCGTAAAAAACAGCGATTATGCGCCGCGAAACGAAAAAAATGCATCCGGATCGATGAAAAATCGATCAAAACATCGCAAGATGTGAAATCATCCTAAAATCTTCTACTATATGAAGTTATTGAAAATTATAGGTGAAATCGCTACCGTCAATACCGATATGGACTTTCTGAATTGTTTGGCCCTCAACGAGGGTTGTCAAGTATTGACGGCTGATTTGGGGCAATAAAGTGTGGGTGAGGATGGCGTCGACCGTGCGGGCGCCGCTTTCGAGCTCGGTGCAGCGTTCGGCGATCAGGTCGACCACAGCGTCGTCGTAAGTGAATGGTATTTCGTGGTTAGCAGCCATGCGACGCTCGATCCGCCCCAGCTGGAGGCGCGTGATCTGCTTGAGCATGTCGTCGCTGATCGGGTAGTACGGGATCACGACTAGCCGACCCAATAGTGCCGCCGGGAACACTTTTAACAACGGTTCCCGTAAAGCTTTAGCGATTCCTTCGGGATCGGGCATCAGCTCCGGGTCCTTGCACATGTTCATGATCAGGTCGCTGCCGACGTTGCTGGTGAGCAAGATGATCGTGTTCTTAAAGTCGATCATGCGCCCTTCGCCGTCTTCCATCATCCCCTTGTCGAAGACCTGGAAGAAGATCTCGTGCACGTCTTTATGGGCTTTTTCAACCTCGTCGAGCAGGACTACGCTATACGGCCGGCGCCGTACCGCCTCGGTAAGCACCCCGCCTTCGCCGTAGCCGACATAGCCGGGAGGGGCGCCTTTAAGTGTTGATACCGTATGAGCTTCCTGAAACTCACTCATGTTGATGGTGATCACGTTCTGCTCTCCGCCGTATAGCGCTTCGGCCAGGGTCAGCGCTGTCTCGGTTTTCCCCACCCCGCTGGGCCCGGCCAACAGGAACACCCCGATCGGCCGGTTCGGGTTATCCAAGCTGGCCCGAGAAGTTTGGATCCGCTTAGCGATCGCGTCCAATGCGTGACGCTGCCCGATCACCCGCTTCTCGAGCGTGTCCGCCAGTTGCAGAATCGCGTCGATCTCGTTCTTGACCATCCGCCCTACCGGGATACCGGTCCAGTCCGCCACGACCGACGCGACCGCCTGCGAATCAACACTGGGCAAAATCAGCGGCGTTTCACCCTGAAACTCTTCAAGCACCTTGAGCCGAGCTTTGAGCGTGGTCAACAACTCCTGACGTTGTTCGTCGGTCAGTTCCTCAGCCTTGTTTGCACCATTCTCATCCCCCCCCGTCTCTGGTCCACGCTCGACCGATACGCTCTTAGCCACCTCTCCCGCCGCTTGTTCGAGATCGCTATCCGTGCCCTCGATCGTCCCCTCCGGTTGCCCGCGCAGCTTGGCACGGATGTCTAAGATCTCTGTGACCAGATCGCGCTCTTGCGTCCAGTTCTTTTCCAGTTCTTCGAGGTGTTTGCGCTGCTCGTCGAGCTTCTCAACCACCTTCACCCGCCGCTCTTGTCGGTCCAACCCGACCTCGATCTCACGGTCGACGATCCCCAGCTCGGTCTCCAACCCCTGGATCCGTTTGCGACAGTCGTCGACTTCCGGGGGCACCGCGTGCTGACTGATCGCCACGCGCGCGCTGGCGGTATCGATCAAACTCACCGCCTTGTCGGGCAGCTGCCGGGCGGGGATATACCGGTGCGAGAGCTTCACCGCCGCTTCGAGCCCCTCATCAAGGATCTGCACCCGGTGGTGCTTCTCAAGAGTCGACGCCAAACCCCGGATCATCAGGATCGCCTTCTCCTCGCTGGGTTCGTCGACCTGGATCACCTGGAACCGCCGCGTCAGCGCCGGGTCTTTCTCGAAATATTTTTTGTACTCCGCCCACGTCGTGGCCGCCACCGTGCGCAGCGTCCCCCGTGCCAAGGCTGGTTTGAGTAGGTTCGCCGCGTCGCCCTGCCCCGCAGCCCCGCCAGCCCCGATCAGCGTGTGCGCCTCGTCGATGAACAAAATAATCGGCTTCGCGGATGCCTGAACCTCCTCGATCACCTGACGAAGCCTGTTCTCGAACTCGCCTTTCATGCTCGCCCCCGCCTGGAGCAACCCCAGGTCCAGTGTCCGCAGCGACACCTCCGTAAGCGATGGCGGCACGTCCCCCGCGGCGATCCGCAGCGCAAACCCCTCGACCACCGCGGTCTTGCCTACGCCCGCTTCGCCGGTCAAGATCGGGTTGTTCTGTCGGCGACGCATGAGGATGTCGACGATCTGACGGATCTCCTCGTCGCGACCGACGATCGGGTCGATCTCCCCGTTGCGGGCTTTTTCGGTCAGGTCCACGGAGAACTGCGCCAACGCCTCCTGCTTGCCCATCGCTGCCGGCGCCATCGACCCGCTGGTCTCGCCCGGCGCCGCCCCCCCACCAACAGCCGAACCGTCCCGCGCCGATAGCGTCTCCTCGACCGAGTCGGCGACGATCTTGGCGAACTTGTCGGTCAGTTCCTCGATCTTGACCTTCTCGAACTGCTGCGAGATCCCCAGCAGCTGGCGCGCCAGCCCCGGGGTCTTGAGGATCCCCACCACCAGATGCCCGGTGCGCACCTGCGACTCGTTGTACATCAGCGTCCCGTACACCCACCCTCGTTCGACCGCTTCTTCCAGGTGCGACGACAGGTCAGAGATCGACGTTGCCCCGCGTGGCAGGCGGTCCAGCGCCTCGGTCATGTCCGCCACCAACCGTGCCGCGTCGATCCCGAAGTACTTGATCACCCGGTGCAGGTCAGAGTCCTGGAGCTGGAGGATCTGGTGGAACCAGTGCACGAGCTCGACGTACGGGTTGCCGCGCATCTTGCAGAACACCGTGGCGCTCTCGATCGATTTGTAGCCCACACTGTTGAGCTTCCCGAACATCGCGGCTCGACTGATCTCTGCCATCACTGTGTCTCCGTTTCAGTTCCCTGATGAGGCCGTCCTCAGCAAAAGCTAGTAGGTCCGGGCCTGCCCGGACAATGCTCTTGATAACAATAGATAGGACTAGCCGTGTCCGGGCGGGCCCGGACCTACTGCTGAACACTCCTTGAGTGTAAACCACGCCATCCCGTCAACCATACCCGATCTTTCATATCACGGGCCGAATCACCAAATCATCGACGTCCTGCTCCACCGGCCCGCTGATCCCCCATGTCGACCACCCCAGCTGCCCCACCTGTCCCAGCCGCAGCTGCGGGACCTCCTCCGCCTTGAGGATCAGTTGTAGATCCCACGCCAGCACGTCGCCCATGTAGTTCCGCACCCATGCGGCCAACCGCTTGAAACTCTCGCCGTTCGGCAGCAAGCGTGTATAGTCCTTGAAGCTCAACGGCCCGAACTTGATCCTGAAATTCCCCTGGCAATCCCAGATCTTGGATCCGACGATCGCCGTCGAGCCCAGCGTCCCCGTCGAGGGGGATTGCCCCAGGTAGCAGCGGCAGTCCTCGGGCAGGTCGATCCACCGGCCTCGGAATTCTTCGATCTCGACCGGCACCCCGAAGAACCCCGCCAGGATCGAGCTAAGCCCCTCGGCGTGGCGGGTCTGAACGGCCAGGTGCCCGCAGAAGTGCAGCTTCGCCAGATCGGCCACCGCGTCCCGACCCCGCAGCGACTCCATCCCGATCCCGAACAGGCTACCAACGTAGACCCCAAACCGGTCCTCCTCGGGCCGGTCGAAGCTGACGGTCTGTTGGTTGCACGCCCACGCCCGGTAGAACAGGCTGATCATCCGGTGGTGGAACATGTCCAGGAATTTGACCAGCGTCGGGTCGTTGTGGTTGCGTAGCCGGTCTCGGGCGTATGCCGTCAGGTGCAGAGGCAGCGGGCCGTTGGGCCCGAACATCCCGAAGAAGTTTACGGCGAATTCCGGGGCGCTGAGCCGGTCGCCGCGGTCGAAGTCCGCCACGGTCGACGGGGCGAACGCCAGGGACGGCTGCTGGCAGAACCGCGCCGCATCGTCGCTGGGCCGCAGCGACCGCCCCACCCGCGGCAGGTGCGCGTGGGCGCACTCGAGCCGCCGCACGGCTTGGTAGAAATCAAAGCTGTACGGCCGTGCCTCTAGCCGCTCGGCTAGAGCATGTGCCGCTGCCCAATCCTTGCCGGCCATCGGATCACCTCACCGCGGTCTAGGGTCTTGATCACCGTCTCGGTAAAAGAGTTCAAGGAAACATACTTCGAGAAAAACCGTTCCAGCACCGCGCCCAGCAGGAACACCCCGGTGCCCTCGAACGCCGCCTCGTCGAGCGTCACCGTCAGCTCCAGCCCGCGGGCAAACGTCACGGGCCCAGGCGTGGCGACCCGACGCGTCAGCGACTGGCTAGAGATCGATTTGACCCCCTCGACCTGCCTAGCGATATGGGCCTGGGCGGTGTCCCCGTAGAGCTGCAACAGGTCGCGCAGCGACGCGGCGCCCTGCGCATCGTCGGTGTCAATCAGGGACAGGTAGTTGAGCGAAAGGTGGCTGATGAACCGCCACGCCCGCTCGCCCTCCGCGTGCACCGGCCGCGGGGCGGTGGGCCCGCTCATACACTTGACCGCTTCGACCGGGGCGCCGCTGTCCATCGTAAAATCGGTCTCGCCCCTGCCCTGGGGCATGTTCAGCGGCAGGTCACGGTTCGTGCACAGGGTCGTGACCGCCAGCTGCCGGAGGTTGCTCTGACACGGCGCGGCGTTCGAATCGACTAAGGATACGTACACCTCACTGCCGGCATAGCTCGACCGCCGGCCCATCCGCCGCTCACGGCTCGACGCGGGCCGGGGGATCCGGTGGGTCGCGAAGTACGCCCCGCCTTCCCGGCCTCCCACCAGGTCATTCGACGAGTAAAACGGCTCGAACTTCTGCTCATCGTCGGAGCGCGACCCGAAGCCCGCCACGGCGTCGATCCGGTAGACCTCAAAGTCCATCGGCCGCGTCCGGTCGGGCACCACGTGGTACTCCCACTGACGGTCCGAGAGGTGGATCCGGTCGGCCCGCTTGGGGAACAGGTTGATCGCCGGGCAGCAGAACAACGCGAAGTGCGACGTCTCGACCACGTTCTCGAGGTACAGGTCATTTCGATTAAACAGCACGATGACGTCCAGCTCGTCGCCCGCGCACTGCTTGACGCCCCCCTCGAGCCCGCACAGGTCCACGAACATATATCGCTGGGGGAAGGCGAAGTACTCTTGGATCAGCCGGTACCCGTTGAACGACCGGTGCCCGTACGGCAGCAATGCCTCATCGTCGTCGAAACCTACTTGTTTGATCTGGCTTGCGGGGATCACCTCGTGCCACTTGGCCGGTTTGGTGGTCGGGCGCAGGACCACGGACACCGCGTCGGAGAAGAACTGCTCGTACAGCCGCATCGGGGTGTCGTCGGAGCCGCGCAGGTAGAGCGTGAGGTTCTCTAGCGCCAGCTTGTCGAACGTCAACCCGGCCGTAGCGCGCAGGCGCAGCCGCAGGCCCGCCTTGGCCCGGTCGTCGTAGGGGATGTCGAGCGTGGCGATCTCGCGGGTGTAGTACTGGGCCTGAGTGATCTCCAGGGGCCAGAGGGTCACGTCGTGGGCGGTGCGGTATTCGCAAGCGGTCTGGTCCTTCTCACCCAGCAGGCTCCGCAGGACGTTGCCGCGCTCAACCACAAACCCGTCCTCCAACGCCCCCTCGTTGAGGTCGGGCTGGAACTGGACGACCGCCATCGACGGGACCGGGCACAGGTAGTGCGGGGCGACGTTCTCGAATAGGTGCTGAGTGAACCGGGGGAACTCGGCGTCGAGCTTGAGCTGGACGCGCGCGGCCATGAACGCGAAACCTTCGAGCAGGCGCTCGACGTACGGGTCGGCGCACTCGAACGAGTCGAGCCCCAGCCGCCCCGCGATCCTCGGGAACCGCGCCGCGAACTCGCCGCTCATCTCCCGCAGGTGCTGAAGCTCACGGTTGTAGTAGTAAAGAAAACGCCTATCCATTGGGCCGGTTCTCGACCGTGCACTGACCCGTTTCGAGGTCCATCTCGGTCTGGATGTACAACGCCTCGGGGAACGGCTGGGACCACAGGTCGCCCTCGATCTCGAACGTCAGGCACGTGGGGCCCATGACATCGGGGTCGACCTTGGCCCGGATCGACATCGACTGGGGCAGGATCCGCGGCTCGAAATCCTGGATCGCTCGCAAGACGATCCGCTCCATCTCGAACGGGTCGACCGTCGCGCTCGTGCCCCCGGTGAAATCAGGGATCCCGTAGTTGAGCACAGACTTCTGGACCTGCGGAAAATCGTCGAGATCGTCGTAACGCGACCGGTGTGAGGCGGTGTTGAGCAGCCACAACAGGTCGCGCAGCACCGCTTGGCGGTACTGCCTCATCGACATCACCCGCGCCTCGCGGGACTCGTGCTTCGCGAACGGGTCGTCGTCGGTGAGGCGGTCGAGCAGGCACGGCTGGAGCCGCTCGCGGGGCGCTAACTCAACCATCGGCCGACTCCTCTTCGGGTGCGTGAGCGGCGGCGTCTTCGACCTCGTTATCGAAAACGATGGACCGGGCCTCGAGCAGGGGGAAATCGTCCTCATCGGTGGCGAGGATCCGCTGACCTAAGCCGATAACGACTCCGCCCTCACCGTCGGCGCCGCCGCTGGGGTGGACCCACTGGGTCTTGCGGGCCATGCGGATCTGGTTGTCGTCGCTGGCGTGCGAGCCGGGGTAGCGCGTCGGGATCAGGGCTACGGACTCGCCGCCGTTGGTCCACTTGATCTGCGCCGGGATCCATACCAGGTCGCGCAGGTCGGCGGGCGGCTCGATCATGACCTCGTGGACACGAACCAGGGGCACCCAGTAGTACCGGCCGTTGATGACCGCTTCGAGGATCGGCCCGGTGCGCGGATCGGCGTCGGCGATCCACGCGAACGGGTGGCCGTTGAGGGTGCCCGAGACCGCCGGGGCGGCTTCGAGGGCCCGGTCCCATAGCTGCTGGGCGCCGGCGGTTTGGCCCTGGGCCAGCAGCTGGTTGGCCTGGACCATCCAGCTCACCCACTGGTCGGGTTGCCCGAAGATGACCGGCGACCGCTTGCCGGCGAAGATCTCTGCCCGCAGGGCCTCGGCGTTGAGCGCGGTGCGGCACATCTGGGCCATCGGCAGGTTCAGCGGGTCCATCTCCGCGGCGACGTTGAGCTGGGTGATCGCCCGGTCCCATTGGCCCAGGACCGAAAGCAACTGGAACAAAAAAACGCGGTACTTCGCGTTCGAGGGGTCCTTGCGGACTTGCTCTTGGAGACTCTCTAGGGCCTGTGCCAGCTCTCCTTGTCGCAGCAGCTCTTCGGCTTGCATCGGGACGCTCCACCTCAACGGCGCGGGCCGGGGGGGGTTGTTCACGGTTAGGTTATACGTTCAAAAAAGAAAAAACGTGGCGAGGGTTAACCCGCCACGCTCTAGGGTCATGATGAATCGTTAGCCGCCCTTATTGACGTGCAGGTCCCAGTGGGTGGCCACGTCGCCCTTGGGCTTGCCGGTCTTGTGGTCGGTCTCGGTGTAGGTCCATTCGATCTTGCCGTAGGCGAAGGCCACCTCTTCCAGGGGCAGGGAGTCGCCGCCGGAAGCTGACCCGCCGGGGCGGACCGATGAGACGATCACGTCCGACATCTTGTAGTGCATGTACTTCTGCTTGTCCCCGGTGGCCCGGCACAGTTCGACCTCGATCGAGCCGATGTGCTCGCCGTTGCAGCAGGCCAGGTTCAGCTTCGGCGAGGCTTTGTCGAGGGTCTTGACACACGAGAAATCCGCGTGGTCGCACCGCTCAGCCGACCGGCCCCCGCCGCTGGAAACCGACCCGCTCGATAGCTGGGACACGCCGTGGCTAAACGACAACAGCTCGATCCAGTCCGCGTGCTTGTCGTCGGTGCACTCGCCGGGGATGGTCTCGATCTTTAAGAAACAGTCAAACGCCATAGAAGACTCCTTTACGCTTGTCAGAGTATGGATTTGAAACGGTATTTATCCCAATGTTTTACCCATCGGGTATCTCGCACCGTCTCAGCAGTCGACCGGGGCGCGGCGGGCGTGCCGACCGTTGTATACGGATGCCGCGCACGGGCCGTTAACCGCCGCCCTTCTGTGACGGCAGCTTCGAGACCAGCCGCAGCGAAACGGTCAGGCCCTCGAGCTGGTAGTGGGGCCGCAGGAAGAACTTCGAGGTGTAGTACCCCGGGTTGCCGGGGACCTCTTCGACGACGACCTCGGCGGCAGCCAACGGGTACTTGGCCTTAGTCTCTTCGCCGGCGTTGGGATCGACCGTGACGTAATTCGTGATCCACTTGTTGAGCCAGTCCTGCATGTCCTTGCGCTCTTTGAACGAGCCAATCTTGTCGCGCACGATGCACTTTAGGTAGTGGGCGAACCGGCAGGTCGAGAATAAGTACGGCAGCCGGGCGGCGAGGTTGGCGTTGGCGGTAGCATCCGGGTCGTCGTACTCGGCCGGCTTCTGGAGGGACTGGGCGCCGATGAAGACCGCGTAGTCGGTGTTCTTCCAGTGCGACAGGGGCATCAGGCCGTTCTTGGCCAGCTCCGCCTCACGGCGGTCGGTGATCGCGATCTCGGTGGGGCACTTCATATCCACGCCCCCGTCGTCGGTGGGGAAGGTGTGGCAGGGTAGGCCCTCGACCATGCCCCCGCTTTCGACGCCGCGGATCCGGGTGCACCAGCCATAGAGCTTGAACGCCCGGTTGACGTTCGTGGCCATGGCGTACGCGGCGTTGGACCAGCAATATTTATTGTGGTCGGCGCCCTCGGTGTCTTCCTCGAAGTCGAACTCCTCGACGGGGTCGGTCTTCGAGCCGTAGGGCAGCCGCGCCAGGAACCGGGGCATGGCCAGGCCGATGTACCTCGAGTCCTCGGATTCCCGCAGGGACCGCCACGGGGCGTACTCGGGGGTCTGGAAGATCTTGGTCAGGTCGCGGGGGTCGCCTAGTTCCTGCCAGGAGTCCATGTTCATCAGCTGGGGCGCGGCCGAGGCGATGAACGGGGCGTGGGCGGCGGCGGCGATCTGGGCCATGCCGTTGAGGATCGCCACGTCCGGGGGGGTGTGGTCGAACGCGTAATCGCCCATGATGCACCCGTAGGGCTCGCCGCCGGGGGCGCCGTATTCTTCTTCGTAGAACTTCTTGAAGACTGGGCTCTGGTCCCAGGCGGTGCCCTTGTACTTCTTGAGGGTCTTGCCCAGCTCCTTCTTGGAGATGTTGAAGACCTTGATCTTGAGCATCTCGTCGGTTTCGGTGTTGTTGACGAGGTAGTGCAGGCCGCGCCACGAGCCCTCGAGGGCCTTGAAGTCTTCGTGGTGCATGATCAGGTTGATCTGCTCGGTGAGTTTTTTGTCGAGCTCGGCGATGATGGCCTCGATCGTCTTGACCGCGTCTTCGGAGACGACCCCGGTGTCGGCCAGGGCCTGGCCGGCGAGGGTGTTGACCGCCTCCTTGATCGATTCGCTCATCGCGTCGGACTTGGGTTTGAATTCTTTGGTGAGCAGAGATTCAAACGCAGACGGCTCGAACGTTTTGACCTCTGCCTGCGCCTGCTGTTCCGGATTCGCTTCTGCCATGGGGTCTGTCCTCGCTTGCCTAGTGCGGGTTCAAAAGTATCGTGGTTGACGTCGTCCTCAATGCTCTGCGTGTTAGCCCTCTTCCTCAGCCGGCTTGGCCGCAGACGACAGGGCCTGCAACAGCGCCGGGTCCTGCAGCGCGTCGGCGATCAGTTTTTCGGCGCCGCTCTTGCCGTCCATCCACGTCAACAAGTTCGACAGCTGTGTCCGGGCGGTCAGCAGCTTGTTGAGCGAATCGACCTTCCGCGCCACCGCGGCTGGGGAGAAATCCTCCATCGACTCGAACGTGAGGTCGACCGACAGCTCGTCCTCGCCGGTGAGCGTGTTGGGCACGCGGAACGCGACGCGGGGCTTCATCGCCTTGAGGCGGTCGTCGAAGTTGTCGACGTCGATCTCGTCGCATTTTCGGTCCGAGACCGGCGGCAGCTCCTCGGCGGACTTGCCCGAGAGGTCGGCCATCACGCCCATCACGAACGGGAGGTTGACTTTTTTCTCTGCCCCGTAGAGCTCCACGTCGTACTCGATCTGCACGCGTGGGGCCCGGTTACGCTGGATAAATTTTTGGCTGCTGGCTCTAGCCATCATCAACTCCTGTGTTGGTCAACGGTCCTCAAAACCGTAGTACGAGGCATACGGGTCGATCGCACGGTTCAAAATAGAACAATCGTTCTTGCCCGGCGGCGAGATGAGGTGGCGGCTACCTTCCGCAACGGTCGGCCGGCCTTGCCTCGCGCGTCGTGCATGGGATCCTCAATCGTAAACGTCCGCCCTAGCATTGATCGGTTTTCGGCCCAAAGGCACGTTGAATTCACCTTCAGGGCTGAGGTTATCACCCCCCCTGCCTGGCACCAGACAACGCGACCCGGGATCGACGCGTGTGTGTCGATGCGCCTTAATCGCCGCAGGACTGGAAGTTACTCGTCCTGCGCAGCACTGTCAACCCCACTGATGACCTCGATCTGCGCCACCGCGTCGGGCGATAAATCAGCGATAATCTCCATGAAATCCATCGTTACCAGCCTACGGGCCCGCTTCAAGATCACCGGGACCGGGCTTGAAGGCTCTTGGGTCTGATAATATTTAAAGATCTTGTCGATCGCGTTGAGCACGTCTTGGCGGGTGCGCACCTCGCCAGAAAGTGCAGCGGTCGGCGCGGCCTGCGGCGCCGACCCATTGGCCGTATCGACCCCGTCAACACCCCCTTCCGGGACGGCGTGGCCCCGCTTCTCGAGGGCCCTGGTCACGATCCCCGCGATCGCGTTGAGCAGTTTGATCAATCCGCTAAGGTCGGTGCCGTGACCAGCGCTAACTTTTTCGGTCAGGAACGATTCGATCGCGCGGATCTGCTCCACCGCCCGGGCGATGGCTTGGGCGTTGTGTGATAACGTTTCGAGCTGCGTATCCTCAAACGCCGCTTCGACGGTGCTCATCTGCACCGGGGGCGAATCCGGGTCTTCGGGGAGGGTTAATTCACCGCTAGCGACAAGGTAATTGTGGTATGAATACCGCCCCAGCTGCGGGGATTCGCACAGGTAGACCTCATGAAGGCGCCGCTGAACGCACGTAGGGTCTTCCGGGTTAGGGGGCTGACCCAAGGAATCGAGGATATTGATCCGCTCCGTGGGGTCGTTGTCGTCGTCGGGGTCGAGTTGGGGGTGGATCGTGTCCCAGTATCGCTCAAGCTGGCTGCGGAGCACCTCCAGAGCGTCGGCCAACCCCGGCAGCCCGTCGAGCTTCATCGCCGCCACGAGCAGGAACTTGTAGACCCGCAGGTGTTTGCATTTTTTAACGAACTCGATGGACTCTTCTTTAAGCCGACGCCAGTCGGGGTCCTCCGCGGGCCGGATATGATCGCCGATCGCCGTTTCCTCCCGGCCTCTGGCGATCTCTTCGATCGCGAAATACGACGCGTCGTATTCCATGTTCGGCCCCGACGGCGCGTCCGGGGACACCTCAGACATTAATTCATCTATCGGGATCGAACTCACTGGATCATCGCCCTTATTGCCCTGGATACCGTCAACACTTCACCACAGTCCCTCGCAGGCCAGTAACGCCAACCGGTCACTTCTTTATACGCACGAACACGCCCTATCTATCCGAACCGACCCAGTACGGGCCATCAAGAAGCCTGCGTTATCGGCCGGTCTCTAATAAGGCTCTAGCCCCGCCTAAAACGGGGACCCCCAGTGCCTGGATTTCCTCGGGCTGCTCTTCTTCCGGCACTGGGGGCTGGGGGTTTTCATCTTCCGCAGCCAGATCCGTGGGCCGGCCCTCGATCGCCTGGTCAAGCTGCTCCCACGACATCCCCGCCGGGGTGATCCCGCTTTGAGCGATCAAGATACTCTTGGCGATCCGCATCTCCTTGGGGGTGATCCCGATCAGGCGCAGCTGATCAAAAAGCTGCCTCAAGCCGTTGGCGTACGCCAATGCCTCGTTGGTCACAGCCGCGGACTCCAGGTAATCGCGGAACTCCCAGGGATCCTCGAACGTGTACCCCGCGTCGGTGTAAGCCTCCAGGGCCTGGGCGAATGCCTGGCGGATCTTCTCGGTCTGCGGCTCGAGGATCGGCCGGCCTTCCTCGTCGAGAAGAGGGTTGCCCTCTTCATCGATCGCGGCTTGCCAATACAGGCCACTGTAAATCTGCAACGCCACCGTCGCGGCGCCGCTGTGGATCCGGGAGGTCGTCACCTCGTGGTCGCTGGCGTCGGCGTCGGAGGGCACGACGTCGACAATCACCTCCGCGCCGTCGAGCAGGGCCTCGACCCGCTCTTCAGCCTCGGCGTCACGGGCGAAGATCCCCAGTTGCCGCAGTTTCTCCCTGGCGGTCTGGGCGATCAGCACCTCTTCCGAGACGTCTTCGCCCTCTTGGGTCGACGCCACCGACGCGATCGAGGTCGCGATGTTGACCAGCTCCCCGAGCTGGAAGTCGACGAAGAATGTGGGGTTGACGCCCACGGTGATGTCGTCGAGGCTCTGGGGCCGCCCCCTTAAATCATTCGTCGAGACGGTGGACCCGTTTTCTCTCTGGAAAATTGCCGGCAGGGTGATCCTCGCCCCCGGATTGCCCTCGACTGAAAAAGTCGGGTCGTTGCCGGATCCAATGGAGAGGATGTTGGGATTCGCCGTCCCGGTATTAAGATTAATCCTGCTGCTCGATCCCAGGGCCACGAAATCTACGCCGTCGTCGACGATCGGGGCGGCCACCACCGGGGCGCCCTCACCCGCGTTAGGCAACAGGTTCCTGACCGGCTCCCGCAACCGGATGATCAGCTGCCCCCCGCCGCCGCCGGTGACGTCGACGGTCAGGTTCCCTCGCGTGTTCAGGTCGCCTAGTACCGCGTCGCCGCCTTCGGTTTCGATCGTCAACGGCCCGTCGACCGTGAACTTCTCGTTGGGGCCCATGAAGAAATCCCCGCCATCGGTGAGGATCGTCACGCCCGTCGTCCCCGGGGTGTTGGTCGCGGTCGTGGGGTCGTCGCCGTTGATCGTCGCTACCGTTGGGACCGTGGCCCCGCGACCCGCTGCGCCGAGGATGATGTTGCCGCCGTCCGAGTTTAATGTGCTGTTGATCGTGATCACCCCGCTGGGGACTTCGGTATTCGTGCTGTTGTTGGTGTTGAACCCGCTATTGGCCTGAAGCGACAGGTTCCCGCCGCCGAGGGTGATATCGTTAACGGTTACATCACGGCCAGCGGCGATATCGAGCGACCGACCGCCCGTGCCCGTCACCGCCCCGCCGAGGGTGATATCGCCTTCTGAGCCCGTCGACATCAGCCCGGTATCGGCTTCGAGCATGATCTGAGCGGTGTTGAACCTCTGGCTGCCCGTGGTGGTGACCGTGCCGGTTTCAAGTGTACGCCGGTCGATCCCGGTATCCGGGTCCGGGTCGGGGGTAACCGTCGGGCCGTTGGTATCGCTGCTGAAAACCGTCGTGACCGTCAACCCCGCGTCGGGCGCTCCGCTATCGTCGAGGTCCGCGTTCTGGGTGGTGAGGCTGTTGAATGCGCTCGTGCCGCCAACGAGTTCCTCGAAACGGATCTCACTGCCGGTGTTCCCGGCCACCGTTAGGTCTAGGTCTGAGGCGATCACGTCGGGGTCCGCGTCGATCGTGCCCTCGAACACCACGTGGTTATTGGCGCCCGCGGCCTCGGTGGTGACCGTGGGCGAACCGGACAGCAACACCGGCGACACGACGCGGATCGACGCGTCAACCGGCGTGGTCTCGTCGAGCCTCAGTCCGCTGTGCACCCCGCCGGCGGTCAGATCGGCGCCAAGCGTAATGCTCTGGTTCGCCCCATCGGCGGTCTCGATCAAGATCCCCCCAGCCGCGATTACCCCCAAAGACGAGTCCGCGATCACGACGCCATCGCCGGCCACCGGACCCACTCCCGAAACCTGTCCGACAATCAGATCTGACCCGAAGATGCTCACGTCCGCCGCAGAGTCGATACTCCCGCCTTCTCGGATCACCACCCCCCCGCCATCGGTCCCGTCCGCGTCCGCATGAAGGGTAATGTTCACGTCGCTGGCATTGCCCGACTGGATCTCCGTCTGGATCAATGCCTCGACGATGATGTCGCCCGGGACGCTGATCATGATCGGGGCGTCTTCAGTCATCAGAGGAGTGTTGATCTCTAAGTCGCCGTCACCCTGGCCCTGCAAACTGATCGTCCCCATCCCCACGAAACGTGTGGTCAGTCCCGTCTGGTTGACCCCAGGCCCCAGATCGAGCATGCCACCGGTCCCGCTGCGGGTATCGAGGGTGATCGCCCCACCGCTGGTGTCAAACGTCAGTTCATTGCCCGCTTCGATCGTGAGATCCCCGCCTAGACTGGTCGCGTCAGTCTCGAGCCCCGTGCGGATCGTTGTCTGCCCGCCCGCCACCGGTGCGATCACGACGTTGTCCGTATCCAGATTCAGATCGTCGGCCCCGGGGCCGTTGTCGCTGGAACGGATCAGGATGTCTCCGCCCGTCCCGCCGGCCACGCCGCTGTCGATCAGTGTGCTGGTCACGGTCAGCCCGCCAGCGCCGGTTTCATCAAGGGTGATCGCCCCACCGCTGGACGTCACGTTCCCGGCGACGGTCAGCGGTCCTCCACCGGCCTGCTCAAAGGTGATCGCTCCGCCCTGCGAGGTCAGACCCGCGACGGTCACCGCCGACAGGTGCGTGTTGGCAATCAACACGTCGCCGGTGCCTGAATTCGTGGCAGAGATTGACGTCGTCTCGGTATTCAGCGCCCCGCCGGCGCCGTTGTCGATCCCGTCTCTGGCGTTAAGCGTCACGTCCGGCGACTCCACGACCGCCGTGCCCTGTCCTTGGATCGCCCCCTGCGTGGCGTTGAGCGCTGCCGAGTCGAAGGCTTCCACGTCGACGTCAAACTGGATATCCCCGGAACCCACGGTCAGCACCAACTCGCCTTCCACGTCCGCCCCGACGCCCGGGCTCGACGTCAGCCCAATCAGCTCAAGGGTGTTGAGGTTCGTGATATCGGCGCCGCCGCCTGTGACCTCCAGGCTCATTGAGGCCGCGTCCGTCGTGAAAGTGCTTACCCCGACGTCACCCACCCCGGTCAACGCGGTGAGCCGGACGGTCTCCGCCACGGTCGTACCGCTGCCGGTAATCTGCCCACCCGGGGCGGTGAGCGTGAGCGTCCCCGTGCGGTTCATCCCGGTATCCCGGGCGGCGAGCGTGCCGTGGACCACGATGTCACCCGAGGTCGTCCCCGACGAGACGCTCACCGTGCTGCCCGTGGCGCTGGTCGCCAGCGTCGCCCCGGTGCCGATCGTCGCCCCACCAGCCCCGCTGTCCTCACCGGCGAGGACCGTGATCGCGTTGCCCGCGGTGACGGTCTGCCCATCGTTGACCGTGAATTCCGTCGTGGTCACGCTCAATGCCCCGCCAACGGTCGAGCTGTCCATCGACACGTTGTTCAGACCGCTATCGAGTGACGCGCCTCCGACCGTGTTGACCACGATCGAATCCGTCACGTTGAGGTTGCTTAGCGAGATACTTCCGCTTGTGCCATTGGCGGTCGCGGCGAGATTGCCCGCGGTTAACCCGGCGGTATTAGTGAGGGTATTGTTCACAGCGGTCACATCGAGCGTCCCGTCAACCGTCGACTGGCCTAGCGTCATGCTCCCGAGCGTGACCACTGTTGCGTCACCGACCGTATCGAGGCTGATTTCTCCCGGCGACACCCCGAAATCATCGTTCGTGCTGCCGGGGTCGTTATCGTCGAGTTCAATCCCGCCGCCGGCGCCCCTGGCCGTCGCCGTAAAGCTGCCCGAGTCGATGTCCCCACTGTTGCGGATGGTCCCGGTCCCCGCGGTCACGTTGAGATGCCCGTCGACGTCCGAGGCGCCAATGAAATCGATCGCCCCGGCATTGACGATCGTGGCGTCGGCGCCGGTCTGTCCGTTGGGGCTATTGGTCGAGACTTCCAGCCCGCCCTGGATGTTTAAGCCATCGAGGTCGATAGCCGCGTTATTCTCCACGGTTCGGAATACGGCGTTACCGGTCACGAAGATCTCTTCGCCGACCCCCGTATCCACGTCATCCGTCAGGTTGCCCGTCGTCGTGAACACCGTCAGCGACCCGGTGACTGAAGAATCGTTGAGGGTCAACGCGGTCGCGTTCTCGATCGCTGCGTCCCCTCCGGTCGTGGTAACCGATAACGCCCCCGCTTGCGTCATGAACCGGCCCCCGGCGCCGTCGGAGTCGATCCCGGTCGCCGCGGTGAGGTTCACCAACGACCCGCCGACCGAGCCCCCGCCCGTGATCGCCCCGCCCGAGGTCACGTCCGCCTGGTTCCCAGCCGAGACCGTTTCATCAATCGTCAGATCACCGCCCGCGTCGAGGACCACGTTGTTCGCCACGGTCACCTGCTGATCGACCGTCGCCGCCCCGGTCGTGGTGAGGGTGAAATCATTAAGCGGCACCGCCCCGCCCACAGCCCCGCCCAAAGTGACCGAAGGCGAGTCCACCGTTAGGTTGTTGCTGGTGCCGCCCCCGCTGTCGACCGTCGAACCCAACGCCACCGAGGTGGTGCCCATGATTGTCGCGTCCGACCCGGTGACCTCGACCGCGTCGTTGAGCTGCACATCGGCAGCGGTGATGTTCGCAGCGATCTGGGTCGTGCCCGCCGCGTCCGTCGTGAGCGTGCCCAGAGCGTCCATCCCGCCGACCACACCACCCACGGGCCCGGTGAACACCGTGGTCGGGGCGTTGACCGTCAGGCTGTTGTTCACGCCCGAGGCGCTATTGACCGCTGCCCCGAACGTCGCTTGGGTGGTTGCGTCGATCTGCACCGCCGAGCCGGTGAGGAGCACGTCATCGCCGAACTGAACGCTATCGGCACCGACGTTGCCCGCCAGCTGTGTAGCCCCCCCCCGCGTCCGTGGTCAGCGTGCCCAGCGCGTTCGACGCTGAACCCTGCCCCACCGTAGCGGAAAAAATCGTGTCCCCGGTGGTGGCGACGGTCAGGTCCTGGGACGCCAGCGCCACCACGGTATCGGTAAACATCACGGCGCCGCTGCCGCTATTGACCATGGCGTTCCCGACCAGCTGGACCGGGCCCATGAAATCAAAACCGGTCCCGGTCACGTTCCCGCCCAGCTGCAACACCGCTGTGTCGGTCACGCTCGTGCCCGGGTGGATCTCGAGTGACACCGCGCCGCCCGCGGCGATCCGATCCACCCCCGAACCCTCCAAGACCACCGCGTCGGGGACCCCGCCAGCCGTCGTTGACAGGTCCGACCCGAGGATCGTCACTGTCCCCGGCGCATTGATGACCCCGCCGTCTTCGATGATCACCCCGCCCACCCCGTCGCTGGCGGTCGGGGCCAGGGGATTGAAATCCGCCCGGATGATCGCGGCCGTGCCCGTAAACGTCACCGGTGCTTGAATGATGACGTCACCGGGAGCTTCGAGCACCGCGTCGACCGTAAAAGGATTCGCAATAATAATATTTTCGGGCAGGGCCGAGAGTGTAATGTCGCCGGTGCCCACGTCGAACGTGACCGTATCATCGACCCCCAACCCCAGGTTCTGCGGGTCTGAAGGATCGGGTGGAGACAGCACCCCGCCGATCCCGTCCAAGGTGCTAAAGACGGCGTTCTCATTGACGTTTAGGTCCCCATCGACGGACGTGACCGCGATGTTGCCACCATTGAACCCGCTGCCCAGGGTGCTGCCGCTGTCGATCCGCACGCCGGTCGCGACCGTAATGTCTCCATTGGCCAAGATGTTAATGTCCCCCCCCGTCCCGCTGGCCGACCCGCTGGTCACGTCGCCGTTAACGTTCAAGTTTCCCGCGCCGGTCTTGTTAAACGTGATCGCCCCGCCCACAGTCGACAGCGACGAGACCGCTGTGGTGGACGTGCCCGTATCGGTGAGATCTATCCCGCCGGATGTCGAACCCGCGGCGTCCACCGAGTCGGCGTCGAGGGTCAGCATGATCCCCGCCGAAACGTCTAGATCCAACGCCCCGCCCGTGACCGTTCCCGCCCCCGAGATCGAGCCGCCGGTGGAATTCAATGTCACCGCGTTACCCCCGGTGCTGCTTAGAGCTTGATCGATGACCAGGTCCCCA
Organism: Phycisphaeraceae bacterium; assembly: GCA_965224205.1. Taxonomy (GTDB): domain Bacteria; phylum Planctomycetota; class Phycisphaerae; order Phycisphaerales; family Phycisphaeraceae; genus CBDCYN01. Next base: position 61,046 of record CBDCYN010000020.1, read on the forward strand.
GACGACACCATCGACACCGAACCATCGACCTCCACCGCACTGGTGTTTACCGTCAACGCCCCGCCGTTGTGGTTCACGCTAAGGTCGCCCCCAACCGGGCTCGAGACCGTCAACCCGATATCGGAAGCCACGGTGTTCTCTAACGTCACTTTGCCCAGGGATCCGCCCGACCCGTGCGAGAAGATCACCGCTGCGCGGAATGTATTGGCCGTGTTGTTCAGGACAAGATCCTGGTTGGTCCCGTTGGACGTGAACGTCACCGTATCGTTGAGCGGGTTGTCACCGATCTCGAACCGAGGGCTGCCCCCCGTGCTCGACTGGGTGATCCCCCCATCCCGAGAGGTAAATACCGCGTTACCCCGCGTCACCACGTTGGCGATTACCATCGCGTCGTCTTCAACGACCTGGATCGCTCCCGGGGCCGCCGCCCCGGAACCGCCGGCGAAACCGGCATCGTCGAACGACCCTACGGACACACTGCCGAAACGGTGATCCAACGCGTTCCCATCCCCATCGATCGTGATCGGCCCGCCGGAGTTTAGCTCAGTGAGAAACGCGGCTTCTCCGTCGATGGTCATCTCCCCACTATCGGTGATCGCCGCCCCGGCGCCGCTTGAAACGAACAACGCGTCGCCGGCGGTCTCGACCCCGGCCAGGTCCATCGGCCCATTGCCAAGGATCACGATCGCGTCCGTGCCTGCGGTCCCCACGCGGTTGTTGCCGCTGTTATCAAGCGTGCGGGCGGTGACCGACCCATAGCTCGAGTTCGGTTCGTCGAGCGTGATCGCCGCCCCGCCGTTCTGACGGGTGGTCAGCGTCGCTGCGCCGGTGACGGTCACCTGGGCGCCGGACCCGTCCGAGATCGGCCCGCCGGTCGCTTCCAGGGTCAAAGTATTGGTGCTGACCGTGCCGGTGATGTCGACGGCGCCGTTGGCTTCGACGTTGAGCGTATCCGTATTATTGATCGTGCCGGTGATATCCACCGGGCCGTCGTTGTCGACCATGAGTGTTCCGCTGACCGTTGAGGTGCTGAGATTCAGCGCTTGAGCGTTGCTGATCGTGGCGTTTCCGCCCGAAACGTCGACGCTCAGCGTGCCTACGTCGGCCAGGAACGGCCCACCGGGGAACCCTTGGATACCTGTGTCCGCGTCGATCTCAAGTGTCTCAGCCAAAACTGTCTGGGTACCATTGATCGAACCGGCAGCCTCGAATCTCGCGGTCCCGGTGGTCTGAATGTCACCCAGCGTCATGTCCGCGTTCTCGGAAATCGTGATCGCGTTGCCGGTGATCCCACTGCCAACAGGAGATCCTCCCGCACCATCGAGCGTGCGGGCGTTGACGAGCCCGAACGACGAACCCGACCCATCGATCGTGATCGGCCCCCCGTCGCCGTCCTGCCAGGTCTCGAACGTCGTGTCGCCGATGATGGTTAACGGGCCGACGTTCGACCCCGCGTCCACATTCGTGATCGAGGCATTGCTACCCCGCGACTCGAATGTCGCATTCCCGCCTATCGAGACATCGCCCAGGATGATCGGCGATGCGACGACGACCGTGATGGCCCCGTCCTGGGTGTCCGCGGAAAGGCTGCCCGTGTACTGTGAATCGAGATGATCAAGCACGATCGCCCCGTCCGTAGCGGTGGTCGTGAGCGAGGTCGTGCCGGTGACCGTCACCGACGCCTCGTCGGAGATCGACACATCCATCGCGTCGACGCCGCCCGTCGTGACGGCCAGATTCTCCCCGACGGTGGTCGTGTGGTCCACAGGGTTGCCGTTCGTGTCCTCAATGGTCACGGTGCCGAAAACGACCGGGGTCATGCCGTTGTTAAACGAAACGCTGCCCCCGGTCTCGAACACCACCTCGCCGCTGAGGGCGTTGCTCGAGTGATTGACGGAGATGTCCTGGTCGTCGAGCGAGCGGATCGCTACCGAGCCGTCGTTGGTCATGGGGCCCGACTGGGTGATCGGCCCGCCGGTGCCGTTGAAGGTGAACACCGCGTTAACCAAAGGAGTCAGGTCCATCGTGGCCAGCACCAGGTTGTCGGCGACGCTGACCAGCGTGCCATCCACCCCGCGGTTAGCGATAAAATCTACGACCAAGAAGATCTCGATCGTGCCCAAGCCCGTGCCGTTGACGTTGAGCGTCACGGCCTCAAGGTCGGGGGTGCCTTCATCGGTGATCTCTCGTATCGCGATCAACCCGGGTCCGGTGTCGGTCACCGTCAACTCGCTGGCGCCGGCGATCCCGAGGCCACCACCGGGGACCAGGTCGCCGGCCAGGTTATAAGTGGTGCCGATCGTCGCGGCGTTGAGTACGATCGCCCCAGCCGGGGCGTCGGCGAGCGACCCAAACCTGACATTGATATCATTCTTCGACGTCGGGTCTTCGATGACTTCGATGCTGCCGTTCACGGCGTTGAGCGTCAGGGTGCCCGTGCTGTTGCGGCCCCCATCGATCGCCCGACGATTCAACCGGATCGCTCCCTGCCCCAAAAGCGTCATCGTGAGATCCGGATCGGTTTCGCTTGCCAGCTCGATACCGGTAACGGCAACCGTGATGTTATCGTCCATCCCTAGGGGACTGGCCGTCGTGCCCGCGGTAAATGAGAAGTCGTGCGCGCCCCTAGTTAGATCCACTTTGGTAATGGTCAGACCATCGATGTCGACAACGTCGCCATCGTCATAGACGATATCGATCGCGTCAAACCCGAGGCCTTCGACCTGGATCGACGTGCTGGTGATGGTGTTGCCGCCTTCTTCATCGATCTGGATCTCGCCCGACCCGGTGTCGATCACCGTCAGCGACGTGACGCCGGTGACGTCAAGATGGTTGCCCGGCGTCACTGCGTCGGTCTCCACAATCTGCGGTGCCTGCAAGGTCAGTTCGCCAGCGGCCGTGACCTCCGCGGTGCCGTCATCATTGTTTGAGTTGATCGACCCGCCCACGGCGGTGAGGTTCACGCGGGCAGGATCGGTCGCAGCATCGGCGCTGTTCGCGTTGACCGCCCCGTCGATGAGGTTGATGCTGCCGTCACTATTCGCCGCGTCCGCGGGATCGCCCGCGGTGATCGTGATGTTGTTCTGATCCGCCGCCAGCCCCGCGGTATCCGTCCCGTTCGTCGTGGTCACTTTGCCGTCGTTGGCGGTATTGGCGGGGACATTCAGTGGTGCGTTATCGATGAATAGGACGTCACCCGTTCCGGTTGTCCCCGCAGCGATGGTAATCTGATTGTCCGCGGTCATCGGCGCGTTGATCGTGATGTTCCCGGTCGCGGCAAGATCGATCGCCCCGCTGCCGGTGCTGATCCCTTGCAGGTCCAGATTCACACCCGATATGTTCACCGACCCGCCCGAGGTCGCGATCGATACAGCGGGCACCATCAAGACGTCGCCCACGCCGTCTGCCCCGTTTGCACTGGCCGAAGAATTCGCTTCTAGCGTCAACGCCCCGCCCGCGAGGGTAATCGAGTGATTGACTTCGATATGACGGCCGGCCTGGATCTGTAGACCGACGTTCGCCGCTGACACATCGATCACGGCGTTCACAAAGGCATCCCGCTCGGCCTGGATCACCACTTCCCCTATCGCGGCATTGATCGAGTTCACATCGATCGTGAGGTTCTGGTCCCCGCCCACATCCGCCGTATTGAAATTAACCGGCAACACGTCCGTGTCAGCCGGCGGGGGCGGCAAGACGATCACCGCGTCCGTCGGGTCTAGCAGCCAGTCCCCGGTGGCGCCCAGCGTCGCGGACGTATCGACCCGACCGCCCAAGATGCTCAAGCCCACCTTGCCCGACGTCTCGACAAAACCCCCGTCACCCCAGACCTGCCCCCCGCGAGCAGAGATGTCGCCGTAGAAACCCGTCACGTCATCGGCCCAGACGATCACCGTACCCCCGTCGCCCACCTGCCCCGCGTCGGCCGTGATCGTTGTGCCCGGGCCCACAAACGTGTGCGACGCGGTGCGGGTTTGCCCCTGGCCCTGGAAATCTCCACCCACCAACACTGTGCCGCCGTCGGCGTCGATCGCTCCACCGCCCGACGCGTCGATATCCGCCTCGATCAACGCCACCTGGTCACCGAGCACTTCGACCGACCCGCCCGCGCCGTCGGGATTGGATGCATCAAGCACGCCCGACACCTCGACGACACCGCTGGCCCCGCCATCGATCTCGATCTCTTGAGCCTTCACCGTCGCATGGCGCGTCTGTCGGATCGCTAGCGAATAGATGTCGCCCGCTCCCATGCGAACCCGCCGCGCCCGCACCACCCCGGTGTTCTCAACCCCCGGAACACCCGCCGCACCTGCTGTGTCCCCTGTGTCCGTCGAAACCTGCTGCGTGCTGGTCGCCGATGCATCGCCCGACGCATCACCGTCCTGGGCCTCTTCCCCGCCTACCGAGGCCGCGTCGATCTTGACCACGATGTGCCCCTGGCGGTCGCCGATGAACACGTCCGAACCGGCAGCCATCATCACCATCCCTTCCTCGGCGACGATCGTGCCGTGGTTGGCCACGTGCTTACCGATCAACGCCACCGCGTCGCCCTCGATCCGCCCCAGGTTCACCACGCTGCCGGTCGCGTCGGTGAACTGGTCGACGTTGCTGAGGAAGTCCTCGTTGGTGATCGACGCCGCCGCGGCGTAGATCCCCGCCACGTCCACGATCGCCTGACCCCCGAAGTACACCCCGTACGGGTTGACGATGTACACCCGCCCGTTGGCCTCGAGCGTGCCGTCGATCTGGGTCGGGTTGACCGACCCACTTACGCGGTTGAGCACCCGCGCCGTGGCGCTAGGCTGGACGAACCGCACGGTCTCGTGGCTGGCGATGTCGAAGCTCGAGTAGTTAATGATCGCGTTGTTTGAGACCGTCACCTGCGTCAGGTCGCCTTGACGGACAAAGTCCGCCGACCCGGCGACCACCTGCTCACCCTGGGGCGCCGCCGAAAGCGGCCCGCAGACCACCGCCGACGACATCGCCGCCGTCGCCCACGCCACCGCGGCGCACCACCGCCTAGTCGAGCCATTCAAACGCCGCGTACGATCCATCACCGCATCGATGCTCTCACGCCAGACCATCGGGTAGCTCCTGAAAGGTTAAAAAGTCCTGTGGGATTTGTTTTTGATACGTATTGCGGATCCAAGCACCGCATTGGGTACGCGTTCGACCCCAAACATGTCCCTGCCGCGTGCACCGATCATGCCGCCATTTCATCCGGGTTGGGTAGGTGTTCGTCAAAGGAGAGGCCGCCTTCATCCACGACGGAGGTCCGACGCGTTGCAACCTGGTTTCATGGATCTCTACTAGTATAGGACCGTCGCCACGAAGTGGATCTGATTCGAGCCGGAGGTCACTTCGTTCGCGTCTCGCAGGGCCACCCCCCAATCGAATCGGACGCTGAGGTTCTGCTTGAACAGGAACTCAACCCCCCCGCCAGCGCCCATGAGGGTCTGGTCATCGACGTCGTTTCCGGTGCCGTTGATCTGCGTGTGCCCCAGGTCGACGAACCCGCGGAAGATGAGGTCCCAGTCGGGCCGTCCAAAGATCTGCTGCGGGGATAAACGGAAGGGCTGGCCGAATAGCGGGGTCTGGCTGGGGTCGGGTTGGATCTTAAAGATCCTGGGCAGGTGGAAACGGTACTCGATGTTGAGGATGAACGCGGTGTCGCCGGCGGTGGCGGACTCTTCATAACCCCGAACTGAATAAAACCCGCCGACCACCCGCTCCATCTGCGGGATCACCCGCCGATCGGAGAATACGTACTGCCCCTTGAAGCTGATCGACATCTCGTGAGCGAGGGTCGAGCTATCCGGGGTCGAGGCGTCCTCCCATGCCTCGCGGTTGAGTAAAGGTTCTAAATAGAACGACTGGCTGAGGTCCCACCGCAGCAGGGTCCAGTCGTTATCGGGGCTTTCCCTACCTAGCTGGCCCAGCTCACCGCTGTCGATGTCGTCCCCGTCTGGATCGGTATCGGCGATGGAGGGGGCGTTCCATTCCACACGGACCTGGCCCTGGGTGCTAGAGACCTCGGTAAAACGCTCGAGGCTCACCCCCAGGTGCGGGATAAAGAAATCATCCTTACCCCGTGGGGACCCGACCTGCTCGACCTCGATGTGGTGCCACGTGACCCCGCCGAAGAAATCCACGAACCACTCGCGGTGCTGGAAGATGTTGAGGTTCAGTTCCCCGCCAGCGGTCCAGCTTTCGCCCTCAAAGTTGATGCCGGTTTGACCCACGTCCGAGGCGGTGAATTCGTTCCAGGATCCGTAGACGTTCCACCGCAGGTAGTCGTGGCCGAAGACCGGGGCGTCGTACGAAGCGATCAGAGCGTTGGTCTCGTCGAAGTTGGCGGTCAGGAAATCCACGCTGAGGATGTCGTCGTGGCCGGTGAGCTGGTTGTGGATGAACCCGAACCGCTCGCGCAGCTCATCGGTTTGCTGGGTGCCGGTGTTGGAGATCTGAAAATACGTCAGCCAAGGCTTGTTCTCGCTGATCAGGTAGTCCAGGGCCACGCCGCCCGGGTCCTGCCCGGCCGAGACAGCCACGCTTACACGGCGCCCGGGGTGGCGGTTGAGCCTGTAGATGTAGCGCTCGAGCAGGTCTTTGTGCAAGAGGTCACCCTCCTGGCCTTCTTCCGCCGGGGGCTGGATCGGCGACCGCTGCTTGATCGATGCGTGGATCGGGTTGTTGATCCGGTCCGAAACGTCCACACGCTGGCCGGTGCCGAGGGTGCGCAGCTCCGAGACGGCCGAGGTCTCGATCACGATCCTCAAGACCGTCCCGTCCCGTAGGTCTTCACCGTCTTCGTCGATATCGTCCGGGTGAGGGGAGACGAAGACCCCTATGAAACCTCTTTGGTTGAACTCCGCCAGGACCGCTCGACAGATCTGGTTAATCGCGCTCTGGTAGAACTCGTGTGTGGGCAGCTGCGGGAAGGAGGACAATATGATCGGGGCCGCGGTCGATTCACGCGCCTCGACAGACCCGGCGTCGCGTTCCTGCTGAGGGTCGGTACTGACCATGCCGACGTAACCGCTATCGGTGTATACCAGGTTAACGGCAACGTCTCGGAACGCTTCGATCTCGGGCTGGCCGGGGTGGTCACGGTCATACACCAGCTCGATGTCAGTGACCTCATACAGCTCACCATCGAGCTCGTCCGGCTCGACCACGATCACCGGTGGGGCCTGTTCGAACGCCTCCTGTTCGAACGCCTCTTGATCCATCTCGGAGACTTCCGCATGATTAGTTGGGTCGTGCCCCTCAGAGGTGGGCTGAAAATCAGTGGTCTGCGGATCAGTGGGCTCGGTGACCTCGATAGGCTGGCGGTCCAGCAATGCCGATTGCCCCAGGGCCTGCACGTTGGTGCCGATGAACCCCAGCCACGCGGCCGTCAAGGTCGCCCCGAGCAAGAAATCCATAAAAGGACCGGGGTGTTTCCAGATCCGAGAACCGTCGCTCCGTAGATTATTGTTGTTCAAGCTTCGTTGTCCTTTGAAAACATCAGCGCGTTGTGGATAGCCCTGAGCCCCTGATTGTTGCTGCGGAGACAGCGCGATGAAACGGTCGCACGGATGGGCGAACACCCTGCCGCTTTTATATGGCGTTAATGAACAGAGATACTAGCCCATCATTACGGGCGCTTATACAGGTCGATCGGCCACGAGTCAACCCAATCTCCTGAGAGGCCATGGTTTACTACGGGGTCTTCGTGGTCGGCTAGCAGAAGGATCAGCGGTTGAGTCGTAACCAAACCGCCCGCCGTCTAGCGATTAGTCATCTTTGTAGAGCTGTCCTCGTCGGGACCCGCGGTGCGTCCAGCGATCGCTGTGATCGGCTTATTGACACTCAAACCGTTAGCCGCGGATCCCTTCGGACCGGAATTCAACCCCCAATCGGCTAAACCGCACTGCGACGACCCGGTTTTCTTGTACGTGTCGCGCACGCAGTGCTTCGTCGACCACGACCCCGTAATGGGCCGCCAGGAGATCGATCGTCCGGTTGGCGGTCGGCAGCCGACCGGGGTAGTTCATCATGCCCAGCACCAGCCACGTCGGGGATTGAACGCTATCTGGCACCGCCGCATCGTCGCGGAGGTGGATCCCATCCCCATATAACGCGTCCTCGAGCTGGGGCGTCGGCGGCAGGCCGCAGTAGTCGCCCAACACCTCGATCACCTCGGGGTGGTACACGATCGCTTCGTCGTCTTTCTTGGAATCGCGCACCTCGACGATCATCGGGGTTAGCAGGTACCGGTCGCGCTGCTGCCACCAATCGTCGAGGTGGGTGCTCTGCCACCACTGCATCCCGAGGTAAACGCCTAAGAAGGCTGTCGCCACGGCCCGCCAAGGCTTGCTTTGCACCGCTACCGGCAGCATGGCCAACCCGATCCACAGCGCCGGCTGGATCCCCGTAAGGTACCGCTGATCCATAAAATGGTGCATCCGGCGGAACGGGATCAGGATCATCAGGTTCGCGATCCCCACACACACCAGCACCGCTGTGCTGGTCTTACATCGCTTCATGAGTAGCCACAACCCCAATCCGGCGATCGGGTATACCAACAGCCCCAGCAGAGTCAGGTCGTACCCCGCGACCCGAAACGGCGGGACGCGCAACAGGTCTTTCGCATACGTGGCGATCTCCCGTCCGATCTGGGTGATCGCCATGTCCGGCGAGTCTTCCTTCCCGTGCAGGATCCGATCGACCAAGCCATAAACCCCGACACAAGCCACGGCCATGCCGAAACCATACGCGACCACCAAGCCCTGGATCAGACGCTTCGACTGAGGGTGAGGCTGTTGGGTGATCCACCCCCCCACCAACAACACCCCCCCCGCCAGAGCAATCCCCCCCCACACCACCAAGCCAAATTGGAGCGTCCACAGCAGCAACCCTAGGGTCAACCCCATCCCCCCCCACTGCCACCACCCACGGTCGGGCCTACGCAGCAGAACAATCGCCTGGATCAACCCGATCACCATCAGCAGCGCCAGCGGGCCGTACATCCGGCACTGGTGGCTCTGGTCGACCATATTCGGGTCCACCGCCACGACCCCCGCAGCCAGCAGTCCCAGTGCGGGGCCGTGGATCACCCAACCCAGGAGGAACACAACCGGAATCAGGGCCACACCGCAGGCCAACGCCCCCATCCTCAACGTCCACGGCCGCGGCCGCCACACCCGCGCAGCGCCATCAGCAGGCTTATCCGGGTCGAACAAATCAGCCCCCAGCCGGGCGATCAAGAACGCCAACGGCGGGGTCTCGAAGTGCACCTTCCACGTAAGAAACTTGGAATAGGCGATCCCCTCATTGGTCTGGCCGATCGCGCTTCGCCAGGTGTCCGCTTCGTCGAACCACATCGGCCGATCAAAGACGGGCCAAGCGCGCACCAGACCGCCCACGCATGTAATCGCCAACAATGCAACGATATAAAACCATCGCCGATGACGGGTATCAACATCTGTCCGTGACGAATCGGGATGTCCTATGCGGCGGTTGATCACTGAACACGTATCCTTATAAAAAGATCAGTCTATCCACAGGGCTTAGAAGCCGAGCCAGCTTATTCCTTCTACGTACACCCGCTAACCATTTGACGCCACCCTCAGACTAACGCTACGATAGAAAAAATGTACGAATTGGGAATGCTCATCGGGTGTGTGACCATCGATCGATTGAAATCATGACCTGGTTGATCCGGTTTCGTTCGGCCGCCAAGGCGCCATGTTGCACCTTTACGGATTGAGACGACCGAGTGATTCTAGTAAACATTTTTACAAAAGTTAGCGTCATTTTCCGGTTTCGGTTTCACTAGGGTCTGACGTAACGCCCTAGCGGTATACAACAATAACCGGCACAGGCCAGGCGGTGCTCGCCTTGGGCTAAGGCCGTTCAGCTCGACGACTCGGGTTTCGGGTAGTCGACCGTCTCGATGACAGACGGGATAGATTGACGATGCCAGTTTTTTTGGATTCAACACGACGATTCGTTGCGACGACGGCGCGGGTTCGAGCAGAGCGCCGCTGTGGGTTATCCCCGACCGTTTATGGCTCATTCACGTTTCCCCGTGCCGGGGCAGGTCGCCGACGGCGACGCGGGGGTACGTATCCTTACGGCAGTCCAACGATCGTTCCATCGTCCATCGTCCGCTGACGGCCTTGATTTTAGAATTAAGCCCACAGCGCTGCCCGGAGCTGCCGCAGGCGGGTGGCGCCTGGGGCTGTGGCCCGTGCCCGCTGAACCTGGCTCCGGGTGTTTTTTTAACGCCGGACCGTAAGAAAGGGGTGTGGCCCAGTGGACAAGACCTTCTTTGTCGCACAGATCTTTTCAGCGTCCGCCTTGATCATCGGGTTAGTCGGGGTCGCCTTAGGGATCACAATGACCCTGATCCTGGGCAAGGCCCTTGGGCGCCAGGCCCTGCTCGACGCCAAACGCCAGGCCGACCAGATCCGACGCCAAGCTGATAGCGACGCCGCCACCCTCAAGAAGCAGGCCGAGCTCGACGCCCGAAACGAGCTAGCCAAGCGGCGCGAGGAATACGACCAGCAGATCGCTAATACCCGCAACGAGCTCAAGGAAACCGAACGCCGGCTGATCAAGCGGGAAGACAACCTCGACCGTAAACTCGACACCCTCACGACCAAAGAGCGTTTCCTCGACGATCTCGATAAAAACATCAAAGAACGTGAACAGACCGTCGCGTCACGACAGGCCAAGCTCGACGAGCTTACCGAAAAATACAACCACCTCGTCGAAAACGCGGCCCAGGAGCAGAAGCAGACCCTGCTGCGCATCAGCAACCTATCTGAGGACGACGCCCGTCGCGAGGCGCTGCGCGTTATGGAGAAAGAGGTCCAGCACGAAGCCGCCCAGCTGATCAAGCGCGAGATGGAGCGGGCCGAGGAACACGCCAAGGAGCATGCACTCAAGGTCACCCTCCAAGCGATGCAGCGGTATGCCTCCGAACACACCGCCGACAACGCGGTCACCGTCGTGCACATCCCCAGCGACGATATGAAGGGCCGCGTCATCGGCCGCGAGGGCCGCAACATCCGCGCCTTTGAAAAGGCCTCCGGCGCGGACGTCATCGTCGATGATACCCCTGGCGTCGTTGTGATCTCCTGCTTCGACCCCGTCCGCCGCGCCATCGCCGCCGAGGCGTTGCAAAAGCTCATCGACGACGGGCGGATCCATCCGTCGCGCATCGAGGAAGTCGTCGAGCAGCTCCAGAAAGAGGTCGAGCAGCGGATCGTCAAATTTGGGCGTGACGCCGCGATCGAGGCCAACATCCAGGGCCTGAACCCGAAGATCTCCGAGCTGATGGGCCGGCTGCACTACCGCACCAGCTACGGGCAGAACATCCTCCGCCACTCGATCGAGCTGGCGTACCTGTGTCAGGTCATCGCCGACGAGCTGGGCCTTGACGGCGCGATCGCCCGCCGCTGCGGGTACCTCCACGACATCGGCAAGGCCCTGGACCACGAACTCGAGGGCAGCCACCCCCAGATCGGCATGGACTTCTGCCGCAAGTTCGGCGAAGACGAGATCGTCCTTAACGCCATCGGCGGCCACCACAACGACATCCCCGCGATCTCGCCGTACACCGCCATCGTCATGGCCGCCGACGCCATCAGCGGCGCCCGCCCCGGCGCCCGACGCGAGACCCTCGAAAAATACGTCAAGCGGCTCGAGCAGCTCGAAACGATCGCCACCGACATCAACGGCGTAAGACAGGCGTTCGCCATACAAGCCGGGCGCGAGGTGCGCGTGATCGTCGACCCGGATCAGATCGACGACGGCAACTGCCTGTGCATCGCCCGCGACATCGCCAAACGCGTCAGCGACGAGATGACCTTCCCCGGGGAGATCAAGGTGACCGTCCTGCGCGAGATGCGCACCGTCGAGTACGCCCGGTAGCATCTTGCTTACCCCCTGTCCCGGACAGGGGGTAAGCCGACCGGGAACGAAGACAGAGCAAACCGCGCCACCATTCAAACCCGTGTTACACCCCCATCATTCCTGACCAATCCCCACAAATAGTCCAAAAGGACGATTAAGTGACCGGCTGCCTTCGACGATGAAGCCTAAGTCACGGTCAACGTGTGCTCTTGGGGTGGGCCATGAGCCGGCGTGCGTAACGTCGGGGCAAACTTTTTGGAGATACCTATATGAAGCGTCCCATACACAAACATCGTCGCGTGCTCCGCGGGGGTTTTAGCCTTGTCGAGCTGGTGATCGTGGTGGTTATCATCGCGATTATCGGGGCGATCGCCGTGCCAAGGATGAGCCGTGGGTCCAAGGGCGCCGCCGACTCAGCCCTGGTGGCCAACCTCGCGGTCCTCCGCAACGCCATCGAGATGTACGCCGCCGAGCACAACGGCCTGTACCCGACCCTGGCCGATATCGAAGCCCAGCTCACCACGTACACCGATATCGATGGCACCGACAGCGCCACGAAAACATCCACCGCCATCTACGGCCCGTATCTAAGGGCGATCCCCAAGCAGACGGTCGGCCCGGAGAAGGGCGAAACCGCATTCACCGCGACGGCCGGGACGGCCAACTTCGGGTGGGTGTACACCGCCTCGACCGGGGTCGTGACCGCCAACACCACGACCCAAACCGACGACGCGGGCACGCTCTACAACACCTATTAACCCGACGCGGGGGGTGATCGATACAAGAAGATTAGCTGGGGCGGTTGGGCCGCGACGGCTTCTCATACGAGCCAGATGCGGATCGAGAATCTCGCCGTCGGGTCAACCCCCGTCAAGGGGGCCCCGGACGGCGTTTTTTCTTTTACGGGGCATCACGCCCCGACGGGCTTACAACCATGCCTAGGGTGACGCAGCTTGGTCATCGTGACATGTCGGCTCATGGCTTTAGCCTCTTCGAGCTGGTGGTGGCGATGGTGGTCGTCGCGGCGCTGGCCGGTATGGCCGGGCCCCGCTTCCATCACTCGCTGATGCGGTACCGCGTCGACCGTGCCGCCACGAAGCTGGTCTCGGACTTCGCGCTGCTGCGTACGGAGGTACGGGCGATGGGCGATAGCCGGTCGATGGGTTTTAACGTAAGCACCGACCAATACGGCATAGCAAAGATGGACTCGCTCGATCGAAGGTCAGAGATCTACCTGATAGATCTAGCCGAGGCGCCGTATCACGTCGATATCGTCTCGGTCGATTTTGGCGGGGATACCAGCGTCACCTTCAATGCCTACGGCGTCCCGGATAGCGGAGGCACCGTCGAGCTCCAGGCCGGAGGCTTCGTGAAAAAAATCGTCCTCGACGCCGACACCGCCCGGGCGTACATCGAATGAGCGGCTCTAGAACCCAACCTCGCGTTACTGGGCAGGGTCAGCGCTGCCCCCGTGCCTCCCCACGAGCCGCGGCCGTGAGGGAACGGTCTGGTGTTCGACGTACACTGGGGACCGCTCCCTCGCGGTCGCGGCTCGTTGGATCTGGTCTGACCCTCGTCGAGGTCGTCCTGTCATCGGCGATCCTGTCACTGGTCATGGCCGCGATGATGTCGGCGATCCTGCTGGCCCAGCGCGGGATCGACGACGGGTCGAGCCTGACGGCTAAAACGGTTTCTGGTCGGCAGGCCCTCGACGAGATCACCGCCGACCTGAGATTGGCCACGGCCGTCACCGAAGCGACCGCCACGGCCGTGACCTTCACCGTCCCCGACCGCACCGGCGACGACGTGGCCGAGACGATCCGCTACGCCTGGTCCGGGACCGCCGGGGATCCGGTGACCCGCACGTTCAACGGCGTGACCGTGGACTTCGTCGACGACGTGCATCAGTTGGATCTGACCTATCTGATTAGGACGATCGAAGCAGGGGCCGATTATTCAGGAACGCCGGGTATCGCGGTCGACAATCTCATCATTTGTCAGGGCAACGCGGTCATTGATAGCTATAATTCTTCTGTCGCCCCCTATACCAGTGTCGACGCGGGTTCTTCCGCGGTGATCTCCACCAACGCGATCGCTAGCGGTAGCCTAAGCGTCACCGTCAACGCAGTCGTTCATGGCGACGCGTACGTAGGCCCCAGCGGCAACCCCAACACGGCGATCTACACCTCAGGCAATGGGGAGATTACCGGCACGACCGGCACGCTTGACGCGGAAGTGCCCATGCCTTCACCAACCGCGCCGAGCTTAGGCTCTAGCGTCGGCGATGTGCGTTATGAGTCCGGCACTACCACGCTCAGCAGCGATCTGCACTGCGACAAGCTCGAAATCAGGGACGCGATTTTGAAGATCAACGGTGAAGTGAACATTGTCTGTGAAGATGAGTTCCGCATTGATGGCAACGGCCAAATTCAAATCCCAACAGGCTCCTTATTACACCTGTATGCGAAAGACCGGGTACGGATAAGAGACAATGCCTTGGTGAACGCCACCAATGGCGACCCATCGAATTTTCGCCTGTACAGCCTATCCACCGGTGTAGATATGGAGTTCGAGGGTAATTCCAAAACGCACGCCATTATTCAATCGCCGCATGTCCGGTTATCGATGCTCGATGCACAGGCTTACGGGACGTTCCTGGGTTACGAGCTGGCGCTCGACGGGAATGCACAGTTTCATGTCGACTTGGCCGAGGTGAATGAAATACAGTTCGGCCTTGAAACCCCGGGGTCAGGCAGCCAGGACTCGGTCACCAGCCGCATCCGCTGCACCCAGGCCACGCTTAACAAAGACGCGACCATCACCGAGATCGTTGCGTACATTCGTGGGCCGATCGGAGAGGCGGTGCGGTTCGGCATTTACAGCGACTCGGGCGGTGAGCCGGGAACCAAAATCGTTGAGACCGAACTCGACAAACTCACCGTCAGCACCGCCCACTGGCACACGATCGACATCACGCCCACCGACCTGTCGGCCGGGACGTACTGGCTGGCGATCAGCTTCTCGAACACCAGCATGTATTACTACTACACCAGCGGCGGTCAGACCCGCCATAAATACAGCGACACCCCGGCGCTGCCGTCGAGTTGGGGCGTGTCGGACTTCTACCCGACCTGGACGTTTAGCATCTACGGCCTCGGCAAGGCCAAATAAGGTCAAGCAGCCCAAGGCCAAATAGCGGAGAATCGTTGTTGCGTCACATCGTGTCACACACCGACTCTGAGGGATCATCGGGCGGCTTCACCCTCATCGAGGCGGTGATCTCGATGGTCATCGTGGCGGTGATGCTCGCCGCGGCGCTGAGCACGCTGGGCTCGGCGGCCAAGAACCGTCAGCTCCAGGCCCAGCTCCAAATCGGCCCGGCCCTGGCGCATGACCTGATGGCCCAGATCCTCCAGGCGCCGTACGAGGAGCCCGACGACACGCCGGTCCTGGGCATCGAAGGCGCCGAAGACGACGCGAGCCGCGCCGATTTCGATGATGTCGACGACTACCGGGGATGGTCGGCGTCACCGCCCGAAACCACGGACGGCGGGTTCGTGCCCAACGCCGATGGGTGGACCCGGTCGGTCGCCGTCGATCATGTCTCGGTTTCCAACCCAACCACCGTGTCCGCAACCGACACCGGTTTGAAGCGGATCACTGTGACGGTGACCGACCCCCAAGGCAAAACCACGACCTTAACAGCGTTGCGCTCACGATACGGGGCGTATGATCAGGTCCCAGCGGTCGATACCACGATTATTTCCGCAGTGGACATCCAATTACAGGTCAGCGATGACACGAGCACGCTGCTGACCTCCGGAACAAGTCTGCTCAACTGGCCCGCGCCGCCGGCTTTTTTTATCCCTTAGTCTGACATCGACAGACATGCCTGCTAAACGAATAAATCCATCACGATACTCTGCTAGCCGCCGAGGCACCGCCTACGTCATGGTCCTGGTCGTGTCCCTGATCGTCATGGTCGTGGGCGTCACGTCGGTGGCGATCGCCAGGATCCAGACCCGGCAATCCGTACGCGCCAACGACTGGGCCGAGGCGCAGGCGCTGGCGTTCTCGGCGATCGAGCAGGCGATGAGCGTACTGAACTCTGGCGAAGAATGGCGTAAGATTTATTCGCACGGAACGATCGCCCAGACCCATTCCCTGGGCAACGGGCAGTATAGCTGGGGGCTCTACGACAACGTCGACGGCGACCTTTCCGATAGCGATACCGACTCGATCACGATCCGCGCCATGGGCAAAGTCGGCCGTGCTTCTTACTCCCTCAGGGTCGACGTTACCCCCACCGCGACCACCGCGGCCATCGACACGGGCACGTGGAAGCAGGTGGTGAAATAACCACTGACGCTGCCCCTGATGCCCATCTGCCCATCAAAGGTTTTCAAGCACCCGATCGATCAACCCTGGGGGGGCGCCGACATCCGCGATGTGTACCCGACCCGTGTATGGCCGGGCGGCGGGGTTGGTGAAGCCCGATTTGCTGGCCACGAACGTGACCGTCGCGTCGGCGCGGACCGTGGCATTGGATGGTAGACCGGTGTCGCAATCCAATCCGGACGGGACGTCGATGGCTAGGATCCACGTCCCGTATTTTGTTTTCACCCCATTGACCGCAGTGATCACCGCGGCGGGGTGGTCACGCACGGCCCCTTGAAAACCGGTCCCTAATAGTGCGTCAACGAGGACCGGTGCACGCCCCCAGGATGTGGCGGTGTCGAGTAGCTGCGTCTGGGTCGTGATCGGCTCGATGAGCATCCTCATCTTCTCACAGATCCGGTGGTGGACCGCTGCATCGCCGCTCAGCGTGGCCGGGTCGGTTATGGCGTAGATCTTGACCTCCACGCCGCGGTTATGGAGATGCCGGGCAATGACGTACCCATCGCCCCCGTTGTTGCCGCCGCCGCAGACGACCGACACTGTGCCGAGCTGGCCTGTCTGGGCGGACCGTTCTTCGAGCCTTTGCAGGACGATCCCCGCCGCGTTGCGGCCGGCGTTTTCCATCAGCACGACGCCGGGGATCCCCAGCTCCTGGATCGCGAGGCGGTCGACTTCACGGACTTGCTGTCGAGTCAGGGTAACCATCAACCGCCTATGACGCCGTCGATAGGGTTCAAGATCAAGGTGCAGCCCACCCACTGGGGACGACGCCCAGGGTATATATATACGCATCGCGTATCAAAGTACCGCGTCGGAGACGTACAGGACACCGAGAATTTCCCTGCCGCGTACACGAGTGATGCGGCAATTTCATCCGGGATGGGTATATGATCGCGGGTTGCCGGAAAGGTCGTGGGGGCACACAATGACGCCGTGCGTATCGAGGTACAAACCGCAGGCGGGGAACACCTGGGCCGGGTCGATATCGATCCCAAGGATCGTGTTGCCCCAGCTCGGGTCGACGCGACGATGCGGCGGCAGATCCAGCTCAACTGGCAAGGCACCTTCGACGAACGGGGGCACCTCAAGCGGTGCGCGGTGTGCGGGTGCCGAGAGCTGTTTGTTCGCAAAGATTTCCCGCAGGGGTTGGGGTTGCTCATGGTCGTGCTGGCCGCGACCACGGCCTTGGCATTGTTCGCGCTGGGGCATGTGCTTTGGGGCTGGTCGGTGCTGATCGGCTTCGCGGCGGTCGATGCGGTGGTCTGG
>CBDCYN010000021.1:0-68817 GCA_965224205.1 Phycisphaeraceae bacterium
CTCGACTTGGTCATGATCGCGGTCTACGCGGCCGGGGTGTTGGTGTCGGTGTTCCACCACGAGACGTGGTGCGACGAGGCCGATGCGTGGCTGGCGTCTCGTGATCTGACCCTGTCGGGGTTGTTCGACTGGACCGGGTACGCCGGGACGCCGTGTTTGTGGTATTGGGTGCTGATGCCGTTTGCGAAATCGGGGTTCCCTTATATCACGCTGAACCTGATCAACGCCGGGATCATGATCGTCACCGCGGCGTTGATTACCACCGCGGCGCCGTTCCCGAGATATCTGCGGTACCTGGTGATCTTCTCGTTCTTTTTCGGGTTCCAGTACGCGGTGGTGGCGCGTAGCTATGGGCTGACATGCTTGGTGCTGTTCTCGATCGCGGGGTTGTACTCGAAACGGGGTGACCACCCGTGGGTGATGGGCGTGCTGATCCTGCTGCTGGCGAACACGAACGTGCACGGGTTTTTTATCGCCGCTAGCATCGGCCTCGTGTTGGCGTTTGAATGGGGCTGTGATAAAGCGCAACGAAACGCGGCGAGGTTCGGTGGATTGATGATCGCGGCCATGGGGGGCGCGGCGGCGGTGTGGCAGCTGTACCCCCCGGCCGACGGGCAGATCCCCGGTACCTGGGTCGCCAGGAACTGGGGGGCCCTGCCTGAGACCTTAAAAGGCGCCTTTTTCCCCACCCTCCCGATGAACCACGCGTTTCTGCGCACCTTGGTGTACTCCCACCCCAACCTGGCATGGGTTTTAGAGATCGGGATGTACGCGATGGCGGTGGCGATCGTCGGTGGGGTGGTCGTGTCATTGGTCCGCTACCGTGGAGCGTTGTTTATTTTGATCTTTTCGACGCTGGCGTTTGGGTATGTGTTTGTGTTTAAGTGGTTCGGGGGGCTTCGCCACGCTGGGCTATTCCTGGTGCTGATCCTCTTTGTGTTGTGGATCAGCCGCGGCGAACGTGATGAGGACGCGTCGACCGCGGTGGATGGTGAGGCCGGGCGGATCGAACGGGCTTCGGGCCACGTGGCGGCAGTGATGCTGTCCTTGGCTCTAGTCGTGTCGAGTGCGGTAACGGTTTGCTACTGGTGGTACGAGTACACCCGTCCGTATTCCGGGTCGAAGCAAGCGGCCCGGTTTATCCACAGCCAGGGCTTTGACGGCTGCACGATCGCCGGGTTCGCCGACCCGCAGGCAGAGTCCGTGCTGGCGTACCTGCCGGGGACCCGGTTCTGGTACATTGGCATCCAAGACTACGGCACGCACATGATGTGGGACGCGGTCTACGCCAAGAACACCGTGGTCCCCACGCCCGAGATCATCGACCGCGTCGACCGTGCCTTCCCCGATAAGAGCAACCTGTTGGTCTTGTTACACCAGCCGCTATCCGACGAAGAAGCGAGTCGGTATGGGTACCGGCTGATCTTCTCCACCGAAGAAAAACCGTTCGGGGAGGGGGCAGAGCGTTACTATCTCTACAGACCGCCGCGGAACGCTTCATAGGGGGCACTGGGTTCGAGGTTTCACTTGCCGTGTATCCAAGCTGCCGTGTGAACTCGATAGGGAGGGTTACAATCTCACGCTGCGTTGTCGACTGCCCGTGTTAACATCGACCCCGTAGGGATAAAGGACCCCTCATGGCTAACGTGCTCGTTGTCGGCCCCCACCCCGACGACCAGGAACTCGGGATGGGCGGCACCATCGCCCGGCTGGTGACACTGGGCCACGATGTGCTGCTGATGGACATGACCAATGGCGAGCCGACCCCACACGGCAGCATCGAGACCCGGCAGAAAGAATGGACCCGAGCCGCGGATCTGCTAGGGGTCCGTAGGCGGTTGTTGGGGCTAGAGAATCGTCAGGTGACGCACAATATCGCGTCCCGCCACGCGGTCGCTGCCGTGATCCGTGAGTACCAGGCGTCGATCGTCTTTGCGCCGTTCCCAGAAGACGCCCACCCCGATCATGTCGCCACCACCCGCATCGTCGAAGACGCCCGGTTCGACGCCAAGCTCACCAAGACCGATCTGCCCGGTCAACCGATCTACCCCAAATGGTTGATTTATTACTACTGCACCCACCTGCGTCACGTGGCCAACCCAAGCTTCTGCATCGATATAACCGAACAGATGGCGATCAAGGAGCAGTCCATCTTGGCGTACGAATCGCAGTTCGTGGTCCCGGAGAAGAACCGGAGGATCCTCGATTGGCTTCGGCAGATGAACGGGTACATGGGCAGCCGGATCGGCACGGCCTACGCTGAACCGTTCTTCACCAAAGAACCTCTAGGCCTGCATTCCCTAGAAAACCTAGTGATGTGACGCTTCGGGGTTATAGAGAGATGAAGCAAACCCTCACCGATACGTGATATCCGGCACGAGCTCGTCTTCGTCGAGCTGCCACACCACCATTGGTTCGGGCTTGAGTCCCGGGGCGATGATCCTCGGCAGCAGATAGTTGGCCTCGGCTTCGAGCAACTGGAAAGGGACCGTCGCGCCCGACCGGTTCTGGTAGGTGTATAGCGAATCATCTTCCGCGTCGACTTCGATCGACACGCCGTGGTGGGAGCGGATCGACCGAAACTTGACTTTCTGGAGGGTCTGCCGAAGGCCCTGGAGCGTCGACGGCAGGGGGATCTCGTGTTCATGAAGGGTCTTGAGGCCTTGGGCGATGAACGCCATGTTCGCGATCGCGGTGGTGAGGGGATCGGGCTTGAGGCTCATGACATAATCCCGCCACCGCTTGTGGAACGCGTCGGTGTCTTGGGTCCCGAACGCCATGCGGAACGCCGACCCGCTGGGCCGGCCCTTATTAACGAGCATCAGGTACTTCTCGAACGCCGCCCGGTACTTGCCCCCGTCGCCGTGGATCAGGAAGTGCACGATCGACCACGACTGGTCGTACTGGAGGCTGCCCAGCTGCGGGTTGTCGATCATGTTCCGGTTCCACTGTTTGGAGGACATCTCCAGCAGGTCGTCAAAGCCGATCGCCCGGTACTGGCGGATCGCGGATTGCACGGATAGTGTGCGCCGGTCGTTGGCCAGGCCCAGCTTCATCCGGTCGCGCACGAGGATCCCGTCAGCGAAGTACTCGGCTAACCCCTCGTTGACCCACAGCGGCAGTTCCGGTCCGATGTACGCGTAAGCGAACTGGTGGAACCCCTCGTGCTGGAGGACCTCAAACGTCATCGACCGTGTCCGCCCCTCGGTGTAGGTGACCAGCCCCTGGGCACCGCGGCGGATGAAGAACATCCCCCCCGAGCCCGAGCCGTCGATGTTGTGCCGTTTCAGAAAAGATAGGTAGTGGTCACGGGCACGGAACAGGTACAGCGGCATCGACCGCCCGTCGCGCGTGCTAAACGACCGGAACCGCTTCGAGTACTGCTTGAAGACCGCGTCCATGTGCCGGCCATACTCACGGACCTCCTCTTTGGAGAGGTTGCTGTGGATGGTGTAGTACCGGCTGTTGTACTTGACCATCGCCGAGTTCTCGGCCGCTGCGTGACGCGCGGCAACAGCCAGCAGGCCAGCGATCGTAAGGGTATAGACCGCGATGGTCGGGTATCGTTTACCGCTAAGGTGTCTAAGAGATCTGGTCATGGGTTGCTTCTCGGCCTCGTGCTCAATTGAAATGTCCCACCGGTCGGCTACTTGCCGGCATAGTCGATCAATCGACTGATCTCGCTGCGCAGGTCCCTGCGGTGCACGACCCGGTCGATGAACCCCTTGGCCATCAGGTGCTCGCTACGCTGGAACCCTTCGGGCAGCTCCTGGCGGACGGTGTTGGCGATCACCCTCGGGCCGGCGAACCCGATCAGCGCCTTGGGCTCGGCGAGGATCACGTCCCCGAGCATCGCGAAGCTGGCGGTCACCCCGCCGGTCGTCGGGTCGGTGAGCACGCTGATGAAAAGCCCCCCCGCCTCGTCCAGCGTCGCCAGCGCCGAAGCGGTCTTGGCCATCTGCATCAGGCTCAGCGTGCTCTCTTGCATCCGGGCCCCGCCCGAGCAGTTGATGATCACCAGCGGGTGGTCGAGCTCCGTCGCCAGGTCGATGCAGCGGGTGATCTGCTCGCCGATCACCGAGCCCATCGAGCCCATCATGAACCGGTTATCCATGCATGCCAGGACGATCCCCCGGCCCTTGATGAACCCCTTGCCGCAGACCAGAGCGTCGTGGTGGCCGGTCTTGGCCTGTTCGGCGGCGAGGCGCTCTTTGTACGCCTTGAGATCGGTGAAATTCAGGGCATCGACGGGGGCGAGGTCTTCCCACATCGGCTCGAAGCTGCCCTCGTCGCATAGCTGGCGGGTCCGCTCGTCGGCGCTGATCCGGTAGTGGTAGTCGCACTCCGGGCACACGTGCAGGTTCTGCTCCACGTTCTTGCGGTAGACCATGGCCTTGCACTCGGGGCACCGGGTCCACAGCCCCTCGGGCACGTCGCCGCGCTTGCGGGCGTCGACCACGTCGTGCCAGCTGCGCGCAGGAGTCTCCGGCGATTCCGCGGGATCAGCGGGCGCCGGGGGGTCGGGGTTTGGGGCTTGTTTCTTCGGTTTGGCCGCTTGTGTCGGATTCACAGGTCGTCCTTGGGGCCATGCCCTGTGTGCATCATGCTGTTATTCTAGGTCGATGATCTCAAAAATGATATCCGTTCTTGATCACCGATGCCGCGACGAAGGCAGCCCGCGATGCGGGTAGTCCGGTTCCTGAATGAAGATTCTAGGCTCTGCGCGGGCCAAGAACTCGACACCGCGACCGCACAATTGGTCGACGGGGACCGATGGGGCCCGTGGCGGGTCACCGATCGTCGCGAAAGAATCGCTCGCCGCCTGGCCCCGATCGAGCCGGTGAACATCTTCTGCGTCGGGCTCAATTACCGGGATCACGCTCGTGAGACCGGCGCCCCTGAGCCGAAGCGACCGGTCCTGTTCATGAAACCCACCAGCACGGTGACCTCCCCGCAGCAAGCGATCCGGATCCCAGCCTGCTGCACCCATGGACCGGAAGTGGACTACGAGGGCGAGCTGGCGGTCGTCATCGGCCAACCCGCCCGCAACGTCGCCGAGGCCGATGCGCTGGGGCATGTTTTAGGCTACACCTGTGCCAACGACGTATCGGCCCGGCGGTGGCAGAAGCAAGATGGCGGCGGGCAATGGGTACGCGGCAAGAGCTTCGATACGTTCTGCCCGTTGGGGCCGGTGCTCGTGACCGCCGACGAGATCCCCGACCCGCAGGTGTTACGGATCCGCACCACCGTCAACGGGCAGCTGATGCAGGACCATACCACCGCGGACATGATCTTCCCGGTAGCGCAGCTCATCAGCGACCTCAGCGCCGATACCACGCTCTTGCCGGGAACGGTGATCCTCACCGGCACGCCCGCGGGGGTCGGCTTCGCCCGCCAGCCGCCTGTTTTTTTAAGCCCGGGCGACGAAGTGACCGTCGAGATCGAGAAGATCGGGAGGCTGACCAATCGCGTTGAATGACCGCCGGCTGCTGCCTGGACCGGGACAAGGCCCGGCCGCGATGGATACACCCCCGATGGACCTCAAGACGTGCCAACGCGTTCTCCTTTACGGCGGCAGCTTCGATCCGCCCCACATCGCGCACACGAGGCTCCCCGTTTTAGCGATGCGCGCCATCGACGCCGACGCGGTCGCTTATATCCCCACCGGCAAGAATCCCCTCAAGGCGCGCTTGGATCTCACGCCCGCGTCCCATCGCCTGGCGATGCTGCGGCTGGCGATGGCGGATATCCCACAGGCAACGATCCTCACCGACGAGATCGAGCAGGCCGATGACAACGAGCCTCCAACGCCTAACTACACGGTTGAAACACTCGAAGCCCTGCGGCAAAGATGGGGCGATGAACCCGAACTAAGGCTGCTTGTTGGCGGTGATACCCTGCGGCAGTTCCACCGGTGGCACCGCCCGGATCGGGTCATCGAGCTGGCCACCCCATTGGTGATGGTCCGCCCGCCGGATACGCGCGCTTCGCTATTAGACTCATTGCCGCTGGGTGCGGATCGCGACGCTTGGTCGGCGCGGATGATCGATCTTCCACTGATCGACATTAGCTCGACCCGGATCCGCCACCTTGTCGCCGAGGGGCGGTCCATCCAAGGCTTGGTTGCCCCCGCGGTGCAGCGGTACATCGACGAACATCGGCTTTACCGGGACCGATCGGGTGCGCCGTGAATCAACAATCCGTAGGTCCGCACCGGTTCAGGCAGAGGGCACGGGTCGGTATGCCCGACCCGCATCAGGTATTATCACACTGTGAATCATTTATGCATCGGCATCATCGGTGGCAGCGGGCTCGGCGAAGCCCTGGGCAGCGAGCAGGGTGATCCCCGGGTGGTCGATACGCCGTTTGGCCCGCCCAGCTCGCCCATTGTTCTAACCTCGTGGCACGGCGTAGAGGTCGCGATCCTCCAGCGGCACGGCCCGGGTCACGTGTTCAACCCCAGCCGGGTGCCGTACCGGGCGAACCTCTTCGCGCTAAAAAAACTGGGGGTGACTCACGTCATCGCCAGCGGCGCCACCGGCAGTTTGCGGGACGAAATCCAACCCGGGGACCTGGTCGTCCCCGATCAGATCATCGATAAGACCTACCATCGGGCCAACACGTTTTTCGAACACGCGGCGGTGCACATCGAGTTCGCCCAGCCGTTCTGCCCGGTCATGCGTCAATGGTTACTAGATGCCGCATCACGGCTGCCGCAGATCAAGGTCCATACATCGGGGACATACGTGTGCATGGAGGGCCCGGCGTTTTCCACCCGTGCCGAGAGCGAGTTGCACCGCCGATGGGGCGGCGACCTGATCGGCATGACCGCCTGCCCCGAGGCCAAACTCGCCCGCGAAGCCCAGCTCGCCTACGCCCTAATCGCCATGCCCACCGACTACGACAGCTGGCGCCCCCACAACCCCAACAAGCCGCGACAAGACCTGCTCCAAGAAATCATCGGCAACCTCAAAACCGCGACGCAGCGGAATATCGAGCTGATCCGCGCCGCCCTCCAAGATACTACCCACCTCAGGGACCGCCCCAGCCCCGCCCACGACGCCCTGAAGCTGGCGATCTGGTCCGACAAGACCGCGATCGACCCCGGCGAGGTGGAAAGACTCCACGTGCTGTGGGGTGAGTATTTCGATCAAGAGTCGAAGAGTTGAGTATTGAAAGATGGGTTGGTTGAACAATGCTCTTAGCCCCACGTCCATGACGTGGGGTTCAATGATCTTTTTGGAGGCATCTGCGATTCAAATGTTGACTCAACCCTACCCCGCCCTGCGGTTGTTGAGCTGATGGATCGCCAGCTCCAGCCGGTCGTGGACCTGCTGCATCGTGGCGGGTCTTTCTTCGACCTGGGACTTAACGCAGCTCATCACCAGGCTCGATAGCGCCGGGGGCACCTCGGGGTTGATCTCGTGGGGCGGGGGGCAGTCGGGGTTCACGGGCACCAGGTCGTTGGGCCCGCGGGCGATGACCGTGGGCACGTGCTTATCGGTCAGCAGCCAATACAGGGTCGCCCCAAGGTTGAAAACGTCCGTGGTGGGCATGATCTCGCGTCGGTGGACCTGCTCCGGGGCGATATAGTCGGGGGTGCCCTGGATCCTAGCCTTGACCGTCCCGATCGGGCAGCTTTGACCAAAATCAATGATCTTGATCTGATGATCGTCCGTGACCAGGATGTTATTGGGTTTGATGTCGGCGTGGACGTAGCCGGCTTCATGCATGGCGCCCAGCCCAACGGTGACTTTCTGGCACAGCTGGCAGATCACCACCAGGTCGCGCAGGGCGGCCTCTTCGAGGGTTAGCCCGTCGACGAGCTCCATGAGGATCAGCAGTTCTTTGGTCCGGATAATCTTGCGATGTCGGATCATCCGGTGGCTGCGGCGCAGAGCCGGGTGTTGGAGCTTGTTGGCGACCTCGTGCTCGTTGCGGGCCTGTTCGAGGAAGCGCTGGTCAGAGGCGTCCCGCTTGACGACACGTTTGAGCGCGTAGATCTGCCCCTGCGGGTCCTTGACCGCGTAGATCGTGCTGTTGGCGCCGTGCCCGAGCGTGTCGATGATGTCGAAACCGCAGATCTGATATAAACAGGCCATCGATTCGGGCATGGCCCCTCCTTTCTCCTCCGGCGGTGGCCGGGGATCAGCCGTGCCGGCTCCCTAAGCCCCGCGGAGCGAGAGATAGACGCTCCAAGTACCCAACACGCCGCGTCCAAAGACACCTTCGGCCCCGAGAGTCCTCTAAACGCATACACAAGCCATCCCGAAAAGTCGTCCGGGATCGGCATCACGCCCCCAGATGGCCGGATCGGATTCGTTTAGTTGAGCTGCGTGGACATTTATTGGATCGGGTGGATCGATTGGTTGCTTGATCGACGCAGCGACTCTTCTTGGGCTTACCCCGCGTCAAAGACGGTACAAACCCACCGTGGACGAAAGGACACCGGTCCCGGTCGACCTATCTGAGCAGACGGAATCCTCGGCTTATTCGCCCAATGGAAAATGACTTCGCATCACCTGCTGGCATCACTGGTGACCTGCCACGGGCTGAACCGCGACCTGTTCCGTTTTGACCCGTCGGATAAATCGCGATAAGCACGTACCCTCCCGTCAAATCGGCAATGACGGGGGGCTTACCCACGAACAAGGCGAATGAGTCGATTATCCCCGGTCGTGGACCAGGACCTCGTCATCGGCAGTTGCCACCGGCTGAGTCTGCAACTCGACCATCTCCCGGTACCGGCCGCTGCGGGCCATCAGCTCCTCATGGCTACCGGATTCGATGATCCGCCCCGCCTCGACGACCACGATCAGATCCGCGTGGGCGATCGTGCTTAGCCGGTGGGCGATCACGAAGCTGGTGCGGTTAGACATCAACGTTTTCAAGCTGACCTGGATCAGCCGTTCGCTCTCGGTGTCGAGGCTGCTGGTCGCTTCGTCGAGGATCAGGATCTTCGGGTCGGCGAGGATGGCACGCGCGATCGCCAGCCGCTGGCGCTGGCCGCCGCTTAGCTTCACGCCCCGCTCGCCGATCACCGTGTCATACCCGTTGTCGAGCTCGGTGATAAACCGGTGAGCGTGGGCGAGCCTTGCCGCCGACTCGACCCGCTGCCGGTCACCCTCCTGCTGGGCGTAGCCGATATTCGCGGCCACGGTCCCGTCGAACAGAAAGACGTCCTGCTCAACAATCCCCAGCAGGTTGCGGTAGCTATGGATGCGGACGTCACGCAGATCGACCCCGTCGAGCAGGATCATCCCGCCGGTGGGGTCGAAGAACCGGGCGATCAGGTTGCACAGCGTCGTCTTGCCCGAACCGCTGGGGCCCACCAGGGCGACGACCTGGCCCGCGGCGACATCGAGGCTCACCCCGCGGATGACCGGCTCGGTCGAGCCCGGGTAGCTGAACGACACGTCGCGTAGGGTCATGCGCCCCGCCACCGTTCTGGTGTTTAGATCCACGGCGTCGCCCCGGTCGGCCAGCTCGCTGGGCTCCTGGAGCAGATCGAGGGTACGGTCGAGGCCCGCGAGGCTGTTTTGGAACTGCGCCGCCGACCCCGCGAGGGTCGCGATCGGGTCCAGCAGCCAGCCCAGGTAAGTGAGGAACATCACCAGGTCGCCCGGTGTCAGCGCCGCCCCCGCATCGAGTGTACCCGCTTTCACCGCCGCCGCATCGTCGAGGATGCGCAACCCCCCGTACCCGAGGATCGCGGCCGTGGCGACCGGGATCATGATCGACCAGGCAATATCGATCCCCCGCGACCACCACCAGGTGTGCAGCTCTTGGCGGGCACGCAGGTGGGTGTTGCCCGTGAACCGCGACGCCTCACGCCGCTGGCGGTTGAAACCCCGCACCACGCGCATCCCCGCGAAGACCTCCGTCGCGTGGGCGGCGGTGCGTTGGCGGCTGGCGCGGATGTGACGGTACATCGGGCGGATCCGGCTGATCCACGTGCGGTGGGTCAGCCACACCACCGGCAGCAACGTCAGCGACCCGGCTAAGAGGCGCCAGTCGGTCCACGCGAGGATCGCCAGGCCGCCCGACAGCTGGATCACCGCCCGCCAGGGGTTGTAAACCATCGCGAACAGCAGCTGCCCGGCGCTGTTGGCGTCTTCACTGAGCAGGCTGGCCAGCCCGCCGGATTTGAGCTCATGGACCCGGTGAAGCGGCAGGCGCATCGCGTGCTCGAACACCTGCCTCTGCACGTCGGCTTGGACCCGCTGGGTCGTCCGCGTCAGCTGCCATCGCCCCAGCATCCCTACCGCCAGCGACGCTAGCGACAGCCCGACCATCCCAAACGCCACCGCCAGCAACAACCCCTTGCCCCCGGGAGGGGTCGTCGAGTCGATCCCAGGGGCCCAAGCCAGCACAGACGATAGCCAAGGCAACGGCGAGCGGTCCGAGAGCACGTAATCAAAAACGATCTTCGTGCCGTAGATCGGTAGCAGGCCCAGCAGGGTCGAGACCGTCGCGGTCATCAAGCAGAACGCCACGACCGCGTGATAGCGGCGGATCAGCTTAACGAAGGCGATGAACAGGGCGGGGAATGATCGGTGCCGTCGGCTCGCCGACCCCGGCGAGCCACCCCACGAGGAAAACGGCTCATCGGTCGGCTGCCTCATCCCGCGTTTGAGGTGTGACCGGTAGTCGCGGAATCGCTGTCGGCTGGATCGACGCGTTGAAAACATGTGGTCCTATCTATGAACGATTCGAGAGGCCGATCCGTTGGGCAGATCCAAATGAGTAACGACATGCCTCGTCACAGTATAGGCGCGAGGCCCATCCATCAATCCCCAATAAAGCCAAAGCGGAATGCCACACCCTAGACTCCACAACTTGGATATCTTATTGCAGGCTGGACAAGAATTCCGTGAGCAGAAAGAAATTTCACCTTAAGTTTCAATGTTCGTCGTTAGCGCGGATCTTAAGCAGCACGTTGTGGTTCCCGAGGCCGGTGATATACTCGCGGCCATGTGAGCCAGCGGGATGAGAAAAAAGCTCGTTATTTGTGAAAACCCGGCATGGTGGTGCCCACGATCAGATTATGGACACCGCCCGATGGTGCCGTAGCTGGTTTTATCAAGGTGAGGCGAGGATGGCCGCGAGTCGAAGGTTGATCCCGAGGCGATACGACCGATCTGTGACGATCACCCCGGGGGATTGACCACCGAACAATCCCTGCCGTCTTCGCAGCTTGAGCGTGGTCTGTTGGCCGACGATCCGTGATCGGTCCAGGCCGGGGATTTTTTTCGACGCCGTGTATTAGGAAAAGGAGATTCATGATGTTGAACCCAATGTATCGAAAGTTGTGGATCGGGCTGTTCGTCTGGGTCGTGGTGATGGCGGCTGGGTCACCCGGAGTCCAGGCACAGGTCGTGGCCGCGGGTTCGTCGGTGGAGGGGACCGCCATCGGCGACTGGGGCGCCGCGTGGTGGAACTGGGCGGTGACCGAGCCGGTCGCGACGAACCCCGTGCTCGACACCACCGGGGAATTCGCGGACGCGAACCAGAGCGGCCCGGTTTGGTTCGTCGCCGGCGCAGCCCCGGGCGAAACCGTCAGCCGGTCTTTCCAGGTCCCGGCCGGTAAACA
This sequence comes from Phycisphaeraceae bacterium, assembly GCA_965224205.1. Taxonomy (GTDB): domain Bacteria; phylum Planctomycetota; class Phycisphaerae; order Phycisphaerales; family Phycisphaeraceae; genus CBDCYN01. Next base: position 11,594 of record CBDCYN010000021.1, read on the forward strand.
CCTGCTGTTTCCGCTGATCAATGCTTTGCCGTTCCCCGAGCCGCCCGATGGGTTCCCGACGACCGCAGCCCGTGCCCGTGAGGTGGCCAACCAGATCATCGACGCGGCGGGGGATTTCGTGTTCATCCTCAACGGGGTGGAGGTGCCTGGGGCGCAGCTGGCCCTACACCGCGAGCAGTCCAGCGACTTCGTGACCCTGACGGTACCGGTCGAAGACGACCTGGTCGACGCGGGGGGGACCGGCGACTTCCCCGGGGCGTGGTCCGATGGGTACTACGTCATGCTTGAGCCGCTGCCGGTGGGTACGCACACGGTCGAGTTCGGGGCCAGCCAGCTAACGGCGGTCGATATCCTGATCGACGAGGGGCCGGGGGCGACAAACCCGTTTATATTCACACTCCCGCCGTCGACGACCTCGATCACGGCCACGATCGAGGTAATCCCCGAGCCCACCACCGCCGTGATCGTGGTGGCGACCGGCGGGGTGATGCTGTGGCGCCGCCGGCGAGGCTGAATGCAAGGTCGAAGGCGACGCGGCACACTGTCTATACGGACACAGAAAAATTCACGGGTGAGACAACCCTCGGAAGAACCCGCTGCCTCACGGTCGCGGCTTGCTGTGAACACGCACGGATTCAGATTCATCTAGGTGCGTATTGGGCGTGGCTGTGGCCGGGCGATAGGTGGACGATCGAGGTTCGGGCAGGCTCAGAAAGCGATCTGGACCCTCAGATCGGCGCCGATGGCGGCGGCGTGGCCCGGGTACGCGGCGCCCGGGAAAAAAACCCCCGTGCTGACGGTCGCGCTGATGTTGCGTTCGAGCCACAATCCGAAGATCAGGTCCACCTCGTGGCCCAGGTCTTTGTCGTCGCCGCTGGGGTTGGCGATGAAGCGGGCGTCCCGGAGCTGATCGGCGAGCTCGACGAGGGTGTAGTAGTGATAGACCAGGTCCATCGAGAACGCGGGGGACGGGGCGATCCCTGCGCCGGCGGTGAAGATCATGATATTGCTTAGCTCAGGATCGAGGACCTGGCCGTAGTACTGGAACCCCGTGTGGCCTTCGAATGCCGCGTGGTTGTCGTGCAAGTCGGTCTGCTGGAAGTTGTTATCGGTGTCATCGCCCGTGTCGGCGTCGCCGGACCCGAACGCGAACCCGAAGGTCAACGCCGGCTTGAGAGGGTGCTGGATCCGCTGAACGACCCCCGCATCGAGCCCGAAGCTCAGCAGCTGGCGATGCTTTTCACGGCCCACGAGCATCGCCGCGTCTAGCCAGAGGCCCGTGTGGCGATGCGGCTGGCCCTCCCACGATAGCCCCAGGTGGATCGGGTCACGGTTGGGCAGGCCACGGTCGTCACGGCCGACCATAAAAAGCGAAATCCTGTCCTGATCTTCATAGCGATAGGTCGTGTACAAGATGTAATTGACGATCTGCTCATCGTCATGAGGCGACCCGATCAGCAAGGAGCTTACGGAAAACTCAGCCGACAGGGGGCCTTGATCATAGATGATCTTCACCGCGTCGAGCTGCTCGTCGAACAGCCACTCGCGATGGTCCTTAAGGCGTTGCCTGCCGACCTTAAGGCTTAGGGATTCCACGGCCATGTCCTTGATCAAGAAATACCCCTCGCGGAACTGGGGTGAGCCCTCTGCTTCATCGTCCTCGGAGGTATCCCGATAGGGGCCAGCCTCCTGGATCTGTGGCAAGCCGACGATCTCGAAACTCAGATGAGTGAAGTAGGGATCCGCGGGCTCAAACTTCGGGTTAAGTTTGATCGGGGCTTCGGATCCGCTTTCGTTCGCTTGAAGCTGTTGTTCGAGCATCGCCTCGACGGGCGACCGGGTGTCGGGGTTGAAGCCGGCGCTCGGTACAGGATGGCGACCGGGTATCGCGGGCTGCGCCGGGGTGGGATGGGGTGTGGCGCTGGGAGCGGACGCGGGCATCGGATGGGGCGGGCGGGCTGCACTGGGAGAGGTACGCGGTGGCCACCCGACGTCGTTGTAGACTTCGTTCGGGGCGCTACGAGCCGTAGGGGGGGTGATCGTCTGGCCTATCGTGAGGAACACACACACCGCCCATGCCCTTAACACGGGCTGCCAGCTCGTTAGCGTTTGCCGCCGCCGGACGGCAGCTCGACCTTGATCCTTATTACTCCACAAGGGTCCTCATCTCCAGGTTCTAGATGGTAACAGTTGGCTTGCGGGTTGGCCTGTTGTCGGCCACAACAAGGGGTATCGACCACATCGTTCCCTATGGATCACAACAGAGCCGCACCACGTCCGAGAACTAGACAGGGTCGCGCCCCCGGGGCGATCAACCGCGGCCAAGCCAGGGGCCTATGCCCCACGTATCATGAGCGCCCGCACCGGGTTCACCTCTACGCATCGTGTATCTAAACTCAGCCCCGCCAGTGTTTTGGACCCCGAAAACCCCCTTATGACGTCCACGAGCCACGCCTTACTTTTATCTGGGATCGGTATTACCTGTTTGAGGGTCCTGTAGAGAAAACGATGAGAAAGCCATCCCAACCCCCAGCTGCCGGGTGGCAGCCTGCATCGATCCTTCTCGATGCAGGGCTACTCATGTTTTAACCCCACCGCGGACCGGTTTGCCCGATCCGTCTGGGTATACTGTTTCTTATGTTGGACAAACCACCCACGGGCTGCGGTGTAGATAAGCCATCCTCTGAAACGAGGGTTAAGCTGGGCTGTGTGAGTTATCTCAACGCCAAACCGCTGATCCACGGGCTGGACCGGCGGGCGGGCTTGGAGGTGCGCTACAACGTGCCCAGCAAGCTCCTTAGTGATCTGGAAACCGCGCAGGTCGACTTAGCCTTATGCCCGGTCGTTGATTATCACCGCAGCCAGATACCCCTGGAGATCGTGCCCGCCGGCGCGATCGGCTGCGCGGGCAAGACCTTAACCGTCAAACTGCTCAGTAAAACGCCGATCGGGAAGATCGACCGGGTCCACGTCGACAGCCACAGCCACACCAGCGTGGTCTTGATGCGGATTATTCTCGCGGAGAAATATGGCCTGCACCCACACCTGAGCATCTATCAAGCAGACCTTGACCGCGACGAGCCTGATCGCCCAAACGAGCCCCAGAGCTTGCTTTTGATCGGGGATAAGGTCGTCACCCGTGGGTCGATCCCATCGCGGTATCGGTATCAACTGGACCTGGGTGAGGCTTGGGATGAGTTAACGGGGCTGCCCTTCGTCTTCGCGACGTGGATGGTTCGGGCAGGCACTGCACTGGGACAGGTGCCTGGGCATCTCGAACAGCAACGCCTCACCAATGCGGCGGACCTAGACTCGATCGCGATCCAACACGCCCCGTTTCACGGCTGGCCGGTCGCTTTGGCACAGCATTACTTCCGCGATCTGATGCGGTACGACTTCAATGCGGTCCACCTTGAAACGCTAGGGCGATTCAGTGCCTGGGCCTACAAACTTGGATTCATCGACGACTTAGAGCCGTTGCGGGTCTACGGCACAGCCAGCACCGTGGTGAACGTCTAGCATGACGGTGCCAGGAAAGCTCAAGGTGGACTTGGGGTTGTTTGGATGAGGAGTCCATGCCACCGGGTATCGGGCTTCGCGGCGTGTTGGTTGAGGGTGGAGACGTCGGATTCAATCGGCTGAGGCCACCGGCCGATGTTCACAAAGGTGTTGACGATCAGCCGTTTCCTACCCAGTGACTGGTTGGACAAAGCCCCCAGCCGCTGGTGACCACAAGCTCAATGCATTTCCAGAGACGGTGTATCCCATCCGTAGCGAGCCGCGACCGTGAGACAGCGGGTTCTTCCAAATAACCAGACTACCTTATATCGCACATGAAATCGGGATGGGCTCTAACCGATCAAATTCTGCGACGCAGTCTTAAACCGGTAATCGAACAACACGTCATCCCCGATTCTTTTATGATTGTGTAACCTCATCTCGGCCGCATGCCGGAGATCTTCCAGGCCGCCCCGATCCACCGCAGCCACCGCAGCCGGGTCAGCGATCAACTTCGGTGCGACAAAAACCAGAGCCTGATCCAAGAGGTTTTGTTGCATCAGCGAACCCATTAACTTGCCACCCCCTTCGACGAGAACCGTGGTCGCTTGATGTGTATCCACTAAATGCCGCATGAGGACCGTGAGATCTAAGCGGGACGACCCGGGCGATACCGGTGGCAACCCGATGACCTCGACCCCACGTTGTTCCCATGGGGCGACCCGCTTTTTCTGACGTTTCACGAGCTGTTCGCCCACCGCTAACGTCACCGCGGGCCATTGGCCGTCCTCTCGCTGTGGCTTAAGTAATCGGGCATTGATTGGAAGCCGAAGGCGCGGGTCCACGACCACCTTCCGCGCCATCCGTTTGATTACCACACCCCGGGCATCCAGCTTTGGGTCGTCTTTTAGCGCGGTCCCGATCCCGACCATCACCGCGTCTACCCGTGCCCGCAGCCGGTGCACGACCCGACGGCTGGACTCATTACTAATCCACCGGCTATCACCGCTGCGCGTGGCGATCCGCCCGTCTACTGATTGAGCCCACTTGCCGATCATCCACGGCAGGCCGGTTTTGATACGTTTAAGGTACGGCTCATTTAGCAATCGCGCTTGCGGGCGACAAAGACCGACCTCGACCTCCACCCCCACCCGACGCAACCGTTTGACACCTTTTCCACAGACCACTGGGTTAGCGTCTTCCATCGCGGCAACCACCCGCCGAATCCCCGCTTGAATCACCGCATCCACACACGGCGGCGTCTTGCCCCGGTGGCAGCAAGGCTCGAGCGTGACGTACAGATCACACCCGCTAGAGCGGACACCACGCCGTCGCGCATCCTCAAGCGCTTCAACCTCCGCGTGCGGCCCGCCGTAACGGCGGTGATACCCCTCGGCCACCACCCGCCCGCGACGCACGAGGACGGCACCCACAAGCGGGTTGGGTTCGACTCGGCCCAGACCCCGCTTGGCCAGCGTCAAAGCGCGTTGCATGAACCGTTGCTCGAGATCGGGTGATCGGGAGGTCATGTCTAAGATATGTGTTTAACCGTCACGGCCCCAGCAACGCCGCGGCCGCGTCATGATAGACCGATGCGAGGGTCTGGGGATCGATCTTGGCTGACTTCATAGACGCGGTTGCATCGGGGGCGATGGCCGGATCGACCATGTACAGATCGGGATCGACGATCGGGCTAGGCCCCTCGTAGTCCGTCTCGAACAGGGTCCGCAGCGCCCAGTACCGGCTGGCGACCAAATCGAAGCCGCTATCCGTGGGGGTCGTGACGATATCGCTACCAAACAACACACGCCCTGGGTTACGGCGACAGAACTTACGGAACTCGCCCGGGTGCTTGCTTAATTCCCGCACCATCCACTTCGTCGCGGAGGTGTCGAGGTACAGGTTCACGTGACGATCGAGCAGGTCCTGGAGATGGTCGAGGTGCTCCGGGTCACCGCCCATGTGCGCCGCGATCCACTTCACGTCGTCGTACTCATCCAGCAACCGCTCGAACACCTCATGATGCTGAGCTTTGGTCCCGTATCGGTGGGTGTCTTGGTACTTGGTCGCGAACCACGTGTCCGGGTCGCCCACATGGGTCATGAACGTCATGCCCAGCGACCGGGCCAGGTCCATCCCCTGACGGCGGATCGGCGAATCCAGCTTTAGCGCCGGATGAAAATCCACCCCCCGCGGGGCCGCCCAAAACTTGCACACCCGGCACCCCTTGGCCGCGAACCCCTCGATCCGTTTAAGCCAATCCGTAGTAAACGTGTCGGGCTGATCGAACGCCTCGTAGTTCGGGACCGCGATGAACCGCACCCGGTCGCCGAACTCGGCTTGGATCTCGTCGACGTTTTCGAGCTTGGTCATGGTCCACACCCGCTCGATCCCGAAGCGCTGGGCGGCTTCAAAGTAACCCCGCGTCGCGGCCACGCCGCCTAGATGGGTGTGCACATCCCAGATCGGCCCGGGCCACGGCAGCCGGGTCGCCTCGTATCCGTACAACAGCCCCAGCCGGTTGGCTGGGTTAGCAGGGACTCGGTCGGTCAGGGGTCTAGACATCGTGGCTCGTCCGTCTTGCAGCCCATGGCGCATCTCTTAAACCGGCCGTTTTTGCTGCCGTGAACGCGGTTGATGCTAAGGGTTATACCGGCTGGCGATGAAAAAGACGAAATGACGTGTCCATCTCTTCGAAGTCAAAATTTCACGGTTAGGCTCTACGATCCCATACACCGCAGATCAATCGGTGTACGATCTTCGGGTCCGTTGTCTGGTATGCATCATCGATAGGGCCCGTGTCTTATGTCATGCTCCGCTTCATCGAACCGACCCCGGATCGTGATCCGCGGCGTCGGGTTGGTTAGCCCGCTAGGAAGTTCAGCGTGGTCGACGTTCTCTGCATTACTTAAAGGCAAAACGATCCATGACCGTGCCGACGGTTTGCCAAGAGATGTCAATCCCGTCGACCTGATACGCAGCCTCGGGGATGTGGCGACCGCTCAACACGCCCCCACCGACCCCGCCGTCGACCTCGCCGAGTGCGCGGCCCGTGAGGCGCTGTTCATGGCCGGTATCGAGCCAGGCGATGCCACATGCTACTTAGGGACGAGTAAAGGCGCCGTCTCGGCATTGGATCATGCCCTCTACCAGCACGGCGGCGGCCACAATGGGCGGCTAAGGCAACACGCTTCTTCTTCAACCCCACGCCCCCTAACCGACGCGGCACTGGCCGTGGCGTTGGGCCCGCACGGCTACCTCACCCACCGGCTGCGTGAACGCCTCGAATGCACGATCCGGCTACACACCGTCGCGGCCTGTGCGTCGAGCCTGACCGCGCTTCACCAGGCCCGGGTGGCGCTGACCCATCCCTCGCGATCGTCTCCGACACGGCTGCTCGTCGTGACCTGCGAGGCATCGCTTCTGCCGGTATTCATCCACAGCTACAGACGGCTGGGGGTCCTGGCTCCGCTGCGGACCGATGCCTACCGGTGTGCCCCTCTAGATCAAAACCGAAGCGGCTTCACGCTCGCTCAGCTCGGTGCCGCGGTGGTGCTCGAACGTGTGGATCAAGTCGAACCCGGTCAGATCGAGCTCGTCGATACCGCGATCGCTACGGAATCGCACGACCTCATCCGCGCCGCCCCGGGCATGCCGGGGTTGAAGCATGTTGCTCAGCAGCTGATCTCTTCACGGAAGATCGACCTGATCCACCCTCACGCGACCGGCACCGTTGACCACGATCCGCAGGAATTGGCTGTTTATAGCCCGCTGATCACCGACACCGCCGATGTTTATGCTTCCAAAGGTGCACTGGGCCACGGGCTGGGAGCGTCTGGCCTTGTGTCGCTGGTGATCGCCTCGTTATGTGCCCAAACGAACCGCCGGCCACCGATGCCTTGGCTCACAGACCCGATCAATCTTGGCCCCACACGTATAGAATTGGACGCGGCAGATAGAGGAAAAGAACTGCGGTCGCACGCCGTGTTCGCTAGCGGATTCGGCGGTCACGTCGCTGGAGCGGTCATCGCACGGCAGGCCGACTGAGTACCGAATCATTCGCTTGCGGGTTTGATTATACGCATCGCGTATCAAAATACCGCGTCGGTGATACGTTTGACTTCGGGAATATCCTTGCCGCGTGCACGAGTCATGCCGTATTTTCATCCGGGATCGGTATAACAACTCAGGTCACGACCGGTTGACGTGCAGAAGCCGGTCTAAGGACAAGCGAGATTTGGTCAATGGGCCGTCCGCGGCGTAGCCGACCGGCACGACCAGGCAGACGATAAACCGGCTGGGGATCTTTAACGCCCGCCGCACCCGGATCTCATCGAATCCCTCCATCGGGCAGGTCGCCAGCCCCGCCGCTTGGGCCGCGAGCATGAAGGTCATGGCGCTGAGCATCGCCTGCTTGGCCAGCCAGTAACGCTTGTGAACCGCAGGGATGCTGGGCGTGGGCGCGAAGATGCGCATCACCGGTGCCGCGACCAGTTTCATGAGCCACCCTACACCGACCGGGCCTTGGCCAAAGGCCAGCCCCACGTACTTGCGCACCCGTTTCTCGTAGGCGTCGTCGACCGCACCGGCCTGCCGATCCGCCTCGAGCACCGCGTCGAGGTGGTGCTTGGCCACGTCCCGGTCCGCGGCGAACACGACCGTGGCGGGGGCTTCGAGGATCTGCTTCTGGTTCAGACACGCCTGACACAGCGCCGGCCGCAGGTGCGGATCGGTCACGAGCACAAAGTGTGTCGGCTGGAGGTTGTACCCGCTGGGCGCCCACCGGGTGGTATCGAGCAGGTCGTGGAGCAAGCTGTCCGGCACCGGGTCGGGTTTGAACGCACGTGTTGCCCGCCGTGCCCGCACGAGTTTCTGAAATTCGTCCCAAGCGGTCATATTGAGATCGGCCTCATGTTTAATCGGGCCTATCGCGGATCAGTACGGGCCACGGATGTGGCGGGCCACACGGTCGCTGTAGAAACGATCGAGGATCGCGTGCAGGTCCGCGTCGAGGGGGGGTAGCTCACTGGCCGCGGCGTTCGACTCGGCTTGCTGGGCGGAACTCGCCCCCGGGATCACCACGCTCACCGCGTCAAAATCCAGGACCCACCGCAGGGCCATCTGCGCCATCGTCATCTCCTGCGGCACCCACGAGACGAGCTCGTTGACCAGCTCCAAACCTTTGTCGAACTCGACGCCCGAGAACGTCTCACCGACGTTGAACCGCTGGCCGTCTCGGTTGAAGCTGCGGTGGTCGTTGTCCGCGAACGTGGTCTGCTTCGAGTACTTGCCCGCCAGCAACCCGCTAGCCAGGGGCAGCCGCACGATCAGTGCCACGTTCTTGGCCTTGGCTTCGTCAAAAATAGCCGTGATCGGCTTCTGGCGGAAGATATTGAAGATGATCTGAAGCGACGTTAACCCCTCTTGTTGGAGGCACACTTGCGCCTCGTCCATGGTCTCGACACTGGCCCCAAATCGCAGGATCTTGCCCTTGTCTTTGAGCCTGCGCAGCCAATCGAACACGTCACCCTGTTGGTAGTAATTCATCGGGATGCTGTGCAGCTGGGTAAGGTCGAGGGCCTCGACCCCCAAACGGCGCAGCGACGCTTCGGTGTGCCGCTCGAACACGTCAAACGAGAAATTCTCAGGCCAACCGGGATCCGGGAACCGCCCGACCTTGGACGCCACGAACAAATCTTCGGATCGTTCTTTAAGAAACCGCCCCACGAACTGCTCGCTGCGGCCGGTCCCGTAAACATCGGCGGTATCGATGAAGGTCACGCCCTGGTCGACTGCGGTGTGGAGCACACCCATCGCGGTCTCATCGCTGATCGGCCCCCAGCAGTCGCCGCCCAGCTGCCACGTCCCCAGCCCGACCTCGGATACCTTCACCCCGTCGCTGCCAAATGATCTCGTGTTCATACCCAACGTTCATACCAATACCCTCCGCGGGGTTCAACTTCGGGGTGTGTGGAGTTGTGAAACCTAAACGCGGCTTCAGCGGGTCACGACCGTGAGGCGGCGGGTTTCCCGCCTTATCGAGGATCGGGTTGGAAGGGTCACCGGGATATGAAGCCAAGACCTAAAGTGAAGCTCAAACTGTCTTGTCTTCTTCCAGCTCGTCGCTGAGCGTGCCCTCCCAGATCGGGCAGTTGTCGAGATGGGCCGCCTTGGATAGCAGGTGCGCCCCGACCGGGTTGGCCACGAACTGGAACAGGATCACCAGCACGATCTTCGTGCAGATCGCGATGGCGCTGGCGTCTTGATGGGCCGGCAAGGTGAACAGCGCCGCCAGCAGCATCCCGCTGATCCCCAGCGTCACGCCCTTGGTCGCCGCGTGCATCCGGTGGTACATGTCCGGCAGCTTCAGCAGCCCCACCGCCCCGACCGTCATGAAGAACAAGCCGAAGACCAGGAAGAAAAACGTGACCAGGTCGAACACGAGTTGAAAATTTTCGCTCATCGGTGTGGCTTCTGGTTCGTGGTGATTTCTATGCGACCCACGCAATTATTCTTGAGGCTTCGTAGCCTCGCCAACGGTTCTCTCAGCCCTCTTCTTGGTCATATGCGGGCGGCCGATGTACTGAGCAATGGCCACCGTCCCGGCAAACCCTAATAGGGACAGCACCAATATCCCGTCGAAATACACCAGCGTCCCCTGGCGGATCGAAAGCAGGATCACCAGCCCGATCAGCTGGATCGCGATCGTGTCCACCGCCAGCGCCCGGTCGGCCACGTGCGGGCCGCGTAGCAGCCGGTAGATCCCCCCCAGCATGCCGGCGATGATCAGCACGATCCCGACCTCCGCGGTGACCACCACCAGCTGGCTGTGCCATGTCTCACCGGCGACCGCCAGTGTCGCGCCCATTAGTGCGGCCATGAGAACAGCTCCTTGATCAGCCGGTCGCGCAGCTCGTCGATCTCCGCGACCGCCGCGTCACGGTCTTTAGCATACATGCAGTGCAGGTACAGGTACCGGTTGTCGTCTGATATATCCACCGACAGCGTCCCGGGGGTGAGCGTGATCGCGTTGGCCAGGCAGGTCAGCTGCACGTCGGAGAGCCCCTCGACAGAGTAACGGATAAACCGCGGGGTCATGTTGTATTTCGGCGTGAGGATCTCCCAGGCGACCTGCATGTTGGCCTTGATCAAGATCCTTACGAAGTAGACCGCAAACGATAGCAGCTCCCAACCCTTGGTCCCGTACCCCTGTCCCTGCATCGTGCGGCTGACGATCCCCAGCAGCAGGTACCCCAGCACCAGACCGGCGATCAGGCTGTAGACGTCGAACGCCTCCCACATCAGCATCCACAGCAGCGCCAGGAAAATATTCAGAAGCAGCAGGTTCATCGGCGGGCCTCCGCGCGTGCCATCGATGTCGGATCAGGTTGTGTCACGCCCGCGTGGGCATGGGCTGGATCATCCGGGTTCGGGGACGGCAGCGCCCCTTCGCCCATGACCGCGACCACGTAAGGCCGTGGGTTGACCAGTATCTCCGCGGCGCGGCGGGACGCCTTGAGATAGATCGGTGCCCCCAAACCCATCGTCAGTGCCATCACCACCAAGATCGTCACCGCGGCCAGCCCCCCGACCGTCTGTGGTTGACGATCAGGCTGCGTCACGTGCAGGCCCTGGGCCGGGGACCAGAACCCGTAGCTCCAGATCTTGAGCATGGATAGCAGCGTCAACAAACTCGTGGCGATCGCGAACCCGGTTAGCCAGTACCACTGCTGATTGAACCCTTCTTTAATCAAGATCCACTTGCCGAAGAACCCCGACAGGGGCGGCAACCCCGCCAGCGACAGCGCCGCGATCAGGAACAGCGTCGCCAGCCACGGGGCGCGCTTGAGCAGCCCACCGATCTTCTCTAGATCATCACTACCGGCGTGCTCGATCATCAACCCCCCGCACAGGAACAAACAGCACTTGACCACCATATTGTGGACGATAAAGAAGATCGCACCCGCCACGGCCAGCTCTTTGCTCGCCGTCATCTCGCCGTGGGTCAGACCCGCCACAGCGGTCATCCCCAAGCCGATCCCCATCAGCATGTACCCCACCTGGCTGATGATGTGGATCGACAAGATCCGCCGCACCGTGTGCATCGACACCGCCCCCAGCACGCCCACGAACATCGTCACCCCCGCCGAGACCAAGATCACCGGCGTGACGACCTGCGTCACCTCGGGGGCCGACCCGAACATCATCACGAACACCCGGATCATCACATACGCCCCGACCTTGGTCAGAAGCCCCGCGAACAGACCCCCGATCGGGGCCGGCATCGTGTGGTACGTATCTGGCAGCCAATACCACAGCGGGAAGATCGCCGTCTTGCCCCCGAATACCAGAAGCAGCATCGTGATCACCGGTACCGACGAGCTGGGCAGCTGCCCCGTCATCGCGATCCGGGTGATGTCGGCCATGTTCAGCGTGCCCAGCTGCCCGTACAGCAGCCCGGCACAGGTCACGAACATCATCGACCCGATCAGGTTCAAGATGACGTACTTGTACGCCTGGCGCATCTGTTCCCGGGTCGTGCCGATCACGAACATCGCGTACGAGGCCATGAGCATGATCTCGAACGCCACGAACAGGTTAAATAGATCCCCGGTGATAAAGCTCCACTGCACCCCCATTACCAACAAGTGGAACAGCGGATGGAAAAACCCCCCCGCCGCGTCCTTGTCCATCTGGCTGATGCAATACACGAACACCGCCAAACACACGACCGACGCGATCGCCAGCATCAGCGCTGCCAACGGGTCGACCGCGATCGTAATCCCAAACGGCGCCGGCCAATTGCCCATCTGCGACACCAGGATCGTCGCCGGGCCCTGCGACCCACGACACACCGTGACCAACGCCGTAAACGCCAGCACACAATTGGTCAGCAGCGCCCCCAACCCCAACCAGCGCTGGGCCCGTGGCCGGTAATACGCCAACACCGTGGCGATCCCCGCGGCCATCGGCAGTATCACGAACAAGATGATCTGGTGCTGACTCATGGGGTCTTTCTACTGATTCTTCTGCACGAACGTCCCGCAGTCGGACACGGTTCCACAGCGAGCCGCGACCGCGAGGGAGCGGGTTCTGATTTGACTTACGCAAGAACCCGCTGCGTCACGCTCGCGGCTCGTGGCGCGGTACCTTTTGTAAAACAGATCAACCAACATCAGTGCCCCTCCTCCACCGCCAGGTCGCGCAGCTCCAACGTCCCCGCCTTGCGCCACGTAATCACCAGCAGCGTCAACAAAAACGCCTGGATCGCGAACCCGATCACGATCGCAGTCAGGATCAATGCCTGCGGCAACGGGTCCACGAGCAGGTCCAGATCCGCCGAGCCCAGCACCGGCGGCTGAAGCCCGATCGGCGACCGGCTCGTGGCGATGATTGCCAGGTTCGCCCCGTGCCCCAACAGGAACACGCCCATGCACACGCCCTTAAGCTCACGACCCAGCATCAGGTACGTCGAAGCGGCGAAGATCACGCCTACAACTATGGCTGCAAGGACACTCATCGCGTTAACAGGTCTCCGTTCATCGCACGATCAATCCAGTCACAACGCATCACGGCTCCAACTCCCGCGAAAGCGCGTCGATCATCCCCACGACCACGCCGGTCACCACCAAGAACACGCCGAAGTCGAACGCCATCACCGTCGCCCACTCGAATTCAACGTCCTGGCCCTGTGCCGCCGGCAGCGGTATATACCCGTGACCGGAGGTAAACAGCGGCAGGTCGAAAAACGTCGCCGCCAGCCCCGTAAGCATCGCCATCAGCAGCCCCACCGCGATGAACGCCCGCTCCGGGTACGGCAGCATCCGCCGCAGGCTGTCCCCGCCCTCGCTCATCCGGTGCACGATCAACGCCACCGCCGCCACCAGCCCCGCCACGAACCCACCCCCCGGGGTCTGATGCCCCTTGAAGTACACGAACATCGCGAAGATCAGGCTCAGCGGCACCAGCAGCTTCGACGCCGTTCGTAATATCACCGTCCGCATCATGGCTGGGGCACCCTCTTGTTTAGGTTCTCCAACACCGTGTCTTCCGGGTCGGGCCCGCCGGTGGGCTCGGGGATATCGATACGTTTATAGGACATACTGTCATCGCCGCGACCATCGTCGCCGGACTGTTCGATCCCCCCGTCGGTGATCGACGCCGCGTCACCGCCGCGTCGCCGCCGTAGCAGCGTCCACACCCCCATCGCCGCTAGCCCCAGCACGGTGATCTCGCCCATCGTATCGAACCCCCGGAAATCCACGAGGATCACGTTCACGACATTGTTGCCCCCACCGCCGTGGTGGAGCATCACCTCATCGGTCGCGGCCGGTCCGTGCGCGTCGTGAGACCCACCCTCTGTGTGCGGGGTGCGCGCCACCACCCCGCCGGCGACCTGTTCAGCATGCAGGTGCTCGGTATCCACCCCGTGGTAGCTGTTGCGCAAGAAGAATTCGCCAAGGTTCGCGAACGGGCGGCCGTCGGCGCTCACGTTCGACATCGTCGGTCTTGTCCCCACCGAGCTGGTCAGCGTCAACCAGAACATCACCCCGCCCACCGCGATCGCCAAAGCCGCGCGGGGGATCACCTTCCCCAATTCCGGCGGCTGTTCCTTGGGCAGCAGGCTTAATACCAGCAAAAACAGGATCAGCGACACGATCTCGATGCTGATCTGCGTCAACGCCAGGTCCGGGGCCCGATAGATGTAGTACAACGCGGTGACGCTAAACCCGGCCGTGCCCAGGATCAGCACCCTGCTGGCGCGGTCACGCACAATCGGCAGCAGGATCGACGCGAAGCACGCCAACGCCGACAAGATGATCCCGTGGAATAATTCGCTGGGATACTCCGCATCCCGGCCCCAAGCATCGCGTGGCCAGCCGGGCAGGTCCGCGAGGTTGAACTCAATCGGTCGCAGGATCGACCACACAAACAACCCCACCATCGTCACCGACACGAACCCGATGTAGTGGCTCAAGTGCCCGGTCTGGAACAACCGGAAGATCGCCCCCGCCCGCTGCGTAGCTAGCACGTAAAACCCCGGGTACGCGTGGTCGAACGGGTCGTTGTACGTCTTGGTCAACACCGGCGCTAATCCGAGCCCGATCCCCAACCCGATCGCCGCCAGGCTCATGAATAGCGGCACGCCTAAATGAGCGTTCCACACCAGCGGGAAGTGATCGAAATAGATCTTGTTCGGCTCCAGCCACCCGAACAGTGCGTCATACGCCCCGGGGATCGCCCCGCCGATGTACTGGAACGCGACGATCACCGCCCCAGGGATCCACAAAAACGCCGGCCACAGACCGGTCTCGTGCTCGTGGTCGCCGTGCCCGTGCGCCCCGTGGTGTGCGTCTTCATGGCTATGCCCACCGTCTTTGGCTAGCAGCGTGCGCGCCAGCCGGATGAAGATCGCGATGTTGAACATCCCCGTGAACACCCCCGCCGCGATCAGCGGGAAGAACCACGGGCTGTGCGTGGATTCATACGCGTGCCAGATCTGATAGAAGAAGAATTCCTTGGCGGTAAAGCTCACCGTCAGGGGGCCAGCTGCCAACGCGTAGGCGGCCAGAAGCAACACCACGGACATGATCCGTTCGGTCTTCCCGCGGTGGAAAAAGCCCTTAAGCTCGCCGATCTCCCGTGAAGCAATATGCCCGATCGCCCCCGCGAGGATGAACAGCGGGGCTTTGTACAAGGCGTGGTTGAGGATCTGCGTCACGTCCCAGATCAGGTTCGCCTCAGCCTCATGCTCGCCGTGCCCCCCGTGACCGCCGTACTTGAACGCAGACAAGCCGTACATGCACATCAGCAGCCCCAGCTGACTGACCGTGGTGTACGCGAAGATCTTCTTGAGATCGGTCTTCTGTAACGCGATAAACGCCCCGTACAGCATCGTCACCGCGCCCAGCGGGACGATCAGCTTCGGCCAGATCGGTAGCGACATCGCCATGATCGGCCACAGACGGCCCACCAGGTACACCCCGGCCTTGACCATCGTCGCTGAGTGCAGGTACGCCGACACCGGCGTCGGCGCCGCCATCGCCCCGGGCAGCCAGAAGTGCAGCGGGAACTGGGCGCTCTTGGCCGCGGCCCCGACGAAGATCAGCAGGAACGCCGTGGTCGTCACCGCGTCGCCGGTTACGCCGTTGAACATCAACTCGCTGTACGACCAGTGCCCGGTATGCACGCCCAGCAGGATCAGCCCGCCCATCATCGCCAGCCCACCGGCCCCGGTCGTGATGAACGCCTGCATCGCCAGCTTCACCGCGTGGTCGTCGTCGCGCTCCCACCCGATCAGCAAAAACGAGCTGATCGACGTCATCTCCCAAAACAGCAGCATGAGCATGAAATTGTCGCTCAACACCACGCCCAGCATCGCGGTCATGAACAACAACAGCGTCGGGTAGAACCGGAACAGGCTCGCGCGGTCGGGCCCGAAGTACCCCCGGGCGTAGAGCACGATTAGCAGGCCGATCCCGCTGACTAGAAAAGCGAAGAACAGCCCCAGCCGATCCGGGTTGAACGCCAGGTTCAGGCGCACCGCCGGCATCCAGTCCGTGGCGATCGTGCCCGCAGACAGCCCGTATTTAGAGACGAACGTCCCCAGCAGGGCCAACGCCCCGATCGGCCCGGCCGCGGCCACCGCCACCCGCGGCCCCAGCCAGTGGCGCGGCAGGACCAGGCTCACGACCCCACACAGGACCGGAGCAAAGATCCCCAGAACAAGTAGCCACACAGAGTTCATGTGCCTCCAAGATCAGGCCGTCGCGCGGCCACGCCATTAACCTAGATTCCATCGGGTCCCTAACCGGGGCTACTTCAGTCGGTTCGGTTCCCCGATCGAAAAACCATCGGCCTATCCGTCACCGATACAAGGCCACTAGCCCATACGCCACGATCAACACCGGCCCGTCGTTCGATAGGAGGCAGGTGTCAAGATCCATTATCTTTATAATATCGGGCGTTTGTCGATCCGTTGAACGTAAACACTCCATCACGGGCCCTACGCCAAGGGTGACCGGGGTGGTGGGTGGATCACCAAGCCAACCTTGTCCCCACCGGCACAAGCCGTGACGTCGATTCATCGCTCCAAGAGACCGCATCGATGCACAACGAAAACTTATGGGCCCCGTGGAGGTGGTCCTATATCCAGCAGCTAGGGCCCCATGACCCTGCTAACGCGGCAGCCTATCAAGCCCATGAACAAACGGGCAACCGGTGCTTCCTGTGCGAAGCGGCCGCGGTCCAACCCGGCAGCCAAGACGCCAAAGATCGGCTCGTGTTAGTTCTTGATCACCGCGGGATCGTCCTGCTGAATCGGTACCCCTACACCAACGGCCACCTGCTGATCGCCCCGCTCGAGCACCGAGCCAGCCTCACCGATCTATCAGCGGCCCAGCGTACAGGCCTGATGGAATTAACGGCGTGGGCCCAGCAGCTGCTCGAAGACGCCATCCATCCCCAGGGGTTCAACATCGGGGTCAATATCGGTCGATGCGCCGGCGCAGGCTTGCCCGGCCACCTCCACGTGCACATCGTCCCACGCTGGGGCGGGGATACGAACTTCATGCAGACGGTCGGGCACGTGCGGGTGATCCCACAAGCTTTAGATGCTAGCTTCGACTCGTTATACGAAATGGCGCGTCGGTCGACCCCAGACAGCGAAGGGGATTAACCGCTGCCAGATTGATCGGCTTAAGCGGCGTGTTTTTGGCTAAACCGGATCCCGATCTCATGGCCGGCCTCGCGGTGGACGCACCGCACGACCGTGCCGAAAAGATCGAACCCGCCTTCGGCGGCGTGGGGGGGGAAGAAAACCGAGATCCTCGTACCAGGGTCGACGGGCTCGGGGCAGATGGCGCCTAAACCGGTGTCGGATATATTCAATAGCTGTAGCGAGCAGATCCGTGCCTGATGATCCTGCGGGTCGGCCGGCTGTTGCAGGCTCGTGACCTGCCCGCTGATCGGGTGCCGCGTGCATCCACGTCGCTCGAATCGCAGGACGTCGTCTTGTTCTACGGCTTGAGGTGTGACCAGTTTCAGTGAAGCTTGAGGCGCCATGGTGGTGGTCTCCGGCCGGGTTTAGGTTCCTGCTGCCTCCTATACCGGTGATCGGTCTTAAAAGAAGCGGAGTTAACCACGATGAAAGGTGATCCAACAAAACGCACCGGCAAGGTGACCCTCGTCGGGGCCGGTCCAGGTGAGGCGGGCCTGATCACCGTGCGCGGGCTCGAGGTGCTGCGTGCGGCCGATGTCGTGGCATTCGATGCACTCATCGACCCGTTGTTGCTCCATGAAACACGCCCCGACGCGGAACGGTTGGACGTCGGCAAACGGGCCAAGGCCCATAAGCTTTCGCAGGATCAGATCCACGCTTTGCTGGCGGAAAAAGCATTGGAGGGCAAGCGGGTGGTGCGCCTCAAGGGCGGCGACCCCTATCTGTTCGGCCGCGGCGCCGAAGAGGTGATGTACCTAGCGAGTCGCGGGATCGCCTGCGAGGTCGTGCCGGGGGTCACCGCGGGGATCGCGGCACCGATGGCCGCGGGGATCCCGGTCACCCACCGCCAGTTGGCTAGCACCGTCACGTTCGTGACCGGTCACGAGGACCCCACCAAGGGCCAGTCCTCGGTCGATTACCGCGCGCTCGCGGGGTTGATCCAGGCCGGGGGCACGGTCTGCTTTTACATGGGCGTAGGGCGTCTAGAGCAGATCTGTGACGAGCTGCGCGGGTTCGGGTGCCCCGATGAGACACCGGTGGCGGTGGTCCAGTGGGGGGCGACCCCGAAGCAACGCAGTGTACGATCGACGCTCAACAACATCGCCGGTGACGTGAACACACGCGGCATCACCGCCCCGGCGATCATCGTCGCAGGAGCGGTGGCGGGGATCCAAGGTCCCGGTCTAGACTTTTTTACAAACCGCCCGATGTTCGGCCAACGCGTGGTGATCACCCGCACGCGGCACCAGGCGTCGCAGCTGCGGCGGTTACTCGATGAACAGGGCGCGATCTCCATGGAAGCTTCGACGATTGAACTTGTCCCCCCGGACGACTGGTCAGCAGTGGACGACGCGGTCCGCAACATCGCCCGCTACGACTGGCTGGTGCTCACCAGCGTGAACGGGGTTTCGGCTCTGGCCCAGCGGCTCGACGCGTTAGAGCTTGATGCCAGGCACCTTGGAAAACAAGGTCAACTTAAGATCGCCGCGATCGGCGACGCGACCGAAGCGGCGCTGTTCGATCAACTGCGGCTGCGCGCCGACCTGGTCCCGACCCGGTTCGTGGCCGAGTCGCTGGCCGCGGACCTGATCGCGCGTCACGACGTGGCGGGCCTACGGTTCCTGCTGCTCCGCGCCGACATCGCCCGGCCGGCGCTGCCCAAGCTGTTGCATCAAGCCGGTGGTGTGATCGAAGAACTCGTGGTCTATCAGACCCGCCGCCCGCGGCGCCTGCCCACGGAGGTGGTGGCCGCTTTTGAAACGAAGCAGGTCGACTGGGTAACGTTCACGAGTTCATCGACAGCTAAGAACATGATCGAACTGCTAGGGGATGGCCGTGACCTGCTAGACGGCGTCCGGTTGGCATCGATCGGGCCGATCACGACGCAGACCCTGCGCGACCTGGGGCTAGAGCCGACCGTCGAGGCGACAACGTCCAACATCAACGGCCTGGTGGAAGCGATGAAGGGCGCATCGCGGATCAACGCCCCGCATCGCAGTCCCTGCTGACACCCGGAAATGCTCGTGCCGCGTGCAAGATCCACGCCGCTTTTTTTTCTGGACCGGCACACGCACCACGGGCATGGGTCGGGCTCTTGATGAGAGCAACCCTAGCGCCGTCGTTTGAACCGACACGACACCGCGGGGTCGAGAATGAGATGAACCCCATCGTGTGCGGAGTCCGTACAGCGTGGCCTATCGTTGACATCCACCGGCAACCCGCATACGTTGCGCTACGCGTGTGCCGGGAGCCGTATTACCTGTTGTGGCGATGGATCAAGTGTAGCTGGTTCAATAGACAATCCCTATGCCCTATTCTTGCGGTTGATGACGCATCATGACCCGGTTCGACGCCAAGATGTGGCGTGACATGTTGTCGTACCTCCAGCAGAAGCACGTGCAGATCTGCCGGCGGTGGTTCGAACAGCTTCAGCCCCTCGACCTCAACGGCGGGCTGCTTCAGATCTGCGCCTCCAACCGGGTGCAACAAGACTACCTCCAGCGCAAGTGCCTCACGCCGTTCACCGACGCGGCCCAGGCGGTCACCGGCGCATTGGTGGCGGTTCGGTTCGTGACCGATCCCAGCGAGGCGGTGGCGAACCTACCCGATCCTGTCAGTGTCGAGCCCCGCGGCCCCGTCAGCGTGAGCCCCGCGGGTGTGGGGGATGAAGATCCCCTATTGGCCGACGATGAGCCCGGGGCGTCGTTTGATCAAACCGTGATCAGCCCGGACCACACCTTCGAGGACTTTATCACCGGACCCGGCAACGAGCTGGCCTACGCCGCGTCGCTGGCAGTGGCGGATCAGCCCGGGGCGGCGTACAACCCGTTGTTCATCCACGGGGGGGTGGGCCTGGGCAAGACCCACCTGCTCCAGGCGATCTGCCAGGCGGTGCTCGACAAGCAGCCGGGCACCCGGTTGTGCTATATCTCCTGCGAGACGTTCATTAACCACTTCATCGATTCGGTCCAGAAGGGGCAGATGAACCGCTTCCGCGACAACTATCGCAACGTCGACGTCCTGGTGATCGATGACATCCACTTCTTAGCCGACCGTGAACGCACCCAGGAAGAGTTCTTTCACACGTTCAATACCCTTTATCAGCGGCAGCGACAGATTATCCTCTCGTGCGACTCGGCCCCGGTGGAGATCCTCAAGCTCGAAGAACGGCTGGTCAGCCGGTTCCAGTGGGGCCTGGTGACGGAGGTCTCCCGGCCCAGCTACGAGACGAGGCTGGCGATCGTCCAATCCAAAGCCCAGCTGCGCGACCTGACGCTGCCGCGGGAGGTGGTCGAGTTCATCGCCACAAACATCCAATCCAACGTGCGCGAGCTCGAGGGCGCCATCACTACGATCCAGGCATCCGCGATTCTGCAAAACGCTCCGATCGATCTGTCCCTAGCCAAGAGCGCCTTGGGGGAATCGGCCACGGACCCGCAGAAGGTCCAGGTCCCGCTCCAGGACATCATCGAGGCGGTCACCCAGTATTACGGAGTGAAGCTGAGCGATCTACAGTCCAAGCGGCGACACAAGTCGATCTCGCTGCCCCGGCAGGTGTGCATGTGGCTGGCCAGGAAGCGGACGCGGTATAGCCTCGAAGAGATCGGCGGGTACTTCGGGGGTCGCGACCACACCACGGTCATGCATTCGATCCGCACGATCGAGACCCGCCTAGCCAACGACAGCAGGTTCGAGCGCGAGACCGAGCAGATCATGTCCCTGATGAACCGCCACGCCCACCAACCCTGATGTGGAAAAACGGTCTGTTCCTGTAAGAACCGATCCGTTACCCGCTGCGAGGTCGTGGTGCTCGATGTACCCGAAAACCGGATCGCGGCCATGACACGTCAGACAAGGTCACCAGCTGTAACGATATAGACGCCTAAACGACAGGTAACCCACAGGAGTATGTTTTATCTAAACAACTGCTTTAGAAAGGAATATAACTCGATCAGTCCAGATATAGACAGGGTCGTCCCTGCCTTACGGAGAAGATGATTATTTTTATCTTTTATTAATCGTAATCGATCGAAAGGGGTAATCCTCGAGCGGTATCGATGAATTTCTGGTAGTTTTGGCACATCTCCAAAACGCTATCGCCCCCGAATTTTTCCCGAACGCACCGACCGACTTCGAACGCGACCACGTTCTCCATCACCACCCCCGCGGCGCTGACCGCGCACACGTCGGAACGTTCATAAGCGGCTTTGGAGATCTCTTTGGTATTGAGGTCCACACTCTGGAGCGGTTGCAAGAGGGTGCTGATCGGTTTCATCGCGCCCTTGACGACGACCGGCTGGCCGTTGGTCATCCCGCCCTCGAGGCCGCCAGCGTTGTTCGATAGCCGGGTAAACCCGAGGCTGTTCGTGTGCTTCTGATCCGGGTCGAACCCGATCTCGTCGTGGACCTTTGAACCCGGGCGGTGGGCGGCCTCGAACCCCAACCCGATCTCGACCCCCTTGAACGCCTGGATCCCCATCACAGCCCCGGCGATCCTCGAGTCGAGCTTCTCGTACCAGTTCATGCTCGAACCTAATCCCATCGGGCAGTGGAACACGTGCGTCTCGACGACCCCCCCGACGGTGTCCCCGTCTTGCTTGGCCTGGCGGATCTGCTGGCGCATCTGTTCAGAGGCGTCCGGATCCGGGCAGTAGACGTCGCTGTCGTCGCGGGCCTGGATCAGCTCTTGCCAGTTCTCGATCGTCACCGACACGTCGCTTCGGGCCGACCCGATGGACCGCACGAACCCGAACACCTCGATCCCGAAGCAGCGCAGCAGGCACTTGGCCAGGGCCCCGGCGGCGACCCGGCTGGCGGTCTCCCGGGCGCTGGCGCGCTCGAGGGTCTCGCGGCAGTCGGTGGTCAGCCACTTCACCGACCCGGCCAGGTCCGCGTGCCCGGGGCGGGGCCGGTAAACAGGAGGGGTGCGCTCGAGGTCGTCGAGGCGCGAGTCCTTGTTGTGGACCCGCATCGTCAGCGGCGATCCGATCGTTTTTCCCAGCCGCACGCCCGATAGGAATTCAACGGTATCGGTCTCGATCTTCTGGCGACCCCCGCGGCCGTACCCGCCCTGGCGGCGACGCAGCTCGGCGTTGATCAGATCTTCGTCGATGGTCATCGCGGCCGGCAAACCGTTGACTAAGATGATCAGGGCCGGGCCGTGGCTCTCTCCCGCGGTGTGATAGGTTAGCTTAGCCATAAGAACGGAACTTGGGTCTTGATCGCGGCGGCATGTTACCGGCGGCGGAGTTACCCGGGTGAGAAGGCGTCCCCGAGACGATCCTCCCGAACCCGGTACAGCGATTCACAGTAGGATTGTAGCAGGTTCGCGTTAGCCCCTACCACGGTTCCCCCTGCCTGATTATGAGTCCATCGACCGCCACGGTGACCCGTCTCCAAGATATGATCGACCTGGTTGCCCACTGCGCGGCGACACAGAGCCCGATCGTCGATTACGGGGTCGCGCACCGGGGCCTGGGCCATGACCCGCCCGCGGAGCATATCCGGGTCGACGACCAGGGGGTCGACATCGAGCACTACGAGCGCGACCTGACGGTCCGGGCCTGGGCCGGGACGACCCTCGGGTGCCTTCAAGACCATGTGCGGGAAGCGGGCCAGTTCTTGCCCATCGATGTGGATCACGACCTTACGCTCCGCGAGGTGGTCGCTCATCACGTCTACGGGGCGTTGCGAGCCCGCTACGGCGGCGTGCGCGAGCTTCTTTTGGGGCTCGGTGTCGTCGACGGCCACGCGCGTCAAATCAGGGCTGGGGGGAGGACGGTCAAGAACGTCGCGGGGTACGATCTGACGCGCCTGATGGTCGGCAGCCTCGGTGAGCTGGGATTCATCCATGAAGTCGTGCTCCGCACCTATGTGATCCCGGAGATGGTGATGGCGGTCGAGATGCAGGTCCATGACCCGGTACAATTAGACGCTACGCTGACCCCCTGGCTGATCGGCGAGGCAGCCGCGGACCAGATGGCGATGGTCATGCGGGGCCCAGCCGCCCAGCTTCATGTGGGTTATTACGGGACGATGTCAGCCGTCACCGCGCGGCTTCGAACCTTAGAAGCATTAGTGGATACCGTCCGGGGGATGAAGATCATGAACGTGAGTCCTTGTGACTTGGACGAAGACATCGCCCGACGCAGCGACCGCAGGGCCTGGCGGCGGTCGGTCGCTGCCCTGGTCAAACTGGTGGTCCCGCCGGCGTCGACCGGCGCGACGTGCAGCCAACTGTCGCGCTTCGCTACGGAAAACCGGTTCAAGGTGGAGATCGAAGCGTTCCCGGTCCATGGGTGTATCTTCGTGGGCGGTGACTTAACCAGCGATGAATCGAGGCGGTTATCGACCCACATCCAGCGGCTGGTCGTGCCCTTAAACGGGGTGTGGGTCTGGTACGCGTTGCCTACGGGATCGTCGCGGACATGCCCGCAACCTCCGGCCAGCCCCAGCCGAAGCGCGGCCAACGGTGAGCGTGACCGGCGAGACGAGGGTGACCCGATCCCGCGGTTTGGCCCCCCCCAGCTTGATTGGCCTATTTTGGTATCAATCAAGCGTGCGTTCGACCCCCACGGGCTGATGAACCCGGAACGGTTTTTGCCAGTCACAGGGCTGTGAACAGGGCTGTAGCGATGGATGAAACGAAGCCGGGGCCTCGTGTGATTTCGGGCCTGGCCGGCGACGGGAGTGCAGCGGGGCCGAAAGCCGCGGGTTGCCCGTTCTTGAACTAAGCCGGCGTGCTACCTCGTCGGCTCAAGACTGCGTCCAGTGCGGGCTGTGCCTGCCGTCTTGCCCGACGTACCGGGTAACCGGGCTGGAAGCCGATTCGCCCCGGGGGCGCATCCACCTGATCAAAGGGCTGTCCGAAGAGCGGATTGAGCGATCCGCTGCGGTCTTGAACCATCTGGATTTATGCCTGGATTGCCGGGCGTGCGAAACCGCGTGCCCGTCTGGCGTGGTCTACCATGAGCTGATCGAGCAGACCCGCGCTCAGCTGGCCCAGGACGGGCGGGAAGCGATTGAAAATATAGCCTTGCGGGCCGTCGTGCGGCATCTGCTGCCGTACCCGTTCCGCTTGAAACTGGCGATCCTGCCGGCCCGGGTCTTACAGCGGTTGGGGTTCTGGGATCAGGTGTGCCAAATGATCAAACACCGGGTCAAGGGGCGCAGCGGTGCGACGGACGAGTGGGTGTTGAAGATGACCCGTATGCTGCCGCCGGGCCCGGTGTGGGAATCGAAGTTATCGCGGCGTTACCCGGCTCTAGCCGCGGACGGTCAGAAGCGGGCGACGGTGGCGTGGTTCACGGGGTGCGTGGGCGAGGCGTTGTTCCAGGACGTCAATCGGCAAGCGATCGCGTTGCTCCAGCACGCGGGGTGTGAGGTGATCGTGCCCCGGTCCCAGCGGTGCTGCGGGGCGATCCACCAGCACAACGGTGATCAGCGGACGGCCTGCGGGTTGGCGCGGTCGAATCTCCGGGCGTACCAGGGGGCATTGAAGCAAGGGGCGGATCTGATCGTCAACGCGATCGCCGGCTGTGGCGCGATGCTTAAAGAATACCCCTCGTTGCTGGGCGACGACCCCGGTTACGGCAAGCTTGCGGGGGGGTTCGGGGATCGGGTCTGTGACGTCACCGAAGCGTTGGTTCGATACCCGCCCACCTATCTCATTAACAAAAAATCACTTAAACGCGTGGGGACATATCACGAGGCCTGTCACCTCGCCCACGGCCAGCGGGTGACTCAGCCTCCCAGAAGCGTGTTAAGCTGGATCCGGGGATTGAAAATGGTGGAGATGGAAGAAGCGGATGCCTGCTGCGGCGCCGCGGGGACCTATAATCTGGTGCAGCCCGAGATGGCTCGCCAGTTAGCGCAGCGGAAGATCCGACACATTCAAGCGACGGGAGCGAGCGTGTGTGTGACCGGTAACGTGGGCTGCGCCATGCATATCCGGTCAGAAGCCATCCGGATGGGCGTTGATCTAAAGCTCGTGCACCCGGTGAGTTTACTCTACAAGGCATGCGGGTTAGGGTCCTCCCACCGCGGTTGCGAGAAGTGGCACGCCTTGTAGATTGTCACAAATGACTATAAATAAAGAAATTAATATACGAGCGACTATTTACGACTCCGGGTCGTATTAAATAAGAGTGATCTAAGGCTCCATGGGGCTAAGTTAATCGGTTTCGTGATTTCGCAAGTCCGGGGTTGCACGGACCATTTTCTTATACGGCAAAGGGTAGGATGAATCATGTCCGGGCGGGCCCGGATCGACGGTTACATGGGCTACAAGATCGAATAGCGACGGTTGAAACAGTCATTGAAAAGAGGATTTTAGAAGCAAATTGGCTTAAAAATTCTTATTTTTAGTTGATTTTGCCCGAAATTCAATCATTCAATAGCCCCAATCGACGTCAAGGCGCCAGCCAGGCAAGAGAAGCATTCCATTTAGGGTACGATGAAGATGAAAGAGGATCCGGATCATGGGATGAACCGTTGGAGCCGCAGGGGCAGGGTTGACGATCAACCGGTAGCTAAGGGCCTGCGACACAGCGGGATGATGGGGATCGACACGCATCGTGTCTCCAAGTGTCGCGTCGGTGATCGTGTTGACCCTGGCGGCGATCGTGCCGCGTCTAAGATTCACGCCCCCCTTTCATCCGGGGCAGGTGTCGTGACGCAACGCTGACTAATTAGAAGACCTCGTATGTATGAGCTGACCTGTCCATTGTGCCGACACAAGATGCTCACGCCTTTGGCACGGCCCAACGCGATGGCCAAGTGCCGGCGGTGTCTCAACCCGTTTCGCGTTCAAAGGAATAACGTGAAGCATACTGGGTCGTGGGGTCACGCCAGCGTCGATGTTTTTCCGGGTCACGAACCGATCGGGGTATCTAACTCGGTCGCGGGCCCGCCGACCCCCGCCGAGGCAACCGGGGCGTTGGCGATCCAGTCCTTAGCCGCGGGCCGCGCGTCGCGATCGAGTGGCTCTAGCGTCGCCGGGCAAAGGGATCGGCGGTCACCGCCCGCGGACTACGCCTCGCCGGTAAGAACGATGAGCCGCGGCCGCGAGCTGGCCATGCGCCAAACCCGTCGGCGGCAACTCAACACGTTGCTGTGGATGACGATGTTGCTGATCCTGGTGGGCGGGGCGGTTGGTCTGGGCATCTACGTCCGAGAGGACCTCAGCGAGCTGCTGGGCGCCCACTTCGAGTCGAAGCAGCCCTACCCGATCCGCAGGGGGGGTATCGGTGCCGCCGCGGCCACCGGTGCGTCGGACGGTCGATCGGCCTCGGCGCCTCCCAGTCATGCCAACGCTAGCGACGAGGGGTCAGACTCAGTATTCCATGGGGAGGATCGCCCCTCCCCCATCCTCGCGTCCGGTGACACCCTCGGGATGGATCACCCCGCTTTATCCGATCCACAGGAAGAATTTTTTGCTCATGAGATCGAGATCAAGCGGGTCTCGGCCCAGCGGCTGCCCCAGCGGCTCTGGCGGGAGGTGGATGAGCCCTACGTCTCCCCGGTCCAAACCGGGCCGCTACAGATTGTCAACGAGCGGGTCACCACCGAGGAGACCGGCCGGCTGGTCTTCAGCGCCGAGGTCCAAGCGGTCAATACCCCCCTGGTCAGATCCGCGACCGCGGAATTGGCCCTGGTCGGGTTTGACGACCGGATCTTCGCCCGCGTCGAGGTCGACCTGCCCACGCTCAGCAGCCGCCGGCCCCAGCAGATTGAGGTCCCGATCCCCGACGGGTACTCCAAACGCACCATGCGGGTGGTGTCGTCAGCCCGGGGCAGCGCCGTGCCCCCCGACAGTGTGGTGATCAGCAGCGCACTGGTCGAGACCACCGGCGCCGGGGCGGGGACCAGTGTCCGCGTGACGGTTATCAACCCGTCGGAGTATCAGCTCACCCGGGCGGTTTTTTTCTTAGCAGCTCTTAACGATCAGGGCCAGCCGATCGCCCGGTGGCGCATGACGTGGCCGGGATCGATCGGGCCGGGAGATCAAGTCGTCTTCACCGCCGATACCCCTCTTGAATCGAAAATAGGGGTCCACCAATGGGACGTGGTGGGGCTGGGGCGCCTGCCCAAGGACGCTCGGCTTTCACCCGCCGATGGGTTTATGTAAGAATAAGGGCCAGCGGTGTTCGGATACTTGGGGTGCGGTACCCCTGGCGGACGCTCAGACGGCGCTTCCGTCTCGCCGCTTCCGTTCGGGGGACGGGCCGCCGCTGACCCGCACCTCCTGACGTAAACCCTAAGGTCCCGTACAGGCAGATGTTTTTCCCGATCCGCACCGACCGCAGCCTCAGCCGCACCCCGTGGGTCAACTACTCATTGATCGCGGTCAACGTGCTGATCTTCCTGGCCACCGCTCAGGGGTTCGACCCTCGGTACCTGCTCAACCCCGCGTCGCCGCAGATCGAACAGTTTGTCAGCTACCAGTTCCTTCACGCGGGGTGGGATCACCTGCTGGGGAACATGTTGTTCCTGTACGTTTTCGGCAACAGCGTCGAAGACCGCCTCGGGAAGATCGCCTACTTGTTGTTCTACCTGGCCGGTGGAATTTTAGCCGGGCTGGGACACGCGGTGATCGAGGGGACCACACCGGTGCTCGGGGCCAGCGGGGCGGTCGCCGCGGTCAGCGGGGCGTACCTGGCGCTGTTCCCGATGAGTAACGTGACGATCGTCTACTGGTTTATTTTTATCGGGACGTTCGAGGTCTCGAGCATGCTGCTGATCCTGTTCCAGATCGCTCAAGACGCGGTGTTCTACGTCGCCCGGTTCGGGGGTGTGGCGTACCTGGCGCACCTTTCGGGTTACGCGTACGGATTCGCGATCGGGATGGGGCTGTTGTGGATCCGGCTGCTACCCCGAGAGCATTACGACCTGTTAGCTCTGATCGAGCAGCGTCGCCGCCGCGCTCAATTCCGGGCGTTAACCCGTCGCGGCTACCAGCCGTGGCAGCACGCCCCGGCTTTGGGCGGCTCGTCCAAGCAGGCCTCGACCCCCGATCGCGATCCGGAACACGGGCGGATACTCGAGCTACGATCGGACATCCATCAAGCGATGAGGGATCACCAGCTGGATGTGGCGGCTAACTTATACTTGGAATTGATGCAAATCGATTCGGGACAAGTCCTTAGTACCCATCATCAGCTGGATCTGGCCAACCAGCTGATGTCCAATCGTCATTACGATACCGCCGCTGCCGCTTATGAGCTTTTCCTTAGCACGTACAAAAATTACGGGCAACGCGAGCAGATCGAGTTGATCCTGGGCCTGATCTATGGGCGATACCTAAACCGGCATGACCGCGCTAAAGAACTACTTGAAAATGCTTTACCGAGACTAAGTGATGCTCAAGAAAAAGATCTGGCTAAAAAAATATTGTCTGAGCTGCCCCGCTAACGCCCCGTCGACCCCCTCGTTCGCGTCAAAGAAGGCGTTTACCCCCCACTGATTTTGTCGTACAATGACGGTTTTGCGATAAACCCTCTCCTCACTAGAGAGTATGACCTGATACGGGAGGCCCGACAGTGAGTCAAAACCAGCCTATGCTTCGCGGGAACGTCGCCATCGGTCAGTCGGGCGGGCCCACGATGGTGATCAACCAGTCTCTGGTGGGGATCGTCGAAACCCTGCGCGGTCAACCCGGCCTCGACCACATCTTCGGCGCCTTGTACGGCGTGGCTGGGATCGTTGACAATCGATTTGTCGATCTCCACGACATCCCCCAAGACCGCCTCGAGCGCATCGCCCAGACCCCCTCCGCGGCCCTGGGCTCGACCCGGGTCAAACCAGACGCCGAGTATTGCCAACGGATTTTCGAGCAGTTCGCCAAGCACAACATCCGGTATTTTTTCTACATCGGCGGCAACGACAGCTCCCACACGTGTCATATCGTCAACGAGCTGGCCAAGGAAGCTGGGTACGACCTACACAGCTTCCATGTGCCCAAGACGATCGACAACGACCTGGTGCTCAACGACCACACCCCCGGCTTTCCCTCAGCGGCCAAATTCGTCGCCCAGGCGTTCACCGGCGACAACCTCGACAACCGCGCCCTGCCCGGGATCAAGATCAACGTCGTCATGGGCCGCGACGCCGGGTTCCTTACCGCCTCGAGCGTGCTGGCTAGAACCTCCCACGACGACGGCCCGCACCTGATCTACGTCCCCGAGGTCACGTTCGATGAGGAGAAATTCACAGCTGACGTCGAGCGGATCTACGCCCGCCTGGGCCGGTGCCTGATCGCGGTTAGCGAGGGGATCCGCGCCGCCGACGGCAAGCCGGTGATCACGAAACTCGCCGAGGACGTCCAAGTCGACGAGCACGGCAACCAGCAGTATTCGGGCACCGGGGCGCTGGGAGACTTCCTGATCCGCGCCATCCGCCAGCGCATGGGCAAGGACACGCGCGTGCGGGCCGACACCTTCGGGTACCTCCAGCGGTGCTACGCCGGGGTCGTTTCCAAGATCGATCAAGAAGAAGCCAGGATGGTCGGCCGCCAAGCCGCTCAGGCCGCGCTCGATGGCCGTCACGACGGATCGGTCACCATCAAACGCGTCAGCCACGACCCTTATCGGGTCGAGTACCGCTTGGTCGATCTCTCGGACGTCGCCGGTAAGACCACCCACCTCGACCGCCAGTTCATCGTCGACGACAACAACATCAACGACAGCTTCATCAACTACCTCAAGCCCCTCGTCGGCCCGTTGCCCGTCGTCGAGTTGTTGCGCTTTAAAGAGGTCGAAGAACCCGCGAACCTACCGGCTTAGCCGGAGGATGGGGGCGTGGAGGCGTTGCGTATCCAAGTACCGGTCCGTGATGCTCCGCAGCCTAAGAATGTCTCGGCCGCGTCCAAGACTCACGTCGCCGCTTCATCCGGGGTCGGTATGCACCTCGCGTATGGACACCGCCGGGTTACGAGTTTCGTAGATCGTTGGTTAACCAGCCCAGCAGCTGTTTGAGGAATAGCGCGTACATATCCCCGACCTCGATCTCGTACGCCCCCGGGGCCTGAGCGATCACACGCTGGGACCCCCAATCCACCAGCCCGCCCACCCAGTGCGGGGCCACGTCCACGCACAACGCCGCGGTGCGCCCCTTCCCGTGTTCACCCACCACTAGCAGCGGCTGGCGCTCAGTGGGCTCGAGCCGGACCGCGTTGTTGTTCCACTGAGCTAGGAACCGGTGCACCTCTAACAGCACCTGTGCGCTGTTTTTGGGTTCGACCCGGTTGAACCCGCCAATCGTCGGCGGCCGTTCGTTCCAGGGTAGCCCCAGGGTGATCGGGTGGTTGGCGACCCGCGCCGCCAAAGCTGGTTGATCGCAGTTGACCCGGTCGTCGGTCGTGGCGATGTGGACCGGCAGCGCGTCGGCCAGGGCCGTCCCCGCCCAGTGCCCCCCTTGGCCGCAGAACGAGTCCCAGCCCCCGATCATCACCAGGCCCGCCCCGTCGCTGACTTGTTGGAGGATCTTCTGTTGACAGGTTTCGTCCAACAGCTTGGCGGGGTAGTCACTGAGAATAAACAAACACGGACAGCCATCCAGCAACGAAGCTTCCACTGTTTGATCGCTGGGGACGTAGCGGTACCACCAGCCCCACTTTGTCATTAGCCCCGTTAGGTAGCACGCGGCGCCCTGCAGGCTCGTGTCCCCCATGTATAGGACCGGTCGATCGCTCATAAGTTACGCCTCACTGGCCGCCGCTAAGGAACGGCTTGCATCGCGGGTCCCATCACGTGAACCTTGAACTTTGGCCCTCAAGCCTTAAGATGCCGCAGTCTATGCGGGAGATGGAGCCTGTCAATATTTAGTTGATGTCAGACCGACCGGGGGCAGAAGCAGAAGGGTGCGATGATGCTTAAAGGCAACGCGATCGTGGGCCAGTCCGGCGGGCCGACCGCTGTGATCAACGCCTCGATGGTCGGGGTGGTAGAGGCGGCCAAGAAAGCCGCCGGGATCAAGCGCGTGTTTGGGATGCGGTTCGGCATCGAGGGCGTGCTGGAAAATTACCTGCTCGACCTCTCCGCCGAACCCGCCGCCACGCTCAAAGCCCTGCGCACCACCCCGTCGAGCGCCCTGGGGTCGAGCCGACACAAGCTCAGCGACGACGACCTCGACCCGATCCTCGCCCGCCTGCGTCAGTACGACATCCGCTACTTCTTCATGATCGGCGGCAACGACACCATGGACACGATCCACCGTGTCACCGAGCACGCCCACCAGCGCGGGTACGACATGATCGGCGTGGGGGTCTCGAAAACCGTCGATAATGATCTTTACGGGACGGACCACACCCCCGGCTACCCCAGCGCGGCTCGGTACGTGGCCCTGAGCGTCCAACAAGGCGGTCGGTTGGCGCAGGACATGCAACGGGTCGACCAGTTCACAGTCTTTCAGACCGTCGGCCGCAGCGCGGGCTGGTTGCCCGCCGCCGCGGTTATCGCCAAGAACGAACCCGCCGACGCCCCGCACGTGATCCTGTTCCCCGAAAAACCGTTCGACCGCGACGCGTTCCTCGAAGCCGTCGCCAAGGCTCATCAGAAGCACGGGTTCTGCTCGGTCGTCTGCGGCGAGGGCATCACCTACGACGACGGCACCCCGGTCTCCACGTCACGCACCCGTGACGACTTCAACAACGTCGAGTTCGGGGCGATGGGCGGCACCAGCGCCGCGATGATGTTGCACAAGATGATCGGGGACGAGTTCAGCTGGCGTGGCGAGTTCCAGGTCTGCGAGTCGCTTCAGATGTGCGCCGCCGACCGGGCGGTGAAGCTCGATGTTGACGAGGCGTATGGCTGCGGTAAGAACGCCGTCCAGCTGGCCTCCAAGGGCATCAGCGGCGTGATGGTCACGATCAAGCGTGAATCCAAACCCGGTCAGCCCTACCGCAGCAGCTTCGGAACCATCGAGCTAGCCAAGGTCGCCAACCACGAGCGGCCCATGCCCAGCCGGTTTATCACCAAGGACGGTATGGGCGTTACCAAAGCCTTTCTTGATTATGCCCGCCCCCTGGTGGGGCCGTTGCCGGCCATGGGCTCACTGACAATCAAACGCGCGAAACAGCCCCGATAGCCGGCGCGCCGACCTTTCCATAACCAAACCCTACACCCGGAAACGAGGTTGACCCACGATGAGACCCGACGACCCTGCCTACAAACCCTTCGGCCTGGTGCGGGACATGCTCGCGACCACGGAGATTATCGCCGGCTTCGACCCCGACCAGGCCAAGGACACCGCCTCGGCCATCGCCTCAGCCGGGAAACTGTTCTTCACCGGCGAGGGCTCCAGCAGGCTTTTTCCCACCAAGCACGCGATCCTTCAAGCCCGCAGAAAGGGTTTGGAGCTTGTGGTACATACCGAGGCGGGGCGACAGGCCCAGGAATATGACCTCGACGACTGGGCGGTGTTGGCTCTGTCCAACTCCGGCCGCACCAGCGAGGTCATCAAGCTCTACAACACCCTCCGTGACGACGGCCATCAGAACCTATACAGCCTCACCGCGTTCGCGGGATCGAAGCTCGAATCCCTGGCCGCTAAGGGCTACGTATTGACCTGTGGCAAAGAGGGCGCCGTGGCCGCGACCAAGAGCGTGGTCGAGCAGGCCTTGTTCTGTCAATCCCTAATCGAGCACGCCGCCGGCCAACCCGCTTTGAAGAGCCAACTCGAACCCCTCGCGGAAAGTTTTCACAAGGCGCTGACCATGCGGATCCGTGAAGACCACATCGCCCCCGTGGTCACCGCCCCGACGATCTACTTCGCCGGGCGCAACGACGGCGTGGCCGAGGAGCTGGCCCTAAAAACCAACGAGATCACCCGCAAGCGCAGCGACTACCTCGAAGGTACCTACGCCGTCCACGGGGTTGAGGAGGTCATGACCGCTGCGGACGTCGTCATCTGGATCGACCCCTACGAAGATTACGAAGAAAAATTCGCTGACGTCCTCGAAGGCGGGGTCGGGGTCACCGTCATCGCCATCGCCTCGCGACCGACGCGCTTCCCCACCATCCAGGTCCCCGACGCCGGCGACCTGTCCAGCTACGTCATGATGGCCGCCGGGTGGAACCTTCTGGTCGAAGCCGGGCTGAAGCTGGATATCGACCTCGACAAACCCCAGCGGGCGCGCAAGGTCGGCAACGAGTTCGAGGGGTAACCCGGGGCGTCGATCGCGGTTTGATGATCGATTGAGAAGATGCTACACCGGCGGTGTTTTCAATCGTAGCTGATCCGTGCAAGAAGCGATACACAGGTGACCACGCGACGTACGCGGTCGTTGATTCCCACACCGGGGGTGATGGATCGCCAGATGGACGAAGAGCTACCCTAGTTGGTATGATGATTAGCGGAAGCTAAACCATCACGGGGTGTAGCTCAGCTTGGTAGAGCGCTTCGTTCGGGACGAAGAGGCCGCAGGTTCAAATCCTGTCACCCCGATTGCTCGACGCCCGTTGTCTGACGATGACAACGGGTTTTTTCTTTTGACAGTTTCAACATTTATGGGAGCATCGGCTGTGGGCCTGTGTCGCCTCGAGACCGCAACATTTTTGCCATCCCTTGACCTGGTTGTACCAGATTTGTCAGTTGTAGGTACAAGCACGCCCGGATCGGTTCCTGTAGCTGCCGCTGGTTGGTGTTCACTTTTCAGTGATCGTCCGGCTCAGTTTCCAGGTTTTTCCGCACTTTTGGTGAAGGGTCGTAGACTGGGGGGGTAGCGGCTCAGTCGGGATGGCTGAGGTGGCCGCGGAATGGAGTCCGCCATGTGGGTCGATGCGTTCCTGCCCGAAGCGGGCTGGCTACGGTGCCAGCAGGTCTTTGTCACCCCGAATTTGATCACGATCCATGCTCAGAGCGTCTATACGACGAGCCGATGCCCGGCGTGTCACAGGCGATCGTCACGGATTCACAGCCGACACGCACGGACGCTGGCCGATCTGCCCTTGCATGGAACCCCGGTGCGGTTGCATCTGCGCGTGCGCCGTTTCTTCTGTGACAACCCGATTTGTGTGCATCGGAACTTTGCCGAGCGGTTGCCCGGCGTGATTGCCCGGTATGGTCGACGAACGATCGGCTTGGCCACGGCGCTGGAACGCATTGCGTTTGCCTGTGGCGGTGAAGGCGGTGCCCGGCTGGCCAGCAAGCTGGGGATGCCCGCCAGCGCCGATACGTTGTTACGTCTGATCCGACGAGCTGATCGGGTTGAGGTCGTCACGCCACGGGTGCTGGGCGTGGATGATTGGGCGTTGCGCCGCGGTCAGCGATACGGCACGATCTTCTGCGACCTGGAGCCACACCGGCCCATTGACCTGCTGCCGGAACGCTCCTGCGAGGTGCTATCGACCTGGTTGGGGGATCATCCCAGGTAGAGGTGATCAGCCGCGACCGCGGCGACGCGTATGCCAAGGGTGCTCGCGTAGGCGTCCCCGATGCGGTCCAAGTAGCCGCGCTGGCACCTGCTGCATAACCTCTACGAAGCGCTGGTGGGGACGGTGGGCCGATACTCGAAGCAGGTCCGTGAGGCCGCCCGAACGGTTGCGATCCAACAAGGGAAAGTCCCAAAAACTGATCTTCCCCAGGGAAAGTGGACGGTCGGTTTCGTGAGTTATGCGGTCTGCAGCTCGTAGGCCAGGGGGCTGTTGTACCCCAAAGACGAGTGCAGCCGCACACGATTGTAAAACACCTCGATGTAATCAAACAACGCCGTGAATCACATCCGCCACCTCATCGAGGTCGACCCAATCCGATCCGTGAACCAGCTCGATCTTCAACGTGCCCATAAAACTCTCCATCATCGCGTTGTCGTAACAGTTGCCCTTGCCGCTCATCGAGCAGGAGATCCCATAAAACCCCAGCAGATCCTGGTACACCCCGCTGGCGTATTGGACCCCACGATCGCTGTGATGAATCACCCCCGTCAGAGGATTTCTTTTCCCTGCCGCCCGACGCAACGCCTCGCACACCAGGTCGGCCCGCAGGTGATCGGCGACCGACCAGCCCACCACCATGCGCGAGAACACATCCAACACCACCGCCAGATACACCCAGCCCATCCGCGTGGGCAGATACGTGATATCGGCCACCCATTTCTGGTTGGGACCCGTGGCCGTGAAGTCACGTTGCAAGAGATTCTCGGCGATCGGCTGATCGTGTTTCGAATCGGTCGTCACCGGCTTGAACCGTTTAGGCCCTTTGGCTTGCAAGCCTTCTTCTTGCATGATCTTGGCCACCGTGTTCACGCTGCAACGCTCACCGTCGGCTTGGAGTTGTTCATGAACCCGTGGGCTGCCGTAGACCCGACGATGATCTTCAAAAACCCGGTGGACCTTCTCCGCCAGTTGCCCGCGACGGGTCGCCTGCTCGCACACGGGACGGGCTCGCCAGGCGTAGAACCCGCTGGGGCTCACGCACAGGACCCGGCACATCACGCGGACCGGCCAGTGGTCGCGGTGCTCGTCGATGAAGCGGTACCTCATCGGCTTTCGCTCGCGAAGAAGGTCGCGGCTTTTTTTAGGATTTCCCGTTCCATCTTCAGCCGACGGTTCTCTTGTTCCAACTCCCGCAGCTTGATCCGAATCTCTTGATCAGTGAGCCGACCGTTAGGGGCTAACTGCCGAACCCAAGCACACACCGTCGTGCCCGCGACCCCTAAGCGCCGGGCGACCTCGGACTGGGACAACCCTTCCTCGGTGACCATCCGCACCGCCCCGGCCTTGAACTGATCGTCATACCGCTTGCTCGATTTCCCGTTGCCCATCGACTTTGACATCTGGTGGACTCCTTTCGCCAGGCATCCTACCTAGCAGTTAGGACCGTCCACTCCTATGAAGCCGGGTCGGTCAAATACTTTGGTTGGGTTCGGTGGATGGGTTCAAACTCCTATCCGGGCTTTCCGTGAGCGATGGGGCATTCACCCGTCGTCTACGGGCCCATTCAACTTCATACGACGACGCCCATTCTTTCTCACGGGGCTCTTACGCCTCAAGTGGACGGTCGGGCTATCGTCTTGCCCAGTCATGACCGAATCCTCAACCATTGAATCCAGGCCCAGCCCTTCTGGGGGGCTTCCCCCTGGAAGGGGGAACGGGAAGAGGGTTGATCCCGTTACGTCACAGCAACCGGTTCGAGGCCCCGCCAATCCGTGCCGTCGCGAAGCATCGCCCAACAGCGGATCAGCAACCGCCGCGCACAGGCGATCACCGCGATCTTGCGGCGGCTCTTGCTGCCGCGGCAGACCCGTTCGTACACATCCTTGAGCCAGGGGTTGTATCGCTGCATCAACCAACTGACCTCCACGAGCAACGCCCGCAGCAGCTTGTTGCCGCGACCGGTGATCCGGCCTTGACGATGCATCGTGCCCGACTCAAATAACCTCGGCACCAGCCCCGCGTAGGCGCCGACCTGTTTGGCGTTGGCGAACCGTTTCGGGTCGTCGATCGTGGCCACGATCAACTCGGATAATCGTGGCCCCACCCCCGGGATGGTCCGTAGCTGCCGCACCCGCTGGTCCTGTTCCGCTAACGCTTCGAGTTTCTCCTCGACCTGCCCGATGAGCTGATTGACGTGCTCGAAGCCCGCCAATTCCAGGTCCAGCTCGCATCGCCACAGTTCTTGCGAGTCGGCGTCCGACAGCGGCTTGGCCTGCCGCCGCAACGCGACGATCGATTCACGGTTCCAGCCCTTGTGACCACGGGGCATCGTCAAGCCCTGACGGTCGAGGATCGAGCGGATGTGATTCTTGATCGCCGTGCGTCGCGACACCAGTGTGTGACGGTAAGCGATCAGGCTCCGCCACTGACGCACTTGGGTCTTGGGCACTGTCACGGTGGGCAGCTGATCCATCGCCGATAGCTGGGCCAGCTTCAACGCGTCGTCACGGTCGGTCTTGCGTTTGACGTGCTTCCACCGCCAAGCTTCGTGGTTCGTGTTAGCCACCTGGATCTGGATCTCGCGCGTCCGGGCCAGATCACACACCCAACCCGCCTGCGAACCGATCTCGATTACCATCCGATCAGGATTTTCCTGGACCACCAAGTCGTGGATCGCCGACGGGGTCGTCGCCACCGTCTCGAACCGATGCTCACGGTCCACCGAGTCATAGACACACACCACGCTCTTGAACTTGCCCAAATCGATAGCCAAAATCCTCATGCCGGTCTCCTTGTGTGAAGCGTTACACTTGGGCGATCCACACGATCAGCCCGTACTGGGACATGATCCCGTCAAACCGCCCACCGGGAGACCCGGCTTTCATAGTTTCTTTCTCTGGGGAAGGTCACCGCTGGCATCGTGCTCGAAGTTGGACCTGTCGCATCGCCCCGATCTGCACCAGATGCACGACGGCACTCGCCCGCTGGGCGATTATGACCAGCTGGTGGGCGTCGCAGCCGAAGCTGCGGAACTGGAGGTGGCACGATGAGTGATCCCACCCCCACGGTCTTGTTAGACGAGTATCTGCGGACGCTGAAGCTGTCGGCGATGTTGCGGGAATATCCCGGGGTAGCCCGGCAAGCCGCCGATCAAAAGGCGACCTATGAACAGTTCCTCCAGCAACTGGCGGAGTTGGAAGTCAACCAGCGTCACGCCGCATCGATCCAGCGGCGGATCAAAGCCGCGAAGTTCCCGGTGCTCAAGGAACTCGACGCCTTCGACTTCACCGCGGTGCCCAAGCTCAACAAGCCCCGGGTGCTGGAGCTGGCCCAGTGCTTGTTCATCGAACGACGGTCCAACCTCACCCTCAACGGGCCACCGCCCCGGAAGGCACGGGCAAGACGCACCTGGCGATCGCGATCGGTTTGGAGGCTTGTCGCCGCAAACAACGTGTGCGGTTCTACACCGCGTCGCAGCTGGCCAACCTCTACCTCGAAGCCCGAGAAGAGCGGCAGGTCACCAAGCTCGAAGGCCAGATCAAACGCCATGACCTGATCATCATCGATGAGCTGGGCTACATCCCCCTGGACCGACGCGGGGCCGAACACCTGTTCAGCTTCTTCAGTCAGTGCTACGAACAGACCAGCCTGATCGTGACCACGAACCTACCCTTCGCAGACTGGCCTCAAGTCTTCGCCAACGATCAACGGTTGGTCGGTGCCTTGATCGACCGACTCACTCACCACGTGGACATCCTGGAGCTGGTCGTCGACAGCTATCGCCTCAAGGCCAGTAGGAAGAAGAAAACCCAACGACGAAAAGGAGGTGACAGCCCCGACAAGAGCTAACTCCTGAGCCGGACACCCTGAGCAAGAAACTCAGGGCTTTGGACAACGCCGATCCCGGCGTTATTCTTCGAACCCAGGTGGCTCACTTTTCAGTGATCGTCCGGCTCAATTTTCAATGATCGTTTCCAGCAAGGGCGAGGTGAGACTTCAGGCGACTATGGTATACTGAGCCCGTTGAAAAAAGCAGATTGTGCCGGTGCCGAAAAGTTCTCTAAGAACAAGGATTTAGCCGAGAAAAATAGAGCGAAAACGACTTCTAGGAGAGGTGCCCGAGCGGCTGAAGGGGCCGGTCTCGAAAACCGAAGCGATATTTCGTCAACCCATTGTCTTTGCAAGGCTTGTAAATCCAATAATTTTGACTTGGCGCGCTACTTGTCGTTTCTCAAGAACGAGTCCCCACGACTGGCGTTGCTGATCGAAAAATGGGACCTCTTGCCCGACGCCATCAAGGCGGGGATAGAGGCGATGGTTCGCGCGTCGATCCCCGACGATTCGGAGTAACCGCATAGCTGTCTCTGTCGTTCTCAAATCTGGCCTCATGCCCACATCTCTTGATCGTTGCCTATTGCAGCAACTGACTCATGACGTTCTCGTTGCCCCGCCTGTCGAATACTTAGCTGCTTGATCAGCAATCCTCGCATTGTTTTCGATCGAGTGTCCGTGTTCCTGAAGAAAGTTCGAATATTGGGCACACGCATCAGTAATTCTTGCTTGAGCAGGTCAAGATCTTCGTCGGTCATGGTGTCCAGTTTGTGGCCGAGTTCTTCCTTGTGAAGCTCATGAGCGACGACACGGCGGCACGAGGCTTGATCAGCAGCAATTACGGCTGTCACGTCCTCCGGTTCGCCTATCGCCTCCAGGCCCCGTCTGAGAAGCTCGTCACGGCGGCTGACAGGCAGTTCGTCGATTCCGGATACCTCGGCCTGGGGTAGTCGGTCGATCGCCGCTCTGGCCTTCTCAGAGAGCCTTCTGCGGCGAATCTCGTCTGCTCGTCGATCAGCCTCCAGCAGATCGGCTGCCTCCCGGATATGGCTTTGGAGGTGGCGAACCCGCAGACCCGGGCCACAGTCCGGGGTCCATTGACGCAACTTCATTGCTCTGTCGATGAGCTTGGCAGCTTCGTGGGGTCGCTGGATCAACTTGGGGATGGCTGACTCATTGTCAGGGTTCAGCAGGTAGGCTGGATTGCTGATCCCCCATCGCCGAAGGGTCTTGATGATTTCCTCTCTGAAATCATCAACATTTTCACCACCAACCAAAGGCGAAGCCTCTTGCTGCTTGTTTTGTTTCTTTATTGGATCTTTGGGTCGCACCGGTGCGACTACCTTCGGCGCACGGGTGCGACTACCCCTAGTTGCGCCCATGCGACTACCCCCCGTAGTCGCACCCGTGCAACTACCCCCCTCGCTAGGCGTTGATTTCTGATCGATGAGCTGACGGATTTGGATACGGCATCGCTTGGCAACCTTGGGGTCACGCAGATCGGCCAACTCATATGCCGTGGTGGCGGGATCGCCGCATTCGGTGTGGCTGTGATGGCGTTGGATGAGCCCAATCGTTTCCAGGATATTCAGTGCCCTAGCGACCGTAGAGCGGTTCAAGCCGG
Source organism: Phycisphaeraceae bacterium (assembly GCA_965224205.1). Lineage (GTDB taxonomy): Bacteria > Planctomycetota > Phycisphaerae > Phycisphaerales > Phycisphaeraceae > CBDCYN01. The sequence goes on from CBDCYN010000021.1 coordinate 51,639, forward strand.
TGTCTGAGGCCAGGCGGCTTAGGCTCGGGCGGACGTTGGGTAGTCGTCGTATCAGGGCCATGTAGACCGCCTGACAGGCCGGCCCGACAGGGACGCTGCGTAAGGCGGCGAAGACCCCACTATCAAACATCGCCCAGACGGCGTTGTCCGTGGCGAGTTTGGTTCGATGGTTTGTATTTCCCGGAAACGGGATGACCTTTTCGGTCGGCTCATGGGTTTGGTTCATGGGAGATGGCTGTGCGTTCATCCCTTGCCTCGTCATGACACGCAGAATCCGCGTCCACGTGTGTGTTCATCAACACGCGGCGCCAAAGTCGGGGCGCAACCGGACGGTCAGCCTCGTGAAATCTGTCTTGACGGGGGGCAAGCCACCCTGATAGTGTGGGGCTCGATTCATTAGGCCCCGCAGTCAAGACAGAATCCGCGGACTCAAAAGAAGCGACCCCGGCAGGTCGCTTTTTTGTTGCCCAGAATTCGATGTCGCTACTCGATAAGCACCTCCGTGCTCAAGAAGCCCAGGCGGTCCGCCTTTCAGACTGGCCCGGACTTCAACCGTTTTAACCCCAGGTCTAGCACACCCCAGGTATTTCAATCCATCACCTTTTGAGATCCGCTCCTCAATGTGTGCCCGTTACGGTCTGAACTACCAGTCTCTCAGGAAGAATCAGGGAGCCCGATACCCGATCAGCGTGTCCATGCACGAAGGCTGTCGATCGACTTGTCTCGGTCTTGCTTCCAGCCATTGGCAAGCCATCTCTTGGCAAGCATGCTTGCACGATTGCTTGCTTGTGTGCCGTCTTGCCAAAAAAAAGCTTGCACGGTTGCTTATGAGCATGGCACGGTCGGGCCATGATGAAGGTGATCGCCGTGCTGAATCGCAAGGGAGGGGTAGGCAAGAGCACCCTGGCCGTGCACCTGGCTGCGTTCGTTGCGGAGCAGGACCTGCGGGTGTGTTTGCTTGACGCCGACGGTCAGCAGTCCTCGTCGAAATGGGTAGCCGCAGCGAATCCAGAGGTACACGTCGTAACTCTGGAACGACACGATCAGATATTCGAGTTCATCGACCGCTCCCAGGAGGAGAAGCGGTTTGATCTCATTGTGGCCGACGCGCCCGGTGACATCTTGGACGGCACGCGGGGATTGATGTTCGGAGCCGACCTCGTGATCATGCCGTGCGGCCCGTCGGTGATGGACCTGGAATCGACCCGCGCGGTGATCGACCTGTTCGAAGCCGCTCAGTCGTTACGGGGAACACCGTCACGGTGCCCAGCCCTGGTCGTATTGAACCAGATGCGACCCCGCCGCAACCGAGTGACCCGGCAGGTCCTTGAGGCAGCCGCCGTGCTTGGGTTACCCGTGTGTACTCACACGATCGGGAACCGAGATGCCTTCATCGATGCACGCACGCAAGAGACGGTCGTCTGGCGAGTTGGAGCCGAGGCCAAGCTCGCCGCCGAGGAGATGCTTAACGTGATGACGGAGATACTCAGTTATGGGCAGACGCAAATCGATGATGGACACGATGGCCCCACAACAACGGCAACTAGCCGAGGCGTTCCTGCGGACGGGCCAACCCCCGGAAGCCCCGGAACCCTCGAAGCCCCCGCAAGCGATCCGATCCCTACAGCCAGAGACTCCGACTTCGAACGTCGTCCAGATGGACAGCCATTCGCCAGCACAACGGGAACCCGTGATCACGCCCACACCGTCCTCTAATGATGACGGAGGGTCAGCACGGATAGATATCTCCGATGACCGGCAGCCCGCCACATCGTCCCACCACGTCCAGAACCAGGTGAAGCCGTTTCTCCCGCAGCGAACGTTCGTCAGCCGGACCTACCGTCTGGCCCCTCACCTCGTGGGCACCCTTGACGCCGCCGCTCGCGACAGAGCACAGCAGCGAGCCTACCCCTATACGCGAGAAGACATCATTCACGAGGCGTTGTCCGCGTGGTTCAAGGCACACGGTTATGCCGCTGTGTGAGCCTCGACGTGACCGTCGAAAAACGGCCATTTCTGGGCCATATCACCCATGCGGCACTCGAAGTCTATAAAATACCTACACTTAGCGTGTCGTGCACGGCGCGCCCCACAAAATACGGTGCGCTAGGCTCTTGTCAAGCCATCACTTACAACGCTCATACGGTGGAGCTTTTATCTTGCTACGCATTTCGCGGCCTGAGCAACCCATCTCACCGTTATTTATTATGGTCGCAAACGAGCTCTGAGGTATGCCCGAAGATTCATCTAATCACATCCTGTTGACTGGGGGGACGGGCTATGTCGGCGGTCGACTGGGACCGCGTCTTCTGGAAGCCGGCTACAGATTACGCTGCGTCGTGAGGTCGGCCCGTAAGCTGCGCGCAAGATCGTGGTCGAGAGACGAGCGCGTTGAGATCTATGAGGTAGATCTGCTCGACGTTGACCGTTTAACACAACTCATGCAAGGCTGTGGCGCGACGTATTACCTCATCCACTCGATGCAAGCGGTGGGCTTGGGTTATGCCCGGCGCGATATCCAACTGGCTGAGGCGTTCGCCGAGGCGGCCAAGCGGGCTGGTGTGAACCGCATTGTGTACCTCGGTGGGCTGGGGGAGATGGGTAGCCACCTCAGCGAACACCTTACCTCCCGCCGGGATGTGGAAGTCGCTTTGGCCAGCGGCGGTGTGCCACTGACGGTGCTCCGCGCGGCCATGATTATCGGTTCCGGCTCAGCTTCTTTTGAGATCCTGCGCTACCTGGTTGACCGGCTGCCCGTCATGATCACACCCCGTTGGGTGTCGACGCAGAACCAACCGATCGCCATACGCAACGTGCTACATTACTTAGTGCAATGTCTGTCAACGCCCCAATCCGTGGGAGCGACGCTCGACATCGGGGGGCCGGATATCCTTACCTACCGACAGCTGATGCAGATCATGGCCAAGGCATTAGCATTGCCGCGCCGGTGGATCATCCCCGTTCCTGTGTTGACCCCCAGGCTCAGCTCGATCTGGATTCACTTGGTCACGCCCGTTAGCTACCGACTGGCCCGCCCTTTGGCCGAGGGACTGCGTAACCGGGTGGTATGTCGTGACGACCGAGCCGTCCAACTCATGCCCCAGCGCTTACTGACGGTTCGCGAAGCAATTGATGCGGCATTGGGGAAGATCAAGCAAGAGGCGGTGGAGACGGCTTGGTCCGACGCGGGGGTCATCCCTGGCGACCCCACATGGGCGGGAGGCACTGAATTTGTTGACACACGTCATACGCAAATCACAGCGCCACCAAAAGCTGTGTTCAAAGCGATCTGCAAGGTGGGTGGCGGTCACGGGTATTACGCGGCTGATTGGTTGTGGCGGGCACGCGGCTTGATCGACAAGCTGGTCGGCGGTCCAGGCTTGCGGCGTGGGCGGCGTCACCCTCAACATCTATCTTACGGTGACGCATTGGATTTCTGGCGTGTCACCGAGGTGGACGAACCGAATCAGCTACAGCTCCGGGCTCAGATGAAGCTTCCGGGTCAAGCGTGGCTCGAATTCCAAGTGCAATCGCCTCAACGCCACCATTCGGATCCGAGCTCCCATACGACCACTCTGACTCAGACTGCGAGGTTCCGCCCCAAGGGGCTGTCGGGGTTGCTCTACTGGTACGCTGTGTTGCCTTTGCATCACCTCGTATTCCGAGGCATGCTGCGGGGAATACGCACCGAAGCTGAAAAGATGACCCAGCATGTCCGATCGTCGTAACTCACCCGTCTTGGGATTTAGAGCGTTTTGCGTCAATAATCGCCATATCCGCAAGAGGTGAAGTAGTTTTGGCACTCGGTGGGCGTGACGTCTGTCAGGGCATCGGCGATGGCGTCTTGGAGCGTGCCGAAGGTCTTGGCGGCGACGCGGCGTAGCCACGCCTTGACCTTGCTCCACAGCTTCTCGATCAGGTTCAGGTCCGGGCTGTACGGGGGCAGGTACCCCAGGTCGGCGTCGACGGCCTCGATCGCTTCGCGCACCGCGGCGGCTTGGTGACTCGAGAGATTGTCCATCACGACCACGTCACCCGGGCGCAACGACGGGGCCAAGAACTGCTGGGTGTAGGCCAGGAACGTCGCCGAGTTCATCGGGCCATCGACCACGACCGTCGCACCTTGGATCACCCCGTCGAGCCGGATCGCGCTGAGCATCGTGAGCGTCTTCCAGCGGCCGTGCGGGGTGCGGTCCACGCAACGCTGCCCGATCGGCGACCAGCCATACAGCCGGGTCATATCCGTCTTGGCCCCAGATTCGTCGAGGAAAACCAGATGGGCCGGGTCCACGAACCGCCGGGCGATCGTGAAGTTATGGCGGCGTTGGGCCACGTCGGGGCGATCTTGCTCGGCGGCGATCAGCGACTTCTTTTGAGCGACAGCCCCAGCCGCTTCAACGCCCGGCACACCGTCGATTCCACGACGCCCAGGTTCAGCATCGCCCTCAACTGCTTGGCCGTGATCCCCGGCTTGGCCGCCACCGCCTCACGCATCCGTTGCTCATCGGCCGCCGTAAGCTTCACCGACCCCTTGGGCCCCGGCACCCCCGGCGTCAACACGCCCCGGCGGTGCCGATCACACCAGTCGCGAACCGTCGACCTCGCCACCCGAAACTGTCGTGATACCCCCGTGATCGTCTGACCCGACTCGGCGGCCCATACCACCCGCTTACGAAGATCCATCGAATACGCCATGACCTTGGCCTCCTTGCCAGAAATCTCTCTTATCGGCCAGCGGCGATTAATTACGCCAAGCGCTCTAGGCTCGATAAGGTAGCATTCTGGAATGACCAAGCTGGGGTTATGCTGTGCCTTTGTCGAACAGCCAATCAAATTTCGCACCACGACCGCACGCGCAACCGGGCGTCTAGCCCCCGATGAACGGCTTGAGAAGCTTGCCAGCCTTTGCATGGATAACGCCGAGGCGCTACTGGCGGCTCTCGACTATTGTCGGTGCAAAAAGATCAGCTGCTTCCGAGTCAATAGCCAGATCCTACCGCTCAAAACCCACCCGCAGCTTGGTTATAAAATTACCAATCTACCCAACGGTAGGGACATTGTCAGTCGATTCGAACGATGCGGTGATTTCGTCTGTGCCCACGGCTTACGGACAACATTTCACCCCGACCAGTTCGTTGTATTGAACTCTCCCGACCCGCAGGTGGTGACCAGCTCGGTATCGGAGATCGAATATCAAACCGAGGTGGCGCAGTGGATCGGAGCCGACGTCATCAACATCCACGGCGGCGGGGCCTATGGAGACAAGCACACCGCGATGCGACGATTCGCTCGGAACTTGAAACGATTATCCAGTGAGGCTCGAAAGAGACTGACCGTCGAGAATGACGACAAGGTCTACACCCCTTCAGACCTGTTCCCGATCTGCGAGTCGACGGGTCTTCCCCTGGTGTACGATGTGCACCACCATCGGTGCAATCCCGACGAGCTCGACGTCGCACAGGCGACCGACCTGGCCCTTCGGACCTGGGACCGCCGGCCCTTGTTTCACATCTCCAGCCCGATCGACGGCTGGAAAGGGATCAAACCCAATCGCCACCACGACTACATCAACCTCCGAGATTTCCCGGCCGAATGGGAATCACTCGATATCACCGTCGAGGTCGAAGCCAAAGCCAAGGAGTTGGCTGTCCGCAAGCTACAGGCGGGGCTGGTGGGCAAGGCCCGTCGCCGGTCTTCCTGAAGCGCGAGGTATAATGGGCGAATGCGGACGTTGATGTGGTTCCGGCGTGACCTGCGTGTGCATGATAACACCGCCCTGCACGAAGCCGCCCGTTATGCTGATAACGGGGTCATCGGTGTATTCATCATCACGCCCGACCAATGGACCCGTCACGACGAGGCACCGGTCAAAGTCCGCTTTTGGCTCGACAACCTCCGTGAGCTGTCCGGATCGTTAGGGCGCCTCAATATCCCGCTGCTGGTACAAGATACACCGACATTTAAGGCCGTTCCGCAGGCCCTCGCCGACATCGCCGAGCAGACGCAGGCCCGGGCTGTGTACTTCAACCGCGAATACGAGGTCAACGAACGTCAACGGGATAAAGCGACGACCAATCATCTCGCTGAACGGGGTATTGAAGTCCACGCTTTTGACGACCGGGTGCTGCTTGCCCCCGACGCGATCGCCACGAAAGACGAGCAATTCTACAAGGTTTTTTCGCCCTATCGGCGGGCGTGGCTAGCGCGGGCTAAGAAAAAAGAATTAGCCCCGTTGACCCAGCCGCGCAAGCAGCCGACAACGAGCGTTCAGTCAACCGGTATCCCCGAGACGGTTAGCCGCTTTGACACCGGTGTATCAAGGCCGGATCTTTGGCCCGCCGGAGAACACGCAGCACAACTTCGGCTCAAAGCCTTTGTAGAAGAGAAAGCCGACGCCTACGACGAGCGCCGTGATATCCCAGCCGTCAACGGCACGAGCCTCTTGTCGCCCTATCTAGCGGCTGGTGTCCTGTCGCCGCGACAATGCTTGGACGCGGCGATCCAGGCCAACGAGGGCCAGCTCGACACGGGCTGTGCCGGCTTCACGACCTGGATCTCGGAACTGATCTGGAGGGATTTCTACATCCATGTGTTGGTCGGGTTCCCACGTGTCTCGATGAATCAACCCTTTGACTTGAAGACAGAGCGCGTCCGTTGGAGACGTGATCCTTCGGACCTAGCAGCCTGGAAGGAAGGCAGCACGGGTTTCCCGATCGTCGACGCCGCGATGCGTCAGCTCAAGCAGACGGGCTGGATGCACAACCGATTGAGGATGGTCACCGCCATGTTCCTCACCAAACACCTGCTGATCGACTGGCGGCTGGGAGAACAATACTTCATGCAGAGCTTGATCGACGGCGACCTCGCCGCCAACAACGGCGGCTGGCAGTGGTCGGCCTCGACCGGCACCGACGCGGCCCCTTACTTCCGTATCTTTAACCCCTATTTACAGAGTAAGAAGTTTGATCCCGATGGGGTGTTTATCAAAAAATTCTGCCCAGAGCTGTCTACCCTCAGCGAGAAGGCGTTGCACGACCCGGTAAAGTTGTCATCGCAACGGCGCTCGGGTGTTGACTACCCCCCACCGATCGTGGATCACAAATTGGCACGCGAACGAGCGCTGCGGGCCTTTCGCCGCCTGGACAAGGAGAATTAGGCCACCCTGCCTGGTTCGCAACACCGTCCGCCATCCATGCAACTTGCCTCGACGTTGTTTCTATGACCTAACGCGCCTTAGGTCAGTCCAACCGGTTTGATCTGCGGTCGGATGGGGTGGCATTAGGGCTTGAAAAGTCCGACATGTCTATGACATAAGGTGGGTAGGCCAGAATCCGGGAGGGACGAGATGGCGATCTACGTCGAGTTTTCGGAACCGCATTTCGAGCACGTTCGGTTCCACGACGGAACAAAAGCCAGCCCATTCATGAGGATTGTCGGGCGGGGGCCGGACGGTTGCTCGTTCGGGGGTGATGGCGAGGCTGGTTGGCTCACGGTTGCTGGCGATGCAGGCGTGTGGGAGGTGTCGTGGCGGGAGCAGGACGACGGTCGGCTCGTTGTTACTGATGTGCTCGACCACGAGCCCAAACGGGTGCCCATTGAGGCGATTCTGACGGCCAAACAGGAACCGGGCGAAGTTGGAATCTCATCCTCGACACGGTGATTACCTTGACCGTCGACCTCATCTCCGCACTCGACGACGGGCTCATCCTTATCCCCATCGACACCGATGAGGATTCCCGACTTTCTACATGGGTCCTCCGTTATTGGCGGGCAGAGGTGGCGGGCAGCGTGGTGACGACCGTTGCCGAGAAGAAGCGGGATATCCAACGGTTTCTCGACTACTTCGGCACGCACCTGCGTTCGGATCAAGTCGATGACTGGACCAAGAGCGTTTCGAAGGGCTTCATCCGCTGGCTGGAAACCCAAGCCAACGGCGGAAAGGGCTACGCCCCCACATCCATCAATCGGTTCATCGCCACCGTCCGCCATCTGGCGAACTTCATCGAAGACAAACGATCGTTTCAGGCGGGTAACCCGTTCCAGGGTATCGCCGACCTGGATGTGCCGGAGCCCGCGTGGAACGGATTGAACCCGGTCCAGGTCATGCGGGTCAAGGCCGCTCTCGATCAGATGCTCAAGCTCAGGTCTCGTAAAAGTCAGATGCCCCGACGCGACACCGCGATCATCCTCAGCCAATACAATTGCGGTATGCGGATCTCCGAGCTTCTGGGCCTCGACCACGATCAATACGACGGCAAGCACTTCCACAACGTCAAGCGTAAGGGCAAGTCCAGGACGCCCAAGATCTTCGTGCCCAAGGAGGCCCGTGAGGCACTGGCCGATTACGTTGAACACGAACGCGGGCACGAACCAGGCCCGCTGTTCCGCACCAATTCCGGGGCCGGGGGCAGGGGGCGGGTGTCCCGTCAGTATGTTCACAGTTTTCTCAAGCGGGTCGAGGGACACGTCAACGCCAAGCTCCCGCCCGATGAGCACGTGCGCCTGCACTCGCATATCTTTCGCCACACTTCACTCAAGGAAATGGTCGAAAATGCTCCTTCAGAGAAGAAAGGCATCCGCATGGCAATGAAGAAGGCGGGCCACAGTGAGAAGTCCGGGGGCCGTTACATCTGGCGGTATTTGCAGATTTCGGATGAGGAGTTCGAAGCAGCCCAGGAACGGATGTATAGCTGATCCATCGTGGCTACGACGCATGGGTGGACCATCCCGTTTTATTACGCAGCATGCCTTTCATCGCCGACCATCATGTCTTCGGGAGCATAGAGCCGTCGTCCCCTCGCGACCTTTCGCCCACGCTTTAACTGCGAGAACTCGATACGCCCCAATCCAGATCGCTTGAGCCGCTGGTTCAGGGTTTCCACCAAGCGATAGAGCTGTTCCTGCACGCTCGGATACTGTTCGTAGCGGAACTGCTGTCTGATGAATGTCGTTAACCGTTCTGCGGACACGAACTTCGCCAGCTCCAAAAGCTCATTCTTGAGCCGCTTGAATTCGTGACGGTCCATTTGGATAAGAAGCTCTCCCGCCGGTGCCCGGATGGCATAGCCGTGAAACGTGATGGCTCGTTTCCATACGTCTTGCCAGAGTCGCTGGCCGGTCTTAGGCTCCGTGTTCTGGATGAAGAATGGATTCCCGTTTTTCGCGGGGGTCGAGATCAGCACCCAGAACCGCTCGTAGCGGAGGTAGTGGATGCTGCCATCGCCGCAAGCCCTTTGTCGGCTCCGCTGGTCCCGAGTGATATCCAGACCGAATTTCTCGATCAGTCGAGCGTCGAGCTCGCTCGGTGTGAGCCGCTTGGGCACGACGCCCGTGACATAGAACCGATAGCCGTAATCGATATATGCATACGCCAGCTGGTTGATAAAGGCCAACGGCGACGACGCAACGCACGGATACATGAAAAGCCCCCTTTCCCCTCGACGATGTGAATCCCCCGCTTCGGGGTGTTGCCCCAGCGATGCGCACCGGCGGTGCGGATGATTGATTATGGCTCAATCATCCCAAAGCCAAAACCCTCAATCGCTGGATACACCCCTCGCCTGTCGCCGCATCGCGGCGGCGACCAGTTTCCTTGTTCCGCCGCGATTCCCGAGAAATCGTCAGCAAAATCAGGCCATTGCAAGCCCAGGTGTCGAGCTTGAACCTTATGTTGCTTGTCGCTTTTTTTTACACGTTGCGTTCTCCCAGATGTTATCCATCACCGATGAAAATCCGACCAAGGACTCTCAGCGGTAACCGCATAACCGCATGAATGCACCCGGCGGGGATCTCTCCCCGCCGGGACTTCTTTTATTGGGTCGATACTTTCGCATCCCCGTCATCTCTTTCGTCAGTCATATGATGCTCAGAGTGTCACTGCCCTGAGTATGACACGGGCCACGACCGCCTTAGCCGCAGAGATGGGACATCGTGTCCCACCCGCCTGAACCTTCGCCCAGACCACCGCTCGCTTGCCCTTGGGTTACCGATCCAAGGGCGTTGCGATTCCTACTTGGGGCACCACAAATCTTGGTGATACCCCGACTCGAGACCCACTCCCAGTCTTCTGCCGTTGCCTCCCTCATGACCATGAGGCACGCCGAGCACCACCCCGGCAGCGGAAGGACCTTCCCAGTTTAGAGATAATCGTTGCTCAATAAGTCTCAGCCGCTAGCCCGAACTTAATCGGGCGGGGTCTATCGCACTGTTAGTAGGGAACCACCCCTACCCACTCATCACGCTTCCGTGCGTGCTTTTCGGTCTAGAAACTGGAAGGAGACCTGAACGCGAGCGATCACTTTTTCACGGATACAACCTCGCGGTTGCATTTGTGGCACTAACTCTTATTGAACTAACCGGCAAGCAGTTTCCCGCCTTGTTTATCGTTGAGCTTTTCGTCCCGTGAAGTGTTGTCCCGTCATCCGTGGGCATTGTTTCACGTCCGGGCGTTGTCAATCCCATCCTGGGCCGCCCGTTTGCCTACGTCACCGCAGACAAGCTCCCGACGCCGGCAACCTAGGTCCGCCCCTAACGAGTCTTGCACCCGATTAGGTCTACTCAATAGACTTTGGCAGCGAACCGCGTTGGAGGATTTGGCACGAAATCCATTGCTAGAACCTTCATCGCAACCTTCGAAAATGGAGTGGTTGAGGGCTACCCCCCGACCACGACCGGTGCCTCACCATCTTCGACTATCCCGGCCTTGATGTCCTGCTTCCAACAACACACCAAGGTTTTTCACTGTCGCCCAGATTCGATTTTTCAAGGGGAATACCGCCCCCCAAAAACCATCGGATAGAATGACGGGATTACTCCCTCGCATCAGGGCGAGGGGATTACGCCGTCAAGCCTCCGTCGAGAACAGCAAGCCACCTCTCGGCGGCACTGAGCTCTACGGGGACATCGCGGAGACGGGTGGTGAAGTCCGTCCAAGCCCTTATGCCTGGTGACACAGGTTTACCTGGGTGCGATGCCTGGCCAATAAAAGAAGTTAGCTACACGTTCGTGTTTCTAAAGCCGACAAGCTCTCCGACCAACCTGTCTGCGGCGATGAATGCTAGGCGTTGATCGCACGGCTCACCGTACGAACAGCCATATGGCTTCATCGTCCGTAGTTCCCCTTATCCCATCATGAAGTCGTTCGTATATCCCTTTTTTCGCTTGGACCGGAAGGACCGTTCCGGGCCAAGCTCCAAAGGATAAGAGCTGGTCTTAGCTTGAAACCCCCTCGCCCGGTTCCAAACCTCCCCACCCCTTAGCTCCCCTCCAACGGCTACGCCGGGAAATCTAGCGATTGCAGCCAAGAAACCCGTAACGCCAGCGGCCCTCAAGCGACTATCTGAGACGATTAGTCTGCGTTTCATTGTGGCAACGGACATCAACCGCTTCGGTTCGGCCTTTGATACGACGCCGCGTCCGACCCCGACTATGATCTGATCGAAAGGAATCCGCCTCCCGGCGAACCACCATGCGTATCTTCAAGCCCCATTACAACGCTCAAGACGGCACTTCGCGGCAGACCAGCAAATGGTATGTGGAGTTCCGCGACCATAACGAGTCACTCCGCCGGTTGTCAGCCTTTACCAGCAGGTCAGCCACAGAAGAACTGGCCCGGAACCTGACCAAACTCATCAACTATCACAGCGCCTCCGGCGGCCAGTCCGACCCAACGCTGACACGGTGGCTCAGCGAACTGCCGCAGCGCACACTATCCAGACTCGTGGAAATCGGCCTTGTGGACCGCGAACGGGTGGCGGTCAGCAAACCGCTGAGCGACCACCTGGAGGAGTTCAAGAAATCGCTGCAAGCTAAGGGCTGCACCGACCGTCACGTCGAACTCGTGACCAACAGGGCCAAACGAGTGCTTGACAGCTGTGGATTCCGATTCTGTGGCGACATCTCCGCCAGCAAGGTGATGAATTACCTCCACGAGATGCGGGCCGACACGAGCAATCAACGGGGTATCAGCGCTCAAACGTTCAACTTCTACCTCCAAGCCATCAAGCAGTTCTGCCGCTGGATGGTCAAGGACCGTCGGGCCAGCGAATCGCCAGTAGCACATCTGGACGGGTTGAACGTCAAGACCGACCGCCGCCATGACCGACGGACGTTAACGGTCGAGGATCTCCGCCGACTGCTAGAGGCAACCCAAGGCGGGCCGGACCGGAGGGGGATGACTGGACCTGAGCGGGCCATGCTCTACCGGCTCGCGGTTGAGACTGGGCTGCGGGCAGGCGAGCTGCGAAGCCTCACGCGGGCGTCTTTCGACCTGCGGGGGGACTCGCCGACGGTCACGGTAGCTGCGGCTTATTCGAAGCGTAGGCGGGAAGACACGTTACCGTTACGTGACGACCTGGCCGATGACCTGAGATCGTTCATGAGAACCATGGCGCCGGCTACCCAGGTCTTCAAGGTCCCCAAGCACACCCATTCGGCGGAGATGTTCCGTGCCGATCTTGAGGCTGCGGAGATCCGTTATCGAGACGATGCCGGGAAGGTCGCCGATTTCCATAGCTTGCGGCATACCTTCATCAGCAACCTTGCAGCAGGTGGGGTGCACCCCAAGGTGGCTCAGTCGCTGGCCCGACATTCTACGATCACGCTAACGATGGACCGTTACACCCACAGCTACTACGGTGAACAAGCCACGGCCCTTGAAATGCTGCCGGATCTATCGCCGCCAGATCGCAATACGAAACAAGCCACTGGCACGGATAGCGCAGATCCGAGGCTCAAAAACTTGGCGCGCCACTTGTCGCAAAAGCATGGGCGAGGTGAGACTTCAGGCGACTTTGGTATACTGAGTCGGTCGGAAGAAGCAGGTTCCTCTGGCAATGAAAAGTCCTCTACAAACAAGGATTTAGCCGAGAAAAATAGAGCAAAATCGACTTCAAGGAGAGGTGCCCGAGCGGCTGAAGGGGCCGGTCTCGAAAACCGGTGTGGCGCTTGCGTCACCGTGGGTTCGAATCCCACCCTCTCCGTTTTGCATTCAACCGTATTGTGTTGCGTGTTGTTGCATAGACCTGTACTAGACAAAGGCTTATCGCTGTCCTTCCTCTCGGAGGAGGGCCTGTTGTCGTCGTCATCGTCTTCGCTTCCCAATGCACTGGATTGCACCATTTCGCGCCGCCGTTGGTGGGGTTTTAGGTGGTGGTGCTTTGATGTGGTTGCGTCATCGGTTCCGGTCTTTCGTTTTCGATCCGCAGGGATCACCGAAAGATCAGGTAGCTTGGTCAGTGCTTCCACTTCACTGTCTGCATACTGGTGGGTATAGCGATCCAACGTCAGTGTGATCGTGGAATGTCGGGCTAGGGTCTGAGCCGTTTTGGGATGCACGCCACTTGACGCGAGATTACTGATGAATGTGTGCCGTAGGCTGTGGAAGTCGGCGACCTTTCCGGCATCGTCTCGATATTGGATCCCCGCAGCCTCAAGATCGGCACGGAACATCTCCGCAGAATGGGTGTGCTTGGGGACCTTGAAGACCTGGGTTGCTGGTGCGAGGGTCCTAAGAAACGCACTTAAGTCTTCGGCCAATTCCTGGCGAAGGGGCAACGTATCCTCACGGCGACGTTTGGAATACGCCGCTGCGACGGTCACGGTGGGCGTGGCAGTATCGAGATCGAAACACGACCGTGTGAGGCTTCGCAGTTCACCTGCTCGTAGACCGGTCTCGACCGCCAGTCGGTAAAGCATGGCCCGTTCGGGTCCGGACATTCCCTTACGGGTAGTGCCGGAGCGGGTCACTTCCAGTAATCGGCGCAGTTCCTCGACCGTCAATGCCCGACGGTCATGACGACGGTCGGTCTTGACATTCAACCCGTCCAGATGTGCTACCGGCGATTCGCTGGCTCGGCGATCCTTGACCATCCAGCGGCAAAACTGCTTGATCGCTTGGAGGTAGAAGTTGAACGTCTGAGCGCTAATGCCGCGTTTCATGTTGCCGTCCGCGTCAGTCCGGTCCGCACGCAGCCCGTGCAGGTATTCCACGACTCTGCTAGCCGAAAGGTCTGGCCAAGTAGCGAAGCCACAGCCGTCCAGGACTCGTCTAACCCGTCCACAGACCAGCTTGACATGACGATCCGTTGAACCTTTGGCAACCAAGGAGACGCGGAAGTCGGCGAGGTGTTCTTTGATCGGTTGGCGGGCATGCTGTGCAAGCGAATCTGCTTTCGCATCGATAACCCCTTCCCGACGAAGCGCTGTATCTGCCACCATCTTGGCCAGGATGCGTTCCGCTGCGGCTTTGTCGGTGGTGCGGGTCGACCGTTCTCTACGCTTGCCGGCGTGATCGAAATATCGGGCGATCCAAGGCCCGCGCCCACCTCGCTTTTTCAGGTTCCCTTGTCCATTGCCGCGTCTCTTCTTTGCCATGATTCAATTCCCTTTCGATCGCTAGGGGTTATTGACTGCTAATTCGATCCCGATGATGGACGCGATCCGGTCGAGTGTGCGCGGGCTCATCGACACCTGGTTAGAGATGAACCGGCTGAGCATGCCCTCGGATACACCGCTCTGATTGCCGATCGAATAACGGCTGTGGCCGCATCCGTTGATCGCTCGGCACACACGTTGACTGATCGTTTCCACCATCACATTACACCCATAGCTTTCGCATTATCAATGATTCGTTAAATTGAACTTTCGTAACTCTTCAAGGGCCATTCGCTGGGCCTCTTCAAGGGGTAGATCACCCTCGACCATGCAGATTGCTAGCCGCTCACGCCACGCATCACGCATTGCAACAGATAGGCCGCGATCGTTGGCCCGTCGTGCCTGGCGGATGTGGCGTGCCGCGTCAAGCCGAGTCGTGGACGGTGCTTTCTTGATCAACTTTCCCAGATTCTGGGGTCTGAGCTGATCGTCGATGACCACCGCTTCAAGGGAACCCTCCTTGGTCGATTCCAGTGGAGACAGATCGCCCGGCTTCATCTCCGCGGCTTTCAGCAGCCGATGCCCCCCTGCGCTGTAGATCGCTGGGCAGTCGTTTGTGGCGGTCGAGGCCTCGACCTCTTCCGTTGCCCCTAGGACATCCAATAGCGCGGGCTTGTTGACCTTGAATTGTCGGAGCAGGTCGGTGGGGACGGGCCGCATCGCCTTGTATCGCAGGCGGTCACCTTTAGCGATCAGCAAGATACCGGCTTTCATGGCGTCCACGATCAGCGTGTGGGCTAGCGTCATAGCTCACCCTCCTGAATCCAATCGTGATCCGATTTTGATTGGCCGGATGCGTACACAAAATCCACAAATTTGAGATTTGGCGGTGATGTCCGGGCATTTTGTGGATTTTGTGTACAACTGACGGCGTCCCCGTTTCGCAAAGCGGGGCGCACTTCGAAGACCTGTGACTTGCGACCCGGCCCGCTTTGGTCCTGTTCCACAGGTCGGATGTAACCGCGCTTGACCAGGACAGCCAATGGCTCGTCGAGGTCTTGCCGCTTGTTGTCGAAATGACACCGAGTCGCCTGCCAAGCGTCGCGGGCTGTGAACTGGCTAAGACCGCGTCGACGAACCCACGACCAAACATGGGCTGCGTCTGTGGCGGCACCCGAGGCTCGCATGAGATTCAGTGACGCTTCCGCGTGCGTGATCGACCACCGCGCCAAAGCGATCGCGTCCTGTATCGTGCTGGTGTTGATGGTGACAGAGTCAGCTCGATCCACCATGTGCATGATGCCGGCTAAGCGAAGTGTCAGACCAGCGAGCTTGCCTCCCCAGTCGCTCAGGGGTTCCAAGTCACCGCCAATATCGAGCATGGCCTCCACTTTTTCCATCCAAGCTTCAAAGGACAATTGTGCTTTGGATTCGAGCATTAGCACCCGTTCGCCTTGTAAGCGACCCACACGCCCCACCGCGTCAAGATAGCCCTGTCGAATGTCCTCGGGGACAGGGGCGGGACGAACTGATCGACGACCGACACGGCTGCGCGGCAAGGCGTATAAAAAGCGAGCAAGCAGGCCACGTCCACGGAAGGCCGGCTTGTCTGCCAGCCCAGCAATCACAGCGGGTTGGATGGCGTACGCGCAGGTTAAGGCCGGGGCTACAACGTGAACCCCAGTGCGCCCGACGCGGTCGGTACGCAGCTCATCGCCGGCGTGGCCTTTCAGATACACGTCAAAGGAAGCGGCTCCGGCTGAGTAACGCCCGGCCATGATGTCGAACACCCCGCCTTCGGCAGACATGCTCGCTAGCCGTCCGTGCTGTTCAGCCAACAGGATTTCTAACTTCTCCGGCGTGGCGTTGTCGGCGATCAAACGCGGCAAGCACGGGATTGGCTGATCGGCTAGCTTCGCGGCAAGCGCCAGGGCCTTTTCACGGGCCTGCTGATCGTCCTTCTCACTGGCCAGGTTCTCCAATTTCTTCAATAGGGCTTCGTTGATACGACGCTCGGATAGGGCCTGCTCCACTTGAACACGCTGTTCGTCTGCGAGGCGTTTTTCAAGATCGCGCAGCGGTTTGGTCGCATCGTTGAATACCGCTGACTTGCGATTGCCCGGTTCTAGCAACACCGCCACGAACAAATTCAGGGGCTCACGCCATCCCGCCCACGGCTCGACCACAGCCCGCTTGGCTGTCGCCGATCCGATTACCGCCAAGGCCAATAGCCCGGCCAGTGCTGCCGGCGTTTGTGTGGCTTCCGCTTCAGCTTCGACCCATCGACGAATCGGAGTAGGCAAAACGTGTGTGGGGAAGGGTGTATCGATTGGTTCGGACAAGGGTTGGAAATCTGGCCAGGGATCTCCGGGTTCCACCGGCAGTGTACTATTAGCTAGAGCTTCGATCTCCGCTTTGATCGCTTGCACGTCACCGCCGCGCAGTGCCACAAAGTCGGCTATGTCCCCGCCATCACCGAAGGGTAGATCTGGAAGGCGTATTACCTTGATCACGGGCGGTACGGTGATAGTTTCGACAGCACACACGCCACGTCATCGGCGTAGCGTTCGCCGGCATCGTCAGCATCCGGCAGGATGACTATTTCACGGATCCTGGGCACCGGTGAGCACGGACCAGTCAGCTTTCTGGGCTGATTTACTGCCGTGCGGTGACGTGGTGGCGAGCAACCCTACTGCGCGGACCACATCGGCGGTCTTCTCACCTTCACAGACGTACACCCTCGCAGGTGGTCCATTCCCTTGAACCCCAGTCAGTAGTTCGGGCAGCCGCACCTCGGCCAGCAATG
>CBDCYN010000022.1:0-23383 GCA_965224205.1 Phycisphaeraceae bacterium
ACAAGGAGCCGCTGGAGGGCTCGGTCGGGGATGTCCCGCTTCGAGCGGGAATCCTCCGCCGTGACCGACCAGTGAGACCTGAGAGGCACGCTTGCGTGCCGATTCCCTCTTAGGGTGCGAAGGCTCCGCCTTCGCGGTGGGGCTTGGGAGGTGGCGGGTGCGGGGGTATTTGGCGGCGGGGTAAGCCAGCCGTAGGGAGCGGCACGAGCGGAGGCTGGCAAGAATTGCTGAGCGGAGGGCAGTCTCCCGCCGCAGGCGGGAACTGACCGCAGCTTCCACTCTAAAACAGAAAAGAGCGGTTGTCGGGGTCACCGTCCCAAACGGCGGCGGGCCAAAGCCCGCCACGCGAGTGGTTAATAATTCTTGTGCTCGTTGAGCCAGTGCTGGATGCGGACGATTGCCCGTTCCAGGTCTCTAAGAGCCTCGGGAGGGAAGCTCTTAGAGAGCTTGGTGTCGTATTTCGTGCCGTGCAGATAATCGAACGAGATGCGGTAATACACCGAGCCGTCACGGCCTCGGTTTCGCCACAGTCGGGTCCAAACCTTCCCGTAGGTAAAGTCCGCAATCTCTCCCCCTCGATGCTGAGTTGGGTAAAGGTCAAGGGATGATAAGTATGCTCTTCTCTTCTTCCTGAACCACATAACGGGTTCCTCCTTACGATTCGGCCAGTCAGAGCCGCCTGGTTGTCTGGCTTACGATTTGTTGGTTTGTAAAAAGGCTTTGCTTCCATCTCACGAACGCTGGATGGAAGAGGAAGACTTGCCTACAAACGGACAAGCGGAAGCGACGAATGATGCTGGCGGGTGGTCGATGAGTGAGGAACCGAAAAGGGAGGGTGGAGAGAAGAATCAATCGAGTGTTCTGAGCTTTTCATTCGTATCGAGAGGGAGAGATTATCTGATAATCCGTACGGGTTGGTGGACCTGACTGTGACGGAAGCGTTGTCGATTGAATTGAATCGGTGGATGCTTCACGTTACGCACGGCGGCGTCACCAAGCCCCTATCCCGCACGATATTCTTAGAGACATGGAATGGGGTCATCTCATCTTCAAAATCCCGTAGAGAGCCAATACGGGATTTTGAACACGGCTCAGCATTCGAGCATGGCTTACCCAAGAGCACACGGAGTTCCAGGTCGCGGGGTGGGCTTTGGCCTGTCGCCGTTTGGGTCGGTGTCCGTCGTGATTGCCGCTACCCCCCTCCCTACCGCTTCGGATAAAGAAAGCGACCGGAGAACCTCTGCTCTCCGGTCGCCTTGTGATTTGAATTTACTCCTTTTGCTGACGCTCGATGATGGCTGTGTGAGCCCTATCCGCGAGTTTAGCTAGGACAAGCAGGTCATCCCTTCCGTAGCTGCCGGATGATTTCCAACCTTCGTCGGTTTTATAGAGGCGTTCGAAGGTCACGTTTATCATCGTGCCGCTGCTCTTCGTCTCGTTCTCCCATATGGCAGCCTTGAGGTTACCGATACGGATTTCATCGATTGGTTTGTTCTTTGCCATGGTAAGTATCTCCTATAAGTGAGTTTGTGTTTTTCATTCACAAATCGCTGATGAAGAACACGAACTCGCGGGGAGATATGCGGAGAGGCCAACGTGAGAGCGGCGGGAAGATTCAATGGGCAAGGTGAATGACGGGTCGCCCCGCGACCCGGCGTGAGCGTTGCTTGAATCGACCAGAGCCTACGTGGGCTGATACGGGAAATGGCAAAGAACAAATCTATCGATGATGGGTGAGATTAACGGCGGGTCGGTGGGAGAGTCGAGAACGCGATAACGCTGATGGTAAATTATGACGTGCCCTCTTAGCGACGACGACGGCAAAACGTAGGTAGGGATGACCTGTCCGGGATGATAGGCTTCGGATAGGCATTACCCCCCTTCTAAGACGCAGGGGCAAATCAGAAATGTGAGCACCGGGGAGAGGTTAGGTGCTGTGTATCACCTCGTTCGGCTTCTTCGGTAAGTGGCCAACTCTTCCTCCCCCCCTACTCGTGCCGTGTCATTGGATTCGTGCGGTCTCAATTCTCGAATCTCCTTAAAAAACTCAGCCCTGTCAGCGTGGGGTGAACAGGCCCAACTTTTTTAAGGAGCTTCTCTCATGACTGACACGCACAAATTCATCGTTAAGAACAGCACGAGCACAACGGCTGAGAGTAGAGCCGAGAAACGGCAACGAAAGACGCCCAAACAGGTGGATTATCTCTTCTGCCTTCGCTGCGGCTCCCCTACCGCTGGGGACACTTGCTCTGTGTGCAATTATCGCAGCTGCCCGGGGTGTGGTGAGAGGTAATCGGGGGAGCCCGCCCTCAGGCGGGTTTTTCCTTTCCCTTTTTTGGGGCTTGCTCGTTTTTCCTGCCTGTTGACCCCCCTCCCCTACCGATACCCATGCGTCCTATCTTTTCACTCACACTCAAACGCGGCGGCGTTCCGAAATCCTTCGAAGATTGCTGCGGCAAGCTTTCTATCGAACGCATCTCTCTTGTGCTCATTGCCAAACTTGTTGCTAGGCATATCTTGCGGACCAATCGCTGCTGCTGCTTGTTCAATCTGAGTCTTCGCGTGCTCTGATACCATGAGCCACGCTCTAGCGACGTTACTGTTTTTTACCTCAGACCCAGTCACGCCGCTGAATAGCTGCCTCAAGTGTTTAAGGGTTTTGTCAGTTGATTCGGTAAGAATCACCTGACGGTGGGTTTTCGCTGGCTCCCCCGTGCGTTCTGTAGGTGTAACTTGAGGAGGTGGATTTGAGCCAGTAGCCTCATCATCCCTTACAACTCTAAGTTTGTTATTCGACGCAGCTTCGCTGCTACCCATCAACGCCTCTTGCATCGCAGTTGTATCAACAAGAGAGGTTGCGACCGAGCTAGATGGTTGAGGCTTTGTAAGAGGCTTTGGCATTGGTCCCTCCCTACTCGTTCACTGTGTGCAATACGTTGTCATTTTGGTCTAAGACGACAATTTCTGGCGGGGATTTCGTTGCGTCTACATCGCCCTGAGATTCTTCGATGATCTGATGTGTAAGTGTCCCAGCCAAGAACTCATCCCGATGACAACATCGTGCATCGATTTCTCTAGCGATAGTTCGATACATGTTCGTAATCTCATGCTTTTGATACGACTTTCCATCAAACAACGTCTTGCCTCGGTCAAGTGTCTTGTTGAGGATGCTGTTCGCTGGAATAAACGGTACCGAAAACGCTCTATGGTCTAGATGCTCTCTGATAAATGCCTCAGTTTGCTCTCTAGCCTTGGTTCGACGGTCCACGTTTGAAAAAATAATTCCGATGATTTCCAGTCTTGGATTGCGTTGCGACTTAACGTCTCTGATGTCATTGAAAGCCTCGTTTAGGCCCTCATATGAGAGTTTGTTTGGAAACGTTGATAGGAGAAACCAATCCGCAGATGAATACGCAGCAACCGTTGTGGGAGCATTCGCATACGGGCAGGTATCAAGGAGGATATAGTCGTACTGCTTGCGAGCTAGCTCAAGCCCCCTCGTCAGTAGTTCTGTGGGGTTCACGAACTTCCCTGTATGTTTCATAATCTCATTTAGCTCAGTTCGTGCGGTAATGAGATGAACGTTCGTCGGCAACCCTTCAACCACAGCTAAATCCTGTGGCGAATCCTCAGAGATGATTAGCTCAAATGTACCTGCGTATTGCTTCGGGTTGACCCCAAGGTGTTTTGTCGAACCACCGCTAGGGTCAAGGTCGATGATTAGAACGGAATGACCAGCCTCACCTAGTGCAGCGGCAATGTTCACCGTGGAGGTGGTCTTACCTACCCCCCCTTTCTGATTTCCGATTGCTATCACGTGACCGTTGTGAGCAGCGTCCTCGACCACGCCTATTACTCGATTTTCACTGACTGTTATCTGACCGTTGTTGGTATCAGACATGACTACGCCTCCCTACGTTCTTGAGTGAGCAATCGAATCATTTTTTCATTCATCTATGGCCGCATCGCGGCATCCACGCATCCATGCATGCGTGGATGCCAGCATACTGGCGTGCGGGTACACGTGCAACGAAATTTTTATCTCTCTACAATGCCTAGGCGTCTAACTCCTAGCAGATGGTCTATCGAAGACGCTCAATACGTCCGGACGCATAGTAAGGGCGTCGTAGACAACGCCCTCTTCTTCTCTCATCGTCGTCCAATAACGGAACAGGACAAAAAATATTTTTCTCCTAGCATGCATGCATACAGGCACACATGCATGGTCGCGTCCTAGCATGCATGGATGCTGGCACCCATGAGTCAAACTATCGCAAACACCAGCAATCAGGACGTTAGGCCCGCCAAAAAGACCATGCATGCGGCTATGGCAGCACCCATGCCCGCATGCATACCACCACACATGGATGCATGTGTTCGACCATGCATGCATCCATGTTCGCGAATGCTTATTTTACCGCTTGCAGTGCTTGGCTGGGTACGTATGGTAGTGATGTAGTTTAAGTCTGTTAAAGCCTAGCGGCTTAGTGTTGTCTCGCTCGGCTAATTGTCAGGGGAAAGAAGTCGTAAATGTAAGGAGACCATTATCGAATAGCAGCACGGTACAACAGGCACAAAAAAAGCGACCTATGGGCCGCTAATTTTGAGTCCACGAGATTGGTCACACACTCGCGGATGGATTGAATCTGGTAAATCCAATCTAACCGCACTTCCAACCGTCGTCAATACCAATCTCGTGAGGCTGACAGGGATTTTGTGCCCTGAAGTCGGTGCTGCGTGTTCACACACGGGGCAACGCGGACGCCCTTGGATTGTCCGCTATCACGAGGTTGCACGGATGCAGTCACAAAAGACAGAAACGCTCTGGGAAAATGGTAGAGCACATACGAAAGCGGTAGGGGGGTTCGTTCAAATCTCGGTGCCGCAGCTTCTGATGGCCTTCTGGGCCTACCACCAGCACCTCATCTCACTTAAGGCTCTTCACGTCTGGTTTGCCGCTCACGAGCTAAAGAAGACCCGCCTCAACCTAGAGGACCATCGAGCACCGAAGTTTCGCCTACGGGAATTTATGCTCCTTGTAGGGGGAACTGAGCGAATCATCAGAAAATCACTCCGAGAATTGGCAGCGGTCGGGTTGATGAAGTGCTCACAGTCCTCGATTGAACACGCCATCTCCCCGGATGAGCTTCTTGTCGATGACCTCTCGACGTTCTGGGCCATGCTCGCAGAGGTCCCAGTGAGCAGGCGGGATAAGAAGCTCAAGATTCCTCGTCGGCTCGTTCTGCTCGCAGCAGGGGGGGCACGGAAGGGACTCATTGCAACGCTCATCGGGCAGTTCATCTGGTGCCTGTTCAACAGGAAAATCGACGGCCAGTACCAGATAGTTCCCACGGGCAACTGTAAGTCATCCTGGATTGCCGATGTGTTCGGACTCACCACCCGGGCCGTAGAAGAGCAACGCCGCCACCTGGTGCATCTCGGTGTGCTCATCGAAGAAGAGCAGGAGCAGTGGCATCTAAACCGCTTCGGTCGTCGCTACAGCATCAATCTGCGTTGGGAGCGACCCGACAAGGCTGTGGATAACTCAAACCCAGAAGCGGTAGGGGAGGGGGGTGAGTGTGCGGAATCTTCTACCCCTCAAGCAGAAAGCGGCACGGTTTCTTCTACCCCTTGTCTTAACCAACATCTTCTCTCTTCGAGAGAACTTAAAAACCCACATCCGACCTCCGGTCGTCCGATGGGGATTAAAAAATCTTTCAAAGAGGGAAAGAAGCCTACGCTCAACCGTGTGGTTGATGCGGACCTTCATCGGACTTCGAGGCTTTTCGAGCTTTTCGACCAGGCGATAGCAAAGGGTTGGTTCCATCAACATCCTCATGAGCGGATATTGTTCGTTTCAGCGGCAGAACACAGTCGGGTTATCGGTGTAGATGACCCTTGTGCATGTTTCGCATCGATGATTCGAAACCGCAACGACAAGAAATGGGCCTACATCACTCAGGCTGATGAGGACGCGGCTATCAACCGCATCAGAGATTATCTCAGGCCAGATGAGATAAGAAAACCGGCTGTTCGTCCGGAGCGAAAGGTCGTCAAAGTTGAGCTGACTGAGGACGCAAAACTAGCACGAGCGGCAAAGCAAATCGCGGCCCAGAAGCGGATTTCTGACCCGTTTAGGCTTATCAAACCCCACCATCCGGAGTGGACCCGAGAGCGATATGAAGCAGCGTTAGCTGAACTCAATCATGCTGATTTCGAGCGGTCACTTGCATCGAATGGGGCAGGGGGGTCACCGTCGGGGATGTCTACGGCCCAAGACGTGCTTGAGTCAGTGGGAGTGGTAGGGGGGTAGAACCCGTAGCTCGGGCTGCACCCCTCGCAGGGTATTACCCCTCCTAACGGCAAACCAAGATTCCGGCTTTAATGCCATGAGGGGAGAGTAGGGGGTGGGGGAGGTTTGGAACCGGCGGAGAGCGGGGGTTCCTAAGAGTTAGCTCTTAGCCTTTGGAGCTAGGACCGAAACGGTCCTTTCGGGGCTAGCGAAAATAAGCCTGTTCGAAAATACCTGGGTACGGTACCCGCAAATCACGCGAGAACGTACCGGTCTCGTGGTGGCAATGAGCGGATTCGAGCTTGGGTACGTGGAAATCACGTCACCAAGACACGTAGGATTCATTGCTCAGAGATTGGAGGGAGCACACCCGGTAAACTGGCTACCAACCAGCTAAGGGGGCGGATTCGTTACCCGCCATGTGCTCTCTCCCGGTAGAGCCGGATGCATCGCGAGGTGCTTGTCCGAGGGCTTAGACCCTGTAGCTCGACGGGGGCTTGACGGCCTAATACCTTCACTTGTGTGAGGGAGTAATCCCGTCATTCTACCCGATGGAAACGTGTTCTTTTTACTAGGTGCATGGGCGACAGCGACATACCTCAACGAGACGCGTGCGTTCGTTGAGGCCGTGATGGTTGATGTGGTTAGGTGAAGAACACCCTTGTAAAAAACATCTCTTCACTCAGTTAAACCCACCCACGGGTGTTCGGACTCTAAGAGTTCGTCCAACGATGGCCAGCGTGGGGAGCCTCTAACCTGGTGACAGGTGGAGCCGAGTATTAGCCCTACTCGGGTACCTGCTGAAAAGGCGGGGCGTGAATAGCTCAACCACGAAAGGGGCGGCGATATAGCAAAGTCGTTGCCCTTGCTGGTAAATCCAATGAAAGACGTAAGCCGGACTGCGAATAACCCTCGCCGACGGGTAAGGGGGAGCTTCCGTGTTCTGCCCCCAGAAAGCACACGTAAGGGCGTGTGGTGACTATGACCCGGCGGGAGCCGGGTACATACGGCGTGAGGTCAATGGGATAACCCCATGTAGCGGGCGTGAGTCATTGGATAACAACCATTACTAAGCTGGGAACCCTTGAGCGGGCGGAGTAACGACCGCATAGCTTGGTGGGACCACCAAGCGTTTATGCTCAAGCGGTGGAGTGATGCCTGACTAAAAGTGCCTGATGTATAGGCAGCGAACAGACGGCTCCGGTAGGTCGTTAGCACGAGCGGTAACGCCGTGCTGGTCATAAGTGTTCGTTCTGGCTTAACGGGTGGTGCCGAAGCTATAGACGATTAAAGGGCAGACTGGGACGTTGTTCAATCTCTGAGCAACCGTGGCGGGGGGGCAATCGTGCCTCCCCGCTTGCGGTAGATGATTCCGCGTGGCTACACGCGACTTACTCGGGAGAGTAGGTGACCTGTGGCGGAAGAATTCTTTTTTTTGGACCACCTAGTCTTAAGGGAATGCAAATATGGAATACGGTGCGGGCGACGCCCAGCAAAAGGGGCACAGAGAAGAAACGCGGTGGTGTTTCTTCGCGTGCTAGGCCATAAGCTGGGTTAGGCGACCGCAGTCAAAACGAGAGAAGGATAATTGAGAAGGTTCGTTTGGCCGGTGTTCTCGCTGTTTTGACGAGAATGAAAAGGGGGGAACCATGTATCGATGCGTTGCGACATCGCTTCGGGCATTTGTCCAGCAGCTAGGCGTGAATTATGTGAGCAGGGGGTATTTTCTGTATGCGACGGGAGAGATTCCCAAGGGGAAGGACCCCCGGTTTACCGATGCGTGGTTCCACCAGCTGTATCGGTTCCACACGTTTGATAAGCATGGACGTGAGCAGCTTAAGGCGGAGAACTACGCCCGGATGCAGTATCTCCGCTATGGTCACCGATTCGTGCTGCTATCAACGCTCGGAAAAAACGACCTGTTCTGGCGAGAAGAGGGGGGCCGGATTCAGGACGCCCGACGAAAAGCGATTCGGTGTGGGCCTTACTCACTCAAGTATCGGGTGCCCGGGTTCGATGAGGCGGGTGCACCCGATGTCGGTGAGCTTCTGCTTGCTGAAGAGGAGTGGGACGAACCGGCGTTCATATCAAAGGGTCATCTCTCGGTTCGGATGACGGAAGAGCATTACAGGCAGATGAAGGAACGGTTTTCGAAGCTCGCTCGGAAACTGCCTCGGGAGAAACTCATTGAGGAGTTCAGGAAATACTGCTACCAGCCGTATCGCCCGGTGGTGGAGCAGTGGTACAACATCGTGCGGGAGGTCAATCGCCAGCGGAGAAGGGCGGGGTTTCGCGATGAGATTGGCTACAAGGTGCTCCGGCACACGCTCAGACGGGTTAAGGGGCGGTTGACGGAACCGGCGTTCGAAAACGAGCGGGAGTTGCTGTTGTTTTCCAGGAAATGGGAGCAGAGGAGGGCGGCTTAATTCAATGGATAAGCACAAATCGACCCCGGTTTTTAAGACCAAACACGGCTCCGTCAATCTCCAGGTGTGGGGTCCACCAAAGCAATGCCGGTTGGCGGATTGGTTTCGGCTACACGTTCACGTGTTTCGGTGGCAGAAGAGTGCCAAAGACCCCAGCCGAAGTGGATGGGATAAGGAGTATCGGCTGCGGATGAAGGATGTGCCTGACCTCTTTAAGTGCTGGCACGAGTTCGCGGCTTTCTTCGAGACCTGGGCCGAAAACTCCCCCGTGCGGTGGAAACCGGAGTTTATCCGAGAAATCCCAAAAGAAATCTCAGCAGCACCGGGTGCGAAGAGACCGTTTCACAGACTGAGCGGTGGAACGCTCCTGGAAGTCATCGAAGCCAATGCACGAACAGCGGTTCAGGATGAGTGGCACACCTACCTTTATCTGAGACGATTGGAGCAGGATAAGGAGACGCCTACGCGGTGGGAACTCGACCATCGGATTTTCGCGGTGGATGTAGAGGATTTACACGCTGGTCTTTGCGATTTCAACCGGTGGTATCAGGAATGGGTGACGCCCTGTACAACTCGTGCTATTTGGCAAGGAGAGGCTCGAAGACTCGTTAGCTGATTTAACTGTCAATCACGCGGCCTCCTGTTCCTCCTCGGGAAGTAAATCGATGTACAGCTTCATGTGAAGGGCTTTGGCGATGCGTTGGAGCATCGATAGGGAGTGACCCTCGTATTCGGCGTCTTCGAGTTGAGCGATGACGGGTTGATGGGTTTCCGCGAGTTCGGCGAGTTGCTGTTGGGTTAGACCAGCCCGCTTGCGGGCGTTGTAAATGAGGTGGGCCACGTAGGCGTTAAGCGTCTCGTACTCCACAAGCTCACGGAGCCCGTCGTCATCACCAATCATCCCGTCGATGATTTCCAAGGCATTTGAGGTCTTTTTCTTCTTAGTCATTGCCTATGTCCTCATCGTATGTGTGGGCCGCTGGGTCTTCTTCAAACCGCTTCTTTCGGGCAACAGCCCGGTCGATATCAGCGATTGGCACCTTCTTTTCTTTCGTCAACCCGTGGGCGAGAATCGCCACATTCCGACCGTGAAAGAAATACAGGATGCGGTAATTGACCCGGCCCTTTTTGGCCCGGAGTTCGTAAATCCCATCCCGTAGATAATCCGCGTCTGGTCTTCGCAGTTCGTGCCCGAAAAGAGCTAAGAGGCGGATTTTGGCGATGCACTTCGCAAACGCCTTGGGGTCCTTTCCCTGAAGCTCCTTGAGCCACTCGCGAACCGGTACATCCCCGTCCTGCTCCTGGTAGAACGAAACCGTGGTTTCAGGCACCTACTACACCTTCAATTATAGGAATATTATTATATTTAGTCAACACAATATCACTCTGGGTACATCAAAAAGGGCAGCCTGTACAGGCTGCCGGGAATCAATCGCTTGTCACCTGGTCATACCGATGACGCCATGCTCAGTCATGCTCATCAATATCCCGGGTCACCATCGCCCGAGATTTCTCTACGGCGTGCCATTGAGGGGCACGGCAACGATTCGCCGGAGGATGGGCCATTTTGTGTCACACGGCGGATTGAACATAAGGGGTTCGATACGGCCCCTTCGTCGCCTCAAGCGGCTCTGTAAAACAACGAGCCCTTGAGGAAGTTCAGCCGAGACCCGTTAGCCTTTAATACAGCAGACCGGTATTGCTCTCGCTGTTGGGTCCCCGTTTTTGGCATCTCTAGCAGGTGTAGTTGAGCCACCTCGAAAGAATGTCCCGCCATCCATTCAGGGACTAAATGAGGCCCCATTGCACTGAGCAAATGGTCAATCTGGAGCCTCATATTCTCCGCGACACCCACGAAGTTCATCTGACTACCAGACCTTAAACAGAAAACACCAGCACAATCCCGAAGGCGACTCACCCGTAGAGAGTCCACCTTCCCAAATGCATCAAAGCGAGGCTGCTCGACAACAACCTTCGACCGACGTGCTTTGCGTAGAGCGATAGCAGCCCATCGATAGTCCAAGGATGAGTACCCAGGCTTCAGCTGCTGAGCAACCTCATCGAACTGGGAGACAAGCTGCGGGTCGCAGAGCACTTTGTCCAGCGACAACTCCTTCTGCTGCGATAGGAAAGCCTGGTCTTGTAGATAACGGAGGGCGACTTCACTCGCGAAGGAAAACTCATCAAGCCGTTGCTTAGGAATCGAATACGACTTAGCCGGAGGCGTCCCCTTGAGCTTCCCTGCCTTCCGGGCATTCAACAGGACCCAATTTAGTTCCTTGGGGGACGCGGCAATGCCAAGTCTCCAGCATTCTTGCAGGAAAAGCAGGTTGAATTCCGGGTCTGCAACAACGCGGTCTGTCGAAGACCCGTTGCGAATATTGATGTATGCCCTAATGACCGTCGGCACTAACTCACCGACTCGATTCTGCGGAACAATAAAGTCATATCCACCCGAATCAACATCACTCTCACCGGGCAAGGTATCAAACAGTGTCGCCGGTGCGGTCTGTTTCTCAACAACCTGCGGTTTCTGTTCCCGGTCGAACCGTTCAAACAGGCGTGACGGGTCGGCCGCATCAACAGGGACATCGACTCCCGACGTGTCAAAAGTCGAATCATCGAACGCCTCTAATTCTTCACGGGTCACAT
The DNA here is from genome assembly GCA_965224205.1 of Phycisphaeraceae bacterium. Lineage (GTDB taxonomy): Bacteria > Planctomycetota > Phycisphaerae > Phycisphaerales > Phycisphaeraceae > CBDCYN01. The sequence continues at coordinate 11,371 of CBDCYN010000022.1, forward strand.
CGACGAAGTCAGTCTCCGCCACCAGTTCAATGGTCCCGGCGTATTGAGCATCTAATCCATACATGTTGCGTTGGGTCGACATGTCAATCTCCTTATGCTACCGACGAAAGCATGACGTTGGTCAGCTTCCTGAATTCCCGCAGACGGTACTGGACGAGAGCGTTGGGAGTAGCGAAACCCCAACGTTGCATCAGGGAGTCTTGAATCTCACGAGGAACTCGGAAGCTCCGAGTCTCGTCGTCGTAATACTTGATGGAGGTTCGCAGCACGTCTTGGGCCTTTTCGGGTCGGGCGTGCAAATACTTCCGGATACGCCGTATCTGGGTCAGTTCGGCCTTTGAGCGGGGTAAAGTTGTTGCAGCGGGGAGCTCGGGGTCGAGTAGCATCGCCGCCGAACGGTTCTCGGCGGCTACATTGTGGTTCAGGACAGCCCACTTCGCGTGCTTTTTCATCCAGCAGCGGATGAGTTTAGGAACCCCTTCGGGTGTCTTGGCTACGCTCGCATCGAACCGACCAGCGGAATCTTTGAAACGCATGAAGGTGTCGGTCACTAAGTCACGGATGTCGTCCTCGGACAAACCCAGATGACCATAAACTTTCTTGATATGGGCAAACACTCCAGGGGCAAACCGCCTGTAGAGGGTTCCGAGTGCTGTTCGGCACAAATCAACCGACGATGTCTTAGCACCAATGGTTTGGACTAACTCGGTATTGGACATTCGTGAGGGGTCATCGTGATGCTCGCTCATGCTGGCATTCCCATGCACCAAAGAAGGTCTTGACATTGTAAGCCAACCGTCCGGAAAACCTTCCCACCTGCATCAGGGTTTCGAACGCTTGTGCGACCGGACGATTACTGTCTTCGGTCCCGGCTTCCCAGGGCCGTGACATACTGGGCCGGGCGTCGACCGGCGGTACGGCTTCACCGACACCGTCTTGGGACCTCGGCCACGACTGCCGCCACATTGCTTCGCCATCGTAGACTCCTTTCGTTAGTTGCCCAGACCATCATGGGCTCTTCTAATCACTTATACCGGCCTCGATGACACGTCCGGTGGCTGTCGGCTGCCACCAGGAGTAACAAGACTGGATAGAGACCCACGTTTCGTTGCGACAATGTTTATATGACATTGACCCCCTCGGGATTTTTGTACCAGTGTTTATGAGAGAATCGGTGTGTGTTGATCCGCCTGGTGGGTCGGAGGGAGGGGCGCAGCCCCGACCGGAGAGCCACCAGGCGACGCGGCCGGGAACGCCCCGGCCAATGGTTCTTCTAAACTCGCCGCAAACGCGGCGGGGGTTTGCCAATCCAGTGACGAGTGCGGGCGGCGGTGGTTGTAATCGAGTCGCCACTCATCGAGTACGTACCTGGCTTCGGCCAAGCTCAAGAACAACTCGCCGTTGAGCAGTTCGTCTCGTAGCTTGCCGTTGAATGACTCCACGTAGGCGTTCTCCCAAGGGCTGGCTTTGTTGATATACAAGGTACGCACCACCGCTCGTTCCAGCCAGCGTCGGACTTCTTTGGCGATGAACTCGGGGCCATTGTCACTTCGGATGTGGCCCGGTGCCCCACGCACCGCGAACAAGTACTGCAGCGTCAAGATCACGTCCTTGGCTGTGAATGATCGGCCCGCTTCGATGGCCAAACACTCGCGGGTGTACTCATCGATCACCACCAACAGCTTCAGCTGCTTGCCGTCTTCGGTCCGTTCGGTCACGAAGTCGTACGACCAGACGTGATTGCGGTGGGTGGGGCGATAACGGATACAGCCGTTGCCGCTGTGGCCCGGTAAACGTCGGCGTTTTCGCTGTTTCTTAGGCACCTGCATGTGTTCTTGTTTCCATAACCGGTGGACACGGCCCAAGCCCACCGACCCATCCGATGCGTTAAGCATCGGCTGCACCCGCTTGCAGCCGAACCGTGGACGCTCGTCGGCGATCCGCCGCATCGCCTCGATCAACGCCCGATCTTTCTCCGGTTGCTTAGGTAGGTAACGCTGCGTGCTACGGGGTTGGCCCAACGCCTTACAGGCACGACGCTGCGAGATCTTGTCACGCCCCAAACGACGACGCACCGAGTCCACGGCTCGACGCCGACGCTCGGGGTCTACAAGTTTGGGCGGGCTGCCTCCTTGAGGATCGCCATGTCCAACGCTTGGTCGGCGACGAGCTTCTTGAGCCGGGTGTTCTCCTTCTCAAGGGCTCTGAGCTGCTTGGCCATCTGCGGGTCCATCCCGCCGTATTTCGTCCGCCAACGATAGTACGTCTGCTGGCTGATGCCCAGCTGTTTGCACACCTGGGGCACCTTCTGGCCTTTGCCAAGTTCCACGTCCGCCGCACGCAACTTCGCCACGATCTGTTCCGGCATCAATCGCTTCTTCATGAGGAATCCTTTCCGGCCAAAGGCCGGTTGGATTCTCTCACAAAACCTGGATCAATTTTCTAGGAGGGGGTCACGGGTCTTGAGCTTGAGCAGCTGGTCGAGTGCGGCTTTGACCCGCATCACCTGGACGGGTGATAGCCCGTTCCACGCGGGCTCAGGTACATCGAGGTCGGAGATACCCTGAAAGGGATTCCCTGCTTGAAAAGCTCGATTCTGGGTGTAACTACGTAAAGGTACGAAAAGTACCATAGGGTTTTTCGCGGTCTCGGGGTGGCCAAAAACCTATCTGAGATTCTCGAAATCGAGTCCTTTATTTACAAGGACTTACGAATCTAAAAATCACATGGCCAATATCTCTAGTTTGTGGTCACACCAAATCGGCCATTTTTCACCTCCCAAAAATCAGGGGTGAAACAGGGGTCATTTTTGGGAGGAAGATTTTAACGCAAGCGATTGATAATACGGCAGATGCGTATTTTGCTGTGAGACTTTTCGTACCTTTACGTAGTTATACCCGGGGATGAGAATGGCCCTACATGGCACCAGACAGGGTTGCTACATATTAAACTAGATGGAGTGAAATAGGCTATTGAAAGGTAGTTAGTGGAGTATGGCCCATTTTATGGCGAATCGTTGCCATAATCCTAGCACTGTTTTCGTATTTAGCTATACATCTGCTCCTGAGCCGCTTCGAACTCCTCATCGGAAATCTGCAAATACCGCCAAATGTAGCGGCCCCCGGACTTCTCGCTGTGACCCGCCTTCTTCATCGCCATGCGGATACCCCGCTTCTCGTTTGGGGCGTTCTCGACCATCTCTTTGAGTGAGGTATGGCGAAAGATGTGCGAGTGGAGCCGGATATGCTCCTCGGGTGGGAGCTTGGCGTTGACGTGTCCCTCGACGACCTTAAGGAAGTCGTGCACATACTGACGGGGTACACGACCCCCGGATGAGGTGCAAAATAGAGGTCCTGGTTCATCCCCCCGTTCATGCTCGATGTAATCAACGAGAGCCTCCCGACCCTCCTTGGGCACGAAAATCTTAGGTGCCCGAGATTTCCCCTTACGCTTCACGTTGTTGAAATGCTTCCCGTCATACTGGTCGTAGTTGAGCCCGAGAAGCTCTGAGATTCTCATCCCGGCGTTGTATTGGCAGATGACAATCGCGTTATCGCGGTGGGGCCTCTGGTTCTTGCGTGTTTTGAGCTTAAGAAGCTGGTCGAGAGCGGCTTTGACCCGCATTACCTGGACGGGAGTGAGACCGTTCCACGCGGGATCAGGCACATCAAGGTCGGAGATACCCTGGAAGGGATTCCCCGCTTGAAAAGCTCGTTTCTCGTGGATGAAGTTCGCCACATGGCGAACGGTGGCGATGAACCGGTTGATGGAGGTAGGGGCATACCCCTTGCCGCCATTGGCTTTCGTTTCCAGCCATCGGACAAATCCTTTGGAGACGCTCTTGGTCCAGTCGTCGACGTGGTCGGAACGGAGATTGCTCCCGAAGTAATCGAGAAATCGTTGGATGTCCCGCTTCTTTGATTCAAGCGTGGTTTTCACGCTTCCGTCGACCTCGACTTTCCAATAGCGGATAACCCACGTCGACAGACGGGATTCGTCGTCGATATCAACGGCGGATGCGATGAGACCGTGGTCGGGTGAGGGAACAACGGCGGTGGTCATGCTGATGCCTCCATGCTCAGTCAATTTGTCCGGTATCCCGAGTCACCATCGCCCGAGATTTATCAACGGCGTGCCAGTGGGATTTCACCTCATCGTATAGCTGCATGATGCCATCCCACTCGGTCGCGAACCCCGGAACGGGTGAGAGAAGCTCAGCCGCTCGCTCGATAAGACGCTGGGCATCCAGCAACGCATCGAGCGAGCGAAGCACCTTCGCGTGCTCTTCATCGGTGAGATTTCCAAGCGGTTCTGCCACGCCATGCGGTATCCATTCTGTGCCTATCTACCTTATGTCATACAAACATCGAGGTTTTCAAGCCCTGAATGCGAGAGATTCTACCAGGTTTGGGGCCAGTTTGTATGACATAAGGTGCGTTATGTCATACAAACAACAACCCCCGACGGGCGAGGTCGGGGGTTGCATTATTCGTGATTACGTCAGTCGAGCTTCAAGCCACACGGCGGCGGAACAACATAGTCCCAACTATCGCCAAAAGTGAAAAGCTCGTTGGCTCAGGAACAAGAAAAGTCACATTGTCAATCGCATACACCTCATTAGTTGCAGCAGGACTAAAGACGGCTTTGGCGATTTCAGCGGTGGGCCGTCGAATTCCAATGAAAGTTGCGTGACTGCCGTCGGTGGGTCCTAGAGAAGTGATAGGTGCTTGTTCGAGAAGTATTCCATCCTGGTCAAACACCCGCAGAATATTGCCAACCAAATTTGGGTCCCACACCCCAAAGCCGACTTCAATAACCGGCATTGTGAAATCAATCGTCATCGGTGTGTAACCCGAGAAAGCGTGAGCAGGAAGGGGTAGCAATGTTTTCGTTTCCACTTCAGTGCCGTTGGCACCCCACGGGGTCATATCAAAAATCGATAAACCAGGTGTAGCTGAAAACGTTGCGTTCCCTATATTGAGTGGGTTCGACGTCGGCCCGAAAGAAAAATCCTCAAAATCAATTATCTCTGAATTAGGGTTCATCTCGTTCGCATCATCAACCACTTCTGCGTGTGATAAAGGCGCTGCACTGAAGATGATAAGAAGAGCGACAAAATCTATTGCTTTCATATTCAACCCTTTCTCTGAAATAGTTTTCCAAGGTTACACGTCACTTCGTTAGCATTAGTAGCCCAAATCGAGTGTGGCTCATGGACTAAAAGGACGATTGTGCACTCGCCAACAGTCTCGATTCTGGTTCGAACGTCGCTTAGCCCCAGGCAAACGGGCAACGGGCGGAGGTGGATATGCGGAGAAAAGCCACAAAACTAATACAAAAAAATCCGAGTGATGTTGGCTCAGGAACGGTTGTGAATACTAGATTATCCCACCCAACCCCGTCCGAGGGTGGTTGCGTATTAGGTTGGAAAAGATGCTGTGTGAGTTCAATACGAGATATGTTATCACCCATGATTGAGAGTATCCCGTTATGTCCTATGCCGAAACCAGTGCCTGTAATATTGTCTACACCAATCGACTTCCCATCGGAATCGAAAGCTTCGATTTGGGCCCCGTTGGCACCAACATCAAATGCGACAATTGAGGTCTCACTTACTGGCACGTCAAATTGAATTATGATTGGGCTATCCGTTCCGGGAAACTGCCAATCTTCCGATGAAATTTTCCCTAAATCTACACCAAGACCAAAATTGCCATTGTGAAATTGTGGGTCGGATATCCAAACGGCGTTAGTGAGGGTAAGTCCCGGATACCAATTGTTCGGGATTGGAGAATCGTGTCCTGTTCCGTCTTCGAAGTCAATAGCGCCGGCCTGCGATGGTATTGATGCCCCGCAGACCACAACAACAATCAGATTAATAAATAGCCGTTTTGCAACAACGCCGGGGTGCCACTGGCGGGATGGTCGCCAGTGCGGTAAACGTTCGGTTGAACCGCCGTCTAACAACCAGCCAGTAGCACACGAGTAAGTATCGTTGACCATATCGCAATCTCCTTTCTTTGTTAGCCCTATCCAGCCGTAGCTATCTACGAATACCGGAATTCAGTAGACCCCATTGTATCCGCGAAGCAACAAAAACCAATAGGTTCGGCGTGACGAAGCCGAATTATCTCATGTCGACAGAAATCGAAGTCCGATACGAGCAGTTATGTTGAGATGGATAGATTTTGAATCAACAGGGTTCGGTCGTTTTCACAACCGATGGGTTAGGGGTATGTTCGCCATTATTTCAAATTCGGCTGATAAGCAATCTTATTTCTCGAGCTGAGACTGTTGCCCAGATAACAACCTTCTTAGAGCCTATTTCTGCACGAATCTTCGTGAGACCTGTATCCTACCGCCACTTCTTCTTACACCTATCCTACGTGCTAAACATCTCAGCGACCGCTTAAACAATGTTACGCGGACAAATTCGAACCTTCGGTATGGTGTACTGACGCGGGGTATCGAGGTCAATGAATGGCGAATGATAAGACAACAGAACCAGGTTATCTAAGGGAGTACCGAATGTATGTACTACTCCTCGTGTGAAGCACACGATGTCCCCTACCTTCACATCGAATGTCTGGATGTTACTTCCATCAAAGCTTTCTAAGTCATCCTGTATCGCAATATGGTAGTGGCCATGACCACCAGCTACTATAATCCACCGCTCTGACCATTCGTGCACATGCATAGGGAGGTCTAATGCACCTTTCTCAAATCGAAGCTTTGCGATTGCATCTTGGTGCTCACCACGCCAGACGCCACCGGCAATCGCATCGCATCCTTCGAACGGACTTTTTAGGGCAATAGGCACAGCATCGTTTAGCTTCATTAGTATTTCATCAGATTGGATACCATCAAGCCGGCCTTTGGCGAAACCTCGATTTCTCTCATCAATTTTGACCTGTTCACAAAACATACGTGTTCCACTACGACATAGCTTAAATAGACCTGAAAGTGCATCCGCACTTGTGATGTCAACATTCTGTGAGACGTTAAAATCAATCCCTTTACCACTAAGTGATGCAGTACATTCCACAGCTAAACTCCGTGATACCCGATGGAAGACAAAGATAAAATTGACGTACTTTTGGCTGAGCACCGAGTTCTGTACAGACTAATTTATTTCCGTATGACCTCGCTCGAACGTCGAGTGCCAATCGCGGGTACGATGCTCGCCGCGTTTCTAGGTAGTATTCACGTATTACCGACTAACACACAGGTTATCTTACTGCTCGGATTCCCAGTTGTCCTCCTCGTGTTCCTTCGGACAACTATCAATCATGCACGTTCGTTCGAAGACGTGCTCCGTCGGCTTGATGAAATCGAGCAACATGTTAATAGGATTGCTGAGGAGGACCTGCTTATTTTTCAATCTAGGCACCCCAGTAAGAAACATACTGTTGGTGGACGAACAGGAGCTGAGTCAGTCTTAGCCATATTCCTTATCGCTTTGGTGATATTGGCCGCTTGTGGTTATCTCTTTCTAATGATTGGTTTAGATTGGACGTACGAGTTCTCATTTTTAAGCTATTTGGTCTCAACGTTCTTTTATCTTCTATCGAGATATGTATCGTATCGTCGCTATGAGTACAAACACAGTGAGGCTCCTAATTCTCGCATCATTACTGACAAGACCTGTTGACGAGAATACGCCATGTCTTGGTATCAACCTGTGGTACCAGGTTGAGCTTATTCATCTCTAAAACCCGCGTGATGTCATCAAGGTGACCAATATTCCTCATAACCCCACCGGCTCGACCAATCTCAATCAACTTAAAAAGTTTATTCTCTGTAATGCCATCGAATGCTGCTCGCGTTAGTAACGCAGCATCATTACCCAATTCCCATCCCTGGTCACTAAGCAATCGAACAAGATTACCTGCACAGATACTATCCTCTATACTGACTTGGTCTCCCGTTCCAGCACATACGATATAAACGTTATGGTTTTCCTTGAGTATCGACTCAGCTAAAGCGTTAAGATTGAGAAATGACCCAATCAATATCAATCGAGCGTTCTTCATTCGTTCTAAGGCATTGGTCCCGTGTGATGTTGTAAAGACAATTTGTCTTCCATGAACTACATCCGAGACATACTCTGCCGGTGAGTTGCCAAGGTCAAAGCCGTCAATTCGCTTACCGCCTCGCTCACCACCTAAAAGAGTATCGGTTCCGAGCTTTGTTCGAAGTGCTCTCGCAGATGAAACATCCGCTATGGGGTAAACAGACGAGGCCCCATTTGCGAGTGCGTATACGATTGTCGACGACGCACGAATCACGTCGACCATTACAGCGACCTGACCACTTGATTCGGTTGTTAGTTCATCATTAGGAAGTAAATAAACATAAACTGTCGGCATACCTATTTCCTAACACACTATGTACCGTTTCTAGACGTTATTACCGTTCTATCATCTTTCTGAATGAACCTGAAACTACAATGATATCACGGTTCGAGGGGGTATCTGTTTGATTACCTTGGACCTGCCGTCTTCGGCCTTCGTCGTCGGGGTCACCCGACGCTGCCTCGACGACGAAGGCCGAAGTAAGGCAGCAACATGACAACCCTTTATCCCCCTGCCGGCTCGGTTCAGAGTCTGAGGGGTTCTTCTGCTGACACCAACCGCACTCGCCGGTTCGTCGATGCCCCGACGAAGCATGCTGACAACCGAACTACCCTTCCCTACACGTCGTCCTCCTCCCCGTCATGCTCAGCCTTCATCTGGCTAAGCATCGAAGCAACCCTCCCTTCCTTTTTGGTTTTAGAAGGCGGCTCCGTAGCTGTAACCCGAATCTCGGGCACCACAGCCTCCTCCTCCCCTACCGCATCTTCTTCAAGAATAATCTTGCTGTCCCGCAATCGGTCCTCGGCTGAAATAAACCGCTCGGGGTTCATCGGAGGCTGCGTGCCCACCACGGTATGCTCATTCGGCTCTGGCCACTGCTCTTTGTTTCTCCGGGCGTACACCTCTTCGGTGATGTGATACGAGGACACAAGCGGAATCGAGAAACCACTTAGCTGTGTGTAGCCTGACCCGCGAGACACCTGGACGATACTCTGAAACGTATCATCGCTCGTGCGGATAACGTCGTTTCGGGTGATGCGGGGCATCAGTTTTTCGCCCGCACTTTGAGAACTGGCAACTGATTCTCCGTCTTTCCAACTCCAACTTCTCGTGTGGTAGATGGTCTCCCCCGAAGCGGTCATGATGTCTTTCTGCTGGTCCAAATCCGTCGCACTGAAACACCATTTGAATCGGGTATTCGTCTGAACGGTAGCCCGCAGGTCCGTGTCGTTGGTTTTTAGGTCGGCTGAGGTCTGGTTGGCAAGAATCGCCCCCACCCCCATGCTCCTCGCCTGCTGAAGGATGAGCTTAAAGCCCTCAGACGCTATCCGCTGGAACTCGTCAATCACAAGGTAGGTCTGCTTCGCTTCTCCATGCTCGCGGACCTGCTGGTAGGCACTGGTAATTAGAGCATAAAGGGCGAGCTTTCCAATCTCTCGCACGGTCGCGGTCTCACCCGCAGCGGGGAGCCAGAAATACGCTACCTGCCCCTCTGCAATCACATCGGGCATGTATATCCCGTTTCGCTGCACATCATCTACCGCCTCTTCGCCGTCCTCAGCGTTTAACTGCCGAAAGGTCGCAAGCGACTCGATAACTGAGAGAAGCTCGAAAACGTCCTGTGCTTCTTTATCGTCCTGGAAATTCTCAGGCTGAGAAGCAATCTCATAAAGCTCTTCAAAGCTCTCAACCTGCGGGTGTGTGCGAAGCGTTGAAGAAAGCCACCTGCGGGCGACCCGGCTAAAGTAGCTCCGCCCATACCCTTCGCCGTGATTTAGGTTCAACGCCTCAAGCATGGTCTCACAGACCTGGTTCACGCTTACATGCTCGCGGCCCTCGTGCTGAGAGAAGGGATTGAAGATATAGCTTGAGCGACCCAGTTCGTTGGTGAACCACTTAAACGTGCGGCCAGCGTTTTGGGATTCTTCCCGTGCTGCTTGAAACAGGGCGTTATCGCCCTTTAAGTCGATGATGACCATGCCGTGGTCGGTGCGGCGTATAAGCTGACTTATAAGCGGTGTGATACCGAGAGCGGTTTTACCGCTCCCCGAATCACCCACGAAGTATGAGTGCTCACGGAGAATGGCGGGGTCAAGAAGAACTGGGTAATCCTCGTCGCGATGCACGCCTAGCCAGAGGTGCTCGCGTTCCTTTTGCTGTTCAGCTTCTTCGAGACGGGCTACGTATTGAGTCCACGGCGTGTCATCGCCCCTCTCCTTTGCTTCGTAGGCATCCTCAGCCTCAACCGCGTCGTAAAGGCGGGCAAGCGTGGGGCCGGCAACTACAAGAAGCGTGCAGCCGATGGCAAAGAGCGGAAGGAGCAAAGAGCCAAGTGCGGCGAAGATAAAAGCCCAGATGAATCGCTGGTAACCGGCCTTAGCTCCCATTGCCGCAAGAACCATCCAGTTCTCAGGCTCGGCTGCGGCAAAGCTTGCCGCATTAACTTCATTCTCCCAGCGGACGAGCTGACGTTCTTTCCATGCTTCATATTCTCGATGAAGCTCAAATCGAGCTTCTTCTCTCCTAAGCCACTCATCTCTATCTCGTTCCCAAAGCTCACCGCCGTAGGAATCGTCCACAGTAGCGTCTTCCTCTGAATCCATCCCGGGAGCATTGCTTAGAAGGTTAATCCCTAACTCATGGGCATATTCAACCTTCGAATCCCATGAATAGGAGTGTTGTTCTTTCATCGGAGCAAAGAGCTTGTCCCAAACCCCGCCGGTTTCAAACTGAAAGACAAATGGCATATATGCCACAGTCGGAAGCAGTGAGATAGCAAGGAGAATGGTGACCGCCGAAGTCATTCTTACCCGCCGCCAGACCCCACCGTGTGGACTCCTCCATAGCCCAGGGGCGTCTGGCGTATACCAGCCATACGTAAACCAACTCACTATCGCCCTACCCGTTACTCGAAGAACAGTCCTGAGCGGGCACCGAAACGATACAAGCAAGACTCCTGCGAGTATCGCCGGGACGACGATGATGATGCAGGCAGTGGGTAACCAAATCGGGAGGAGTCCAAGGAGAAATACCGCTGGGAACAAAAACCCCGGCTTGTAGGAATGAAGGTTGCTTAGGTCCTTACGCCGCCTCTTACCCACCTCTTCGTCTTCACCGTCCTCACCTTCATACGACGAGGCGAGTATCGTGTTAAGGCGGCTTGCCCACCATCTGCTTCGTAGTTCTCGGGTCCTGCGAGAGAGTCGGGGATTAGCGAGCAACCACCGGGCGTAATGATTGGCCATCGCGTCGGCGAGTAGTGCGACAAGACCACACGCGATTACGAGTGCGATGACTCTTAGCACCCAGATATTGGTTGCGTGGTAGAACACTGCTAGGACGAGCGGTGTGATTGGACCAGCGATGAGAATGAAGACCGCCTTCCGAAGCTCGCGGGTAAAAAAGAAGTAAACGACGGCAGCAATAAACCCAATAGATGCTCCGGTGGATACTGCCCACCCGGTGGCAAGCATCGGCCCCAAGAGCCGCACGATAGCGGTTAGAACAAACGCCCCTAGCGTGATGAAAAAGATGGTGGCCTCGGTATCGAACGTCTTCTGAGAATCGCTCGCCGGGTCCGTGCGGTAATCAAGAGAGAGGTCTCGGTAATCCTTTGGCAGGCGGGCATAGTTGATGGGATTGTGGACGCCTTTTACGGTGTTTAGAGAATCCTGCATCATGGCGGGGTGTGCCCTTCTAAGATGTGGTTTAGCTCCGGAACAACACCCACGTGGACCCAAACCCCTAACGGACGGCTAAGCAGTGCCTCGTGAATCGCTTTTCGTTTTTCGTCCTCAGAGGTGACTACCGCGAAGGCGAACCCGTCTTCGTCGTAAAGCTCAACAAAGGGTGGGATGTCCATCTTCTTGCGGACCATCGCACGAAGCTTACGGACGAGTCGCTGATAGTCACCGCCTAGGTCCACGACGATTCGCGTT